>NZ_JBWKOG010000008.1:0-313512 GCF_059415965.1 Roseateles sp. GW821-FHT09G09 | reverse complement strand
CGCACCTGGGATGCGAGCGACGAGGCCAACACCCGCAAGGTCGTGGTCAAGGCCTTCGACACGCAGAACCGGGTCACCTACGAGAGTTATCCGCAGCGCGACATCGCCAGCGTGGCGCTGCGCCCGGCGGGCAAGCGCACGACCTACGACGCCCTCGGCCGCCCGACGCAGGTCGACGCCGACAGCGAGCTCAGCGACGTCACCGCGCTGAGCACGAAGACGGAGTACCTGGCCGGCTTCAAGACCCGCGTCACCAACCCGCGCGGCTTCCAGACGACGCAGACGATGTGGGCGCTGGACAAGCCCGACGAGGCCAGCATCCAGACGATCGAAGCGCCGCTGGGCGTGCAGGTCAGCATCGCGCGCGACGCGTTCGGCAAACCCACGAGCATCACGCGCGGCGGCGTGACGCGCGCCTACGTCTACGACGCGGGCCAGCGCCTGTGCAAGACCATCGAGCCGGAGGTCGGCGCGACGGTGCAGGACTACGACCTGGCGGGCAACGTCGCTTGGCGCGCCCCGGGTCAGGCCTTGCCCGGCACGACGACCTGCGACACGGCCAGCGTGCCCGCCAGCGCCAAGATCGCCTACGGCTACGACGCCATCGGCCAGTTGCTCACGACCACCTATGGCGACGGCAGTCCGGGCATCACGCGGACCTACACGCCTGACGCCAAGCTGGAGTCCATCGTCAGCAACGGCTCGACCTGGGTTTACGGCTACAACGCGCTGCGCCAGCTCAGCAGCGAGATCCTGAACTTCAGCGGCCGGCAGTTCAGCTTCGCGTGGAATCACAACAGCGCGGGGGATCTCGACTCGCTGGGCTATCCCAATGGATCGACGGTGGCGTACACGCCCAACGGCCTGGGCGAAGCCACGAGCGCGGGAAGCTACGCCGCTGGCGTGAGCTACCACCCCAACGGCGCCGTGGCCGGCTACACGCTGGGCAACGGCATCGCGCACACGCTGACGCAGAACAAGCGCGGGCTGCCGCTGGTGAACCGCGACGCGGGCGTGCTGCAGGACCAGTACAGCTACGACGAGAACGGCAACGTCGCTGCGATCGCGGACCAGCAGGAAGGCGTCTTCAACCGCAGCATGGGCTACGACGCGCTGGACCGGCTGACCTCGGCCAACGCACCGGGCGTGTGGGGCAACGCGAGCTACACCTACGACGCGGTGGACAACATCACCTCGGCCACGGTGGGCGCGCGCGCCAGCAGCATGGGCTACGACGGGCGCAACCGCCTCGCGACCGTGATGACCAACGGGGCGTTGTACCAGTACCAGTACGACGAGCGCGGCAACATCCTCAGCAAGGGCGACCAGTCCTACGGGTTCGACCTGGGCAACCGGATGGCGTCCTCGAACCGGGGAGGTAGCTACCAGTACGACGGCCACGGCCGGCGCACCTGGATCCGCAACAACGACGGCTCCACGCGGGTGCAGGTCTACGGCCAGGGTGGACAGCTGCTGTGGGGCGCGGCCGACGAGGTGCAGCCGGACGTGCCCGCGACGATTGCGAGCTACAGCTGCAGCGCGGGAACGCTCTCTGGCAGCCAGTGCCTGACGACAAGCACCTACGGCGCCACGCCCAACGGGTATGTCTGCAACGCGGGGGACTCGCTCAGCGGCACGACCTGCACGCACGTGGACACGAGCACCTACGGCGCGTCGGTGGCGAGTTGGTCGTGCAATGCAGGCGACAGCCTGAGCGGCAGCACCTGCTCGCACACCTACGTGGCCAACACCTATGGCGCCTCGCCGGTGTACGCGTGCAACGCGGGCGACAGCCTGAGCGGGTCCACCTGCACGCACGTCGCCAGCGTGGCGGCCACGCCGGTGTATGCCTGCCCGGGCGGCTATACCTTGAGCGGATCGACCTGCACGCGCACGACCTCGACCGGAGCCACGCCGCAGGGCTACACCTGCGCGGGCCTGGGCTCGCCCGACGCGAACCACGAGTGCATCGGCAAGGCCATCATCGGCAATGACGAGACGGACGACGACCGCTGCCGGCTCGCTAACAGTGCCTATCCGCTGCAGTTCCTGACGTCGGTGCGCACGGGCGGCAAGAACCTGTCGTGCTACTTCGCCGCCAACGTGACGAGCTACGCCTGCCCGAGCGGCGGCTCGCTCAGCGGCAACCAGTGCGTCACCACCAGCACGCAAGCCGCCTCGATCTCGAGCTACAGCTGCTCAAGCGGCACGGTGTCGGGCAGCAGCTGCCTGATCTCCTCGAACTACGGCGCATCCATCGCGAGCTGGGCGTGCAACGGCGGGGACTCGCTGAGCGGGACGACGTGCTCGCAGTACGCCACGAGCACCTACGGCGCGACGCCGAGCTACGTCTGCAATGCGGGCGACAGCCTGAGCGGCAGCACCTGCACGCACGTGGCGTCCAGCACCTACGGCGCGTCGGTGAGCGCGTGGGCGTGCAACGCGGGAGACTCGCTCAGCGGCAGCACTTGCACGAAGACCACAGCCAGCAACGCAACGCCGAACTACAGCTGCGCCAGCGGCACACTCTCGGGAAGTACCTGTCTCGGTGGCCGAAAGCAGTCGGAGACCATGTATGTCTATCTGGCGGGCAAGCAGATCGCGGAGGTGACAGCTGGGATCACGCAGTACCCGCACACCGACGCGCTGGGCAGTCCGGTGGCGCATTCGAGCGCGGCCGGGGCGGTGCTCAACAGGACGAGGTTCGAGCCCTACGGCTTCCCGGCTGCGGGCACCAAGCCAAGCAAAGCCACCAGCGTCATCGGCTTCACCGGGCATGTGCAGGATTCGGAGACGGCTCTCGTGTACATGCAGCAGAGGTATTACGATCCGATTGCGGCGAGATTCCTGAGTGTCGATCCCATCGCCACCGATGGAAATACCGGGAAGGGTTTTGGTTATTATACCTATGTAAACAATAGCCCATTTTCCTCCGTTGATCCGGATGGAAAAGAACCTCGCCTACCAGAAGAAAAAACTGTTATCTATGCTTTCCCTGTTGAATCAGGAGGCTACAAATTCTTCGCGATGGACTACGGGTCTGGTAGATCAATGGAGGGGACATTTAATACCACTACAATAAACAGCGAAAAACAGTTGCCTCAAGGGAATTACTCGATCACGCCTCGTGCTCACGTTGAAGTAAAGACAGGAATTGCTGGATTGAAGCAGACAATTGGTTCCATGTTGTCTGGAAATAAATCAGGTGACGTCAACAAACACGAAGGGCAGCCGCTCATTTCAAATATCGGTGTTGCTGGTAAAGTGAAGCTGCCAGACGGCGACGTGATGGCAGGAATAACCATCCACCCGGGGCGCGATTCCGAAGGAAATGGCGGAATGTCACTTGGGTGTATGGTGTGCAATACCAAGACATTCAACGAGTTGAATAGCTTGCTGAGCAATAACTATGGAAAAGGTGGGGCATCCCTGAGAGTCTATACCGAGGCCCCAACCGGATCTCATATACGGCAACAAGTTTCCGAATAGGCTTGCGCGTGAAAGTCCCAAGATTCAATTCCATTGCGAGAAGGAAAAAATGAAATTTTGGCTTTCCTTTGTATTCTTATTTCCCAGCTCCTGGGGGATCGCCAGATTTTGGCAGTCCCACGGTGATTGGTGGGTGCATCATCGCCCTCGAGCTCTCCTTCAGGCCATTGAATGGATAATTGGTCCACTAATTGCCGAGGATGTAGCACAAGCGGAGGATACACTTGAGTTCATTTCATTCTGGGCGCCAACTTTTTTCGCTGCGTTGATTTTATGGATTGGATTTTGGCTTCTAAACAATGCGAAAAAGTGAATTGAGTTCGAGCCACCTGAGGTCATTAGGACAATCCTCTAGTTGCTTTCGCACCTCGCGGTTCATCTCCGCCATGTGCTCGCGATAGAGTCACGCGCCGGCCATAAAACATCGAGGCCGCGCGGTGCCTGCGGCACCGCGAATCGGGGAGGAACCACATGAGCATCACCATCTGGCGCGCCATCGGCGTGCCAAGGCGCCACTCGCGCGTCCGGAGCTCGGTCGCTTAGACCGGCGCAGCACTATGCATTCGGCAGCAGTCCTGGCCGGATTTCTCCGTTCCGCTCTTGTCTCAGCGTCTGTTCCGTCATGCGCCTGACCTCGATCGACTGGCGTGCGCTGACGGATCCCGCCGCACTCAAGCAACGCCTCTCGCATGCGCCGACGGTCGTGTGGGTTGGCGTCGCGCTCGTGCCTCCGCTGCTCGCCGGCGCGCTGCTGATCGTCGCGCGTCAGGCCGAGCACCTCGCGCTCGCGCATGAGCAGGCCGCGCGCACCGAGCTGGCCGCGCTGCGCGCCAAGGCCGCCACCGCGCCGACCGCCGATGCGTCACCGTTCGCCGCGCGTCTGCCCCTGGCGCAGTCCTCCGCTCGCGCCGTCACGCATCTGCGCGAAGCGGCCGAATCGCAGTCCGTGCTCGTCACCTCGATCTCCACCGCCCAACAAGCGCCGACCGCCAACACGCTCGGACGCATGAGCCTGGACGTCAATCTGCGCGGCAGCTACGCGGCGATCAAGACGGTCCTCGCGGAACTGCTCACGCGCGATGCCCAGCAGGCGGTGCTGCAGCAGATCTCGTTGCGGCGCGCGGCCGGCGCCGCCCCGAATCCGGCGGGCGGCTTCGCGCCGATGAATGCCATGAACGGCATGAACACGGCGCGACCGATGACCGCTCCCGTCGGCGGCGATCTGGAAGCGCGCGTCGTCGCCACGTGGCTGAGTCGACCGCTGGCTGGCACCGCATCGACGAGCCCGATCGACGCAGTCCCCGCAACGATCGTCGCATCGCCGACGTCTGCGCCTGCTGCCACCGCCATCGCCGCTTCGGCAACAGCCAAGTCGCCTCCTCCTTCGGCGCCATCGGCCTCCGCCGCTACGCTCCGTCGCTGAAAGCGCATCGATGTTCAGGCGCACTCCGACCTCCACCGCCGTACCCGCCAAGGGCCTGCGCCCCGGCTTGCGCTGGGCGCTGGGCCTGAGCGCCGTGGCCAGCGTCTGGGCCATGCTCGCCCCCGCCGATCCTCCAGTCGTCGCTGCCACTGCGCCCGCACCGCGGCCATCGACGCCCACCGCGGCGCGCACCGCCGCGCCGGGCCAGTCGCTCGCGCTGCCCGCCATCCCCGCCCGGCTGCCCGAGCAACCCCTCGAGCCCGCCGACCGCGACCCGTTCTCGATCCCGCAGCCGCCGGCTCCTCCGGCGCCTCCGCCGCCACCCCCTCCACCGCCGCCGCCCCCACCGCAGGCGCCGGCGCTGAACTACCGCTACCTCGGCCAGTTCATCGACCCGCAGGGCCAGCGCAAGGTCTACCTCGCGCGGCCCGACAAGGACGTGCTCGTCGAGACCGGCACCCGCCTCGACGAGGGCTTCCGTGTCGAAGCCATCACTGACGACGAGATCCGTCTCGTCTACGAGCCCCTCCAGCAGCGCACCGTGATCCGCATTCCGGCGGCATCCCCGTCACCCTGATCCGTCCGCCCGATGCTTCAACGATCCGTCCGCTTCGTCCGCCTCGCCGGCTTCTCCCGCCTCGCTCGTTCCGGTGTCCTCCAACGCCCGGCTGCGACGACCGCCTGCACCGCCGCCGCGCTTGCGGCGCTGCTGCTGCTGGCCGGCTGCGCCGAGAACCGCATCCGCGACGAGTCGCGCCGCGCCATGGCCGGCGGCCAGTACCGCGAGGCGATGAACACGCTCGAGAACGGCCTGCGCGACTACCCGGAGAGCACCGCCCTGCGCACCACGCTGCTGCAGGCGCGCGCCGAATCGCAGATGCGGCTGATCTCTCAGGCACTCACGCAACGCGCCGCCGGCCAGTTCGACGAGGCCACCGTCACGCTGCGACAGGCGCTCGAGCTCGATCCGACCAACGCCCGCGTGCAGGCGCTGCTCGCCGACATGGAGCTCGAACGCAAGGGCGCAGCCGACCTTGCCGCCGCGCAGAAGTGGGTCGAGGCCAAGCAGCCCGACCGCGCGCTGCGCGCGCTGGAACAGGCGCTCAAGGACAACCCCCGCCACGGCGGCCTGCAGGACCTGCAGCGCCGGCTGCTCAGCGACCAGCGCAGCGCGCAGGTCCAGGCGCTCAACGGCGTGCTGACCGAGTCGCGACCGATCTCGCTCGACTTCCGCGACGCCAGCCTGCGCACCGTGCTGGACGTCGTCACCCGACACAGCGGCATCAACTTCGTGCTCGACCGCGACGTGCGCGCCGACGTCCGCGTCACCGTGCTGCTGCGCCAGGCCAAGGTCGAGGACGCGCTGGACCTGATCACCGCCAGCAACCAGCTGGCGAAGAAGGTCATCGACTCGCGCACCATCGTCATCTACCCCAACACCGCCGAGAAGCACCGCGAATACCAGGAACAGCTGGTGCGCGTGTTCAACCTCGCCAACAGCGATCCCAAGGGCGCCGCCGCCTTCCTGAAGGCGATGCTCAAGATCCGCGAGCCCTTCGTCGACGAGCGCTCCAACCTGCTGGCGCTGCGCGACTCGCCCGAGAACATCCAGCTCGCCGAACGCCTGATCGCCGTCTTCGACAGCGCGGAACCCGAGGTGCTGCTGGAGGTCGAGGTGCTCGAGGTCAACGCCACACGCCTCACCGAGCTCGGCGTGAAGCTGCCCACGTCGTTCTCGCTGACGCCGCTGCCCACCGGCGATTCCACGCAGCTGACGCTCGCCGACTTCGAGAACATCGGCCGCAACCGCATCGGCGTCGGCCTCAACCCGGGCAACATCCTCGTCAACCTGCGCCGCGAAGTCGGGGACAGCTCCACGCTGGCCAATCCGAAGCTGCGCGTTCGCAACCGGGAAAAGGCCAAGATCATGATCGGCGACAAGATCCCGGTCGTGTCCACGACCACCGGCACCGGCGGCTTCGTGTCCGAGAGCATCAGCTACCTCGACGTCGGCCTGAAGCTCGACGTCGAGCCCACCGTCTTCGCCGACGACGAGGTCGCCATCAAGGTCGCGCTGGAAGTCAGCTCGCTCGGGACCTCGATCAAGACCTCCGCCGGCTCGATCGCGTACCAGATCGGCACCCGCAACGCGACGACGCTGCTGCGTCTGCGCGACGGGGAAACGCAGTTGCTGGCCGGCCTGATCAGCCGCGACGAGCGCGCGACGTCCAGCCGCGTGCCCGGCCTCGGCGACCTGCCGGTGCTCGGCCGGCTGTTCTCCAGCCAGCTCGACGACGGCAAGCGCTCGGAGCTGCTGCTCGCCATCACGCCGCGCGTGCTGCGCAACGTCAAGCGCCTGAACGCGAGCGAGTCCGAGATGTGGGTCGGCACCGAAGCCTCGCCCAAGCTGCGCCAGGTCGGCGGACTGCAGTTCAACACGCCGCAGGCCGACGGCAGGTCCGCGGTGCCCTCGACGCCCGGTGCAACGAGCGCGCCGGCAGCAGCGATGGCAGGCACTGCCGTGCCAGGAGCGCCAGGAGCGCCAGGAGCGGCGGGCACGCCGGGCGTCTCCGCCGTCGTGCCTGTCCCGGCACAGCCGGGCGCGCCGGGCGCCGCGGACCCGGCGATGCGCAGGATGCCGGCGCTGTCGCTCGCCGCGCCGGCGCAAGCCAAGGTCGGCGACACCGTCGAGGTCCGCCTCGATCTGCGCGACGCCAACCTGCGCGGCCTCATGACCGAGCTGCAGTACAGCGCCGACAAGCTCACGCTGGTCGACGCCGACGAGGACGACTACTTCCGAAGGGGCGGCGCCGTCACCAGCTTCAGCAAACGCGTCGAACCCGGCCGCGTCAACCTCAGCGTGCTGCGCAACCAGGCGACGGCGGCGGAGGGCGCGGGCGGTGTCTTCAAGCTGCGCTTCAAGGCCGCCGCAGCGGGCCGCGCCGAAGTGCGCGTGGGCACGGCGCAGCCGGTCTCGCTCGAGCCCAACGGCGAGCGGCCCACGCTGCCGGCGCCCGCCGTGATCGAGGTGAAGTGACGATGACGCCGCAACGCGCGCCCGCCACCGATTCCGCTGCCCGCCGCTCACGCGGCGTCGGTGCCGGCGGCGCGCGCGCGTCTGGGCGGATCCGCGGCTTCACGCTGATCGAGCTGCTTGTCTGCCTGGGCATCCTCGGCTTCCTCGCTTCGCTGGCGCTGCCGATGGCGGAGAGGACGGCGCAGCGCGAGAAGGAGCGCGAACTCAAGCGCGCGCTCTGGGAGATCCGCGACGCGCTCGACGCCTATCGCGCGGCGCGCGAGTCCGGCGCGGTGCTGGGCGCGAGCGACCGTCCGCCCTATCCGGAGTCGCTGCAGAGCCTGACGCGAGAGGTCGCCGACGCGCGCACCGAGCATCAAGGCCAGACGATCCGTTTCCTGCGCCGGGTGCCGCGCGACCCGTTCGCGGAGCCCGGCGTGCCGGCCGAGCAGAGCTGGGGCCTGCGCGGCTACCAGTCGGATGCCGACAACCCGCAGCCCGGCGCGGAGGTCTACGACGTGTACTCCAAGTCCACAGCCACCGGGCTCAACGGCGTGCCGTTGAAACAATGGTGAGGCAATGGTGAAGCCATGGTGAAGCGCGCGCACGTCATGACGAGGACGACGGTGGCTCCCCGCGATCTCCGCCGAGGCGGCGCCGCGGCGCGGGGCTTCACCGTGATCGAGCTGCTCGTGGTGCTGGCCTCGCTGGCGCTGCTGCTCAGCGTGGCCGCGCCGCGCTACGTGCAGCACGTCGACCGCGCGCGCGATACGGCGCTGCGCCACAACCTGCACGCGATGCGCGACGCGATCGACAAGTTCTACAGCGACCAGGGCCGGTATCCAAAGGAGCTGCCGGAACTGGTCGAACGCCGTTATCTGCGCGCCATTCCGGTCGACCCGGTGACGAGCCGCGCCGACACCTGGGTCGCCGTGCCGCCGCGCGCGGGCAACGCCGACGGCGAAGGCGTCTTCGACGTGCGCAGCGGCGCGCGAGAGATCGCGTCCGACGGGAGCAGCTATGCCTCGTGGTGATCGCTCGCCGATATGCATCCGCACACGAGGCTACGGCCTGGTGGCCGTGCTGGTGCTGGTGGCCTTGATGTCGGCGGCGCTGTCGGTCGCCGCGCAGTCCTGGGCCGACGCGGCCCGGCGCGAGAAGGAGCAGCAGCTGCTGCGCATCGGCACGCTCTACGTGCAGGCGCTGGAGCGCTACCGGCGCAGTTCGCCGGGCACCGACAAGCGCCTGCCGCAGGAACTGGACGAGCTGCTGATGGACACGCGCTTCGTCGGCACCGTGCGGCACATGCGCCGCCTCTATCCGGATCCGGTGGGCGCCACCGGCCGTTGGGGCGTCGTGCGCGGCGAGGACGGACGCGTGCGCGGCGTCCAGAGCCTCAGCGAGGACGCGCCGCTGATCGCAGGCGCCGTGCGTCGTCCCGGCCTGCTGCTGCAGCCGGCGCAGCGCTATTCAGACTGGAAGTTCGTCGTGGACTCCGAGCAATGAGAGACCAGAGCAACATGAAACACCTCGCCCCCCGTTCGTCCCTTTTCGCTCGCTCCGCCAGTTCCGCCTGTTCCGCTCGTTCCGTCCGGTCGATGCGCTCTCGCGGCTCCCGCGGCTTCACGCTGCTGGAGCTGCTGGTGGTGATCCTGATCATCGGCCTGCTGACCGGCATCGTCGGACCACGCTTCCTGGCGCAGATCTCGCGTTCCGAAGTCACCACGGCCAAGGCGCAGATCGACGCGATCGACAAGGCGCTGCAGGCCTACCGCATCGACATGGGGCGCTTCCCCGACACCGCCGAGGGCCTGGCCGCGCTGGTGCGCAGCGACGCCAACGACCCGCGCTGGCGCGGTCCCTACCTGAAGGGCGAACTCCCCAACGATCCGTGGGGCATGCCGTACCAGTACCGCATCCCGTCGCAGCAGCCGGGCAAGGACTACGAGTTGTTCAGCTTCGGGCGTGACCGGGTGGCCGGCGGCACTGGCGACGACGCCGACGTGCAGCTCTGAGAGGACACGCTGACATGAAGCTGCGCGTCCGCCTGCTCGACCCCGTGCGCCTGTCCGTCAGCGAGGAGCTGATGGAGGTGGCCTCGCGCGAGGCGCTGGGCACGCAGTTGCCGGACGGCCGCAAGGTGCTGGCCGCCGAGCCGGTGCGCGAGCCCGCCACGATGCGGGCCACGACAAGCGCTACGACCGGCGCCACGGCCGGTGTCGGAACGGCCGGCGCGCGGGCGAGCGCGCTGGACATCGCCTGGTGGTGCCAGGAGTTGCGCACGCTGCTGGTCGCCGGGATGACGGTCGTCGAGGCCATCGAGACGCTGCAGGCGCAGTCCGGCGCCGACGGCGCGCGCGCCGAGCTCCAGGCCGCCTTGCTGGCGCAACTGCATCAGGGCAAGGCGCTGTCGGTGGCGATGGAGGCGCTGGGCCGCTTTCCCATGGTGCTGGTGGCCAGCGTGCGCGCCAGCGAGCGCAGCAGCTCGCTGGCCGAGGCGCTCTCCGAGTTCCTGCGGTATCACGAGATGGTCGAGACGCTGCGCAAGAAGGTCGTCAGCGCGGCGATCTATCCGAGCCTGGTGCTCGGCCTGGGGCTGCTGGTGAGCGGCTTCCTGATCGTCGTGGTGCTGCCGCGTTTCGCGTCGATGTACGCGGACCTGCGCGGCGAGATGAGCTGGTCGACCCATCTGCTGACGGTGGCCAGCACGTTCGTGCGGGAGCACCGGCTCGGCATCCTGGCGGCGGCGGCGGCGCTGGCGGCGCTCGGCGTCGTGGCATGGCGCCAGGGCGCGATCCAGCGCGCGGCGATGCGCGCGGCCGCCGTGATCCCGCCGGTGCGGCGCGCGCTGCGCGAGTTCCGGCTCGCGAAGCTGTACCACTCGATGACGGTGATGTTCCGCGGCGGCTACACGCTGGACGAGACGCTGCTGCGCTGCGAAGGCCTGGCGCTCGGCGCCGACATGGACCACGCGATGCGCGACGCGCGGCTGGCGCTGACGCGCGGCGTGCGCGTCTCCAGCGCCTTCTCCGAGCACGGCCTGACCGACACCGTCACGCAGCGCCTGTTGGCCGTGGGCGAGCGCTCGGGCAACTTCGAGCGCGTGCTGCAGACGATCGCGGAGCGGCACGCGGGCAACTTCGCCGCCTTCATGGATCGCGCGACGCGCATCGTCGAGCCGGTGATGCTGCTGTTGGTCTCGCTGCTGGTGGGCAGCATCGTCGTCCTGATGTACCTGCCGATCTTCGACATCGCGAGCAGCATCCGCTGAGCGCCACGTTCCGCACCCACCCTGCCGACCTCCTTCCCGATGAGAGCCCCCGCCCGATGAACGCCGAATCCCGCTCCGACTTCCGCGCCGCGTTGCAGGCCGCGCGGCGTCAGGCCGCCCAGGCCGGCGCGGACGCCGTACTGGATCAGCTGCTGCGCGGCGGCTGGGGTCAGGACTTGCCCGCGCTGCTGCGCGAGACCGGCGGCATGGAGATGCTGGATGACACCGCCGCGGCTCGTGCCGTCGCGGACCTGGCGTTGCTGGGTGCGGGCGGCGCCGCCCTGGCGAGGCAGGTGCGCGCGGTTCCTGTGAGGCTGGACGGCGATCCGGACCGGCTGCGGCTGGCGATGGCAGACCCCTGGGACGACGCCGTGCTGCGCCGCGCGGCGCAGGCGGCGGGCCGGCGCATGCCCGCGATCGCGGCGACGCGCGTGCAGCTGGACGCGTGGTGCGGCACGCCCGCCGCGACACCGGGTCGGGAGACCGGCGTCCCCGACACGACGGGCGCGGCGGAGGGGCCGGTGGTGGCCTTCGTCGACCAGGCCTTGCGCCGCGCGTACGAGGTCGGCGCCAGCGACATCCATTTCGAATGCGACCGGCAGGGCGTGAGCGTGCGCCTGCGCCGCGACGGCGTGCTGATGCCGCATGGCCGCCTGGAAGGCACGCGCGGCGCGGAGGAGGCGATCTCCCGCATCAAGGTGCTGGCGCAGCTCGACATCACCGAGCGGCGACTGCCGCAGGACGGACGTTTCCGCGTCGCCCTGGGCGGCGGCGAGCTGGACCTGCGCGTGTCCGTCATCCCGAGCGTGTTCGGCGAGGACGCCGTGCTGCGGCTGCTGGACAAGGCGCAGTTGCGCGATCCGGCGGACCAGGTGTCGCTGGACCTGCTCGGTTTCGACGCGGCGGGCGCCGCGAACATCCGCGAGCTGGCCGGTCTGCCGCACGGCATGCTGCTGGTGACCGGGCCGACCGGCAGCGGCAAGACGACCACGGTGTACGCCGCGCTGTCCGAGGTCAACAACGGCATCGAGAAGATCATCACGATCGAGGACCCGGTCGAGTACGAGCTGGCCGGCGTGCTGCAGGTGCCGGTGAACGAGCGCAAGGGGCTGACCTTCGCCAAGGGGCTGCGGTCCATCCTGCGGCATGACCCGGACCGGATCCTCGTGGGCGAGATCCGCGACGCCGAGACCGCGGAGATCGCGGTGCAGTCGGCGCTGACTGGACACCAGGTGCTGACGACGGTGCATGCGAACAGCGTGTTCGACGTGACCGGCCGCTTCAAGCATTTCGACCTGGACATGTTCGGTTTCATGGCAGCGCTCAACGGCGTGATCGTGCAGCGGCTGGTGCGCTGCCTCTGCCCGCACTGCGTGGGCGACCGGCCGGCGCAGCCGCGCGAGCAACAGTGGTTTGTCGACATGGGGTTGGTGCGGCCGGAGACGATGCCGCTGGCCGTGGGCTGCGAGCGTTGCGGCGGCACCGGCTACAAGGGTCGCCGCGTGATCGCGGAGGTGCACACGATCGACGACGGCTTCCGCGATCTGGTCACGACGGGCGCGCCGGTGTCGGCCTTGCGGGAGCATGTCTATCGCAAGGGCGTGAGGACGCTGTCGCAGCTGGGCGCGGACATGGTGAGCCGGCGCGAGTCGAGCGCGGAGGAGATCAAGCGTGTGGTGGGCTGGTAAGCGCGCGTCGGCGCGGACGGCGGTCGCCTATGCGGGCGAGCGCGCGGTGCGGCTGTCGCTGGGCGGCGTGCTGCTGGTGGCGTCGGATGTCGACGGGCGCGATGCCGCGGTGGCGGCCTTGGCCGCCGGCGTGCGGGAGTTGCCGCGTGGGACGCCGTTGCGGATCACGGTGAGCGGCGCGGTCTGCCGCCCGTTCCTGTTGCCGGAAGTGGCCGGCGTCGCGGGGGAGGCCGATTGGATCGCGATCGCGAGGTCGATGGTCGAGGACCGCGCGGGGCTGCCCGCCGACGGCCCCGTGTGGCTGGACAACGGTCAGTCGTCGCCGCGTATGGCCGTCGCCATCGATGCCGCCTGGCAGCGTGAGCTGCTGGCGCTCGGCGGCCGCGCGCTGGAGAGCGTGAGGCCCTGGTGGGCCGTCGCCATCGAGGCGGCACGCGCATCCGGTGCGTCGGGTTCGTCGCTGCCGTCGGCGGATGCGCAGTGCCTGGCCATCGCGGACAGCGATGAACTCGTGCTGCTGGTCGCCGAGGGCGGCATCTATCGCGTGGCGCAGACCTATCCGCTCGACGGCGAGTCCGCGTCGGCGGTGCTCAATCGCGCGCTGGTGACGCACGACGTTCCGGCGGGCGGGATCGAGCTGATCGAATTCGACACTGGCGCGTTGCCGGGCCAGCAGGCCGGCAACGCGCTGCCCTTTCGCAAGGAGGTCACGGCATGAGAGCGCTGACGGTGGACTTCGCGCCCGCGCGGCGGCCGATCGTGGCCTTGGCGGTCTGGGGCGCGATCTGTGCCGCCGCGACGGTGGGTCTCGGCGTTGGCGCCTGGCAGGCGTGGGAGGAGCGCGCCACACGCGTGACGCGGACCGATGCCGACGCCGCCGAGATCGCGCGCCTGCGGGACACGCTGCGCGCGCGCGCGGACAAGGCGGCCGCCGATGCGGCGCTCCCGTCCTATGCGCGCGATGCGCTGACGGTGGCGCGCACGGCGGCGTTCCCGATGCAGGCGGTGCTGCGGTCGCTGGAGACCGTGGCGGTCGACGGCGTGCGCGTCAGCGGCATCGAGCTCAATGCCACGCGCGGCGGCGCCGACGTAACGCTGGAGTTCGACGACTACAAGGCGCTGCTCGCCTACCTTGAGCTGCTCAACGAGGGCGAGAGCGTGCAGCGCTGGGCGCTGGTGCGCGCCGAGGCCGCGGGGGCTCGGCGGCAGGCGGTGATCCGGTCGACATGGCCGTGAGAGCGGTGTCACTCCTCATGCGCGGACGCTGTTGGTTGGCAGTCATGACCGCCGCGGCAACCGGCTGCGCCAGCATCTACGACCTCGAGCCCGATCTGAACGCATCCGTCGGCGTCTACGTCGGCGAATTCAACGGCGCCTTGTGGGCGACACGCACGCTCATCAGCGACGACGGGGTGACGCGGACCATGGTCTACGGCTTGGGCGAAGGATGCCGGTTCGTGCTCGAGATGGACAGCCAGTCGTTCGTGGTGAAGTCGTGGCGATATGCCGACGCGGAGTCGGCGGTCCATTGCCGGCGTATTCGAAGTCGGCGTTCGATCTGAAGCGCCGCGGGCGTGCGGTGGCCCGGGCGAGCAGCGCCCGACCCCGTGGAGCGAGCGTTAAAAACCCCCGCTTCCCAACCTTCCGGCGGGATCACATCCGGGTTGTCCCGTAGCTGTAACGAAGCATTGCAAGACTCGCGGCGCCTCCCCAGCACCGGCCTCCCAAGGTCCCGCCCGATGTCTCTCAAACACCGTCTCGCCGTCGTCGCGCTCCTGTGCGGCGCCGTCTGTCTGCTGCCCACCGCGCAGCTCGGTTTCACTCTCCTCGACGCACTGCGCACCGTCAAGGCGCAACGCGCCGCGCTGCCCGCCAATCAGGCCTGGCAGCGTGTGATCGCCGATCTCGCCGACCACCGCATGGCCTCGGCCACCGCCTCCAGCCATCCCGAGCAGGCCGCCGCCCGCGACGCCGCCGCCACGAAGATCGACAAGGACTTCGCGGCCGTGCTCGCCGAGCTCGACGACGTGCGGCACGGCGACGCGCTGACCGATGAAGCGACGAAGATCCGCGATCAGTTCAAGGCGCTCCACGCCAAGGGCGTGAGTCAGATGCTCCAGGTCCAGGCGCCTCAGTACCGCGCGCTCTTCGATGCGATCTTCGATGCCGTCGCTCAACTGAATGCCCGCTCCGGGCTGCTGATGCAGCAGGACGGGGCGACCTACTTCAACGTCGTGGCCGGCCTGCAGGTCGCGCCGCAGTTGACCGACACGCTGGCCGAGCTCGGCGCGATCGGCGCCGCCGCCGCGGTCGACGACGTCGCCGCGGTGGGCAACGCTGCGGGACGTTACCGCGCGGACCTGCGCCAACTCAACGCTGCGCTGCGCCAGGCCGCCGTTGCGGACGAGGCCCACGCGGCCGATTACGCCGAGACGCTGCAGCGCGTCGCCCAGCAGCGCCAGGTGGTGCTGGAAGCGCTCGACGCGTCGGCGAAGGACGTGAACTACCCGCTCGACCAACTGGTCGCCACGCTGAAGAAGGGCGCGGTGCTGCAGTCGGAACTCTCGGCGCGCGTGATGGACACGCTGGCGCAACGGCTCGACGACAGCGAGTCCGCCGTCGCGCATCGCTTCCTGCTGACCACGATCGTCGTGATCGGCGGTCTGATCGCGATGGGCCTGGTGCTGTGGCGCACGCTGCTCGGCGTCTGGCGTCCGATCCACGAGGCGGAGACGCTGACCGAGCGCATCGCGCAAGGCGACCTGACCGCCGAGTCCTCGTGGCACACGAACGACGACCTCGGCCGGATGCTCGACGCGATCCGGTCGATGCGCGACCGGCTGCGCGGCCTGGTGACGCAGATGCAGGTCGCGTCGGGCGAGATCCACGGCGCCGCCGACGAGATCGCCTCCGGCAACCAGGACCTGAGCGTGCGCAGCGAACACGCCGCGGCGCGCGTGCAGGAGGCGTCGAGCAACGTGCAGCGCTTGTCGGAGACGCTGGACGGCACGGCGCAGGCGTCGGTCCGCACCCGCGGACTCGCCGATGAAGCCAGCGCCAGCGCGGCGGCCGGCGGCCGAATGGTGCAGGGCTTCGTCGAGACCATGAACTCGATCGGCGCGAGCTCGAGACGCATGTCGGAGATCGTGTCGGTGATCGACATGATCGCTTTCCAGACCAACATCCTGGCGTTGAACGCGGCCGTCGAGGCAGCGCGGGCGGGCGAGCAGGGCCGCGGTTTCGCGGTGGTCGCGGCCGAGGTGCGCAACCTGGCCAAGCGCAGCGCCGGCGCGGCGGGGGAGGTCAAGGTGCTGATCGGCGAATCGGTCGCGCGGGTCGAGCGCGGACAGGCCGAGGTGCAGGCCGCGGGCGCGGCCATCGCGGGCATCGAGCGCGGCATCGGCGCCGTCAGCGCCGAGATCGAGCGCATCGCCCACGAGGTGGCGGAGGAGGCCGTCAGCCTCCAGCAACTTCGCGGCACCTTCACCGACGTCGAACGCATGGTCCAGCAGAACGCGGCGCTGGTCGAGGAAGCCGCCGCGTCGGCCGCCTCGCTCAACGATCAGGCGGAACGGATGAACGAACTGGCATCGGCGTTCCGGCTGGGCTGAGCGAGGTCGCGAGCGCGCGGGCCGTGGTGCCCGCGCTGCCCGCGCTGCCCGCACCGGCAACCAGCCGGGCGCGGGCCTCGTCGAGCACGTCCACCAGTTCGGACGAGGCCACGTGCACCGCGAAGGCGGCCTGCGAGGCGCCGGGTTCGTCCGGCGTCTCGATGCCGACGGCGCGATCGACGCGCTCCGCATCGTGCAGCCATAGCGCGAGCCGGTAGGCGCGCTCGAGCAGCGCGGCCAGCTCGCAGCGTTCGTCGCGGAGCGGAGGGAGGCTCATAGACCGCGCCACAGGTTCGCCACGCCGAGCACGATGAAGACGACGAACAGCGCGCGCTGGAAGGTCGTGGGGCTGATCCTCGCCCGCACGGCGGCGCCGACGCCCAACCCGGCGAAGGCGGCGGCGAGCGCCACCAGCGAGGACACGGACATCACCGAACCGCTCTCGAACGAATGCAGCCGCGCGGCCAGCGACAGCGTCGCGACGGTGAAGGACAGGCCGAGTGCCTGGATCATCGTGTCCTTGTCCAGGCGCAGGGCCTGGAGGTAGGGCACCAGTGGCAGCGCGAAGACGGCGGTCGAGGCGGTGACGAAACCGGTCGCCAATCCGGCGGCCAGGCCGATCCACCACGCGTGCGGCGAGACCTGGGGGACGACGGGTTTCCACAGGCCCCAGCAGCCGTAGACGACGAGGATGACGCCCAGGGCGAAGCGCGCGTCGATGGGCGCGATCGAACTGAGATCCGGTCCCCACACCGTGGAGACGGCCATGCCGAGCCACACCGGCCACAGCGTCGCGACGATGCGGCGCCAGGCCGGCCCCTGGCACTGGGCGATGTTGGTGACGAGGGACGGCATCACCAGCAGCGCCGCCGCCTGCGCGGGGGCCATCCACAGGCCGAGCAGGCTCATGGCGACGGTGGGCAGGCCCATGCCGGTGACGCCCTTGACGCCGCCGGCCAGGACGAAGACGAGCCCGATGCCAAGCCAGGGCGCGAGCGCTGCGAAGGAGGTGAAAGCCATGCGGCGCATCTTCGAGGCGCGCCCGGAGGCTGTCGATCTCGATGTGCGGCGGATATCCTTCGCGTTCGCAAGAGGATGACCTCGAAGACCTGGATGGCCTCGATGACCGCACCGCGCTCCACCGCCCGCCCGATCGACTACCGCGTCGATCCCTTCGACCTGCAGCTGTTCGAGGCGGTCGTCGCGCAGGGATCGATCACCGCCGGCGCGGCGGCGATGAGCCTGTCGCTCGCCGCCGCGAGCGCGCGCCTCAAGAGCCTTGAGCACCGGGTCGGCGTGCGTCTGCTGGATCGTTCCAAGGCCGGCGTGGTGGCGACCGACGCGGGCCGGGCGCTGTCGCGCCAGGCCCGGCGGGTGCTGTCCGAGCTGGATTCGTTGCACATCGAAATGTCGGCCTTCGGCCGGGGATTGCGCGGCACGGTGCGCCTGCTCGGCAACACGGCGGCGCTGGTCGAGGCGCTGCCGCCGCGGCTCGGCCGCTTCCTCGCGGAGCATCCGGACATCGACGTCGAGCTGCAGGAGATGCCCAGCGACGCCGCGCTGCAGGCCTTGCGAGAAGGCGTCGCCGACGTCGTGATCGTCACGAACCACGTCGACACGACGGGGCTGACGGCGCGGCCCTGGGTGGAGGACGAGCTGGTCGCTTTGCTGCCGGCGGTCAAGCGCGGGCGGACGCCGAAGAGCGTGCGTTTCATCGAGCTGCTGGATCGTCCCTTCGTCGGCCTCGGCGCCGACGCCGGCCTGAGCCGTTACCTGCTGGCGCAGGCCGCGCGCAGCGGCCGCGTCCCGCATCACCGGGTGCGCGTGTCGGGCTTCGAGGCGATCGTCCGGCTCGTCGAAGCCGGCGCGGGCGTGGCGGTGATGTCGCGCAGCGCGGCCGAACGCGAGCGGACGGAGGGCGTCCACATCGCCCGCCTCGACGAGCCGTGGGCACGCCGCACGCTGATGCTGTGCCATTCGGCGCAGGCGCTGGAGCAGCCGGGCGTGATCGCGTTGGTGACGGCGTTGATGGCCGGTCAGGACTGACCATGTGCCCCTAGCTTCCCGATCGGGCGGCGCGGCGCGTTGCAGCTGCCCGCCGGCGCAGGCGCGCAGGCGGCCGAGGCGGATCGGGCGTCCGGCTTGCCAGGACGGTTATCGTTCCCGCTTTCCGCCCCGCCGCGCGCCTCATCGCCCATGTCCCAGCCCACCGCGTCCCGCCTGCCGCCGCTGTTCGTCGTTTTCAACCGCGCCTCCGGCCGTGGCGATCGGGATGAGGTCGGCCCCGCCGTGGAGGCGGCCTGTCGTGCGGCTGGCCGCGAGCTGCACCTGCTGCCCATCGAGGCGCCGGGCAAGCTCGCCGAGACGGCGCGCGACGCCGTGCGACGCGCTCGCGAGGTCGACGGCGTCGTCGTCGCGGCCGGCGGCGACGGCACGATCAACGGCGTCGTCCAGGAAGTGCTCGGCAGCGGCTGCGCCTTCGGCGTGCTGCCGCGCGGCACCTTCAACTACTTCGCCCGGACGCACGGGATCCCGTCCGACCTCGGCGGTGCGTTGCGCGTGCTGCTCCAGGAGCGGCCTTCGCCCGTCCAGGTGGGCCTGCTCAACGACCGGGTCTTCAACGTCAACGCGAGCATCGGGCTCTATTCGCAGTCGCTCGAGGACCGCGAGGTCTGGAAGCAGCAGTTCGGCCGCAGCCGGCTGATCGCCGTCGGCGCGGTGCTGGCGACGATCTTCCGGGGCCATCGCAGCCTCGGGCTCACGATCGAACTGCATGGCCAGCCGAGGCAGGTCCGCACGCCGACGCTTTTCGTCGGCAACAACGCGCTCCAGATGGAGCAGGTCGGCCTGCCGGAGGCGCAGGCCATCGATCGCGGCGAGCTGGCCGGCGTGATGCTCAAGCCGGTCGGGCGCTGGGGCCTGCTGAAGCTGCTCGCGCGCGGCGCGATGGGCAAGCTCGCCGAGGCGGACCAGATCGTCAACTTCCCCTTCACCCGCCTGACCGTGCGCAGCCGGCGCCTGGGCGCACGACGGGTGAAGGTCGCCACCGACGGCGAAGTGCTCTGGATGCGCCTGCCGGTGCGCTTCGAGGTCGCGCCGCAGCCGCTGATGCTGATCCGTCCGGAAGGACTGTCGGAAGAACGTCGGCAGGCCCAGGCCGCCGCCGGCATGAGCGGCTCGCCGGCCGTCAGGGCGGGCGCCACCGCTGCGGCCGACGCGAGCACGGAGTCCGGCGGATGACGGTCGTGCTTCAGATGTCCGATCCGCATTTCGGCACCGAGCGGCCGATGGCGGTGGGCGCCCTGGAGCGGCTGTGCGGCGAGCTGAAGCCCGACCTGCTGCTGATCACCGGCGACATCACCCAGCGCGCGCGGCCGATCGAGTTCTCGCGCGCGAAGGCTTTCGTCGAGAAGCTCGGCGTGCCGGCAATGCTGGTCATCCCCGGGAACCACGACATCCCGCTGTACGCGGTGGCCACGCGCTTGCTGCATCCGTATCGGCGCTATGAACGGGCCTTCGGACCCGCCCGGGACAGCGAGTTCGAGACCGACGACCTGCTCGTCGTCGCGCTCAACACCACGCGCCGCTACCGGCACACCAACGGCGAGGTGTCGGATGCGCAGATCGAGCGCACTGCGCATCGGCTCGCGCGCGCCACGCCCGATCAGGTGCGGCTCGTGGCGGTGCATCAGCCGGTGGCGGTCACGAAGGCGACGGATGTCACCAACCTGCTGCGCGGTCATGCCAAGGCGGTGCACCGCTGGGCCGAGGCGGGCGTCGACGCGGTGGTCGGCGGCCACATCCACTTGCCGTATGTGCTGCCGCTGCATGAGCGTCGGTCCGACCTGCCGCGCCCGGTCTGGGCTGTGCAGGCGGGCACGGCCCTGAGCGTCCGGGTGCGCGGCGGGATCCCGAATTCCGTCAACGTGATCCGGATCGGTCCGGCGCGCTCGGCCGTCGTCGAACGCTGGGACGTCGACGACACCGCGGGCCTCTTTCAGCGCGTGGGCTCGACGGCGCTCGCCTGACGCCCGACGCGTCTGCGGCGCGCCCAGCGCGCGAGCTCGATGCTCACGATCGAGACGGTGAGCCACGCGGCGCCGGAGGCGAACCCGGCCAGCACGTCGCTCGGGAAATGCACACGCAGGAAGATGCGGCTCGCACCGACCGAGAAGGCCAGCCCCGCCGCCGCGATCCAGGCCGGCACATGCCAGCGCCGTGGCAGCAGGCGGACGGCGAGGTAGGCGAGCATCCCCATCGCGATCACCGTGCCGGAGCTGTGGCCGCTGGGGAAGCTGAATCCCTGCTCGGTCAGCCAGTGGGTCGGGTGCACCGGGCGGGCGCGCTCGAAGATCTGCTTCAGCGTCGGATTGAGCGCGGCGTTGCCCAGCATCGCCAGCGCCCAGCCGAGCGCCAGACCGCGGCGGCGCAGGACGAGCAGCCCCACCGTCACCGCGATGCCGAGCGTGATCAGCGTCTCCCGGTTGCCGACGACCGTGATCAGGTAGAACGCCTGCAGCGCGAGGTCGGGCACGTGGTCGATCATCGCGACGATGAAGGCCTCGTCGAGCTGGCCCAGCGTCTGCTCGGTGTGGAGCTCCTCGGCGATCTCGGCGAACAGCACCGCGCCGCCGACGATGAAGGCGAAGCCGGCCGCCAAGCGCAGCAGCAGTGCGACCGGGGAGAGTGGTTCAGGCGCGGCGGCCTGCCCGCCGCGGTCCGGCAGCAGCGCGCGGGCGACGAGCCAGGTCGTGCCGGTCACCAGGACCAGCAGCGCGCCGTAGATCGCCAGCGCATGCGCGCCGGCGAAGTGGGCGGCGGCCAGGAGGGAGACGGGGGACATCCGTCGATTGTCAACTCAACATCCACGGGTATTTCTGCATCGACCTTCGATACAGCCATTCGAAGAGATCGACCGCCACGGAGGTCGACCTTGAAGGCGCTGGAGCAGATGGACGCTCACGCGGTCCGGGTGGGTGTCGAAGACCATCAGCTCCAACGCCCGCTTGTGATTGACGACGATCCGCGCCTCCTCGCTCCGATGCGCAGCCTCGGTCTGTAGTTGCTCTTCCAGCTTCAGAAGCGAGGCAGTCTCCGACAGCGTGAATCGGCAGCCTTCCAGCTTCGATGACGACCAGCAGAACTCCGTCAGGAATTCGGTCATGAGGGTCAGCGCGCCATCGAAGTGATGGGGGCCGTTCTCCCACCGCGCGGTCCGATGCAGCGTTTCAGCCAGGCTGGGCGGCAGCAGGGAATTGACGTTCGGCGTATAGGCGTCCAGGAACTCGCACCGGTCAATCAACTCGTCCATGTACTGCATCGTTGACCTCCCTCTTGAACAACAAGGCGTCGATGCTGCTCGGCGAAGGGCTTGACCTTGATCAAAACGCCGGGGGAGGGCGCCTCATCGTTCCCGGGTTTGACGGATCACGACTCGCGCACTCCCTTGCATTTGCTAGTCAGGCTGTCTCACGACACCCGGCTGCGGCTTCCGCGCGACAAAGAAAAAAGCCGGACCTCGCGGCCCGGCTTTTCCTTGCAGGAGGGACGCTGGTCAGGCGTCCTGAAGAAACTCAGTACATCATCCAGCCGTTGCGGGCGACGCGGCGCAGCGAGAAGGCCAGGTCCGGGCGCTCGGCCGACTGCTCGGCGGCGGCCTTCAGGACGGCTTCGCGCGGACGCAGCTCGATCGAGGCGTGGACGAATTCGACGACGGCGTTGCCGGCGCGCAGGACCAGGCCCACCAGACGTTCGCCGGCGGCGCTCGCGGTGCGAGCCCGGGCTGCGTCGGCAGCCATCACTTGGACATTCAGCGTGGTGGTGGTCATGGCGGTTCCCTTCTGAGGTGATGTTCGGCGGCGCTTGGCGGGGGGCCGTTGCGCCATGGACGTCATATTGCGGTTTTCACGTACGGCACGCCAATTGCACTTGGGAATCGCGTCATCACCGCCGGAAATGACCCGTGACGGAATTAGCATCCGGCCCATGAGCACCCCCCGCCCCGTCAACTTCCGGACGCTGGACCTGAACCTGCTGCGCGTCTTCGACGTGGTGATGGAGGAACGCCACGTCACCCGCGCCGCGCACCGGCTGGCCATCACGCAGCCGGCGGTCAGCAACGCCCTGAGGCGCCTGCGCGACGCCACGCACGAGGAACTGTTCATCCCCAGCTCCACCGGCGTCGAGCCCACGCCGCATGCCCAGTCGCTCTGGCCGGTCGTGCGGCGGGCCCTGTCCGCGCTGCAGCAGGCGCTGGAGCCGCAGGTCTTCGATCCGCGCGCCGCCGGCAACACCGTCAGCTTCACGCTGGCGATGGCGGACGCGACCGCCGCATTGGTCGTGCCGCAACTCAGCCGGCGTTTTCTCGAGGAGGGCATCCATGTCGGCCTGCGCGTCGTGCCGCTGACCACCCGCGATCCGCGGGAGCTGCTGGAACAGGGCTGGGCGGACCTCGCGATCGGCTTCTTCCCCGACCTGACCGAGCAGCTGCTGATCGAGGACGACAGCACCGCCTTCCGCCGCGAGGCGCTCTACGCGAGCCGCTACGTCTGCGTCATGCGCGCCGACCACCCGCTGGCCGAGCCCGGCGCGCTGACGCTGGACGCCTACTGCGCCGCGCAGCACCTGCGCGTGAGCTTCGCGGGCCGGGCGCACGGGTTCGTCGACGACGCGCTGGCGACGATCGGCCGCAAGCGGCGGGTGGCGATGACGGTGAACAGCTTCTTCACCGGCACGATGGCGGTGCAGCAGTCCGACCTGATCACGGTGCTGCCGGACAGCTTCGTGCCGGCGACCGGCTTCGCCGGCCAGCTCGCCTGCCGGAACCTGCCCTTCGCGCTGCGCGGCATCGACATCAGCCAGGTCTGGCACATCCGCGCCGAGCCCGACCCGGCGCAGCGCTGGCTGCGGCAGGTGATCGGGGAGATCTCCGACGTCATCGCCGCCGGCGCGCGGGCGCTGCCGCAGGCCGCGGCAGCCGCCTGAAGACAGCATGAAGACAGCATTAAGACAGCCTGAAGCCGCGGTCCGGCGTCACTCCCGGCCGGGACCCGGTTCTTCCTGTCGACCCTCGCAGCTTTTGACTTCTTCCGCCGGGCGGACGGCGCGCCTACATTGCGCGTCATTCCAGATGAGAGTCGTTCTCATCGACTCCCGAGAAAGAGACAGGACGATGCGCCGATCTGCCCCACCCTTCCGTTTCCAGCTTCGCGCGATCGGCGCCGCCGCGGCGGTCACGATGTCCGCCATCGCGCTGGTGCCAGGTGTTGCGCAGGCCAATGTGCCCGCCGGCGGCGAGCTCACGCTCTACACGACGCGCGAGGTCGCGCTGGTCCAGCCGCTGCTGTCTGCGTTCACGGCGAAGACGGGAACCCAGGTCAACACGGTGTTCGTGAAGGACGGGCTGCTGGAGCGCGTCAAGGCGGAAGGCGCGCGCTCGCCGGCCGACCTGCTGATGACGGTCGACGTCGGCAACCTGATCGACCTCGTCGAAGGCGGCGTGACGCAGCCGCTGAAGTCGGCCGAGGTCGAGGCGGCCGTGCCCGCCCACCTCCGCGCCGCGGACGGCCAGTGGACCGCGCTGTCGCTGCGCGCCCGTGTGCTCTACGCCGATCCCGCCCTGAAGACGGCCGCGATCCGCTACGAGGACCTGGCCGATCCGAAGTGGAAGGGCAAGGTCTGCACGCGCTCGGGCCAGCACCCCTACAACACCGCGCTGGTGGCGGCGATGATCGCGCACGACGGCGAGGCGAAGACCGAGCAGTGGCTGCGCGGCCTCAAGGCCAACCTGGGCCGCAAGCCGACCGGCGGCGACCGCGACGTGGCGCGCGACATCCTCGGCGGCATCTGCGATGTGGGCCTGGCCAACTCGTACTACGTCGGGCAGATGAAGTCGGCCAAGCCCGGCAGCGACGCGCGCAAGTGGGGCGACGGCATCCGGGTGCTGAAGCCGACCTTCGCGAAGGGCGCGGGCACCCACGTCAACATCAGCGGCGCGGCGCTGGCCAGGCATGCGCCGAACAAGGCGGCCGCGCAGGCGCTGATGGCGTTCCTCGTGTCCGAGCCGGCGCAGCAGCTCTACGCGCAGACCAACTACGAATACCCGGTGCGGGCCGGTGTCACGCTGGACCCGCTGATCCAGTCGGCGATCGGCCCGGTGAAGGCCGATGCGCTGCCGCTGACGGAGATCGCGCGCCACCGCAAGCAGGCCAGCCTGCTGATCGACAAGGTCGCCTTCGACCAGTGATCGCGTGAGGCGTCTCCTCGGCCGGCCGCGCGCGGTCAGCCCGTTGTGGCGCGCGATGGCCCTGGCCATCGCGCTCGTCGTGCTGGCGCCGCTGGGCGCGCTGGCCTGGACGGCGCTGGGCGCCGGGGCCGCGCATTGGGCCCATCTGGCCGAGCACGTGCTGCCGCGCGCCGCCGCGCAGACGGCGACGCTGCTGACCGGCGTCGGCCTGCTGACGGCGGTCGTCGGCACCGGCTGCGCGTGGCTGGTCACGCGCGTCGACTTCCCCGGCCGCACGGTGCTGCGCTGGGCCCTGCTGCTGCCCTTGACGGTGCCGACCTACATCGCGGCCTACAGCTACGTCGACCTCCTGCATCCGATCGGACCGTTCCAGGGCGCCGTGCGCGCGCTGCTCGGGGTCGAGTCGCCGCGCCAGTTCCGGCTGCCCGACGCCCGCTCGATGGGCGGCGCGGTGCTGGTGCTGTCGGCGGTCCTCTATCCCTATGTCTACCTGAGCATGCGCGCGATGTTCTCGACGCAGCCCGCCCGCTTGATGGAAGCGGCGCGGCTGCTCGGCGAAGGACCCTGGGGCGCCTTCCGGCGCGTCGCGCTGCCGATGGCGCGGCCTGCGCTCGCGGTGGGCGTGGGACTGGTGCTGCTGGAGGTGCTGAACGACGTCGGCGCCTCCGAGTTCCTCGGCGTGACGACGCTGACCACGACGATCTACACGACCTGGGTGACGCGATCGGACCTCGGCGCGGCCGCGCAGATCGCCTGCGCGATGCTGGCGATGGTGGCGCTGCTGGCCTGGCTGGAGCGGCAGGGACGACGCCGTCAGCGCGCCGGCAGCGTGCGCGCGATGCGGGCCGAGGCGCCGCGTCGGTTGCGCGGCGCATCGGCCTGGCTCGCGACCGCGGCGGCGTCCTTGCCGGTGCTGATCGGCTTCGTGCTGCCCGCCGGTCACCTGGCGGTGCTGGCCTGGAAGCGCGCGCGGGAAGGCCACGGCCTGTCGACCGAGGTTGTCTCGGGCGCGATGCATTCGGCGGGACTGGCCTTGAGCGTGACGGCGATCGCCGTGGCGGCGGGCCTGGTCGTCGCGTGGGCGGCCCGCTCGACGGGCGGCGCGGGACGTCCGCGCGCCTGGTGGCTGGGCAGCGCCGCGCTGGGGTATGCGGTGCCCGGCACGGTCCTGGCGATCGGCCTGCTGCCGCCCGCGCTGGCCGTCGACGGCTGGTTCGCCAACGCGGCGGGACTGCCCGGGCTGCCGCTGATGAGCCTCGGCGCGGTACTCGTCATGGCCTGCGCGATGCGCTTCCTCGCCTTGCCGATCGGCGGCATCGAAGCCGGCCTGGCGCGCGTGCCGGCGCCGCTGGAGCAGGTCGCCCGCTGCCTGGGCGAGACGCCGCTCGGCGTGTTGCGCCGCGTCCACCTGCCGCTGCTGCGCCCCGCGCTCACCGCGAGCGCCCTGCTGGTCTTCATCGACGTGATGAAGGAACTCCCCGCGTCCTTGCTGCTGCGGCCCGCCAACGTCGAGACGCTGCCGACGCTGCTCTACGCCGAAGCCGCGCGCGGCAGCTACGAGCACGGCGCGCTCGCGGCGCTGCTGATCGTCGCCGTCGGTCTGCCGGCGGTGCTGTTGCTGAGCAGGGAACAAGCCGCGATGAAGGAACCCCGATGACCACGCTCGCCCTCGAGGGTCTGCAGGTCCGCTACCCGGGCGCGGAAGACGCCGTGCTGAACGGGCTGTCGCTGACGCTGCCGCTGGGCGGCATCGCCTGCCTGCTCGGCCCGTCGGGTTGCGGCAAGAGCACCGCGCTGCGCGCGATCGCCGGCTTCGAGCCCTTGAGCGCGGGCCGGGTGTCGTTGGACGGCCGCGTGCTGTCCGGCCCCGGCGTCCACGTCGCGCCCGAGCAGCGCGGCGTCGGCCTGCTGTTCCAGGAGATCGCCCTGTTCCCGCATCTGACGGCGGCCGCCAATGTCGGCTTCGGCCTGCGTCGCCGGCCAGGTGCCGAGCGTGATCGCCGCGTGCGCGAGCTGCTGACGCTGGTCGGGCTCGACGCGCTGGGACCCCGCATGCCGCACGAGCTGTCCGGCGGTCAGCAGCAGCGGGTGGCGCTCGCGCGGGCGCTGGCGCCGTCGCCGCGCCTGCTGATGCTCGACGAGCCGTTCTCGAACCTCGACACGGCCACGCGGGACCGGCTCGTCGTCGAAGTGCGCGACATCCTGCGCTCGGCGGGCCAGACCGCGTTGATGGTCACGCACGACGCCGGTGAAGCCGAGGCGATGGCGGACTGGATCGGTGTGATGGCGGGGGGACGGCTCGTGGAATGGCGACCGACACGGATAGGCGCGCAGCGCATTGCAGCCATTGAAAGTTCCGTCGGGAAGCGGAGCATCGCGAGCTGCTTCAACACGGAGTTCCCATGCGACGCGGAATTGCTGGATGCCATGAGTATTCGATTGCCGGTGGCAAGGTGTGCCGGGCCTTCGTGCCGGCGCCGCTGCCGCCGCGTCCCTCGCTGATCCTCGACGCCGACCTGGAGGAGCGCCTGGATCGCGCCAACCTGGCGTTGGGGCGATTGGACGGCCTGTCGCTGCTCATGCCGGATCCCACCATCCTGCTGTACAGCTACATCCGCAAGGAAGCCGTCCTGTCGTCGCGGATCGAGGGCACGCAATCCTCATTGGCCGACCTGATGTTGTACGAGGCGGATGGCGCGCCCGGCGTGCCCGTGGACGATGTGCAGGAGGTGTCCTGCTACGTGTCGGCCCTGGAGCACGGGGTCGACCACCTGCACCGCGGGCTGCCGATCTGCACGCGGCTGATGAACGAGATGCATCGGCGCCTGATGACGCAGGGCCGGGGCATGGGGAAGGCCCCCGGGGAGATCCGTCGCACGCAGAACTGGATCGGCGGACCATCGGCGACGGACGCCAGCTTCGTGCCGCCTCCGCCGCATCGGCTCGCCCAGTGCCTGTCCGAGCTGGAGCGCTTCATCAACGGCCAGCCCGAGCGCTACCCGGCGCTCAGGAAGGCGGCGCTGACCCACCTCCAATTCGAGACCATCCATCCGTATCTGGACGGCAACGGTCGGCTCGGCCGATTGCTGATTCCCCTGATGCTCATGGCCGACGGGGTCCTGCGCGAGCCCGTGCTGTTCCTGTCGCTCTACTTCAAGGCGCATCGGAGCGATTACTACGAGCTGCTGCAGCAGGTGCGCGAGCACGGCTACTGGGAAGAGTGGTTGTGGTTCTTCGCGGGCGGCGTGCAGCTCGCAGCGGAGCAGGCGGTGAATCTGGCCCTGGCGATCACGCGGCTGTACACGACGGACGGCGTGCGCATCCGGCGTGAGGCCGCCCGCCACGAGGACGCCTTGCGCGTGCATCACGCGCTCTTCTGCCGGCCCGTGGCCCGGCGCGCCGACATCGCCGCCTTCAACGGACTGGACGTGGCCGCCATCGACCGCGGGGTGTCGGTGCTGGTGGATCTCGGCCTGATCCACCGGGCATGCGGAAGAGCCGGCGAGCCGATCTTCGTGTACACCGCCTATCTCGATCTGCTGAATCACGAAGAGACATGAGCTTCTTCCTCCGCCCCGCCGTCCCGGCCGACATCGCCGCCTGCATCGCCCTGCGCGGCCGCACGCGAGAGAACGCCGTGCCCGCGGCCCGCCTCGCGGAACTTGGCATCACCGAGGCCTCCTGGTCCGGCCAGGTCCGCGACGGCGAGCTGCCGGGCTTCGTCGCCGAGGCCGGCGGCGTGATGGCCGGCTACTGCTTCGGCGACGCCGGCAGCGGCGAGATCGTCGTGCTGGCGCTGCTGCCCGAGCACGAGGGCCACGGGCTCGGGCGCGCGCTGCTGGAACGCACGGTCGCGCACCTGCGCGGGCTGGGCCATCGGCGGCTGTTCCTCGGCTGCTCCGACAACCCCGCGCACCGTTCGCACGGCTTCTACCGCCGGCTGGGCTGGCGCCCCACCGGCGAGCGCGACGGCTTCGGCGACGAGGTGCTGGAATTGCCGCCCCCTTGAACGGAGCGGCTTCCCCTCGGTTTCTCTTGATGCGACCTTGATGCCGAACGGGCTACGCTCGGCCTGAGCGCTTCCGCATTCAAGAACAAGCGAGACATTCCATGCTCATCAACTGTGTCGCGTACCGCGACGGCCGCCGACTGGCCGATATCCGGCCGGAAGACATCAGCGACTACATCAAGCTGCCCGACTGCTTCGTCTGGGTCGCCTTGCGCGACGCGTCGTCGGAGGAGATCCTCGCGATGAAGGAGGAGTTCGACCTGCACGAACTCGCCGTCGAGGACGCGCTGCACGGCCAGCAGCGGCCCAAGGTCGAGGAGTACGGCGACACGCTGTTCGCCGTCATGCAGACCGTGCAGTTCACGCCCACCGACGAGCTCTGCACCGGCGAGGTGTCGATCTTCGTGGGCAACAACTTCGTGCTGTCGATCCGCAACCGCGTCGCGCAGAGCCTGCTGGGCGTGCGCGCTCGCGCGGAGAGGGAGCCGCACATGCTCAAGCGCGGTCCCGGCTTCGTGATGTACGCGATCATGGATGCGGTCGTGGACCGCTACTTCCCCGTCATCGAGGCGCTGGAGACCGAGCTCGAGGCCATCGAGGCCCACATCTTCGAACCCGGCGTCACGCGCGAGAACATCCGGCGCGTGTATGAGCTCAAGCAGCGGGTGACCGTGGTCAAGCATGCCGTGTCGCCCTTGCTCGACGCGGTCGGCAAGCTGGTGCGCGGCCGCGTGCCGCCGGTCTGCGAGGACACCCGGGAGTACTTCCGCGACGTCTACGACCACCTGGAGCGCATGCAGTCGGCGCTCGACTCGCTGCGCGATACCGCGACGACCGTCATCCAGGTCCATCTGTCGATGGCGGCCATCGAGGACTCGGAGACGACCAAACGCCTGGCGGCGTGGGCGGGGATCTTCGCGGCCGCGACCGCGTTCGCCGGGATCTGGGGGATGAACTTCGAGGTGATGCCGGAGCTCAAGTGGCGCTTCGGATATCCGGTCGCGCTCGGCGTGATCACCGCCACGTGCGGCGTCCTGTTCTGGCGCTTCCGCAAGGCCGGCTGGCTTTAGTCCTTGCTGCTCTGCGTGCAGAGACGCTTGCTCCCCCCAGCGCGCTGAACGTCTTACTCCCTCTCCCGCTTGCGGGAGAGGGCAGGGGTGAGGGCCAGCAGCGGTGGAAGTACGGAAGCCTGGGGTTGGTGGTGTGCGACGGCCGCTGGCCCTCACCCCCACCCTCTCCCGCAAGCGGGAGAGGGAGCCACCCGGTCCTCTGTCGATCGCCGGGGAGGTTTCAGGATCAAGTTCAGATCAGTTCAGATCAGTTTTGATCAGATCAGATCAGTTCAGATCAACGCGGCGATGGCTTCGCCCATCTCCGTGGTGTTGGCTGTCCCGCCCAGGTCGCCGGTCCGCGGACCCGACGCCAGCGTCTGCTCGATCGCCTTCAGGATCGCGTCATGCGCTTCCTGCTCACCCAGGAACTGCAGCATCAACGCGCCCGACCAGATCATCGCGACCGGATTGGCGATGTTCTTGCCGTAGATGTCCGGCGCGGAGCCGTGCACCGGCTCGAACAGCGACGGGAAGTTGCGCTCGGGATTCAAGTTGGCCGACGGCGCCAGCCCGATCGTCCCGGTCGTCGCCGGACCCAGGTCCGACAGGATGTCGCCGAACAGGTTGGACGCGACCACCACGTCGAAGCGGCCCGGCTGCAGCACGAAGCGCGCGCTGAGGATGTCGATGTGCTGCTTGTCCACGGTGACCGACGGATACCCGGCGCCGACGGCGTCCGCGCGCCCGTCCCACCACGGCATCGAGATCGCGATCCCGTTGCTCTTGGTCGCCACCGTGAGGTGCTTGCGCTCGCGGCTCTGCGCCAGCTCGAAGGCGTACTTCAGCACCCGGTCCGCGCCGAAGCGCGAGTAGACCGACTCCTGGATCACGATCTCGCGATCGGTGCCGGCGTACATCACGCCGCCGAGGTTGGTGTATTCGCCCTCGGTGTTCTCGCGCACGACGAAGTAGTCGATCTCGCCGGGCTTGCGGTTGGCCAGCGGGCAGGGCACGCCTTCGAAGAGCCGCACCGGACGCAGGTTGATGTACTGGTCGAATTCGCGACGGAACTTCAGCAGCGAGCCCCACAGCGAGATGTGGTCCGGCACCGTCGCCGGCCAGCCCACCGCGCCGAAGAAGATCGCGTCCTGGCCTTCCAGCTGGGCCTTCCAGTCGTCCGGCATCATCTGGCCGGTCTCGGCGTAGTAGTCGCAACTGGCCCAGTCGATGTGGGTGAAGTCGAACTGGATGCCGAAGCGCCTCGCGGCGGCGTCCAGCACACGCAGCCCTTCGGGCATCACTTCCTTGCCGATGCCGTCGCCGGGGATGACGGCGATCTTGTACGTCTTGCTCATGGTCGTGCTTTCAACGGAGATCAGGAGGCGCGCGGGATGCCGTCCGCTTGACGGGGCGGTTCACGCGCGGCGGTGCGTTCGATACGGTCAGTAAGGCGAGCCGGTCGGGGCCGGTTGCGGCGGGGCCAGGTCGAAGTCTGCCGCAAGGCGCCGCGTGGCCTGTGCGAGCAGCGTGACGTCGATGCCCACGGCGACGAAGGTCGCGCCCAGCGACAGGTAGCGGCGGGCCAGTTGGGCGTCGCCGGTCAGGGTGCCGGCGGCCTTGCCGCTGGCGACGATGGTGCGGATCGCGTCGTCGATCGCCGCCTGCACCTCGGGATGCGTGGGATTGCCGCGATGGCCCATCGAGGCCGCGAGATCCGCCGGTCCGATGAACACGCCGTCGACGCCGTCCACGGCGCAGATCGCCGCGAGGTTCTTCAGCGCCGTTGCGGTCTCCGCCTGGACCAGCACGCAGACCTCGTCGTCGGCCTCGTCCAGGTACTGGCGTCGCAGCCCCCAACGCGACGCACGCGCCACCGCGGCGCCGACGCCGCGCACGCCCAGCGGCGGATACCGCGTCGCGGCGACGACCGCCGCCGCCTGCCCGGCCGTGTCGATCATCGGCACCAGCAGCGTCTGCACGCCGATGTCGAGCAGCTTCTTGATGCCGTCCTTGTCCGCGTTGACCGCGCGCACCACCGGATGCGCCGGGTAGGGCGCCACCGCCTGCAGCTGCTGCAGCGTGCTGGTCAGCTCGTTGGGCGCATGCTCGCCGTCGATCAGCAGCCACTGGAAGCCGGCGGTCGCGCAGACCTCGGCGCTGTAGGCCTGCGCCATCGACAGCCACAGGCCGACCTGCGGCCGGCGCGCGGCCAGTCCCAGCTTGAAGGTGTTGGAGAAGTTCATGGATGCATTCGCTGGTGCGCTCGTCGATGCGCTCACGACAGGCCGCCCTGGCACACGTACTTGATGTGGAGGTAGTCGTCGAGCCCGTGCGTGGACCCCTCGCGGCCGTAGCCGGATTCCTTGACACCGCCGAAGGGCGCGGACTCGGCCGCGATCGCGCCCTCGTTGAGGCCCACGATGCCGCTCTCCAGCGCATCGGCGACGCGCCAGGCGCGGTCGATGTCCCGGGTGTAGAAGTAGGCGGCCAGTCCGAAGGGCGTGTCGTTCGCGGCGGCGACGACCTCGTCCTCGGCGTCGAAGCGGAACACCGGCACGACCGGGCCGAAGGTCTCCTCGTGCCAGAGCAGCATCGCCGTCGTCGCGCCGGTCAGCACGGTCGGGGCGAAGTAGTGGGGGCCGGTCGCCACCTCGTTGCGCACACGCTTGCCGCCGGTGACGACCCGGGCGCCGTGCGCGACGGCGTCGTCGACGTGGCGCTCGATCTTGTCCAGCGCGCGGGCGTTGATCATCGGACCGATCTGCGAGTCGCTGCGGCTGGCCGGCCCGACCTTCAACGCGCCGACGCGCGCCGCGAGCTTCTCGACGAACAGGTCGTGGATGCCCGCCTGCGCGAACACGCGGTTCGGGCACACGCAGGTCTGGCCGCCGTTGCGGAACTTCGCCGCCATCAGGCCGTCCACGGCCGCATCGACATCGGCGTCGTCGAAGACGATGAAGGGCGCGTTGCCGCCGAGCTCCAGCGACAGCTTCTTCAGCGTCGCCGCGGATTCCCGCGCCAAGTGCTTGCCCACCGGCGTCGAGCCGGTGAAGGTGATCTTGCGGACGCGCGCGTCGGCCAGCCAGACGTCGACGACCTCGGGCGTGCGCTCGCGCGAGGCGCAGACGATGTTGAGCACGCCGGGCGGCAGGCCGGCTTCGACGGCCAGCTCGACCAGCGCCAGCGAGGTCAGCGGCGTGTCCTCGGCGGGCTTGGCGACCACGGTGCAGCCGGCGGCCAGCGCCGGCGCGAGCTTGCGGGCGATCATCGCGGCGGGGAAGTTCCACGGCGTGATCGCGGCGACGACGCCGACCGGCTCGCGCAGCGCCAGCATGCGGCGGCCCTGGACCGGCGCGGGAATCACCTCGCCGTTGGCGCGCGTGGCTTCCTCGGCGAACCATTCGACGTAGCTCGCCGCATACGCGACTTCGGCGCGGCCTTCCGCGAGCGGCTTGCCCTGCTCCTGCGAGATCAGCGCGCCGAGGCGGTCCTGGTCGCGCAGGATCAGGTCGTTCCAGCGCTTGAGGATCGCCGCGCGCTGCCTGGCCGGCACCGCCCGCCAGCCCTCGAAGGCGGCATGCGCGGCGTCAACCGCGGCGAGCGCGTCCTCCGCGCGGCTGTCGGGGACGTCGGCGATGCGGCTGTCGTCGGCAGGATCGACGACCGGGAAGCGGTCGCCCGCGGCCGCGTCGCACCAGCGACCGGCGATGTGGTTCTGCGTCTTCATGGGGACCTCGGATTCAGGGAATTCAGCTCACGATGCCCAGGTGCCAGGGCACGAACTCGTGGTCGCCGAGGCCGAGCAGCTCGCTCTTGGTCGGCTCGCCCGAGGCCGAGCGCAGCAGGTGCTCGAAGATCTGCTGCCCCATCTGCTCGATGGTCAGCACGCCGTCGATGACGAGGCCGCAGTTGATGTCCATGTCCTCCTCGAGGCGCGTGTACATCGGCGTGTTGCTGGCCAGCTTGAGCGTCGGCGCCGGCTTGGAGCCGAACATCGAGCCGCGCCCGGTGGTGAAGCAGATCAGGTTGGCGCCGCTGGCGATCTGGCCGGTGACGGCGACCGGGTCGTAACCCGGCGAGTCCATGAACACGAAGCCCGACTGCTCGATGGGCTCGGCGTACTCATAGACCTCCCGCAGCGGCGTCGTGCCGCCCTTCATCGCGGAGCCCAGTGACTTCTCGAAGATGTTGGCCAGCCCGCCCGCCTGGTTGCCGGGGCCGACGACGCCGTTGAACTGGCCGTTCTGGCCGCGGGTGTACTCCTCCCACCAGGCCAGCCGGTCGAGCAGCTTCTGGCCGACCTCGGGCGTGACCGCGCGGCGGGTGAGCATGTATTCGACGCCGTGGATCTCCGGCGTCTCCGACAGGATGGCGGTGCCGCCGTGGCGCACGAGGAGGTCCATCGCCGCGCCCAACGCGGGGTTGGCGCCGATGCCGGAGAAGCCGTCCGAGCCGCCGCATTCCAGGCCGATCTTCAGGTGCGCCGCGCTGACCGGCTGACGCGTCACGCGGTTGGCGATCGGCAGCATCGCCTCGACGGCGCGGATGCCGGCCGCTATCGTGGCGCGCGTGCCGCCGGTGTCCTGCATCACCAGCGTCTGCAGCGTCTCGCCGGGGACCAGGTGTTGCGACTCCATCAGGCCGGAGACTTGGTTGCGCTCACAGCCCAGGCCGACGATCAGTGCGCCGCCCAGGTTGGGGTGCTTCGCATACCCGGCGATCGTGCGGCGCAGCAGGTCGAAGTGCGGGCTGGGCGAGGACATGCCGCAGCCGGTGGTCTGCGCGAAGGCGACCACGCCGTCGACGTTCGGATAGTCCTTCAGGCGCTCCGGCGTGAAGTGCTCGGCGATGCGGTTGATCGCGGTCGACGAGCAGTTCACCGAGGCCAGGATGCCGATGAAGTTGCGCGTCGCCACGCGGCCGTCGGCGCGCACGATGCCCATGAAGGTGGCGCGTTCGGACTCGGGCAGGTAGTCCACCGGCTTCACGTCCGCGCCGAAGGCCGGATCGCGGTCGAACTCGACCAGCGCGATGTTGTGCGCGTGCACGTAGTCGCCGGGCTCGATGTCGCGCGCGGCGACGCCGATGACGGCGTTGTACTTGCGGATGGGCTCGCCGGCGGCGATGCGGCGCGCCGCGATCTTGTGGCCGGCGGGGACCTGGGCCTTCAGGCGCAGCCCGAATTCCGGCAGCGCCTGGCCCAGCGTCAGCACCTGGCGCGCGATCAGGACGTTGTCGTCGCGGTGCAGGCGCAACAGCGGCGACGAGGTCGCCATCGCGGCCGACGCGGCGGCAACCGCGTCGGAGGTGGTGGCGCCGGCCGAGGTCGACGTCATGCTCAGCCCTTCGCCAGCAGCTCGCGCAGCTTCAGGCGTTCGATCAGCTGCGTGTCCTTGCGGTAGGTGGCGGCGATGTACTTCTCGTAGTCGGGCTGGTCGAGGTACATCACCGGGGAGTCGATGCGATCGCAGGTGGCGATGAAATCGGGATCCGCCGCCGCCTTGCGGAAGGCGTCGCGCAGCTTGACGACGACCGCCGGGTCCATGCCCTTGGGCGCGCCGATGCCGTTGGGCGCGTCGACGACCAGGTCGTAGCCGGCTTCCTTGAGCGTGGGCACGTTGGCGAAGTCCTTGGTGCGCGTCGCGCCCCAGGTGACCAGCAGGCGCAGCTTGCCGGACTTGACGTGCGGCGCCCACGAGGTGGAGTCGGCCACCGCGTCCACCTGGCCGCCGAGCAGGTCCTGCAGCGCCGGGGCGCCGCCCTTGTACGGGATGTGGTTGAGCTGGATGCCGGCGAGCAGGTTGAACTCCTCCATGCCGACGTGCGTCGCGCCGCCGATGCCGGCGCTGCCGTAGGTGATCAGGCCGGGCTTGGCCTTGGCGGCGGCGACGAACTCGGCCAGCGTCTTCCACGGCGAGTCCGCGCGCACCACCAGGCCGAAGGTCTGGCCGTTGACGCGGGCCAGGTAGGTGAAGTCCTTGAGCGGGTCGAGCTGCACCGTGCGCAGCTGCGCGAAGCGGGTCACCGAGATCGGCACCTGGCCGATCGTGTAGCCGTCCGGCTTGGACGTCGACAGCACCTTGGTGCCGAGCATGCCGGAGGCGCCGGCCCGGTTCTCGATGATGATCGTCTGGCCGAGGACCTTGCCCGCGGCCATGCACAGCGAGCGCATCGTCACGTCGGCGGTGCCGCCGGCGGGCCAGGGGCAGATGAAGGTGATGGCGCGTTCGGACGGATACGCGGCGGCATGGGCCGATCTGACGAAGGGCGGCAGCGCGAGGGCGCTGGCGCCGAGGCCGGCGGCGCCGGCGATCAGGACGCGGCGGCGGTCCATGCGGATGGTCATGTCTTGTCTCCTGGCTCGGGATCGATGCTCGCACCGATCGGGATCGTGGGCGGGGGCCTCGTTGGGTCGGTGCCGCGAGGTCTCTGTGCGATGCATTGTGGTCATCCGCTCCATGCGACTCAATTGAAGAACCGGACTGTCTTCATGTCATGAACGGAATGAAAGCGCGGCGGGCTCCTAAGATGCGCCCATGAGCCAGATCGATCGCGTCCTCCGTTCCAACCTGAAGCTGCGGCATCTGCAGATGCTGGTGGCGCTCGACCAGTTCCGCCATCTCGGCCGGGCGTCGGAGTTCCTGTCGCAGACCCAGCCGGCGGTGTCGAAGTCGCTGGCCGAGGTCGAGCGCATGTTCGGGCTGGACCTGTTCACGCGCTCCACGCGCGGCACCGAGCCCACGCCCTTCGGCGAGGCGGTGGTGCGCTTCGCGCGATCGGTGCTGTCGGACTTCGCGCGCACCCGCGACGAGATCGACGCCGTGGCCAGCGGCGCGGCGGGGCGCGTCAGCGTCGGCGCGATGGTGGTGGCGACGCCCGGACTGGTGGCCGGCGCGGTCGAGCGGCTCAAGCGCCATTCCTCGCTGACGACGGTCCACATCGAGGAGGGCGACCTGACGCGCCTGCTGCCGCGGCTGCGCGTCGGCGAGCTCGACGTGATCGTGGCCCGGCTGGAACCGGGCTACGCGTCGCCGGACCTGGCGACCGAGCCGCTGGTCGAGGAGGCGATGCGCATCGTCGTGCGGCCGGACCACCCGCTGGCGACGGCCCGCAAGTCGAAGCGGCCGCCCTGGGCCGAGCTGGCCCGCATGCCGTGGGTGATGCCGCCGCCGTGGGCCTCGTCGCGGATCAAGCTCAACCAGATGTTCTATTCACAGCAGCTGGATCCGCCGAGCGACATCGTCGAGAGCGCGTCCTTCCTGGTCACGCTGACCTTCCTGCGCCAGCGCGGCGCGGCGGCGTTCGTGGCGGACAACGTGGCGCGTTACCTCGCCCGGGAAGGGCTGGCGAAGGCCTTGCCGATCGAGGTGCCGATCGAGCTGCCGCCGGTGGGCCTGCTGACGATGCGCGCCCGCCGGCCGTCCCCGGCGGCGGCGCAGTTCATGGCCTGCTGCCGGGAAGCGGCCGCCGCCCACCCGCCTCATCGCCAGCTTCATCGCCAACCCAAGGCGGCGTCGCGGAAGCTGTCCAGGGCCAGTTCGTAGTTCATCTCGCCGAGCAGGCCGACCAGCCGGTCGCGGTCCGCGTTCCAGGCGTCGACGACATGGCGCCAGGCCGGCGCGAGGGAGCGCGGCTCCGCCTCGTCGTCGGGGATCTCGGCCTCGATGGAGGCCGGGGGCAGGTCCGACGGCAGCATCAGCCGCGAGGGCGTGGCGGGCCGGTCGGCGTCCTCGTCGTACAGCGTGTCGGCATCCCCGGCGTCGGTGCCGGGATCGATGCGCCAGCGGCCGTCGTCCTGCACGGTGATGCGTGGCCGCAGCCACGGTTCATGGGCGCGCGGGTTGAGCAGGTGGCAGGTCCGGTGCTTCGCGTCGACCACCAGCAGGCTCAGCACCGAGCCCCGGCCGTTGGCGAGTTCCTCGACGTAGTCGGGATGCTCCGTCGGGCCGTCGACGTCGACGACGAAGTAGCGGTCGTCGATCCATTCGCCCGAGCCGTTGACCGAGCAGCCGAAGTTCAGCTCCTGCGGATAGGGCAGCAGTCGGCCGTCGAGCCAGAGCGCGGCGCCGTAGGGCATCTCGAACACGCGCTCGGTGTCGGGGTACTCGGGCAGGCGCCCGTCCTCCCACCAGACGACGGCCCGGTGCAGGCGCCCCGGCGCGTCGGCGATGCGGAAACCGGCGGTCCGCCATTCGGGCCAGGAAGCCCAGACGCGCGACTCGACGCGCTCGTCCAGACCCATCGCGCGCAGGTCGCGGGTGCTGGCGTGCTGCAACAGATGCTGTGCGAAGTGCCGCCACATCGCCGGGCCCAGCGTGCGGGCGATGGGCTCGGCGTCGCGCAGCCAGTCCAGCAGCAGCGGCACGACGGGCGCCTGCCGCGACCACAGCGCGTGCGTCGCGATCGACCGGGCCCAGCGGCGTTCGAGCGCCTGTGCGCCGGGGGCGTCGGGCGGCGGCGCCGGCGGTGGGGCCGCGGCGATCCCGGCGATCTCGGCGATCTCGGAGTTCTCGGCGGACGGCTCCCGTCCGGCGGGCGTGGCAGGCATTCCCACCGGGGACGGCGGGATGGGCGAAGGCGGGAGGTGGTACAGCGGCATCAGGTTGGAGAAGCACCGGGGTGAGGGAGGCGATGGCGCAGGACCGTGGGCAGATGAGAGTCCCGGGGGTGGGGAAGCCCGTCGCCGTCGTCGGGGACGCTCGTCCTGGCGATGCGGGGCCGGGTCTTGCTCGGAGGCGCCGGCATCGGGAAAAGCTGCCGGCCGGGGGTGTCCCCTCCATGGGGGATGACATCGCGGGCAGCGCGCACCATCCTCCAGGTCCGGGAGGTGGATGCCATGACCGAGCCAGGGCTGGACCCGCGTGACGAACGCGAGGAGATCGCGGCGCGCGATGCCTCCGATGCGCCCGATGCTCCCGATGCGCCCTACTCGCCCGATGCCGACGGGCTCGAAGCGCCCCTGGCGCCCGGCCCGCGCGTGGCGGTCGTCGCCGTGCACGGGGTGGCGGACCAGGCGCCCGGCGCCACCGTGCATGCGTTGGCGGCGCTCCTGACGGCGCGTCCGCCCGGGGATGTGCACTACCGCGACGGCAGCTGCGACTGCCTGTTGCTGCAGGTCCCGGTCCTCGAGGGCTGCGTGCCGGCGGTGCGCGACCCTGACGAACGCCCCACCGCGATGAAGGCGTTGCGACAGTCGCTGAGATCGGATTTTCAACGGACCGGCTGGCTGGACGCCTCGGCACGCGGGGTCGCCGAGGACCGGGCGAAGGTCCAGGACTACCAGTCGACGATCCGGTCGGCGCACGACGCCAAGGGGGCCCGCTCGCAGGCACCGGGCGATCCGCTGAGGGGCGAGCCGGACCTCGGCATCGCCTTCACCGACTACCTGCTCTTCAAGGCGCAGCGCGGCAAGGCGGCCACCGAACAGGTCGAGGGCCACCGGATCCGCATCACGCGCGAGGACGCGCAGGCGCGGACCACCCAGCAGGTGGACCTCCATGAGATGTACTGGGCCGACCTGTCGCGGCTGTCCAGCGCGTTGCCGACCATCCTGACCGAGCTGTTCACCATCCTGTTCCGGTTGTCCAAGCTGGCGCGCGACACGATCGACCAGGCGCGGCACGCGGCCGACGCCGCCGGGGCGCCCGCGGGGATCCGGCGGCGCTGGGCCCGGCTGTCCTGGCTGCAGACGGCGCTGGACTGGTCGTTCGCGCATGTGTTGTCCCACCTGTTCCTGCAGACGCTGCTGCTGGGGACCTTCATCGTCGTGATGTCGGCGCTGCACGGGGATCCGCAGGGCGAGACCGCCGAGGGCGTCCGGACCATGCTCGCCGTGGGGCTGCCGGCGCTGGCCTTCTGGTGGCTGGTCTATCGCCACGTGCGATCGCCGGTGGGGCGGCTGCTGCTGCTCCTGCTGGCGGTGGCCGCCGGCGTCGCGTTGAAAGGCTTCGCCGCGCCATGGGTGCTCGGGATCGCCGTGCTGGCCGTGCTCGCGCTGCTGTGCGACGCCGGCCTGAACTTCGCGGACCGGCGCTTCGTGTCGACGCTGCTGATCGGCCGGGTCTTCCTGGCGGTGAGCCTGGGCACCATCGCGGTCGTCATGCTCGGGTTCCCGCCGCGGCAGGATCTCTGGACCTGGTGGACCGCCGCGGCGCTGCGCGCCATCGAGGTGATGCTGATGGGCACCTATGTCTGGTGGATCACCGCCGCCGCCCTGATCGTGCCGTGGACCTGGTACGGCGTCCGGCAGGCGGGGCTCGGCGGTGCGGCGCGGGCCAGCGTCGCGACGGCGCGGCTGGGGCTGTTCGTGTCCGTGACCTCGTTCACCGCCGTGGGCATGGTGATCTGGGCCGCCGGGCACCAGGTGCTGGAACGGGCGGGGGGCAAGTGGGGCTACCGGCCCTGGCTGTTCGACCTGCAGTTCGAGGTGAGCGCCGATGCCTGGGGCTTTCAGCACCGCGCCGCCGACATCTACCGGGCGCTGCCGGCCGAGAGCTTCCTGACGCTGCGGTATGTGTACAGCACGGCGACCTTCTTCCTGGTGGCCATGCTGCTGCTGGCGCTGGTGGCCTACGTGCTGGTGAGCCTGCTGCCCAGCGTGCTGGCCGAGCTGCAGCGCGGCGTGGGGACGGCGGGCAACCTCGGCCGCTGGCTGACCGGCGGCTATGAACGTCTGGAGGACTTCATCGCGCTGCTCGCCATCGTGAGCGCGCTGGCGACCACCTACATCGGCGGCGTCTACCTGGTGGACCTGCTGCGGCTGGTGGGGCCGTTCACGGCGGCGGACCTGAAGCAGGCGATCACCGGCACGGGGTTCGCGTCACAGTCGCTGCTGGCGCCGTTCGTGATCGGGTCGGTGTCGGCGCTCGGCGCGTTGACGCTGTTCGGCCGCACGCTGTCCAAGTACGCGCCGTGGCTGCGGGCGCCGCTGGACGCGATGCTGGACATCGACAACTACCTGCGCGAGTTCCCGCGCAGTGCCATTCCGCGCGCCCGCATCTTTGCGCGCTATGTGGCCCTGCTGGAGCACCTGAAGGAGGACGGCGTGTCCCGCGTCGTGCTGGTGTCGCACAGCCAGGGCACGGTCATCACGGCGGACCTGCTCCGTTACCTGACCTATCGCGCCATGCGCGATCCCGGCAGCCGCGCCGGTCGACTGGGCCAATGGCTGCAGGACGTCGAGGTCCACCTGTTCACCGCCGGCAGCCCGCTGCGCCAGCTGTACGCGGCGCGCTTCCCCGACCTGTACCACTGGGTCCGCACCGGTCCCGCACTGGACCAGCTGGGCGTGGACAAGTGGACCAATGCCTTTGCCGCGGGGGACTACGTCGGGCGCTGGATCTGGGAGCCGTCGCCGCCCGGGGCCGTCCACCAGTCCGCGTTCTATGCGCCGGGCGCCGCGGCGCTGGATGTGCCGCCGCGCAAGGACGTCTGCGTCGGCGCCGGGGCGCACACCCATTACTTCGATGACGACAGCGCGCTGGTCGCCCGGTGCATCGACGAGCTGATCCGATCTTGAGCCGGCTCAGCGCCGACGGCGCCACCACAGCCATGCGCCGGTGACGCCCATGCCGAACAGCACCAGTCCGAGCGCGCCAGTGATCACGCGATTGGCGAGGCCGAAGAGCTCACCCGCGTGCAGCGGATAGATCCACGCGGTGGACCGCACGGCGAGGTCGAGGTCCTCCAGGCGTTGCTGGCCGAGCACGCGACCGTCCACCGGATGCGCCCAGATCGACGACAGCCCGTTCGGATGCGGGTCGCCCGCCAGCTTGAAGCGCAGGCGCACCGGCCGGGTGTCCGCGGCGCCCAGCTGGATGAAGCCGAGCTGCGCGCCCGGCCAGCGCGTGCGGGCCTCGGCGACGACGACGTCCAGCGGCACGCGCTCGCCCGTCGTCTTTTCGATCTTGGGCGGCTTGGGCGCGACGTCGCCGACCAGCGTGTTGAGCCAGCCGCCGATGGGGCGGTAGGCCATCCACGCGCCGCTGGCAACCGCCACGGCGATCATCAGGCCCAGCACCGCGCCCGCGAAGCGGTGCAGGTCGAACAGGCTGCGCGTCGTGCCCTTGTCCAGCTTCAGCTTGAACGCGTGCTTCCACTGCGCCGCGTTCATCGGCCACCACAGGATCAGGCCGGTGAGCAGCAGCAGGAGATACGCCAGCGCGGTGAAGGCGAGCGTCGCCTTGCCGGTGTCGCCGAGCAGCAGCTCGCTGTGCAGCTCGAAGACGAAGTTGGCCACGCCTTCCGTCTCGCCGCGCCGGCCCAGTTCGACGACGCTGACCGGATCCAGGTAGACCGTGCCCGCCCATTTCGGCGACCGGACCGCCACGCGCAGCGACTCGCCCTCCTCGCGGGGCGGGCGGATCGTCATCGTCGCCTTCGGGCCGAATTCATCGGCCACGCGACGTCGCAGCGTCTCCAACGGCGTGCTCGATGCGACGACGGCCGTCGCCGCGTCGCGCGCGGGCGTGCGGAAGAGCTCCGGATGCAGGGTCTCGTCCAGCGGGCGCAGCACCGTCATCAGCGCACCGAGCAGCGCCGCCGCGGCGAGCAACATCCCCAGCGTCAGTCCCAGCCAGCGGTGCAGCCACATCCAGACGCGGCGCGCGGTCATCAGAGCCATGGTTCGTCGCTCCCACGGTCCTGCGATCGGGCGGTCAGAAGTCGACCTTCGCGGTCAGGCGCACCGTGCGCGGCGCGCCGACGCCCAGCAGGTTGTTGCCGGCGGTGCTCCAGTAGTCCTTGTCGGTCAGGTTGTCGACGTTGGCCTGCAGGTTGACAGCCTTGTCCATGACGCGGAACTGGTAGCGCGCGCCGATCGACAGCGTCTCGTACGCGCCGACCCAACCCTGGTTGAGGTTGTTCACCGCGCGCTTGCCGAAGTGGTACACGCCGGCGTTCAGCGACAGGCCCGGCACCATCGGCAGGCGGTATTCGCCGAAGAGGCTCAGCGTGTTCTTCGGCGTGTTCTCCGGGGACTGGCCGAGCTCGCCCGCGTTGGTGGTGCCGACCTTGGTGATCTCGGCGTCAAGCAGCAGCGCCGAGGCCACGATCGCGAAGTCGCGGCCGATCTCGCCGCTGGCGGAGAACTCCAGGCCGCGGTACCGCGCCTCGCCACCGATCTGGTAGACGCGGTTGATCGTCGTCGTCAGCGCGCGGTCCGTCTGGAACACCGCCGTCTGCAGCAGCACCTCGCCCACGCGCGCCTTCACGCCCAGCTCGCGCTGCTTGCTCACGGCGGGCGCCAGCACCTGGCCGGCGTTGTCGGCCGTCAGCGGCGCGGTGCCGGTCTCCTCCAGGCCGCGCAGCAGGCTGCCGTAGACGCTCAGGGTCTTCATCGGCTTCCACATCACCGAGAAGTTGGGCGTGACCTTGTCGGCGCGATAGACGCTGACTGGCGCCGTGGGGCTGGTCGCCTCGCTGCGGTAGACGGTCTTGCGCACGCCGGCCAGGAACTGCCACTGCTCGCCGAGGGAGACGCGGTCGAAGGCGTACAGGCCGCGGTCGTTGATCTCCGACGGGAAGCCGGCCTGGCGCAGCGTCGGGTTCAGCTGCGCGATGTCGACCGGCGCGTACAGGTTCTGCGGCGCGGTCGCCGTGCCGCTGGTCCAGCCGGCGGATTCGCGCCGGTTGTAGGTCGTGCCCAGGGTCAGTTCATGCCCGACGCCGAAGGTGTCGAAGCGGCCGATGGCCTCGACGCGGTGATTGGTGTTGGTGTACTTCTGACCCTTCAGCGTGTTGACGCTGGCCGTGCCGGCGCCGGTCTGCGGGTTGTAGTTGATGAAGGTCGTGTTGTTGCGGTCACGTTCGGTCTGGGCGCGGCCGGTCTCGACGCTCAGCACCCAGTCCTCGCTCAGCGCGAAGTCGCCGCGCAGCAGCACGTTGTCGGCCTGCGCGTCGTAGCGGGCCCATTCGGGCGCGAGGTTGGTCTTGTTGTCCGGCACGCGCGGCAGCGTGATCACGCCGTTCACCGCGGCGGGCAGCTGGATGCCGGCCTGCTCGCTGGTGTTCTTGCGGTAATGCTCGACGTCCAGCTTGAAGTTGGCCCACGACGTCGCGCGCCAGTCCGCGGCCAGGGTCAGCACGTCGCGGTCGCCCTGGTAGCGGTCGATGCCGGTCTCTTCCTTGCTGGTCGCGGCGTTGACGCGCAGGCCCACGCTGTCGTCGGCGCCGAAGCGGCGGCCAATGTCCATGTGGACCTTCGCGCCGCCATGGTCGTTGACGGTGGTCGTCAGCGAGGTCACCGGCGTCGGGCCGGCGCGCTTGGTCACGAAGTTGACGATGCCCGACGGCGGCACCATGCCGTAGTACATCGACGACGCCCCCTTCAGCACCTCGACCTGCTCCTTGTTCTCGAGCGGGATGTCGATCAGGTTGACGACGGGCAGGTTGCCGTTGAGGCGGTAGTTGCTGCGGTTCTCGACAATGATCCCGCGGATCGAGAGGTTGTCGTAGGTGGAGCCGCTGACCTGCGAGCGGGTCACGCCGGCGGTGTTCTTCAGCGCGTCGAACAGGCCCTGCGCGGCCTGCGCGTCCAGCAGGTCGCGCGACATGACGTTGTTGGTCAGCGGCACGTCCAGCGGGTCCTGGTCGCGGAAGGCGCCGACGCGCACGGTGGTCGGCGCGAAGGTCTTCTTGCGCACGCCCGTGACGACGACCTCGTCCAGCAAGCGCTTCTGCGTGCCATCGCCGGTGGCGGCGGCGGTCGACGACTTCGCGTCGGCAGCCGGCGCGTCTGCCGGCGCGCTCTGCGCGCGGGTCGCGGCCGGGGCCAGCAGCATCAGCACGGAGAGGGAGATCAGGGACAGGCGCGGCGCGGGGAGGCGGAAAGCAGGGAGGGGCATGGGATGGAGCGGAGAGCGGGAACGGGAGAGGGACGGGAACGGGAACGAGAACGAGAACGAGGAGGCAGGAATTCGGCGTGACGCGATACGTTATCAAATGCGAATAGTTCGCAATATTGTGGTTGGGGCCTATGGTGCGCAGGGCGCGCGATCCGCCCCCGTTCGCAGGGGGAGGCGGAAAAAGCGTGGCGGCATTGCCACCCCTTTGGAGGTAACAGGGCGGAAACGGGGGCGGAAACGGGGGCGGAAACGGGGGTGGAGGAACAGGTCCGATTGCTGCCAGACCGCGTCAGGAACGCGGCCTAGCATCCATCGACTGCCCCACCGAGGAAGCCTTCATGATTACCCTGTCGACGAACCCCGAGCCCACCCTCGAGACCCTGGCCGCGAAGGCCGCCGCTTTGCGCGCGCTGCACGAGCGCCCCGGCCCCTTCGTGATCGCGAACGCCTGGGACATCGCGTCAGCCCGCATGCTCGAGGCGGCGGGCTTCTCCGCGCTGGCGACGTCGAGCGCCGCGGCCGCGGAGGCTGTCGGTCGACGCGACGGGCAGCTCACGCGCGACGAGACGCTCGCGCACATCCGGCTGCTGGCCGGCGCGACGCCGCTGCCGCTGAGCGCCGACCTGGGCAACGGCTTCGGCCATCGTCCCGAGGACTGCGCGCTGACGATCCGCCTCGCGGCGGAGGCGGGCGCGGTCGGCGGCTCCATCGAGGACTCGTCGAGCGAGGGCGGGGCAGCGATCCTCGACTTCGATCTCGCCGTCGAGCGCGTCGCTGCCGCGGTCAAGGCGGCGCGTGCGCTGCCGTTCCCCTTCCTGGTCACGGCGCGTTCGGAGAACTTCCTGCACGGCGTCAACGATCTGGGCGACACGATCCGCCGCCTGCAGGCCTTCGAGCGCGCCGGCGCCGACGTGCTGTTCGCGCCGCTGCTGCCGGACCTCGACGCGGTGCGCCGGGTCTGCGCATCGGTGGGCAAGCCGGTCAACTTCATGGCGGGCATCCCGGGTCGCTCGTTCACCGTGCGCGAGCTGGGCGAGGCCGGCGTGAAGCGCGTCAGCCTGGCGATGTCGCTGTTCCGGCACGCGATGAAGGCCGCGCGACTGGCCGCGGAGGAGATCCGGGACCACGGCAGCTTCGGCTATCTCGATCAGCGTTGAAGCCCCGGAGGGACGCACGCGGGGAGAGAGGGAACGACACTTGCTCGCGTCGACGCGCGTTCTCGTCGTTCCTGGAGGTCACCGTGAAGAAGATCTTGTCCGTGTTGTCCGTCGCTGCGCTCGCGGCATCCGCCCTCGGCGCACAGGCGCAAGGCGCACAACCCGCGCTGGCCGCGAAGACCGCGTCGGCCGCGCAGGACACGCCCGCCTACGGCGCCCGCCTGGAGGGCTTCGACTACCCGCATCCGCAGCAGCGCTTCAAGCTGACCTCGCAGCGGCAGGCGCTGGAGATGGTCTACATGGACGTCGCGCCCAAGGGGCAGCCCAACGGCCGGACCGCGGTGCTGCTGCACGGCAAGAACTTCTGCGGCGCGACCTGGGAGCAGACGATCGAGGTGCTCACCGGCGCGGGTTATCGCGTCATCGCGCCGGACCAGATCGGCTTCTGCGCGTCGAGCAAGCCGACGGGCTACCAGTTCAGCTTCAACCAGCTCGCCGCCAACACGCAGGCGCTGCTGCAATCGCTGGGCATCGCGAAGGCGACGGTCATCGGGCACTCGATGGGCGGCATGCTCGCGATGCGCTTCGCGCTTGCGTATCCGACGCAGGTCGAGCAACTCGTCGTCGTGAATCCGCTGGGCCTGGAGGACTGGCAGGCCGCCGGCGTGCCTCACGCGACCATCGACCAGCTCTACGCGCAGGAGTTGAAGACGACCGCGGAGTCCATCAAGGCCTACCAGCTGCGCTTCTATTACAACGGCCAGTGGAAGCCGGCCTACGACCGTTGGGTGCGCATGTCCGCCGGTCAGTACGCGGGACCGGGCCGCGAGTTGGTCGCCTGGAACCAGGCGCAGACGTCGGAGATGATCTTCACGCAGCCGGTGGTGCAGGAACTGCCGCGGCTGCAGGTGCGCACGCTGCTGATGATCGGCGGCAAGGACCGCACCGCGCCCGGCGCGGTCCGCGCGCCGAAGGAGATCGCGGAGAAGCTCGGCGACTACGCGACGCTCGGTCGCTCGACGGCGAGGATGATTCCGGGCGCGTCGCTGATCGAGTTCCCGGCGCTGGGGCACTCGCCGCAGGTCGAATCGCCGAAGGAATTCCACGAGGCGCTGCTCAAGGGCTTGAGCGCGCGGTGAGCGCACGGCGGGCGCGGCGTGCGCATGGAGCGGATCGGTCGCAGCAAGACCGCTCGGCGGGCGGCTTCAACCCACCGCCAGATTGCTCGGCACCGTCTTCAACGCGGGCGCGTGCGCCTTCTTCCGGAACAGCTGCGCCGGGCGGTGGCTGCCGCCGCTGGTGAACGCGCCGGGGATCTCCTCGATCACGTCGAGCTCCTCGATGCGGCGGCGGAAGCCGCGCTTGTCGAGTTCGGCATCGAGCACCTGCTCGTAGGTGCGTTGCAGTTCGCCGAGCGTGAACTCGGCCGGCATCAGGTGCACCGGCAGCGACGAGTACAGGGTCTTGGACCGCACGCGCTCCACCGCCGTGCGCAGGATCTGCGCGTGGTCGAAGGGCAGGGAGCGCAGGCTGTCGACGGCTGCCCAGCGGAAGCGCTCGCCGCCTGGCGCGCCGGGGCCGGCAGCGGACTCGACGTCGCCGGGGACGACCGCGTAGTAACTCACCGACAGCGACCAGCCGCGCGAATCGCGGTGCATGCCCGAGAAGGTCCTGAGCTGCTCCAGGTACGGCGAGACCAGCCCGGCCTTGTCGCGCAGGATGCGCGCGGCCGCGTCGTCGGCGTCCTGGTCCGTGTCGGTGTGCACCCAGCCGCCCGGCAGCGTCCACGCGCCGACCGCGGGCGCCTTGTCCCGCTGCGCCAGACCGGCGTGCAGCACGCCGTCGCGCAGCGTCAGCAGGACGATGTCGACGGTGACGATGGGGCGTTCGAAGTCCACGCGCTTGTTCTTCTTAGTGCGGAAAGGCACGAATTATGAGCGGCAAGGATTCGGGCCGTCAAACCGCCGGTCCGAACGCATCCTGGAACCAATGGAACGCCGTGCTACAGCTCGTTGCACCCCCGCACGTCGTGCGGACGGCGACTTAGTGCAAACAAGCACGAAGTGGGTTATGCTGGCGCCACGACATGACAAAGACGGAATCGGAGTTCTCATGACCCCTCGCACCCAGCCTCTCCAACTGCTGATCGTCGACCCGCAGAACGACTTCTGCGACATCCCCGGCGCAACGCTGCCCGTCACCGGCGCGGACGCGGACATGAAGCGCCTGGCCGCGCTGGTGGACCAGGCGGGCGGCGCGATCGAGGACATCGTCGTGACGCTGGACTCGCATGCGGTCTACGCGATCGAGCGGCCGGCGTTCTGGGAGCAGCCTGGCCTCGGGGGCGATGGCGTTGAAGGCGTTGAAGGCGCATCGCAGCCGATCGCGCCGGTTGCGCCGTTCACGCAGATCAAGGCCGAGGACGTCCGCGCCGGTCGCTTCGCCCCGCGCGACGCCGCGCTGCGCGAGCAGGTGCTGGCGTATCTCGACGCCCTCGAGGCCAGTCCGAAGAAGTACATCCTGATGGTGTGGCCGACGCACTGCGTCGTCGGCACCTGGGGCCACAACGTTCACGCCGAGCTCGCCGCCGCGCTGGGCCGCTGGGAAGCCGCGCGGCTGCGCACGGTGGAGAAGGTCCTCAAGGGCCAGAACCCGATGACCGAACAGTACAGTGCCGTGCGTGCCGAGGTGCCGATCGCCGCGGACCCGCGCACGCAGACCAACCGCGCGCTGGTCGACCGCATCGTCGACTTCCCGGGACTCACCTTCATCGCCGGGGAAGCCAGCAGCCATTGCGTGGCGGCGACGGCCGAGGACCTCTTCGCGGACATGAGCGCCGAGCGGCTCGCCCGCGTCGTGCTGATCGAGGACGCGATGAGTCCGGTCGGCGGCTTCGAGGCCGGCGCGACGGCCTTCGCCGACCGCGCCCGCGCGCTCGGCGTGCGGACGATGACCGCGGCGCAGGCGCTCGGCCTGCTGTCGGCCTGATCGGAGCGAGATCATGATCGACACCCCCGTCGTCCCCGTCATCCGCTCGCTGCTGGAGACCGACCTCTACAAGTTCACCATGTGGCAGACGCTGCTGCATGCGTTTCCCGCCAACGACGCGGAGTACCGCTTCGTCTGCCGCAACACGCCGGCCTTCCCGCTGGCCGAGCTCAGCGACGCGGTCAACCGCGAGCTGGACCACCTCTGCACGCTGCGCTTCAGCGAGGAGGAGCTCACCTACCTCGGCGGTCTGCGCTTCATGAAGTCGGACTTCATCGACTTCCTGCGGATCTTCCGCTTCCAGCGCCGGTTCATCGAGGCGCGGCCGGGTGAGGGCGCGGAGGCCGGTCAACTGGTGATCGTCGCCAAGGGACCGCAGGTCCACGTGATGGCGTTCGAGATCTTCGTGCTCGCCATCGTGAACGAGCTGTACTTCCGCCGCCTCTGCGCGGGCCGCGAAGACGAGGTCCTGGCCGAAGGCCGCGCCCGGCTCGCCGCCAAGACCGAGCGGCTGCGGGACTACGCCGCCGCCGTGCCCGGCACGCTGGGCGAAGCGGCGTATCCCTTCGAGTTCTTCGACTTCGGCCTGCGCCGCCGCTTCTCCGGTGACTGGCATGACGAGGTGGTCGCCACGTTGAAGCGCGAGATCCCGTCGGTCTTCAAGGGCACGTCCAACGTCGAGCTGGCGCGTCGTCACGGCCTGATCCCCATCGGCACGATGGCGCACGAGTACCTGCAGACCTACCAGGCGGTCTGCGTGCAGCTGCGGCTGTCGCAGAAGGCCGCGCTCGAAGGCTGGGTGCAGGAGTACCGCGGCGACCTCGGCATCGCGCTGACCGACGTGATCGGCATGGAGGCGTTCCTCGCCGACTTCGACCTCTACTTCGCCAAGCTCTTCGACGGCCTGCGGCACGACAGCGGCGATCCGGTGGTCTGGGGCGAGAAGGCGCTGGCGCATTACGCGAAGCTGCGCATCGATCCGATCACCAAGCGCCTGGTCTTCAGCGATGGGTTGAACTGCGACGAGGCCTTCCGCCTGCACACGCACTTCGCGCGGCGCGTGCCGGTGGGCTTCGGCATCGGGACCTATCTGAGCAACGACCTCGGGCCGAAGCCGCTGAACATCGTCATGAAGCTGGTCCGGTGCAACGGGCAGTCGGTGGCGAAGCTCTCGGATGCGCCCGGCAAGACGCTGTGTGAGGACCAGACCTTCCTCGACTATCTGCGGCAGGTGTTCCGCGTCGGCACCCAATGAATGAACGGAGCGAAGTCATGCTCAAGATCACCCTGGCCCAGATCAATCCGACGATCGGCGACCTCGACGGCAACCTGGCCTTGCACCTGGACGCCGCCCGGCAGGCGCGCCACGACGGCGCGGACCTGGTCGTCTTCCCTGAACTCTCGCTGACCGGCTACTACCCGGCCGACCTGCTCGACGACGAGGACTTCCGCCAACGTCTCGACCGCGCGATGACCGCGCTGCTCGCGGCGACGCGCGAGGTGGGATCGCTGTACTGGGTCGTCGGCGCACCGACGCGCAACCCGGGCGCCGGCAAGGCCTTCCGCAACTCGCTGCTGGTGATCCGCGACGGTGAGGTGCTGCTGGACTATCACAAGCAGCTGCTGCCGACCTACAACATCTTCGACGAGCGCCGCCACTTCGAGCCCGGTCCCGACGTCGCCCGCGTGCTGCGCATAGTCGGCACCCAGGTCGGTTTCATGATCTGCGAGGACGGCTGGAACGACGACGGCAAGGACTACGCGGTCAATCCCTTCCAGCGCCTGGCGGACGCCGCGCCCGACCTCATCGTCTCGATCAACGCGAGTCCGAGCAACGTCGGCAAGCGCGAGCAGCGCCATGCGGTGTTCCGCGCCGCGTGCTGGCGGCACCGGCTGCCGCTGGTGTTCGTGAACCAGATCGGCGGCCATGACCAGCTGGTCTACGACGGCGCCTCGTTCGCCATCGAGCCGGAACCCGGCGTGGTCTTCGAGGCCGAGCGCTTCGAATCGCACATCGTCACGCTGCGCTTCGAGACGGATCGCGGCCTCTTCTCGTCGCGCGACGGCGGTCCGCTGCCGCCGGCGAGCGCGGGCCTCGACACGATGGCGTTCTACCGCAAGCAGATCGTGCTCGGCCTGCGCGACTACGCGCGGCGCTGCGGCTTCGATCGCGTCGTCGTCGGCGCCTCCGGCGGCATCGACTCGGCGCTGACCCTCGCCCTCGCGGTGGAGGCGCTCGGCGCGGACCAGGTCGCGGCGATCACGATGCCATCGCGTTTCTCGTCGTCCGGCAGCGTGGACGATTCCAAGGCGTTGTGCGACGCGCTCGGCATCCCGCTGGACGTCTGCCCAATCGAGGACATCGTCCGGCAGGTCGGCGACACGATGGCGACGAGCACGCTGGCGCTGCGGCCGTCCGGTCTCGCGCTGGAGAACCTGCAGGCGCGCGTGCGCGGCACCGTGCTGATGACCGTGTCCAACGCGCAGGGCCACCTGCTGCTGACGACGGGCAACAAGAGCGAGATCGCCGTCGGCTACTGCACGCTCTACGGCGACACCAACGGCGGCCTGGGCCTGATCGGCGACCTCTACAAGACGGAGGTCTTCGCGCTCAGCCGGCACATCAACGACGTGGCGGGCCGGGAGATCATCCCGGCGGCGATCCTCGACAAGCCGCCGAGCGCCGAGCTCGCGCCCGACCAGCGCGACACCGACAGCCTGCCGCCCTACGAGGTGCTGGACGAGGTGCTGAAGGTGCTGATCGAGGGCGAGCGCCTCGCCGACGACGAACGCACGGCCGCCGAGGCCGCGGTCGCGGCGCTGCGCCGGAGCGACGAAGGTCAGGCGCTGATCGCCAGGATCAAGGGCATGATCGCCCGCAACGAATACAAGCGCCGCCAGGCGCCGCCCATCGTGCGGCTGCGGGCGCGCGCCTTCGGCAGCGGCCGGCAGTTGCCGATCGCGGCCAGGCACTATTGAACCGGGCCGGCCTCGGGCCCGAATCGGGCCGGCGTCTGGCTTGAATCGGGCCTGAACCTGGCCTGAACAGCGCCCGCGCTCGAATCGACATGGAATGCAACAGGAAGGATAGGCATGACTCGCAAGACCGTCGCCGTCGTTGTCGGCCGCTGGCAACTGGTGCACCTCGGCCAGGAGGCGCTGTTCCAGGCCGCCTTCGGCCTCGCCGACGAGGTGATCGCGGTGCTGGGGTCCTCGTACAAGGCGCGCGATCCGCGCAACCCCTTCGTGCATGACGAGCGCCGCCAGATGCTGCTGGCCAACCTCACAGCGGAGCAGCAGCAGCGGCTGCACGTGCTGCCGGTGCGCGACTACTTCGACGACAAGCGCTGGAACGCCGCCGTGACGATGGGCGTGCGCGCCATCGCCGGCGAGGACGCCGACATCGTGCTGGTCGGTCACCAGAAGGACCACACGAGCTACTACCTGAACAACTTCCCGCGCTGGCGGCAGCAACTGGTGGAGCGGCTCGCCGATGTCGACGCGACGGCGATGCGGCAGGTGTTCTTCGAGGCCGACGATCCGGACGCCGCGCTGACGGTGATGACGCCTTACGTCAGCGCGCCGGTGCGGGCCTGGCTGCAGGCCTGGAGCCGCCTGCCGGAGTACCGCCGGCGCAAGGCCGAACACGCCGCCATCGCGAGCTATCGCAAGAAGTACACCGCGGTCGCCTACATGACGGGCGACGCGGTGGTGACGGTCGGTGACCACGTGCTGCTGGTGCGCCGCAAGGGGCCGTTCGGCGAGGACCTCTGGGCGGTGCCGGGCGGTCACCTGGAACGCGGCGAGAGGCTGGTCGCCTGCGCCATCCGCGAGCTGATCGAGGAGACGCGTTTCCCGCTGCTGCCCGCCTCGATCCTGGCGGCGCTGCACGGCGTCGAGACCTTCGAGGATCCCTTGCGCAGCGCGCGCGGTCGCTTGATCACGATGGCGCACCACTTCAAGTTCGGCGAGATGGGCACGCTGCCCGAGGTCCTCGGCAGCGACGACGTCAAGGAGGCGCGCTGGTTCCACCGCGACGAGCTGGCGGCGATGGAGTCACAGTTGTTCGAGGACCACTTCGTGATCATCGATCACTTCCTGAACATCATTGAATGCTGACCGACGCGGCCCCGATCGGGGTGCGTCGCTAGGCGCAAACCGGAGCCATAGCAGCGCTATGGCGAGGATTTGCAACAACGCGAGGCGCCCCGAGCGGGGTCGCGTCGGCTATAGCGGCAAGCCGACGTAGTTTTCAGCGAGGGATCGCTGAGCGGCCTCGGAGCCGAGGACGTAGTCCAGTTCGGCGGCCTGGAGCTTCGCCTGGAAGGCGGGTTCCTGGTCGAAGTTGTGCATCAGGCTGGTCAGCCACCAGGAGAAGCGTTCGGCCTTCCACACGCGGGCGAGACAGCGCGCGGAGTAGTGGTCCAGGCCGGCGTCGCTGCGCTCGCGGTAGTGCTCGATCAGCGCCTGCGACAGGTAGCGCACGTCCGAGGCCGCGAGGTTGAGCCCCTTCGCGCCGGTCGGCGGCACGATGTGCGCCGCGTCGCCCGCGAGGAACAGCCGGCCGAAGCGCATCGGCTCCGCCACGAAGCTGCGCAGCGGCGCGATGCTCTTCTCCAGCGACGGGCCGGTGACCAGCGACGCCGCGGCTCCGGGGTCGAGCCGCCTGCGCAGCTCGTCCCAGAAGCGCGCATCGCTCCAGTCCTCGACGCGATCGGTCGACGGCACCTGCAGGTAGTAGCGGCTGCGCGTCGCCGACCGCATGCTGCATAGGCTGAAGCCGCGCGCATGGCGGCTGTAGATCAGCTCGTCGGAGACGGGCGGCGTGTCGCTCAGCAGGCCCAGCCAGCCGAAGGGGTAGACCTTCTCGTACTGCTGGATCGCGTCCGGGGGCACGCTGGCCCGGCACACGCCATGGAAGCCGTCGCAGCCGGCGATGAAGTCGGCGGTGATCTCCACCGGCTCGCCGTGCACGGTGCAGTGCGCGCGCGGTGTCGTGCCGTCGAAGCCCTCGATGCGGACGTCGGCCGCCTCGTACAACGTGCTCAGGCCAGCCTCGGCGCGAGCGGCCATGAGATCGCGGGTGACCTCGGTCTGCCCGTAGACCAGCACGGTCCGACCGCCGGTGAGCGCGCGCAGGTCGATGCGATGACGGACGCCGTCGACCGCCAGATCGAAACCGTCGTGCACCAGACCCTCCGCGTGCATCCTCGCGCCGACGCCGGCTTCGTCCATCAGATCGGCCGTGCCCTGTTCGAGCACGCCGGCCCGTATCCGCGAGAGGACGCGATCAGCGCTCTGGCGTTCGACGATGACGGTGTCGATGCCGGCGCGATGCAGCAACTGGCCGAGCAGCAGCCCGGACGGTCCGGCGCCGACGATGAGCACCTGCGTGCGTGAGGTCTTCATGGGTTGGATGCCTTCAGGCCTTCGTGCCTTCTGAAGAGGCCGTGGTGTTGTCTCCGTGAGTCGGAGCCTACGGCCCGACCGTCCGGCGGAGAATGGACGACGCCGACCTGGACTTGCACAATCCGAACCCATGGATCCCGACAACACGCAGCGTCGATCGACCCGCCGTCCGTGCTCGATGCCGGTTTACGACCTCTACGGGGAAGACGGACGCTCCTCGTCGCTGGACGGCTTGCATCTGGAGTCGATCGCCGACCGCAGCCGCTTGCACAATTGGGAGATCCAGCCCCATCGCCACGGTGCGCTGGTACAGCTGCTGCTGATCGAACGCGGCCGCGTCACCGTCCGCATGGACGAGGAGGAACGCGTGCTGCGCGCCCCGGCGCTGGTCTGGGTGCCGGCGCTGGCGGTGCACGGCTTCCGCTTCGCGCCGGAGACCGAGGGGCTCGTCGTCACGCTGGACCAAAGCCGGCTGCGCGACCTGCTCGATCATCTGCCGGAACTCCTGGACAGCCTGTCCGAGCCGCGGCTGGTGGCGCTGGACCGCGGCGCGACGGTGACGCGCGCGCTGTTCGCCGTCGGCCACGGCCTGCGCGAAGACTATGCGGGGGCCGGTGCGTGGCGCGCGCCCGCGCTGGACCACGCGGTGGCCCTGCTGGCGACGCAGGCGGCGCGTCTCGGCGCCTCGGACGGGACGCGGCATGGCACGCAGCACGGGAGCACACACGCGCAGGCAGCCGGCGACGGGCGCGCGCTGCAACACCTGACCCGCTACCGCGAACAGGTCGAGCGCCACTACCGCCGCCAGCCGTCGGTCTCGGAACTGGCCGGGCCGCTGGGCATCACGCCGACGCAGCTGAACCGGCTGTGCCGCCGGCATCTGCACTGCTCGGCGCTCGCGGTGCTGCACCAGCGCGTGCTGCTCGAGGCCAAGCGCGAGCTCGGGTACACCAATCTGATGGTGCGGCAGATCGCCGACGGACTCGGCTTTGCGGACCCGGCCTACTTCACGCGTTTCTTCCTGCGGCAGACGGGGCGGTCGCCGAGCGCCTGGCGCCAGCAGGGCGGGTGAGAGTGATCCGTCCCGCGCGCCCGTAGCGCCGCGGGGCGCGCGCCGTCGTGGCGCGCGTCTTCCCCCTCACCGGAGGGGTTCAGAGTCCCAATTCGGTCAAGCCCGGATGGTCGTCCGGACGTCGCCCCTGCGGCCAGAAGAACTTGCGGTCCTCGGCCTTGATCGGCTGGTCGTTGATGCTGGCGTGGCGGTGCGTCATCAGCCCGTGCGCGTCGAACTCCCAGTTCTCGTTGCCGTGGCTGCGGAACCAGTTGCCGGCGTCGTCGTGCCACTCGTAGACGAAGCGCACCGCGATGCGGTTGCCTTCGAAGGCCCAGAGCTCCTTGATCAGGCGGTAGTCCAGCTCACGCGCCCACTTGCGCTCCAGCAAAGCTTGCGCCTCGGCGCGGCCGCGCGGGAACTCGGCCCGGTTGCGCCACTGCGTGTCCGGGCTGTAGGCCAGCACGATGCGCGCCGGGTCGCGGCTGTTCCAGCCGTCTTCGGCCAGGCGGATCTTCTGGATCGCGGTCTCGCGAGTGAACGGGGGCAGGGGCGGGCGGGTGTCCATGGTCGAGGTCCTTTCGTCGAAGGCGGGAAAGTCGGTAGAGATCGGGCAGTCGATCGATCAGCGGATGGGAAAGCCGACCGGCGCATGTAGACAGGTCTGTCTACGCGGTCCGATTCTGGCGGATGTAGACAGGTCTGTCTACAATGATCGGATGGACGACACCAACGGCAGCGTGGACATCGGCGAGCTGCCCGCCCGCGAACGCATCCTGCGCACCGCCCACGACCTGTTCTATGCCGAGGGCATCCGCGCGACCGGCATCGACCGGGTGATCGCGGCCTCGGGCGTCACGAAGGTCACCTTCTACCGGCACTTCCCGAGCAAGAACGACCTGATCCTGGCCTACCTCGACCTGCGGCACGGACGCTGGATGGACTGGTTCACCGGCGCGCTGCAGCGCCACGGCGGCGCGGCAAAGAGCGCGGGCGCTGGCGCGCTCGTGCCGGCGATGGCCGAGTGGTTCGGCGGTCAGGCGCTCGGGGAGTTCCGCGGTTGCGCCTTCCTCAACGGCGTCGGCGAGATGGGAACCAGCCTGCCCGAAGTCGTCGCGGTCACCCGTCGCCACAAGCAGGACATGACCGACGCGATCGCGGCGCTGCTGCCCGCGTCGCGGCAACGCAAGAAGATCGCCGCCGCGCTGTCCGTAGCGGTCGACGGCGCGATCGTGCAGGCGCAGTACGCGGAGGATCCCGCGCCGGTCCTGAAGAGCCTGCAGATGGTGGTGGGGCTGGTGGCCAACAGCGGCGCCTGAGCCGGCGCCGCCTGAACCCGGCGTCGCTTGACCCGGCGTCGCCCACCCGGTGTCGCCTGATCCGGCGTCGACGTGCGGGTCTCGCCCCGCCCGCCGCACTTCGAGGGGAAACGCGGAAGCGGCCATGCAGGCCGGCGCCTACGCTCGTTCGGCCGCGGGTGTCACCAGCTGTCGAGGGGCGCGCCGCGTCGGACAACTCAAGCTCGAAGGAGACCCCGATGGACCGACGTTCCCTGCTCAATACATCGGCCGTGATGGCCGCCGGCGCCGTGGCTGGCTGCGCGCTGCCCGGCCAGGCTGTTTCGACGTCCGCGACGGCGAAGACGCCGTTCGACGTCCCCCAGACGACGATCCCCATCGTCGGCAGCGACCAGCGTTTCCCGGTGCGTCGCATCTACTGCATCGGCCGCAACTACGCGGCGCATGCGCGCGAGATGGGCAGCGACCCCACGCGTGAGCCGCCGTTCTTCTTCCAGAAGCCGGCCGACGCGATCCAGAACGTGGCGCCGGGCACCGTCGCCGATCACCCGTACCCGACGCTGACGAAGAACTACCACTACGAATGCGAGCTGGTGGCGGCGCTGAACACGGGCGGCCGCGACATCCCGACGGAGCGGGCGCTCGACTGCGTGTTCGGCTACGCGATCGGGCTGGACATGACGCGTCGCGACCTGCAGCGCGGCATGGGCGACCAGAAGAAGCCCTGGGAGATCGGCAAGAGCTTCGACCAGTCCGCGCCCATCGGTCCGATCCACCCGGTCGCGCGACTCGGCGGCCACCCGTCCAAGGGTGCGATCTGGCTGAAGGTCAACGGCCAGACCAAGCAGGATGCGGATCTCAGCCAGATGATCTGGAGCGTCGCCGAGCAGATCTCACAGCTGTCCCGAGCCTTCGAGCTCAAGCCCGGCGACATCATCTACAGCGGCACCCCTGAGAACGTCGGCCCGGTCGTCAAGGGTGACGTCATCGACTGCCACATCGACGGCCTTCCCAACCTGGGCATCCGCATCGTCTGACCCCACGCCCAGGCCCGCGAGCAACGAGACTCACTGGGGCCCCCCCCATGCCTCGTGGAGTGCCCGCGCTTGTCGCACCGCAGGAAGAGGGTGCTGCCTCATTCCGCAGCATTGCAAACAATTCCCTGCCACGACAAGCACTTGCGCCATCCTTGCCCGGGCAGCCAACAGACTTGTCCACAGCGCCCGTGGACAGTCTGGCGCCCCGGTGCACAACCGGTGGGCACTGTGAGCAACTGCTTGGAGGGAACGGCATTTGCCCACCGCCGCGGACGGTCGCGTCAAGGCCCTCCGATTGCCAACCGCCCACGGCTGGAGGCTGCCTTGTTTTGAAGCACGGGAAGCTTTTCCCTTGTGCAACAACGACTTGCCTCCCCCCTGCAGAGGCAGCCAACAGACTTGTCCACAGTTCACAGGGACAGTTCGGCGGTCTGGAAAACACGCGTCGGATAGCCCCTTCGGATCACTGCCTCATTTCGCGGCATTGCAACGAATTCCGTGGCGAATCAACGGCTTGCAGCATCCCTGCCCGTTCAGCCAACAGAGTTGTCCACAGAACCCGTGGACAGTGTTCAGGGGAGCGAGGCAGGGAGGGTGAGCCGGGCTTCGAGCCCCCCGCCGGTCCTGTTGTGGAGGGACAGCGTCCCTCCCATGGCGGTGGCGAGTTGCAGCGCGATCGCCAGGCCCAGGCCGGTGCCGCCGGTGTCCCGATTGCGCGAGATCTCCAGCCGGTGGAAGGGCTTGAACACCGCCTGCAACTGTTCTTCAGGAATGCCGGGACCCCGGTCCAGCACCGCGATCGTCAGGCGAGGGGTCGGGTCTTGCGGCCCTGGCGCGCCGTTGCGCGTCACCTGGATCTCGGCCTGGCCCCCGAACGCCAGCGCGTTGTCGACCAGGTTGACCAGGATGCGCTTGAGCGCCTGCGGCTGCGCCATGATCGGCGAGCCGGCCGCACCGGCGAGCGTCACCGCCTCGCCGGCGTCCTCGTAGTCGCCGACGATGCTCGCGAGCAGCGCATCGGCGTCCAGACGCGCCGGCACCTCCGAGGTGCCGTGGAGCGTGCGCGCGTAGGTCACGCCTTCCCGGACCAGCACATGCATCGCGTTCAGGTCCTGGCGGAACTTGTCACGCAGGGCCTCGTCGTTCATCAGGTCCGCGCGCAGCCGCATCCGCGTGATCGGCGTCTGCAGGTCGTGTGAGATCGCGGCCAGGATCTCCACCCGTTCCGCCGTGTAGCCGGCGATGCGCTGCTGCATCGCGTTGAAGGCGCGCGCGGCGTGGGCGACTTCGGCGGGACCTTCCTCCGGGATCAGCGTGGGCGACAGGTCCGGACCCAGGTCGTCCGCCGCGGCAGCGAGGGTCTTGAGCGGACGCGTCACCAGCCGCACCACCATCCAGCTGCACACCGCCAGCACGACGAGCTGCGCGCCCAGCACCCACATCACCCACTCGGGGATGGGCATGTCGACGCGCTGCGCGTGCACCGTCACCGCCGAGCCATCGTTGAGGCGCACCAGCAGTTGATACCGCTTGACGCCGCGCTGCACCGCGCGCTCGATGCGGAAGGGTTGCATCGCCTGCGTCAGCGCGTCGACGAAGGGACCATTGAAATCGGTCCGCTCCACCGGCCCGGCCTGCGGATCGATCTCGTCGGCGAGCGCGAAGCGGTAGTTCGGACGCTCCAGGCGCGCCAGCCAGGCGCCGCGCTCCGCCGCCGGCAGGCGATCCAGCACCGCGATGCCGGTGGCGATGTCGCGCTCGACGCCCGACATCATCAAGGTCCGCAAGGCCATCGAGCGCTCCTGTCGGATCGCGACGTAAGCCAGCGCCTGCGCGATCGCGATGCCGAACACCATCAGCCAGAACACGCGCGCGAAGAGCGTGCGGGGTCCGAAGCGGCGCTTCGTCGCCGGCGTGATCCCGGGCAGGCGTGCTTGCGCGGCGCCGGGCGCGCTGGAGGATGCGCGCGATGCGGGTGTCGTGCTCATGCGCCCTTGGCCGCCAGCGCGCGCTGGACGAAGTCCAGCCGGTCCTGGCCCCAGAACAATTCGCCGTCGATCACATAGCTCGGCGCGCCGAACAGGCTGGCGTCGATCGCGCGCTGCGTGTTGGCGTCGTACTGCGCGCCGATGTCGTCCTCGGCGGCACGCGACAGGCGCTCGGCGGCCAGTCCCTGTTCGCCGAGGAGGGCGCTCAGCGTCACGTCGTCGGCGATGTCGCGCTCCTGCTCCCAGACCGCGCGCAGCAGCGCGCCGGTCAGGCGCATCGCGGCGTCCGCGCCGTCGGCCTGGTCGACCGCGATGATCAGCCGTGCGGCCTTGTGCGGCGCGACCGGGAAGCAGGCCGGCTCGACGTTCATCGGCAGGCCCAGGTGCTGCGAGAAGCGCCGCAGCTCCAGCAGGCGATAGGCTTGACGCTGCGGGGGGCGCTGCGCCAGGGGCAGCCCGCCGGAGACGGCGAACAGCTTGATCAGGTCGATCGGGACCAGTCGCACGGTGGCGCCGGCCTCTCGCGCGATGGCGGCGAAGCGCTCGTGACCGAGGTAGGTCCAGGGGCTGATCGGGGCGAAGAAGTAATCGATGACGCGGCTCACGAGGGTCTCCAGAGCGTTGGGCGAACGGCGATCGCCAGGATCTCCGAAGCGACGGAGACACGGCGAAGGCGAAGGCGAGAAACGGCGAAGGCCAGAGGCCCTTTTACTCCCTCTCCCGCTTGCGGGAGAGGGTGGGGGTGAGGGCCAGCGGCGGTGGCAGTACTGAATCCCGCAGGCCGGTTTATAGGCCTGCGCGCCGCGCTTGTGGGCGCCTTTGTATTGGCGTGTATCCGTGTCCTGCACCGGAGACACAACATTGCCTGCCCGTACCACTGGCGGGGTCGGGGCCGGTACATTGCGCTCATCCCGTTCCGAAGCCCGCCGCACGCGCCAGGCCCAGCCTCATGCAGACGTCCACGCCCACCCAGGATCATGTGCTGATCGTCGACGACGACCGCGAGATCCGCGAGTTGCTCACCACCTACCTGACCCGCAACGGCCTGAAGGTGACGGCCGTGCCGACCGGGCGCCACATGCGCATTGCGCTGGAGACCGGCACGCCGGTGGACCTGGTGATCCTGGACCTGATGCTGCCGGGCGAGGACGGCCTGTCGCTGTGCCGCGACCTGCGCGCGGGCAAGCACAAGGCGACACCGGTGATCATGCTGACGGCGCGCGGCGACGAGGCCGATCGCATCCTCGGTCTGGAGATGGGCGCCGACGACTACCTCGCCAAGCCCTTCGCGGCGCGCGAGTTGCTGGCGCGGATCAAGTCGGTGCTGCGGCGCGCGCGGATGCTGCCGCCCAACATGCGGTCGACCGACGAGTCGCCGCGGCTGGCGTTCGGCGACTGGGTGCTCGACACGATCGAGCGTCACCTGATCGACCAGCAGGGCACGGTGGTGCCGCTCAGTGGCGCGGAGTACCGGCTGCTGCGCGTGTTCCTCGACCATCCGCAGCGGGTGCTGAGCCGCGATCAGCTGCTCAGCCTCACGCAGGGCCGCGAGGCGGAGCTCTTCGAGCGCTCGATCGATCTGCTCGTGAGCCGCATCCGGCAGCGGCTGCGCGACGACGCGCGCGAGCCGAAGTACCTCAAGACCGTCCGCAGCGAAGGCTATGTCCTGTCCATGGCTGTGGAGGGCCGCGACTGAGCGAGGCACCGGAAGGCGGCGACTCGTCGTTGCAAATGCTCGCCGTAGCGCTGCTACGGCTGTGCTTTGCGCCTAGATTCGCCACCTTCCGGCACCTCGCTCTCGATCACGAAGGCTGCTTGAGCAGCGCCTGGATCTGCGCTTCGGTCTGCTGGTACTGACCTTCGCCGAAGTGCGAGTAGACGATCTTCCCCTGCTTGTCGATGAGGTAGATCGCCGGCCAGTAGCGGTTGCTGTAGCCCTTCCACGTCTTGAAGTCGTTGTCCTGCGCGACGGCGTGGCGGATGCCCAGGCGCGCGATCGCGTCCTTCAGTCCTGCGGTGGACTTTTCCTCGTCGTACTCCGGCGAATGCACGCCGACGACCACCAGGCCCTGATCCTTGTACTTCTCGTGCCAGGCCTTCACGTAGGGCAGCTGGTTCAGGCAGTTGATGCAGGTGTAGGTCCAGAAGTCGACCAGCACGACCTTGCCGCGCAGCTCGTCGATCCTGAGCGGCGGGCTGTTGATCCAATGGTCGATGCCGGTGAAGGCGGGCGCGGGCTTGCCGGCCATGCCGGTGCCGCCGGCATTGCCGAAGAGCGAAGCCGCCGCCGCGTCCGAGGCCATCGGCGGGAGCGAGAACGCCACGGCCGCCACGGCGGAAGCGCCGGCGAGCAGCAGCGTGACGACGGAACGACGCAGGGGGGAGGGGCGGGGGATCGACGACATGGGGAATCCTTTCCAGGCTCACAGCGGCATGCTGCGATGGATCGGATTCTTCGAGGACCGGTCGATCGGCGATACGGGTTTCGTATGCCTGTGTATCCCGCCCGGGAAGGAAAGACGATCCGATGCTCAGCGCAACAGATGCAGCGTGATGTCCGTCAGCTCGCGCTTGAATCGCGCCGGATCATCCGGCAGCGTCGACACCGCCCGCATCACATGCCCGTAGGCCACCGTCTTGCTGATGCCGTTCACCAGCACCGAGAACAGCAGCGCCGGCTCGCAGCGGTGCAGCTCGCCCGCGTCCATCGCGTCGCTGAACAGCGGCAGGCAGACGTCGTGGAAGGGCCGCACGAGGGTGTCGACCAGCACGGTGAGCCGCGCGCCTTCCTCGGTCGCGGCCGTCGAGAAGAAGATGCCGATGTCCGGATGCTCGAAGACGCGGTCGATGAAGGACAGCATGCAGCGCTCGACACGCTGGCGCGGACCCAGCGAGGCATCGCCGCGCAGGTCCTTCGCCGTCTGCAGCATCGGGTCCATCAGCACCTGGATCTGCTCGACGACCGCCAGCCACAGCGCTTCCTTCGATCCGAAGTGATGCGCGATCAGCGCCGGGTCCACGGCCGCCTCGCGCGCGATCTCGCGCACGCTGGCCGCTTCGTAGCCGCGCAGCGCGAAGATCCGCCGCGCCGTGCGCAGCAAGCTGTCCGCGCCTTGCGCACAGTCCGCGCTCGGCCGCCCGCGCCTTCGCGGCGCCCCGCCAGTCTTCGGGGTCTTGTTCATCGTGCGCCCCGCCTTTGTTATATTCATCACGCGTTGAATTATTTCAGGCTTTGACGCCGATTGTCGGCAGATGAGAAAGGCGGTGTCGCATGTACAGGGATCTCGCAAGCGATCCGTCCCGGGACGGCTGGCTGCGCACAGTGGCGTGGCTGGGCAACGGCGGCGTGCCCGACGCGCCGCCCGCTCCCTCCGCGCGGCAGTTCAAGACGGCACCGACCATCCATGTGCTCGACCGCCCGACGCCTCGCACTGCGGCCATCTCCTGGTCCGACCCCGGCGCCTGCCATTACGGGTACCAGATCTGGGACATGGTGCCGTCCAAGCGCGACGGCGTGTGCGTGCTCACCGGCTCCGCCATCCGCATCGGCGAAATGATCTACACGCCGCGCGTCGACGAGCCTTCGCCCATCAACGCCGGCGAGATGATCGCGGCGGCCTACGTCGACGCGTGAGCGCCGGTCACAGCACCACGAAGAGCCCCCACACCACCACCGGCGCGATGACCGTCACCGCGACGCCGTAGAGCAGCAGCAGCCGGAAGAACCGGTCACGGTCCATGCCCTTGGCATTGGCCAGCACCAGTGCCCCGTTCGTCGAGAACGGGCTGACGTCCACGATCGTCGAGGACACCGCCATCGCCGCGATGAAGCCGATCGCCATGGACGAGTTGTCGCCCGTCAGGAACGGCACCCCCAAGGGGATCAGCGACCCCAGCACCGCCGTCGACGAGGCGAAGGCCGACACCACCGCGCCGACGAAACACAGCAGCAGCGCCGCCATCAGCGGGGACGTGAGGTTCGCGACGCTGTGCCCGACGTAGTCGATGGTGCCCATCTTCTCCATCACGCCCACGTAGGTGCTCACGCCGACGATCAGCATGATCTCCGGCCACGACACCTGGCCCAGCGCGCTCTTCTGCAGCCGCGGCTGCATCAGGCTCAGCACCAGGCCGATCGTGATCGAGACGAATCCGATGTCCAGCTTGTAGGCCAGCGTCAGCACGGCCAGCAGCAGCAGGCCCAGCGCCGTGATCACCTGGTGCGGACCTGTGTTCTGGAAGGTCTGCGTCTGAACCTGGCCGAGCATCGAGGACTTGCTGGCCGCCACGCGGCGACCTTCGCCGTAGGACGCGGCCTCCGCGTCGCCGAAGACCTGCGCGCCGCCCTGTGCGCGCGCCACCGGCGGGATGGGTGCGAGTTCGCCGTCGTCCGCGACCCGGCCGCGCCGCATCAGCTGCAGGCCGCCGAGCGCGATGAAGAGCCCCAGCGACACTGCGAAGTTGACGCCGAAGCTCGCCAGCATCGTCGTGATCTCGCTGAGCGGCAGGCCCGCCTTGGCGACGATCTTGTTGGTGATGCCGCCGTAGATGCTCATCGGCGAGAAGCCGCCCGCCTGCGCGCCGTGGATCACCATCAGGCCCATCATCAGCGGGTTGATGCCGTGCCGCGCGGCGAAGCCCAGCGCGATGGGCGCGATGATCGCGACCGCCGCGGGGCTGACCGCGCCGAACGAGGTCAGCAGCGCCGCCACCAGGAACATGATCCACGGGATCGCCGCGATGCGGCCGCGCACGGCGCGCACCGCGAGCCGCACCAGCCAGTCGATCGTGCCGTTGTTCTGCGCGAGCGCGAAGAGGTAGGTGATGCCGGCGAGCGTCAGGAACAGCTCGGCGGGGAAGCCGGCCATGATGGCCTTGGCGCTCATCCCGGCCGCCAGGGTGCCGACGAGGAAGGCGCCGACGAAGGCCAGCACGCCCATGTTGATCGGCAGCGCCGTGGCCACGATGAACATGGCCGCCAGTGGAAGGATGGATATCCAGTGAATGTTCATCGCCGTCTCCTGTTGTGACGGTCCGGCGTGTCGGACGCCGGCCGCATCGTGTCTCGATGGCACGCACGGTATCGACCGTGCGGGGGCGCTTCAATCAAGCTCGCGCGCGGACCGTTACGCGCGCCGCAACGATTGAGGGAGAACCCGTGCCGCGCGCCTCACGGCGCCCAGCGCTCGATCCACGCGATCACCCCGTCCAGCGTGCGGAACTCATCCGCGGAGCGTGCGGGAATCACAGGGTGCCGCTGCTGCCAGAGCCGCGCGAGCGCCTGGCCGCCGCCGATCTCCAGCACGCACGACGGCGCGCGCGCGGCGAGCTGATCCATGACCTCGTCCCACCGCACGGTGTGGGCGATCTGGCGGGCCAGCCCGGCGCGCGCCTGGGCGGCGTTCCACACGCGATTGGCGTCGCTGTCGAACAGCGCGAGCGTCGGGTCGCGCAGGCCGGCCGTCGATAGCGCATTGCCAAATGCCTGCGCTGCCGAGCGCATCAGCGGCGTGTGCGATGCGACGGAGACGGCCAGCCGCGTGCAGCGCGCACCGCGCGCGGCCAGCGTCGCTTCGGCGGCGTCAAGCGCGTCGTCGCCGAGCGGCCCGCCGATCACGACCGAGTCGTCGCCATTGCGGATCGCGATGCTCACGGACGTGCCGGCCAGCGCGGCCTCGATCTCCCTGGCCGCCAGGCCGGTCACGCCGCACAGACCGCCGGGGCGCTCCCGGCTCGCGTCGTCCATGAACGCGGCGCGTCGGGCGGCGAGGGCGATGGCCTCTTCCGGCGCGATCACGCCGGCCGCCGCGCACGCGGCGAGCTCGCCGACGCTATAGCCCGCCACGCCGGCGATCTCGATCGACCCCGAGGCCAGTCGCGATGAGATCTGCGACCACGCGACCAGCGCTGTCGCCGTGATCAGCACTTGTGCGTTCGCGTTCGTGCGAGCCCAGGCGGGGTCGACAAGCGCCGCCCGCCAGTCGGGAACGCCGAGTCGCGCACTCATGGACGACAGCGCGGCGTCGTCGTCCAGCCACGGCAGCATCGCGGGATGCTGGTTCCCCTGACCGCTGAAGACGACCGCGACGCTCACGGCAGTGCGAGGCGTGCGGACACCACATCGACGGCATCGAACGCGTCGACCGCATCGAACGCGTCGGCCGCATCGATCGCGCCGATCGCCCCGATCCGCCGCATCCAGCACACGGCGGCCAGCATGTCGGCGGAACCGCCGGGCGAGAGCCTGCGGGCTTCGAAGTCGGCCGCGATCGCCGTTGCGCGATCGCCGGCGTCCGGCGTCGCGGCGCCGCCCCCTTCGATGAATCCCTGTGCTGCCCGCTGCGCGAAGCGCAGCCCGGCGAGGCCGCCGCGATGCGCGAGGTTGCTGTCGTCCAGCGTCGCCATGAGATGGAAGAGCGTGTCGAGTTGTGCGTGCTCGCGCGACAGTCCGCGCCGGATGGCCGAACGCATCGCCGGAATCGCCGTCTCGAAGACGGCGGGGAAACCGTGCGCGGCCTCTTCGGACGCGCTGCGCAGGCCCAGCTGACGCGCAGCAATGCCGCCCGGCAAGGTCGAGGGTCGGGACACCCGTCGCCGGAGCGCCTCGCCCCAGCGCTCGATGAGCGTGGCGCGCAAGGCTTCCGGCGACAAACGCTGCCGTCCGCCGATGACCGCACCGGCCGACGCGCAGAGCAGACCCAGCAGGAAGATCGCGCCGCGATGCGTGTTGACGCCGCCTGTCGCCTCGAGCATCCGGGCTTCCGCCTCGATGCCGGCGCGTTCGAGTTCGGGGAACGCCGCGCCCGTCGCGCCGAGGCGGGCGATGTGGCCGAAATACGGGCGCAGCGACGAGAGGCTGCGCATGAAGGTCAGCGCATCCATGTCGCTGTGACTGCCGTTGCTGCTGAACGTGACCAGACCAGGTTTGGGCGACAAGGCCAGTTCGTCATACAACGCGATCGTGGCCGCGCGGCCGATGTCGTCGATGTTCATGCGGCCGCCTTCACGTCGCGGACGATCTCGCCGAGTGCCGTCGCGAGCCGGCTGCCGCCGATGGACTTCACCAGGATCGAGCGCACGCCGCCCGCGCGCCAGGTGAGCCATTCGCGCCAGGACACGGCGTTGTCGCCGTCGAAGACGAGTTCGCCGTCCAGCCGCAGGCCGGGGATCTCGGCACCCGCCAGCAGCGCGGCGACCTGGTCGGCCTGGTCGGCGTCGGTCACGCCGACCCACAGATCCACATCGGAATCGGTCCGCACATGGCCCATCGTCGACAGCGCCTGCCAGCCGAAGCTGCCGTAGACGCGCGGCTGGACGCCGCAGGCGAGCGCTGCGCGGCACAGCGCTTCCCACGCGGCACGGGCCGGTGCGGGCAAGAGCTTCGACACCGAGCGGGCAGCGGGGAATTCGTCGAAGAACAGCACCTCGCTCCGCGCGACGGTCACGCCGATGCGGCGAGACTCCCAGCGCAGCGGCGCCGACAGTCCCATCGCGATCCACGCCGGATCGGTGCCCGCGTCGCAGCGCTGCTGCGTCACGACCAGGGGCAGTCCGCGCGAGGCCCACAGGGTCAGGCACTCGCGCTCGACGGGGTCGCGCGCGATCGCGCGCAGACGGTCCCACGCCGCGGGCGTCAGGTGCACGAGTTGATGACGGTGAAGGCGGGCCATGGCGGAGGGCGGGTCAATGCATCACGTCGCATCACGCCGCGTCATGCCGCGTCAAGCACGCGTTGCATCACGGCAGCCGCGAGCTGGCGTCCGCCCCGCTCGGCGCCGTCGATCGCGCGGCGGTCCTCGGTCGGCGCATCGGCCAGCGCCTGGCGCAGCGCCGTTTGCAGGTCGCCGGACCATAGCCGGCGCACGCCGCCCATCGCCACGTAGTTGTCGACGCCCGGCGCGAAGACGGGGTTCGTCTCGGACAAGGCGGTGAGCATCTCTTCCGGCAGCTTGGTCACCCGCGACATCGCGGGGATGCGCATCACGCGGATCTCGGCCTCGGGCAGCGCGTCGCAGGCGTCCGCGATCAGGCCCGAGGTGATGAAACCGCCCGACAGCGCCTGGTCGTACACCAGCCCCAGCACGCGATGCCCGCGCCGACGCGCGAGGTCGATCGTCATGCCCAGGTGCGCCATCGCGCGGTTGATGCCGAGCAGCTCGTCGCGCCGGCGCAGTTGCTGCCCCTGCGTGTCGATCAGCAGCAGGATCGGTCGGCCGGGATGGCGGGCGAGGGTGTCCAGCACCACGCGCGCCTGTGCCAGGGCCAGCTTCACGCCGATCGGCGCATGGCCGGTCGTGCCGACGACGGTCAGCGGCTCGCCGTCGAGCTCGACCGTGCCGTGCAGGAAATCGCCGTCCAGCGTCAGGCCGCGGTCCGAGCCGAACAGCGTCGTGGTCAAGGTCTTCCAGTCCATGTTCGTGTTTCCTACCGGGTTCGGTCGCTGGACGACGCGGAGGTCGAAGGACGCAGCGGCACGACGGCGGCGACGTCCAGGTCCGGAACGCGCGTGGCCTGCGCAACGCCGAGCCGCGTCCACAGCGCCTGCGCATCGTCACCGTCGACCGGTTCGTCGAGCAACGCCAGTCGATGCGCGATCAACGCGTGTTCCGCTTCCAAGGCGTCGATCGTGACGGGGCGCGATGTCGGCAGCATGTCCATCGCCGCGATCGCCGCGCGGCGGAAAGCGTGGACGTCATCCTCCACCAGCGCGTCGCAATCGCCGCTCAGCCAGCGATGTTTGCCGCCGGTGGTGCGCCACACCAGCGCGCGGTCGCGGGCGTCGAATTCCTCGACGCCATGGGAGGCCTCGATGACCTCCGGCCCGGACATCGCAAGCCGGCCGAGGTCGCTCATGACGACGAAGTCGGTGCAACGCGCCACGATGCCCATGCCGCCGAAGCAGCCGTTGGCCGCGCCGATCAGCGCGATCACCGGGATGCCGGCGTCGCGCACGTCCAGCACGGCGCGCATGACCTCGGAGACGGCGATCAGGCCCGCGTTGGCCTCATGCAGGCGGACGCCGCCCGAATCGAGCAGCAGCAGCACGGCGGTGGGCCGGTCGCGCAGCGCGCGGCGCAGCAGGCCGACGAGCTTCGCGCCGTGGACTTCGCCGACGCCGCCGCCCATGAAGGCGCCTTCCTGCGCGGCGACGAAGATCGCTCGTTCGTCGAGCAGGGCGCGCCCGATCGCGACGCCGTCGTCGAAGGCCGACGGGACGCCGAGCTGCGCCAGGTGAGGGCTCATGACGCGCTCCTGCGGCGGCAGCCATTCGTGGAAGCTGCCCGGGTCCAGCAGCAGCGCCAGCCGCTCGCGCGCCGAGCATTCGGCGTAGGAGAGCGGGCGCGCATCGGCGGTCGCGGCGGTCACGGTGGGGGCGTCCGCCGCAGCGGGCGCGACGGAGGAGGGGAGCGTCATGGCTGCATCTCCTGCACGGCCTGGTCGAGACGCAGGCGGACGACCGCCGGCGTGGCGCCCATGTCGTTGATGGACACGCGCACGCCGGCCAGGTCGTGGCGGCGGTGGAAGTCGTCGAGCACGGCCTGCCAGATCGGCGCGAAGCCGCGCGCCGAGGTCTGGACGCGGACCGCGCAGTCGCCGCCGGCGTCCGGCTCGAGCATCACCTCGAGGTTGCCGGAGCCGACCACGCCGACCAGCACCGGCGCGAAGCCGCTCAAGGCCTTCGAGCCGGCGAATCGGAAATCCAGGGTTTCGAGACCAGGCGGAACGGGAGTCATGGCATCTCTCTCATGTTGTCTCGTGGGGGCGTGCTTCGTCTCACCGCGTGCGCCGCGCGCCGGTCACCAGTTGCGGAAGCGCTTCGGCGGCTGGTACAGCCCGCCGGAGGCGCGCACCAGGTCGCGCATGCCGCGCGCGGCCAGCAGGTTGCGGGTGGCGTCGCGCGGATCGATGCCGAGGTCCTCGGCGCGCTTGATCACGCCGCGGTCGCGCAGGTTTTCCACGGCGCGGCGGTCGCGCCCCAGGCCGACGGCGGTGTAGCCGGCGACGCCGCGGATCGCCTGCTCGCGCTCCGCGTCGTTGCGGCACAGCAGCAGGTTGGCGATGCCTTCCTCGGTGAGGACGTGCGTCACGTCGTCGCCGTAGATCATGATCGGCGGCAGGTCCATGCCGGCCTGGCGCTGCAGCTCCCAGGCGTCCAGGCGGTCGACGAAGGCGGGCTGCATATGCTCGCGGAAGGTCTCGACCATCTGCACGACCAGCTTGCGCCCGCGCGGCGTCGCCGCGGCGCCGGTCAGGTGGCCGCGCGCCTCCTCGCCCGCCTTCAACCAGGCGGGGCTGGCGTGGCGTCGGCCGCGTGCGTCGGCGCCCATGTTGGGCGCGCCGCCGAAGCCGGCGATGCGGCCCAGCGTCGCTGTCGAGCTGTTGCCCATCAGGTCCATCTGCAGCGTCGAGCCGATGAACAGGTCGCAGGCGTAGTGGCCCGCCGCCTGGCTGAACGCGCGGTTGCTGCGCAGGCTGCCGTCGGGACCGGTGAAGAAGACGTCGGAGCGGGCGCGGATGTAGTCCTCCATGCCGAGCTCGGAACCGAAGGAGTGGATGGATTCGACCCAGCCCGCCTCGATCGCCGGGATCAACGCCGGATGCGGATTCAGCGCCCAATGGCGGCAGATCCTGCCCTTCAGCCCGAGCGATTCGCCGTAGGTCGGCAGCAGCAGCTCGATCGCCGCGGTGTCGAAGCCGATGCCGTGGTTCAGGCGCTGCACGCCGTACTCGGCGTAGATGCCCTTGATGGCCATCATGGCCATCAGCACCTGGATCTCGCTGATCTGCGCGGGGTCGCGGGTGAACAGCGGCTCGATGACGTTGGGCGTCGGCGCGCGCACGATGAAGTCGACCCAGTCCGCGGGCACGTCGACGCGGGGCAGGGCGCTGCCTTCGGGCAGCAGCTCATTGACCTGCGCGATGACGATGCCGCCGGAGAAGGCGGTCGCCTCGACGATCGCGGGCGTGTCCTCGGTGTTGGGGCCGGTGTAGAGGTTGCCGTGCGCGTCGGCGGCCTGCGCGGCGATCAGCGAGACCTTGGGCGTCAGGTCGACGAAGTAGCGCGCGAACAGCTCCAGGTAGGTGTGGATCGCGCCGATCTTCAGCCGGCCGGCGGACAGCAGCTTGGCCAGGCGCGCGCCCTGCGGCCCGGAGAAGCTGAAGTCGAGCAGGCTGGCGATGCCGCGCTCGAAGACGTCCAGGTGCTCCGGCAGCGCGAGCACGGACTGGACCATGTGCAGGTCGTGGACGCGGGCCGGATCGAGCCGCACCAGCGCCTTGGCCAGGAAGTCGGCCTGCTTCTGGTTGTTGCCCTCGAGGCAGACGCGGTCGCCGGGCTTGAGCACGGCGTGGAGCAGGTCGACGATCGCGTCGGTGTCGGCGTGCTTGCCGGCCAGGCGGGTGCCGAGCGCGTCGCGGGCCGCGGCGAGCCGGGCGGCGCGGTCGCGGGCCTTGGTGTCCATGGGAGTGCGGTCCATGGAGACGGAAGTTACGGGCGCGGCGCCGCCCGATCAATCAACCGGCGCGCGGGACGATTACGGGGAGCGGAACGGTTGACGCGGGGATACCCGCACTGGCGCGGACCGGACATCGAAGCGGCCGGTTCAGTGGCCGGTTCAGTGGGCGCTTCAGTGGCCGCCGAGCTTCAGCGTCCGGCTGGCTGCCAGCAGCGCGAGCAGGTTGGGATCGCGCTCCCGGGTGCGCAGGAAACACAGCGCGATGGTCTGGCGGACGGCGGCGTAGCGTTCCTGGAGCGGGATGAGCCGCACGCTGGGCGGCAGCACGCCGCGCACGCGCCCGGGCAGCAGGGTGCAGCCGATGCCGCCGCCGACGAGGTTCATCAGCGAGAAGATGTCGTTGGTCTTCATCACGATCTGCGGCTCGAAGCCGGCGATGCGGAAGGCGTCGACGAAGCGGCTGTAGGTGACGAAGCCTTCCTGCAGGCTGACGAAGCGTTCCTCGACGCAGTCGCGCAGGTCGATGCTGTTCAGCGCGGCGTAGGGCGACTGGGCGGGAGCGGCGAAGAAGACGTCGTCCTCGAAGAGGGCGTGGGTCTCGAACTCGGGGGCGGCCTCCGGCTGGCCCATGACGGCGGCGTCGATGGTGCCGTCGCGCAGGCGCAGGGTGAGGTCGGAGTTGGAGCCGAGGATGAGCTCGGCCTGCACGTCGGGCTTGCGGGCCTTGAGCGCCATGATCATCGACGGCACGGTGCCGCTGGTGAGCGAGTACAGCGAGCCGATGCGGATGCGTTCGGCGCCATAGCCGGCGATGGCGCGGGTGGCGCTGATGCCTTCGTCCATGCGCTGGAGGATCTCGCGGGCGACGTCGGCGAGCGCGTGGGCGGCGTCGGTGGGCTGCAGGTTGCGGCCCTCGAGCCGGAACAGCGCGCAGCGCGTGCCGGCTTCGAGCGAATGCAGCGCGCGGTGCACGCTGACGGCGCTCGTGCCCAGCCGTTCCGCGGCGCGCGCGAGGCTGCCGCTCTCCAGGAACGTGATCAGGATCTCAAGCTTGCGGAACGTGATCTCTTCGCTGATGCGGGGAAGCATGGGGCGCGACGTGGGGAGTCGGAGAAGACGTCCATTGTGCGTGCATCGAATCGGTGCCACCGATTTGCGTAGGGGCGGACCGCCCAAGATCGCCTGACGATGATCAACAGTCTCTGGTTCGAACGTCGCAAGAGCCGCTGTCGCCGACTGATTCCGGGGATCTGGCATCCCTCAAATCAGGCATCCATGGAGACGCACCGACCTTCATCTGTCGTTGGTGTTGCGCACGCATCTACCAACGAATTGAGGATCGCATTGCGGGAAGCGGTGCAGTGCAATGAGCCCCATGGAACGAATTCAAGATGTGGGCCTCTTGCTGCGGACGGCCCCGGAACCAGCTGGCTTTCCGCAGTCCATGTTGTTCGAGTCGCTGGCGGCAAATCCGACCGGAAGGTTCAGCAGGAATCTCTCGACGACGTTGCGTCACTGCGAGCGTCGCCAGGCGTGGTATCGCGCTTATCTGGTCGAGATGGGCGAGGACCGCTTGCCTTTCGTGGGCAGTCGGCTGCTTGCGGAAAGGGATCGTGGCACCGCGCGGAGCATGCGTCTTTCCCTGTTTCGCTCTGGACGTTCCGTCGACGGGCCTGCGAGGCGAGGCGACCTTTTCGACGCAGTCGTCGAGATGGTGGAAGCGGCAGGAACATTGGTGATGATGGACGAACCTGTCGCGGCGGATCTGCCCTCAACGCTGGCTGCGGCCTTGCATGACGACTTCCGGGGCATCACCTTGGTCGACGATATGGCGCCGGTGATCTTCATCAATGGGGCACAGCCGCCGCGAGAGCGTCTTCTTTGCCTGATCAGGCACCTGGCCTTGCTGTGGCTGGGTTTGTCCGGAGTCAGTCGCGAGGCGACCCATCCTGAAGCGCGCTGCCCGGTCGGCCGCTGGTGCGATGAGGTGGCCGCGGACGCGGTCGACAGGCTGACCGATCTCGCCTACGAGCGGGCGCTCGTGCTCGACGATCCGACTGAGAACGATTCGAGCATGCGCCTCAGCCTGCGGGCCAGCCGCCGGTTCTGCCGAGCCTTGATTGCCAGCACGTTGGAGGGAAAAACGCTGTATCGGGAGGCCTTCCAGTTGCTGGACGTCCCAGGGACCGATGCCTTCAATGCGATCCGTCGATCGCTCGGATCGGAGCTGTGACATGGCTTACCTGCTCGACGCCAATGTTTTTCTGGAAGCCAAGAACGACCACTACGGCATGGACTTCTGCCCTGCCTTCTGGCGTTGGCTGACCATCAGCCACGCAGACGGTCAGGTTCTCAGCATCGTCGAGGTGCGCGAAGAACTGAAGGACGATGAGATCCGACCTTGGGTCACTGCGCAGACGCCAGACTTCTTTCGTTCAGGAGGCGCCTCTACGGTCGAAGCACATCAGCGGATCGACGAGTGGCTGGACAAGGCGTCCTACCTGGACTCGGCGATGCTTGGATTCACAGGTTGCGCGGACGTCCATCTCGTGGCCTATGCGCTTGCACACGGTCACACGGTCGTGACACAGGAGAAGCTGGCTGAAACGGCCCACAAAGTGAAGATTCCAAATGCCTGCAGGGCACTGAAGGTGCGGTGCATCAATACGATCGAGATGCTGCGCGAGCTCCAGGCCCGCTTCGTCCTTGGCCCGATCCACGAGCCTTACGAAGGCGCGAACCTCGCGAAGATCTCGAAGGACGAACCGCCGAGACCTGCAGCGGCGGACGTTCAGGAAGCGCTGCTGCGCTCGATGCCAACCGGTACGGATTGACTGGAGCAGGCCGCCAGCGCTTCGTCCAACCGTGCCTGCCAGATCGCCGTCCATGAAGGCGGCGCGGCCCGGGACAGCGCCTGCAGCGGTTCGACAAGCAGCGGATCCGCGAGCGCCTCGGCCGCGTCGAGTTCGTACATGTGGCACTCCGGCGTGAGCTGCGTGATCAGGACGTCGACAATGCCGTGATCGCCCCGTCGCGCGAGGCCGACCAGCGCTTCGCCGCGGACATCCTCGTCACGGTCCCGCAGGTTCCTGCGCAGGGCGTCGCGGATCTCGGGCGTGTCGTCGTCGCGCAGCGTGCCCAGGCCGAAGGTGGCCCAGTCCCGCACCTCGTCCGACGGGTCCGAGGACAGGCGGATCAGCCCGGCGATCGCCTCCGGCTCCTCGTAGGAACCGAGCGCCACGGCGACCTGCCAGCGCATCCGACTGTCCGGATGCGTCGACAGGCGGAGCAGTCCCTGGACGCTCGCCCCATGCGGCCGTTGCCCGAGTCCGGCGACGGCGGCACGGACCACGTCGTGATGCGGATCGGACAGGCCGCGCAGCAGGAGCTGCTGCGTCTCCTGCTCGGCGAAGAGGACGTCGCGGCCGTGCTCACGACGCATCAGTTGCGCGGCGATCGACAGCGCGAGCGCACGCCGGCGCACGCGCGGGCTGGTGCTCAGCGCCTCGATGCGCGCGAGCAGCGCTGGAGAACCTCGCCGCTGCAAGGCTTCGACCGCACGCCATCCCGCCTGCGCATGCCAGTGCCGCAGCGCGTGGCGCAGCAGGCGGTCGATGCTGAAGGACTTCAACCGGCGGCGGGCAAGGCGTTTCATCGGCGTTGGACTCGAAGACGCGATGGGCCGACTCTACTGGCAGTCGTGGACGGCCGAGGTCGCCGGCCCTCGTCCCCACCGTGCAGGGCCTAGTGCTTCGTCGGCGGATCGTCCCGCTTCAGCAGCCGGTCGACGCCGGTGGTGTCGACGACGCGCGTGGACAGGTCCTTCGCCCAGATCAGCCCCTTCTTCGCCGCGTCCACCGCCTGGTTGGCGGCCTCCGCGGTCGTGTGGCGGACCTGCTCCGCGGTGGGCAGCTGCTGCTGCGTCCAGTCCGCCGTCTTGCGTGCGGCGTCCCAGGCCTGCGTCGCTGCGGTGGCCGTCGTGACCCGGACCTGATCGGCGCTCGGCAGGCGCCGCTGCGTCCAGTCGGCGGTATCGACCAGCACCGTGCGCACCTGTCCGGCGGCGGCGCCGGCGAGCGTGACGGTCTGGTTCCAGCGCTTGGAGAACTCGCCCGGCGGCGCGGTCGCGAGCAGGCGCACGACGGTGGCGAGCGATTCGGTCTCCTCGTGCGTCAGCGGGCCGCCGGCCTCGAGCATGCCGCGCATGAAGACGCCCAGGTCCTTGGCGATCGTGGCGTGATTGCAATCGGGGTTCAGGTGGAGGAACCCGGCGCCTTCCATGGCCATGGCCTCGAGGTCGCTGCCGCCCAGGCGCGCCTCGACGGCGGCGACGGACTGCTCGACGAAGGCACGGTTCAAGCCCCAGTCGGCGATCAGGTGGTCGATCAGGTACTGGCGCTCGGCGGGCTCGACCGCACCGTCGACGGCGGCCAGGCGCAGCGAGAGCGGCGCGATGAGGTCGAACAGCGCGAGACCCAGCGTGTCCAGCGGCGTGTTGAGGTACTTGGGGATCTCGATGACGCGCTCGCCCTTGGTCGAGCTCAGCAGCCGGTACATGCCGTAGCAGGCGCCGCCGGACGCGAGCGCGGCGAAGGCGACCCAGCCGATCGGCGTGGCGGACGCGCCCAGCAGCGACGCCACCAGGCCGGTCTTGGCCACGGCCGCGCCGGCGCCTGCGGCCCCGAGAACGTCCCAGACTTCACGACCGCGGTTGATCATGCGCAGCGAGGCGTAGGCGGCCTCGCCGATGGCGAGCTTGGCCTTGAAGCGCAAGGGATCGGCGACGACCTGGTCGACGCCTTTCAACTCGGGCGGGGGCAGCAGCAAGGGCACGGGGGCAGACATGAGGGAGACTCCGGTGGATAGGGGAGTCTAGCGAAGTGCCATGACCCCTCCCCGGCGTTGCCCCTCCGAGGTCGCCTCTCCGGCCCAAGCGACCGACGTCCGCCTTACTTTTTCACATAGGCGTCGATGGCCTTGCGCGCCAGGAACGACTGGTCGCTGAACAGGCCGTCCATGCCGAGCTTGAGGAAGGCCTCGATCTGGCCCGCGAGGTTGCCGATCGCCGTCGGGTCGGCGCTGCTGTCGAAGTCGTCCGGCAGGAAGACGTTCTCCGCGCGGAAGGTCCAGCCGTGCACGATCAGGCCGGCGGCGTGCGCATCCTTCACCAGCGTGGTGGGCGTGCCCAGGCGACCCGCGACCAGCGGGATCATGAGGTTGGTGTTGGCGCCGATGCCCTGCGCGTAGCTGGAGATCTCCGCCAGGCCGGCCGGCTTCACGAGGTCCGCATAGGTGCGCGTGTCGCCGCTCGCGGTGAAGTCGTAAGGCTGGCCCGATCCGTTGATCAGCTGAACCAGCGGCACGCGCGTCATGCGGTTCAGCTTGCGCAGGTTGCCGACCTCGAAGGACTGGATGAAGACCGCCGCGTCCGGACCGCGGTAACCGTACTTGTTGAGCATGCGCACCAGCGGCTCCTCCAGCGGCTTGCCGATGCCGGCGAAGTAGGTCGGGTGCTTGGTCTCCGGATAGACGCCGATCGGCTTGAGCTTCTGGCCGTGATGACCGTGGCCGCGGCCGTCCTTGCCGTCCTTTGCTGCCTCTTCCTTGCGACGCTCGTTGGCCTGCTGGACCAGTTGCAGCACCTCCTCGAAGGTGGGCACCTCGAACATGTCGTTGAAGCGCGTGTTGCCCGGGCGGATCTGCGGGATGCGTTCACGGGCGCGCAGGGTCTTGAGCTCGGCCAGTGTGAAGTCTTCGGTGAACCAGCCGGTGATCGCGACGCCGTCGATGGACTTCGTCGCCTTGCGGGACGCGAATTCGGGTCGCTCGGCGACGTCGGTCGTCGCCTCGCGCACCGAGCCGTCGGGATTCAGGATCGCGATGGCGTTCTCGTGGCGCGCGACCAGCACGCCGTCCTTCGTCAGCACGAGGTCGGGCTCCACATAGTCGGCGCCTTGTTCGATCGCCAGCCAGTAGGCGGCGAGCGTGTGCTCGGGGACGTAGCCGCTCGCGCCGCGGTGCGCGATCAGCAGCGGCTCCTTGGCGCGCGGCGGCTGCTGGCCGCCATGGGCGCAGGCCGCGGTCACCAGCGAGGCGGCGGTGAGGGTCGAGAGGACAGCAATACGGAGCAGCTTCATCGGAGGTCTCCTTCGGTTGGAATCGACGTCCAGAACGTCGTCGTTGCCGCATGTTGAAGCGGGGTGACGATCACGTTGGAAAAACGTGAGGCCCTGTGGCGACCGAAGGGTAGGGCCAGGCGGATGAAGGTTTGATGATGACCCTGATGGGCGCAGGTCCCCTGAAACAGGTCTTACATGCCGCCGGCCAGCGGCAGCACCTCGTCGCCCTCGCTGGCGTGGCAATCGGCCGGGAGCGGTGCCCAACCGCGGCGAACGACGACGGTGGTGCCGGTGGCGCAGAACTCGACCCGCCGCGCGTCGGGCACGAGCCGGTGCGCGAAGGCTTCGAGCGCCGCCGGCGTGGAGACCTTCAGACGCATCGCGTAGAGGTTGTCGATGGGGTGGTCGTCGCTGTGGATCAGCGGCACGAACTGGGCCGCGAACATCACCGCGTGCGAGGGCACGGCGACCGGCGCGGGGTCGTAACCCAAGTCCTTCAACCAGCGCTGCGCCTGCTGGCGTGTCGGGGTATCGCCCGCCGCCGCCAGAGCGCTCCCGGCGGGAGTCGCGGCCGTTTCAGCCGCAGCGACAGCCGTCGGGTGGCCATCGCGTGGCGCCCAGGCGAAGCCCATGAGTTCGGCGACCCACTGGTTGCAGTTCTGATAACGCGTGCTGAAGGCGTAGGCGCTGGCGCTGTAGCGCGGCGACAGCAGCGCGAGCGCGCGCCGGTTGTCGAGCGCGGCGGCGGCGAGCCGGGCGCCTCCGCTTGCGGGCAGCGTGACGATCGAGAGGCGGATCGGCTCGGTGCGCCCGGCGCTGAGCAGGAAGCCGGCGAGGCCCTGGTCGTAGAGCTTCGCCTTCGATTCGTCGCAGGCGTAGTAGAGCTGCCGCACCGACCACGGGCTGTTGCGGCTGTCCCTCAGCGCAATGCCGCTGTGGGAGTACTGCAGGTGGAAGCGGCTCAGGTCGGTGCCGGAGCGCGAGACGAGCGCGGCGGAGGCGCCGCTCGCCTCCAGCGCCCGCCGCGCGATCGCGACGACCTGGAGCTGGCGGTCCTGCTCGGTGGCGCTGACTTCGTGGCCGCGGTCGCAGAAGGTGGCGGCGTGGGCGGTCGATGCGGCCGCGATCGCCGCCATGGCCGCCATCGCGACGATCGCCGGCGCGTGCCGCGCCGCTCGGGCCCGCGTGCGGGGCCCGCTCGGGATCACAGCGTCACCGGATGCGATTCGAGTTCACGGTGCCAGTCGTCGTGCAGCGCGAGCAGGAAAGCCTGCTTGTTCTCGGCGCGGGCGAATTCGTAGCCGTAGTCGCGCTTGTGCGCGAGCACGTGATCGCCGACGCGCAGCGGCTGGCCGGCGATGGCCTGCTTGGGCACGTAGAGGAAGAACTCGGTGCCGCCCTCGGCGCGGACCGGCTGCAGGCGCAGGCGCTGCGTGTCGGCGCGGCCGGCGGCGTCTTCGACGGCGAGGACCTTGTACTCGCCCTCGGCGACCTTGCGGTCCTTGCTGGAGCTGTCGCTGGACTGGCCGATCGAGTCGGACAGCTGGCGCGAGGACACCGATCCGGCGCTCGAGGCCGAGGTGGCGATGCTCTCGGCCTGCGCTGGCAGCGCAGCGAAGCCGGCGAGCACGGCGAGGGTCGCCGCGGCGGCGGAAGCGAGGGAGAAGGGGGAAGCACTGTGGCGCATAAAACCGTCCATGGGCTGGTCAGTCCGGCCGCGAAGCGGCGGCCGGACGGTCCAAGCATAGGGGATGCGATGACACGTGCAGGCGGCGGTGTGCGCGCAGGGGACCAGGAGTTTCGGCAGGCGATGCGAGGGAATCACTCCCCCCGCTGGTCTCACGACCACCCACGCAAGGGGGAACTCAGTTCAGTTCCCCCGTCGGCACCACCGGCAGCACGACGCTCGACGGCCGCAGCGGCCCGGCGTGGATCGTCGTCACGTTGCCGTTGGCCTGCTGCTGCAGCGGCGTCGGCCAGATGCCCTGCGCCTGGTTGCTCGCGCTGACCGCGATGCGCAGCCGGTGCCCCGCGCGAACCAGCGCCGCGACCGGGAAGACCTCCACCGGCACCAGCATCGGCTCGTTGGCCACCACCGGCAGCGCCGCGCCCGCTGTGAACGGATGCCACGGCTGGATCATCGTGCCGTTGACGAAGCGCGACCGGCTCGTGTCCACCGCGCGGTGCGCCGCCGACATCAGGCCGTGGGTCAGTGGCTTCACCGTTCCCGTCGCGGGATCCACATCGTCGATGCGCACCGACAGCGCCGCCTGCGATCGCGAGGCCGAGATCCACAGGTCCGCCTGGATCGGTCCGTTCAGGTAGAGGTCCTGCGCCAGCGGTGCAGTCTCGTAGACGGCCGCGCCCTGCAGCGACTCCACGCGCGCGCTGTCCGAGTAGCACGGCTTGGGCAGCAGTCCCGCCAGGCCCAGCGTCCATTGCACCTGGCTCGCCGAGCAGTCGCTGTGGTCCCGGACCTGCACGCTCGCGGTGAAGATCGTGCCCAGCACCGTGCCGCGCGTGGCCGTCGGCGCGGGCGGCTCGGAGACCGTCCGCCCGGACGCGACCGTCGGGAGGCCCGACGCCAGGCTGCCGTCCGGCTGGAGATACCAGCGCTGCGGCGCCATCTTCGGATGCGGCCAGTCGCTCGCCGTCGCGAACCGCGGCGTGCCGCCGCTGCCGTAGCCGTCGACGAACTGGGTCACCGTCGGCAACGCGTCGGCCCGGGCCGGGCGCCCCTGCAGGTACTGGTCGAACCACTGCAGCAGCAGCGAGGTCGTGCTCGGCGGTCCGTACGACGGCGCGCCGCCGAAGCCGCCGATGCCCCCTTGCACCGATTGCAGATGCGAGCCCGGCAGGATCGCGAGCTTGGCCGTCACGTTGCGCTTGAGTTGCTCGTACAGCAGCGGCTGGTCGCGCTGGAAGATGTCCAGCGACGCGCCGACGATGAAGGTCGGCACGCGGATCCGCCCGGCGCTCTCCACCGGCGAGCGGCCCGCCCAGAACGAGCCGTCGTCGGTGGCGATGCCGCTCGCGTTGCTGACGAAGCCGTCGAAGGTCGGCGCATACCAGGTGTCGATCGCCGCGACGTGATCGCCGGTCGCGGCGTTGATCTGGCTCGCGTACCAGGGATTGAGCAGCAGCTCCGGCGCGTTGGCCACGCTCAGCGATTGCGTCAGCGGCAGCCAGGTGCTGAGGAACTGCGCGTTGAACAGGCCGCCCGTCGCCGCGACGCCGCGGTAGGCGTCGCCCATCGGCACGGTCGCGAACGCGGCCTTGATCGCCGGATGCTGCTGCCCCGCCGTCAGCAGCGAGCTGATGCCGAGGTAGGACGTCCCCGCCACGCCGATGCTGCCGTTGAAGAACGGCTGCCGCGTCACCCACTCGACGGCCTCGCGGTAGGCCTGCTGCTCGTCCGGTCCGATCAGCTGCGTCACGCCGCCGCTCATGCCGGTGCCGTGGGCGTCGATCGCGACGGTGACGTAGCCGCGCCGCACCATGAACTGGTCCAGCCCGCCGATCAGCAGCGTGTTGCCGCCGGCCGGCGTGAACACGCCGAGGAACTGCCCGACGTCGATCCGGTAGGCTGTCTGCGTCAGCACGACGGGATACCGTCCGGACTTGGGAAAGCCCAGGAAGTCCGCCGGCATCGAGACCAGCACCGCCAGCTGCTTGCCGGACGAGAGCCGGATGAACTGCAGCGGCAGCGTGACCGCGCGGGCGTGGTCGGGGCCGCGCGTGTAGGCCGCGGCGGGCCAGGCTGCGCCCGCGTTGGCGACGACGGCGGGATTGGGCGCGGCAAGCGTGCCGCGCGTCCCCAGCGTCGTCGTCTGCGCGAAGGCGACGAGCGTCGCGCCGGCGGCCAGCGCCACCAGGAGTTCGCGGCAGCGGGCGCCGAGGCCGGAGCGACGGCGCGCGTGCGGGGAGCGGAGGGCGCCAAGCGGCGTCGGAAAGGCCAGGGTCATGTCTTGTCTCCAGGTCCCGAGGGTCGGGTGGTCGCTGTGGCGACTCTGTGGGGCTCTTGCAGAACTGCCCGGCGACTATGCCGCCCCGCGGCGCGCGCGGCACGGGGGAAATCAGGAGGCCGATGGGTATGCGGCTTGCCGCCGCCGGCGCCGCATCGGACCGGACACCGTCCGATTCCGGATCATGGAGGGGATCCGCACGATGCGGTCATCACGCCCGGGCGCGCGCAGGATGTCACGGCTGGACGGCCGCCCGCTGTCGGGTTCCGCCCTTGCGACGCTGCTGTAGGTCAAGCCCCTACAGCAGCTGCGGGAGGCGGCGCTCATCGCGAGTGGCAGCCGCTCGCTGGCGGCGACGGCCCCCTCCGACGACGATCACCTCCATGAACATCGCCGTCATCGAAGACAACGTTCCCGTCCGTCAACTCCTGGTCCGTCGCGCCGAGAAGCTTGGCGGCATCACGGTCGTCGCGCAGGCCTCCGGCGAGGACGAGGCCGTGGACGCCGTCATGGCCACCGCGCCCGACGTCGTGCTGCTCGACCTCAACCTGTCGCAGGGCACCGGCCTGTCGGTGCTGTCCCGCCTGCGCGACCAGGACTACGCCGGCCGGGTCTTCGTGCTCAGCGCGGAAGACGCCGGCACCCACGCCGCACCGTGCCGCCGCAGCGGCGCGGACGGCTTCTACGACAAGGCCTTCGATTTCGAGCAGCTGCTCGCCGATCTGCACGAGCTGTGCCAGCGGGGAGCCGCCAACGTTCCGTGGTCGGCCGGCCCCCGTGCCGTCGCCAACGGCTGAGTTCCCGATCCACGAACCGGCACCCACAGACCGGACCATCCGCATCCACCGACCTGGGAGGACCCGCCATGAAGCTCTCGATGACACTGCCCCGGCTGCCGTTCCCGCTGCCGACGCTGTCCTGGGCGTCACGCGGCCCCATGGCCTCCTGGCTGGTGGTCGGCAACCTGCTGATGATCGTGGCGCTGGCCGCGATGACGGCGCTCAGTCTCTGGAACCACCGCGAGACCGAGACCGACCGCGCCCGCGACGTGGTCGAGAACCTCGCGCAGAACATCGCGGTCGAGGTCGGCGCCGAGCTGCGCAACACCGACAACGCGCTGGCCACGATCGCGCTGCGCTACCGCAGCACGCGCCAGTCCGCGGACCAGTCGGCGATGGTCGCGCGCCTGCTCGACGAGCAGCGCGGCCTGCTGCCGCAGGTCGTCGCGCTGCGCGTCACCGACCTCCACGGCACCGTGACCATCGGGCTGGTGAACGGCGAGCGGCCCTTCAACGTCGGCGACCGCGCCTACTTCGCCCAGGCGAGGCACACGGACACGATGGTCATCTCCGAGCCGCTGAACAGCCGCGCGCAGAACCACTGGTGCATCATCCTGGCCCGCCGCCTGATCGACCACGAAGGCAACTTCGGCGGCATCGTCTATGCCGTGGTGACCGCCCAGCACTTCGTCGACCGCTTCAGCGGCGTGGCGCTCGGTCCCTCGGGCGCGGTCTCGCTGCGCTCCGACGACTTGAACCTGGTGGCGCGCTATTCCGCCAGCGAGCCGAGCTCGACCAAGGGCTTCGGCACGAAGTCGCTGTCCGAGCAGGCGCAACGGTCGCTGGCGCAGAACCGCGAGCGCGGCGTCTACATCACCCCCACGGCGCTCGACCGCGTCGAGCGCATCACGGCCTACCGCAAGGTGCCGGGCTATGCGATGACGCTGTTCACCGGCATGAGCAGCAACTACTTCCTGGCCGGCTGGCACGGGCAGGTCATGCAGCAGTCGCTGCTGGCGGCGCTGGTCGCCTTGGCGGTGGCCGCCGCGTCGGCGCTGATCCACCGCATCCATCGTCGCGAACGCCGCGCCAAGGACGCGCTGCAGCTGCTGGCGCGGGAGCAGGATGCGATGCTGCGCAACGACCTGATCGGCATGGTCCGCATCCGCGACGGCCACGCGCTGTGGGGCAACCCGGCGATGGAGCGCATGTTCGGCCACCCGCCCGGCGGGATGGTCGGCCAGCCCGCGCAGACGCTCTTTCTCAGCCCGCAGGAACACGCCCGCATCCGTGAGGCCAGCCTGGCGACGATGCGTTCGGGCGGCCGCTTCCACACCCAGCTGCGCATGCGCCGCCTGGACGGCGCGGAGTTCTGGGTCGACCTGCACGGCACGGTGCTGTCGGAGCACGAATCGATGTGGATGCTCGTCGACATCGACGGCCTCAAGCGCAGCGAGGAACAGGCGCAGCACCTGGCGCTGCGCGACGTGCTGACCGGCCTGCCGAACCGCCGCCTGTTCGAGGAGAAGGTCGGCGATGCGATCAACGCCGCGCGACGCACCGGCCGCGGCTTCTCGGTCTGCTACCTGGACCTGGACGGCTTCAAGGCCATCAACGACCAGCACGGCCACGAGGCCGGCGACGAGGTCCTGACCGAGATCTCGCGGCGCCTGCAGGCGCTGGTGCGCAGCAACGACGTCGTCGCGCGACTGGGCGGCGACGAGTTCGCGATCCTGCTCTCCGGCGTCACCCGGCCGGAAGACGTCGAGCAGACGCTGCAGCGCTGCCTGTTCTCGACCCAGCGCCGCATCACGCTGGACAGCGGCGAGAAGGTCTCGGTCGGCGCCAGCATCGGCGCGGTGATCGGCGGCGGCGGCGACGCCTGCCGCGAGCTGCTGCACGCCGCCGACGAGGCGATGTACGCGGTCAAGCGCACCGGCAAGGGCCAGATCCAGATCGCCGATCACGTGCAGTCCGAATGGGCCGTGGCGGCCTGAACCGTCTTGCCTGCGGCGATGGCCGCGGGTTCGTGCGTGAGGCTGCAGGCCCTCACCCAGGCCCTCTCCCGCAGCGGGAGAGGGAGCAAGAAGGAAGGGGCATGCCCGGCTGGAAAGCGCCGGCGCCAAGCCTCATCATGGCGACTCCTTTGGTTGAAAAGGGGGAACTCCAATGAAGATCGGCACCTGGCGCTTGTCCACGCAGTTGACCGTGTCCTTCATGATGCTGGTGGCGCTGTGCGCGCTGGTCGGCGGCATGGGTCTGCTGCAATTGAACCGCGTGCATGACAGCACGACCGAGATCGCCGACGACTGGCTGCCCAGCATCCAGAGCATGGCGGCGATCCGTGTGAAGGCCAACCAGATCCGGCGCATGGAGCCGGATCACCTGCTGTCCGACGACCAGCAGGAGATGGCGCAGATCGAGCGCAGCATCGCGCACGCCCGCAAGGAGCTCGCGGACGCGGAGAAGGCCTACCTGCCCTTCATCACCAACGACGAGGAGCGCCGGCTCTACGGCGAGGTCGTCGCCGCGCGGGACACCTACTTCGCGGCGCAGGAGCGGCTGCTGCACCTGTCCCGCAACGACGGCACCGACGCGGAAGCGAAGGCCTTCTTCCGCGCCGATTCCCGCAACAGCTTCAACGCCTGGGTCAAGGCGATCGAGCGCAGCGCCGACTACAACGCCGCCGGCAGCGAGCAGTCGCGGCTGGATGCGCAGAAGAGCTATGCCGCCGGGCACGGCTGGAGCCTGTCGCTGACGGTGGTGTCGGTGGCGGTGGCCGTCGGGCTCGCGCTGCTGCTGCTGCGGCATGTGCGACGCCAGCTCGGCGGCGACCCGGCGGAGGCGGCGCGGCTGGTGCGGCAGGTCGCCGAGGGCGACCTCAGCGGGGAGATCCGCGTGCGGCCCGGCGACGACCGCAGCCTGATCGCGGCGCTCAAGGCGATGCAGATCGGCCTGCGACAGGTGGTGGGCGGCGTGCGCGAGGGCAGCGAGTCGGTGGCCAGCGCCAGCGGTCAGATCGCGATCGGCAACCACGACCTGAGCCAGCGCACCGAGGAGCAGGCCAGTGCGCTGGAAGAGACCGCGGCGACGATGACCGAGCTCGGCGAGACCGTGCTCCAGACCTCCGAGAACGCGCAGCAGGCCGACCGCCTGGCGCGTTCCGCCAGCGAGGTGGCGCAGCGCGGCGGCGCGGTGGTGTCGCAGTTCGTCGAGACCATGCGCGGCATCGACGAGAGCAGCCGCCGCATCGCCGACATCATCGGGACCATCGACGGCATCGCCTTCCAGACCAACATCCTGGCGCTGAACGCCGCGGTGGAGGCGGCGCGCGCCGGCGAGCACGGCAAGGGCTTCGCGGTGGTGGCGTCGGAAGTCCGCGCGCTGGCGGGACGCAGCGCGGAGGCGGCTAAGGAGATCAAGTCGCTGATCGCGGACAGCGTCCAGCGCGTCGAGCAGGGCACGGGACAGGTCGAGCAGGCCGGCGCGACGATGGCGGAGATCGTCGCGGCCATCGGCCGGGTGACCGACGTCGTCGGCGAGATCAGCAGCGCGACGCGCGAGCAGTCGCAAGGGGTGAACCAGGTCGGCGAGGCGGTCAACCAGATGGACCAGGTGACCCAGCAGAACGCCGCGCTGGTCGAGGAATCCGCCGCCGCCGCGGAAAGCCTGCGCCAGCAGGCGCAGGCGCTGGTCGCGTCGGTCGCCCAGTTCCGCCTCGGTTGATCGTTCTCCCTCTCGCGCTTGCGGGAGAGGCCGGGGGTGAGGGCCCCGTCAGGAAGCGTCTGGGCGGCTGACCGCCACCACGACCTTGCCGACGTTGCGGCCTTCCAGCAGGTCGATCAATCCCTGTGGCGCCAGCTCCAGTCCGTCGACGACGTGCTCCAGCGCCTTCACCTCGCCAGCGGCGATCGCCGCGTTCATCCCGCGCTGGAATTCCTTGAAGCGCGCCATGCCCTCGCCATAGTGGTCGAGCACGATGAAGCCCTCCATGCGGACACGCTTCTGCAGCAGGGTCGCCAGCAGCCGCGCGAGGCGATCCGGCGTGCCGCCGGTGTGCTCGATCCGCGCGGCGCCCACGTCGTTGTAATGGGCGATGAAACCGCAGACCGGCACGCGGGCGCCGATGTTCAGCAGCGGCAGCACGGCGTCCAGCACCTCGCCGCCGACGCTCTCGAAATAGACGTCGATGCCGTGAGGCGCCGCGGCTCGCAGCAGCGCGGCGAAATCCGGATCACGCCGGTCCACGGCGGCATCGAAGCCGAAGGTGTCGATCAGGTGCCGGGTCTTGTCCGCGCCGCCGACGATGCCCACGACCCGCGCGCCGGCCCGCTTCGCGAGCTGGCCCACCATCGCGCCGACCGCGCCCGTCGCGGCGCCGACCACCACGGTCTCGCCCGCGCGTGGACGGCCGATCTCGTCGAGACCGACCTGCGCGGTGAAGCCCGGCATGCCCGCCGCGCCCAGCGCCAGCGAGGGCCGCGTCATGTCGCCCAGCGCGATCAGGTCGCTGCCGTCGCTCAGCGCGTAGTCCTGCCAGCCCGCGTGGGACAGCACGAGGTCGCCGGCGCGGAAGTCCGCGTGACGCGACTCGACCACCCGGCTCACGGTGCCGCCGACGATGACATCGCCGATCGCGATGGGCGGCGCGTAACCCGGACCGACTTCCTCCATCAGGTTGCGCATGTACGGGTCGAGCGACAGGAACAGCGTGCGGAGCAGCACCTGACCCTCGGCGGGCGAGGGCACCGACGCCGATTCGAGCCGGAAGTCTTCCGGCGCCGGCCGCCCGGCGGGCCGGGCGGCAAGGACGATACGGCGATTGACGAGCGGACTCATGAGCATCCTTCCGGTGTCGAATCGAGTCGGGGATCAGACCTTGGCAGCGCGCGGTCCGTGACGCAGCGTGAGCAGCGTGCCCAGCGTGATCGCCGCGGCGGCGAAGGCGGGGCCGCCGAGCGCGCCGATGTGGTCCACGAACATGCCGCCGCCGATGGCGCCGCTGGCGATGGCGATCTGGAAGGCGGCGACGAGCAGCCCGCCCGCGCCCTCGGCCTGGTCCGGCGCGGCGCGCACGATCCAGGTCTGGAAACCGACGGGGAAGGCGCCGAAGGCGAAGCCCCACAGCACGACGGCGACCGCGGTGACCCAGACCGAGCTGCCCGCCATCAGCAGGGCGGCGGCGAGGACGACGATGAGCGAGCCGCCGGCGACGATGGCGCGCCGTTCGCTGCGTTCGGCGAGGAAGCCGCCGACCAGGTTGCCGAAGAAGCCGCCGATGCCGTAGCCCAGGAGGACCGCCGAGATCGTCGAGACCGGCAGGTGGGTGATGTTCTCCATCAGCGGCCGGATGTAGGTGAAGCCGGCGAAGTGACCGGAGATCACGAGCAGCACCGCGAGCAGCGCGACGCGCACGCCGGGGCGGGTCAGCAACTCGCCGAGGACACGCAGGTCGGGGTTGTCCTTGGGCGGCAGCTTGGGCAGGGTCAGGAGTTGCGCCGCCAGCGTGACGAGGCTGAGCACGCCGGCCGCGACGAAGGCGCTGCGCCAGCCCCACAGGTCGCCCATCCAGGCGCCGATGGGCGCCGCGCAGACGGTGGCGACGGAGACGCCGGCCAGGATCACCGACATGGCGCGCGCGAACAGTTGCATGGGCACCAGCCGCATCGCCAGCGCCGCGGCCATCGACCAGAAGCCGCCGAGCGCGACGCCCAGGATCACCCGTGCCGCGAGCAGCACGCCGAGGCTGGACGCCGTGACCGCCATGACGTTGGACAGCACCAGCAGCAGCGTCAGCGCGATCAGGACGAGGCGCCGGTCGAAGCGCTTCGTCAGCAGCGGAATGGACGGCGCGGCGACGGCGCCGACCAGCGCGGTCGCCGTGACGGTCTGGCCGGCGGCGCCGGCGCTGATGTTCAGGTCGGCCGCCATTGCGGTCAGCAGGCTCGCGGGAAGGAACTCCGCCGTCACCAGGCCGAAGACCCCGATCGTCAGCGACGCGATCGCCGCCCAGTGGGCGGGTTCCTCGGCGGCCGGCGTGACAGGGGCAGACGGGGCGGTCGGGACGGCGGTCGCTGCGGCCGCGGCGATGGACTCGCCCGGTGAGGGGGAAGGCGAGGCTGAACCCGGGGGCAAGCCCACCGGCGGGTGGGGGGCATCTAGGCAGTCGGTGCAGGAGGAAGACACGGCGGAGAAGAGGGACAGTGGGTATGGCCTTCAGCTTATGGGTAGGATCTGGGCGTTTCCATGCCGGAAGAGCCGAAATGCATGACGATTCCTCCAGCGGTCCCGGAGCACCGCTCCCGCCGACGCCCTTGAAGCCCGCCGACCTGCTGACGCAGATCCTGTTGGGACTGCGACTGGAGGGCGTCGAGTACGGCCGCTGCCTGATGCGCGCGCCCTGGGCGATCGCCTTCCCGGCGCGCAAGGAAGCGCGGTTCCATTTCGTCGCGCGCGGCAGCTGCTGGCTGATGACGCCGGGCAGCGACTGGGTCCAGCTGAATGCGGGCGACGCGGTCCTGCTGCCGCGCGGCAGTGCGCATGTGCTGGCCAGTGCGCCGGATCTGCCGGCAGTGGACATCGATTCGATCTCGCGACGGCCGGTCGCGGAGGACATCTACCTGGTCGGTGCCGAAGCGGTGGCGCGGGCGGGCGCGGGCGCCGGGGCGGGAGCCCCAGCAGAGGGCGATGCGGAAGGCCATCCTGAGGCCGCGTCCGGCGAGGACGCGCCCGATGTCATGTTCTGCGGCGCGATGCGCTTCAACCTGGATCCGCTGCATCCGCTGCTGGCGATGATGCCGGACGCGATGCGGGCCAACGACCTGGCGCGCCGCGATCCCACCGTGCCGACGCTGCTGGAGGCGATGGAGCGCGAAGTGGCGCTGGACCGCATCGGCGCTTGCGGCATCCTTGCGCGCCTGGCCGACGTGCTGGCGGCCAGCATCATCCGCGCTTGGGTGGAATGCGCCTGCAACGACGCCAGCGGCTGGATCGCGGCCGTGCAGTGTCCGGGCATCGGCAAGGTCATCGCCGCGATCCACAACGAGCCGGAGCGCGACTGGAGCGTGCCGGAACTGGCCGGGCTGATGGGCGCCTCGCGCTCGCGCTTCGCCGAGGCGTTCACGAAGACGGTCGGCGAGAGCCCGGCCAAGTACGTCGCCAAGGTCAAGATGTTCCAGGCCCGCCGCTGGATCGCGCACGAGGGCATGCGCGTCGCCGTCGCGGCGGACCGGTTGGGTTACGACTCCGAGGCGTCGTTCAGCCGCGCCTTCAAGCGCATCGTCGGACAGCCGCCGGGGGCACTGCGGCGCTCCGCCGCGCGGGCCGCCGGCTGACGCCGGTGCGCCTGGGGTGGCCGGTGCGGCCGCTGCGGCCGATGCGGCCGATGCGGCCAGGGCGGCCGTGCCGGACGCCGTGAGGTCGTACGACTCGGGCTAACCCGGAGTCGGTCCGCTTTACACCCCCGCGTCGCGGGGATCCCCCGTGGATCGGGGTGTGCGGCGCACGGCGCCCGCAAGTGCCGATGCCATCGGGGTTTCCTGCGACGTACCTCGAAAGTTCGTGACACTTGGCACAGCTTGTGCATCGTCCCCTCTGTTCAGCACCGCACCGAGCGTGGTTGTGCCGCGCCGGGTGTCCACACCTTTTGAGGGGGAACGTTCGATGTTCACGCGAGTCAAGAGCTTCAAGCACACCTGGCTGCCGATCGCAGCCCTGGCCCTCGGCGCGGCGACGTCCGCCCAGGCCGCAGCCGTCTTCATCGAGGGCGGCGTCGATGCCGGCGAGACCCTCGTCACGGCCAAGACCTTCCCGGGCGCCGGCCCGATCGACGCGATCCAGGGCACGCTCGACGGCGGCGCCGACCTGTTCGCGATCTACCTGACCGCGGGCACGGCGTTCTCCGCCACGACCACGGCCTCGGGCATCGACTACAACTTCTTCGACACGGTCCTGTACCTGTTCGACGCGGCGGGCAAGGGCCTGATCGGCAACGACGACGACGGCGACGTCGGCGGCTCGCAGTCGACGCTGACCAGCTACATCCCGACCGTCAGCGGCCTGTACTACCTGGCCATCACCGGCGCCAGCTACACGCCGGTGAGCGGCGGCACGGCGATCTTCCCGTCGCTGCTGGGCCAGGGCGGCAACGTCGCCGCCAATCCCGGCGCGGGATCGCTGACCGGCTGGAGCAGCCTGACCAGCGAGTCCGGCGACTACGAGATCCAGCTGGTGGGCGCGAGCGCCGCCGCGGCCTCCGACGTGCCCGAACCCGGCAGCCTGCTGCTGGCCGGCGCCGCCCTCGGCGCGGCCGGCCTGATCCGCCGCCGCAAGCCCGTCACCCCCGTTCAAGCCTGAGGAGCCGCCCATGACGACTTCCAATCGCACCGCCCGCACCGCCCGTACCGCCCCCCGCCTCCGCGTCCTGAGCGCGCTGCTGGCCCTGGCCGCCTGCGGCGGCGCCTATGCGCAGCACGCCAAGCTCGACAGCGCGCTGTCCGACCTCGTCGACCAGCAGTCGCGCCGCCAACTGCGCTCGCTGGCCGTCGACACCGATGAGTTCAAGCCCTACGTCAAGTCGCTGTCCGACGCGCAGGGCCGCGTGCTGGTGGACATCTACCTCGAGGCCGGCACCTCGATCGACGACTTCAAGGCGCAGCTCGAGGCGTCCGGCGCCCAGGTGACCGGCGTCAACCGTGCGTTCAACAACGGCGCGATCTCGGCCTACGTGCCGACGTCCGCGCTGGCCGCGCTCTCCGGCACCAGCGGCCTGCACCTGGCCAAGCTGACGCGTCGTCCGCACAAGAACGTGGGCCTCACGACCTCGCAAGGCTCGACGGTGCTGCGCAGCAACGTCGCCAACGCCGCCGGCTGGACCGGCGCGGGCATCACCGTCGGCGTGCTGTCGGACTCCTATGACGCTTCGCCGCTGAGCTTCACCACGGTGCGCGCGGCCAACGACATCGCCTCCGGCGACCTGCGTCCGCCGAAGTGGGTCCTCGACATCGGTGCCGATCCGAGCAACACCGACGAAGGCCGCGCGATGATGCAGATCGTGCAGGACGTGGCCCCGGGCGCGGACCAGTGCTTCGCCACCGCCTTCGCCGGCGAGGCCGCCTTCGCCGACAACATCCGCCGGCTGCGCACGGAACCCGCCTGCCGCGCCGACGTGATCGTCGACGACGTCTTCTACTACGACGAGCCCTTCTTCTCCGACGGCCAGGTCGCGCAGGCGGTCAACGACGTCGTCAACAGCACGACGCTGGCGGGCCGTCCGGTGTCCTACTTCTCGTCGGCGGGCAACCAGGGTTCGGCGGGCGGCGGCGGCGCGATCGACGTGCCGGTGGCGACCTTCTCGACCACGCCGACCAACCTGGGCAACGTCAACCTGGCGTCGCTGAACACCTGCACCAGCTCGCCCGCGTCGGGCAGCACCAAGGCCAACCAGGGCGGCGGCTTCCTGGACTTCGGCGGCGGCACCTACGCGCTGCCGGTGACCTACAACGGCGCGGGCTCGACGCTGCTGCTGCAGTGGGACGACCTGTTCTATCAAGGCAAGGTCACGACCGACCTGAACTTCTACCTGATCAACGCGGCGGGCAACTGCGTCTTCACCTTCGCGACCAACAACATCGCGGCGGACTTCGGCGAGGAGATCGTCGGCCTGTCGGGCGGCGCCAGCGGCACCTACCGGATCATGGTCGCCCGCACCAGCGCGGGCACCAAGCTGGCCTCGCGCGTGCGCCTGGTCAACCTCGACGGCTGGGGCGGCGCGCCGTTCCAGGTGCGCAGCGGCCCGACGACCTTCGGCCACAGCGCGGCGGCCGGCGCGAACAGCGTCGCGGCCTACCGCTACAGCTTCCCGGCGACGCAGCAGACCCCCTTCATCCCCGCGTTCGAGAGCTTCAGCAGCCCCGGCCCGGTGACGATCGCGTTCGACGCCGCGGGCAACCGCCTGGCCGCGGCCGAGACCCGCAAGAAGCCGGACATCGCCGCGCCGGACGGCGGCAACACGACCTTCTTCTATCCGAACTCGGATTACGAAGGCGACGGCTTCAACAACTTCTTCGGCACCAGCGCGGCTGCGCCGCACGCGGCGGCGGTCGCGGCGCTGATGCTGCAGAAGGCCGGCGGTCCCGGCTCGCTGACGCCCAAGCAGGTCAAGAGCATCCTGCAGACGACGCCGGCGGCGCGGGTGATCCCGTTCTCGGGCGGCGCCGCGGTCAAGGGCTGGAGCCTGTACGACGGCTTCGGCCTGATCGACGCGGTGAACGCGCTGAACAAGCTGCCCTGATCGATGCATCGCGCGCCTACCGGCGCGTGAGCGAGCCTTCGAAGGCCGCCGTCCGCAAGGTCGGCGGCCTTGTCGTTCTGGTGTGCCCGCCGCGCGCCGCGACGCTCACCCGCTGACGGCTTTTTCACGTCGTTGCAATGACGCGCCGCCGGGCGTTTCCGGCCACGGCTTTACAGGGAGAACCCCCCTTGTTCACGGGGTCCCCGACCGCCCGGAGGCCCGACCCGGGACCCATTCTTGCTATGGACCCCTGCGAACCCGGGATGGGGGCCACGAGGCCCGCCGCAACGGGGTAGTCCCGTCATGGTGCAGGGCTACACTCGCCGCTCGCGTACGCGTAGAGCACCCCTCAAGGGGCCGCCGGACAGACACAACATCAAGGTCGACACCATGCTTGCGATGAGGACTCGGGATCACGGAAATCAGGCGCGGACCACCGCGCCGACGCTCGCCGTCTGCACGGCCGTCCTGGCCGCCGCATTGCTCGCCGCCTGCGGCGGCGGCAGCGGCGCCAAGGCCTCCCAGACCGCGGCCAAGGTGAACAAGGAAGAGATCACCGTCCACCAGATCAACTTCGTCCTCCAGCGCCAGCCCAACGTCAAGCCCGAGCAGGTCGACGCCGCCTCGCGCCAGATCCTGGAACGTCTGATCGACCAGGAACTCGCCGTCCAGAAGGCCCAGGACCTCAAGGTCGATCGCGACCCGCGCGTGGTGCAACAGATCGAAACCGCAAAGCGGGAGATCATCGCCAGGGCCTATGCTGAACGCATCGGCGAGACGGTGGCCAAACCGACGGACCAGGAAATCAAGCAGTACTACAACGACAAACCGGCACTTTTTGCCGAGCGTCGCATCTACAACTTGCAGGAAATCAACATCGAGGCGAAGCCGGATCAGTTCGAAGCCATCCGCGCCAAGCTGCAGGGTGCCAAGACCCTCCCCGAATTCCTCGAAGCGCTCAAGACCGACAACTTCAAGTTCGTCGGCTCCCAGATCGTGCGCTCGGCCGAACAGATCCCGCTCAACAACCTCGACGCGATCGCCCGGCTCAAGGACGGCCAGTTCATCATGAACGGCCAGCCCAACGGCATCACCGTGCTCTTCCTCGCCGGCTCGCAGCGCCAGCCGGCGACCGAGGCCCAGGCACGCGCCTCCATCGAGATGTTCCTGCTGAACCAGCGGCGCGCCGAACTGGTCGCCAAGGACATCAAGGCCATGCGCGACAACGCCAAGATCGAATACGTCGGCAAGTTCGCCGACATGGCGGCCTCCGCGCCCGCGTCGACCGCCACGCCCGCGGCCCCGGTGCTCGCACCGCCCGCGGCCTCCGACATCAGCCCCACCGGCGCCAGCGGCCCGGTGGACAACAGCGCACTTTCCAAGGGCCTCGGCATCAAATGAAACCTCAGCGTCGCTTCCCGATCCTCGCCATCACCGCGCCGGCCCTGCTGGCCGCGGTGCTCTCCACCAGCACGCTCGCGCAGACCGCGCAGCGTCCCGCCACGCCCGCGCCGGTCGCCCTGGCCACCGGCGGCGCCGCGGAATACCGCCTCGGATCGGGCGACGCCCTGAAGATCACCGTGTTCCAGAACGCCGACATGGCGCTCGAGACCCGCGTCTCCGAATCCGGCACCATCAGCTTCCCGCTGCTCGGCGTCGTGCGCATCGGCGGCCTGACCGTCAGCGAGGCCGAGGCCAAGATCGCCGACGGCCTGAAGAAAGGCAACTTCGTCAAGCAGCCGCAGGTGACCATCCTGGTGATCAAGGTCGTGGGCAACCAGGCCAGCGTGCTGGGCCAGGTCAACCAGCCGGGCCGTTACCCGCTGGAAGTCTCCGACATGCGGCTCACCGACCTGCTGGCCAACGCCCGCGGTGTCGCCTCGTCCGGCAGCGACACGCTGGTGCTCAGCGGCGCGCGCGGCGGCAAGCCCTTCCGCCTCGAGATCGACCTGCCCACGCTGTTCGGTCCCAACGGCCGCGAGCAGGACATCGTCGTGCAGAACGGCGACGTGCTGTGGGTGGACCGCTATCCGATGGTCTACATCTACGGCGAGGTGCAGAAGCCCGGGCAGATCCGCCTCGAGCGCGGCATGACGCTGCTGCAGGGCCTGGCGGCCGGGGGCGGCCTGACGCTGCGCGGCACGGACCGCGGCATCCGCGTGCACCGCAAGGACGACAGCGGCAAGGTCCAGGAGATCAAGCCCGCGATGGACGAGTCGCTGCGCAACGGCGACGTGATCTTCGTGCGCGAGAGCCTGTTCTGACGGTCCGGCTTTGACGATGTGTAGTGCCGGGCCTCGGGCCCGGCGAAGGAGTGCAGGGTGACGCCCAGCAAATTGATGTCCATCATTCGCGCCCGCTGGTCGCTGGTACTGCTCGTGGTCGCGCTGACCACGCTGACGGCGCTCGGCGTGAGCCTCATGCTGCCCAAGCGTTACGTCGCGACCGCCTCGGTGCTGGTCGATGCCAAGCCCGATCCGGTCTCGGCGCTGATCTATCCGGGCATGGCCTCGCCGGCCTACATGAACACGCAGGTCGACGTGATCTCCAGCGACCGCGTGGCGCTGCGCGTCGTGCGCGACCTGCGCCTGACCGAACTCCCCGAACTGCGCCAGCAATGGCAGGAGGCCCAGCTCGACGGCACGATGGAGCAATGGCTGGGCGACGGCCTGCGCGGCAACATGGACGTCAAGCCGTCCAAGGAAAGCAACGTGCTGATGGTGACCTACAAGTCGCCGTCGCCGCAGGTCGCCGCGACGATGGCCAACGCCTTCGTCAAGGCCTACCTGTCCACGACGCTGGACCTGCGCGTCGAGCCGGCGCGCCAATACGCCGGCTACTTCGACGTGCAGGCCAAGACGGCGCTGGAGAAGCTCGAGTCCGCGCGCGCCAAGCTCTCCGTCTACGAGCGCGAGCACGGCATCCTCGCCAGCGACGAGCGCATGGACGTCGAGACGGCCCGCCTGTCCGAGCTGTCCTCGCAACTGGTCGGCCTGCAGGCGCAGTCGTCCGAGTCCGGCAGCCGCCAGGGCCAGGCCGCGCGCGGCGCCGACACGCTGCCCGACGTGCTCGCCAACCCGGTGGTGTCGCAGCTCAAGTCCGACGTCAGCCGCGCCGAGGCGCAGCTGCAGCAGCTCAGCACCCGCTACGGCGACAACCACCCGCAGGTCGTCGAGGCCAAGGCCTCCCTGGCCGATACCCGCGCGAAGCTGCGCACCGAGATCTCACGCGTGACCGGCGCGGTCACCGCGACCAACAACATCAACAAGCAGCGCGAGTCCGAGACCCGCGCCCAGCTCGAGTCGCAGCGCGAGAAGGTCGCCAAGCTGAAGCTGGCGCGCGACGAGGCCAGCGGCCTGATGCGCGAGGTCGAGAGCGCCCAGCGCGCCTACGAGAACATCACCACGCGCCTGAACCAGACCAGCCTGGAAAGCCAGACCACGCAGAGCAACGTCAACGTGCTGACCGAGGCGACGCCGCCGCGGGCGCCGGCGTCGCCGCGCGTCGGGCTGAACACGGCGCTGGCCTTCGTCGCCGGCCTGATCCTGGCGATCGGCCTGGCACTGCTGCTGGAACTGCGCGACCGCAAGGTGCGTGACGCCGACGACGTGATGGCGGTGCTGCCGCTGCCCATGCTGGGCGTGCTGCCCGCGCCGGGCAAGCGCCAGCCCAGCGGCCTGGCGTCGAATGAGCGCCGGCTTCTAGGACACGCGACCCCTCGGGGGGCCGCGTGATGTCCGACATCAAGGAACCCCTGGCCTACAGCAAACCCGTGGACGCACCCAACAAACCTTCCGGCGGCGTGCATGACCGCTCGATCGGCGCGATCATCGCCGAGACCCGCAACCTCAGCGCCGACCAGGTCGAGCGCGTGCTGCAGTACCAGCGCGAGCGCGGCATCCGCTTCGGCGAGGCCGCCGTGGCGCTGGGCTACGCCAACGCCGAGGACGTGCTGGAGGCGCTGTCCAAGCAGTTCCACTACCCGTACGCGCCCAACGAACGCAAGGTCCGCAGCCCCGAGCTGGTGGCGCTGAACACGCCGTTCTCGTCGCAGGCGGAAGTCTTCCGCGGCATCCGCAGCCAGATCATGATGCGGCTCTACCGCGAGGGCGAGGCGCGCCGCGCGCTGGCCATCATCAGCCCCGACACGCTGGACGGGAAGAGCTACTTCACCGCCAACCTGGCGGTCACGCTGGCGCAACTGGGCGGCCGCACGCTGCTGGTCGACGCGGACCTGCGCCGCCCGCGCCAGCACGAGATCTTCGACGTCCAGAACCAGGCCGGCCTGTCCTCGATCCTGTCGGGACGCAGCGAGCCGCGCGTGATCCAGCAGGTGGAGGGCATGAACAGCCTGTTCGTCCTGCCGGTCGGCGCGGTGCCGCCCAACCCGGTGGAGTTGCTGGAACGCCCCGCCTTCGGCATGCTGATGCGCGAGCTGGCCGGCAAGTTCGACCACGTCATCGTGGACACCTCCGCCGGCCAGTACGGTGCGGACGCGGCGATCGTCGCCGCGCGCTGCGGCGCCGCACTGGTGCTGGCCCGTCAGAACCAGTCGCGCGTCGTCGCGCTGCAGGAACTGACCGACAGTCTCGACGGCGTCGCCACGACGCTGATCGGGACGGTCATGAACCAATACTGATCCAGGGCCGCAGAGCCTTCCATGGAGACACGTCCGGCCTCGGCCGGCGTGTCTTCGCTTGTCTTGACGCTTCAGCAGGGATCGCAGTGAAAGTGATGTCGCGCAATCTCTTCGCCCAGTCTTCCGGCAGCCCGGGCCGCCTCGGGCCGGGCTTCTGGGCCGCCAACCGGACCGCGCTGCTGGTGCTTGCGGCCGGCCTGCTGGCGCTGTACGTGCCCACCATCATCGACTTCATCCACGGACCGTGGCGGGGCGACCGCAACTCCCATGGCCCGATCGTGCTGGCGCTGTCGGCCTGGTACTTCTACTTCCAGACCAAACGGCTGGCCGGCCAGGGCGAGACCTTCCAGGCCCGCCCCTCGCCCGTCCTCGGCTGGACGGTGCTGCTGCTCGGGCTGCTCGCCTATGTGCTGGGCCGCTCGCAGCAACTGGCCATCCTGGAACTGGGCTCGCTGCTGCCGGTGCTGCTGGGCCTGGCCTTCGTGCTGTTCGGACCGGGCCTGGCCCGGCGCTACTGGTTCGCCTTCTTCCTGCTGCTCTTCGCCGTGCCGCTGCCGGCATCCATCGTCGACTTCATCACGCAGCCGATGAAGATCGCCGCCTCCTGGGGCGCGGAGCACATGATGTACGCGCTCGGCTACCCCGTCGCGCGCGCCGGCGTGATCCTGCAGATCGGGTCCTACCAGCTGATGGTCGCCGACGCCTGCGCGGGCCTGAATTCGCTGTTCACGCTCGAGGCGCTGGGACTGCTCTACATGAACGTCGTGCGCCACGAATCGGTGTTCCGCAACATCACGCTGGCGATCCTCATCGTGCCGATCTCGTACTGCTCCAACGTCGTGCGCATCCTGATCCTGGCGCTGCTGACGTACCACATGGGCGACGACGTGGGGCAGGGCTTCATGCACGAGTTCTCCGGCATGGCGCTGTTCCTGACGGCGCTGATGCTGATCGTGGTCGTGGACGGGTTGCTGCGCCAGCTGTCGCTGCGGGTGTCGCGCCTGCGCGGCCGGTCCGCCTGAGGCCGGGAACCGGGAGAAGCCGATGACCACGAATTCCACCGCACCGATGCCGCCCACGCCGCCGACCCCGGCCGGCGCGCCGCTGAATCGCCTCCCGCGCCTGTCGCTGGGCGCCTGCGTCGCGGGCGTCGTGCTGATGCTGGCCGCGGCCGGCGGCGCCTGGCTGGCGACGCCGCGGCTGCAGGCCATGCAGGGCGCGCCCAGCCTGGACGCCGTCGTCCCCAAGGCATTCGGCGACTGGCGCGCGGTCCAGGATGCGACGCCGCAGATCGACGTGTCGCAGGGCGTCGAGACCGTGCAGGAGCAGCCCTACGACCAGACGGTGATGCGCACCTACGTCAACAGCCAGGGCCAGCGCATCATGCTGGCGCTGGCCTGGGGCGAACGCCAGCGGCAGGACGTCAAGGTGCACCGCCCCGAGGTCTGCTATCCGGCGCAGGGCTATCTCGTGCGCAAGCTCGCGTCCGGCCCGGCGATCCCGACCGGCGCGCGCGCCGAGCCGGTGCCGACCACGGAGATCCTCACCGAGGGCGGCGGCGGCTATGAGGCCGTGCGCTACTGGATCCGCATCGGCGAGCTGTACGGCGGCGACGGCCTGGCCGCGCGCTGGTACATCCTGAATGAAGGCTTCCGCGGCCGCATCCCCGACGGCATGCTGGTGCGCGCCTCGCAGCGGCTGCCGCAGGCGGGCGCGGAGCCGCAGTCGCAGGCGCTGATGGCGTCTTTCCTGTCCGACCTGGTGGCCGCGGTGCCGGCCCCGGCGCGGAAGATGCTGGTGCGATGACGCCGGAACGGTCGAGAGGTGGGGGCGGCGTGGCGCGTGTGTTCCGAGGAGTGATGACGGCCTGGCGCGGCCTGCGCGCGGGCATGGACGGCACGTCGTGGACGGGCCTGATGGGCCTGGCCGCGGGGGCCGTGGCGATCGGCTACCTGACGGTGATGGTCAGCACGATGGTGCCCGACAAGCCTGCGATGCTGGCGGTGCTGCCGCTGATGCTGCTGACGGGTTTCCTGTTCGTGTACAGCCGCGAGGCCTTCCTGATGGTCGTGCTGCTGGTGCGCGCCGGCGCCAACCCGATCTTCGAGGAGACCCGCCTGGCCGCCATCGGCGGCCTGGGCGGCCTGCTCAACGCGCTGGTGATCCTGCTGGCCGGCCTGATCATCGCGCGCGATCCCAGGCGCGTCCCGCGCGCGGCGTGGCTGATCTGGCTGCCCTTCATCGCGATGCAGGCGCTGGGCATCGTCTATTCGCCGGAGAAGGTGCAGGCGATCCGGCTCTACCTGGGCCAGCTGTCGGTGGTGGCGCTGTTCCTGGTGAGTTTCTACCTGGTCACCGAGGAAGCGGATCTGAACAAGCTGCTCAGGTTGGTCACCTGGTCGTCGGTGCCTGTCGCACTGGTTACCCTGGTTTACATCGGACTGGGCCGGACGGCTGGTAGCGTGGACGGCTTCGAGTCCGGGGCCGGCCGTTACGGCGGCCCCTTCCCCCACGCCAACATCCTGGCGTTCTATCTGGTGTTGTGCCTGGGTGTCTTGCTTTACCGCTGGAAGAGCGGCCAGATCGGCCGCCAGCCGGTCACGCTGATGGCGGTGACCGGCTACATGCTGCTGCTGATCGGCCTGCTGTTCGCGACGAAGACGCGCAGCGCCTGGATCTCGGTGGTGTTCCTCTTCGTCGTCTACGGACTGTTCCGGGAACGGCGCTACATCGTCTACCTGGCCATCGGCGGGATGCTGTCCATGCTGATCCCCGAGGTCCGCGAACGCGTCATGGGCATGACGCAGGGCAATGAGGTGGTGCAGTACGCGCAGCTGAACTCCTTCGCCTGGCGCAAGCTGCTGTGGACCGACGCGCTGACATGGATGTCGCCGTCGCGCTACCTGACCGGTTACGGCGCGGAGTCCTTCCAGCAGCTGTCGCCGACCTTCTTCTCGATGGCGGGACGCGTGAACTGGGGCGCGCACAGCGCCGCGGTGCAGGTCTTCTTCGAGCTCGGCGCGATCGGGCTGGGCGCGTTCTGCTGGGTGTACTGGCGCACCGGCCGGATGATCGCGACGCTGTGGCGCGCGCGGCCGCTGCTGGCGCTGGTGGGCTTGTCGCTGCTGGGGGCCAACTTCCTGGTCTCCCTGTCCGACAACATGCTGTTCTACCTGATCTACAACTGGTATTTCTGGCTGACGATGGGCGCCATCTGCGCGCTGGCCTGCCGCATCGCCGGCGCCGGTGAACGCCGCAAGGCCCGGCCCTGGGGCATCCGGCCGAGCAAGTACCGGCCGCCGCCGGACTTCCCGCCGACGGAGCCGCTCCATCCGACCTTGCCCCCGCCGCTGCCGGCCTCGCCCGCGCGACCGGCCCGGCTGACCGGAGGGCGGTTCCGATGAGCCACGACGCCGCGCACCCCGCCGCCGCCGGCGCCGTGCATGCCGAGGGCGGACGCCAGCCGGTGCTGGACGGCGTGCGCGCCATCAGCATCCTGTCGGTGCTGTGGATCCACCTGTTTCCGCTGCGCGTCGCCGGCCATTCGCTGAACGATTCGCTGGGCATGTTCGGCATGGCCCTGTTCTTCATCCTGTCGGGCTACCTGATCACGCAGCAGTTGCTGAAGCGGCCGCCGGTGGTCAATTTCGTCGCGCGCCGGCTGCTGCGCGTCGTGCCCGCGGCCTGGATCTGCATGGCGGTGGTGTGGTGCTTCGTGCCGGTCGATGTCGAGACGGCGCTGAGCTACCTGTTCTTCTATGCCAACCTGCCGCCGCAGCGGCTGGTCTGGCCGATCGACCACTTCTGGAGCCTGTGCATCGAGGTCCAGTTCTACCTGCTCGCGGCGGTGCTGCTGTGGCTGCGGGTCCGCGCGATCGGGTGGCTGTTCCCGGCGCTGCTGCTGGCCGTGACGGTGATGCGGGTGACGCATCTGTCGACGACCGGGAGCATCACCTGGTTCCGCGCGGACGATCTGCTGGCCGGCGCCTGCCTGGCGTTGCTGATGCAGTCGCGCCATGCGCCCACGGCGCGGGCGCTGCTGGGCCGGCCCGCGGTCATCCCGCTGGCCTTGGCGATGTTGCTGGCCTGCAGCCTGATTTCCCACCACAGTGTGTATCCGCTGAGCTTCCTGCGCCCGTACGCGGCCGCCGTCTTCGTCTGTGCCCTCATGGTGCAGCCGGGGCATTGGCTGTCGCGCTGGCTGGGGGGAGCCGCATTTGCCTATATTGCTTCTGTTTCCTACGCCTTGTATGTGTGGCACCTGCCCCTGGCGGCCACCTGGCTCGGCAGCGGTGAGCACTTGACGAAATACCTCAAACGACCGCTGTTGTTGCTGGTGGTCTTCGGCATCGCGCACGTCTCCACCTTCCAGGTGGAACGGCGCTTCAACGAGCTGGCCAAGCGCATTGGGGCAGGGCGCGGCCGGCAGCTGAAGGAGGTATGAAAGTGTCGCTGTCATCACCCCACCGTTCCTGCCCCCGTTCCCGGACCGGCCCGCTCGCGGCGCCCGGCCGGGAATGCAACGCCTCTTCCCGCGAGGCTCCCGCCCGGCGACGACCGCCCGCCACGCGGCGGCTGGCCGCCATCGCGGCCGGCGCGCTGCTGATGCTGGCCGCCGGCAGCGCCGCCGCGCAGTACGGGCTGGGCGTGCCGTCGCCGCGCTACGGCAGCTTCGAGGCCCCGTTCGCGTCGTACTCGCCCTGGAACCTGCGCCCGATCAATCCGGTGCTGGGCACCGCCGTCATCCCGCTCTCGCAGTACTACCCGACGCTGGCCGAGGGCGCCTGGTCCACCGGCGCCTTCAAGGCCGCGAGCACCGACGGCCCGGTGACGGTCTACCCGCTCGCCGGCCAGTCCGGCGTGTGGGACCCGGACATGGAGAACTACCGGCCCACCGTGGTGATCCCGCGCTGGCCCGCGGGCGTCACGCCGGCCTCGGGTTCGGACGGCCATGCCGACATCGTCGACGAGGCGATGGGCATCGTGCACTCGTTCTTCCAGCTCCGGCGCGAGAGCAACGGCCAGTGGCGCGCCGGCCAGTACGCCTGGGCGCCGCTGGCGGGACGCGGCTTCGGCGAGCCGGCGCACTACTACATGGGCGCGCGCGCCGTCGGCGTGTCGGCGATCGGCGGCATCATCCGCAAGGGCGAGGTCGACGACGGCCTGCCGTTCTACCGCCATGCGCTCGCCATGTCGCTGACCTTCAACGGCCTGAGCGCGACGGTGCCGTACATCTTCCCGGCCACGTCGGCCGACAGCAACGCCGCCACGACCAACACCGGCGCCATCCCGCAGGGCGCGCTGATGATGCTGCCGGCGGACTTCGACACCGCCTCTATCCAGAACCTGAAGCTGCGCAAGGTCGCCGAGACGCTGAAGAAGTTCGGCGCCTACGTCGTCGATCGCAACTACGGCACGCCGTATGTGATCTATGTCGAGAACGGCAGCAACTTCAACCTGATGCCCACCGGCTGGGACGATGCGACGGCCGTCCAGCTCGACCGCATCCGCGCGGCGCTGCGCCAGGTGATGAGCGTCGCGTGGTGGGTCAACGCCAACGGCGAATCGGTGGTGCCGGAGCGGCGGCTGAACCTGCTGTCGATGCGCGGCCAGTGGTCGCTGCAGCGCGGCACCGCGATCGGCAGCTTCGACACCTGGAAGCAGGCGGTGGCCTTCCCGCCCGAGGCGGTCGACGTCATCCAGGTGAACTACAGCAGCCGGGTGCTCAGCACGGTGGACTGGTCCCGGCCGGTGGCCGGTGCGCCCTACAAGCTGACCGCGCGGGCGACCGGCGGCGCGCGCCTGAAGTTCCAGCTGTTCAGCAGCGCGGGGGTGAAGCTGGTCGACAGCGGCGAGCTCGCCGACGGCCAGAGCGTCGAGTTCCCCTGGCCTGACGGCGTGGGACTGCGCACGGCGCTGTTCGCCTACAGCGGCGCGGCGGGCACGGTCTCGACGGTGGGCGGCACGCTGGTGCTGAACTCGCCGCTGACGCTGATGTCCGGCAAGGTGCTGATGCGATGAGCGCACGCGGCGACACCGGGGCGCCCCCCGCGCAGACCGATCCGCGCGCGGACTGGGCCGCCGACCTCGCCCGCTACGGCGGGCGTGCGGCGTTGCACCGGGACCAGTCGCTGTGGGCGATCCGGGTGCACCGCTTCGGCCGGCGCGTCGACACGATGCCGCCCGGCTTCGCGCGCCGCTGGCGCACCCGGCTCTACTGGCTGCTGTTCCGGTTCGTGGAGACGCTCACCGGCATCAGCCTGCCCAAGGAATGCCGGATCGGCCCCGGGCTGAGGATCTGGCATTTCGGCGGCATCTTCGTCAATCCGGCCACCGTCATCGGCGCGAATTGCACCCTGCGCCAGGGCGTGACGCTGGGCAACCGCGTCGAGGACGGCCCCTGTCCGGTGCTGGAGGACGGCGTCGAACTCGGCGCCTATGCCCAGGTGCTGGGCGGCGTGCGGCTGGGCGCGGGCTGCAAGGTCGGCGCGATGGCCGTGGTGCTGACCGACGTGCCGCCGGGCGCGACCGCCGTGGGCAACCCGGCACGCATCTTGCCCCTAGTGGCGCCCCGGGCCGGGACGGCCGGGATCGTTTCGCCCGGACATTCCGGTGCGTCCGAAGTGCCGGCGATGCTGGCGGACGACTGACCATGGGAGGAGTTCCGACGTGACGATGCAGTGGAATCGACGGCGCTGGTGCGGCGCCGGCCTCGGGCTGACCGCCGGTGCGGCGGCGCCGTGGCTGGACGCGGTGGCGGCCGGCGACGGCGAGGGGAAGGACCCCAAGGATGCCAAGGACGCCAAGGATGCGGAGAAGGGCGGCCGCCGGCCACGCTTCGGCACGCTCGAGCGCCCGTTCTCCGCGCAGTCGCCGTGGAATTCGCGTCCGGTCGATCCGGTGCTGGGCGACACCCGCATCCCCAAGGACGATTACTACCCGACGATCGAGAACGGCACCTGGTCCACCGGCGTGTTCCTGTGCGGGCCCGACGACCGGCCCCAGCGCGTGCTGGGCCTGCCCGGCCAGCCCGGCGTCTGGGACCCGGACGCCGAGGCCCACCAGCCCGAGGTGCTGATCCCGCGCTGGCCCGAGGCGGCCGTGCCTTCGAAGGGCTCGGACGGTCACCTGGACCTGGTCGATCCGCAGACGGGGATCATCCATTCCTTCTTCATGCTCAAGCGGGTCGGCGACGACTGGCGCGCGCAGCAGTACGCCTGGACGCGGCTGGACGGCCGCGGCTGGGGTGACCCGGCGCACTACTTCCAGGGCGCGCGCGCGGCCGGCGTGCCGACGATGGGCGGCCTGATCCGCAAGCACGAGTTCGAGGACGGCGACACGATGTACCGGCACGCGCTGGCGATCTCGCTGACCTTCTCGGCGCTGCAGGCGCGACCGAACTACGTGTTCCCGGCCACCTCGGGCGACAACCAGCCCGAGCGCAACAAGGGCGCGATCCCCGAGGGCGCGCTGCTGATGCTGCCGCCGGATTTCGACGTCAAGTCGCTGAACGACGCCAAGATGCGCAAGATCGCGGAGACGCTGAAGGTCTACGGCGGCTACGTCGTGGACCGCAACATCGGCACGCCCTTCGTGATCTACGCCGAGATCGGCACGCCGGTGCGCCTGCATCCGATGGGCGGCTGGAACAACCAGGTGGCGAGCGACCTCGACAAGCTGCGCTGGAGCCTGCGCCCGGTGCGCTCGACCTCGGGCTTCCTGGACGGCCACGGCCGGCCGGTCGACCTGCAGGCGCCGCTGAACGTGCTGTCGATGCGCGGCGAATGGAAGGCCGAGCGCGGCGACGCCCGCGCGCGCTTCGACAGCTGGAAGCAGGCCGTGGTGCTGCGCGACGCGAGCGCGGGCGACGTGGTCGTGAACGAAGGCTGGCGCGCGATCAGCACGGTGAACTGGGCCCGTCCGAAGGCCGGCCAGGCCTGCCGGCTGAGCGCGCGCACGTCCAACGCCACGCTGCGCGTGCAGATCCGCGGCGAGAAGGGCATCGCCTTCGACACCGGCGACCTGGTCGACGGCAAGACCTCGAATTTCCGCTGGCCCGAACGCTTCGGCGGCGCGCGGCTGCTGGTGCGCGCCACCGGCGGCGGCGAGGTGTGGGCCGGCGGCGACCTGCTCGCGCAGAACGAATGAACGCGATGACCTCGACGACCGAGCCCACCTCCTTGCCCACCGCCTTGCCGTCCGACGCCGCGCCCCGCCATCCGCGCCTGGCCTACCTCGTCAACCACTATCCCAAGGTCAGCCACACCTTCATCCGCCGCGAGATCCTGGCGGTGGAGCAGCAGGGCCTGGACGTGCTGCGCCTGGCCGTCCGGGGCTGGGACGACGACGCGCCCGACCCGATCGACCAGGCCGAGAAGGCGCGCACGCACTACCTGCTGAAGGACGGCGGGCTCGGGCTGCTGAAGGCGACGCTCGCGCAGGCGGCGCGCTCGCCGGGCCGCTTCCTCGCGGCGCTGAGCCTGGCGCTGAAGATGAGCCGCCGGGCCGACCGACCCTGGCCCTTCCACCTCGTCTACCTGATGGAGGCCTGCGCCGCGATGCCGGTGCTGCGCGCCGCCCAGATCGAGCACCTGCACATCCATTTCGGCACCAACCCGGCCGAGCTCGGCATGCTGATCGAGGCGCTCGGCGGCCCCGGCTACAGCTTGACCGTCCACGGCCCCGAGGAATTCGACCGGCCGGACTTCCTGCACCTGGGCGCGAAGATCCGCGGCGCGCGTTTCGTCGCCGCGATCACGTCCTTCTGCCGCAGCCAGCTGTCGCGCTGGGTCGCCTACACCGAGTGGCCCAAGCTGCGCATCGTGCATTGCGGGCTGGACCGGGAGTTCCACGCGGTCGACGCGCCGCCGCCGCAAGGCAGGCGGCTGATCTGCATCGGCCGCATGACCGAGCAGAAAGGCCACCTGCTGCTGATCGAGGCCGCGGCCCAGGTCGCGCGCCAGGTGCCGGACTTCGAGCTGGTCCTGGCCGGCGACGGTGAGCTGCGCGCGACGATCGAGCAGCGCATCGCGCAGCTCGGCCTGCAGCGCAACGTCCGCATCACCGGCTGGATCTCCAGCGACACCGTGCGCAGCGAGCTGCTCGCGGCGCGGGCGCTGGTGCTGGCGAGCTTCGCCGAAGGCCTGCCGGTCGTGATCATGGAAGCGATGGCGCTGGGCCGTCCCTGCGTCAGCACCTGCATCGCCGGCATCCCCGAACTGATCCGCGACGGCGAGAACGGCTGGCTGCTGCCCGCCGGCGATCCGGACGCGCTGGCGCAGGCGATGCTCGCCTGCCTGCGGCTGGACGACGCCGAGCTCGCGCGCGTCGGTCAGCGGGCGCGGGCGTCGGCGCTGGAGCGCCACGACGTCGACCGCGAGGCGGCCAAGCTGGTGGCGCTGTTCGAGGAGTACGCGTCGCCCGCCAAGACCTATTCGAGCCAGCGCGCCGCCTCCGGCGCGAAGGGGAGCGCGCATGCCTGACGTCGTCTTCCTCGTGCTGTGGCTGCTGATGATCGCGGTCGGGCTGCTGCTGCTCGCGCCGGTGGCGCTGGTGCTGGCGCAGGTGCTGCTCGCGCTGCTGCCGGACCGGACGATCCCGGACATGCCGCGTCCGCGCCGCATCGCCGTGATCATGCCGGCGCACAACGAGGGCCGCGGCCTGCGGCCGACGGTGATGCAGGCGCTGGCGCAGCTCGGCCCCCAGGACCGGCTGCTCGTGGTCGCCGACAACTGCAGCGACGACACCGCGGCGCAGGCGCGCGAGTTCGACGTGACCGTCGTCGAGCGTTTCCACGAGACCGAGCGCGGCAAGGGCTACGCGCTGGACTTCGGCGTGCGCGCGCTGGAGGCGCTGGCGTTGAAGGAGGGTCATGCGCCCGATGTCGTCGTCATCCTCGATGCGGATTGCGTGCTGGACCCGACGCTGCTGCCGCGCATCGCGTCGGTGGCGCACGGCACCGGCCGGCCGGTGCAGGCGACCTACCTGATGGAAGCGGCCAACGACGGCCTGAAGGCCCGGGTCGCGCAGTTCGCGATGCGCGTCAAGAACCTGGTGCGGCCGCGCGGCATGCATCAGCTGGGACTGCCCTGCGGGCTCTACGGCACCGGCATGGCCTTCCCCTGGGACGTGGCCGTGCAGGCGCCGCTGGCCAGCGGCCACCTGGCCGAGGACATGCAGCTAGGCGTCCGTCTGGCCCAGCTGGGCGCGCCGCCGCTGCTGTGCGAGGACGCGCGGGTGACCAGCGTCTTCGCCAACAGCCAGGAGGGCGAGGCCAGCCAGCGCACGCGCTGGGAGCACGGCCACCTGGCGATGCTGGTCGGCGAAGGCCCGGGCCTGCTCTGGCGGTCGCTGCGGCCGGGCCGCGGCGCGCAGCTGCTGCAGGTGATGGACATGCTGGTGCCGCCGCTGGCGCTGCTGGCGATGTCGCTGGTCGGATGGACGTTCGTGACCTTGGTCGTGGCCGTCGCGGCCGGTTGGATGGCACCGTTCGTCCTGGCGCTGCTGACGCTGGCCCTGCTCGGCCTGGCGATCGTCGTGGCGCAGCAGCGCTGGGCGGCCGATGTGCTGAGCCTGGGCGAACTGGCCCGCGCGCCGTTCATCCTGCTGGCCAAGATCCCGCTCTACCTGCGCTTCGTGTTCAAGCGCCAGACCGACTGGGTGCGCACCAAGCGCGACTCCTGAGAAAGACCCGAGACCCATCCGATGACCGTGCCGATGTCTGACACCGCCTCCTTCGCCGTCGGCGCCGCTGCCGGCGCACGCGCCGGGGCTGCCGCCGTGCTGCCCACCGTGCGCGTCGACGGGCTGGACTTCGTCGCCAGCACCGTGCCGGAGGTGTCGGCGCACATCGTCGCCGAGGCGGGCGCGGGCCGCGGGGGCTGGGTGGTCACGCCCAACATCGACATCCTGCGCCGCTGGCGCGTCGACGCGGCCTTCCGCGCCGTGGTCGAGTCCGCGACGATCTTCACCGCCGACGGCCGCCCCATCGTCTGGGCCAGCCAGTTGCAGGGCACGCCGCTGCCGGCGCGGCTGACCGGTTCCGACCTGTTCATCCGGCTGATGGGCGAGGCTCACGCCGCCGGCTTGCGCATCGCGCTGATCGGCGGCAATGAAGGCGCCGCCGAGGCCGCCGCCGCGAAGCTGCTGCCCGACGGCGGCGCGGAGCGCGTGCGCTGCCTGTGCCCGCCCTTCGGCTTCGAGCAGCAGCCGGCCGAGATGGCCCGGCTGGAGCAGCTGCTGATCGACTGGCAGCCGCACATCGTGTTCATCGGCCTGGGCTCGCCCAAGCAGGAGAAGCTGATCGCCCGCCTGCGCCCGCTGGCGCCGCGCGCCTGGTACCTGGGCGTGGGCGTGAGCTTCAGCTTCGTCGCCGGCGACGTGAAGCGGGCGCCGGGCTGGATGCAGCGTTCCGGTCTGGAATGGGTGCACCGGCTGGTGCAGGAGCCGGGCCGGCTGGCGCGGCGCTACCTGGTGGACGGCATCCCGTTCGCCGTCGGCCTGCTGTGGCGTGCGCGCCTGGCGCGCGGACGCGTGCCGCAGGGCCGGGGAGCGGCGCGATGAACGGCGCGCAGAACGGCCAGCAGCACGGCCAGCAGCACGGCCAGCAGAACCAGCAGGACGGCGCGACGAGCGGCGCCCCGGGCGCGCCCGCGATCAGCGTCGTCATCCCGCTCTACAACAAGGAACACCACATCGCGCGCGCCGTCGATTCGGTGCTGGCGCAGACGTGGCGGGACTTCGAGCTCGTCGTCGTCGACGACGGCTCGCGCGACGGCGGCGCGGCCATCGTCGAGGGCTATGCCGACCGGCGCGTGCGGCTGCATCGCCAGGCCAACGCCGGCGTGTCGGTGGCGCGCAACCAAGGCGTGGCGCTGACGGCGGCGCCGCTGATCGCGTTCCTCGACGCCGACGATGCGTGGGAGCCGGACTTCCTCGATCAGGTGATGACGCTGCAGGCGCGACATCCGCAGGCGGTCGCCGTCGCGATGAACTACGAGGTCGTCGCGCCCAACGGCACGCGATCGCTGGGCGTGGACCCGGCGCGCGCCCCGTCGCAGCTGCTGGACCCGCTGGCCTATTTCCGCATCGGCAAGCACGGCTCGCCGGTGTTCTCGTCGGCGGTCGCGGTGCGGCGCGAGGCCCTGGCCGCGGCCGGCGGTTTCCCGGAAGGCGTGCGCCTGGGCGAGGACATCGACACCTGGCTCCGGCTGCTGTTCCAGGGCCCGGTGGTCTTCGACGCGCGGCCCGGCGGCATGTACTTCAACGACGCCACGAACCGCGCGCTGAACACCCACGCACCGCCGGCGCGCTACGTCTTCTTCGACACCATCGACCGCTGGCTGGCCGCGCATCCCGAGCGCGTGGAGGAGCGCCGCGAGTCCGAGGAGTTCAAGAACTTCTTCCGCCTGCTGCACGCGCACCACCAGATCCGCTGGGGCGACGCCGCCGCCGGCCGACAGCTGCTCGGCCAGACCCGGACCCGGACCTTCCGCCGCGAGAAGCTGCGCTTGCAGCTGCTGAGCCGCGTGCCCCGCGCCTGCTACACGGGACTGTCGCGGCTGCGGCAGGCCCTGTTCCGCTGAGGGGGCGCGCATGAAGGAAAAGCTCGCCCGCGGCGTGCTGTGGCTCAGCGGCGCCAAGATCCTCGTCAACGTGCTGGGGCTGATCAGCACGCTGGTGCTGGCCCGGCTGCTCACGCCCGAGGACTTCGGGCTGGTGGCCATCGCGATGACGCTGATCGCGCTGCTGCAGTCGGTGACGGAGATGTCGCTGTCCGCCGCGCTGATCCACCACCAGGCGCCGACCGACGACCACTTCAACAGCGCGTGGACGATGAACGCGCTGCGCGCGCTGCTGCTGGCCTCGGTGCTGGGCATCGCGTCGCCCTTCGTCGCCGACTTCTACAAGGACCCGCGCCTGCTGCCGGTGCTGCTGCTGCTGTCGGGCTCGATGGCACTGGCCGGACTGAACAACCCCAAGCAGGTGGTGCTCACGCGGCGCCTGGAGTTCTGGCAGGAATTCGCCGTGCTGGTCACGCAGAAGCTGGCCGGCTTCCTGGTCGGCGTCGGCATGGCGCTGGTCTTCCGCAGCTACTGGGCGTTGGTGGCCGGCACGCTGGCCACGCAGATCGCGGGGCTGATCGTGTCCTACTGCGTCGTGCCGTTCCGGCCGCGTCCCTCGCTGTCCAAGGTGCGCGAGCTGTGGTCGTTCTCCGCCTGGGTCACGCTGAGCTACATCCTCAACACGATCAACTGGAAGCTGGACCACCTGCTGATCGGCACTTTCATCAGCCCGAAGGCGCTGGGCATCTACACCGTCGGCGACAACCTCGCCGGACTGCCGACGCGCGAGACCATCGGTCCGCTGGAGCAGGCCCTGTTCCCCGGCCTGCGCCAGGTCACCGACGATCCCGAGCGGCTGCGGCGCACCTATGCGCGGGCGCAGGCGCTGATCACGATGATCGCGTTGCCGGTGGGCTTCGGCGTGGGCGCGCTGGCGCGGCCGCTGGTCGAGCTGGTGCTCGGGCCGAAGTGGCTGGAGGCCGTGCTCATCGTGCAGGTGCTGTCCTGCGTCTTCGCGGTGCAGACCATCAGCTCGGCCGTGCATCCGCTGGCGATGGCCAAGGGCAAGACGCGCATGATGTTCGGCCGCGACGTCTTCGGCTTCTGCCTGCGCGTGCCCATCATCCTGGTGGGCATGTGGTGGGCCGGCATGGTCGGCATCGTCTTCGGCCGCATGGTGTCGGGCACGCTGGGCGTGTTCATCAACGCGACGCTGGTGCGGCGCCTGATCGGCCTGACCATCCGCCAGCAGCTGTTCAACAGCTGGCGGTCGCTGCTGAGCGTGGCCGTGATGTGGAGCGCCTTGACCGCGACCGTGCACCACTGGCCGGTCTACGGCGGCGCCCTCGAGCGCGCCGGCTGGCTGGCCGGATTGGGGCTGGCAGGCGGGGCGACCTACCTCGCCCTGCATTTCGCGCTCTGGGGCCTGGCGGGCAAGCCCGCCGGCGCGGAGCAGGATTTCATCGAACTCGCCGGCAAGGCTGCCGGCAAGCTGGGCAAATTGATTCCGATCGGAAGGGAAGCGACGTGACGGACACGACCGACTACAGGCGTTTGATCGAGGACCAGGCCGCGCGCTCGGCGCAGGCGCTGTCGCGCTTCGTCAGGACGGGCCAGGACTTCGCGCTGGTGGATTTCCCCGACCACTACAACGTCGGCGACAGCGCCATCTGGCTGGGCGAGATCGCGCTGTTCAAGCGCCTGCTGGGCGGCGCGCCGAGCTACGTCAGCACCGTCGAGAGCTACTCCAAGGAGGCGCTGCGCCGCGCCGCGCCGACCGGCCCGATCTTCATCCACGGCGGCGGCAACTTCGGCGACATCTATCCGAAGCACCAGGACTTCCGCATCCGGCTGATGACGGACTTCCCGGACCGCGACATCGTCCAGCTGCCGCAGTCCATCAGCTTCAGCGCGCCGGAGGCGGTGGCCGCCACCGCGCAGGCGATCGCGAAACACGGCCGCTTCACGCTGCTGGTGCGCGACCAGCCCAGCCTGAATTTCGCCCGCGAGCATTTCGTCTGCCCGGTCGAGCTGCTGCCCGACATGGCCTTCGGCATCGGCCCGATCGAGAAGCCGGTGTCGCCGAGCTCGGCGATCTTCATGCTGCTGCGCGAGGACACCGAACGGGCCGACTACGACCGCGAGCCGCTGCTGCGCCGCCCGGACGCGGTCGCCGCGGACTGGGTCACCGAGCCGCAGCGCTTCCACCGCCTGTGCACCTGGCGCAGCCGCATCGCGATGGCCGGCAAGGGCGGGCTGGCGTCGCCGCAGGGCACGCTGGACCTCTACAACCGCCTGGCGCAGGGTCGCGTGCGGCGCGGGCTCAAGATGCTGGCCTCGGGCCGCGTCGTCGTGACGGACCGGCTGCATGCCCACATCCTGTCCACGATGATGGACATCCCGCACGTGGTGCTGGACAACAGCTACGGCAAGATCGCCGGCTACATGGCCGCCTGGACCGGCGTCTATCCGAAGGTGCGCCGCGCCAGGACCTCCGACGACGTGCTGGCCCACCTCAAGGCATGGGGTTTGTGATGAGCCCGACGCCTACCGGCATGACGCCCACGGGCATGACGCCCACCGACCTCGACGTCAGCGTCGTCATCTGCACCCGCAACCGCGCGCGGCAGCTGGCGGAGGTGCTCGACTCGGCCACCCAGCTCGAGGTTCCCGACGGGCTGCGCTGGGAGCTGCTGGTCGTCGACAACGGCAGCAGCGACGACACCGAGGCGGTGATCCGCGGCTTCGCCGACCGGCTGCCGGTGCGCTACGCCCGCGAGGACACGCCGGGCCTGTCCAACGCGCGCAACCAGGGCGTTCGCGCGGCGCGCGGCGCCTACCTCTGCTGGACCGACGACGACGTGCGCATGGACCGCCGCTGGCTGGCCGCCTATGTCGAGGCCTTCCGCCGGCATCCCGAGGCGGCCGTCTTCGGCGGCCGCGTGCTGCCGCGGCTCGAGGGCGGCGGCGCGCCGCAATGGTTCATCGACGAGCACCTGAAGTACCCGATCGCCAGCCCCATGGCCTATCGCGACCTCGGCGACGAGGAACTGGCGCTGAGCTTCACCGGCAACCGCGTGCCTTACGGCGCCAACTTCGCGGTCCGGACCGCCGAGCAGCGCCAGGCGTTGTACGACCCGGAGCTGGGCGTCTCGCCGACGCACAAGCGCCTGGGCGAGGAGGTCGACGCGCTCTACCGCATGATGAAGGCCGGCGCGACCGGCTGGTGGGTGCCGGGCTCGCGGGTGCACCACCTGATCCCGCCGGGCCGCCAGACGGCGGCCTACATCTACGAGTACTACTTCCTCGCCGGCGCGACGACCGCCCACCTGAAGGCGCGCCGCCCGACCGACAACTACCTGATCGTCGACGGCGACGTGCCGTCCGACCTCGGCCTGTCGCGCTGGCGCTGCTACCGGCGGGGGCTGCGCCGCTTCCTGGCCTATCGCACCGCGCGCCGGCGCGGCGACCTGCGCTGGATCTCCGACCTGGCCGACCTGGGCTACTACCTGGGCATGGGCTCCTACGGCGGGTCGGCGGAGAAGACCTTCCTCGGACTGAAGACCCGCTTCGAATGAGGACCGCCGCGTCATGACCCGCAAGATCCTGTTCGTGGCGCCGGTGCCGCCGTGGCCGGCCGACTCCGGCGGCGCGCAGCGCAGCTTCCTGCTGTACCAGGCGCTGAAGCGGCTGGGCGAGGTCGACCTGGTGCTGATCACCGCCAACGAGATCCCCGGCGACACGCTGCGCGCGCTGCGCGAGGACTTCGGACTGAAGGCCGTGCTGCGGCCGGATCCGGGGCTGCTGACCTTGCGCCGCCTGCACTTCGGCTACGGCCGCATCGGCGTGAACGTGTTGCGCCTGACGCGCTGGCTGCTGGGCAGCCGCGACACGCTGTACCGCAGCGGCTCGCTGGCCCGCGAACTGCGCGCGCTGGTGCGCGCCGGCGGCTACGACCTGGCCGTGGGGCGTTACCTGTGGACGGTCGTGCAGAGCGGCGTGATCGACGAGCTGCCGACCTGGCTGGATTTCGACGACCTCGAGTCCGAGGTCTGGCAGAGCCGCGCCGACGAGGCCGGCAGCCGCCTGCTGAAGGCCTACTACCGGCAGATCGCCGACAGCTACGCGACGCGGCAGCGCCAGCTGGCGCGCCGGCTGGCCGGCGGCTGGGTCGCCAAGGCGCGCGACGCCGGCCGGCTCGACCGGGCCGAGCTCGGCGTGCTGCCGAACATCCCGTTCGCGAACTACCCGCGGCCGGCCGCGCCGCTGCCGTACGAGGGGGGCAGCATCGGTGACGGCAGCGGAACGCTGAACGTCATCGGCGTCGCCGCCTTCGACTACCGGCCCAACCTGCTGGGCTTCGACTGGTTCGTCACGCAGGTCTGGCCGCGCGTGGTCGAGCGCTTCCCGCAGGCGCGCCTGAACCTGGTGGGCAAGCTCAAGGACGAGGACGCCGCCGCGCGCTGGCGCCAGGTGCCCGGCGTCGTGCTGCACGGCCGCGTGCCGGAGCTGCCGCCGTATTACGCGTCCGCGCTGTTCGCGGTGGCGCCGGTGTTCCAGGGCGGCGGCACCAACATCAAGGTGATCGAGGCGCTGGTCTACGGCCGCTGCTGCGTGGGCACGCCGCACGCGCTCAAGGGCTTCGAGGGCCTGGGCGGCCTGCACGAGGGCGCCGACGCCGAGGCCTTCGCCGCCCGCTGCCTCGCGCTGCTGGCCGCGCCGGCCGACTGCGTCGAGGCCGGCCTGGCGGCGGCGCGCGGCGCGGCCGACCGGTTCTCGTTCGCGCACTTTGCCGATGAGGTCGCCCGGACGCTGGAGGCGCCGCGGGCGCCTTCCGAACAGGCTCACGCCGCCAGGGCGGATCGCCTCAAACCGGTTCAAGAACCCCCCGGTTGAGGGACTCCGCGCCCTGACGTGGTGCGATGCGGTGCGATCTACTATGCGCGTGAAGACGCCATGAAGATGGCGGCGCATCGCGCGCCGCAGCCGCACCCGGCCAGGCGCTGTCGGAGGTTTCCCGTGAACGCAGTGACCCCCGCGCCGGCCCCGGCAGGACGCGACACCGTCGTCGCGCCGCAGCCGTTCCCGGAGCCGACGGGCGCAGTGCCGGCCGTCAGCGTGGTGGTCCCGCTCTTCAACAAGAAGCACCACGTCGGTCGCGCGATCGAGTCGGTGCTGACGCAGAGCTGGTCCGACCTCGAGCTGGTGGTCGTGGACGACGGCTCCAGCGACGGCGGCGCGGCGGTCGTCGCGGCTTACGCCGATCCGCGCCTGCGGCTGGAACGCCAGCCCAACGGCGGCGTGTCCGCCGCGCGCAACCGCGGCGTCGCGCTGAGCCGCGCGCCGTGGGTCGCCTTCCTCGATGCCGACGACGCCTGGACACCCAGCTTCCTGACCGACGTGATGGCGCTGGCGGCCGGGCATCCTGAGGCTGCCGGCGTGGCGCTGAACTACGAGATCGTCTCGCCGGGCGGCGGCCGCGCGCTGGGCGTGGACCCGGCGGCCGCGCCGGCGCAGTTGCTGGATCCGCTGGCCTACTTCCGCATCGGGCGGCATGCGCCGCCGCTGTCGTCGTCGTCGGTGGTCGTGCGCCGCGAGGCGTTGCTGGCGGCCGGCGGGTTCCCGGTCGGCGTGCGGCTGGGCGAGGACATCGACACCTGGCTCCGGCTGCTGTTCCGGGGCGGGGTCTACTTCGATCCGCGACCGGGCGCGCAGTATTTCGTCGACGCCGCCAACCGCGCGCTGAACACGCATGCGCCGCCCGCGCGCTATGCCTTCTTCGACACGATCGAAGGCTGGCTCCGCGCGCATCCCGAGCGTGTCGAGGAGCGCCGCGAAGCCGAGGAGTTCATGAACTTCTTCCGCCTGCTGCATGCGCGCCACCAGATCCGCTGGGGCGATGCCGACGTCGGCCGGCGCCTGCTGGCGGAGATCCGCACCACCGTCCACCGCGGCGAGAAGCGCCGGCTGCAGGTGCTGAGCCACCTGCCGCGCGGCTGCTACGACGGGCTGGCAAGGCTGAAGCGCAGCCTGTTCCCCTGAGGCGGGCGGGGCCGCGCGGCCATGCCTGGCCGTGTGCTCCCGTGTGTGCCTGGGTGTGCCCGGGTGTGCCTGCGTGGCGCGAAGGCGGGGAACCAGGCCCCTGTCATGCGCACGAGGTATACAGCGCCCTGCGCCGCGCGCCGTCAGGCCCCTGAACGAGCGGGGGCTCCGGCGCGGTGCACGGGCCGGGGTGGTGGAGAATCGGCGCCGTTCCACCCCGGAACTCGTCGGAACCAGGCGCCGCGTGGCGCGCCGGTTCGACCCAGACTGCAGGAGTGCGCTTGAAAGTTCTCGTGACCGGAGCCGCCGGCTTCATCGGCATGCATGTCAGCCAGATCCTGCTGGCGCGCGGTGATCAGGTGGTCGGCCTGGACAACCTCAACGACTACTACGACCCGACCCTCAAGCACGCCCGCCTGGCGCGCCTGAGCGGCCAGCCCGGCTTCGAGTTCGTGCAGATGGACGTCGCCGACCGGGCCGGCATCGCCGAGCTGTTCGCCAAGCAGAAGTTCGACCGCGTCGTGCACCTGGCCGCGCAGGCCGGCGTGCGCTACTCGCTGGTCAACCCGCATGCGTACATCGAATCCAACATCGTCGGCTTCACCAACATCCTCGAAGGCTGCCGCCATGCGGAGGTGAAACACCTCGCCTACGCGTCCAGCTCCAGCGTCTACGGCGGCAACACGCACATGCCCTTCAGCGAGCACCACGGCGTGGACCACCCGGTCAGCCTGTATGCCGCGACGAAGAAGGCCAACGAGCTGATGGCCCACACCTACAGCCACCTGTTCAACCTGCCGACGACGGGACTGCGCTTCTTCACCGTGTACGGCCCCTGGGGCCGGCCGGACATGGCGCTGTTCCTGTTCACGAAGGCGATCCTCGCGGGCGAGCCGATCAAGGTCTTCAACCACGGGAAGATGATCCGCGACTTCACCTACATCGACGACATCGCCGAAGGCGTGGTGCGCGTGCTGGACCGCACCGCCACCGCCGATCCGGCGTATGACCCGGTGTCGGCCGATCCGGCGCGCTCCAACGCGCCGTACCGCGTCTTCAACATCGGCAACCACGCCCCGATCCCGCTGATGGACTTCATCGGCGCGATCGAGCAGGCCGTCGGCCGCGAGGCGGTCAAGGAGTTCCTGCCGCTGCAGGACGGCGACGTGCCGGCCACGCACGCGGACGTCGAGGAACTCGCCGCCTGGACGGGCTTCCGTCCGGCGATGCCGGTGCCGGAGGGCATCCGCCGCTTCGTCGCGTGGTACCGCGATTACTACAAGGCCTGAACGCCATCCCGGCGGACTGCGCTGAGCTGGACACCTTCAAGAGAGACGCAAGATGAAAGTGACGACGATCGGCACCGGCTACGTGGGCCTGGTGACAGGCGCGTGCCTGGCCGAGATGGGCAATCACGTGGTCTGCCTGGACGTGAACGCCGAGAAGATCCAGGTCCTGAACGATGGCGGCATCCCCATCCATGAACCGGGCCTGGACGCGATCGTCGCGCGCAACGCGGCGGCGGGCCGGCTGCAGTTCACCACCGACGTGGACCTGGCCGTGAACCACGGCACCGTGCTGTTCATCGCGGTCGGCACGCCGCCCGGCGAGGACGGTTCGGCCGACCTGCAGTACGTGCTGGCGGCGGCGCGCTCGATCGGCGAGCGCATGACCGACTACAAGGTCATCGTCGACAAGAGCACCGTGCCGGTGGGCACCGCCGACAAGGTCCGCGCCGAGATCCGCGCGGCCCTGCAGGCGCGCGGCGCCGACGTGAACTTCTCGGTCGTCTCCAATCCCGAGTTCCTGAAGGAAGGCGCGGCGATCGAGGACTTCATGAAGCCTGACCGCATCGTCGTCGGCTCCGACGACGAGCAGGCCACGCTGATGATGCGTGCCCTGTACGCGCCGTTCACGCGCAGCCACGACCGGTTGATGGTGATGGACGTGCGCAGCGCCGAGTTCACCAAGTACGCCGCCAACGCGATGCTGGCCACGCGCATCAGCTTCATGAACGAGCTGGCGCTGCTGGCCGAGAAGGTCGGCGCCGACATCGAGCTGGTGCGCCGCGGCATCGGCTCCGACCCGCGCATCGGCTACCAGTTCCTGTACGCGGGCGCCGGTTACGGCGGCTCGTGTTTCCCCAAGGACGTGAAGGCGCTGGTGCGCACCGGGCGCGAGTACGGCCAGGACCTGAAGGTGCTGAACGCCGTCGAGGACGCCAACGAGCACCAGAAGCGCGTGCTGGTCGACAAGGTCGTGCGCCGCTTCGGCGAGGACCTGTCCGGCCGGCGCTTCGCGCTGTGGGGCCTGGCCTTCAAGCCCAACACCGACGACATGCGCGAGGCACCGGCGCTGGTGGTGATCGAGGAACTGACGCGGCGCGGCGCGGCCGTGGCGGCCTACGATCCGGTGGCGATGAGCGAGGCGGCCAAGCTGCTGAGCCAGGTGCCGGGCGTGAGCTTCTGCGAACGCGCGGACCATGCGCTGCAGGACTCCGACGCGCTGATCCTCATCACCGAGTGGAAGGAATTCCGCACGCCGGACTTCGACCGCATCAAGGCCGAGCTCAAGCAGCCGGTGGTCTTCGACGGTCGCAACCTGTACGAGCCCGCGCTGATGAAGACGCTGGGCATCGAGCACCACGCGATCGGTCGCGGCACGACGGCGCCGACGGACACCCCGCCCGTTTGAACCACGCATCCCTGCGACAAATGCTGCAGGGCCGGTGACCCCCACGTTTGAAGCCACGAGGGGCGTGTCCCTGGCGTGCAGATTGCTGACCCCCAGGCACGCCTGAGCGTCGCCCAGGCGCATCCACCCTGCCTGGGAGTCCGCGAGATGAGCCGTACAGCGAGCCTGGAGTCGAACGAGGAATTCGTCAGCATCCTGATGCTGACCTACAACGCACCGGAATACGTCGAGATCTCGGTGCGCAGCGTGCGCGAACGCACCCGGGGAGTGCGCTACGAGCTGGTCGTGCTCGACAACGACTCCCAGCCCGAGACGCAGGCGCTGGTGCAGCGTCTGCATGAAGAGGGGCTGATCGACAAGCTGCGGCTGCTTGATCGCAACTCTTTGTTCGCCGAAGGCAACAACCTCGCGTCCGAGATGGCCGATCCCGCGGCCACGCATTACCTGCTGCTCAACAGCGACATCGAGGCCCACGACCCCGATTGGCTGCGGCATCTGCTCGACGAGCACCAGCGCGGCATCACGGCCTACGGCGTGGCGCCGGACCCCGATCGCGTGGACGGCTACTGCCTGCTGATCGACGCCGATCTCTACCGGCGCTTCAAGCTGGACGAGGGTCACCAGTGGTGGTGGGCCGTGACCAAGATGCAGGCCCTGGTGCTGGGCGCCGGCTTCCCGGTCCGCGGCTTCGCCGAGCACGAGCAGTACCTCCACCACTTCGGCGGCAAGAGCGGCAGCGGCTTCAAGAACGCCAAGGGCATGAACGTGTCGCGTGAGGAAGTGATGGGCTGGTTCGCCGACCTGCGGCCGGTCGTCCTGGACCGCAATGCCGACGGCAGCCTGCCGGGCCCGCGCCATGTGGCAGTGCCCGAGGCGCCGCGCTCGCTGATCAGCCGCGCCAAGGGCAGGTTGCGCCGCCTGCTGGGCACCGTGACCTCGCAGTGACGGTCCGGCGATGAGCCGTTGATGCACGGATGACGCGCCGTTACCTGGGAAGGATCCAGTAACGAGTCCGGGAGCGCGCGTTGCTGGCCCCTTCCGCTTTGGCGGAGGAGCGGTAATGAGTACAACAACCGGCGGTGGCGCGGATCACCATGTCGGATCCCTGGACGGACTGCGTGCGCTGGCGGCGCTGTGGGTCTATCTGTCGCACGTGGCCTTGCTGACCGGGATGCGCATCCTGCCGGTGCTGTCCTGGGGCGACATGGCGGTCGACCTGTTCATGATGATCTCGGGCTTCCTGATGGCCCACCATTACCTGCATCGCCGCGATCGCGAGCCCTGGTCGGCGCCGGCCACCTGGCGGGCCTTCTGGCTGCGGCGCTTCTTCCGGATCGCGCCGGCGTATTACCTGTTGCTGATCGTCGCGCTGCTGATCGGTCCGTGGCTCGGCGAATGCCGCACGCTGATCGCCGGGCCGTTCCCCGGCACGACGACGCCCATCGAACGCTACACCGACGCCTCGCTCGCCAACATCGCCGCGCATGCGAGCTTCGTGTTCGGCGCCTTGCCGGCCTACGCGTTCCGCACGCCGCTGCCGGACTGGTCGATCGGCCTGGAGATGCAGTTCTACGCGGTCTTCCCCTTCCTGATGCTGCTGATCGGCGTGCGCGGCCGCGCAGTCCGTCTGGCGTCGGCCGTCGCGCTGGCCTTCGCCGCCTGGTGGCTGTTCCGCGGCTACGGCGCGCGCTTCGAGATGCCGGCCTTCCTCGGCCTCAAGTTGCAGGTCTTCCTGATCGGCGTGCTGCTGGCCTACGGGCGTCGCGGCGGCTTCTCGCCGGTGTCGGCGGCCTTGATCGCGGGCATCGTCCTCTTCGAGGCCTGGCGCCAGGGCGGCGTGCATGGGGCCTGCTTCGCGCTGCTCGTGATCGGCTTCGGCCTGCTGGTCGCCGGACCGGCGCAGTCGCGGTCGCTCGCGCGCGTGCGCGCCGCGCTGTCCACGCCGCTGGCCAGCCAAGCCGGCGAATACGCGTACTGCCTCTACCTGATCCACCTGCTGTGGCTGATCCCGGTCGCGGGCCTGCTGACGCTGCAGCCCTGGTACCTGGAACTCAAGGGCGTGCTGCGCTTCCTGGCCTGCATCGCGCTGAGCCTGCCGCCCACGCTGCTGTGCTGCGCGGCGATCTACCGGTTCGTCGAGACGCCCGGCATCCGGCTGGGCAAGCGGCTGGTCGCCGGTCGACCGGCGCTCACCGCACCCGCCGCAGCGCATCCCTGACACGCCAGCGCAGCTTGTCCGCGAAGGTCTGCGGCTGGATCGGCGCCGGCCGCGGCCGGTTCGCATGGACCTCGGCGTGGCCGACCTCGCGCCAGCGGCCCTCGAGCGCCCGATGGGCGATCTCGATGTCCGCGTCGACCACGGCGCGGTTCTCGGGGAACAGGTAGTAGGTGAAGCGCGGGTCGCCCGCGGGCATCAGGTCGACGTTGGCGTACTGCAAGGGGTTCATGAAGCCCGACAGCGGCATGACGACGCGCTCCGCGCGCGACAGCCAGCCCGCCAGCCATGAAAAGGTGCTGACCGCCATCACGATGTGGCGCGATTTGGCGATGACCGAGAAGTCGTGCACCGCGCCGCGGCTGGCCACGAACTCGGCGCCGGGGAAGGCCTCGCGCAGGCTGCGCACGTAGCGGCTGTCGTCGAGCTGTCCGAGGAACACGGGCCGCAGCCCGTTCTCCGCGACCAGCTGGCGATAGAAGGACACCGGCAGCACCGTGTATTCGGGATGCACCGCCTGCAGGATCTCTCCCGCACGCACATTGATCAGCAGCACGTCCGCGCCATAGCCCTCGGCCTGCGTCAGCAGGGGGAAGTGGGCGCGGGCCGCCTCGACCGGCGGCAGGTTGCCGACCTGGGATGAATAGAAGTTGAGCTCCACCCGATCCGTCCCGCGACGCGCGACCTGGGCCGCGATGGCGTCGACATCCAGGACGGCCGACCGGTTGGACGTGTAGCGCAGCCGGTGGTGCCAGGTCAGCTGCGGGATCGGGGGCAGGTCGATCTGCCATTCGCCGATCCGGACGTTGGACAGCTCGAATCCCGGCAGACGCTCGCGCAGCGACAGGGCCGCGAGGTACTGCAGCATCTTGTTCCCGAGGTTGCCCGGGGCGAAATCCATCTCGATGACGCCTCGCGGCGCCGTCGTCGTCTGGTTCATGGCGAGCTCCCTGACCGTGCGCCCGGTCTCGGCGATGCGTCGCCGCCGATACACCCGGTCACAGGCGTTAAGGATATGCATGGATGCAGTGATTGCCAGCGTTGTCATCCCGCTGTCCCCTCAAACGGGCGAGCGGCACGCCAGACCCGCTCTCAGGGGGGCGCGTGTCCGCGTCGCGGGTCGCGATGGGATACTCCCAGCTTCCCCTGGAAGCGATTCACATGGTCAAGATCAACCACATCGAAGTCGACAACGCCAAGCCCTTCGTGCTGTTCGGCGGCGTCAACGTGCTGGAGTCGGAACAGTTTGCCGTCGACGTCTGCGGCGAGTACGTCCGCGTGACGAAGGAGCTCGGCATCCCTTACGTCTTCAAGGCCTCGTTCGACAAGGCCAACCGCTCGTCGATCAAGAGCTACCGCGGCCCCGGCCTCGAGGCCGGCCTGAAGATCTTCGAGGCGGTCAAGAAGGCACACGGCGTGGCCGTGCTCACCGATGTGCACGAGCCCCACCAGGCGGCCGAGGTGGCGTCAGTGTGCGAGGTGCTCCAGCTGCCGGCCTTCCTGGCCCGCCAGACCGACCTGGTGATCGCGCTGGCCCAGACGGGCCGGGTCATCAACATCAAGAAGCCGCAGTTCGTCAGCCCGCCGCAGATGAAGAACATCGTCGAGAAGTTCCAGGAAGGCGGCAACCCGAACGTGATGCTGTGCGACCGCGGCGCGCAGTTCGGCTACGACAACCTGGTCGTCGACATGCTGGGCTTCGGGGTGATGAAGCAGGTCAGCGGCGGCAAGCCGGTGATCTTCGACGTGACCCATGCGCTGCAGCAGCGCGAGTCCGGCGCCGCCGCCTCCGGCGGCCGCCGCGGTCAGGTGACCGAACTGGCCCGCGCCGGCATGGCCATCGGCCTGGCCGGGCTGTTCCTGGAGGCGCATCCGGATCCGGAGAAGGCGCTCTGCGACGGCCCCAGCGCGCTGCGGCTGTCGCAGCTCAAGCCCTTCCTGGAACAGGTCAAGGCGGTGGATGATCTGGTGAAGGGCTTCCCGGCGCTGGATACGCACTGAGGGTCGCGGCGACGGCGGGCAGATCGCCGACCCCGGTGCCCGCCGCGGACGTCGCAGGCGCCATGACCGCCACGCCCGTCTGGATCTCCCGCAGCCACCGGCACAGCCGGTCGGCGTAGTGCGCGAAGGTCATTTCCGCGGCCAGTTGCTGCCCCGCACGCGCCATCGCGTCGCGTGCCTCGCGGTGGGCTGGGTCCTGCATCCAGTCGATGGCCGCGCGCATCGCGGCCGCGTCGCCGGGCGGCACCACCAGCGCATGCACGTCGGCCATCAAATGGTCGCGCACGCCCAGCGTGTCGGTCACGATCAGCGGCTTGCCCAACGCCAGCGCGTTCAGGTAGGTCTGCTGGCCGACGCTGCGGCCGTCGACCGGCAGCAGCGGCACGATGACCACGTCGCTGCGCATCATCGACAGGAAGAAGTCGCGCTCGCTCAGCGGACCCACGCGCGCCTGCGGCGGCATGCCGGCCACGACGTTGGACGTCGCGACCGTGAACCTGCCGCCCGCGCCGGTCGCCGCGGCGGCCAAGGTGCCGTAGTCCCGCAGCGAGTTGCCGCCGGCGAAGAATCGCGTCGGCGCGTCGAGGGCGTGCGCGTCGACCCCGGCACCTTCCCGGGCGATCTGCTCCTGCAGCCCCGGCATCATCGCCAGCGGCAACTGCGAGCAGAACGCGGTGAAGCGCGCCGCGCCGGGGCGCAGCCCGGCCTCGACGGTGACGATGTCCGCCTCGGCCGTCGACAGGAACCCGTAGTGCGTGTGCGGTCCGCGCGTCAGCCGCAGCAGCGTGCGGAGGAACCAGGCGTAGAGCGGGAAGGCGAGTTTCGCGCGGCTGTTGAGCGGCACCGCGCGCGGATGCCAGGTCGCGTCGGAGATCAGCACGCCGACGGCGCGTTTCGCGACGCGCAGGTAGATCGCGAGCAGCATGTCGAACCACAGGTCGCGCGCCCCCAGCGCGCCGTTCAGCAGGATCGCGTCGCCCGCCTTCAGTCCGCGCACGGCGCGGAAGACACCGCGTCGGCCGTCCCGCTCCCGGTGCAAGACGGTCACATCCGGGTGCAGCCCCGGTTTCTCATCGCACCAGATCGTGCTGTACAGCGCCATCGCCGGCGTCCTCCACGGAAATTCCGAAGGAAGACTCGCAACTTCCAGGCCATCGAGGGCGTCGCCAGGCCCACGGATCGCCGACGCCCCGCGCTTGAGGGGGCGTCGCGGAGGCCGGCAGAGGCGCTCAGACCGAGGCGTTGATGCGGGGCGTCGGGCCGGTCTGCAGCGGCAGCTGCGACTGGATCTCGCGCAGCAGTGTGCACAGGCGCGCGGCGTAGTGCGCGAAGGTCATCTCCGACGCGAGCGCCAGGCCGTTCTGCGCCATCGTCGCGCGCGCGGTGCCTTGCGCCGGCGCCAGCATCCGCGCCATCGCCTCGCGCAGCGCGGCCGGATCGTGCGACGGCACGATCAGCGCATGCAGGTCGCCGACCAGGTGGTCGCGCACGCCGATGACGTCGCTGACGATCAGCGGCTTGCCCAGGGCCAGCGCGTTCAGGTAGGTCTGCTGGCCGACGCTGCGGCCTTCGGTGTGCCACATCGGCAGCACGACGATGTCGCTGCGCGCCATGTCGCGGAAGAAGTCGTGGTGGCTGCGTCCCGCCGCGCGCACGTTGGGCGGCAGCGGGCCGAGGTCCTTGGTCGTGGCGATCTCGATGTCCGCGTCCAGGCCGGTGGCGGCTTCGACCAGCGACGGGTAGTCGCGCAACGCGTTGCCGCCGGAGAAGATGCGCGGGCGACGGTGCCCTGCGCTGGCCTCGGTCTGCGCGCACAAGCCGCGCAGTTCGTCCAGGATCTCCAGCGGCAGTTGCGAGCAGAACGCGGTGAAGTGCGCCACGCCCGGTCGCAGGGCGGCTTCGCGCGCCACCAGGGCGACCTCGGCCGTCGACAGGAATCCGTAGTGCGTGTGACGGCCACGGCTCAGCAGCAGCAGCATGCGGTGCAACAGCGCGTAGGCCGGGAACAGGACGCCGGCGCGACTGTCGCCGGGCAACGCACGCGCGTGCCAGGTCGCGTCCGCGATCAGCATGCCCACGCCACGACGGAACCAGCGGATGTAGATCGCCAGCAGCATGTCGAACCAGAGGTCGCGGGCGCCGAGCGCGCCGTTGAGCAGGATGGCGTCGCCGGCCACCAGGTGGCGGACCTTGCGGAAGACGCCTCGGCGGCCGATCCGTTCGCGGTGCAGGACGTGCATGTCCAGCGGCAGGCCGGGCTTCTCGTCGCACCAGATGGTGCTGTACAGGGTCATCGTTCTCGCTCTCCGAGTCACGCCCGGGCAGGCGCGGTCGCGGTCACGGACCGTGCGGCCCGCGTGCCCGTCGCACTGGGGCGGTGCGATTCTTGGACGAAGCGGCGATTTTGGGGCAGTTTGAAGCGATTTCCTGCGACAACTTCACCGTTCCGGTGCGATCACCCCTCAGGTGAAGGGGCGCCGTCCGGGGCATAGGGCGCCCCGGTGCGCCTCGGCGAACCGCCAGGTGCCCGCGCTGAGGAAGACGGTCGAGGGCGGTGACTCAGCGAAGCAGGTCGTTGGCGAGCCGCCCGACGATGCGCGTGGCCGCTTGGCCGTCCCAGAGAGGGGGTTGGCGAACTTCGACGCGCGACTGGCCTTCGATCGCATCGAGTCGTCGCAGCGCCAAGACCAGAACCTGCGCCGGATCGGTGCCCGCGATCTGGTTGGTGCCCAGGTCGACCGTGACGGGGCGTTCGGTGTTGTCGCGCAGCGTGAGGCAGGGGATGCCCAGCGCGGTGGTTTCCTCCTGCAGGCCGCCGCTGTCGGTGAGGACCAGCGCGGCGCGGCGCCACAAGGCCAGGAACGGGCGGTAGGGCAGGGGCGGCAGCAGGTGAAGACCCGGCGCGGGCGTCAGGTTGAGCGCTTCCAGCCGGGCGCGCGTGCGCGGATGCACCGGGAACAGCAACGGCAACCGCGACGCCACGGTGCCCAGCGCGTCCATCAGCGCGGCAAGCTGCGCCGGATCGTCCACGTTGGCCGGGCGATGCAGCGTGACCACGCCGAAGCGACCCGCGGTCGCACCGTGGGCGCCGGCGGCCTCGAGCGCCGCCTGGGCCGCCGCGTCGGCGGCGAGTGCGTCGGCATCGCCGGCGTCTAGCCGCTGCAGCTGGAACAGCAGGTTGTCCACCATCACATGGCCGACCTCGGCGATGCGCGTGTCCGGATGACCTTCACGGCGCAGATGCGCCGCGGCGCTCGGTTCGGTCGTGAAGAGCCAGTCCGCGATCGCGTCGGTGGCGCGGCGGTTGATCTCTTCGGGCATGGTCATGTCGCCGCTGCGCAGGCCGGCCTCGACATGCGCCACCGGCACGCCGAGCTTGCGGGCCGTCAGCGCGCAGGCCAGCGTGGAATCGACGTCGCCGACGACGACGCAGGCCGCCGGCCGGTCCGCGATCACCTGCGGCTCGTAGGCCTGCATGATCCGCGCGGTCAACTGCGCATGACCGCCGCCGTGGCAGTCCAGCGAAACGTCGGGTGGCGGCAGGCCGAGCTCGTCGAAGAACACGCCGCTCATCGCGGCGTCATGGTGCTGCCCGGTGTGGATCAGCTTCCACGCGAGCCGGCCGTCGGCCCGCAGCGCCCGCACCAGCGGCGCGAGCTTCATGAAGTTGGGCCGCGCGCCCGCGATCAGATGCAGCAGCGGCGCGGCCATCGGCGATTCACGCGAAGGACTTGGCGTCCGCGAGCAGCGGCGCCTTCGCGTCCTTCTCGGCGAGCTTGAATTCGACGGGCAGCGTCGGCCAGTCGATGCCGATCGCCGGATCGTCCCAGCGCACCGAGCCCTCGGCCTGCGGCGCGTAGAGGTCGGTGGTCTTGTAGAGGAAGTCCGCCGTCTCGCTCAGCACCAGGAAGCCGTGCGCGAAGCCCGGCGGGATCCACAGCTGGCGATGGTTCTCGCCGGTCAGCTCGACGCCGACCCACTTGCCGAAGTTGGCGCTGGACCGGCGCATGTCCACGGCGACGTCGAACACCGCGCCCGCCGTGCAGCGCACCAGCTTGCCCTGCGCATGCGGCGACAGCTGGAAGTGCAGGCCGCGCAGCACGCCCTGGCTGGAGCGCGAATGGTTGTCCTGCACGAAGCGCACGTCGTACCCGGCCGCCGCATTGAACTTCGGCTCGGTCCAGCTTTCCATGAAGAAGCCGCGCGCGTCGCCGAACACCTTCGGTTCGATGATCAGCACTTCCGGCAGCGCGGTGGGGATCACGTTCATCAGAACACCTTCTCGTTGAGCACCTGCTTCAGGTATTGCCCGTAACCGTTCTTGAGCATCGGCTGCGCGAGCTTCTCGAGCTGCTCGGCCGTGATCCAGCCCTTGCGGAAGGCGATCTCCTCCGGGCAGGCCACCTTCAGGCCCTGGCGCTTCTCCAGCGTCGCGATGAACTGGCCGGCCTCCATCAGGCTGTCGTGCGTGCCGGTGTCCAGCCACGCGTAGCCTCGGCCCATGATCTCGACGCGCAGTTGCTGCTGCGCGAGGTAGCGCGCGTTGACGTCGGTGATCTCGAGCTCGCCGCGCGGGCTGGGCTGGATGTCGGCGGCGATGTCGCAGACCTGGCGGTCGTAGAAGTACAGGCCGGTGACCGCGTAGTTGCTCTTGGGCGCCATGGGCTTCTCCTCGATGCTCACGGCGCGCTTGTCGGCGTCGAACTCGACCACGCCGTAGCGCTCCGGGTCGTGCACGTGATACGCGAAGACGGTGGCGCCGTCGGTCTGCACGTCGGCGCTGCCCAGCAGGCCGGCGAAGTCGTGGCCGTAGAAGATGTTGTCGCCCAGCACCAGCGCGCTCGGCGCGCCGCCGATGAAGTCCTTGCCCAGGATGAAGGCCTGCGCCAGGCCGTCGGGGCTGGGCTGCACGCGGTACTGCAGGTTGATGCCCCAGCGCGAGCCGTCGCCCAGCAGCGCCTCGAAGCGCGGCAGGTCCTGCGGCGTGCTGATCAGCAGGATGTCGCGCATGCCGGCCAGCATCAGCGTGCTGAGCGGGTAATAGACCATCGGCTTGTCGTAGACCGGCAGCAGCTGCTTGCTGATCGCCAGGGTCGCCGGATGCAGCCTCGTGCCGGAGCCGCCGGCCAGGATGATGCCCTTGCGGGTGTCGTTGCTCATCAGGGGTCTCCGATCAGAGGATCTCGTCCAGCAGCCGGTCCACGCCGGTCTGCCAGTGCGGCAGCACCAGGCCGAAACGGTCCTGCAGCTTGTGGTTGTCCAGGCGCGAGTTCAGCGGTCGCGGGGCCGGCGTCGGGTAGGCGCTGCTGGCCAGGGCCTCGACCTGCTCGGGCTGGACCTTCAGCGTCGCGCCCTTGTCCCGCGCGCGCGTCAGCACGTGCCTGGCGTACTGGTGCCAGCTGGTCTCGCCGCTGGCGACCGCGTGGTAGGTGCCGCACAGGGCGCGGTCCTTGAGCGTCGCGCGGATCAGGTGCGCGGTGATGTCGGCCAGCAGGTCGGCGCCGGTGGGCGCGCCGATCTGATCGGCGACGACCTTCAGCTGGTCGCGCTCCGTGGCCAGCCGCAGCATGGTCTTGGCGAAGTTGCCGCCGCGCGCCGCGTAGACCCAGCTCGTGCGCAGCACCAGCGCGTCCGCGCCGGCCGCGGCGATCAGTTGCTCGCCTTCGAGCTTGGTCTTGCCGTAGGCGCTCAGCGGACCGGTGGGCGCATCCTCGAAGCGCCAGTCCGTGCCGGCGCCGTCGAAGACGTAGTCGGTCGAGTAATGCACCAGCAGCGCGCCCAGGGCCTTGGTTTCCTCGGCCAGCACGCCGACGGCGGTCGCGTTGATCTGGCGGGCGGCGTCGGGCTCGCTCTCGGCCTTGTCGACGGCGGTGTAGGCCGCGGCATTCACGATGACGTCCGGCGCGACGCGGCGCACGGTGGCGCGCAGCGTGTCGCTGTCGCCGAGGTCGCCGCCTTCGCTGCGATCCAGCGCGATCAGTTCACCCAGCGGGGCGAGGGCGCGTTGCAGCTCCCAGCCCAACTGGCCGTTCCTGCCGAGCAGAAGAACTTTCATCGCTCAGCCGCCGTACTGCTTGGAGACCCACTCGCGGTACGCGCCCGAGAGCACGCGCGCGGACCATTCCTCGTTGGCGAGGTACCACTGCACCGTCTTGCGGATGCCCGTCTCGAAGGTCTCGGCGGGACGCCAGCCCAGGTCGCGTTCGATCTTGCGGGCGTCGATCGCGTAGCGGCGGTCGTGGCCGGGGCGGTCCTTGACGTAGGTGATCAGGCGGGCATAGGGGCCGGCCGGGTCGGGGCGCAGCTCGTCGAGCAGCGCGCACACCGTCTTCACGATGTCGATGTTGGCCTGCTCGTTCCAGCCGCCGATGTTGTAGGTCTCGCCCAGCGTGCCACCGGCCAGTACCGCGCGGATGCCCGAGCAGTGGTCGGTGACGTAGAGCCAGTCGCGGATCTGCTGGCCGTCGCCGTACACGGGCAGCGGCTTGCCGGCCAGCGCGTTGACGATCATCAGCGGGATCAGCTTCTCGGGGAAGTGGTACGGGCCGTAGTTGTTGCTGCAGTTGGTCGTGACCACCGGCAGGCCGTAGGTGTGGTGCCAGGCGCGGACCAGGTGGTCGCTGGCCGCCTTGGAGGCCGAATACGGGCTGTTGGGTTCGTACGTGTTCGTCTCGGCGAAGGGCGGGTCCTCGGCCTTCAGCGAGCCGTAGACCTCGTCGGTCGAGACGTGGTGGAAGCGGAAGGCCGCCTTGGCGTCGCCTTCGAGCGCGGACCAGAACGCGCGCGCCGCCTCGAGCAGCGTGAAGGTGCCCTCGACGTTGGTGCGCATGAACGCGCCGGGACCGTGGATGGAGCGGTCGACGTGCGACTCGGCGGCGAAGTGCACGATCGCGCGCGGCCGGTGCGTGCTCAGCAGCTGGTCGATGAGCGCGCGATCGCAGATGTCGCCCTGGACGAAGACGTGACGCGGGTCGTCCTTCAGCGAAGCGAGGTTCTCGAGGTTGCCCGCGTAGGTGAGCGCGTCGAGGTTGACCACCGGTTCGTCCGAGGACTTGAACCAGTCGAGCACGAAATTGCTGCCGATGAAACCGGCGCCGCCGGTGACGAGGATCGTCATGGAACTTCCCTGAAACGTGATGACGCCACGCCCCTGTCGGAGGCTGCGGCGTCGTTCGGATTACAAGCGCCAGACCCTCAGGCCGGCGGCGCGCAGATTGTCGCCGTCAAATGCGGCCTTCACGTCGATGAAGACCCCGCCGTCGACGAGCTTGGTGGCGAGTTCGCCGGCGCTCAGCGCCTTGTATTCGCGGTGGGCGACGGCCGCGACGATGGCGTCGGCGCGCGGCAGGTCGTCATAGGCGTGCAGTCGCACGCCGTATTCGTGCATGGCCTCGTCGGCCTCGGCGGCGGGGTCGGTCACGAAGACTTCCACGCCGTAGCTCTGCAGCTCATGGATGATGTCGATCACCTTGGAGTTGCGCAGGTCGCCGCAGTCCTCCTTGAAGGTCAGTCCCAGCACGTTGACCTTGGCGCCCTTGACATGCGAGCCGGCGGCAATCATCTGCTTGATGGTCTGCTCGGCGATGAACTTGCCCATGCCGTCGTTGATGCGGCGGCCCGCCAGGATCACCTGCGGGTGGTAGCCGAGCATGTCGGCCTTGTGGGTCAGGTAGTACGGGTCCACGCCGATGCAGTGGCCGCCGACCAGGCCCGGCTTGAACTTCAGGAAGTTCCACTTCGTGCCCGCGGCTTCCAGCACCTCGGAGGTGTCCAGGCCGATGCGCTCGAAGATGATCGCCAGCTCGTTCATCAGCGCGATGTTGAGGTCGCGCTGGGTGTTCTCGATGACCTTGGCCGCCTCGGCCGTCTTGATGCTGGACGCCCGGTGCACGCCGGGCACGATGATCTTCTCGTAGGTCTTCGCGACGATGTCCAGCGTCTCGGGCGTGTCGCCGGAGACGATCTTGAGGATCTTCGTCAGCGTGTGTTCCTTGTCGCCCGGGTTGATGCGCTCCGGGCTGTAGCCGACGAAGAAGTCCTGCTTCCACTTCAGGCCGGACTCCCGTTCCAGCACCGGGATGCAGACCTCCTCGGTCGCGCCGGGGTACACGGTCGATTCGTAGACGACGACCGCGCCGCGCTTCATGTGGCGCCCGACGCTGGTCGACGAACCCACCAGCGGCCTGAAATCGGGGATGTGGGCCTGGTCCACCGGCGTCGGCACGGCGACGATGATGACGTCGGCCTCGGCCAGGCAGGCCGGGTCGCTGTGGTACTCGGCGTGGACGGCCGCCTGGACTTCCGCGTCGGTCAGCTCGCGCGACGGATCGGTGCCGGCACGGCACTTGGCGACCTTGTCGACGGCGATGTCGAAGCCGATCGTGCGTCCGTGCTTGCCGAACTCGACCACCAGCGGCAGTCCCACATACCCCAACCCGACGACGGCGATCACGGACACAGTCTTCTCCAATTCTTTCCGAGGACGGCTTTGTATCCGAGTTTCATCCGACTTTCGTGTCGCCGCCGCCATCGTCCCCCCGGGTGAGGGTCAGCGGTCCGTGGTCAGTTCCGGCCGTAGGTGTCCTGGTAGCGGACGATGTCGTCCTCGCCCAGGTAGGAGCCGGACTGCACCTCGATGATCTCCAGCGGCACCTTGCCCGGGTTGGACAGGCGGTGCACCTGACCCAGCGGGATGTAGGTCGACTGGTTCTCGGTCAGCAGCAGCGTCTTGTCGCCGTTGACGATCTCGGCCGTGCCCTGCACGACGATCCAGTGCTCGGCGCGGTGGTGGTGCATCTGCAGGCTCAGCGAGGCGCCGGGCTTGACCATGATGCGCTTGACCTGGAAGCGCTCGCCCATGTCGATGCTGTCGTACCAGCCCCAGGGGCGGTGCACCTTGCGGTGCAGGTTCTGCTCGTCGCGCTGCGAGGCCGTCAGCTGGTTGACGATCTTCTTGACGTCCTGGCTCTTGCTGCGGTCGGCGACCAGCACCGCGTCCGGCGTCTCGACGACGACGATGTTGTCCAGCCCCACCGCCGACACCAGCCGGCTGGTCGCGTGGACCAGCGTGTTGCGGCTGTCCGCGATGATCGCGTCGCCGCGGCTGGCGTTGCCGGATTCATCCTTGTCGGCGACCTGCCAGACCGCTTCCCAGGCGCCGAGATCGTTCCAGCCGGCGTCCAGCGGCACCATGCGCAGCGAGATCGCGCTGCCGGGGCAGCGCTCCATCACGGCGTAGTCGATCGACTCCGACGGCACGGCCGCGAAGGCCTCCTTGGCCGGCCGCACGAAGGCGCCGTCCACGGCCTTGCCTTCGAAGGCGATCCGCGTGGCCTGGGCGATGTCGGGCCGGAACTGCTGCAAGGCCTGCAGCCAGACGCTGGCGCGCAGCACGAACATGCCGCTGTTCCAGTAATAGCCGCCCTGGTCGAGGTACTTCTGGGCGGTCGCGGCGTCGGGCTTCTCGACGAAGGCCTCGACACGCAGGCCCGCGCCTTCGGCGCCGGCGCGGATGTAGCCGTAGCCGATCTCCGGCCGGTCGGGCGTGATGCCCAGGATCACGATCGCGCCGTCCCGCGCCTGACGCACGGCGTCCTGCAACGCGGCGGTGAAGGCCGGGCTGTCGGTGACGGTCTGGTCCGCCGGGGTGACGACGAGCACCGGGTCCTCGCCGCCTTCGAGCGCCTGCAGCGCCGCCAGCGTGATGGCCGGCGCGGTGTTGCGGCCGACCGGCTCCAGCACCACGGCGCCGGGGGCGAGCTTCTGTTCGCGCAGCTGGTCCAGCACCATGAAGCGGTGCTCCTCGTTGCCGACGACGATGGGCGCGTTCACCGCGATGTCCTCGGCGGACAACGCGGCCAGGCGCTCGGCGGCCTGCTGGAACAGGCTGTTGTTGCCGCTCAGCACGAGGAACTGCTTCGGATAGCCGGCGCGCGAAAGCGGCCACAGCCGCGTGCCGCTGCCGCCGGCCATGATCACCGGTTGCACATCGATCTTGTTCGAGGTCTTGCTCAAGTTACTGCTCCCTGCCAGTCGCGCAGCCGGGTCGGGCCGCGCCAGTTGAATTGGAAATCGGATTGTCGCGGAGGCTGTCGCGACCGCGGCGACCGCGGCGACCGCGGCGACCGCTCAGCCGTCGAAGCCATTGGGATTGGCCGACTGCCAGCGCCAGCTGTCCTCGCACATGCGCTGCAGGTCGAAGCGCGCGGTCCAGCCGAGCTTGTCGCGCGCCAGCGCCGGATCGGCGTAGCAGGCGGCGACGTCGCCGGGGCGGCGGGCGACGATCTCGTAGGGGATCTCGCGGCCGCTGGCGGCGGCGAAGGCGTCGACCAGCTCCAGCACGCTGTAGCCGCGGCCGGTGCCGAGGTTGACCCAGATCGACTCGTCGCCGCGCAGCAGGAAGTCCAGCGCCGCCACATGGCCCTCGGCCAGGTCGACGACGTGGATGTAGTCGCGCACGCCGGTGCCGTCGGGGGTGTCGTAGTCGTCGCCGAAGACCGACAGCTTCGCGCGTCGGCCCACGGCCACCTGCGTCACGTAGGGCATCAGGTTGTTGGGGATGCCGCGCGGATCCTCGCCGATGCGGCCGCTCTCATGGGCCCCGACCGGGTTGAAGTAACGCAGGCAGGCGGTCTGCCAGCGCGGATCCGACGCGCCCAGGTCGCGCAGGATGCCTTCGCCGATCAGCTTGGTCGCGCCGTAGGGGTTCACGGCCATCAGGTCCGCGTCCTCGCGCAGCGGCAGCGTCTTCGGCTGGCCGTAGACGGTCGCGCTGGACGAGAAGACGATGCGCTTGCACTCGTGGCGCCGCATCGTCTCGCACACGGTCAACAGGCCGTCGAGGTTGTTGCGGTAGTAGCTCAGCGGCTTGGTCGTGGATTCGCCGACCGCCTTGTACGCGGCGAAGTGGACCACGGCCGCGGGCTGGTACTCGCTGAAGACCGCGTCCAGCGCGGCGCCGTCGCAGACGTCGAGCTTCTCGAACAGCGGCGTCTGGCCGCTGAGCTCGGTCAGGCGCTCCAGCACCTTCGGCGAGCTGTTGCTGAAGTTGTCCACGCCGACCACGCGATACCCCGCCGCCTGCAGCGCGAGCCAGGTGTGGGAGGCGATGTAGCCGGTCGCGCCGGTCAGCAGGATGGTCTCGTTGGCCATGGAGTCGGGGCTCGCGCGGGTCGCGTGCGGGAAGGTGGCGATGGATCGGAGGGTGGGGCGGTCAGTATGCGCCGGGCGGGGGGCGCGTCAGCGCAGCATCCCCTGCACGTAGCAGCCGGCGGTGTAGGCGTCGTAGGCGTAGAGCACGTTGGTGGTGTCGCGGCTCTGGTGGCTGTACTGGCAGCCCACGGTGACGTTGCGCAGCGCCTGCCAGGCCAGGCCCAGGCTGTACTGCTTGGTGTTGTCCTTGTAGCTGGTGCCGAACTGGTCGTCGTGGCGGTTCATGCGGGTGTAGCCCGCGCCCAGCTGCGCCGTGACCTTGCCGGTGAGCTGGTAGTTGAACTGCGTCTGCACCGCCGTCTGCACGCGGTTGAAGTCGGACACGCCGTTGGTGATGCCCTGGTAGTAGGTCTCGATGCCGGTGTCGCGCGAGAACTGCGTGCTCATCGACCAGCGGCCGCCCGGGCGCCATTCCCAGTTCAGCGCGCCGGTGACGCCGCTGAAGCTGTCGGACGTGCTGCGGCTGATGCGCGCGTTCAGGTTGCTGGAGCCGGTGGCGCGCCACAGCGCGGTGAGGTCGATGTCCTTGCGGTCGTACTCGAAGCCGTTGAACGGCACCTTGCCCTTGGTGTAGCGGCCCGCGACGCCGAAGCGCCATGCGCTGCTGGCGTTGTAGAGCAGGCCCAGCGACTGCGCGTCCTGGCGGAATTCCTGCGTGTCGAAGACCGCCAGCGAATAGTCCCGCGCGCGGTGGATCCAGGAGGCCTCGATCGAGTACGAGCTCAGCGTCGGCAGGCCCAGCCGCGCGATCGCGGTGGCGCTCTGGTCGGTCTGCAGGTTCTTCTCGGTCGTGGGCGCGACGGCGGTGGTGCTGTTGAAGTCGGCCAGCGTGCGCTTGCGGGTGTACTCCAGCGTGCCCGACAGGTTGCCCACGGTCTCCCAGTTGACGCCGGTGCCCAGGTCGTAGCCGTTGTTGTTGAGCCGGCTGTTGTCGTTGTAGCGGGTGTCGTTGAGCCGCAGGTTGCCGTAGACGCGCTGGCGGCCCAGGCGCTGGTCGACGCCGCCCAGCAGGCTGATCGAGGTCAGGCGGTCGCTGTTCTCGCCGGCGGCGGAACGGAACACGTTGCTGGTGTAGTAATGGCCCAGCGAGCCGCCGACGTACCAGGGGCTGCCGACGTCGCTCTGCGCCCGGCAGGGCGCGGCCAGGGTCGCGGAGGCCAGCAGCACGAACGGCAACGGCAGGCGGTGGAGTCGCTTCATCGAGGGGGTCCCCTTCTTGTCGTCAATAGGCATGGCGATCGAACAGCACCAGCCGGACGGTCCGAACGATGATCTGGAGATCCAGCCCCAGCGACCAGTTGCGCAGGTATTCAAGATCGTATTCCACGCGCGCCTTCATCTTGTCCACGGTGTCGGTCTCGCCGCGCAGGCCGTTGACCTGCGCCCAGCCGGTGATGCCCGGCTTGACCTTGTGGCGCACCATGTAGGCCTTGATGATCTGGCGGTATTCCTCGTTGTGCGCGACCGCGTGCGGGCGCGGCCCGACGATGCTCATGCGGCCCTGCAGCACGTTGATGAACTGCGGCAGCTCGTCCAGCGAGGTCCGGCGGATGAAGGCGCCGAAGGGCGTGATGCGCGGATCGCCCTTGGTCGCCTGCTTCACGACGGTGCCGTTGTCCATCGCGCGCATCGAGCGGAACTTGTAGACCATGATCTCCTCGCCGTCCAGGCCGTTGCGGCGCTGGCGGAAGATCACCGGCCCGGGCGAGCTCATCTTCACGCCGATCGCCAGGATGAGCAGGATCGGCGAGATCAGCACCAGGATCAGCGAGGCCAGGATGATGTCGCTGATCCGCTTGACGACCTCGTTCACGCCGGTGAAGGGGGTCTCCAGGATGCCGACCACGGGCACGCCGTTCACGTCCTGCAGCCGGCCCTGGATGATGCTGATGCCGAACACGTCGGGGACGAAGAACAGCGAGGCGGTCGTGCCCTGCAACTGCTCCAGCAGGCGCAGGATGCGCGGCTGCGAGCCCAGCGGCAGCGTGATGTAGACCTCGCGCACGCCGTGCGTGCGGACGTAGTCGCTGAGCTGGGGCAGCGTGCCCAGCACCCGGCCCAGGCAGTCGGGATGCAGCCGGTCGTCGGTGCGGTCCTCGAAGAAGCCCAGGCAGTCGGCGCCGCCGACCGTGCCGAACTGCAGCGCCCGCGCGACCTTCGCGCCCAGCGGTCCCGCGCCGACGATCACCGCGGTGCGCCGGATCCACGGCTGGCGCGAGCGCCAGCGCAGCACGCGCCGGCCGATCTCGACCGCGGCGATCTGCGCCAGCGGCGTGACCGCGGCCCACCACATCAGCACCGGGCGCTCGAAGTAATGGAAGCTGCTGGTCGCGTAGGCGAACATGCCCAGGATCAGCAGCAGCATCAGCCAGGAGCCGACGATGTCGGTGACGGCGCTCGCGGGGTGGTCCGCGAAGCGGTTGCGCCCCGGGAAGGTCAGCGCGAACACCAGCATGCACAGCGTGTAGGTGGACCGCATGACCGGCTCGCCGAACCAGGCCAGCAACACCAGGTAGACCAGGACGATCAGCGTCGGTTCCAGGAAGGCCGCGATGAAGGATTGGACCGACTGCGGCGCGCTGTAGAAGGTTCTCTTGTAATTTCGGTCCTCAAACATCACCCAGTGGTCCTTCCCCGGCCAGAGCCGGAAATTCTCGCTCAATTCGATTCGCGGACTCGTAACGGGAGCCCCTAGCTTGTCACCGGTTCCGACGTGGCCGGGCCGCGGTCGCGGCCTGCCTACAATCCGCCCCATGCTTCAAGAATGGTCCAAGCTCCTCGCGCCCGCAGTCCAGGATCGCATCACGCTGTTGCTCAACCATGTCATGTCCCGCGAGCCCGTCGCCACCGCGCGCCTGGCCCCGCACACGGGCAAGACATTGCGGTTGCGGCTGGCCGGTTGGCCGGCCATGCTGCCGGCGGCACCGGACCTGCGCCTGCGCATCACCCCCGCCGGTCTGCTGGAACGGATGGACGACGAGGATGCCCCTAGGCAAGAACCGGACCTGCTCATCGAGCTGGACGCGTCCAACCCCGCCGCCGCGGCCTTCGCGGCGCTGTCGGGCGCGCGTCCGGACGTGCGGGTGCAGGGCGATGCGCAACTGGCCGGCGACTTCAACTGGCTGATCGACCACGTGCGCTGGGACATCGAGGACGACCTGGCGGCCATCACCGGCCCGGCCGTGGCGCATCAGCTCGGCCGCTTCGGCAGGGCTGCGGCCGCGGCGATGGCCACGCTGGCCCGCACGGCGGGCCGCTTCATGCCCGACGGCCAAGGCCGGGCATGAGGTCCTGAATGAGGTACCTGTCCCGCCTGCTGGTCATCGTCTGGACCCTCTATCGACACGGGCTGGACGACCTGGCGTTGTCCACGCTCAAGCGTCGCCGCTTCCGCTTCCTGCGCCGGCTGATCACGGTCGGCCGCGCCTGGGACCAGCCGCGCGGCATGCGCCTGCGGCTGGCGCTGGAACGGCTGGGGCCGATCTTCGTCAAGTTCGGCCAGCTGCTGTCCACGCGCCGCGATCTGGTCCCGCCCGACATGATCGAGGAGCTGTCGCGGCTGCAGGACAACGTCCCGCCGTTCCCCGCCGAGCTCTCGCGTGAACTGATCGAGCGCGCCTTCGGCCGCCGCATCGAGGAGCTGTTCGCCACCTTCGACGCCGAGCCGGTGGCCAGCGCCTCGATCGCGCAGGTGCACTTCGCGACGCTGCACGACGGGCGTGAAGTCGCCGTCAAGGTGCTGCGGCCGGGCATGCTGGACATCATCGAGGACGACCTGGCGCTGATGCGCACGCTGGCGGGCTGGGTGGAGCGTTTCTCCGCCGACGGCCGGCGGCTGAAGCCGCGCGAGGTCGTCGGCGAGTTCAACACCTACCTGCACGACGAGCTGGACCTGGTGCGCGAGGCTGCCAACGCCGCGCAACTGCGCCGCAACATGCAGGACCTGCAGCTGGTGATGGTCCCCGAGATGATCTGGGGGCTCTGCCGCAGCGAGGTCATCGTCATGGAGCGCATGCGCGGCGTGCCGATCTCGCAGCTCGAGCGCTTGCGCGAGGCGGGCGTCGACATCAGGAAGCTGGCCCGCGACGGCGTGACGATCTTCTTCACGCAGGTCTTCCGCGACGGCTTCTTCCATGCCGACATGCATCCCGGCAACATCCAGGTCAGCCTGGAGGCGCCGACCTTCGGCCGTTACATCGCGCTGGACTTCGGCATCATCGGCACGCTGACCGAGGTCGACAAGGACTACCTGGCGCAGAACTTCATCGCCTTCTTCCGGCGCGACTACAAGCGCGTGGCCGAGTTGCACATCGAGTCCGGCTGGGTGCCGCCCGAGACGCGCGTCGATGAACTCGAGGGCGCGGTGCGGACCGTCTGCGAGCCGCATTTCGACAAGCCGCTCAAGGACATCTCGCTGGGCCAGGTGTTGATGCGCCTGTTCCAGATCTCCCGCAGATTCAACGTGGAGATCCAGCCGCAGCTGGTTTTGCTGCAAAAAACGCTGCTCAACATTGAAGGATTGGGCAGGCAGCTCGATCCCGAGCTGGACCTGTGGGCCACGGCCAAGCCCTTCCTCGAACGCTGGATGGACGAGCAGATCGGCTGGCGCGCCTTCCTGCGCCAGCTGAAGAAGGAGGCGCCGCGCTTCGCGCAGATGGTGCCGGAGTTCCCGCGGCTGATGCACGAGGTGCTGCGCCAGCGCGCCGAGGACGGCCACGCCGACCTGACGCGTCAACTGCTGGTGGAGCAGCGCCGCACCAACCACCTGCTGCAGGCACTGCTGTGGGGCGTCGGCGGATTCATGCTCGCCCTGGTGGTGACCCAGCTGGCCTTGCGCTGGATCGACTGACGGCGCGTTGAGGGCGCGTTGAGGGCGCGTTGACGCCGCCCCTCGCAGGGAGCGGCGGCCGGGACCCTTCAGGTCGCGTAGTCGGCGAAACCCTGCTTCAGTCGGGAGCGCAACAGCGTCCGGACCCGGTTCACGCGCGAGCGCACCGTGCCGATCGGGATGGCCTGGATCTCGGCGACATCGCGGTAGGACTCTTCCTGGAGGCAGGCCAGGTCGAAGGTGCCGCGCAGGTCCGGGGACAGCCCCGACAGCGTCACGTCCACGATGCCGGCCAACTGCCGGTAGGCGACCTGCTGACTGACGTCCATCGACGCGTCGCGGGGGCGATGGGCCGATTCGGCGTCCATCATGTGCGGCGACTCGTCCAGGCTCTCCATCTGGCCGCTGCGCTTGGAGCAGCGCGCGACGTGATTGCGCGCCACGTTCGCGGCGATCCCGAAGAACCAGGTCTCCACCGACGAGCGCGCCTGGAAGCGGTCGGCGCAGCGCGTCGCCTCGAGCATGGCGTCCTGGATGATGTCGTCGAGCTCGCCCGGCGAGCGCTCATAGCGTCGCAGGAAGCGCTTGAGCTTGCTGGAATCGCTGCGCGAGTCCCGCGCGATCTTGACGATGTGGGTCAGCACCAGTTGCTGGCGTTGACGCACGAGCTCCGGGTCCACGGCCTCGACGGCTTCGACGGCCTCGACGGCGTCGAGGTGGTCGGCCGGCTCGGCCGCGTCGGCCGCGTCCGCGGGATCGGCCCGTTCGATCAGTTCGACCGACTCGACGGCCTGGTCGGCATCCGTGTTGTCGGCATTGGCATCGGTGGAGTGGTTCATAGACAGACTCGAAGTAGGTCCGGGTCCCCGTTCGGCTCGGTGACGGGCGCAGGCCCGACGGGGTGATTCCGGAGCCGGGGGCTCCCTGGGACAGAGGAGAGGTCGCGCCGCGCCAGGCGCGTGACAGGAAAGGAGGGCGGGGCGGCGCTCATGGCCGACCGCCGAAGGTGGCCAGCGCCGCGAGGGCCTGGTCGCCCAGCGCCAGCAGCTGCAGCGCCATCCAGCGGCCGGTCATCGCCAGCACGAGACCGACGGCCAGCAGCTTCACGGCGAAGGGAATGCTCTGGTCCTGCATGGACAGGACGGTCTGCACCAGCGAGACCAGCACGCCCGCCACCACGGCCACGATCAGCGGCGGGAGCGAGAGCCAGATCACCATGAGCAGGCCCTTCTGGAAGAACGCGATGGTTTCGATCACGGCGGGCCTCAGGCGTAGGAACGGACCAGGCCGTCGAAGAGCCGCGTCCAGCCGTCGAGCAGCACGAACAGCAGGATCTTCAGCGGCAGCGACACCACCATCGGCGACACCATCTGCATGCCCAGCGCGAGCAGCAGGTTGGACAGCAGCAGGTCGATGACGACGAAGGGCACGTAGAGCACGAAGCCGGCCTTCAGCGCCAGTTCGAGCTCGCTGACGACGAAGCAGGGGATCAGCACGACGTAGTCGCTGTCCTGCGGCGCGGTCATCCGGTCCCCCCATTGCTGGCGGGCCAGGTCGACGAATTTCTGCCGCTTCTCGGGCAGCGTGTTGGCCAGCATGAAACCGCGCATCGGCTCGAATGCATGGGCCAGATCGCTCATGCCCAGACGCGCGGACGTCGGGCGTCGGTACGTCTGCGCGGAGCCGCCCGCATCGGACCAGGGGGCGACGTCGACGGGCAGCCGCGACACGACCTCGTTGAGCACGGGGGCCATCACGAACAGCGTGGCGGCGAGCGCCATGCCGTTGAGGGCCATCGTCGGCGGGACCTGTTGCACGCCCAGCGCGTTGCGCACGATCATCAGGACGACGGAGATCTTCAGATAACTCGTCGTGCAGACCAGCAGCAGCGGCAGCAGCGTCAGGCCCACCAGCAGGAATGCCAGCGAGATCGGATCGAAGCCGCCCCCGTTCACCGCGGGCTCCCCCACTGCAGGATCTCGACGGCCAGGCGCCCCTCGACCTCGACCAGCTGCCCCGCGCCGAGTTCGGTGCCGTGCGCGACGATGCGCACGGCCGCCGGCGTCAGCGCTTGCAGGGGGACGATCTGGCCCGCCGCGAGCGCGCTGAGTTCGCCGACGGTCATGGCGACGCGGCCCACGATGAAGTCCAGGTCTACGGTCAGGGCATCCACGTTGCGGGGCTCCGTTGAAGGTGAAAAGGCATGAGGGGAATTGGACGGCGAGCCCCCCGTTGGGCCCCATCCCTGGAACTCGCGTGTGAGGGGGTCGAGCTGACCTAAATGGACTAGCCCGCTTGCACAAATGAAGCAGAGCGGGCCGTTTTGGTCGCGCGCCTCGGCGGGGAGCCACACGGCATCCCCGGGCCGCAGGGTCGGCAGCCGCGCCACCGGCAACGCGACCCGCGCCAGCCAGAGGCCGGCCTGCAGGACGATCGCGGCGATGGCCGCGGGGAGCGGCGCCGGCGCGCGAAGCGGCTGCCAGCCCGGTGCCGTCGCGCACGCCAGGAGCGTGCGTGCCGAGGCGCGGATCGTCACGCCTTGTCTGGCGCCGTCGCGACTGACGAGCGTCAAGAGCGCGGCGTGGGTCGGGCCCGCTGCCGCCACGGCAGCATTGCGATTTTCTGGATCCCCCGGAGCCGCTGGAGCCACTGGATCCACTGGATCCATGGGGCGCCTGTCGCGTGCGGCCGGCAGCGGGACCGGGGCAGCGCCGAGCGCGCGGGCGAGGGCCGGGGGCCAGGCCGTGCAAGCCAGACGCAGCAGGCCGTCATCCACCCGGTCGTCCGCGTCCCGGGGCAGGTGGGCGCCGGTCGCGATCGCGATCAGCGTGTCGTCCTCGAGGAAGAGGATGCCGTGCGGCACGCCGAGGGCGAGGCCGCCAGTGGCCGGTGCGGTGGCCGGGTCACTGCCCCAGACCTTGTCCTTGTCCTTGACCTTGTCCGGCGTTCCGAGCGTGAGTTCGAAGGCGGCCCACGGGGAACTCGTGTCGTCGACCTGCCACTCGACGCCTCGCTGCAGCCGCTGACGCAGGTGCATGTCTTCGGCTCGCCGTGTCGGCAGGCGCAGCGGCGCGGCTGAGGCCCGGGGGGAGACTGGTGGGGCGGGCGGGACGGGCGGGACGGGGGCTTTGGCGATCGGATCGGCAAGCATCGGAGCAGGCCGCCGGTGGCGCCGGCGGTGAAGAAAGCGGAGGTGCCGGTCAGTGCGATGTCGGCGGCATGCCGTTCTCGCGAGGCCGCGCGGCCTGCGGAACCCGGGCCGCCTGTTCGCGCACTAGCGGCGCAATGAACCCCGCCTGGATCTCCCGACGTCTGCTGCTGAACGCGGTCGCCCTCCGTCTCGAGGAAGGCGAGGGCGCGGACGCGCTCGTGCTGAGCCGCGAGTCGCTGGACGTGGTGCGGTCGGCCGACGACGTCGTCCGGGCCTCCCGCCGGGCCTGTGCGCGCCGCCTGCGTGCCGCGCGCGAGCGCGCCCGCCGGTGGCGGCAACGGGCGCGCGAGCAATGCCTGGCCCAGCTCGCCCGCGAGTCGATCGACGTGCGCGATCAGGCGCTGGTCGACGCGACGCGGATCGCGATCGCACTGAACGACGAGCGTGAACAATGGCGCGCCGCCGCCGAAATCTTTTTGGTCGAGATCGCGCATCGCGCGGCGCGACGCCTGCTGCTCGAGCTGCCCGCCGACCAGCAGGCGCGATCCAGTGCGTGCCTGCTGCGCGACGAATGGCGCGCGATGCGCGGAGAGGGCCAGCCGCAACTGCGCGCGCACCCCGAGGACCTTGTGTTCCTCCAGGACATCGCGGCCGATGCGGGCTGGTCGCTCGCGCCCGATGCGCTGCTGGACCGCGGCCATTGCGTGCTCTCGCATCCCGCGGGCAGCCTTCATGCCCGCTACGACGACAACGTCCACGCGTTGCTGAAGGCGCTGCCCGGCGCCCGTGACTCGTCGACGCCCGCCACGCCTTCCGCTGACGACCTCCCTTCACCGTTTCTCCAGGAGACCCCCCATGACCTCGATCACTTCCGCCTCCCGACAACTGACGACCTCGTTGGCGAGCACGACGCGCCTGTCCCAGGCCATGGCGGCCATCGGCCCCGATGACCTCCAGCGCGCGATCGGGATCAAGCGCCAGATGCAGGTGGAACTCGCGGTGCAGAAGGTCGAGGTCCAGGAGCACCGGCATGTCGAGCGCAAGCTCCTCAACGAAGTGCTGAGATGAGCGCGCTGGCGACGCTGGCGATGCTGCCGCGTAACGGATGGCGTGCCGCACTCTGCGCGGCGGCCTTGCTCGGTCCGTTCGGTCCTGCGCTCACGGAGGCTGGCGCGGTGGCTCCGGCCGCCTGGCGCGACACGCTCTACAGCTATCGCGCCGATGAAGAGCTGTCGCTGACGCAAGTCCTCGATCGTTTCTCGACCACCCTGGGCCTGGAGGTGAGGCTGGCCGATCCATCGCTGGGCAGGCGCAAGGTGCGCCTGGGCGGCAAGGGGGCGTCGCCCGCGGCCTTCCTCGACCGGCTCGGCGACGCCGCGGGGCTGGACTGGTTCGTCTACCAGGGCGTGCTGCACCTGTCGGCGCGGTCCTCCGCCACCAGCGAGCGGATCTCCCTCGGCCCGCAGAGTCCGTCCGACGCCAAGGAAGCCCTCGCCGGGATCGGACTGCTCGAGAGCCGCTTCGGCTGGGGCGAATTCGATTCCGATCCGCCCACCGTCCTGGTCTCCGGTCCGCCCGCCTATGTGGCCGAGGTGCGGCGGGTCCTGGCCGTTCCGCCCGAACGGCCGCGCCGGGAACGCCCGCGGCTGATGGTGTTCCGCCTGAAGCATGCGTCCGCGGCCGATCGCGAGATGCGCACGCGCGACCGCAGCGTCGCCGTGCCGGGCCTGGTGACCACCCTGAACCAGGTCCTGCCGAACGCCCGCACCGTCCAGGTCCAGACTTCTTTCAAGAACGGGCGCGGCGCTGGCGCCAACGCCCTGGCGACCGCCGCCGAGGACCCCTGGGCCGCGCTGGCGAGGGAGCTGGCCGGCGGGGACGCACCGCCAGGCGCGGCATTGCCCGGGCTGGCGGCCGCACGCCTGCCGACGACGCCGTCGACCGCCGGCGCCTCCGGGCGCCCCGGCACGTCGGACGCGGCGTCCTCGGCCTTCGCGGATCCGGCCGGCACTCGCAAGCCGGCCACCCGCGGCGCCGATCCGGAGGATCCCGAGGTGGTCCCGTCGATCGCCGCCTACACCCCGCTCAACGCCGTGCTGGTCTGGGACCTGCCGTCGCGTCGCGACGAGTACCGCGAACTCATCGAGGCGCTCGACCTGCCCAGCCGCCTGATCGAGATCAACGTGACCATCCTCGACATCAGCGCGGATGCCTTGCGCGACTGGTCGGTCGACCTCGCGGCCGGATCAGGCGCCGCGAGAGTGGCGCTGGGCGCCGACGGGAAGGTCGATGCCCGTTCCGCGGACACCGGCGTCAAGGGCTCGACGATGGTGCTCTGGGCGTCCAACCGCCTCGAGTTGCGGGTGCGCGCGCTGGAATCGCGCGGACAGGCGCAGGTGCTGTCGCGCCCGTCGGTCCTGACCCTGAACAACGTGGGCGCCTTGCTGGACATGAACCAGTCGGCCTACGTGAAGCTGGTCGGCGAGCGCAGCACCGACCTGCGCACGGTCACCGCGGGCACCTTGCTCAAGGTGACGCCGAGCATCGTCGGCGACGACGCCGTCGGGGCGGACGCGCGCGGGATCCGCGTGACCCTGGACATCGAGGACGGCCAGCTGACCCGGGCCAGCAGCGAGCAGGGCACCCCCAGCGTCGGCAACAGCGCGGTCAGCACCGAGGCCGTCGTGAAACCTGGCGAATCGCTGGTCGTCGGCGGTTATCGGCGACAGGATCGCCAGGTGTCCAACACGCGCGTGCCGGGCCTGGCGTCCATCCCGCTGATCGGCGCGCTGTTCCGCAGCGACAGCGCCGTGAACAACGAGCGCGAGCGCCTTTTCATCCTCACCGCGCGCGCGCTGCCGTGACGCTTCCTCTTCCCATTGCCCGAGTCCCGCCATGAACCCGATCACCGCTCGTCCAGGCCCGCTCGCCTTTGAGGCTCCTCCGGAGGCCGGTTTCCCGGATCCGACGGCGCTCAGCCGGACGGCATTCCGCCCGCCCGTGTCGGAGCGCCCGTCGGAATCGACCCTCCGCGAGCAGGAACGGCTCTCCGAACGTCGGGCCGCGGTGTCGACATTGGCCGCCGCGGCCGCGGCCACTGCGGCGTCGAATTCGGGCGGACTCGGCGCCAGCGCGGAGGAGATCACCTTCGGCGCGAGCGAGCGGGCCGAGCAGGAGACGCACGACGAGGCGCGCGACGCGCGCGAGGGCCAGGACGTGCGCGTCGACGCGCTGAGGCGCATCGAGACCATCGAGCAGATGATGAGACAGCTCGCCGGGGATCAGGCCTTCGCGTCGATCCGGCAGCGCGCGGAAAAGTTCGCGTCGCTGTGGATGCAAGGCAGCACGTCCGTGGCGATCGACACGCTGGACAGCGACGCCTACGGCGCCGCCGAGCGCCAGGCCTTGCTGGCACTGGCGCTGCGTCGTCTGCCCAGCGGCGCGGAGGCAGCGCAGCTGGAAGCCCGCCTGGCCCTGCTGGCGGACGATCCCGAACGGGAGATCCGGCAACTGATGCGCACCGCCGTCGCGCAGAAGTCGACCTCCGCCGCGGAGGCCCTCGTGCCCGGGTCGCCGATGTGGGCCCTGCTGCAATCCCCGCCGTCGTTGAAGCAGATGATGGAAATGGACGACGCCGGACTGGCCCGGCTCGCGGAGATGTCCGTGCTGCGCAGTCGCATGGACACGCGACTGGGCGGCGGGCAGGTCGTGTTCCTCCATGTCGTCCTGGGGCGGATGGCCCGGCAGGCGCATCAGGTCGGAGAGTCGGGTGTCCGCGTGATGAAGGCGGGCGCCTGCCCCCACCTCGACAAGCCGGACGAGGTGCGCAAGACCGCGCGTTGGATCCTGGAGTTCTCGTTCGCCACCGCGCCGCAGGGCCCGCTCGGCCGGATGGGTCCGGTCCTGAAGCTCAGCGGCGGCGTGCTGGCGAGCGCGCGCCGGCAGCTGCAGCGCGAGCTGGCGGTCCTGCCCGAGGCGGTCTGGCTCAACGGCGACACCAAGCAGCTCGTCAATACCGAGCTGAGGAACGCCAACACCGCCGACCTGACGCGCCACGGCCTGCTGGACCGCACGGCCGGCATGCAGACCGGGGAGCGCCTGGCCCGTCGCGTCGGGGGATAACAAAGCCTGCAAATTCAGGTGGCGAACCCCGCGCGGTGGGCGGCGACTGAACAGTCACCATGTCCGCGCCCTCCTCCAGAACCGCCCCCCGCCACGCCGCGCCCCCCACCGCCGACCGGGCCTTCCTGTCGCCGGCGCGGGCCCTGGCGCTTCAGATCGCGCCGCGTGGCGAGCGTGCCGAGATCATCGTCACCGCGCTGGTCGTGGCGGTGGTCTTCGCGATGCTGCTGCCGGTGCCCACTTGGCTGCTGGACCTGCTGATCGCGATCAACCTCTGCGTGTCGGCCTTCCTGATCGTGCTGGTGATGCAGGTGAAACAGACCACCGGCCTGTCGGCGTTCCCCTCGCTGTTCCTGGTCACCACGCTGTTCCGTGTCGCGCTCAGCGTGGCCAGCACGCGGCAGATCCTGCTCAACGCCGAGGCCGGGCACATCATCGAGGCCTTCGGCGAGATCGTGGTCGGCGGCAACCTGGTGGTCGGTCTCGTCGTGTTCCTGGTGCTGACCGTCGTGCAGTTCATCGTGATCACCAAGGGCTCCGAGCGGGTCGCCGAGGTCAGCGCGCGCTTTTCGCTCGATGCGATGCCCGGCCGTCAGATGGCCATCGACATGGAGCGCAAGGCGGGCGGCATCACCCAGGACGAAGCCAAGGAACAGCGCGACGCGCTGACCGAGGAGAGCCAGTTCTTCGGCGCGATGGACGGCACCATGAAGTTCGCCAAGGGCGACGCGATCGTCGGCATCGTCATCGTGCTGGTGAACCTGATCGGCGGTCTGTCGGTGGGCGTGTTCCAGCGCGGCCTGCCGGCCGCCGAAGCCTTGCACGTCTACGCCATCCTCACCATCGGCGACGGCCTCGTGGCGCAGATCCCGGCGCTGCTGATGTCCATGACCGCGGGCCTGCTGGTCACGCGGGTGTCCAAGCCCACGGGCGGGCGCGCCATCGGCAATGAACTGACCGCGCAGATGCTGCATCAGCCCAAGGCCTGGGTGACGGCCAGCGGCGCCATGCTGGCCTTCGGCCTGCTGCCGGGCATGCCGCTGCTGATCTTCGCCGGCCTGGCGACGGGCGCCGCCACGGTGGGGCTGACGATGATGCATCGCAAGCTCAAGGCGGATCGCGAAGCAACGCAGCAGCGCGAGGCCGTCGTGGAAGCCTTGCGCGATTTCGATCTGGTTCGACCCTTCGCGCTGCGGGTCAGCCGGCACATCGATCCCGAGCGCGCGCAGCGCGCGCTCAACCTGTGTCGTCACGTCCGCAATCGCCTGGTGCGACGTCTGGCGCTGGTGACGCCGCAGATCGAGTTCGACATCGGGGCCGAACTCGAGCACGCGGACATCGAGTTCTGCCATGGCGAAGTGCCGGTGTTCTCCATGTGGTTGCGGGAGGACCTGCGGACCTGCACCTGGACGGTCGGCGATCCGGCCGAGCTCGGCCTGCCGCCCGAGCAGGTGGAGTCGCGCGGCGGCGTGGCCTGCGCGCCGCGCGTGTGGCTGGGCGAGGCGCAGGCCCTGGCGCTCGATCCCCCGCCGACCGACCTGCGGGACTGCTGGGACCGTCTGGAAGAGCTCTGCGAGGAGACCTTGCTGCGCGTCGGGCCGATGTACTTCGGCATGGAAGAGACGCAGAAGATCGCCGCCTGGTGTGGCCGCAAGACGCCGGAGGTCGCCAAGGAACTGGAACGCGCCGTGCCGCTGAGCCGGATGGCCGAGGTGCTGCGTCGCCTGCTGATGGAGAACGTCAGCATCCGCAACGTGCCGATCATCTTGAACGCCTTGATCGAGTGGGGGCCGCGCGAGCGCGACCCGTCGGTGCTGACCGAGTGCGTGCGCGCCGCGCTGCAACGCGAGATCTGCGACGCCCACGCCGAGCGCAAGGAGCTGCGGGCGCTGATGTTCGACAGCGAGCTCGAGGCCCAGGTCCGGGCCGCCATCCGGCAGACCGCCTACGGCGACTTCCTGGCGCTGGAGGCGGACCTGACCGACGCGATCCTCGACGAGACCGCCGCGGCCTACCTGGCCACGTGCGGCGGCGGGCGGCCGGTCATGGTCTGCGCGCAGGACGTGAGACCGCACATCCGCAAGCTGCTGGCCGATCGGATCCCGTCGCTGGGCGTGATCGGCATGTCCGAGCTGCCGCCGGATTTCCGCGTCAACGTGCGCGCCGTGATCAGCGTCCCCTTGGAGGGACGCGCCTTGCCGGAGATGTACTGAGATGACGACGCCGGCCTGGGAGGCGGACGTGATGGAACTGCGTGTCGTGAGCGGCCTGCAGGCCGGCGCGGCGCTGCCGCTCGAGGAGGTCTTGACGGTGGGGGCCGGCAACGACGCCGACCTGCTGCTGATGGGCGACGGCCCCGCGCCGGCGCGGCTGTTCGTGCGCGCGACGCCGGACGGCGGTCTCCTGCTGGAAGCCGTGGAAGACGGCGTCGTGCTGTCCACCGGCGTGACGCTGGCGGGCGGTCAGACGGTGTCGCTGGCGCCCGGCGAGGCCTTCAGGACAGGCGACATCTGGTTGGTGGTGCGGGGCTCGAGCGAGCCCTGGGAGACGTGGACGCCGCCGCTGATCGAAGCGCTGGTGATCGAGTCTCCGGAGACGACGCCGCAGGCGCACGCGCTGCAGATCCCCGGTCCGTCGCCTGAGGCGACGCCCGCCCTGGTGGCGGACGTCCGGCCCGCCGGGACGCGCCGTCGGCACGCCGCGCTGGGGCCGCGACCGATGCGGACCCTGGGCAGCCTGATCGTCGCGGCCGGCCTGTTGTCGACGATGCTCGGCGTGGCCGCGCTGGTGCGGCAGGTCCAGGACAGCGAGACGGCGATCGAGCCGGACGACGAGACGAGGAAGAAGCAGCTTCCCGCCGCGGATCCGCGCCGGAAACAGCGGTCCTCCGGCGACGACCCGCGCCCTGCGCCAGAGCCCGGAAGCGCCGCCGCCTCGGCCTCCGCGATCCCGACCGCATCCCCGTCAGTATCTGCGTCCGCGTTCGCGTCCGCACCTGCATCCGCGTCCGCGTCCGCACCTGCATCCGCATCCGCATCTGGATCCGCATCCACGACGATCGAGGCGATGCTCGCTGCCCCGGCCGAGCGGCGCGGCGGACGCGGTCGGCTGCAGGTCAACATCCCCGGCGACGGCAGCCTGGTCCTGCCGTTCGACATCCAGGAGGTGATGCTCGGATCCAGCAGCCATGTGACGCTGACCGACGGCCGGCGGATCGAACCCGGCGATCGCGTCGGCGACTGGCGGCTGGCCGAGATCCGGCCCGGCACGCTGGTCTTCGACGGTCCCCGCAAGGTGCAGATCGGATGGTGACGCCGCGCGACATCGCCGCCCGCGAAGCCGCCGCCGTCGCCGCCGCGATGGCGGACGTCCCCTTGACCCGCGCGCTGGGCCAGGTGCATCGCGTGCTGGGCATGCTGATCGAAGGCACCGTGCCGGGCGCGAGCATCGGCGAACTCTGCGAGGTCTACCACCCCACGGCGCCCGACCGGATCTGGCGCTGCGAGGTCGTCGGCTTCACCGGTGCCCATGTGCTGCTGTCCTCGCTGACGGCGCTGGAGGGCATCTCCGGCGACTGCGTGATCCGGCCGCTGCGCACCGTGCATCACGTCGCCGTGGGCCGGCCGCTGCTGGGTCGCATCCTCGACGGCTTCGGCGAGCCCCTCGACGACGGGCCGCCGCTGCGCGCGGGCGACGCCGGGCTCGTGCTGCGCCCGGTGATCGCGGACGCGCCCCCGCCGGTGGAGCGCTGGCGCATCAAGGACCGGTTCCCGACCGGCGTGCGCAGCCTCGATGCGCTGCTGACGGTCGGGCAGGGTCAACGCGTGGGCCTGTTCGCCGGCCCCGGTTGCGGCAAGACGACGCTGATGGCGGCCGTGGGCCGGGGCAGTCCGGCCGACGCGATCGTCGTCGGCCTGATCGGCGAGCGTGGCCGCGAGGTCCGCGAGTTCACCGAACACGAGTTCGACCCCGCACTGATGGCGCGCACGGTGATCGTCTGCGCGACCTCGGACCGCACCTCGATCGAACGCGTGCGTGCCGCGTTCACCGCCACCGCGATCGCCGAGGGCCTGCGCGACCAGGGCCTGAACGTGCTGCTGATGGTGGACTCCCTGACCCGTCTGGCGCGCGCGCAGCGCGAGATCGGCCTGGCCGCCGGCGAGGCGCCCGCGCGCGCCGGCTTCCCGCCGTCGGTCTACGCCTTGCTGCCGCGGCTCATCGAGCGCGCGGGCAATGCCGCCGGCGGCTCCATCACGGCGCTCTACACGGTGCTGCTGGAAGGGGAGCTGCGCTCGGACCCGATCAGCGAAGAGGCGGTCTCGCTGCTGGACGGCCACATCGTGCTGTCGCGCAAGCTGGCCGAGCAGGGGCAGTATCCGGCGGTCGACGTGCTGGCGAGCCTGAGCCGGGTGATGTCCAACATCGTGCCCCGGGAGCAGGGCCGCGCGGCCAACCGGATCCGGCAGGTGCTGTCCGGCTACCGCGACATGGAGCTGATGGTCCGCCTGGGCGAGTACCGGCCCGGCCTGGACCCGGAGACCGACCGCATCGTCGCGGACTATCCCAAGGTGATCGACTTCCTGCGCCAGGACACGCGCACGCCCGTGCCGTGGGAAGACAGCCTGGCGCGGCTGAACGCGCTGACCGCCGGTGCGGTGTGAGCGCAGGATGAAGGCCGCCGTGACGCAGCGTGGCGCCGCCGCCGCCGCCTCCGCTGCTGCTGCTTCTGCTGCTGCTCCCGATCGCCCCGCGCCGAAGCGCGCGCCGCACGAGGTCGACGCGCCGGCACCGCCGGACGCCCGGCTCCCCGGCGTGCGCCGCATCGGCGCGCTGGCGAGCCGCCGCGCGACCCTGGCGGAGGCGGCCCTGTTGCGCGCCCAGCGCGCCAGCGAAGCGGCCGCGCAGGCGCTGGTGAGCGCGGAGCAGGCGCTGAGCGACTGCATCACTGACGTGGCCGCGCGGCGCGCCGCGTTGCGGGCCGACTGTCAGGCGGCGCCCGGGGGCTCGCCGGTCCTCAAGCGCTGGCGTCAGGCCGACCAGGCGCAGCTGGATCGCGTGCCGCCGGCCCGGCAGGCCGTGGTGGATCGTCAGCGCGAGTGCGACGCCGCCGAACTGGCCCTGGCGGAGGCCGCCGACCTGCATCGCGCACTGGCGCGCCGCCGCGAGAAGTACGCCCTCGTCGAGGAGCAATTGCGCGACGAGGCCTGAGCCCGGCGGCGCGCCTCCCGCGCCGCCGTGCCGCCGTGCCGCCGTGCCGCCGTGCCGCCGTGCTGCTCACGCGAGATCCAGCATCTCCTGCCCGATCTCGTCGTCCACGCTCGCCAGATCCAGGTGCAGCTCGTCTTCGCCGGGGCGCAGGGTGGGGCGCAACAGCTCGGGGGCCTGCTCCTCGTACGCCTCGATCACGCGCAGCAGGAGCGCCACCGCGCGGAACGCATGTTCCGGCACCGGCTGGCCGACCTCGCCCGACGCGAGCAGCAGGCGCGCCAGACCCACGTAACGCACGACCGGCACCCCGTTCTCGCGCGCGGCGCGTCGCAGCGCGAGCGCCTCCTCGTCGCTGCGCTTGTCCAGGATCAGCGGCATCTCGGTGAGCTCGGGGTCGTAGTACAGCGAGACCGCCACGTGCTCCGGATTGACGACCACCGCGCTGGGCCGCTGCTTCGCGCCGATGTCGTCGGACATGACGATCTCCTTGGCGATCTGCTTGCGGATGCCCTTGAGCATCGGATCGCCTTCGTTCTGCTTGAAGTCGCGACGCACCTCGCTGATGTCCATGCGCAGCTGGCGGAACACCAGATAGCGCTGCAGCAGGATGTCGGTGACGATCAGCAGGAGCAGCACGATGATGCACTGGCGTTCCAGACCCTTCAGCAGGGCCAGCGACAGCGACCAGCCCTGGGCTGTGTCGACGCGGAAGGCCAGGGCGATGTCGGGCAGGCTGTCCTCGATCTTCAGCCAGGCGACGGTCAGCAGGGACAGGCTGCGCACCGGACCGAGCACCGCCATCATGAGCTTCTGTCCCGACACCAGGTTCTTCAGGTTGGTGCTGGGATCGAGCTTCTCGAAGCCCTTGCCGAGCGCCTTGCCGGCGATGTTGAAGCGCGTCTGCGCCAGGGTGCCCAGGACGGCCGTCAGCGCCGGCAGCAGGGCCAGCACCAGCAGGACGACCAGGACCGGGAGGCAGGAGGCCCAGCTCATCGCAAGGCCCGCCGTGGTCGGACTCGCCGTCTGGCGCAGGGCCGCCTCGAGCAGGACGTCGACCATGCCGCGCCAGAGCGGCTCGGTGGCGAACGCCACCTCCGCCATCAGCAGCAGGCGCAGGATCTTGATCGAGTCCTGGCTGACGCCCAGCTGCCCGTCCTCGCGCGCCTGGCGCTTCTTGGACTCGGTCGGGGGAAGGTTCTTCTCGGCCATCGCTCACCCGGGCACCGGTCAGCGCGGCGGCGGCAGCGCGAGGCCGAGGGCGTCCAGGATGCCCTCCTGCCACCAGCGCAGCGCATCGTCCAGGACCTTGTCGAACAGGGGCGCCGCGATCAGCACCACGATGAACACGGCCGACACCGACTTCACCGCCATCGCCGACGCATAGACGTCCATGCCCTGCACCGCCGTGCTGGCGATGGCCAGCGCCAGCTCGACCATCAGCAGGAGCAGCAGCGCCGGCCCGGCCAGCAGCAGCGCCTGGGTCAGCGTGCCGGCCAGGGCCTGGAGCAGCCCGCGCTGGTGCGCCGCGTCCAGGGTCGGGAACAGGTCCAGCATCGGCCACTGCGCGTGGCTGGCGGAGAGGACGGTGAAGGTCGCCTGCAGCAGTCCCAGGTCCACCAGGAGCGCGACGAGGGCGCGTTCGGACAGTTCGCCCAGCAGCGTGGCGTCGGCCTGCAGCGCCGGATTGACCTGCTGGGCGGCGTTGGCGCCGCGCTGGTTGTCGATCAGGGTGCCCATGCCGCGCACGGCCCAGAACGGGATCGCCGCCAGCATGCCGAGCAGGCTGCCGATCAGGCCTTCCTTGAGCGTCAGGATCAGCAGCGCCTCGGGCGGCGGCGGGGCGGCGGCGAAGGCCGGCCAGACCTGGGCGGCCGCGGGCAGCGACAACGCCAGGCAGAGCGCGCCGCGCACCATCGCGGTGGTCTGCTGGCGCGCCAGGAACGGCAGGAAGACGATCATCCCGCCCGCGCGCGCCATGGACAGCGCCATCACCTGGGTGAACAGCAGCAGGGACAGGGACGAGCCGGACGTCATGGCGGGATCAGTCGGGATCAGTCGGGATCAGCCGGTTTCAGGCGGTCGTGGCGCGCCGCGCCGCGCGCAGGCGTCCGATGCCCGCCTGTCGACGTCCCAGCCGGTCCATGTGGGCCAGCCACCGGGGATCGTCCAGGCGGCAGCCCCACACCTCGAGATCGAAGCGCAGTCCGCCGTAGTCGACGACGCCCGGCATCAGCGCCCAGCGTTCGAGCCGGCACGCGCGGACCAGGGAAAGGCTGCGGCGGTTGCTGCCGAGGATCCAGCAGGTGACGGTGTCGAAGCCGTAGCGGCGGCATTCCTGGAAGACGCCGCGGATCATGCGCATCGCGATGCCGCTGCCCTGCCAGGCCTCGGCCACGTAGAGCCAGAGATCGCCGGCGCTGCGGCACACGCTCGGTCCCCACGCGATCGTGCGCATGTGCGCCCAGGCGGCCGGGATCCGGTGCGCGTCGGCCTGCGGGCCGTCGTCGCGCGCGTCCTCCGGGGCCGTCATCACCCAGACCGGCCATCCCTGGCGACGGCTGTCGACGATCAGCGCCAGCATCGCGGCTTCGGTGCCGTTCGCCAGCGTCGGTGAATGACCGCCGCCGGCGACGGACTCGTTGTAGATGCGGACCAGATGGACCGCGTCGGCGGGCTTGGCCAGACGCCAATGCAGCGTCGAGGCGTCGCGCGAGGGGCTGCCCGAGGAGGTACTCGAGGAGGTGCCCGAGGGGGTGCTTGAGGAGGTGCTCGAGGGGGTGCCCGCGGAGGTGCTCGAGGGGGTGCTCGAGTGGGGGCGGGAGGGCGCGGGTCGGGTCGGGGCTGAAGTGTTCATGGGGACAGGACCAGGGAGTGCGGCTCGGCGGCGCCGGTGCGCCAGATGCGCCACGCCTGCCGCCGCAGCGCGGCGGCGGAATCGGGAATGCGCGGCGCGAGGGCGGCCGCGTGCAGGAGTTCGGGCGCGCATCGCAGGCGCAACCTCGACCAGGCGCCGGGCAAGGCGTCCTCGATCAGGCGGCCCATCAGCGGCAGCCCCCAGCGACGCAGGGCGAGGTCCGAGGCGTCCGTCGGGGGCGGTGCGCCCTCCGGTCGCAAGGGGCGCGCCTTGGCCTGCCGGAGGGCGTCGCGCCATGGCGGCGTGTCGCCGCGCCCGGCGGCGAACAGGTCGGCCAGATCACGACGCGCGCCGGCCAGGCAATGGCTCGCGTGGGCGACGCGGCCCAGCGCCAAGGCGGCCTGCTCCAGCGCGCGGCCTTCCAGCGGCAGATGCGCGGGCAGGGCGGTGAGGCGGTCCAACGGCAAGGGCGCATCGGCGTCGATGTCGAAGCGGCTGCAGAACCACCGGTGGGCGAGTCGCAGCGACGGACCGGGCGTGCGGAATCGCGCCAGCCAGTGCGCGGTCGCGCGGCAGACGTCGCCGCCCGTCGCGGCGTCCAGCCAGCCCGGGTGCATCCGGCACCACGGCTCGTACCAGACCTCCAGCCAGGCGGCGGGCGATCCGCAGGGGAGCGCGGGCGCCTCCCCCTCGCACGACGCGGCACCGGCGGCACCGACGGCACCGGCGGTCATGGCGGTCATGGCGGCCCCGGCGGTCATGGCGTCCTGGCGCCGGTGGGCGGCTCCGCCGCGGCGAGTCCCAGCGGATCGTCGTCGTCCGTCATCGGCGCCGGGGCGGGACTGCTCCGGCGCTGCCAGAGCCACCAGCCTACCGGCAGCCCGACACCCAGGAGCACCGCCAGGCCGCCGGTGATCCAGCCCGTCACGGCGTCCAGGGTGCCGGAGAGGTTGCCGTCACCGTTGCCGCGATTCGCCATCGCCGCGGTAGCCGGCGGCAATGCGATCGCCTCCGCCGGCACGAACACGACCGCCACCTTCTCCGGCGCTTCCGCCAGGCCGGGGATGCTGGACACGACCAGCTTGCGGATGCGCGCCTCGTAGGCGGCCGTGTTCCAGCCCGCCGCGTGCTTGATCAGGATCGAGCAGGACGAAGGCAGCACCGGTTCTCCCGGGACGACGCGCTCCGGCAGCACCGGGTGGACCCGCGCCAGCACGACGCCGTCGATCTGGGACAGCGTGCTCTCGAGTTCCTGGGCCAGCGCCGAGAGGAAACGGGCGCGCTCCTCGGTCGGCGTCGAGATCATGCCGTCCTTCTTGAAGACGTCGCCCATGCGTGTGAACGAATGGCGCGGCAGTCCGGCCGCCTGCAGGACGGCGACCGCCGACGCGAAGCGTTCCGGCGGCACGCGCACGGCGAAGAGCTGCTTGCCGGCGGGCGCCTTGGCGGCCTCCAGGCCGTGGCGGTCGAGTTCCGCGGTGATCTCGTTGGCGTCCTTCTCGTTCAGGCCGGTATAGAGGTCGATGGCGCCGGAGCAGCCCGCGAGCAGCGCTGCCAGCGACATCGACGCGACGAGATGACGTCCGGCGCGGCGCATCAGGCGGCCGTCGCGACTTCTTTGATGGTGGCCCCGACCTTGCCCAGCGCCTTGGCGACCAGGCTGGACCGGTAGTCGAGTTCCTGCATCTGCCGCGCGATCAGCGGGGCGATGCGCGCGTCGCCGGTGCGTCGCATGCGCGTCTGCAAGCTGTCCAGCCGGGCCTTGGACTCCTGCACCGAGCCCACCAGACGGGTCATGGCGTGGGGATCGCCCGCCTGGGCGAGCGCGGGCGACAGGGGACGCTGGATGCGGGCGACCTGCGCCACGGCCTGGGCGAAGCGGGTGCCGGCGGGGGAGCGGCCAGGGGCCTGGCCGCCGGAGGAGGCGCCGACGGCGTCGACGCTGCGGCCGGGGGGAAGGGTGATCGCCATGTCGCCCTCCGGTTCAGCCCTGGCGCATGGCCTGATCGAGGTCGATCAGCACGATGCGCCTGGCGGTGTCCAGCAGGTCCCGCATGAACGGCGTCTCCGCCGGCAGGGCGCTGAAGCTCGATTCGATGGTCTGGTGCAGTTCGCCGCCTTCGGCCAGGCCCATCTGGACCGCGGTCTTGTACAGCGACATGGCGCGGGCCATCGTGGCGGCCTCCTCGTCGGGGCCTTCGTCCGAGGGCGCCGACGCCATGGCCAGCACGACGGGGTCGGGCGCGATCTCGCCGAGGCCTTCCTCCTTGGCGAGGTCGAAGGCCGACTGCATGTCGAAGTCGGCGGGGGTGCGGTCCTGAGCGGAGCGGATGGCCTGGACGATGCGGCCGGTGGCCTGGTCGAGGATGCGTTCCTCGTGCTCGTCCGGCGGCGTGCCCAGGTCGGCGAAGGCGGTCCAGGTGCCGGCGATCGTCGGCGGGGCGAAGATGTCCGGATGGCTGTCCATGAAGGCGGCGATGCAGGCGCGCTTTTCCAGGACGAAAGTCGGGAGGGGCGCCGGTGCGGTGGCGGTGTCGAGTTCGATCATGGCGATGAGGAGGTGAGGGGGCGGCGCGTGCACCGCGGAAGCGGGCGGCGCCGCGCGGCGCCGCCCTGTCGTGAGTCAGCGACCCGGCCCGTTACCAGACGCGGGGACCGAAGCCGAAGTTCATGCCGAACCCGCCGAAGCCGCCGCTGAAGCCGAAGCCACCGCCGAAGCCGCCGCCGAAGCCGGCGCCGAAGCGATTCATGTTGGCGCAGAAGCCCATGAAGCTGTTGCACATGCCGGACGCGAACTGCATGCCCCGGTTGAAGAAGTTGCCGCCCTGCATGGCGCCCTGCATGCCGCCTTGGCGAATGCCGTCGTTGAGGCCCGTTTGATAGGCCAGTTGCTGTTTCAGTTGATTGACTTCTCCGGACATGGGAAATTCCTTTCTATGTGTTCAAGGGGGAGCGGCGCGCTCAGCGCGCCAGGTTGACTTTTTCCATCGATCCCAGCATCGAGCTGTTGACTTCGAGGTTGAAGTTGCGCACGTGGCTGTCGAATTGCTGGTCTTCTTTCATCGCCAGCAGTTGTCGGTTGCGCTGATAGTTCTGTGCGCTCTGCACGGCGTCTTCACCAGCCGACTGCTCGCGCTGGGCAGCCATCCCCTGGTTCAGGTAATCGTTGACATTGACACTCATTGAGAGTTCCTTTCATGAAGCGCACGACGGCGCCGAACGATCAGTAGGGGGGAGGGAAAGCGGAGTTCGCGGGCCGGGAGGACCCGGGGCAGCAAGCTTTGACGTTCCGGAGATAATCCGCGCGCATTTTTGTGTGCGGACCTCCTGCGTCCTTGCCTCCCCCAACCCCCAAGGCCCGCTGCCATGCTCCTGACCCTGGTCATCCTCTACCTGCTAGTCACCATCGCGATCGGCCTGTGGGCTGCGCGCCGGGTGAAGAACACGGCGGACTTCGCCATTGCCGGGCGACACCTGCCCTTGGTGATGATCATCACGACGACGTTCGCGACGTGGTTCGGCTCGGAGACGGTGCTGGGCATCCCGGCCAAGTTCGTGCAGACGGGGCTGAACGGCGTCGTGGAGGATCCTTTCGGCGCGGGCTCGTGCCTGATCCTGGTGGGCCTGTTCTTCGCGGCCAAGCTCTACAAGATGACGCTGCTGACGATCAGCGACTACTACCGCGAGCGCTACGGCCGCGTGGTCGAGGTGGTCTGCAGCTTCATCATCATCCTGTCCTACCTCGGCTGGGTGGCGGCGCAGGTCACGGCGCTGGGGCTGGTGTTCAAGCTGCTGTCGGGCGGCGCGATCAGCATCCCGGTGGGCATGATGATCGGCACCGCGTCCATCCTGGCCTACACGCTGTTCGGCGGCATGTGGTCGGTGGCCGTGACCGATTTCATCCAGATGATCATCCTGGTGGTCGGCCTGTCCCTCATCGCCTGGTTCGCGGCCGACATGGCCGGCGGCGCCGACAAGGTCATCACGCTGGCCAGCAGCCAGGACATGTTCCGCTTCCTGCCCGATCCGAGCTTCCACGACATCGTGTTCTTCCTCGGCGCGGCGGTGACGATGATGCTGGGCTCGATCCCGCAGCAGGACGTGTTCCAGCGCGTGATGTCCGCCAAGGACATCCAGGCCGCGACGCGCGGTCCGGTGATCGGCGGCATCTGCTACATCCTCTTCGCCTTCGTGCCGATGTTCATCGTGGTCAGCGCGCTGATCATCATGCCGGACGCCGCGAAGCAGCTGATCGCCGAGGATCCGCAGCAGGTCATCCCGCGTCTGGTGATGGACCGCATGCCCTTCGTGATGCAGGTGATCTTCTTCGGCGCGCTGCTGTCGGCGCTGAAGTCGACCGCCTCGGCCACGCTGCTGGCGCCGTCGGTGACCTTCGTCGAGAACATCTGGCGCCAGTTCTTCCCGCGCGTCTCGGACAAGCAGGAGCTGCGCACCATGCGCATCGCGGTGCTGCTGTTCTCGATCTGCGTCTGCGGCTACGCGATCGCGCTGCAGGGCACCTCGATCTACGAGATGGTGTCCGGCGCGTATCAGGTCACGCTGGTCGGCGCCTTCGTCCCGCTGGTCTTCGGCCTGTACTGGCGGCGTGCGACGACCCAGGGCGCGATCTTCGCGATCGTGCTGGGCGTGGTCACCTGGCTGCTGTTCCTCGTGACGCCGGCCGGCGAGCAGTTCCCGGCCCAGCTGGCGGGCCTGCTGGCGGGCATCGTCGGCATGCTGATCGGGTCGCTGGGGCCGCAGGCGATCGCCGATTCGCACGGGTCGCACCACCGGCTGGCCGGGGGGGCCTGAGCGTCACGCGGGCCCGGCACGGGACCCGCCCAGGACCTGCCAGGGACCTGCCCGGGAGCTGCCCGGGACTCGCACGGGACCGTCACTCGCCGGGCATGGGCCCGGCGTGTGCCCGGCGTGCGCCCGGCATTAGCGGCGCTCTCTATATAATTTCGGGTTTTTCACCCGGTAGTCCCTTCAACATGCCGATCTACGCTTACCGATGCGGCGCCTGCGGCCGCGCCAAAGACGTGCTGCAGAAGCTGTCCGACGCCCCGCTGACCGTCTGCCCCGCCTGTGGCGCGGAAAGCTTCTCGAAGCAGGTCACCGCCGCCGGCTTCCAGCTGAAGGGCTCGGGCTGGTATGCGACGGACTTCCGCGGGGGCTCGACCGGGGCCGCCGCAACCGCAGCCGCCGCCGCGCCGGCGGCCGGGGCCGACGGTCCGTCGGGCTCGGGCGGCTCGCCCGCCACGTCGTCCGCCTCGCCGGCCGCTTCCGAATCGTCTTCCGGCTCGTCGGCCTCCTCCTCGGGCACGGCCTGCGGCGGCTCCTGCGCCTGCCACTGATCCCGAGGCCCGGACCCAGGCATGCGCAAGTACATCATCACCGGCCTGCTGGTCTGGCTCCCGCTCGCGATCACCGTCTGGGTGCTCCTCTGGGTGCTCGGCATGATCGACGGCGTCTTCGTCTGGCTGCTGTCGGCCGTCGGCGCCGTGCTGCCGCTGGCCGCCCAGGAATCGCTCAAGCGGCTGCACGACATCCCCGGCCTGGGCGTGCTCGTCATGGTCGCGCTGCTGATGCTCACCGGCATGTTCGTCGCGAACATCTTCGGCCAGTGGTGGCTGCGCCAGTGGGACAAGCTGCTCTACAAGATCCCCATCGTCAAGAGCATCTACAGCTCGGTCAAGCAGGTCTCGGACACGCTGTTCTCGTCCAGCGGCAACGCCTTCCGCGAGGCGGTGCTGGTGCCGTACCCGCACCAGGGCTCGTGGACCATCGCCTTCGTCACCGGCACGCCGCGCGGCGAGGTCGCCCAGCAGCTGGGCACGCTCAGCGGCGCCGAGCCCGACGAGCACGTGGCGCTGTACGTGCCGACGACGCCCAATCCCACCTCGGGCTTCTTCCTGATGATGCCCCGCGCGCAATTGCGGCCCTTGGCGATGAGCGTCGACGAGGCGCTCAAATACATCATCTCGATGGGCGTGGTCGCTCCCCAAGGGGATCCCGCGATCGTCCTGCCGGGCGAAGCCACCCGAAATTGACCGGGCTGAGCGCCCCGGCAAGCGCTCAGTCCTGAGGGTCCGTCGGACCCCGCCAGCGCCCTGACCGGCTGGCCGCACGCGTCGCGCTCCGCGCCGACGACACGCCGCCAGCCTCGCCCCGAACACTGAAGAATTTCCGGAGAACCCCCATGCGTACCTGCTATGCCGGCCAAGTCAGCGAGAAGCTGCTGGACCAGACCGTGACCCTGATGGGCTGGGCCCATCGCAGCCGCGACCACGGCGGCGTCATCTTCATCGAACTGCGCGACCGCGAAGGCCTCGTGCAGGTCGTGTGCGACCCCGACCGCCCCGAGATGTTCAAGGTGGCCGAAAGCGTGCGCAGCGAGTTCTGCATCAAGGTCGTCGGCAAGGTGCGCGCGCGCCCGGCCGACAAGCAGAACGCCAACGTCGCCAGCGGCAAGGTCGAGGTCCTGTGCCATGAGCTGGAAGTGCTGAACCCGTCGGTCACGCCGGCCTTCCCGCTGGACGACGAGAACATCTCCGAGACCACGCGCCTGACGCACCGCGTGCTGGACCTGCGCCGCCCGTACATGCAGAACAACCTGATGCTGCGCTACCGCGTCGCGATGGAAGCGCGCAAGTTCCTGGACGAGCACGGCTTCGTCGACATCGAGACCCCGATGCTCACCAAGAGCACCCCGGAAGGCGCGCGCGACTACCTGGTCCCGTCGCGCGTGCACGACGGCATGTTCTTCGCGCTGCCGCAGTCGCCGCAGCTGTTCAAGCAGCTGCTGATGGTGGCGGGCTTCGACCGCTACTACCAGATCACCAAGTGCTTCCGCGACGAGGACCTGCGCGCCGACCGCCAGCCCGAGTTCACGCAGATCGACATCGAGACCTCGTTCCTGGGCGAGGAAGAGATCCGCGCGATGTTCGAGGGCATGATCCGCCACGTCTTCCGCAAGGCGCTGGACGTCGAGCTGGGCGACTACCCGGTGATGAAGTACGCCGAAGCCATGCATCGCTTCGGCTCCGACAAGCCCGACCTGCGCGTCAAGCTCGAGTTCACCGAGCTGACCGACGTGATGGGCGACGTGGACTTCAAGGTCTTCTCCGGCCCGGCGACGACGCCGGGCGGCCGCGTGGTCGCGCTGCGCGTGCCCGGCGGCGCAACGATGAGCCGCGGCGAGATCGACGCCTACACCGAGTTCGTCAAGATCTACGGTGCCAAAGGCCTGGCCTGGATCAAGGTCAACGAGACCGCCAAGGGCCGCGAGGGCCTGCAGTCGCCGATCGTCAAGAACCTGCACGACAAGGCGGTGGCGGACATCCTGTCGCGCACCGGCGCGCAGGACGGCGACCTGATCTTCTTCGGCGCGGACAAGGCCAAGGTCGTCAACGACGCGATCGGCGGGCTGCGCCTGAAGATCGGGCACAGCGAGTTCGGCAAGACCACCGGCCTCTTCGAGGACAAGTGGGCGCCGCTGTGGGTCGTCGACTTCCCGATGTTCGAGGAGGACGAGGAGAACAAGCGCTGGGCCGCGGTGCACCACCCGTTCACCGCGCCCAAGGACGGTCATGAGGACCTGATGGTCACCGACCCGGGCAAGTGCGTGGCCAAGGCCTACGACATGGTGCTCAACGGCTGGGAACTGGGCGGCGGCTCGGTGCGTATCCACAAGGCCGATGTGCAGGCCAAGGTCTTCGAGGCGCTGAACATCAGCCCCGAGGAACAGCGCGTGAAGTTCGGCTTCCTGCTGGATGCGTTGCAGTACGGCGCGCCCCCGCACGGCGGCCTGGCCTTCGGCCTGGACCGCCTGGTGACGCTGATGACCAAGGCCGAGTCGATCCGCGACGTGATCGCCTTCCCGAAGACGCAGCGGGCGCAGTGCCTGCTGACCGGCGCGCCGTCCTTCGTCGACGAGAAGCAGCTGCGCGAGCTGCACATCCGTCTGCGCAACCCGGGCGCCGCGACGGCCTGAGCCGACCGGCAGCGGCGGCGCCCACAGCGCCGCCGCACGACATGCAACGCCCCGAGGCTGACGCCGTCGGGGCGTTTATGCTTCCGCCGTCCCCCGGACGGGGACGCACTGAACGGGACGGACATGGCGACGGGCGAGCGAGGCGAACGCGGGGGCAAGGGCAGGGAGGGGCGCGCGCGACAGGCGGCCGCACGACGTGGCGCCGGTGACGGCGGGCGTCTGCCCCTGACGCCGCAGGCGCGCTGGGAACGGCTGGTGATGCGGCGCCCCGGTCTGGCCTTGCCGCGCCTCCAGCGCCTGATCGCGCGCGAGGGCGAACCGCCGTTCCAGGCCTTGCTCGGCGCCTTCTTCATCCTGGAACGCTGGGGCCGCGGACCGGAACTGCAGGCCGAGCTGGAACGCGCCATCGCACGCGCGTTGCAGCATCGGTTGCTGGAGGAGGCGGCGGAACTCAGCGAGGCGCTGGGCCGCATGCACTACCAACGCGGCGATTACGTCCAAGCCTGCAACGCCTGGAGCCAGACGCTGGAACTCGCCGACGACGAGACCCGCTGGGCCTGCCTGGCGCGGATCGGCCTGGCCCACCTGTGCTTCGCGCTCGGCGACTGGGCGCGCGGCGGCCGCGTGCTGGACCAGGCCGAGCTGCACTATCCGCAACTGGGCGACGACCCCTACATGCGGTCCAAGATCGCGCTCAACCGCGCCGTGTCCCTGCGCGCGACGCAAGGGCCGCAGGCCGCGCTGCCGCGGCTGGACGAGGCCCGCGCCGATGCGCGCGCCGTCGGACACCGCGACTACGAGGCGGAGGCGATGTGGCATCACGCGCGCTGCGCCCGTGACAGCGGCGCGGTGGAGCACGCCCTGACCCTGGCCGCGGAGGCGGAAGACCTCTCGCGCCGCTGCCGCTACCGCTGGCTGCAGGCGCAGACGCTGCTGCTGATCAGCGAGCTGCGCGGCGGCGCGGACGCCGTGCCGCCCGCGCAGCAGGCGCTCGCGCTGGGCGAGGACATCCAGTCGCGTTCCTTGCAGGCGGCGGCGCACGGCCGGCTGGGGCAGCTGATGGCCGAGCAGGAGCAGCTCGGCCCGAGCTGGTATCACCAGCAACAGCGGCAACGGCTGGAAGCGACGCTGGGGCAGACCGAACTGCCGGCGCGCCTGGAGCAGCTCGCGCGCTTCGACACGGACCCGCACGGCGCGGAAGGCCTGCTGCTGACGCTGGGGCGTTCCGGCGTGGCGGTGGCGAGCGTCCCGGATGTCGAAGCGCAGTGGCAGCAGGCGCGGCTGCGCTTGCTGGAAGCCCTGGCGCTGACGGCGCTGGAACTGCGCTGGATCGCGGGCGGCGCGCCGGCGCTCATCGGCGCGGCGGTGCGCGCAGGCCGCTCGGCGCAGCGCCTGTCCTTGAGGAACGCCTCCGGGGCGGTCGTCGGCGAACTGGTGCTGGAGCGGGCCGAAGGCGCCGTCTGGTCGCGCGCGGACCGCAGCCGGGCCGAACGGCTGGCCGGCTGGCTGCAACGGCTGATCGCCCAGTTGCCGGCCACCGAGACCGGCGCCGCGACGTCCGACGCGATCGATCCGGGCGCGCAGGCGCAGGCGCTGGTGACGATGCTCGAGCGGCTCTCGGGCGGTGCGGGCAAGGACGCCGGTGCGGGCGTCCACAGCGCCGACCTGTCCGAAGCGCTGGAACTCGCGCGGCGGCTGGCGGCGCGGCTCGCCTGAGCTGCCCGATCACCCGGTCACCAGATCACCAGATCACCAGATCGCGAGGCTGGACGTCAGCACCCGCTGCAGCCAGCTGCGCCGGGCGGCTTCCGAGACCTCGCCCTTGCCGGCGATCTCCATCCGCGCATTGACGACGTCGACCGACTGGACCTGGTTGCCGCTGCGGATGTCCTGCGGATTGACCACGCCCGAGAAGCGCAGCGTCTGCAGGCCGCCGTTCATCGCGATGCTGCGCTCGCCGGCCACGACGAGGTGGCCGTTGGGCAGCACGTTGATCACCGAGACGGCCATCTGCCCGCTGAGGCTGCCGCTGGCCTCGGTGTCGCCGCTGCCCTTGTAGGCATCGCTGCCGGACGCGGTGACATCGGCCTTGAGCAGCCGGTCGACGATGCCGACGTTGCTGGAGCCGCCCGGTCCCTTGACCGCGAGCTTGTTGTCGCGGCTGGTGTCGGTCTTGCTCTTCTGCGTGGCGCTGAGCGACTCGCTGATGGCGACCTTGAGCGAATCGCCGACCTGGCGCGCGCGGCGCTCGGTGGTGAAGAGCGAGGCCGCGGCCATGCCGGGCTGGTAGATGGCGCCGTTGTTGACGCGCTCGACATAGGCGCCGTCGGGCGCGGGCATCACCTGCACCGGACCTTGCACCAGCGCGTCGGGCGAGGCGCAGGCGCCCAGGAGCGCGGCGCCGGAGAGGCGCAGCAGCCATCCGCCGCGTCGCGCGGCCGTGGAAACGTTGAACATGATTCCTCCCCTCAACCTTCAACCTTCAAAGCCCGTCAGCAGCGCCCGCACCACCGGCGCGAGCTTGTTGCGCGTGCTGGCCCACTTGCCCAGGCCCAGCGTCGCTTCGTCGCTGCGGTAGCTGCTCGCGGCCATCAGGCGGCCGCCGGCGTCGTGCAGGCTCAACGTCGCCTGCGCGAGGTAGGGCCTGATCTGGTCCGACAGCGGCGGCTTGTCCCACTGCTGCAGGCCCTGGTAGTGCACCCAGGCCGGGCAGGCCTCGTCGCCGGGACGCACGCCGGCTTCGAAGACGCGGGCCTGGACCTCGTGCTCACGCAGTTCGGCGATCAGCGCCGGCACGAACTCGGGCAGCGCGAGCGCGCGGTTGTATTCGATGCAGACGCGCTCCGGCAGCGCCGCCTCGTGGAACACCGTCTGCGTCGCGCGGGCCGGCCCCTGGCCGATCGCCACCGTCGCCATGCCGGCCGTGGCCTTGGCCAGTTCGATGCTGGGCATCGGGCTGAGCAGCGAGCAGCCGGCCAGCGGCAGTGCGGCGCTGGCACCGAGCGCGAGGGCGATCGCGGCGGCGCGCATGGTCAGAGGATCTCGTCGATCAAGGCCTTGCCGGCGACGGCGCCGGCGGCCAGGTATCCGCCGACGGTGCTGCCGAGATCGCCCGCCTCCTTCATCACCGTGCTGGTGCCGCTGGCGACGGCCTCCTTCACGTCGCCGGCCAGTTCCTTGACCTCGGACAGGCCGGTCGAGAGCGCGTGGCCCAGGTCCTTGGCGCCGTCTTCCAGCGCCTGGAGGCCTTCCTCGCTCCAGTGCACGACGGTGCTGACGGCGTTCTCGCCGCCCTGGTACGCGGCCTGCGCCAGGCCGATCGCGCCGGCGGCGACGGTGCCGTACTCCCGGGCGTTGATCTCGAAGCTCCCGCTGGGGCGGTTGACGAGTTGACGGGAGGCGACCAGCGGAGCGCCGGTGCCGTTCGTGGTGGTGACGGTGGTCATGACCCCTCCTTGGGTGCGTGTGGGTGGTGGCGACGGAACCCATTCTTCCGGGGGGCGGCACGGCGGATGCCCTCATGACCGGTGGAGCGCGGCGGCTCTACAAACTTTCTATATTTCCTGCCGCACATCTGCCGACGGCGTTGTTCGTCGACTGTGAACAAGCGTTGCCCGCGCAGGCGGACAGCGTGTCGGGCGCCGCGATGCGCCCGTTCGTGTCCAGTGTTTGTCGCGCCTGTGGCGCCCGTGTCGGCGGCGTGCCGGACCGGGCACACGCCGACCGTGCCATGACCCTGGGATATGCTGTCCGCCATGAGCGATGTGCCTCTTGCCCCTGCCGCCACCCCGCTCCCGGCCGCCGCCCAGACGGCCTCCGCCGAACTGGCTGCGCGCGCCTACAAGATCCCCGAATCCGTGCTGGTGGTGATCCACACCGACGCGCTGGAGGTGCTGATGCTGGAACGCGCCGACCGGCCCGGCTTCTGGCAGTGCGTGACCGGCTCCAAGGACACGCCCGACGAACCCCTGGCCGACACCGCGCGGCGCGAGGTGTTCGAGGAAACCGGCATCCGCGCGCAAGACCTGGCCCCGGACGCGCTGGACGACTGGGGGCTGGCCAACGTCTACGACATCTATCCGGTCTGGCGCCACCGCTACGCGCCGGGCGTGACGCGCAACACCGAGCACGTCTTCGGCCTGACGGTGCCGGCGGGCACCGCGGTGACGCTGGCGCCGCGCGAGCACCTCGCGTTCCGCTGGCTGCCGTGGCGCGAGGCGGCGGACCTGTGCTTCTCGCCGTCCAACGCGGAAGCGATCCTGCAACTGCCCGCGCAGCGGGCGCGCCATGAAAGGACCGCACCATGATCCGCCGAACGCCGCGCCATGCGGCCCTGACCAACTCGGCGACCACGGACACCTCGCCGGCCGACAGCGTCGGACGCCTGCGCGTGGCCACGTACAACATCCACAAGGGCGTGCGCGGCATGGGGCCGGGCAAGCGCCTGGAGATCCACAACCTCGGCATGGGCGTGCAGGCGCTGGACGCGGACCTGGTGTTCCTGCAGGAGGTCCGGCTGTTCCACCACCGCGAGGCGCGCCAGTTCGATCGCAGCTGGTTCGGCTGGCCGGAGCAGGGACAGGCGGAGTTCCTCGCGCCGGAGGGCTACGAGGTGGCCTATCGCACCAACGCGGTCACGCGCCACGGCGAGCACGGCAACGCCTTGCTGTCGCGTTATCCGCTGGGCGACATCGGCCACCATGACGTGTCGGACCACCGCTTCGAACAGCGCGGCCTGCTGCACGTGCCGGTGCGCTGGCAGGGCACCGAGGTGCATGCAGTCGTCGCGCACCTGGGACTGATCCACGGCAGCCGGGTGCGGCAGATCCAGAAACTGGCCGCCTTCATCGAGGACCACGTGCCGCACGGCGCGCCGCTGGTCGTGGCCGGCGACTTCAACGACTGGGGCGAGCGGCTGGAAGAGTCCATGCGCACGACCGGCCTGAGCCGGGCGATGCTGCCCGGCGCCAAGCGCTCGCTGCCGACCTTCCCTTCGCGGGTGCCGGTGTTCGCGCTGGACCGCATCTACACGCGCGGCCTGCGCTGCGTCGACATGAAGGTGCCGCGCGGTCCGGCGTGGGCGCGCATGTCCGACCACCTGCCGCTGCTCGCCGAGCTCGTGCTGACTTGAAACGGACCCAGGAGCCCCTCTTCCCGTGGACCCTCGGGTCCCAGCCCAGCTTCACCGGCGGCAACGCGGTGCGGCTGCTGTGCGGCGGCGATGCGCTGTTCCCGGCGCAGATCGAGGCGATCGATCGCGCCGAACACGAGGTCTGGCTCGCGACCTACATCTTCCATGACGACGAGGCCGGCGCCGCCACCGTCGAGGCCTTGAAGCGCGCGGCGCAGCGCGGCGTGCGGGTGAGGGTGGTCGTCGACGGCTTCGGCTCCAAGGGCAGCCTGGCGTGGCTGCGGGCGCAGCTCGAGGGCGCGCCGGTCGCGCTGGCGGTGTTCCGTCCGATCGACCGCTGGTGGAACTGGCTGCATCCGGGGCAGCTGCGGCGCTTGCATCAGAAGCTGTGCGTGGTCGACGGCCGGGTGGGATTCGTCGGCGGCATCAACGTGATCGACGATCGCGTGGACCTGCATCATGGCCGCACCGAGATGCCGCGGCTGGACTTCGCCGTCAGCGTCGGCGGGCCGGCGGTGCGGGCCATCGAGCAGGCGGCGCGCGCGGTGTGGACGCGGGCGTGGCTGGGGCACGATTTCGGCGACGAGATGCGGGCGATGATCCGCAGCGCGTCGCCGGCGCGGCGCGCGAAGCGCCTGATGCGGCGCATCCGGATGCCGCGCGGGGAACACCGCCGGCGCGATCCGGGCCGCCTGCCGCCGGTGCGCGCAGCCTTCGTGCTGCGGGACAACCTGCGCCAGCGCCGCACCATCGAGCGCGCCTACGTCGACGCGATCCGCGGCGCGACCGTCCGCGTGGACCTGATCACGCCCTACTTCTATCCGGGGCAGCGCTTCCGTCGTGCCTTGAAGGACGCCGCCGGGCGCGGGGTCCAGGTGCGGCTGCTGCTGCAGGGCAAGGTCGATTACAAGATCGCCGCGCTGGCCGCGCACGCGCTCTACGACGAGCTGCTGGGCCACGGCGTCCAGATCTACGAGTACACGCCGGCGTTCCTGCACGCCAAGATCTGCGTCGTCGACAACGACTGGGCCACGATCGGCAGCTCCAACATCGATCCGCTGTCGCTGCTGCTCAACCTCGAAGCCAACGTCGTCGTGCGCGACGCCGCATTCGCCGGGGACGTCGCGCGGGAGTTCGATGCCGCGGTGGCGAAGTCCCACCGCGTCGAGCCGATGGCCGGGCGCGGGCTGAGGGGCTTCCTCGGCCGCGCGCTGGTCGCCTGGGTGGCCTACGTATACCTGCGGGTGGCCGGGGCGACCGGGCGCTACTGAGCGCCACTGAGCACTACGGAGCGCTACCGAGCGCGCTTCAATTGGTGCGCGGCAGCGGCTGGCGCCAGAAGATGTCCACCGGCATGGTCGGCGGGAACGGATCCTTCTGCGCCTTGTTGCCCGGCGCCGAGTTGAACTGGCGGTCGATGAACCGCAGCATCGGATCGACACGCGCGGCCCAACTGCCCTCATCGTGCGTCGCGCCCTGGACCTCCTGGTAGCCGATGTCCGACGCGGCCCAGCCGCGCGCGAAGAGCACCGAACGCAGCTTGCGCAGCTGCCTGATGGCGTCCGGACCTTCGTTCGTGCCCATGTCCAGCCACAGCTTCGGGCGTGGCTGCGACATCGGCAGCGGCGTCTTCTGCGTGTCGCGGATCGGGAACTCGTCGTCCCACCACAGCGACGGAGAGACCACCAGCGCCGAGCCGAACACGTCGCCGTGGTGCACCGCCAGCCACAGGCTCATGATGCCGCCCAGCGACGAGCCGCCCACCGCCGTGTGCGCCGCATCCGGCCGCGTGCGGTAGCGCGCGTCGATCGACGGCTTGAGCTGTTCGATCAGGTAGCGCGCGTACGCGGGCGCGAGACCGCCGCGCGTGTTGCCTTCGTACTCCCTCGCGGTCGCGGTGTACTCGTCGATCCGTCGCGAGGTGTTGTGCACCGCCACGATGATCAACGGCTGGATCTGGCCGTCGACGACCAGGCGTTGCGCGGTCTCGTCGACCTGCCACTCGGCGCCCGCCGCGGCGGCGTCGAAGACGTTCTGGCCGTCGTGCAGGTAGAGCACCGGATAACGACGCTCGGTGTCGCGCTCATAGTTGGGCGGCAGCCAGACCTGCACCGGCCGCTGGCCGACGAAGTTGCCGGGCAGCGGCGCCAGCCGCTCGATCGTGCCGGCGCGGCTCAACGAGATCGGCGCTCCCGGCGCGTTGAACGCGCGCGAGACGCGCACCTCGTCGGAGACCAGTTCCAGCGACCGGTTGGAGCCGATCTCCCAGTCGCCTTCCGGATCCTTCTGGCCGGGGTGCTCGACGTGGAACTTGTACGGGACGTTGCCGCCGGGCGGGATGCGCTCGAAGACGGCGGTGACGCTGTACCAGCCCTCGCGGCCCAGTCCCGCCGCCGGCGCGACCAGCGAGCGTCCCCAGTTCAGCGGCGCCGCGCCGCCGCGCACGCCGACGATGTCCTTGGCGGGGTCGAAACGGCCGGCGCCGATCTCCTCGCGCATGTCGATGTCGAAGACGACCTTGGTCGCGGCGAAGGCGCGCGGCGCGACCAGCAGCGCCGCGATCAGCAGCAACAGTCCGGCGACAAAGCGCACAAGGTGGGGCGAGGCGCGTTCCGGCGCGGGGAGGGCGGAAACAGGAACGGCGCGCGAGGAGCGCGCCGTCGAGGCGGTAGGAGGCATGCGGGACTCGCGAGGAGAGGACGGGCCGGGCCCGCCGATGCCCCGGATGTTAGTCCAGCACGACCATCTCCGTGCGCGCGCGCAGCAGCGCGGCGGGGCCGCGCGGGCCGTCGTCGTTGACCAGCACGAAGGCGCGCTCGATGTCCGGCGCCAGGTAGTGGTCGGTGGACATGGCCGGGCACTGCTCGCGCAGCAGCGCGTGCATGTCCTCCAGCGGCGCGGAACTGCGCAGCGGGCGCAGGAACTCGATGCCCTGCGCGGCGGCCAGCAACTCGATCGCGACGATGTGCGCGGTGTTGTCCAGCATCGGACCCAGACGCCGCGCGCCGAAGGTGGCCATCGAGACGTGGTCCTCCTGGTTGGCGGAGGTGGGCAGGCTGTCGACGCTCGCCGGATGGGCGAGCGACTTGTTTTCGCTGGCCAGCGCCGCGGCGGTGACGTGCGCGATCATGAAGCCGGAGTTCAGGCCGGCGTTCTCGGTCAGGAACGCGGGCAGGCGCGAGACGCCGGTGTCGATCAGCATCGCGATGCGGCGCTCGGCGATGGCGCCGACTTCGGCGATCGCGCAGGCCAGCGCGTCCGCGGCCAGCGCCACCGGCTCAGCGTGGAAGTTGCCGCCGCTGATCATCGTGGCAGGACCGCCCTCCGGCGCGAACACCAGCGGGTTGTCCGTGACCGCGTTGGCCTCGCGCAGCAGCACGTCGCGGACGTAGCGCGACTGGTCCAGGCAGGCGCCCATGACCTGGGGCTGGCAGCGCAGGCAGTACGGGTCCTGCACGCGGTCGTCGCCGTCGCGATGCGACTGGCGGATGGGGCTGCCGGCCAGCAGCGCGCGGTAGGCGGCGGCGGTCTCGATCTGGCCCGGCTGGCCGCGCACCTCGTGGATGCGGGGATCGAAGGGGCCGTCGCTGCCGCGCGCGGCGTCCAGGCTCAGCGCGCCGCTGACGACGGCGGCGGCGTAGACGGTCTCGAAGCGCAGCAGGCCTTCGAGCGCGAGCGCCGTCGAGGTCTGCGTGCCGTTGATCAGCGCCAGGCCTTCCTTGGCCTCGAGCACCAGCGGCTTCAGGCCGGCCTTCTCCAGCGCCGCGAGCGCGGGCCTGCGCTGGCCGTCGACCAGCATCTCGCCTTCGCCCATCAGCGCCAGCGTCATGTGCGACAGCGGCGCCAGGTCGCCCGAGGCGCCCACCGAGCCTTGCGCCGGCACGTAGGGCACGAGGCCGGCGTTGAAGGCGTCGAGGATGCTCTGCACCACGGTCTCGCGCACGCCGGAGAAACCGCGCGCCAGCGAGGCGGCCTTCATCGCCAGCATCAGCCGCACCACCGGCGGCGCCAGCGGCGCGCCGACACCGACGCAGTGCGAGCGGATCAGGTTGCGCTGCAGGGCGGCCAGTTCGTCCTTGCCGATGCGCTTGGACGCGAGCTTGCCGAAGCCGGTGTTGACGCCGTAGACCGGGTCGTCGCCGGCCGCGGCGGCCTGCACGACGGCGGCGCCGCGGCGGATCGCCGGCCAGGCGTCGGCCTGCAGCGCGAGCGTCACGCCGCCGGCGCGGATGCGGCGCAGCTGCGCCAGCGAGAGCTGGCCGGGAATGAGTTCAAGAGAGGTCGTCATGGGATCTCGGATCGAAGTCGGAGAGAAATCTGGACGGGGACCGTTTCGCGCCGATGCAGGCGTCGGCGGGCCCGGCCGGCCGGGGTTCAGCGGCCCAGCATCGGCAGCTTCAGGCCGCGCGCCTGCGCGGTCTTCTGCGCCAGCTCGTAACCCGCGTCGGCATGGCGCATCACGCCAGTGCCCGGGTCGTTCCACAGCACGCGGGAGAGGCGCCTGTCGGCCGCTTCGCTGCCGTCGCAGACGATGACCACGCCGCTGTGCTGCGAGTAGCCCATGCCCACGCCGCCGCCGTGGTGCAGCGAGACCCAGGTTGCGCCGCCGGCGGTGTTGAGCATCGCGTTGAGCAGCGGCCAGTCCGACACGGCGTCGGAGCCGTCCTTCATCGATTCGGTCTCGCGGTTCGGGCTGGCGACCGAGCCGGAGTCCAGGTGGTCGCGACCGATCACGATCGGCGCCTTCAGCTCGCCGGTGCGCACCATCTCGTTGAAGGCGAGGCCGGCCAGGTGGCGCTCGCCCAGGCCCAGCCAGCAGATGCGCGCGGGCAGGCCCTGGAAGGCGATGCGCTCGCGCGCCATGTCCAGCCAGCGGTGCACGCCGGCATGGTGCGGGAAGAGTTCCTTGATCTTGGCGTCGGTCTTGTAGATGTCCTCCGGATCGCCGGACAGCGCGACCCAGCGGAACGGGCCGCGGCCCTCGCAGAACTGCGGACGCACGTAGGCGGGCACGAAGCCGGGGAAGTCGAAGGCGTTCTTCACGCCCTGGTCGAAGGCGACCTGGCGGATGTTGTTGCCGTAGTCGACGGTCGCGATGCCCATGGCCTGGAAGTCCAGCATCGCCTGCACGTGCACCGCGCAGCCGCGCGCGGCGACGGCCTTGAGATCGGCATGCTTGGCCGGATCGGCGGCGGCGGCCTTCCACTGCTCGACGGTCCAGCCGACCGGCAGGTAGCCGTTGATCAGGTCGTGCGCGGAGGTCTGGTCGGTGACCAGGTCCGGCTTGATCGCACTGCCGGCCTTCACGCGGGCGACCAGCGCGGGCAGGAGGTCCGCCGCGTTGCCCAGCAGCGCGATGGAGACGGCCTTCTTCTCGGCCGTGTACTTCGCGAGGCGCGCCAGCGCGTCGTCCAGGTCCGTGGCCTGCTCGTCGACGTAACGCGTCTTCAGGCGGAAGTCGATGCGCGACTGCTGGCATTCGATCGTCAGCGAGCAGGCGCCGGCGAAGGTCGCCGCCAGCGGCTGCGCGCCGCCCATGCCGCCCAGGCCCGCGGTCAGCACCCAGCGGCCGACCATGTCGCCGCCGAAGTGCTGGCGGCCGGCTTCCGCGAAGGTCTCGTAGGTGCCCTGCACGATGCCCTGCGAGCCGATGTAGATCCACGAGCCGGCCGTCATCTGGCCGTACATCATCAGACCCTGGCGGTCGAGCTCGTTGAAGTGCTCCCAGTTCGCCCAGGCCGGCACGAGGTTGGAGTTGGCCAGCAGCACGCGCGGCGCGTCCACATGCGACGGGAAGACGCCGACGGGCTTGCCCGACTGGATCAGCAGCGTCTCGTCCTCGTTGAGGTTCTTGAGCGAGGTCAGGATCTGCTCGAAGCAGTCCCAGTTGCGCGCCGCCTTGCCGATGCCGCCGTAGACCACCAGCGCATCGGGGTTCTCGGCCACGGCCGGGTCCAGGTTGTTCTGGATCATCCGGTAGGCGGCCTCGATCAGCCAGTTCTTGCAGCTCAGCGTGGTGCCGGTGGGCGCGCGCACCGGGCGCGGCTGGGCGGAAGCAGTGGTCGTCGTGGGTGTCGTCATCGAGATCTCCTGGTCTGGGCGGCGAGGTCCGGCGGCCCTGGCGGGCGCGGCCGGCCGGTTCTTTGCGGTCCGATGGGGCGCGATCATAGGAGCGGTTTTCCAGGTTGTCTATACAAGTACAGTCAAGTAGGATTCCGCCCCATGGCGACCCCCTCATCGAGCGCGGCCGGCGGCGGCCCCTCGCCGCAATACCTGAAGGTGAAGACGCATCTGCGTGAAGGCATCGCCGGCGGCCGCTGGCGGCCGGGCGAGCGCCTGCCGTCCGAGGCGGAACTGACCGAGACCTTCGGCGTCAGCCGGATGACGGTGAACCGCGCGCTGCGCGAGCTGCATCAGGAAGGCATGATCGACCGCGTGCAGGGCGTGGGCACCTTCGTGGCCGAGCTGCACCGGATCGCCTCGACGCTGACGGTGCGCGACGTGCACGAGGAGATCGCCGAACGCGGTCACCGGCACGAAGCCCAAGTCCACGTGCTGGAAACGCTGAAGGCGAGCGCCGACCAGGCGGCGATGCTGGGGCTGCGCGCCGGCACGACCTTGTTCCACAGCGTCATCGTGCACCGCGAGAACGGCGTCGCGATCCAGTGCGAGGACCGCCTCGTCAATCCGGCCTGCGCGCCGGCCTACATGGACCAGGATTTCGAGCGCGTGACGCCGACGCATTACCTGCTGGAGGTGGCCCCGCTGTCGGAAGCGCGCTATACGATCGAGGCGGCGATGCCCAATGCCCTCGAGGCCAGACTGCTGGGCATGCCGCGCGGCGAGCCCTGCCTCGTGGTGAAGCGGGCGACCTCCAGCCTCGGCCGCACGGTGACGGCGGTGCGACTGGTGCATCCGGCCAGCCGTTACTTCCTCGAAGGCAGCTTCCAGGCGTGACGCTGTTCACGAGTTGGCGGGCAAGTTGTGGCGGGAGGACGGATGTGACGTTTCGTGACGTGGCGCGATGGATGAGTCTTCGAAAATCCCGGGCTTCAACAAGAACCAACAAGCTGCCGGACATGAGCTGGATGAGGATCACCGCCGATGATGTCGCGCCCACCCCGTGGCGCAACGGGGGAGGACGGACGCGCGAGCTGCTCGCCTGGCCGCACGTGGCGGACTGGAAGGTCCGGGTCAGCATCGCGGACATCGACCGCGACGGACCGTTCTCGGCCTTCCCGGGCGTGGACCGCTGGTTCGGCGTGCTGTCGGGCGGGGGCGTGATCCTGCGCGGCCGGGCGCTGAAACCGAAGGAAGGCATCGTGCAGTTCGCCGGCGAGGACGCGCCGAACTGCGTGCTCATCGACGGTCCCACGCAGGACTTCAACGCGATGCACCGGCGCGACGCGGGCGTGTTCCGGGTCCAGCCCGCCGACCGGCCGGTGATCCCGCATGGGGCGCAGTGGCTGGGGCTGTTCACGCAGGAGGGCGGGATGATCATCCATGGCCACCGGTCGGTGCCGCTGGCGCCGCACACGCTCGCCTGGTGCGAGTCGCCGGCCTCGCAGAGCTGCGTCTTCGACGACGGCGATCAACACGGCCCCGCGTGGTGGCTGATCTGGAGCGAGTCATGACGAACGGGTCCTCGACGGCCACGGCCACGGCCACGGCGGCGGCGGACGTGCCGCGGCGCGTGCTCTACGCCAATGCGACGCTGGCCACCCTGGCGGGCGACCGCGATTGGGGGCTGGTGAACGACGGCGCGCTGCTGGTCGAGGATGAACACCTGCGCTGGGTCGGGCCGATGGCGGCGCTGCCGGACGAGCTGCGCGACAGCGCGGGGGAGTTGCGCGACCTCGGCGGCCTGCTGGTGACGCCGGGCTTCATCGACTGCCACACGCATCTGGTCTACGGCGGCGAGCGCTCGGCGGAGTTCGAGCTGCGCCTGCAGGGCGCGACCTACGAGGCGATCGCGCGCGCCGGCGGCGGGATCCGCTCGACGGTCGCCGCGACGCGGGCGGCGAGCGAGTCTGAGCTCCATGCGCTGGCGATGCCGCGTGCCCGCGCGCTGATGGCCGAAGGGCTGACGACGCTGGAAGTGAAGTCCGGCTACGGCCTGTCGCTGGCGGACGAGGCCAAGTGCCTGCGCGTCGCGCGTCAGCTGGGCGAGCTCGGTCTGACGGTGAAGACCACCTACCTCGGCGCACATGCGCTGCCGCCCGAATTCGACGGCCGTCAGGACGCGTACGTCGACGTCGTCTGCGACTGGTTGTCGGCGCTGCATCGGCAAGGCCTGGTCGACGCCGTGGACGCCTTCTGCGAGCGCATCGGCTTCACGCCCGACCAGACCCGTCGCGTGTTCGAGACCGCCCGCGCGCTCGGCCTGCCGGTGAAGCTCCATGCGGAGCAGCTCAGCGACCAGGGCGGTGCGGCGCTTGCCGCCGAATTCAACGCGCTGTCCTGCGATCACCTGGAATACCTGAGCGACGCGGGCATCGCCGCGATGGCCCGCGCCGGCACCGTGGCGGTGCTGCTGCCCGGCGCCTTCTATTTCCTGCGAGAGACCAGGCTGCCGCCGGTCCAGGCGCTGCGCGACGCCGGCGTGCCGATCGCGCTGGCCACCGATCACAACCCGGGCAGTTCGCCGGGGCTGTCTCTGCTGCTGATGCTCAACATGGCTTGCACCTTCTTCCGGATGACGCCGGAGGAGGCGCTGCGCGGCCTCACGACGAACGCGGCGCGGGCGCTGGGCTTGCCCGATCGCGGGCGGCTGGCCGCAGGCCAGCGCGCCGATTTCTGCCTTTGGGACGCCGCGCATCCGCGCGAGCTGGCCTACTGGTTCGGCCGCAATCCGCTGCGGCAGACGGTCGTCGGCGGGCGACCGCGCGGCTGACGCGCGATTGAAGCGCAGCAGAGACAAGAACGAGGAGTCACGGTGCGCCGCAGGGCCCGCCGCGATCTCCTGGAGACACGAGGAACGAGCGATGAAGCACGACGTCTTTGAATTGCGGCGCGGCCGCACCCCGCTGCTGATCAGCATGCCGCACGTGGGTCGCGAGATCCCGGCCGACCAGCACCACCGCTACGTCGAGCGCGCGCTCGGCAGCGAGGACACCGACTGGCACCTCGAGCCGCTGTACGCGCCGATCGCCGAGCAGCTCGGCGCCGGGCTGCTGGTGCCGCGCTTCTCGCGTTACCTCATCGATCTGAACCGCCCGCCCGAGGACACGCCGATGTATCCCGGCGCCTCCAACACCGAGCTGTGCCCGACGCGTTTCTTCACCGGCGAGCCGCTCTACAAGGACGGCCTCGCGCCCGACGCGCCGGAGAAGCAGCGCCGCATCGAGACCTACTGGGCGCCGTACCACCAGGCGCTGCAGGGCGAGCTGCAGCGCCTGCGCCAGGAGCACGGCTTCGCCCTGCTGTTCGAGGCGCACAGCATCCGCTCGGAACTGCCCTGGCTCTTCGAGGGCCGTCTGCCCGACCTGAACATCGGCACGGTGGAAGGCAAGTCCTGCAAGCAGGTCACGCGCCAGGCGATGGAGATCGCGCTGCAGGCGCAGGACCGGTTCAGCTGGGTGGTCGACGGCCGCTTCAAGGGCGGCTACATCACGCGCCAGTACGGGCGCCCGGAGCTCGGCCAGCAGGCCGTGCAGCTGGAGATGTGCTATCGCTGCTACATGGTCGAGAACGACATGGGCTTCACCGGTTATGAGCTCGACGCGGCCTGCGTCGAAGGCGTCCGGCCGGCGCTGACGACGCTGCTGCAGGCCTACCTGCTGGCCAATCCGGTCCGGGGCGCGGCATGAGCGCTGCGACCTTCCATGCGCCGCTGGCGTGGCTGGACGGGCGCTGGCAGCGCGACGTGCTCCTGCGCGCGGGCGGCGACGGCCATTGGATCGAACTCGCCGCCGGACAGCCGGCGCCGTCCGGCGCCATCCGACTGGGCGGTCCGGTGCTGCCGACGCTGGTCGACGCGCACAGCCACGCCTTCCAACGCGCCTTCGCCGGGCTGGCCGAGCAGCGCGACAGCGACAGCGACGACTTCTGGTCCTGGCGCGATCGCATGTATGGCGTTGCGCTGCGCGTGACGCCGGCGCAGCTGAAGATCATCGCCACCCAGCTCTACACCGAGCTGCTGGCCGGCGGCTACACGCAGGTCTGCGAGTTCCACTACCTGCATCACCGCGAGGACGGCACGCCCTACGAGGCCGAGCTCGCCATGGCGATGGCGCTGGCCGAGGCCGCGCAGGAGACCGGCATCGGCCTGACGCTGCTGCCGGTGCTGTACGCGCATGCCGGCTTCGCCCAGAAGGGCCTGCGCGACACGCAGCGACGCTTCCGCACCGATGCCGCGTGGGTCTGGCGCGCCTGCGAGCGCATCAATGCGGCGGGCCTGCCGCTGGTGCGCGCCGGCGTGGCGGTGCACTCGCTGCGTGCGGCGCACGTCGAGGACGTGCGGGCGCTGCAGGCGCTGGTCGGCGACGCCGACATTCCCATCCACGTGCACGTCGCCGAGCAGCAGCAGGAAGTCGATGACTGCCTCGCGGCCACCGGCAAGCGGCCGATCGACCTGCTGGCCGACTACGGACTGGATCCGCGCTGGCACCTCGTGCACGCCACGCACAGCACGCGGGAGGAGATCGCCCGCGTCGCCGCGAGCGGCGCGGGCGTGGTGATCTGCCCGGGCACCGAGGGCAACCTCGGCGACGGACTGGCGGACCTGCCCGGCTGGCTGGCGACGGACGTGCCGCTGACGGTGGGCTCGGACAGCCAGGTCACCCGCGGCTGGGTCGAGGAACTGCGGTGGCTGGAGTACGGCCAGCGCCTGGGCCTGCAACGACGCAACGTCGCGGCACGACCGGGCCGGCAGCCGTCGACGGCGGCGCGCCTGTTCGACGCCTGCGTCGCGGGCGGCGCGCGGGCCGCGGGGCTGGGCGCCTGGGGCCTCAGGCCGGGCGCGCGCGCGGACTTCCTGGTGCTCGACACGGCCGCGAGCGGCCTGGCCGGGTTGCCGGACGCGGCGCTGCTGGACGGGCTCGTCTTCGCCAGCCAGGGGCCGACCTGGCGCGAGGTCTATGTGGCCGGCGAACGGCGTGTCATCGACGACGCCGGCCGCCGTGAACGCTTCACGGAAACGATGAACGCGCTCTGGCGCTGATCCTCGGCCCCCCGTTTCCGCAGGATGTCCGGCTGGCACGCCGGCTGCTACGCTTTTCCCACTCCTTCCACCAAGTTGGGAATGCCATGTGGTCCATGCGTAACTTCACGATCCGGACGCGCCTCATGGCGCTCGGCCTGTTGTCGGTGTTCGCCTTGCTGCTGATCGGCGGCGACGGGCTGTGGGCGATGGCCCGCACCAAGCAGGACTTCGAGCACTACGTGAAACAGGACGTCGAGTCGCTGGTGCAGCTCTCCGAGATCCGCGCCGGCGTCGGCAACCTGCGGCGCTACGAGAAGGACATGCTGATCAACATCGGCGACGACGCCGCAGTGAAGCGCTACCAGGACGAATGGCGCAAGGCCTTCGAGGGCGTCAACCAGAGCCTGGACGCGATCGGCCGGCTCGACATCCTCCCGGAGATCAAGTCGATGCCGCCGGCGATGAAGGCCTCGCTGGGCAGCTACCGGAGCGGGCTCGACGGCATCGTGGCGCGCATCCTGAAGCAGGAGTTCGTCGACTCCGCCGAGGCCAACCGGCAGACCGAGCCGATCAAGGGGCCGGTGCGGGAGATGGACAAGCAGCTCGGCGCCATGACCCAGGCGATCATGGCGCGCGGCAACCAGGAGGTGCAACGCATCGACGCCGAGGAGATCCGCATCCGGACGGCGCTGGGCGGCGTGATGCTGGTGGGCGCGCTGGTGATCGGCCTCTTCACCTTCTTCAACATCGCGTCGATCCTGACGCCGCTGGCGCAGGCGGTCGGAACCACCGAACGCATCGCGCGCCAGGACCTGAGCGAACCCGTCGACGTGCTGGGCACCGACGAGACCGCCGCGATGATGCGCGGCGTGCAGGGCATGCAGACCTCCATCCGCAACGTGGTCAGCGGCGTGCGCAACGCCACCGACAGCATTGCCACGGCCTCGCGCGAAGTCGCGGCCGGGGCCCACGACCTCAGCTACCGGACCGAGCAGGCGGCGTCCAACCTGGAGGAGACCGCGTCGGCGATGGAGCAGCTCACCGCGAGCGTGCAGCACAACGCCGAGTCGGCACGCCAGGCCAATGCGCTGGCGGAAGAGGCGGCGGGCGCCGCCGGGCGCGGCGTCGACGTGGTCGGGGAAGTGGTCCGGACGATGGGCCGCATCAGCGCGTCGTCCGCGCGCATCGGCGACATCATCGGCACCATCGACGGGATCGCCTTCCAGACCAACATCCTGGCGCTGAACGCCGCCGTCGAGGCCGCCCGCGCGGGCGAGCAGGGCCGCGGCTTCGCCGTTGTCGCGAGCGAGGTGCGCTCGCTCGCGCAACGCAGCGCCGAAGCCGCCAAGGAGATCAAGCAGCTCATCACCGCCAGCGGCGAGAGCGTCTCCAGCGGCGCCGCCCTCGTCGAGCGCGCCGGGCAGACGATGAACGAGATCGCCGATTCGATCTCGCGCGTGTCGCGTATCGTGGCCGAGATCAGCCACGCCACCACCGAACAGAGCGGCGGCATCAACCAGATCGGCTCGGCGATCTCGCAGCTGGACCAGATGACGCAGCAGAACGCGGCGCTCGTGGAAGAGTCCGCCGCCGCGGCGCAGAGCCTGCAGCATCAGGCGGATGAGCTGTCGCAGTCGGTGGCGGTGTTCAAGCTCGGCTGATGTCCGCGGCCGTGACATCGGTGCGGGAGAACTCCACGCTTGTCGGGGTTTAGAGTCCGGCGTCCTCGGGCGCTGGCATGGCGGCTGCTAGGCTTTTCCCATTGATCCATCTCGTCGGGAAAACATGCAGTCTCTGCGCAACTACACGATCCGGACCCGCCTGCTCGGTCTGGGCCTCCTGTCCGTCCTCGCCCTCCTGCTCATCGGCGGCGCCGGCCTCTGGGCCATGGGCAGCTCGCGCGCCGACTTCCAGCAGTACGTCGCCCAGGACGTCGGCGCCCTGACCCAGCTCTCCGAAGTCCGCGCCGGCATCGGCAACCTGCGCCGCTTCGAGAAGGACATGCTGATCAACATCGGCGACGACGGCACCGTCAAGCAGGCGCAAGCCGATTGGCAGAAGACCTACGCCGGCGTGATCCGTTCGCTCGACACGCTCTCCAGCCTCGAGGCCAGCCCCGAGGTCCGCGCGCTGCCGCCCAGGCTCAAGCAGTCGCTCGAGGCCTACAAGACCGGCGTCGACGACATCGCCAAGCGCATCCTCAATGCCGACTTCGTCGACGCGGCCGAGGCGAACCGCTCGACCGACGCGATCAAGGCGCCGGTGCAGGCGATGGACAGCGGCGTCGGCGAGATGACGACCGCGATCCTGCAGCATGGCCAGGACGAGGTGCAGCGCCTCGGCACCCGCGAACTGAGCGTGCGCGGCGTGCTCGGCGTCGTGATGGCGGTCGGCGTGGCGCTGATCGCGCTGCTGACCGTGCTGAACATCCGCTCCATCCTCGCGCCGCTCGCCCAGGCCGTGAGCACGACCGAACGCATCGCGCGCAAGGACCTGAGCCAACCCGTCGACGCGCAAGGCGCCGACGAGACCGCCGCGATGGCGCGCGGCGTGCAGGGCATGCAGGCGTCGATCCGCGAGGTCGTCAGCGGCGTGCGCAACGCCACCGACAGCATCGCGACGGCGTCCCGCGAAGTCGCCGCCGGCGCGCACGACCTGAGCCAGCGGACCGAACAGGCCGCGTCCAACCTGCAGGCCACCGCGTCGGCGATGGGACAGCTGACCTCGAGCGTCCAGCACAACGCGGCGTCCGCCGGCGAGGCGAAGGCGCTGGCCGAGCAGGCCGCGGAGGTCGCCGTGCGCGGCGTCAGCGTGGTGGGCGAGGTCGTGCAGACGATGGGCCGGATCAGCGCGTCGTCGTCGCGCATCGGCGACATCATCGGCACCATCGACGGGATCGCGTTCCAGACCAACATCCTGGCGCTGAACGCCGCCGTGGAAGCCGCGCGCGCGGGCGAGCAGGGCCGAGGCTTCGCGGTCGTCGCGAGCGAGGTGCGCTCGCTGGCCAAGCGCAGCGCCGAGGCCGCCAAGGAGATCAAGCAGCTCATCACCGCCAGCGGCGAGAGCGTCTCCAGCGGCGCCGCGCTGGTCGAGCGCGCCGGCCAGACGATCAACCAGATCTCCGAGTCGGTCTCGCGCGTGTCGCGCATCGTGGCGGAGATCAGCCATGCGACCGCCGAGCAGAGCGGCGGCATCAACCAGATCGGCTCGGCGATCTCGCAGCTGGACCAGATGACGCAGCAGAACGCCGCGCTGGTCGAGGAATCCGCCGCGGCGGCGCAGAGCCTGCAGCATCAGGCCGATGCGCTGGCCCAGTCGGTCGCGGTCTTCAAGCTCAGCTGATTCAGCAGCCCATGAACTGCACGCGGTTGCGCCCCGCGTGCTTCGCGGCGTAGAGGGCCTGGTCGGCCGTCTCGACGAGGAGGGCGGGCTTGGCCGGGGGCTCGCCCGCGGCCAGCCCGATGGACACGGTGACCTGCAGCGCCGCCGCCAGCTCGCCCCAGCCGTGGCTGGCGATCGCGGCGCGCAGCCGCTCGCAGATGTCCTGCGCGCGCTCGGGCGTGACACCGACGAATACCAGCATGAACTCCTCGCCGCCGACCCGCGCCAGCAGGTCGGCGCTGCGCAGTTGACGCCGCAGGACCTGCGCGACCTTCTGCAGCGCCTGGTCGCCGACGCCGTGCCCGAAGGCGTCGTTGACCTGCTTGAAGTGGTCGATGTCGAGCAGCCCCAGCGAGATCGGCTTGTTCTCCTGTCTCGCGCGCTCCAGCAGCAGCGGCAGTGCGAACTCGGCATGACGCCGGTTGTTGAGGCCCGTCAGCGCGTCTTCATGGGCCATGCGGCCCAGTTCCGCCGCCTGGCGCCGCAGGCGCTGCTGTTCCTGTTCGGCGAGATCCGCGCGCTCGCGCTCGCGCCGCGCGTCCTGCATCGCGTGCTCGGCGCGCGCCTGCGCCTGCTGGAATTCCTGCCGGATCAGCATGGCCTCGGTCTGCAGCGCCATGGCGTTGCGCGCCGATTGGCGTTCCAGGGCGGTGAGCTGCTCATGCGCCGCCAGCGCCCGCACCGCGTCGCCGCGGAGCTTGTAGCCGCGATAGATCGCCAGCGTCAGCTGCCGGCGCAGGCGCGCGGGCAGCGATTGCGGCGCCTGCTGGCTCACCAGGTCCTGGAGCGTCTCCAGCGCCGGCAGTGCGTCCTGCGCGCCGGCGGTGTCGTCGCGCTTGAGCTGCAGCAGGGCCCGCTGCGCGCGGGCCTGCAGCACCATGCCGGCGTAGCCGTGCCGCTGCGCCAGACGTTCGTATTCATCGGTGATCTGGAGCGCCTCGTCGATGGCGCCCGTGCCCAGCTGCAGCTCGACCAGGTTGGACAGCGAGACGACGACGAGGAAGGGATTGCCTTCCTCCCGCACCAGCGTGGCCGCCCGCACCGCGTAGGGCTCGGCCTGCGCGAGCGCCTCGGCGGACGCCGTCCGGTCCTCGTCGCGGATCGCCTCCGCATGCGCCTGCAGCCAGAAGTGCGCGAGGTTGTTCAGGCAGGAGAGCATCAGCTCGCGCTCGCCCGGGGCCTGCTGCTGCGCGATCTCCAGGGCTTGCAGGGTGTGCTGGCAGGCCTGCTCGACCTGGTCCGAGACCGCGAAGGACACCGCCAGCCGGTTCAGCGCCCAGGCCTCGCGCGCCGCGTCCTCGGCGCGCCGCGCGGCGGCCAGCGCCTGCCAGCCGGCCTGCATCGCGTCCCGCCCCATCTGGAACTGCGCGTAGACATAGCAGAGCTCGGTGAGGGCCTCGGCGGTCCAGGCGTCCTGGTCGGGGCCGTCGATGAGGCGGATCAGGGCCGCGGCCTCGCTCGCGCGCCGCAGCGCGCCCTGCAGGTCCCCCTGCCGTGGCAGGTTGTGGGCGATGAGGATCAGCGCCCGCGCGCGATCCCGCGCCGTGTCGGCCGCCACCAGGGACAGCTCCAGGGCATCGGTCGCGTCGCGGTAGGCGCCGCGGCGGCTCAGGTGCAGGGCTCGTGCCAGCTCGCGTTGGAACAAGGCAGACTCTCCTCCGTCAAACTCGTCGACCTCGATGCCGCAGCATTCGCCGCCGCATAGCGCACGTCAATGGCGGCACGCCCCAGTGGACGATGGATACAGTCGCAGGCATGCCAAAAGTCTCGAAAGCGCCGGCCGCGTCCGGCCGCACCGTCGAACCGCCTCCGGTGGCGATCCCGGTCGACCGCGCGCTGGTGGGCGTCGACTTCACCAGCGCGCCGTCGACCCGCAAGCCGATCCGGTTGGCCTTCGGTCGTCGGCAAGGGAGCGTCCTGAAGCTGGAACGCCAGGTGGCGATCGCGACGCTGGAGGCCTTCGAAGCCTGGCTCGCGGCGCCGGGCCCTTGGCTGGGCGGCTTCGACCTGCCGTTCGGATTGCCGCGCGAGCTGGTCGAGACCCTCGGCTGGCCGACCGACTGGGCGCCGCTGATCGCGCACTACGCAGGCTTGTCGCGCGCCGAGATCCGGGACACCTTCGCCGCGTTCTGCGACGCGCGTCCGGTCGGCGGCAAATTCGCGCACCGGGCCTGCGATGGCCCGGCGGGCTCGTCGCCGAGCATGAAGTGGGTCAATCCGCCCGTCGCCTACATGCTGCACGCGGGCGTGCCGCGCCTGCTGCGGGCCGGCGTGCATCTGCCCGGACTGCATGCCGGGGACGCCGCGCGCGTGGCGCTCGAGGCCTATCCGGGGCTGCTGGCGCGCGAGTTGATCGGCACGCGCAGCTACAAGAGCGACGACCGCGCCAGGCAGACGCCGGAGCGGCTGATCGCCCGCAAGGACATGATCGAGGCGCTGGAGCAGGGCCGCAGCCGTCTGGGCCTGCGCCTGAAGCTCAGCCATGCGCAGCGGGACGAACTGGCCGACGACGGCAGCGGCGACAAGCTCGATGCCGTGCTGTGCCTGATGCAGGCGGCCTGGGCCGACGCGCGGCCGGACTACGGGCTGCCCGTCGGGATGGATCCGCTGGAGGGATGGATCGTCTGCGCCTGACGATCCGCTCCGCGCCTTGTCCCTGTTTCAACTTCCCGAATTTCCGACCGTGAGGAGGACGCCATGACCCGAATCGATGACACCCCCGCTGCGCAGACGCCGCTGCAGGTCGCCGTGATGGGCGCCGGCGCCGTGGGCTGCTTCTTCGGCGGCATGCTGGCCCGCGCCGGCCACGACGTGACGCTGATCGGCCGTGCCGGCCACGTGGCAGCGATCCGCGACCACGGCCTGCGCATGGAGACGCGGATGTTCGACGAGCAGGTCCGCCTGCGCGCCGACACCGAGCCCGCTGCGGCGCGCGGCGCGCAGGTCGTGCTGTTCTGCGTGAAGTCCACCGACACGGTGTCCGCCGCGCAGGCGCTGGCGCCTTACCTCGCTGCGGACACGCTGCTGCTGTCGATGCAGAACGGCGTCGACAACGCCGAGCGGCTGCGCGAGACGGTGCCGCAGCCGGTGTCGGCGGCGGTGGTCTACGTCGCCACCGAGATGGCGGGTCCCGGTCACGTGAAGCATCACGGACGCGGGGAGCTGGTCATCGAGCCCGCGTCCGGTGCCGGGCGCATCGCGCAGGCCCTGATCGCGGCGGGCGTGCCGACCGAGGTGTCGGACAACGTGCGCGGCGCGCTCTGGTCCAAGCTGCTGATCAACTGCGCCTACAACGCGCTGTCCGCGCTGGCGCAGCAGTCCTACGGCGAGCTGGTGAAGGGGGAGGGCGTCTGGACGGTGATGGACCAGCTCGTCGACGAGGGCCTCGCGGTGGCCGCGGCGGACGGCGTCACGCTGGTGGGCGACGTCCGTCAGGCGGTGCGCAAGATCGCCGAGACGATGCCGGGGCAGTTCTCCTCGACCGCGCAGGACATGAGCCGCGGCAAGCGCACGGAGATCGATCACCTGAACGGCTTCCTGGTGCGCCGCGGTGACGCGCTGGGCGTGCCCACGCCTGCGAATCGCGTGCTGCACACGCTGGTGCGGCTCGCCGAACTCAGCCGGGACTGAGCCGGGACCGGGCCGGGACCGCGCCCTGTCAGCGCCGGGACTGCGACCGGACCTCGCCCGGACCGTGCCCGACAGGCGTGAAAAAGCCGGGACGGGCCCGGCTTCGAGGGGGAGCGTGGCGCGAGGCCGCGGCTCAGTAGGTGATGGTCAGCGTGACCGTGTCGGCGTAGTTGCCCGGCACGATGCCGTTGAGCGACGGCAGGCGGCCGTAGACGGTCAACTGCTGCTGGCTGCCGGTGCCGGTGCCGGCGTACACGCCGCTGCTGTTGCCGTCGCCCCAGACCTGGGTGCGGCCGGCATCGAGGTACAGCTGATACGGCAGGCTGTTGTTGCCGCTCTTCATCGCGCGCGCGCTGAAGGCCGAGGCGTTGCCCGCATTGGCGCCGGCGCTCAGCGCGACGCTGTAGGGCGTGGTCTTCGTGCAGGTGACGTTGAGCGCGGTCGAGGCGTCCACCGGGCCGGGCGTCTGCAGCGGATCGATCGAGCCGCCGAAGGTCAGCGTGCTGCCGGTGACGTTGCAGGCGACCAGGATGGTGGCGCCGACCTGGAAGGTGCCCGAGCTGGTCGACGGCGTGGCGGCTTGGCTGGCGGCGATGGAGCCCACGATGGCCGCGGCGACGGCCAACGTCCGCGAGAGAACTGAAGACAACTGGCGTGACAGCATGGTGGGGTTCTTTCGTGCATCGGGGGTATCGGCGGGCTGCAATGACATCGGCGCGATGCGCTCCGACGTCGGGCCTCTTTGCCTTCCCTGGGTATCAATTGGACACGATTTTGTCAGTTTCACTCCGTGAGCCACTTCACGGATCGTGCCCATCGGCCTAGAGAGTGCCCCCCAAATGGGGAAGAGTGCGCCCAACTCTGATTGGTAACGTCACCAGCGCTGTCGGAAAGTGATCCAACGACGCGGGTGTGACGGAAGTCCCATTCTGCGCGGGCCCTGCCGACCTCACCCGCGCATCAACCGCGCATCAACCGCGCATCCACCACGCGTCACTTGCGCATCACTTGCGCATCACTTGCGCATCAACGTCGACTTGCCGAACAGCGACTCCACCAGGTCCACCGCCACCAGCGCCGTCTTGTTGCGGACATCGAGCGCCGGGTTGAGCTCCATGATGTCCAGCGAGCCCAGCCGGCCCGTGTCCGCGATCATTTCCATGCAGAGCTGCGCTTCGCGGTAGGTGGGACCGCCGGGAATCGTGGTGCCGACGCCGGGGGCGACGTCGGGATCGAGGAAGTCGACGTCGAAGCTCACGTGCAGGTGGGTGTTGGCGTCCAGCGTGGCCAGCGCCAGCTCCATCGTGTGGCGCATGCCCATCTCGTCGATGTAGCGCATGTCGAAGACCTCGAGGCCGACCTCGTGGACGAAGCGCTTCTCGCCCTCGTCGACGCTGCGGATGCCGATCTGGCGGATCCATTTCGGATCGATCGCCGGGACCTTGCCGCCGATCTCGATCAGTTCCTGTGGGCCGTAGCCGCACAGGCATGCGACCGGCATGCCGTGGATGTTGCCGCTGGGCGTGAGCTTGCTGGTGTTGAAGTCGGCATGCGCGTCCAGCCACAGCACGCGCAGCTTCTTGCCAGTGTCGCGGCAGTGGTGGGCGACCGCGGCGATCGATCCCAGGCCCAGGCAGTGGTCGCCGCCGAGCAGGACGGACATCCGCCCGGCGTTGAGCTCCGCGTAGACTGCGTCGTGCACGGCCTGGTTCCAGGCCGTCACCTCGTCGAGGTGGCGGTAGCCCTCGGTCGGCGGCAGCCAGGGGTTGGACGGGCCGACGAGGTTGCCGCAGTCCTTGACCTCGACGCCGTGCGCCCGCAGCGCTTCGGCGAGTCCGGCGACCCGCAGGGCCTCCGGTCCCATGCTGGCGCCCCGGGCGCCGGCCCCCACGTCGGTGGGGGCGCCGATCAGGCTCACGTGTCGTGCTGCGGTCATGGTCGAACCTCTCTTGCTTGCTGGAAGGCCCCAACGGGCCGGATCAGGTGCCGTCGGCCGGGACCGCGGAGGTCCCGTCGTGGCCATTGGTGCCGTTCACACCGTTGGTGCCATTGGTGCCGTTGGTGCCGTTCGTGGCGCCGCCGATGTCGTATTCCTTCATCAGCAGGCCCCAGGCCTCGTCGGCGGTTTCAACGTAATGGAAGAGCTGCTCGTCGCCCGGGCTGATCATGCCGGTGTCGATCAGCAGCTCGAAGTCGATCAGGCGCGACCAGAAGTCGCGTCCGAACAGCAGGATCGGACGCCGGCGGCACTTGCCGGTCTGGATCAGGGTCAGCGTCTCGAAGAGCTCGTCGAGCGTGCCGTAGCCGCCCGGGAAGGCCGCCAGCGCCACCGAGCGCATCAGGAAGTGCATCTTGCGCAGCCCGAAGTAGTGGAAGCGGAAGCAGAGCTCCGGCGTGATGTACTGGTTCGGGCGCTGCTCGTGCGGCAGGACGATGTTCAGTCCGATGCTGCGGCCGCCCGCCTCGTGCGCGCCGCGGTTGCCCGCTTCCATGATGCCGGGGCCGCCGCCGGTGACGACGTACAGCGGATGCGCGAAGTCCTTGGTCGTCTCGGTGACCAGCCGGGCGAACTTGCGCGCTTCCTCGTAGTAGCCGCTCATCAGCAGGCGACGCTCGGCGCGCTGCACGGCGGCCTCGTCCTTGGCGGCGCGGGCGGCGTCGACGGCCGCCTGCGCCGACTCGCTATCGGCGATGCGCGCACTGCCGAAGATCACCACCGTCGACTGGATGTTCAGCTCCTGCTGGATCAGCTCCGGTTTCAGCAATTCGAGCTGCATGCGCACCGGGCGCAATTCCGGCCGGACCAGGAAGTCCGTGTCGGTGAACGCGAGCTGGTAGGCGGCGGGCGGATTCGCGTCGAAGGTCGTTTCGAAAGAGGCCTGCTGTTCGACCTCCTCCTGCGCGGAGGGGAAGTTGCGGGCGGTGAGTTTGTCGCTTCTGATCATGATTCGATGGCCCGAGAGATTACGGGCGTTGGCACTTAATTTCCGTTCGTTCGCCGGCGCCATGCACGACGCCGGGTGGTGGTTTGTTGCGCGAGGTCGCCCTCGATCGCCTCGACGGGGTCAGTCCGTGCCACAGCACGGGCAGCGCGGGTCGCGAGCGACCTTCAGGTCGGTCCATTCCATGCGGCGCGCGTCCAGCATCAGCAGCCGACCCGGCAGCGTCGAGCCCATGCCTGCGAGCAGCTTCAGGGCCTCGGCCGCCTGCATGCTGCCGATGATCCCGACCAGCGGCGCGAACACGCCCATCACCGCGCAACGCTGCTCCTCGGGCGGCTGGTCGGCGGGGAACAGGCAGGCGTAGCAGGGGAAGGTCCGGCTGCGGGTGTCGTAGACGCTCAACTGCGCGTCGAAGCCCAGCGCCGCGCCGGAAACCAGCGGCTTGCCGTGTTTCACGCACGCGGCGTTGACGAGGTGGCGCGTCGGGAAGTTGTCGGTGCAGTCCAGCACGACGTCGGCCTGCGCCACGAGCTCGTCGAGCAGCGCCGCGTCGGCGCGCCGGGTGACCGCGTGCACGCGGGGCTCCGGGTTGATGGCGGCGATGCCGGCGGCGGCCGATTCGGCCTTGGGCTGGTCGACGCGAGCGAGGCTGTGGGCGATCTGGCGCTGGAGATTCGTCACGTCGACGCGGTCGTGGTCGACCAGCGTGATCCGGCCGACGCCGGCCGTGCCCAGGAACAGCGCCGCGGGCGACCCCAGGCCGCCGGCACCGATCACCAGCACGTGCGCGTCCAGCAGGCGTTGCTGGCCCTCGACGCCGATGTCGTCCAACAGGATGTGGCGCGAGTAGCGCAGGAGTTGATCGTCGTCCATGGGGCGGGAAGGGCGGTCTCGGCGGTCAGCGGTGATGCGGCAAGGGTTCGGCGGCGGATCGGCAGTCGTCGCGCCTCACTCCGGCACGGCGTCGTCGGTGGTCTGCGGTTGTCTCAGACCGACCTGCAGCGGCAGCTTCAGCGACTCCTTGCCGCGCTGCACGCCGATCAGCGTCTGGCTGTCCGGCTTCAGCGCCGCGACGACGTTGACGAGCTCGCGCGGCGAGCGCACGGCCTGACCGGCCACCTCGGTGACGACATCGCCCGCTTCCAGCCCGGCCTTCGCCGCGGGGCTGGCCTTGAAGACTTCCTTGACCAGCACGCCGTGGTCGACCGACAGCTTGAGCGTGTCGACGACCTCCGGGTTGACGTCGCCGGTGATCACGCCCAGCCAGCCGCGCGAGACCTTGCCGTCCTTCACCAGCGCTTCCAGGACCTGGTAGGCGGAGTCCACGGGAATCGCGAAGCCGATGCCCAGGCTGCCGCCGCCGGTGCGCGAATAGATCGCCGTGTTGATGCCGACCAGCCGCCCCTGCACGTCGACGAGCGCGCCGCCGGAGTTGCCGGGGTTGATGGCGGCGTCGGTCTGGATGAAGTTCTCGAAGGTGCTCAGGCCGAGCTGGGTGCGGCCCAGCGCGCTGATGATGCCGGAGGTGACCGTCTGGCCGACGTTGAAGGGATTGCCGATGGCCAGCACCACGTCGCCGACCTGCAGCTCGCCGGCCTTGCCCGGATGGATCACCGGCAGCGGCGGCGGCAGCGTGATGCGCAGGACGGCCAGGTCGGTCTCCGGATCGGTGCCGACCAGGCGTGCCGGCGTGTCGCGGCCGTCGGCGAGCTGCACGCGGATCTCGGTCGCACCGGCGACGACATGGTTGTTGGTCAGCACGTAGCCTTCGGGCGAGACGATCACGCCCGATCCCAGGCCGGTCTGCGGCCGCTGCTGCTGGGGGCGCTTGCCGAAGTGGAAGCGCAGCCAGGGGTCGGCGTCGATCTCGCGCTGGCTGGGCGCGGGCTTGTTGGCCAGCACCGCGACGACCGCCGGCGACGCCGCCTGGGCCGCCGCCGCGAAGCTGAACTGCACCGACGCGCGCGGCGGAGCGCCGGCCGCGGCGGGCAGCGTGGGCACGACCTTGGGGGCCTCGTGCAGCCATTCGGGCTTGAGCGTGGCCACGACGAAGTAGCCGGCCAGCGCCACCGTGGTGGCCTGGGAGAAAATCAGCCAGGTTTGACGCAAGAGAGATCCTGTCATGGCACATCGCACGGAGCTGGAGCGGCTGCTCGCCGCCACGCTGGAGCCCACGCGCTTCAAGGATTATGGGCCGAACGGCCTTCAGGTCGAGGGCCGCGACCAGATCCGGCAACTGGTGTGCGGGGTCACCGCGAGCCTCGCGCTGATCGACGCCGCCATCGAGGCCGGGGCCGACGCGATCCTGGTCCACCACGGGCTGTTCTGGCGCGGCCAGGACGGTCGCGTGACGGGCTGGATGAAGCAGCGCCTGTCGCGGCTGCTGACGAACGAGATCAACCTGTTCGCCTACCACCTGCCGCTGGATGCACACCCGGAACTCGGCAACAACGCGCAACTGGCGAAACACCTGGGATGGGCGGCCGAAGGCCGCTTCGGCGAGCAGGACCTGGGCTGCATCGGCGCGCTGCCGGCGGCGTTCGAGTCGCTGGAGGCGCTGGGCGAGCACGTCGGGCAGCGGCTGGGCCGGGCGACCGTCATGGCCGCCGGCGACGGCCGTCCGCTCAGGCGTGTCGCCTGGTGCACCGGCGGCGCCCAGGGCTATTTCGAGGCGGCCATCGCCGCCGGCGCGGACGTGTTCATCACCGGCGAGATCTCCGAACCTCAGGCGCATTACGCGGCCGAGACGGGCGTGGCCTTCATCGCCGCCGGCCATCACGCCACGGAACGCTACGGCGTGCAGGCCCTGGGTCGCCAGGTGGCCGAGCAGCTGGGCCTGCAGTGCCGGTTCATCGACATCCCCAATCCCGCATGAGCGCCCCCCTCGAGAGTTCCCGCCCCGTGCTGCTGACGATGGGCGATGCCTGCGGCATCGGCCCCGAGATCGCCGTCGCCGCCTGGGCGCAGGATCGCGGGGCGGACCTGCGGCTCGTCGGCGATGTCGGCGTCTTCCGGCGCGCGCTGGATTGCATGGGCTTGCGCCTGCCGGTGGCGGTGCTGGAACACGCCGACGATCCGGCGCCGCCCGACGCGTTGCCCCTGTGGCAGCCGGCGGGGCTGCCGCAGGATCTGCTCGCGCAGCCGGTGGGCCGCGTGAGTGCGCAGGCAGGGGCCGCGGCGGCGCGCTGCATCGTCGCCGCCACGCAGGCGCAACTGGCGGGGCGATCCCGCGCGCTGGTGACGGCGCCTATCCACAAGGAAGCCCTGCATGCCGGCGGCATCGATCATCCGGGCCATACGGAGCTCTTGCAGGCGCTGTGCGCGGATCCGGACGGCCGGTTGCCGCCGGTGCGCATGATGCTAGCCAACGAGGAACTCCGGGTCGTGCTGGTGACGATCCATGTCGCGCTGCGCCAGGCGGTCGACCAGATCACCACCGGGCGCGTGCTGCAGACGATCCGCATCGCCGACGCGGCGCTCCGCCGCGCCGGCATCGCCGCGCCGCGCATCGCGGTGGCGGGCCTGAACCCGCATGCGGGAGAAGGCGGACTGTTCGGCAGCGAGGAGATGGAGCACATCGCGCCGGCGATCGCGCAGGCCCGCAGCCTCGGCATCGATGCGAGCGGCCCGTTCGCGCCGGACACGGTATTCATGCGGGCGCGCCACGCGCCGCCGAAGCATCCGGGCGAGTTCGACGCCGTCGTCGCGATGACGCACGACCAGGGCCTGATCCCGGTGAAGTACCTGGGCGTGGAGGAGGGCGTCAACGTGACGCTGGGCCTGCCGCTGGTGCGCACCAGTCCCGATCACGGCACCGCGTTCGACATTGCCGGGACGGGGCGTGCCGATCCGTCGAGCATGGCGGCGGCGATTCGCATGGCCCGGACGATGTCGACCTGAACCGCCGCGGGCCTGACCGTCCATCTGGCAGTCGGACCGTCCGGCCAGGCATCCCCCGTGATGGGGAATTCGCACGATGGATTCCCGCCGGGGCCTTGCCGATAATCCTCGGCATCACATCAATTCGGGGAGTTCGAGATGGAAGCAGGACAGACGATGCGGCCGGGCCGGCTGGCGGCGCTGGCGCTGGCGGGCGCGCTGCAGTTCGGGGTCATGGGCGCCGCGTCGGCGCAAGAGGTGCAGCAGCCGCTGAACGTCAGTTTCGACGTGCTGTTCGACGAGAACGGGCAGGCCAAGGAGGTCACGCCGATCGACGAAGCGTCGCAGACGCCAGCCTTCTGGCAGCAGATGATCGCCCGGCTGCAGAAGGCGAAGATCCCGGCGCGTCAGGAGGACGGGAAAGCCGCCACCTTCCGCACCGGCGTCGAGCTCTACCTCACCGTCGACAAGGCGAAGTCGACGGTCGCGATCAGCTCCATGCGGATCGTGCCCATCCCGACGAAGGTCGCCTACGCGTCCTATCCCAAGGACGCCGCGTCGAGGGCCGGCTGGGAAGGCGAGTTCAAGATGATCTGCCGGGTGGGTATCGACGGCACCTGCATGCAGATGAACGTCGAGATGCCGGCGGGCATGCCCGAGTCGTTGCGGCGCTATGGGCGCGCCTCGATGGAGCAGTGGCGCTTCAAGCCGCAGGAAGTGAACGGCAAGCCCGTCGAGGGTGAATACGTCGTGCTGATGCGCATGAAGACCAGCGACGACCTGCCGGTCGATTTCCGCGAGCCGCGCAAGCTGTAAGTCCAGGCGCCGACGTCGGGCCCGCCACCGGTCGCGGTGCCGGGGCCGCTCAGTGCTTGGCGCCCAGCGCGGCCAGTTGCTGCCGCGCCCGCGCCGTGGCGCGCTCCAGCAGGTGGGCGTGTTCGAACGCCCGCAAGCGCCCCGCCTCGCACAGCTTGTGCAGCATGCGCGAGGTCATCGTCAGCGTCTCCTGATGCTTCGTCCCGTGGGTGAAGATGAAGAAGCTGCGCGTGCCGCTGATGTGGGCCAGCCGGACCTTGATCCAGTCGCCGTCGCGATGCATCCGGTAGGCGGTGCCGATCTGGAGGTGATCGATCAGCAACTCGCCGGACGGCGGTGACGGGGCTTCCTCTGCGGCGGGCAGGCCGTCGATGCTGATGTCCACTGCCTGCAGCGGCTGATGTTCGTCGGCGCCCAGGTCCAGGTCGATGTCGACATGGCCGTCCCAGTCGACGTGCTCGTCCTCCATGAGGCCGAGCCGCTGGGCTTCCTCGTCGGAGAGCTTCTCGCTCAGGTCCAGGTCCAGCGGCGCGGCGCCGGGTCCCGGGAGGTCCTGCTCGCGCGGGGGCGCCAGGCCGAAGACCGATTCCAGCTGCTTGGCCAGCAGGTTGTATTCGAGCGGGCTCAGGGCCTGGCCCTTCAACGACTCGGCGTGCGCGGGCAGCAGTTCGGCGAAGAACTTCTTGCGCTCGGGCTCGGGCCAGCGGATCAGGTCCAGGCCCTCGTTGAGGGTGCGCATCAGCACCGGCAGCGAGGCGAGGAAGCCCTGGCGCTGCTGCGGCGTCGTCTTAGGCTGGACCGACAGCACGAGGTCGCGGCCCATGTTGCGCAGCCGCTCGACCAGCGCCGCGTCCAGGTCCGGATGGCGCGAGGCGTGCACCAGCACCTCGCTCCAGGTCTGCGTGAGGAAGTCGCGCAGGAAGTCGCGCATGTCCACGCTGGCCATCGCCTGCTGCAGCTGCTGCATGTAGCGGCGCTGCAGGCGAAGCTCGGTTTCCTTGCGTTCCAGCAGCGCGGCGGTGTCGCCTTGCGACTTCAGCGTCTGGGCCGTCTGGTCCTGGATGAAATGCTCGAGCTGGCCGAGTTTGGACTCGTACAGCTCCATGCGGTCGAAGTCGCCGCTGACCACGTCCTGGATCAGGTCGCGGACCAGGGCGAGGAAGGACTTGCCGGGCTCGTCGGTGAAATCGTCGTAGGCCGCGGCCAATGTCGCGATGCGATTGACCAGCCGCCGCACCGGATGCCGGCGCGAGGAGAAGAAGGAGCGGTCGCCCAGCGCCGCGCGCAACACCGGCAGCTGCAGGCGCGCGATCTGCTGCGCCATCAGCGGCGGCAGCTTGGCGTCGGACAGGATCTGGTCGAACAGGCCGGCCACCACGTCGATCACCATGTGATCGAGCGAGCCGCTGGCCGCCTGCCGCAGTTCGTCGCGGTGCAGGTGGATCAGGTTGGGCGGCAGGACGATCGGACCGCCGTCGACATGACTGCCGGGATCGCCGTCCCAACCTTGCCACTGGCTGTTCACGGGCAGCGGACCGCCGCCGGTCGCGGGACCGACGAGCGTGGGGCTCATCGCCAGCCGACGCATCAGGTCCATCAGCTGCGGATCGACGGACCAGCCCATGCCCCCGCCGGCGCCGCCGCCGGTCGTCGCATACCCTTCCGGGCCGGCGCCATGGAAACCGCCGGCCACGCTGTGCAGCCCGCCAGCGCGGCTGCCATGGACGGCCGGGTGGAGCGCGCCCGGCAGCGTCGCGTAGCGGCTGTCGTGCAAGGGCACGCCCGAGGTCGTGCCGCCATGCAAGGACTGACCCCGCGTCGCGCCGGAGACCCCTCGCACGCGCAGGTCCTGCGGACGCAGGCCGCGGCTGCGGAACAGGCCGGCGACGTCGGCGTAGCAGGCGCGCATCTCCAGCGACAGCGCCCGGGTGAGTTCGTCGGTCAGGACCTGGCGCGTGTCCGGGTCGTCGGTGACCGCGTTCACGGCTTCGAGCAGCGCCTGGGCGATGGCCTGCGGGCGCAGCGGGTGACGGTCCTCGTCCACGCCGGGGATGTCGCCCATGTAGGAATTGACCTCGCGCAGTTCCCACTCGCTCTGATGACCCAGCGCCAGGCCGATGCGATCCGTGGCGACCAGGGTGTTGACCTGGTCGTCGTCCATCAGGGACAGCTCGTCCCACTGCGTCGCCTTGGACCCGGCACGTGCCGGGCCGGGCGTGGCGGAGCCGGCGCCCGGCGCTTCGGCCGCCTGCTGGCGCATGGCCTGGTCGAAGCGCTGCGAGAACAGCGCCTGATGCTTGCGGAAAATGAATTGCGCAGACAGCAGCGCGTCCCGCCGCTTGGCCTGTCCAGAGGACAGGGCGGCGAGACCGAGACCTTCAGCGCCGCGTTCCGCGGCTTGTTCCGCCGCGAGGCGTACGCGTTGGAGCGCAGCGTCGACGTGGGGGTTCAGACGGTTCATCGAGGCATCGAGCACGTTGTGGTGACCGCACCACACGCCAAGTATCGGCGATGGCCATCCCCCGTCCGGGTGGGGCTGACCCGGCTTGTGCGCAAAAGGTGACGAATGAGAGGAGCTTTACGCTTTGTCACGCCTCAGCGCGTCGCGGATCTCGCGCAGCAGCTGGATGTCTTCCGGCGTCGCGGCGGGCTCCGCCGGGGTGGCGGGGGTGTCGCGCTTGAGGCGGTTCACCTGCTTCACCATGATGAAGATGATGAAGGCCAGGATGATGAAGTTCAACAGCACCGTCAGGAAGTTGCCGTAGGCGAAGAGCGGCACGCCCGCCTTGGTCAGGGCCTCGTAGGTCATCGGGCCGGCGTAGTTGGCCGGCGGGTCCGACAGCATGATGAAGTAGCTGCTGAAGTCCAGCCCCCCCACCGCCCTGCCGACGATCGGCATGATCAGGTCCTTGACCACCGAGTCGACGATCTTGCCGAAGGCTGCGCCGATGATCACGCCCACGGCGAGGTCCATCACGTTGCCCTTGACGGCGAACTCACGGAATTCGGTCAAAAAACCCATCGCTTGCTCCTTGTGCTTCGCGTGTGCGAAGGCGTCCACTACCAATCGCTTTCCCGGGGTCGCCCTCCGCCTCCGGGCAAGCATCCTAACGGCGTTTGCATCACGACAAATGTCAACGTGGTGCACCGATGCACATCGGTAGAGCGCCTAGGGGCGCGCCGCAAGTTTCTTACCTAGAATCTTTGGTTGCCCCTGATCAGAAGTTCCCTGTAAGGACCCTCATGAGTGACCCACAAGTGGACCAAGGCAAGCGCACCTGGCTGATTGCGACCGGTTGCGCGGGAGCAGTAGGCGGCGTGGCCACCGCCGTCCCGTTCGTCAGTACCTTCGCGCCGAGCGAGCGCGCCAAGGCGGCCGGTGCCGCCGTCGAGGTGGACATCGGCGGCCTCGCGCCCGGTCAGAAGCTGACCGTCGAATGGCGCGGCAAGCCGGTGTGGATCGTCCGCCGGACCCAGGAGCAGCTCGACGCGCTCAAGGGCAACGATCCGGAACTGGCCGACCCGCAGTCCGACCGCAAGGCCTTCCCGATCCCCGACTACGCCAAGAACGAATGGCGTTCGCGCAAGAAGGAGTACCTGGTCGTCGTGGGCATCTGCAGCCATCTCGGCTGCTCGCCCAGCGACAAGTTCCAGTCGGGGCCGCAGCCGTCGCTGCCGGACAACTGGCATGGCGGCTTCCTCTGCCCCTGCCACGGATCGACCTTCGACATGGCCGGCCGCGTCTTCAAGAACAAGCCCGCGCCCGACAACCTCGAGGTGCCGCCCTACGCGTTCCTGTCGGACACCCGTCTCATCATCGGTGAAGACAAGAAGGCCTAACTTCCCAGGAACAGGACCGAGGCAGACTACACATGGCTGAATTCAAGGAAGCACCCGCCGGAGCCCCCTTGGGCGTCAAGCTCATGACCTGGGTGGACAACCGGTTCCCCGCGTCCAAGCTCTACAAGGAGCACATGTCGGAGTACTACGCTCCGAAGAACTTCAACTGGTGGTACATCTTCGGCTCTCTGGCGCTGCTGGTGCTGGTGATCCAGATCGTCACCGGGATCTTCCTGGTGATGCACTACAAGCCGGACTCGACGCTCGCGTTCGCGTCGGTCGAATACATCATGCGGGACGTCCCCTGGGGATGGCTGATCCGCTACATGCACTCGACGGGCGCGTCGGCGTTCTTCGTCGTCGTCTACCTGCACATGTTCCGCGGGCTGCTGTACGGCTCGTACCGCAAGCCGCGCGAGTTGGTGTGGATCTTCGGCTGCGCGATCTTCCTGTGCTTGATGGCCGAGGCCTTCATGGGCTACCTGCTGCCATGGGGACAGATGTCCTACTGGGGCGCGCAGGTGATCGTGAACCTGTTCGCCGCGGTGCCCTTCGTCGGCAACGACCTGGCGCTGCTGATCCGCGGCGACTACGTGGTCGGGGACGCGACGCTGAACCGCTTCTTCAGCTTCCACGTGATCGCGGTGCCGCTGGTGCTGCTGGGCCTGGTCGTCGCGCACATCATCGCGCTGCACGAGGTGGGATCCAACAACCCGGACGGCGTGGAGATCAAGGCGAAGAAGGGGGCCGACGGCCATCCGCTGGACGGCATCCCCTTCCACCCGTACTACACGGTGCACGACATCTTCGGCGTCGGCCTGTTCCTGATGGCCTTCTCGGCGGTGATCTTCTTCGCGCCGGAACTGGGCGGCTACTTCCTGGAGTACAACAACTTCATCCCGGCCGACCCGCTGAAGACGCCGCCGCACATCGCGCCGGTCTGGTATTTCACGCCGTTCTATTCAATGCTGCGCGCCACCACCGACGTCATGGTCCAGGTGCTGTGCGGCGTGATCGCGCTGTCGGCGGTCATCACGCTGCTGCGCGGCGGGCTGTCGACGCTGGGCAAGGGCATCGTGGTGGTGGGCGCGGTCGTCGGCATCGCGCTGCTGCTGACCTTCGACGCGAAGTTCTGGGGTGTCGTCGTCATGGGCGGCGCGGTCATCATCCTGTTCTTCCTGCCCTGGCTGGATCACAGCCCGGTCAAGTCGATCCGCTACCGGCCCGACTGGCACAAGTACCTGTACGGGATCTTCGTGCTGCTCTTCCTGGTGCTGGGCTACCTGGGCGTCAAGCCGCCGTCGGATGCGGGAACGATCGTGTCGCAGGTGGGCACGCTGTACTACTTCGGCTTCTTCCTGCTGATGCCGTGGTGGAGCAGGGCCGGCCAGTTCAAGCCGGTGCCCGATCGCGTCACGTTTCACCCGCACTGAACCGCCAACGTCACGGAGTCGAACGAATGAAGAAAATCATCGCCACGCTGCTGACGTCGCTGTGCCTGGGCGCGGGCCTGACGTCGACGGCGCTCGCGTCTGAGGGCGGCATCGAGTGGGACCGTTTCCCGACGTCCAAGATGAACGATCTGGCCGCGCTGCAGCACGGCGCCAAGATCTTCGTCAACTACTGCCTGAACTGTCACAGCGCGAGTTTCATGCGCTACAACCGGCTGAAGGACATCGGCCTGACCGACGAGCAGATCAAGGGCAACCTGCTGTTCGCCGGAGACAAGGTGGGCGAGACGATGAAGGTCTCGCTGGACCCGAAACAGGCGAAGGAATGGTTCGGCGCACTGCCGCCGGACCTCACCGTGATCGCTCGTTCACGGGCCGACGGCGCCAAGGGAACAGGGGCGGATTACCTCTATACCTACCTGAGAAAATACTACCGGGACGAAACCAAGGCCACGGGATGGAATAATCTCGCTTTCCCCAGCGTGGCCATGCCGCATGTGCTGTGGGAGCTCCAGGGCGTCCGCACCGCCAGGTTCGAGGAAGAAAAAGACCCGCATGACCCGAACAAGGTCACGCATGTCTTCAAGGACTTCGTACAGGTGACGCCCGGGACGATGACGCCGCAGCAGTACGACGAGTCCGTTGCCGACCTGGTCGCCTATCTCCAATGGATGGGCGAACCGGCGCAAGGGACGCGTTTCCGGCTCGGCATCGTCGTGGTGCTGTTCCTGCTGGGGTTCACCGTGTTCGCCTGGCGCTTGAATGCCTCCTTCTGGAAGGACATCAAGTAAGAACCGATGACTCGGCCGAGGGCCGGGTCCTCAAGCGCAGTGGGGCGCCGAACAGGCCCCCACTGCGTTGTCGTTTGTCTGTTCGGTCTTTTGACCGCGCCGGCGTTGAACTGTGTTGTTTGTAGAAATCGATGAAGCCGAGAGGCTTCGATCAGGAGTCCACTGCCATGATGGTGCTTTATTCCGGAACCACTTGCCCCTACTCGCACCGTTGCCGGTTCGTGCTGTTCGAGAAGGGCATGGACTTCGAGATCCGTGACGTCGACCTGTTCGCCAAGCCCGAAGACATCGCGCTGATGAACCCGTACAACGAGGTGCCCATCCTCGTCGAACGCGACCTCATCCTGTACGAGTCGCACATCATCAACGAGTACATCGACGAGCGCTTCCCGCATCCGCAGCTGATGCCCGGCGACCCGGTGGCCCGTGCCCGCGTGCGCCTGTTCCTGTTCAACTTCGAGAAGGAACTGTTCGCCCACGTCAACGTGCTGGAGAACCGCGGCCAGGCCGTCAAGCCGACCGAGAAGCAGCTGGAGAAAGCGCGTTCGCAGATCCGCGACCGCCTGACGCAGCTGGCGCCGATCTTCCTGAAGAACAAGTACATGCTGGGCGACGACTTCTCGATGCTGGACGTCGCGATCGCGCCGCTGCTGTGGCGCCTGGACTATTACGGCATCGACATGTCGAAGAACGCCGTGCCGCTGCTGAAGTACGCGGAGCGGATCTTCTCGCGTCCGGCCTACATCGAGGCGCTGACGCCGTCCGAGAAGGTGATGCGCAAGTAATACACTGCCTCCCCATGGATGACAGCAAGGACGGCGGCGGTCTCGCCGCCAGCTCGACGCGGCCGTACCTGATCCGCGCCCTGCACGAGTGGTGCACGGACAACGGGTTCACGCCCTATGTCGCGGTGCACGTGGATCGCACGGTCCAGGTGCCGATGGAGTACGTGAGCAACAACGAGATCGTGCTCAACGTCGGTTTCGATGCGACCAGCAATCTGGACCTGGGCAATGAACTGATCCAGTTCAAGGCCCGGTTCGGTGGCGTGGCGCGCGAGATCATCGTGCCGGTCGATCACGTGGTCGCGATCTACGCGCGCGAGAACGGCCAGGGCATGGCCTTCCCGCCGCCGAGTCCGGAAGACGCCGCCACGCGCCAGCCGGCGCCGAGCGCGCCGCGAGGATTGCGCCTGGCGTCGGATGCGAACGGTGGCGGCGGCAACAGTGGCGGCGGTGCGCCGCAGGCCGAGCCCAAGCCGGAGCCGGTCGCCCCTGCGGCCACGACGACGACGCCGACGACGCCGCCGGAGGACGACGATCCGGGCGCGGGTCCGTCGGGCGGTCGCCCGGCGCTCAAGCGCATCAAGTGATCGTTTGAACCCCGTCCAGATGCGGGGGCAAGTGTTGCGGGGGAAGGGCGGTTTTTCGCTGCGGACCCCTCGAAGCTGCGTCTAGAATGCAGCCCGCGCCGCAGCTTCTGCGGTGCTCAGTTTTCCTTGTGCCGGCTTAGCTCAGTTGGTAGAGCAACCGCCTTGTAAGCGGTAGGTCATCAGTTCGAATCCGATAGCCGGCACCATCGAACACGCAGGCGCCCAGCCTGTTCCGAAGCCCCGTTTCGTCACCGACGAGCCGGGGCTTCGGTCTTTCTGTCCCCATCCCTGGCGTGCGGATTGGAGCCGGACACCCCCAAAAGGCGGTGTCGCCCGGCTTGACACTTGTGTGACTTCGCTCACGTAACCATCTGTACGTGATTGATTTCAAAGAGGAATCAGTTGTGGCATAGGGTTTGCTCTGGCCGCCCCCGTGTCCAACCCGCCGGTTCACCTCCACACGCCGGCTTTCACGGGAAACCTCATGCACAGCTTGTTCCGTCGCGGTGTCGCCGCCCTGGCCGCCGTCGCCGCCCTCGGCCTCTCCGCCGTCGCCCACGCGGCACCGACCAACTTCTCGTTCGCCGGCAGCTTCGCGCAGGCCAACGACGTCCAGACCTTCACCTTCACGGCAAACGGCTCGTCGGCGGTCCGCCTGATCACCTACAGCTACGCGGGCGGCACGCAGTCCAACGGCAACGTCGTCGCGGCCGGCGGCTTCGACCCGATCCTGGCGTTGTTCAATGCCAGCGGCGTCCTGGTCGGCCAGAACGACGATGCCGTCAGCAGCACGCCCGGCACCTGCGGCGGCAGTGCGGTGAACCCCGATCCCGCGGGCGGTCAGCGCTGGGACACCTGCCTGGACCTGACGCTGGGCGCCGGCGTCTACACGGTCGCGGTCATGCAGTTCGACAACTTCGCGCTCGGCCCCAACCTGTCCAACGGCTTCACCTACGACGGCAACCCCAACTTCCTGAACGGCAAGTGCGCCAACGGCGTGTTCTGCGATGCCGGCGGCCGTGAGCGCAACGCGCTGTGGGCCTTCGACATCCTGAACGTCGAAGGCGCCCAGCAGAACGATGTGCCGGAACCGGCGACGCTGGCCCTGGCCGCGATCGCGCTGGCCGGGCTGGGCGGCGCGCGCCGCCTGCGCCGCAAGGACTGACCCCCACAGGGACAAGCGAAAGGGACCGCCGCGGCGGTCCCTTTTTTCCTGGTGGACCTGGTGGACCTGGTGGAGTCGGCGTCGGGCCGGCGGGCGCGTCAGGACTGCCTGACACGGATCCGCAGCTCGCCCTCGAGCAGCAGGCCTTCCTCGCGCAGCAGGCGCAGCAGGGTTGGCTGCAGGTGCCGCAGCTTGGCGGCGATGGCGGCGTTGTCGGCCACCAGCGTCCACCCCTGGTCATCGAGCGTGCCGGCCTGGACGAAGCGCTTCATCGCGCCCGGCAGCGCGACGCTCACCGCCGCCAGATGACGTTGCGACAGCGCCAGCTGTTGCCCCAGCCGGGCCAGCACGCCGTGCTGCGACATGGCCCGGCCGAAGTCCAGCGGGTCGGGCGCGTCGGGCTTGGCGCGAGGGGGCAGATAGCGGGTGGCCATGGGGCGGCAGTGTAGTCCTGCCGCTCGGAAACCCGGCGTCGGCCGGAGTCCGCCGCCGGTCCGGCACAGGCTGCGCCGCCCCGGGCTACCGGGGGGCGGGTGCTAAACTCCGCCGGTTTTTCTCCGCGCAGACGCTTGCAACCCGAGGCCCCCGGCCTCATGTGCACCGGTCGCGCGGCGCTGCCCTCACCAGGCCGCCCACGAGGCGGTCCGCCGGGCGTTCAGGCCCGGTCGACCGGGCCCTCCACAGAACTTCAAAAAGCCGCATGTTGCCCAAGCTTTTGACCCAGATTTTCGGCAGTCGCAACGAGCGCCTGCTCAAGACCTATCGCAAGGACGTCGAGCGCATCAACGCGTTGGAACCGCAGTTCGAGGGCCTGAGCGACGAGCAGTTGCGCGCGAAGACCGAGGAGTTCAAGCAGCGCATCGCCAATGGCGAGACCGTCGACGACATCCTGCCCGAGGCGTTCGCCGTCTGCCGCGAGGGCAGCAAGCGCGTCCTCAAGATGCGCCACTTCGACGTGCAGCTGATCGGCGGCATGGTCCTGAACGCCGGCAAGATCGCTGAAATGCGCACCGGCGAAGGCAAGACGCTGATGGCGACGCTGCCGGTCTACCTCAACGCGCTGACCGGCAAGGGCGTGCACGTCGTGACGGTCAACGACTACCTGGCCCGTCGCGACGCCGAGTGGATGGGTCGCCTGTACCGCTTCCTCGGCCTGACCGTGGGCATCAACTACTCCGGCCTGGGGCGCGAGGAGAAGCAGGCCGCCTACAACGCCGACGTCACCTACGGCACCAACAACGAATACGGCTTCGACCACCTGCGCGACAACATGGTCTACGAGGTGCGCGACCGCGTGCAGCGCAGCCTGGCCTACGCGATCGTCGACGAGGTGGACTCCATCCTGATCGACGAGGCCCGCACGCCGCTGATCATCTCCGGCCAGGCCGAAGACCACACCCAGATGTACGTGGCGATCAACGCGGTCTCGCCGCAGCTCAAGCGCCAGATCGGTGAACTGGATCCCCGCACCGGCGAGGGCGTGATCGAGCCGGGCGACTTCACCGTCGACGAGAAGTCGCACCAGATCTACCTGACCGAGGAAGGTCACGAGAACGCCGAGCGCCTGCTGGGCCAGGCCGGCCTGCTGGCCGAGGGCGCGTCGCTGTACGACGCCGCCAACATCACGCTGATGCACCACCTGTACGCGTCGCTGCGCGCCCACCACGTGTATCACCGCGATACCAACTACGTCGTGCAGAACGGCGAAGTCATCATCGTCGACGAGTTCACCGGCCGCCTGATGACGGGCCGCCGCTGGAGCGACGGCCTGCACCAGGCCGTCGAGGCCAAGGAAGGCGTGCAGATCCAGGCGGAGAACCAGACGCTGGCCTCGGTCACCTTCCAGAACTACTTCCGCATGTACGGCAAGCTGTCGGGCATGACCGGCACGGCCGACACCGAAGCCTACGAGTTCCAGGAGATCTACGGCCTCGAGACCGTGGTGATCCCGCCGAACCGGCCGACGGTGCGCAAGGACGAGCTGGACCTGGTCTACAAGACGACCAAGGAGAAGTACGACGCCGTCACGCAGGACGTCCGCGACTGCCACGAGCGCGGCCAGCCGGTTCTGGTGGGTACGACCTCGATCGAGAATTCGGAGATGGTCTCCGAGCTGCTGACCAAGGCGAAGTTGCCGCACCAGGTGCTGAACGCCAAGCAGCACGCCCGCGAGGCCGACATCATCACGCAGGCCGGTCGTCCGGGCGTGATCACGATCGCGACCAACATGGCCGGCCGCGGCACCGACATCGTGCTGGGCGGCAGCATCGAGAAGGACGTCGAAGCCATCGAGAACGACGAGGCGCTGTCCGAGTCCGACAAGCTCGCGAAGATCGCCGCGCTGAAGGCCGAATGGCAGAAGCTGCACGAGCAGGTGAAGGCCGCCGGCGGCCTGCGCGTGATCTCGACCGAACGTCACGAGAGCCGCCGCATCGACAACCAGCTGCGCGGCCGTTCGGGCCGCCAGGGCGACCCGGGCTCGTCGCGCTTCTACCTGTCGCTGGACGACCAACTGATGCGCATCTTCGCCGGCGACCGCGTGCGCGCGATCATGGACCGGCTCAAGATGCCCGAAGGCGAGGCGATCGAGGCGGGCATCGTCACGCGCTCGATCGAGAGCGCGCAGCGCAAGGTCGAGGCCCGCAACTTCGACATCCGCAAGCAGCTGCTCGAGTACGACGACGTGTCGAACGACCAGCGCAAGGTCATCTACCAGCAGCGCAACGAAATCCTCGAGGCGCAGGAGGTGCTCGACCAGATCACCCACCTGCGCAAGGGCACGCTGACGGACGTGGTCCGCGGCTTCGTGCCCGAGGAATCGCTGGAAGAGCAGTGGGATCTGGCCGCGCTGGAGCGCGTGCTGCGCGACGAGTGGAAGCTGGAGGTCCCGTTGGGCGACATGCTCAGGAAGAGCGAGACGCTGACCGACGAGGACGTGCTGGACGCCGTGCTGAAGGCGGGCGACGCGTCCTTCCAGGACAAGCTGGACCGCGTCGGCCTGGAGCAGTTCACGCCCTTCATGCGCATGGTCCTGCTGCAGAGCATCGACCAGCACTGGCGCGAGCATCTGGCCTCGCTGGACTACCTGCGCCAGGGCATTCACCTGCGCGGCTACGCCCAGAAGAATCCGAAGCAGGAATACAAGCGCGAGGCCTTCGAGCTGTTCTCGCAACTGCTGGACGCGGTGAAGCTGGAAGTGACCCGCGTGCTGCTGAACGTGCGCATCCAGTCGCAGGAAGAGGCCACGGCCGCCGCCGACGCGATCGAGCAGCGCGCCGAGAACGTCGGCAACGTGACCTACACGCATCCGAACGAGGATGGCTCGGTGTCGCAGGACGCCGCGCCGATCGCCGGCGGGACCGAGGCCGTGCCGGCCGAGTGGGGCCACGTCGGACGCAACGACCCGTGCCCCTGCGGCAGCGGCAAGAAGTTCAAGAGCTGCCACGGCAAGCTGGCCTGACCGGTCGCTTCGCCTGAGCTGGACGGCGCCCCTCGCGGGCGCCGTTGTCGTTGTGCGCCCCGCAGGGGCGCGACCGGTCCCGATTCAGAACATCGTCGACCGATGCGCGCCGAGGCCGGCCATCGCGCCGTCGGACACGGCGAGGGTGACGCTGCCGGCCGCGCGGGCCGCGTCGCCGCAGGCGAAGACGTTCGGCACGCTGGTGTCTTGCATCGGACCGACCTTGACGAAAGGCCCCATCGGTCCGTCTTCCATCGTGCAGCCGAGTTGCGCGGCGATGGTGCTGGACGGCGTCGTGCGCGGCTGGGTGAAGAGGCCCTCCATCGTCAACGTCCGGCCGTCCTGCAGCACGACGTCGGCGAAGCCGTCGATGCGGGCGATCGGCGTCGGCTCGACGCGCGTGCCGCGGCGGGCGAAGTCGTCGAGATCCTCGGCGCTGGGCTCGTAGGCGCCGTTCAGGAACAGCGTCGGCACGCCCCAGTCGGGCAGCATCCTCGCGTGGTGCTGGGCCAGCGGTGACGCGGCGACGATGCCGATCCGTCCCTGGTCCAGCTCGTAGCCGTGGCAGTACGGGCAATGGAAGACGCTGCGTCCCCAGCGCTCGGCGAGGCCGGGCACGGGCGGCAGTTCATCGCGGACGCCGGTGGCGAGGATCAGCCGCCCGGCGCTGACCGCGACGTCGCCGACGCGGAACTCCAGCCGGCCGTCCGGCGCCACGCGGGCGTCGTCGGCAAGCCCGGCCATCCATTGCACGGTCGGATAGAGCCGCAACTGACGGCGGGCTTCCTCGGCGATCGCGCCGGGCGCGCGGCCGTCCTGCGTCAGGAAGCCGTGCGCTTCGCCGTCGTGGTCGTCGACGCACTGATTGCGTCGCTGCCCCGCGTCGACCACGAGGACCTGCCGACGCGCGCGCGCCAGTTGAAGGGCCGCGGCCATGCCAGCATAGCTGCCGCCGATGACGGCGAAATCAATCTTCATGGTGATGCTCCTCGAGTCGATGAGGCGCCTGACCGAGTTCGCCCATGCGCTGATGGAAGTCGCGGGCCAGCGTGGCCAGCGTCACCGCGCCGAGCCGCTTCAGCAGGACCGCTTCGGCCTCTTGCACGGCGTTGCCGAGCGCGTCGTTGACGGCGCGGGCGACGAGGCACGCCGGGTGTTCCTCGCGGAAGCCGAGCGACACCAGCGACGGGCTGCCGAGTGCGTCATGCACGTCGCGCAGGGTGAGGCGATCGAGCGGGCAGGACAGCACCCAGCCGCCGCCGTGACCCTTCGCGGAGGCGACGAAGCCCGCCTCGCGCAGGCCGCCCATCAGGCGGCGCAGGACGACGGGGTGGGTCTGCATCGCGGCGGCGAGCGATTCGGACGTGGCGGGGCCGTCGCCCTCGGCCATGTGCAGCAGCACGTGGAGGACGTCGGACAGCTGGCTGTTGGATTTCATGCAACATTATGAGTTGCAAGAAATTGTCGATGCGCGATGAGGGGCTTGGGCCCCCCTCTCCACCCAAACCCTCACACCTCCCACTGCGGATGCATCTCCCTCACCCGCGTGAGCGCCATCGACGCGGCCGCGGTGCGGGTCTCCACGCCGAGCTTGGCGTGGATGCGCTCCAGGTGTTTCTTCACCGTCGCGGGGCTGGCGCCGAGGATCTCGCCGATGTCACGGTTGATCTTGCCCTTCACGACCCAGTAGAGCACCTCCGCCTCGCGCGCCGTCAGGCTGAAGGCCAAGCCCAGCGAGCGGATCACCGCGACGTCCGAGACCTCGCGCATCACGATCAGCCAGTCGCCGCCGGCGGCCGCGCCCACGCCCACGCCCACGCCGGGCGTGTCCTCGCCGCCGATGCAGTGGTGCAACCGGAAGCTCAGGCGCCGTGCGCCCAGTTCGGCGCACAGCCGCGCCGGCTCCTGCGGCGGCAGGCCGTCGGCGGGCGTGTGGGCCGCCATCTCATCGAGCGTCTTGCGCAGCCACGCCAGCACCGGCGCCGGCGTCTGCGGCGCGATCGTGCCGTAGTAGAGCTGCAGCAGCTCGCGCGCCAGCGGCGTCTGCCACAGCAGCCGGCCCGAGGACGCGCGCACCGCGATGCTCGCGTAGCCGAAGGCGTCCAGCGCCTGGCGCGTCTGCCGCGCCTGCCGCGCCCCTTGCAGGTGGACCTGCATGCGCGCCAAAACCGCGCGGGGGTCCAGCGGCTTGGTCACGTAGTCGACACCGCCGGCCTGCAGCGCGGCGACCAGATGCTCGGTCTCCGTCAGCCCCGTCATGAAGATGATCGGGATGTGCGCCGTCGACGGATCGGCCTTCAGCCGCCGCGCGACCTCGAAACCGTCCATGCCGGGCATCATCGCGTCCAGCAGCACGATGTCGGGCCGGCCCTGCTGCACGCAGGCGAGCGCGGCCTCGCCGCTGGTCGCCGCGAGCACGACGTAGCCGTGCTCGTCGAGCGCATCGTGCAGCAGCGACAGGTTGTCCGGCACGTCGTCCACCATCAAGACACGATCGCCTTGCTGCTGGTCCAGCAGCGCGGCCACGGCGGAGGGAAGCGGAGAGTTCATCGCAGGTCGTCCAACATCTGTCCCGGACACATCCACGGGGATCGCGGGCGTCGTCATGGCCGCGCTCACGCGGGGTTCTCGCTGCGCGCCAGGGCCCGCAGCATCGCTTCGAACTGGAACTGCCGCGCCAGCGCGCGCTGGGCTTCGCAGAAGGGGCGCCACACGGCGTCGGCCGCTTCGATCGCGTCGAGCTGCTGCAGCACGCCGCGGTAGTAGCCGAGCTGCAACGCCTCGCGCAGGCCGGACAAGCGCTCGGCCGGCGGTACCTCGACCGGTTCGGGCGCGGGCTGCGGATCGGCCGTGGCGCGCTCGGGGCCGACGCGCCAGGACAGCGACAGCTGCTCGGTGAGCCAGTCCAGCAGCAGCTCGTGGCGGACCGGCTTCAGGATGAAGTCGCGCGCGGCGATGCCGGCATCGTTGTCCTGACCGCGTTCGAACGCGTTGGCGGACACCACTGCCACCGCCGGCGCATTCACGCCCTGGTCGCCCAGCATCCGCCGCAGCCGCCGTATCGTCTCCCAGCCGTCGATGCCGGGCATCGCCAGGTCCATCAGCACCGCGTCCGGCACCCAGCCGGCGGCGACGAGATCCAGCGCGTCATGCCCGCTCGATGCGTCGCGCACGGTGAAGCCGAGCGGCTCCAGCAGTGCCGTCAGCAACTGCCGGTCGTCCGACTCGTTGTCGACGATCAGCACCCGCGGCGAGACGCCGTCCAGGCCGAGCCGCTCCTTCGCCGCGCGGCGCATGCGCGGCGTGTCCCAGATGCGGCCGTGCAGCTCGGGCAGGAACAGCCTCACGCGGAAGGTCGAGCCGCGGCCGGGCTCGCTGGTCGCCGACATCTCGCCGCCCATCAGCGCGGTCAGCATCTTGGAGATCGTCAGCCCCAGCCCCGCGCCCGGCGCGCCGCCGGCGCCGCTGGTGCGACCCGTTCCGCGGGCGAAGGGCTCGAAGATGCGCGCCAGCTCCGCCGCGTCCATGCCGGGGCCGGTGTCGGCGATCTCCAGCGTCGCCATCTCGCGACCGTGCCGCACGCGCAGGGTGACCTCGCCCTCGCTGGTGAACTTGATCGCGTTGCCCAGCAGGTTGATCAGGATCTGGCGCAGGCGCTGCTCGTCCGCGCGCACCCACTCGGGCAGCGTTCCTTGTGGCTCGAAGCGGAAGCGCAGGCCCTTCGCCGCGGCCTGCGGCTCGAACATGTCGGCCAGCTCCCGCAGCAGCTCGTCGAAGCGCACCGGCGCCGGCTCCAGGCTCAGCCGGCCGGCCTCGATCCGCGCGATGTCCAGCGTGCCGTCGATCAGTTGCATCAGGTGCTCGCCGCCGCGCTTGATGACCTGCACCGCCTGCCGTCGCTGCGGCGGCAGCGAGGCGTCCGCCGCCATCAGCTGCGCGTAGCCGAGGATGCTGTTCAGCGGCGTGCGCAGCTCGTGGCTGATGGTGCTGATGTAGCGGCTCTTGGCCTGGTTGGCGGCCTCGGCCGCGGCCTGCGCGCGCTCGGCCTGCAGGCGCGCGCCCTGCAGCGCCTCGTCGGTGCGGCGGTGGGAAGCGATCTCGCGCATCAGCGCCTGCGTCTGCCGCATCGATTCCTCCTGCGCGACCACGCGGCTCTGGTGCGCCAGCACCAGCCACCAGGCGACCGTTCCCGCCACGAGCAGCAGCGCGAAGAAGGCCTTCAGCATCCCTGCCTTGAGGCTGGCGCGGAGCGCGTCCTGCGCGGCGGCGTCGATCAGCGGCAGCTGCTGCAGCTGCTGGTGATAGAGCAGCCCGAACAGCGTCGCCAGCAGCGGCGTGATCACCAGCATCAGCAGCAGGTAGTGGCCCAGGCCGGTGTCGATGTAGCGCCAGCTGCGCCGCGGCAGCACGCGGCGCAGGGCGGCCGTCCATTGCGCGGACAGGCTCGCGTGCGGCTTGCACAGGTCGCCGCAGCGCGCGTCCAGCGTGCAGCACAGCGAGCAGATCGGCCCGCGGTAGGCCGGGCAGTGCGCCATGTCGGGGCCTTCGTAGTCGCGCTCGCAGATGACGCAGCGGCGCACGCCGTCCGCGGTCTCCGTCTGGCATCCCGCGGCCTGGATCTCCGCCAACGGCCGCGCGAGGTAGTAGCGCCCCTTCGTCGCCCACGCGATCAAGGGCGCGGTGACCAGCGCCGTCACCATCGCGATCGCCGCCGACCACGCCTGCGCCAGCGCGCCCATCGTGCCGAGGTGCGCCGCCACCGACAGCACCGACGCCAGTGCCATCGCGCCGACGCCGACCGGATTGACGTCGTAGAGGTGGGCGCGCTTGAACTCGATGCCCGGCGGCGACAGGCCCAGCGGCTTGTTGATCACCAGGTCCGCGACGACGGCCATGATCCAGGCGATGGCGATGTTGGCGTAGAGGCCGAGCACATGCCCGAGCGCCTCGAACACGTTCATCGACATCAGCATGAAGGCGATCAGCGTGTTGAACACCACCCAGACGACGCGGCCCGGATGGCTGTGCGTCAGGCGCGAGAAGAAGTTGCTCCACGCCAGCGAGCCCGCGTAGGCATTGGTGACGTTGATCTTGAGCTGCGAGACGACGACGAACAGTGCCGTCACCGCGACCGCCCAGCCGTATTGCGGGAACACGTACTCGTAGGCGGCGAGGTACATCTGGTTGGGATCGACGGCGCGCTCGGCGGGCACCGCGTGGCTGACCGCGAGGTAGGCCAGCAGCGCGCCGCCCAGCATCTTCAGCACGCCCAGCACGATCCAGCCCGGTCCGCCGGCCAGCACGGCGGCCCACCAGCGGAGCCGGTTCTCCGGGGTCTGGCGGGGCATGAAGCGCAGGTAGTCGGCCTGTTCGCCCATCTGGGTGATCAGCGCCACCCCGACGGTCAGCGCCGCACCGAAGGCGTGCACGTCGAAGGCGGCCGTGCCCGATTGCGACCCAACCTGGGTCGTGATGCCGTCGAACGCACCAGGGTGAAGCCATCCGACCCAGGCGAAGGGGAGCACCAGCAGCGCCAGCCAGAGCGGCTGGGTCCACAGCTGCAGCCGGCTGATCGCCGAGATGCCGTGCGTCACCAGCGGGATCACCACCACGGCGCAGATCAGGTAGCCCCACTGCGGCGGGATGTCGAGCGCCAGCTCCAGCGCATAGGCCATCACCGCCGCCTCGAGCGCGAAGAAGATGAAGGTGAAGCTCGCGTAGATCAGCGAGGTCAGCGTCGAGCCGATGTAGCCGAAGCCCGCGCCGCGCGTCAGCAGGTCCATGTCGACGCCGTGGCGCGCCGCGTAGACGCTGATCGGCAGGCCGGCCAGGAAGATGACCAGTCCGGTCGCCAGGATCGCCAGCGCGGCGTTGGTCCAGCCGTAATGCAGCAGCAGCGTGGCGCCGACCGCCTCCAGGATCAGGAAGGACGCCGCGCCGAAAGCCGTGTTGGCCACGCGCCAGGTCGACCAGCGCCGGAAACGGTGCGGCGTGTAGCGAAGCGCGTAGTCCTCCAGCGTCTCCCGCGCCACCCAGGCGTTGTAGTCCCGCCGCAGCTTGATGATGTGCTGCGGGGCGTCTTGGGAGGGGAGCGGAGCGTCCATGGGGCAGTTGAGAACTGCATGAAACATGCCCGCACTGCCGAGTCCGCTGGCCCTCACCCCCGCCCTCTCCCGCAAGCGGGAGAGGGAGTCCGACCGGCTCTCATCGCGGCGCCTGGGCTTCTTGCTCCCTCTCTCGCTGGCGGAAGCGCGCAACACTCGGTGCAACGACTCCCTCTCCCGCTTGCGGGAGAGGGCACGGGTGAGGGCCAGCGGCCGTGGCAGTGAAGCAGTCCGCGTGTCCCTTTGCACCGGCATGGGGCTTGCTAGAGCAGCAGGACCATGGAATTGACGCCCCGCGAAAAAGACAAGCTGCTGATCTTCACCGCCGCGTTGCTCGCCGAGCGGCGCAAGGCCAGAGGTCTGAAGCTCAACTATCCGGAAGCCGTCGCCTTCCTCAGCGCCGCCGTCATGGAAGGCGCCCGCGACGGCAAGACCGTCGCCCAGATGATGAAGGAAGGCCGCGAGCTCCTCACCCGCGACGACGTCATGGACGGCGTGCCCGAAATGATCCCCGACATCCAGGTCGAAGCCACCTTCCCCGACGGCACCAAGCTCGTCACCGTCCACCAGCCGATTCCCTGATCCCGGATCCCCGACGACCAGCCTTGAGCACGAGCGCGAGCACGAGCACCGAGCCCCCGATTCATTGATCCATTGATTCCCCAGAGGACCGCGATGACCGCACGACTCCTTCCCGCGTCCTTCGCCGACGCCGCCGTGACCGCCCTCCAGGCGCTGGCCCTGACCGTCGCCGCCGTGCTGCCTGTCTTCGTCTTCGCCCACACCGGCGACGGCAGCCTGCATGACCACGGGACGCAGAGCGCCGGGGCCGCCTTCGGTGAAGGCTTCACCCATCCGTTCACCGGCCTCGACCACCTGGCCGCGATGCTGGCCGTCGGCCTGTGGAGCGCGCTGACGCAGACCGGCCGCCGCATGCTGGCCGCGCCGATCGCGTTCGCGGGCCTGCTGCTGGCGGGCGCGCTGCTCGGCCTTGCGCTGGGCGACGAAGGACTGCGGGTGCCAGGTGTTGAGCCGATGGTCGCCGCGTCGGTTCTGGTGCTGGGACTGGTCGCCGCCGCGCGCTGGCGCCTCGGCGCGACGATGTCGGCCGCGCTCGTCGGGGCTTTCGCGGTCTTCCACGGCCTGGCGCACGGCGCCGAGCTGCAGGGCGGCGCCGCGCTCGCCGGTATGGTCGTCGCGACCGCGCTGCTGCATGCGGGCGGTCTCGCCCTCGGGATGACGCTGCGTTCGCTCGCGCCGGTCTGGTCGCGCGCGGCGGGTGGCGCCATCGCGTTGCTGGGCCTGGGACTGCTCGCCCGCATGGTGGTCGCATGACGCCCGGCGAACTGCTGGTCGACGACGGCGAACTCCTGCTCAACCCGGGCCGCCGCACGCTGACGCTGACCGTGGTCAACGGCGCGGATCGGCCCATCCAGGTCGGCTCGCACTACCACTTCGCCGAGACCAACGGCGCGCTGGTCTTCGACCGCGAAGCCGCGCGCGGCATGCGCCTGAACATCGCGTCCGGCACCGCCGTGCGCTTCGAGCCCGGCCAGCAGCGCACCGTCGAGCTGGTCGACTACGCCGGCAGCCGCGAGGTCTGGGGCTTCCGCGGCCTGATCCAGGGAGCGCTCTGATGGCCCGCATTGGCAGACGCGCCTATGCCGAGATGTTCGGCCCCACCGTCGGCGACCGCGTGCGGCTGGCCGACACGGCGCTCGTCATCGAGGTCGAGCAGGACCTGACCCTGAGCGCCGGCGGCTACGGCGAGGAAGTGAAGTTCGGCGGCGGCAAGACCATCCGCGACGGCATGGCGCAGTCTCAGCGCACGCGCGCGCAGGGCGCCGTGGACACGGTGATGACCAACGCGCTGATCCTCGACCACTGGGGCATCGTCAAGGCCGACATCGGCCTGAAGGACCACCGCATCGTCGCGATCGGCAAGGCCGGCAACCCGGACACGCAGCCGGGCGTGGACATCGTCATCGGCCCGGGCACCGAGGTCATCGCCTGCGAGGGCGCGATCGTCACCGCCGGCGCGATCGATTCGCACATTCACTTCATCTGCCCGCAGCAGATCGAGGAAGCGCTGGCCAGCGGCGTGACCACGATGCTGGGCGGCGGCACCGGTCCCGCGACCGGCACCTTCGCGACCACCTGCACGCCGGGGCCGTGGCACATCGAGCGCATGCTGCAGGCCGCCGATGCGTTCCCGATGAACCTGGGCTTCCTCGGCAAGGGCAACGCGAGCCGGCCTGAAGGCCTGGTCGAACAGATCGAGGCCGGCGCGATCGGCCTGAAGCTGCACGAGGACTGGGGCACGACGCCGGCGGCGATCTCCAACTGCCTGGACGTGGCCGAAGTCACCGACACGCAGGTCGCCATCCACACCGACACGCTCAACGAGAGCGGTTTCGTCGAGGACACGGTGGCCGCCTTCAAGGGCCGCACCATCCACACCTTCCACACGGAGGGCGCCGGCGGCGGCCATGCGCCGGACATCCTGAAGGTCGTCGGCGAGGCCAACGTGCTGCCGAGCTCGACCAATCCGACGCGGCCCTACACGATCAACACGCTCGACGAGCACGTCGACATGCTGATGGTGTGCCACCACCTGGACCCCGCGATCGCGGAGGATTTGGCCTTCGCCGAGAGCCGCATCCGCAAGGAGACGATCGCGGCCGAGGACATCCTGCATGACCTGGGCGCGATCAGCATGTTCAGCTCGGACTCGCAGGCCATGGGCCGGGTGGGCGAGGTGGTGCTGCGCTGCTGGCAGACCGCGCACAAGATGAAGCAGCAGCGCGGACAGCTGCCCGGCGACAGCGACCGCCACGACAACGGCCGCGTGAAGCGCTACGTCGCCAAGCTGGCGATCAATCCGGCGATCGCGCACGGCGTCAGCCACGAGGTCGGCAGCGTCGAGGTCGGCAAGTGGGCCGACCTGGTGATCTGGAACCCCGCCTTCTTTGGCGTGAAGCCGTCGCTGATCCTCAAGGGCGGCGTGATCGCGATGGCGGCGATGGGCGACCCGAACGCGTCGATCCCGACGCCGCAGCCGGTGCACTACCGGCCGATGTTCGGCAGCTTCGGCGGCTCGCTGGCGCGGGCCTCGCTGAGCTTCGTGTCGCAGTCGGCGATCGCGGCCGGCGCGCCGCAGCGCTACGGCCTGGCCAAGACCGCGGTCGCGGTGAAGGGCATCCGCGGCGTGGGCAAGAAGGACATGGTCCACAATGCCTACGCCCCGCGGATGGAGGTCGATCCCCAGACCTACGCGGTGCGCGCCGACGGCCTGCTGCTGCACTGCGAGCCCGCCTCGGTGCTTCCGATGGCGCAGCGCTACTTCCTGTTCTGAATGATCCAAGTCTCCAAACTGCTCGCCCAGGGCGCCGGCCTGGCGCCCGTGCTGCTCAAGCGCGCCGCTGCCGTAACGCTCGATTGGGACACGCGCCAGAAGAGCCGCTTCCAGGTGACCGACAGCCAGGGCCGCGAGCTCGGCGTCTTCCTGCCGCGCGGCACCTCGGTGCGCGGCGGCGACGTGCTGGTGGCCGAGGACGGCTCGCTGATCCGCGTCGTCGCGGCGCCCCAGGCGCTGTTGCGCATCACGGCCTGCACGGCGCACGGCTCGCCGTTCGACCTGATCCGCGCCGCGTATCACCTCGGCAACCGCCACGTGCAGATCGAGCTGAAGCCGGACCACCTGAAGATCGAGCCCGACCATGTCCTCGCCGACATGCTGCGCGCGATGCACCTGATCGTGAACGAGGTCGAGGAGGGCTTCGAGCCCGAAGCCGGCGCATACGCGGCCGGCGGCCACGGCCACGGCCACGCGCATGCGCATGACCCCGCGTCCTCGCATGACCACGGTCATGCGCACGAGCACGAGCACAAGCACGACCACGCGCACGATCACAAGCCCGCGGCCAGGAAGACCATCGCGATCCAGGCCGCTGCGGCGCCCCATGTGCATGGGCCGGGCTGTGGTCACGACCACTGAGCCGATCATCGATCCCGTTCCGCCGCTGCTGCGGCTGACGTGGCTCGCGTCCCCGGCGCTGCCGATCGGGGCGTTCTCCTACTCGGAGGTGCTGGAGGCGGCGGTCGAGCACGGCCTCGTGCATGACGACGTCAGTGCCGGCGCGTGGCTCAGCCAGCAGCTGCGGCTGCTCGCACGCGGTGACCTCGCGGCGATCGCGCAGGGCATCGTCGCGTGGCGGGCCGACGACGAGATCGCGCTGCGCGAGATCGTCCGCTGGCTGCGCACCACGCGCGACGGTGCCGAGGCCCGGCTGCAGAGCGAGCAGATGGGGCAGTCGCTGCTGGGCTGGCTGCGCGGCCAGCCGATGGCCTCGGCCGCACAGTTCGCGCTGCTCGCGGCTTGCGGCGAGGATCAGCCGATGCCTTACGCCTTCGTGATGTCGCTGGCGCTCGCCACGATTGCCGTTCCGGTCGAGCAGGCCCTGTTCACGCAGGCCTTCGGCTGGGCCGAGAACCAGGTCCAGGCCGCGCTCAAGGCCGTGCCGCTGGGCCAGACCGCCGGCCAGCGCGTGCTGACGCGGCTGGCTTGCGAGATCCCCGCCGCGGTGGCCGAGGCCATCGCCACGCCGCCCGCGCGGCGGCAGCTGTTCGCGCCGATGCTGTCCGTCCTCGCGGCGCGCCACGAAACCCAGTACTCCCGATTGTTCCGATCATGAGCACGACCTCCACCGCCGCCACGACCTCGCCGACGCCTGCGTCCGCCCTTCATCACATCCCCGGCCGCACGAAGCGGCTGCCGCCGCTGCGCGTGGGCATCGGCGGTCCGGTCGGCTCCGGCAAGACGACGCTGCTGGAGATGCTCTGCAAGGCGATGCGCGGGCGCTGGGACCTGGTCGCGATCACCAACGACATCTACACGAAGGAAGACCAGCGCCTGCTGACCATCAGCGGCGCGCTGCCCGCCGAACGGATCATGGGCGTGGAGACCGGCGGCTGTCCGCACACGGCCATCCGCGAGGACGCGTCGATCAACCTCGAGGCCATCGACCGCATGCTGGGCCAGTTCCCCGAGGCGGACGTCGTGTTCATCGAGTCCGGCGGCGACAACCTCGCCGCGACCTTCAGCCCGGAACTGAGCGACCTGACGATCTACGTCATCGACGTCGCCGCCGGCGAGAAGATCCCCCGCAAGGGCGGTCCCGGCATCACGAAGAGCGACCTGTTCGTGATCAACAAGACCGACCTCGCGCCGTACGTGGGCGCGGACCTAGAAGTCATGCGTGCCGACACGCAACGGATGCGGCCGACACGGCCCTTCGTGATGACCAACCTCAAGACGCTGAGCGGTCTGGACGAGGTGGTCGCCTTCATCGAGCAGAAGGGGATGTTGGGCACCGCCTGACGCCTCACACGCCACGCCTCACGCCTCAAGCATGAAGCCTGACCGCGGGCTTCGCCGCGGAGCGCGTCGGTCGTCCGACCACGCCCGAAGGAGGGAAGAACCCGTCCCTTGACCGCCGGACTGAACGGCGATGCATCCCTCCGCGTCGTTCTCCTCCACCGTGTCCTCGTCCTGCTCCTGGGGCGACGACACCCGTCCGATCCTGCCGCCAACGCGCGCCCACGCGTGTACCGGCAACGAGTCCGGCAGTCCGCCGCTGTCACCCGGCTCTGTCGCGTCTGGTGGGTCTGGCGCTTCTGGTGCGTCTGCCGCGTCCGATGCCGCCCTGATCGACGGCGCGCTCGTGACCCTGGGACCACGCGGCGCGGCCGAAGCCATGCTGCTCGCCCGGCAACTCGTCGCCGACTGCGACCTTCGGATGAGGCGCGGCTCGGTCGCCGAGGGCGTGGACCGCTTCATCCTGGACGGCGATCGGCGGGGCCTGCCGGAGTTGCTGCGGGCGTCGGCGGCCCAGGCGCTCGGCCAGGAGCGCGACCGCGACTGCCCGAGCGGCCGCCTGCGGGCCTTCATCGCGGCGCTGGGCCGGGCGGCGGTCAATCTGGCCCACTGCAGCGCGCGCAACTTCGCCTCGGTGGCCGTGCCGACGATGGTGCGTCAGGCCATCGGCCGGGCGCTGGACATCGCGCTGACGGAGAGCGTGTCGGAGACCGCGCGGACCTGGCTGTCCTGCGGCGCGCTGGCCGTGCCGGTCCTCGGCCAGGCCGTGCTGCTGATCCGGGACGAGGCGCGCGGCGAGGCGACGCCCTATTCGCGCGTCACCCGCGTGGTGCTGATGGCGCTGCCGACGGGCGCGGGCCTGTTCGGCGCGACGACCGGGACGATGGTCTTCGCCGGCACGCGCTTCGCGGAATCCGTGCTCTATCCGCTGATGCGTGACAGCATCCAGGCCCGCTGGCCCTTGACCACCGAGCCCGACAGCGGACCGACGCGGAGCTCGCTCGCGCTGGCGGGACTCGGCTATGCCATCAACCAGCTGGCGGTCAGCCGCGTGTTCGCGGCCGCGCCCGACGTGGACCTGGCGGCGTGCGCGCTGCTGCCCGGCGGCATCGTGCTGCGAGGACTCGGCAACTGGGGCGGCGAGGCGCTCGACCTGTGGACCCTGCTCATGCTCCATCACGCGTGCCGGCACGGCACCACCACGCAGGTGCGCATGCGCGTGGGGCAGGCCAGCCTGCCCGAATCGATGCGAACGGTGCGTCACTGGGACACGATGGCGGCGAGGGGCTGCTACGTCGCCGGCTTCAACCAGCTCTACGACTCGCTGCTGGACGATCGGACCTTGGCGCGATGGGTGCGCCCGACCTTCGGCGCGAGCGCGCCGGTCGCCGCGGACTGGCTCACCGAGCTGATCGTCGGCGCGTTGACGGCGCCGAGCTACATGTTCTGGACCGATCCCTTGAATTCACACGGCGTCGAGTTGCAGACGCTGGACGAGCAGCATCGCGGACTTCCGCCGCCGCGACAGTACGCGGGCAACAACGCGGAGCCGGCGCTGCCGGACGCGAGCGACGTGGTGCTGACCGCTTATCGCGGCGCGGGCGGGCGATCCGTCAGCTTCCCTGCGAATGACCGCGAGGGTATCCGCGCCCAGGGGCGCGCCGGTTTTGAGGCGGCATCCGGCGCGGCACCAGGCGGGACACCAGGCGCGACATCAGGCACGAAGGGTGGGGAGTGAGCGGTCATGCAGCCTTCTTCATTGCGACCTGACGCACTGTCCGCCTCGATCCCGTCATCGATCCCGGCATCGATATCGCCATCGACACCGAGTTCGACACCGCCGACCTCCGATGTCGCGCTGCGTCCGGGGCCTGGCGCCGACACCCAGGCGACCGACGGGCCCGTGATCGACGACGCCATCACCGCGATGGGCGAGGCGGGCGTGGCCGATCTGGCGATGTTGGCGCGCGAACTGGCCCAAGGCGTGGACCTGCGGCGCGCGTCGGGCTCCCTCGCCGCGGCGATCGACGATGTCGTCATCGATGGGGAGCTGCGGACCCTGCCGCGCGAGTTGCGCGAGCCGATGGGCGCGGCGCTCGATCAGGAGCGCGATCGGGGATGGCCCAGCGGGCGGCTCCGCGCCGTCATCGCCGCGCTGGGCCGCGGCGCCGTCAACGCCGCGCATTGCGGCGCGCGCAACCTCGTCGCGGTGGCGCTGCCGACGATGGTGAGGCAGGCGGTGGGCCGGGCGCTGGATGTGGCGCTCGCCCAGGGCCTGTCGGAGACCGCGCGCACCGTGCTGTCCTGCGGCTGTCTCGCGGTGCCGGCGATGGCCCAGGTGGTGCTGCTGGTGCGCGACGAGCGGCGTGGCGAAGCCACGGGCTACTCGCGCGCCACGCGGATCGCGCTGATGGCCTTGCCCGCCGGGGCCGGCGTGCTCGGCCTCGCCACCGGCACGCTGCTGAACGCCGGTGCCCGCTTCGCCGAGGTCGTGTTGTATCCGCTGCTGCGGGACGGCGTCCAGGCCCGCTGGCCGATCCGCGTGGACCCCGACAGCGCGCCGACGGGGCGCTCCCTGGCGCTCGGCGCGCTGGGTTACACGATCAACCAGCTGGCGGTGAACCGGGCCTCCCTCGCGGCGCCGGACCTGGATCCCGAGACGCAGGCCTTGCTGCCGGGCGGTGTGGTGCTGCGCGGACTGGCCAACTGGGGGGGAGAGGCGGTCGACCTGTGGACGCTGCTGATGCTGCATCACGCGTCCCGGCACGGCGCCACCACGCAGCCGCGCATGCGCATCGCCGACGGCGCCCTGATCGAGGCGCTGGGCACTTCGCGTCACTGGGACACGATGGCGGCGCGGGGCAGCTTCGTCGCCAGCTTCGGCCAGATGGACGACTCGCTGAGGGAGGCGCGCACGCTGGCCCGGCTGTGGGCCTCGGCCGTCGGGCAAGCGGGCGCCGCGACGGTGGCGGACTGGACCACGGAACTGATCGTGGGCGCGCTGGCCGGACCCACTTACGTCTTCTGGACCGACCCGACGCACGCGCGCGGCATCGAACTCCAGACGCTGGACGAGCAGCGTCGCGGCCAGTCGCCGCGGCGTCAGCACGCCGGCAACCGCATGGAGCCGGCGCTGCCGGACCTCGGCCCGGTCGCCCTGCGCGCATTCGATTCCAGGACCGCCTCGGGTCCCGCGGGCGGCGGCGGGGTCTTCTGACGCCGGCCGTCGAGAAGCCGTTCGCAGAAGGAGCCGTCCGCAAAAGGAGCCGTCCGTAAAAAAGCCGCCGGTCGCGATCGCGGCCGGCGGCTGAAGGTGGCTGGTGCGCCCGAATGCGCACGAACGCGGCGCGGGCGCCGCGTCGATGGGGATGAATCAGGCCACCTGCGGCGTCACCCCGCCGCCGTCCTTGCCCTTGGTGTCGTCGTCGTCAGGGCCGCCCGCGGGCTTCGCGCCCTTGCGGTTGGCCAGGATGAAGGCGATGAACTGCCACGCGATGAAGAAGGCGATGATCGCCAGCAGCGTCGCGCTGATCGGGCGCTGCACGAAGACGTCGAAGTGTCCCCGGCTGATCAGCATGGCGCGACGGAAGTTCTCTTCCAGCATCGGGCCCAGGATGAAGCCCAGCATCAGCGGCGCGGGGTCCATGTCCAGCCGCATGAAGATGTAGCCGGCCAGGCCGAAGGCCGCGGTGACGAAGATGTCGTCCAGGTTGTTGTTGACGCTGAAGGTGCCGATGCAGCAGAAGAACAGGATCGACGGGAACAGCACGTTGTACGGGATCTTGAAGACCGACAGCCAGTAGCGCACCAGCGGCACGTTCAGCACGACCAGGAAGACGTTGCCCACCCACATCGAGGCGACCAGGCCCCAGAAGATGTCGGGGTGTCCGCCGATCATGTTGGGACCCGGCTGGATGCCCTTGATGATGAACGCGGCCATCATCAGCGCCATCACCGGGTTCTCCGGGATGCCGATGGACATCAGCGGGATGAAGCTGGTGCGGGCGGCGGCCTCGTCGGCCGCGGCCTGGCCGGCCACGCCTTCGATGGCGCCGTCGCCGATCTCGTGGCGGTACTTGCTGACCTTCTTGTCCACGGCGTAGGCCGCGAACTGGGCGATGGTCGGGCCGCCGCCAGGCAGGATGCCCAGCACCGAGCCGATCACGCTGCCGCGCAGGGCGCTGGGGATGATCCGCTTGAACTCGGGCCAGGTCGGCATCAGGTGGATCTTGCCGTTGAAGGGCGTGCGCTCGTTCTTGGCATCCAGGTTCTTGGAGATCTCCGCGATGCCGAAGCAGCCCAGCGCGATGCTCACCAGGCCCACGCCTTCCGCGAGGAAGGGCATGTCGAAGGTGTAGCGCTCCATGCCGGAGTTGACGTCGGTGCCGATCTGGCCGAAGAGCACGCCGATCAGGCACATCGCCAGGCCGTTGAGCAGGCTGCCGGTGGTCACGAAGCTGACGCAGAGGAAGCCCAGCAGCATCAGCGAGCAGTAGTCGGCCGGGCCGAACAGGAAGGCCACCTCCCCCAGCGTCGGCGCCAGGCAGGCCAGCACGACGATGGCGACGGTGCCGCCGATGAAGCTCGAGATGCCCGCGGTGAAGAGGGCCAGGCCCGTCTTCCCTTTCAAGGTCATCTGGTACCCGTCGATGCAGGCCACGATGGAGCTCGCATGCGGGATCTTCATCGTGATGGCGCTGACGCTGTCGCCGTACTGCGCGCCGTAGTAGATGCCGGCGAGCATGATCAGCGCGCCGTTGACGGGGATGGAGTAGGTCAGCGGCAGCAGCACGCTGATGGTGGCCAGCGGGCCGAGGCCCGGCAGCAGACCGACGAGGGTGCCGACCACGCAGCCGATCGCGCAGAACATCAGGTTCTCCCAGGTCAGCGCGTGCTCGAAGCCGAAGGCGAGGTTGTGGAGGATTTCCATGGTCGTCGGTGCCTTACAGCAGCGGCAGGTTGAGGCCGAGGAACTTCTGGAAGGCGAAGGCGATGGCCAGCAGGCCGATCGAGATCACGATGTTGCGTTTCCAGGAGTAGTTGCTGCCGGCGGCGGTCGCGATGAAGACCATCACGACGATGCCGGCGGACATGTTGAGGAAGCGCGAGGTCAGCGAGAACGCGGTCAGCGCGCCCAGGATCAGGCCGATGTTCTTGACCTGGAATTCCAGGCCGGGGCCGCCGGCGACGATGCCGCGCACGATGGTGGAGATGGCCACCAGGCCCAGCAGGATGCTGATCATCAGCGGGAACATGCCGGCGCCGGCATGGTCCATGCGGCCGATGGGATAACGCAGCGCACCCAGTCCGAAGAACAGGGCCACCGCGGCGAGGAACAGGCCTCGGGCAAGCGAACGGTTGAGGGTCATGGCACACCGGGGAGGTATCGAGATGTGCCCATGGTTCCGGCCCGGCTCTCCCCTGTCGTACGCATTTCTGCGCAGCGAGCCGTCGTCGGCGGGCCTTCGACAGCTTGCCGACAGCTTCAGGTTAAGAAGATGTTTGCTATGCGTTGAGTGAGCGTTCCGATGACGTCGGAGCGTCGTTGATTCACGACGCCGCCGCGCCCTCGCGTGGGGCGCCGACGGCCAGCACCTGCTCGCGCAGCCAGCGTTGGGCGGCGTGACCCTGGTTGCGCTCGTGCCAGACCATGGCGATGTCGAAGCCCTCGATCGGCAGCGGTGGCGGGAGGACCTGCAGGCCGGCGGCACGTCCCTTGACGAGACGTTCGGGCACCAGGGCGACGAGGTCGGAGCGGCCGACGATGTCCGGCACGAAGAGGAAGGACGCGGCGGAGAGCACGACCTGGCGCTTCAGGCCGAGTCCGGCCAGCGCCTGGTCGACGGGGGTCGAGAATGCGCCGCCCGCGGGCGAGACGATGACCTGTTCCAGCTTCGCGAAGGCCTTGGCGCTGAGTCTTGTGCTCGCTTTCGCATCTGCCTTTGCGCCGGGCTTGCCCGCCAGCGCCGGGTGACCACGGCGCGCGATCAGCACGTAGCGCTCGTGGAACAGCGCGCGCATGCGCAGGCTGGGCGCGGCCTCGATCGGCTGCATCAGGCCGAGGTCGACGTCGCCGCGCGCCATCTGCGCAGCGTGCTGGGCCGGGTCCATGTGGCGCACGGCGATGCGGATGCCGGGCGCCTCGCGGCGCAGCCGCAGCACCAGCGGCTGCAGGACGCTGGTCTGCAGGTAGTCGGAGGCCGCGATCGTGACCGTGAGGTCGGCGGTCGCCGGGTCGAAGTTCAGGTGCGAGCTCGCGACGCCGCGCACCTGATCCAGCGCCTGGCGCAGCGGCTCCAGCAAGGACAGCGCCTTGGCTGTCGGCGTCATGCCGCGCTGCGCGGGGAGCAGCAGCGGGTCCTCGAAGACGTCCCGCAGCCGCGCGAGCTGCGCGCTGACGGCCGGCTGGCTGAGGCTCAGCCGCGCGGCGGCACGGGTGACGTTGCGCTCGGTGAGCAGCGCTTCGAGCGTCACGAGCAGGTTCAGGTCGAGGCGGCTGGTATCCATCGCATCGATGGTAGGACAGAGAAGACGTGATTTTACGGATGGATCGCAGATCGTCAGACTGCCTTCATTCCCGTTCCACTTCGACCTTCTGGAGCTTCGCATGACCCGTTCGCCCGATACCGATTTCCCCGATCGCAAGACCGTGCTGATCGTCCACGCCCAGCCCGAACCGACCTCGCTGACGCGCACGCTGGTCGACGTCGCCGAGCGGACGTTTCGAGCCGCCGGCCACGAGGTGCTGCATTCCGACCTCTACGCAATGGGATGGAAGGCCGTCTACGACGCGCAGGACTTCCCGGTCCGCGCGGACGCCGGCCGACTGGACTTCGTGCGCGAGTCCGGTCACGCCTTCGAGCAGGGGCACCAGCCGGCCGACGTGGTCGAGGAACAGCGCAAGCTGCTCGCCGCGGATCTGGTGATCCTGCAGTTCCCGCTGTGGTGGTTCGGCATGCCGGCCATCATGAAAGGCTGGATCGATCGCGTCTGGGCGCGCGGTCTGGCCTACGGCCGCAGCGGCCAGGGCAACCGGCTGCGCTACGGTGAAGGCGGCTTCGAAGGCCGGCGCGCGATGGTGTCGGTCACGACCGGTGGCCCGGCGTCGGACTACGGACCGCGCGGGATCAACGGACCCATCGACCAGTTGCTGTTCCCGATCACGCACGGGACCTTGTTCTATCCCGGCATGTCGGTGCTGAGGACGCATGCGGTGCACGGCGCGGGACGGATGACGCCGGAAGCGGTCGAATCCGCGTCTGTCGCGTGGCGCGAGCGGCTGGCCCATGTCTTCGACGAAGCGCCGGTGGCTTTCCGAGCGCAGAACGGCGGGGACTATCCCGACGGGCACGAGCTGGGTGACGAGGTCGCCCCGGGGGTCACCGGCTTCGCGGCGCACGTGGCCGCTTGAGCGGCGGAGTGACGGTGCGGCGATGCGGCGGCCGGCTCGTCAATTCGTCGGCTTGTCAGTCGCGCAGGGAGGCCGAGGCCGCCAGCGTGTGTAGCAGCCGCAGCAGATGCGGCGGCACGGCCGGGTCGTTGAAGCGCAGCGAAGTGCCGGGCGCGAGCAGGGAGAAGCCGAGGTTCTCCAATGCGATGACGCCGGCGGGGTCGCGCCGATCGCTGGCGCGGGTGGCGTCGACGACGGTCGCGGCGCCGCTGCCGACGATGCGCAGGTCGACGTCCGGACGGATCAGCAGGGCGGTGTCTTCATCGATGCCGACACCGAGCCGCCGAGGATCGAGCGACACGAGGCGCAGCAACCGCGCGTGGCGCTTGCGCTGCGCGAAGTGCTGATCGATGACGAGCGCCGGCATCAGCCCGAGCGCGCGATGCAGCGCCCGCGGCGGACCGGCGAACTGCTCGTCGAGGTCGCCGACCGGCATGTGCGCGCCGATCGCGGAGGCGCCGGCGCTGGTGCCGGCGATGGCGAGTACGCCGTCGCGGTGACGTTCACGGATGAGCGCGAGCAGCGGCGTGTCGATGAGCACGTCGACGAGCCGTTCCTGGTCGCCGCCGGTCAGGAAGAGCAGGTCCGCCGCCCGCACGGCTTCGAGTGCGTCCGCGGCGCCGGCCGCCTCGCGATCGCGCGGATCGAGCCAATGCGGCGCCGCACCGAGCGAGCGGAAGGCGGGTTCGTACTGGGACCAGAGCAGGTCGGGCTCGCCGCTGGCCGTGCTGAGGACGACGACTTGCAGCGGCGTGGCCGCTGGGTGCGTCTCAAGACAGGCCGCGATCAGCTCACGCAGCACCGGTCCCGGCGTCAGCCGGTCCTCATTGCCGCCGATGAGGGCGAGCAGGGCTGGGGGGCGTGACGACGTGCGGGCGTTCATGCCGATGGATCCAGACATCTGCGGCATGCGGTCGTCGGAGTTCGAAGTGGTGTTCATGATGCAGATTCGTGGTCATTGCTGGCTCATTTCTTTCAGACGAGCCAGCACCAACCCCGCACGCTCGGGCTCGGCAAGCAAGCCCGGCAACACGTTCAAGAAGCCAGCACTTTTCAGCAGCGGCGTGAAGGTCGTCGCCACGGCGTTTCGCAATTCGACGGGAGCGCCCGCCAGTTCGGCGACGAGTTCCTGGCGCCCGTCGACGATGTTCAGCACGTCTTCCAGGTCGTGGCTGGTCATGTAGTCGTTCTCACCGCGGCTGGCGAAGGCCTCCAGCTTGGTTGCCACGAAGGCCACCGCGCTCACCAATCGAATCAAGCAGCCCGCGCCGAGGTCCACCACCTCGGCGGTTTCGACGGCGAATGGATACCAACGATTTGTGAAACCCAGCACCTCGGGCTGCACCGGCATCAGGTCGAACAGCACACCCGATTCCCTGTGCACCCAGCGGCAGATCACGTCGCTGCTGACGTCGCGTGCGAATCCTCGGGCCGCGACGGCCTCCTCGATGCGATGGAACATCGCCCGGTTGGCGTTCACCACGGCATCGACATCGCGGGTGGCACGCACTGCCTCGGCCAGCGGATCTGTCACCAATAGGCCGGCCACGGCGCCGCCGACGAAAACCACCTGCTCGCGCAATTCGCCCAGCGCTTCGGCGACGCTGCGCAGGTAGGGCAGGTTGGGGTCATCGCGGCGCATGGGCTGTCACCTTTCCAGCAAACGCCTGCGTCAATTCAACTTCCATGAGCTTCGACGCCAGGCTGCGCTCGCGAGCCCGGCCCGTTCGCAGGGCATCGAGCAGTGCGAGGAGGCGATGCAGAGCCGGATCGGCCAGCGCGGCCTGCGGCGCCGTCCGATAGATTGGCGACAGCGTCGGCCCCTTGGCGCTGCCGGTCGGATGAGCCCAGACCGGTGCCTCACCGGGAGTCACCGTCAACTGGCTTGCCAGCGGCTCGGCGCCGAAGGCCGTCGGCACGCCGCGCTTGACCGGCCCGGGCATGGCCGGCCAGACGTAGCGCACGCCGTGCAGAGCGAACTCCAGCAAGTTGGAGTGAACGGGCGACCATTCACCGCGGGAGGGCGCCACGGCCAAGCCGGAGGCGACGGCCCGCTTGACGCTCGCGTGCGTCTCCGAGGCGCTCATCGCCAGTGCCTCGCCCAGCGAGGCATAGGTCCAACGTTGCGGCGGGTGCGCAGCGGCCTTCAGCAGCACCAGCAGGTCTTGCGGTTTGAGGTCCATCTCAGCCTGATATTCGGTATTCGCGAATTGCGAATATCGCTGAGGCCGCGGCGCTTGGCAACTGATTGCTTCAGGCGGCGCGAACGTTGGGCCACAAGGCCCATTTCTAAGGTGCTCCTGGCGGAGACGGTGAGATTCGAACTCACGGAGGGCGCGAACCCTCGGCGGTTTTCAAGACCGCTGCCTTAAACCACTCGGCCACATCTCCTGGAAGAAGGCGCGCATTGTAAGCGCGCCGCGACGCCTCCGAGGGAAGCCGGCTCAGTCCGCGCCTGGCTTCTTCGCCTGCACGCAGTCCACCTGGATGATCTCCAGCGCCTGGCCGTCCGCCACGCGCGCGGCCGTGAGCTCGCCGCCCCACACGCAGCCGGTGTCCAGCGCCAGCAGGTCCGGACGCTGCACCAGCCCCAGCGTCGACCAGTGACCGAACGCGATGGGATGCCCCGCCGTGCGCCGCCCTGGCACCTCGAACCAGGGCATGAAGCCCTCCGGCGCGGTGCCCAGGCCTTCCTTGGTCTTGAAGTCCAGCCGGCCCTTGGCGTTGCAGAAGCGGATGCGCGTCAGCACATTGATGATCAAGCGCATGCGCGGCACGCCCGTCAGTTCATCCTTCCACCGGTCCGGTTCGTTGCCGTACATCTGCGGCAGGAACTCCGCCAGCTCCGGTCCGCGCAGCAGCGCGTGCACCTCTTCGGCCAGCGCCAGCGTCTCGTCCGCGTCCCACTGCGGCACGACGCCCGCGTGCACCATCAGCCAGCCCTGCGCGCGTATCGCCAGCCGCTGCCGGCGCATCCACTCGAGCAGCGCCTCGCGGTCCGGCGCCTGCAGGATCGCGTCCAGGGTGTCCCCTTTGTGCGGGGCCCGCACCCCCGCCGCCGTGGCGAGCAGGTGCAGGTCGTGGTTGCCGAGCAGGCACTGCGCCGCGTCGCCCAGCGACTGCAGCCGGCGCAAGGTCGTCAGGGAATCGGGACCGCGGTTGACCAGGTCCCCCAGGAGGTAGAGCCGGTCGCGGGACGGGGAGAAATCGATCTTTTCCAGGAGCCGGGCCAGCGCGTCGCAGCAGCCCTGGAGATCGCCGATGAGGTAATGCATAGCGGGATTCTGCGGTGCCGATGTCACACAGGCTCTGCTAACCTTGCCGACCTTGTGTTTTGGGCGCGACTCGGGGTTAGTACCCGGTCCGCGCTGTCGATGGATACCGCCCTAGTTCTCTTCCTGATCCTGCTCAACGGTTTGTTCGCCATGTCGGAGATGGCCCTCACGGCTTCCCGCAAGGCACGCTTGCAAGTGATGGTGGAGGGCGGCGAGGCCGGGGCGCAGGCCGCGATGGACCTGCACGAGAACCCCACCAAGTTCCTGTCCACGGTCCAGATCGGCATCACCTCCATCGGCGTGCTCAACGGCATCGTCGGCGAGGCCGCCTTTTCCGGACCGCTGGCCGACGTGCTGCGCGCCAACACGCCGCTGAGCACGCGCGCCGCGGACATCACCGCCACCGGCCTGGTCGTGCTGGTGCTGACCTTCGTGACCATCATCTTCGGCGAACTCGTCCCCAAGCGCCTGGGCCAGATGTACCCGGAGAACGTCGCCCGCCTGGTCGCGCCGCCGATGGAGATCATGTCGCTGGTGACGCGGCCCTTCGTCAAGCTGCTGAGCTTCTGCACCGAGTTCACGCTCAAGCTGCTGGGCATGGGCGGCCGCGCCAACCGCGCGGTGACGGAAGAGGAGATCGCCGCGAGCCTGGACGAAGGCCGGGATGCCGGCGTGATCGAGGAACACGAGCACCAGATGGTGCGCAACGTGTTCCGCCTGGACGAGCGCCAGATCGGCTCGATGATGATCCCGCGCGCCGAGATCGCGTGGCTCGACATCACCGACCGGCCCGACCAGATGCTGCAGATCCTGCGCGCGCACGGCTACAGCCGCTACCCGGTCTGCCGCGGCGGCCTGCACGACGTGGTCGGCACGGTCAGCGCGCAGAACCTGCTGGCGCGCTCGCTGGCCGGTGAGTCGCTGGACCTGTCGACCGGCCTGGAAGCGCCGGTCTTCGTGCCCGAGACGCTGTCCGGCATGGAACTGCTCGCGCACATGCGCGGGTCGGAAACGCCGCTCGTGTTCGTCGTCGACGAATACGGCGAAGTGCAGGGCGTCGTCGCGATGCGCGACGTCCTGGAAGCCATCGCGGGCGAGTTCAACTCGTCCGATGGCGCGGACGCCTGGGCGGTCCAGCGCGAGGACGGGAGCTGGCTGATGGACGGCCTGATCCCGGTCACCGAGCTGAAGGACCGCCTGGATCTGAAGGAACTGCCCGAGGAGGACCGTGGGCGCTACAACACCCTGGCCGGCATGGTGATGCTGCTGCTGGGGCGTCTGCCGCGCACGGCCGATGTGGCGGAGTGGGACGCGTGGAGATTCGAGGTGGTCGACCTCGACGGCAAGCGTGTGGACAAGGTGCTGGTCTCGCGACTGGCGGATGATGGAGTGAATCAATGAGCAACCCCCCGATGTATGAGAACCTGGTCCCCGTGGACCGCGTGCAGCACAAGAACACGCGCATGAAGATCGGCGCCCCGGTGCTGGACCGCGTGACGCAGCTGAACTCGCTGTTCGTCGCCGTGGCCGAGTTCGCCGACGCCAGCCTCGAGTACCCGGTGGTCTTCGTGCGCGTCGGCCAGGCGGTCGACGGCCAGCGTCCGGCGGTGGCCCCGCTGGCGGTGTTCGGCCTGCGCCAGGGCAGCAACCTGTTCATCAAGGACGGCCAGTGGACCGGCCGCTACGTGCCGGCCTACATCCGCCGCTGGCCCTTCGCGATGGCCCGCATCGAGGAGAACACCGCCGACATGGCGCTGTGCCTGGACATGGGCTCGGGCGCGTTCTCCGAGACCGACGGCGAGCCGCTGTTCAAGGAAGACGGCGAGGCGACCGAGCTGCTGCTCAACGCCAAGCAGTTCTGCGAGGACTTCGAGCGCGAGGCCGAACGCACCCGCCAGGCCTGCGAACTGCTGCAGGACCTGGACCTGCTGCAGGACATGCGCTTCGAGGCACAGCTGCCCAGCGGCGAGAAGCTCGACGTGGACGGCTTCCTGACCATCAACGAGAAGGCCCTGGCCGAGCTGCCCGACGCGAAGGTCGTCGAGCTGCACCGCAACGGCCTGCTGGAGGTCATCACGATGCATCGCCTGTCGCTGCGCCTGATGAGCCGCCTGGCCCAGATGTACGTGCCGGCCAACTGAAGCTCTGAACCGGCGTTGAAACCTCGCCCGGCGGCCCCCTGGACCCGGGGGCGCCGACGGGCGATCACCGGCCGAGACAAACCCCAAGCGGGTTTGCTTGAGTACGGCGTACGCGTCAGCCTCGATAGCATCCGAAGTCCTTAAAGGACGTTGGATGCTGTTCGAGGCTTTTTTGTCGTCCACCGCGATGGAATCGGTGTTCTCGCCGACCGCGGTGGTCCAGTCGATGATGGATGTGGAGGCCGCGCTCGCCCGCGCCGCGGCCCGGGCGGGGCTGATTCCCGCGCCGGCCGCGCAGGCCATCGCCAGCCTGTGCCGCGCCGAGCTCTACGACGTGCCGGCCCTCATCGCCGCCGCGCCCCACAGCGGCAACCTGGCGCAGCCGGTCGTGCAACGCCTGCGCGAGACGGTCGCGCTGTTCGATCCCGCCGCCGCGGTCTACGTGCACCGCGGCGCGTCGGCGCAGGATCTCGTCGATACCGCGATGGTGCTGCGCACCCGCGAGGCGCTGCGCCTGCTCGACGACGACCTGCAGCAGCTCTGCGGGCAGCTCCTGGATCTGGCCGAGCGCCATGCCGCCGTGCCGATGCTGGGCCGCACGATGATGCAGCCGGCGCAGGTGATCAGCCTGCGCTACAAGCTCATGAACTGGCTGATGCCGCTGCTGCGCAGCGCCGAACGGCTGCGCGAGCAGGGCCAGGACTCGCTGCTGCTGCAGCTCGGCGGCGCGGTCGGCACGCTGGACGCGATGGGCGATCGCGCCGACGACATGCTGGCCGCCGTCGCCGCCGAACTCTCGCTGCCGCGCCCCGACATGTGCTGGCACACGCAGCGCGACCGCTGGCTGCGCCTGGGGCTGGAGGTCGGCCTGCTCTGCGGCAACCTCGGCAAGCTGGCGCAGGACTTCGCGCTGATGGCGCAGGCCGAGGTGGACGAACTCAACGAGCCGCCCGGCGAGGGCTACGGGGCCTGCCTGTCGATGCCGCACAAGAAGAACCCGGTCGCGGCCCTGCAGGCGATGGCGGCGGTGCAGCGCGCGCCGCAGCGCGTCGCCGGGCTGATGGGGTGCATGACGCCGGAGCATGAGCGCGGGCTCGGCCAGCATCAGGCGGAATTGGCGGAGTGGAGCGGCCTGATGGGCGGCGCGCATGCGGCGGTGCAGGCGCTCAATCGTGCCTTGGCTGAACCCGTCATCCGGACGGACCGGATGCGGGCGCATGTCCTCGAACGTCAGGGGCTGGTGGCCAGCGAGCGCCTCGAGCATCTGCTGATGCCGCGCCTGGGGCGCCAGCGCACGGGCGCGATGATCCGCGACCTGATCCACCGCGTGCGCCAGGGCGAGGGCTCGCTCGAGCAACTGCTGCGCTTGGCGCTCGACGTCTGCGACCTGCCGCCGACATCCATTTCGCCCAACGAACTTGCCGCCATGTTCGACCTCGACGCCATCGCCGTACAGGCGGACGGGCGTGTCGACACCTTGATGGCCGAGGCGCGTCAGCGCCTGGATGGGCTGGCCGCCCGACCCTGCGTATAGGCCCGTTCGTGACCGGTTTCACGACCGGCGGTCGGACGCAACGCGATACGAACTTGTTGGTCGAATGGCGGACAATCCGGGCCTGAAACGACAAATATCCCCAGATGCTGTATGGATTTCAGCAAAAAAGTGGGGGTGAGCTGTCCCATGAATTCGGCATTTGAACCAATTGCAACTGGTTACGCCTGCAACAAGTAACGCGCCGGGAGGCGTGACCGCCAAGGGCATGGAACTCGGGAAATGCACGTGGCGGCAAGGGAGGACGCGGTTCCCCACGTGGGTGCCCGCTATGTAACGGAATTCCCTCAAATGCGGGGTTTCGCCCTGGCAAGGGATTGACCCGGGTTCGGACCCGGGACAGACCCGTAAGACGAGGGTCGCATTTGTTAACTATCGTAGCGACCGGCAGTAACTACTTTGAGTAGGTCATAGACTCGCCCTTGATAACCAAGCAGTCTGGAGTTGGGAATGAGCGACGAATCTCGCATGTCGAACATTGAATTGGAAGCGCCCGCAAGCCCTTTGCAGGCGCTGCAGTCCATTGGTTCGGAGATGTCGTTTCTCCGCTCCGATTCCGTGGAGCTCGTTTCCCGTGAGACGGAGTTCGGCCGCATCGAGATCCGTGCCCTCATGGAGGGCACCGGTCATGCGTTGCTGGAGCGTCGGTACGCGTCACGGGGTTACAGGCTGAGCCGGTCCGCGGACGTCACCCTGGGGGCCTACTGGGAAGGTCGGCTGGTGTCGACGCTGGGGTTGCGGCGTGACAGCGGCAACCTGGCCGCGGACCAGAGTTTCCCGGCGGAAATGGCCGGCATGCGCCGTCAAGGCTGGCAGCTGTGCGAATTCACCCGGCTGGCCGCCGATCCTGAAGGCCCGTCCAAGCTGGTGCTGGCCAGCCTGTTCCATCTGGCTTACCTGCATGCGGCCCACCATTGGGGGGCGGAGTTCCTGGTGATCGAGGTCAATCCTCGCCACAAGGGCTTCTACCGCCGGATGCTGGATTTCCAGCCGCACGGCGAGGAGCGGCTGCACCGCAGCGTCGGCGCCCCGGCGGTGCTGATGAGCCTGTCGCTGGCCTACGGCGCGACGCAGGTCAAGAAGTTCGGCGGCTCGCTGAACGAGGACAGCCGCTCCCGCACGCTGTTCCCGTACTTCTTCGCGACCAAGGACGAACCGGCGCTGCTGAACAAGCTGGCCGACGTCTACGGCTACGACGCCTGATCGGGCCGCGGCCTCCCGCGCCGCTCCGTCCGCCGAGTCCTGAAGTCCTCAAGTCCTGAAGCCCTCGGATCCCCGGGGCGAGCGACCATCAGGCCTCCAGCCAGTGCAGGCTGAACCAGCGCTGATCGTCCGTCCAATGCGCTGACGGCTTGAACCCGGCTTCCCGCGCCAATGCCTGGAAGCTCTCCACGCTGTACTTGTACGAGTTCTCCGTGTGCAGGCTCTCGCCGGGCACCAGCGTGTAGCGGCGACCCTGCAGCTGCAGGTGCTGCTCGCCGCGCGGCAGCAGGTGCATCTCGATGCGATGCTGGCGCGGGTCGTAGAACGCGTAGTGGTCGAAGCCGTCCGGGTCGCACTCCAGCTTCAGCTCGCGCTGGGCGTGGCGGAGCAGGTTGAGGTTGAATCGCGCCGTCACGCCTTGGGCATCGTTGTAGGCGGCATGCAGCCGGGCGGGATCCTTGATGAGGTCCACGCCGATCAGCAGCGCGCCGCCGTCCAGCTCCTCGCGCAGGAGTCGCAGGAACGCCAGCGCCTCGTCCGGATTGAAGTTGCCGATGCTGGACCCGGGGAAGAAGCCCACGCGCCGGCCGTCCGTCGGCGCGTCGGGCAGCACATGCATGCGGGTGAAGTCCGCCACCACCGGCAGGATGCGCAGCGCGGGATGCTCGCGCTGCAGCGACTCGCAGGCGGCCAGCAGGTGCGGGCCGGAGATGTCCACCGGCACGAAGCTGTGCAACTGCTGCGTGCGCGCCAGCAGCAGGCGCACCTTCACCAGCGCGCCGGCGCCGTACTCGATCAGCTGGGCGCCCGGCCCCATGCGCGCGGCGAAGTCGTCGGCGAAGCGGCGCAGCAGGGCGAGCTCGGTGCGCGTCGGGTAGTACTCCGGCAGGTCGCAGATCTGCTCGAAGAGGGCCGAGCCTGGCGTGTCGTAGAAGTACTTCGGGGAAATCGCGTGCTCGGGGCCGGCCAGCGCCGCGTGAAGGTCCTCGGCGAAACTGCTCATGCGTGGGTCTCCGCGCGGGGTCGCGCATCGCGGGCCAGTCTCAGCCCGGTGAACTGCCAGCGCGCGGCCGGCGGGAAGAAGTTGCGGTAGGTCGGGCGCGTGTGGCCGGGCGGCGTCGCGACACTGCCGCCGCGCAGCACCAGCTGGCCGACCATGAACTTGCCGTTGTATTCGGATGCGGCACCGTCCAACGGCCGGAAGCCGGGATACGGGTGATAGGCCGAGCGGGTCCACTGCCAGACCTGGTCGGCCAGTTGCTCGATGCCGGACAAGCTCGACGCGGCCTCCCATTCCTGCTCGCTGGGCAAGCGGGCGCCGGCCCATTCCGCATACGCGGCGGCCTCGTAGAAGCTGAGCTGCATCACCGGCGCGGCCGGGTCCATCGGACGCAGCCCGTGCAGGCCGAACACCGACCAGCGCGGACCGGTGCCAGTCCGGGTGCCAGTTCGGGGGCCAGTGCTTGCGTCCGCGGTGGCATCGCCGCCGTCGTCCACCCAGTACATCGGCGCCCGCCAGCCCTGCTGCTGCACCGTGGCCCAGCCGTCGGACAGCCACCAGCGCGGCTCGCGATAGCCGCCGGCCTCGATGAAGCGCAGGAAGTCGCCGCAGGTCACGAGCCGGCTCGCGATCTCGAAGGGTTCCAGCCAGACGCGATGGCGCGGTCCCTCGTTGTCGAACGCGAACGTCGCCGGGGTCGCGCCTTCGACGCGCACGTCGCGGCCGATCTCGACGAGGCCGCCTTCATGGCCCAGCCATTCGCTCGTGCCGGCCGCGATCGGCGCGGGCGGGCTGTCCATCAGCGCGGGCCGCCACGGATGGCAGGACAGCAGATGCAGCGCGTCGGTGAGAAGCAACTCCTGGTGCTGCTGCTCATGATGCAGGCCGAGCGTCAGCGTCGGGGCGATCTCGTCCCACTGCGTATCGCTGCAGTGCGCGATCAACTGCCGGATGTGCGTGTCGACATGGCGCCGGTAGGCGCGCACCTGATCCAGCGACGGCCGCGTCAGCAGGCCCCGCTGCGGGCGGGGATGGCGCGGGCCGAGGCCCTCGTAGTACGAGTTGAAGAGGAAGTGGAAGGACTCGTCGAGCGGCTGGTATCCCGGCAGGTGCGGGCGCAGCAGCAGCGCTTCGAAGAACCAGCTCGTGTGGGCCTGGTGCCACTTGGCCGGGCTCGCGTCCGGCATCGACTGCGCGGCCTGGTCTTCGACCGACAGCGGCTCGGCCAGCGTCAGCGTGTGGCGCCGGACCGCTTCGAAACGGCGCGCGAGATCGCGCCGCGCCGGCGGCAGATCGTGATCCGACATGCAAGCAACTCCTGCGGCCCCGGGGGGAGGAAGGGCCGGACGACAACGGTAGCCGATTTGCCGTGTCCCCGTCCGGCGTGGGCCGCTCGGCGGGCTCCGGCGGGACGGCTCAACTGCCACCCGATGTCAGGTAGGGCAAGGCGGGTACCCGCGATTCGCCGTCGGAGGTGGCGGAAGGTCGAGGGCATCCGAGGGGCGCTCGCGCGGTCGATTCATCGGGACGTCACGCCGCGCGGGCAGGCTGACGGCGATCCGGCTTCACGCCGCCCCCGCCGCCGCCCATGCCCATGACGCCACGCCCATGACACCGCCCTCGATGTCCTCGTCGCTGACCTCGCCACCGACCCCTGCGCTGGCCTCGACCGCTTCTGCGCCCGGGCTGCCGGCGATGGCCATGCCGTTCGCCGGTCTGGACGCAGACGGCCTGCCGCTGTCGTGGCTGCAGGACCGCGTGCTCGCCGAGCGTCTGCTCGAGGCCTTGTGGAGCGCGCGCCAGCCGGCGACGCCGGCGCAGTTCTTCGTCTGGAGCCAGAGCCGGCTGCAACCGCTGCTGCCGCATCGGCTGATGGTCTGCGTCGGCGATCAGTCGCCGTCGCCGCGGCTGGCGGCGCAGCTCTTCCATCTGAAGCCCATCGGCGACGCGTTGCACACGCAGCTCGAATCCTCGGATCACGGCCTGTGGCTGCACCTGATCCGTCGCTGGGGCGACGGGCGGCGGCCGCTGCACATCGATCTCGCGCGGGAATCGGACTCGGCGCTGTTCCAGCCGCTGCTGGAAGCGGGTCTGCGGGAAGTGGCGCTGCATGGCGTCGCCGCCGACGGCGATCGGCCGCAGAGCCTGTTCCTGTTCGCCGGGGAGGGCTGGGAGGACGACCACCTGCGCCGCCTGGAGCTGCTGACGCCGGCGCTTCACGCCGCCTGGCGGCGGGCGCGCCTGCAGTCGCGGGGACAGGCCTTGCCGCGTCGGGCGGGATCGCTGGTGACGCCGCGCGAGCAGCAGATCGTCGAGGGGCTGCGCGCGGGCCTGAGCAACGAGGGGATCGCGATCCAGCTGGGCATCAGCATGTTCACGGTCAAGAACCACGTGCGCAAGATCCTGCGCAAGCTGGGCGCGAACAACCGCGCGCAGGCGGTGGCGATCGCGATGTCGCGCCGGGAATTCAGCGAGCCGGAGACGCCCGCGGCGTGAACAGGCGCAGCACCAGCGCGTGCACCGCGACGCCGATCACGGCGCCGATCATGTCGGCGAGCACGTCCTGCGCGTCGGCATCGCGGCCGGGGATCTGCGACTGGACCAGCTCGATCCCCACGCCGTAGGCGAGCAGCGTCGCCAGGACGATCCAGCGGCGGCGCGGACCGGCGGCCAGGCCCTGCATGCCGATGAACGCCAGCGTGCCGAAGGCGGTGAAGTGATTCGCCTTGTCCCACCCGAGGTCCGCCGCCGGCGGCGGATGGGGCGAGAACGCCAGCCAGCTCGCGCCGGCCACCACCGCCAGGAAGAGGAAACGCCAGGCGTTGCGCCAGCGCGGGTCATGCAGGACTTCAGACATGCGGGTCAGTGTGCCACGCACGTGTGAAGCCAAAGTGAGGCCCCCTCACGCCAGGTTTTCGTGATGATGGCTGGCGCCGCGCTTCCAGTAGGCCGCCGCGCGGATCGCGTGGCGGTCGTGGCCCTTCTCGTCGACGAGGATCTTGCGCACCGCGGCCATCGCCGCAGCTTCCCCGGCGCACCAGGCGTAGCCCTCGCCGGACGGCAGCGTCAGTGAGCGGGTGGCGGCCAGCAGGGCGTCGTCGCCGTCGACCCAGCGCAGATCGAGGTCGGCCTGGGTGCCGAAGGCGCGGCGATCGCTTGCCGGCACATTGAGCAGCGCGATGACGCGCGCGCCGGCGGGCAGCTCCTCGAGGCGGCGCGCCACGGCGGGGAGGGCGGTCTCGTCGCCGACCAGCAGGTGCCAATCGAAGTCGGTCGGAATGATGAAGGAGCCGCGCGGTCCGCCGACGGTCAGCGTGTGACCCGGCTGCGCCTGCGCCGCCCAGGCCGCGGCGGGACCATCGCCATGCTGGGCGAATTCGATCACCAGCTCGCGTGCCCCGTTGTCGAAGCGGCGCGGCGTGTAGTCGCGCATGACCGGCGCGCCGTCGGCGTCGGGCGCGAAGATCAGCTTCACGTGGTCATCGAAGGAAGCGCTGACGAAGTCGGCGAGTGAATCGCCCGTCAGGGTCACGCGTCGGAAGTTCGGCGTCACGTCGTCGACGCCGGTCACGGTCAGCTCGCGACGCTTGAGTTCATGGCGCACGCGCTGGACGCGGCTGGCGGCAAGCGTCGACGGGACGGCGGCAGTCGTCGCAGGGCTGGGTGTGTTCAGGGGATCAGGCTTCATTGCGGTTGATCTCGATATCGTTGACAATGTCATCCATCTTGCGACGGAACGATTGATAATGTCAACTAACACCACCAGCCGAAGGGGCAAGGACGAGGACGTGCTGGAGCTGGTGCATTCGGTGATGCATCGCTACCGCGCGTTGCAGTACCGGTTCCTGCGCGACGGCCCGCAGGACATTACGCACATGGAAGGCAAGGTGCTGTTCTTCTTCGAGCGGCACCCTGGCGCCACGCAGAGCGATCTCGCGTCGCACAGCGGGCGGGACAAGGCGCAGTTGGCGCGGCTGATCAAGACCTTGCGGGACAAGGGCCTGCTCGACGCGAAGACCGACGAGGTCGATCGCCGCCAGGTGCGGTTGAGCGTCAGCGATGCGGGCCTGACGGTGCAGCGCGAGCTCAAGCGTCAGGCGAAGCAGGTGTCGGTGCAGGCACTCGCCGGGTTGAGCGCGGAGGAACAGTCGCAACTTGCCGCGCTGCTGAAGCGCGTGCAGCTGAATCTGGGCGAGGAGTGAATCGGGGGAGGCGTTGTCTCCGTGCGACGTCGGCGCGGAAATTGTCGACCCCGAAAATCTGCGCTATAGTCGCAGACTCTGTTGTTCGCGACAGCGCCGATGTAGCTCAGTTGGTAGAGCAGCGCATTCGTAATGCGAAGGTCGGGAGTTCGACTCTCTTCATCGGCACCAATCTGAAAAGCCGCTTGGGTTCTCCCAAGCGGCTTTTTCTTTGTCTGCGCGCATTACTCGGCTGGGCTCGGCTCGGCTCGGCCTGCCGGCCTCCGTCGACTTCCTGTGACGACGATCGACGGGCGTGTGGCGCCACGGGCGCGCGCCGTCGGTGGCAACATGGCGCGCCATGAGCCCCCACGACCACGACCACGACGATCTGCCCGGCCACGCGCCGGTGACGCTCACGCTCGCCGCCCTCGAGGCCGAGCCGCTGCCCGGCACCCTCAAGGGCCTGCCGGCGGTCGCTGAAGGCGTGCCGCTGAACGGGCTGGGCGCTCTGGGGCTCTCGCTGCTGGCCGGCGACCTGCCCTTGCCCGCGGCGATCCTGAAAGACTCGGCGCTGACTCACAACGGGCGCTGGATGCGCGAGTTCACGGCGCGCGCCGGCGTGAGCCTGGCGCCGCACGGCAAGACGACGATGGCGCCCCAGCTGTTCCAGCGCCAGTTCGACGAAGGCGCCTGGGGCATGACGGCGGCGACGGCGGCGCATGTGCGCACGTACCGGCGCTTCGGTGTGCCGCGCGTGTTGCTGGCGAACCAGCTGATCGGCAAGGCGGACCTGGAGCTCGTGTTCCGCGAGTTGGAAGCGTCGCCCGATTTCGATTTCTATCTGCTGGTCGATTCCGCCGCGGGCCTGGACCTGCTGCGCCGCGCCGCCGTCGAGCGTGGCTTGAAGCGACCGCTTCAAGTGCTGCTGGAAGTCGGCACGCCGGGCGGACGCACCGGCGTCCGGACGATGGAGGAGGGCGTCGCGCTGGGCCGCCTCATTCGCGATGCCGCGCCGACGATCGTGTTGCGAGGCGTGGAAGCCTTCGAGGGCGTCTACAGCGGCGACGACACGGCGCGCGTGGAACTCGGCGCGCTGACGATGATCGAGACGGTCGCGGAGTTGACCCGCCTGGGCTGCGCCGAAGGGTGGTTCGCGGCGGACGAGGTGCTGCTGACCGCGGGCGGCTCAGCGTTCTTCGACATGGCGGCGAAGACGCTGGCGTCGGTCGAGGCGGCCGGCACCGGTCATGCCTTGCGCGTGGTGCTGCGCAGCGGCTGCTACCTCAGCCATGACAGCCTGCAGTACGAGCGCATGCAGGACCGCATGCGGCAACGCGCTGGCGCGTTGTGGGGCGACGGTCCCGGGCTGCGCAACGCCATCGAGGTCTGGGCCTACGTGCAGTCGGTGCCCGAACCGGGCCGCGCGATCTGCACGGCGGGCCGACGGGACCTGAGCTACGACGCCTGCCTGCCGCAACCGCTGTGGTGGTACCGCCCGAGCCTGCATGACGCGCCGCGGGCGACGCCGGCCCACTGGGCGGTCACGAAGCTCAACGACCAGCATGCCTATGTCGATGCGGGCGGGGAGGGCGGCAGCGGCTCCGACGGCGGCGCGCTGCTGCTGCAGGTCGGCGACCTGATCGCCTTCGGCGTCGGCCACCCGTGCACGACCTTTGACAAATGGCCGCTGCTCTACACGGTCGACGACAGCTACCGCGTCATCGGCGGCGTGCGGACCTTCTTCTGAATCGACGGCGAGAATCCGCCATGCATGAAATCATCTGCCCGCACTGCGGCAAGGCCTTCAAGATCGACGAGGCGGGGTACGCCGACATCCTCAAGCAGGTGCGCGACACCGACTTCGAGAAGCAATTGCATGAGCGGCTCGCGCTGGCCGAGCAGGACAAGCGCAACGCCGTCGAACTGGCCCAGGCGAAGACCGCCGGCGAGCTGCAGAAGGCCGCCGCGCTCAAGGACGGCGAGATCCAGGAGCTGAAGGCCCGGCTCGATGCCGGCGAGATGCAACGCAAGCTCGCCGTGGCCGAGGCGCTCGGCGCGCTGGAGAAGCAGGCGCAGCAGGCCGCCGCGGCGAAGGACGCCGAGATCCAGGGCCTGAAGGCGAAGCTCGACGCGGCCGGCGTGAAGCAGCAGCTGGCGATGTCGCAGGCCGTCGTCGCGGTGGAGAAGGAGCGCGACCAGTTGCGCAGCGGTCTCGAACGCGCCGAGCTCGAGAAGCAACTCGCCGAGAAATCGCTCAAGGACAAGTACGAGACGCAGATCAAGGACCGCGACGACGCCATCGAGCGCCTGCGCGACATGAAGGCGCGGCTGTCCACCAAGATGGTCGGCGAGACCCTCGAGCTGCATTGCGAGACCGAGTTCAACCGCATCCGCGCGACCGCGTTCCCGCGTGCCTACTTCGAGAAGGACAACGACGCGCGTTCGGGCAGCAAGGGCGACTACATCTTCCGCGACGCCGATGAGTCCGGCACGGAGATCGTCTCGATCATGTTCGAGATGAAGAACGAGAACGACCGCACCGCCACGAAGAACCGCAACGAGGATTTCCTCAAGGAACTCGACAAGGACCGCGTCGAGAAGGGCTGCGAGTACGCGGTGCTGGTCTCGCTGCTGGAGCCGGAGAGCGAGCTCTACAACACCGGCATCGTCGACGTCTTCCACCGCTATCCGAAGATGTACGTGGTGAGGCCGCAGTTCTTCCTTCCCATCATCACGCTGCTGCGCAACGCGGCGATGAACTCGCTCAAGTACAAGACCGAGCTCGCGCTGGTGAAGGCGCAGAACATCGACATCACCCACTTCGAGGCGCAGCTCGAGGGCTTCAAGTCGGCGTTCGGGAAGAACTACGAACTGGCGTCGCGGCGCTTCCAGACGGCGATCGACGAGATCGACAAGTCCATCGACCACCTGCAGAAGACCAAGGAAGCGCTGCTCGGCACCGATCGCAACCTGCGCCTGGCCAATGACAAGGCGCAGGACGTGACGATCAAGAAGCTGACCAAGGGCAATCCGACGATGGCCGCGAAGTTCGCCGAGCTGAAGGTGGACGACAAGCCCGCCGCCGCCGATCGCGGCAGCGAGCGCGGCAGCGAGAACAACGGCGTCGAGGACAACGGCGTCGAAGGCAGCCTGTTCTGAGGTCTTGCGCTGAGCGCCGAGGGCACGGGAAAGCAAGAAGGCCGCTCATCGAGCGGCCTTCTGCAGGATGGATGTCGCAGATCCGGCGGGCGCCGGATCGCGACCGCCCCTCACTTCGCCTGGTCGGCTTCCAGGTGGTACCGCGTCACCCGCTCGACCTCGTTCTTCGAGCCCAGCACGACCGAGACCCGCTCGTGCAGCTTGCCCGGTTGCAGGTCCATGATGCGCTGGCGGCCGTTGGTCGCCGCGCCGCCGGCCTGCTCGACCAGGAAGGCCATCGGGTTGGCCTCGTACATCAGGCGCAGCTTGCCGGCCTTGTTCGGTTCGCGCTTGTCCCACGGGTATAGGAAGACGCCGCCGCGGGTCAGGATGCGGTGCACGTCCGCCACCATCGACGCGATCCAGCGCATGTTGAAGTCCTTGCCGCGCGGACCCGTCGTGCCGGCCAGGCACTCGTCGATGTAGCGCTTCACCGGCTCGTCCCAGTGCCGCATGTTGGACATGTTGATCGCGAACTCCTTGGTGTCCGCGGGGATCTTCACGTCGTCGGCGGTCAGCACCCACGAGCCCTGCTCACGGTCCAGCGTGAACATCGCCACGCCGTCGCCCACCGTCAGCACCAGCGTGGTCTGCGGTCCGTAGACGCAGTAGCCCGCCGCCGCCTGCGCAGTGCCGGGCTGGTGGAAGTCTTCCTCGCTGATGCCCTTGGCACCCTCGGGCTTCTTCAGCACCGAGAAGATGGTCCCGATCGACACGTTCACGTCGATGTTGCTCGAGCCGTCCAGCGGATCGAACATCAGCAGGTACTCGCCCTGCGGGAACCGGTTGGGCACCAGGTGGATGCTCTCCATCTCCTCCGAGGCCATCGCGGCCAGGTGGCCGCCCCACTCGTTGGCTTCGATCAGCACCTCGTTGGCGATGATGTCCAGCTTCTTCTGGACCTCGCCCTGCACGTTCTCGGACCCGGCCGTGCCGAGCACGTCACCCAGCGCGCCCTTGTTGACGCTGATGGCGATGCGCTTGCAGGCCCGTGCGACCACCTCGATCAGCAGCCGCAGCTGCTGGGGGATGTGGCCGTGCAGCCGCTGCTGCTCGACGAGGTATTGGGTCAGGCTGACGCGTTGACTCATGAAACGACTCCGATGGTTGCGAATCAGGGGGCGGGCTCGGCCTGCGTGTCGGACGCCAGCGCGCGCTGGATGATCTCGCGCACGTCGTTGGACAGGTCCGGCTTGGCGGCGACGCGGGCGATGGCCTCGCGGGCGGCGCTGCGGTACGGCTGGGCCAGCGCGGTCCAGCGGTCCATCACGCGCGCCAGTCGACCGGCGACCTGCGGGTTGATCGCGTCCAGCGCCAGCACCTGCTCCGCCCAGAAGACGTAGCCCGCCGCATCGGCGCGGTGGAAGGCGGCCGGGTTGAACATCGCCAGCGAGAAGATCAGGCTGCGCGCGCGGTTGGGGTTCTTCAGCGTGAAGTCGGCGTGCTTCATCAGCTGCTTGACCTTCGCGAAGGTCTTGCCGTCGCGCTCGGCCGCGCGGCCTTGCAGCGCGAACCACTTGTCGATGACCAGCGCCTCGCCCTTGAACTGGGCGTGGAAGCGCGCCAGCGCGCTGTCGGCCAGTTCCGCATGCGCGTTCACGAGCGCGGACAGCGCGCCCATGCGGTCGGTCATGTTGGTCGCGTCCTTGAAGCGCTGGTACGCGCGTCCCGGCCACACGCCGTCGCCGCCGCGGGTCGCGTTCAGCACCAGCATCGCCAGCGACAGGTTCACCAGCGCGCGCTTGCCGCTCTGCACCGGGTCCGGGTTGTAGCCGGTGGTCACCTGGTGCGCGTCGAAGGCCCAGGCCCAGTCGGCCTGCAGCGCCGAGGCCAGCTGCGTCTGCGCCGCCTCGACCGCGGCGTGGATGGCCTGCGGGTCCACGACGTCCAGCTGCTCGGCGATGTAGGCCTCGTCGGGCAGTTGCAGCGCCAGCGCCTTGAAGGCGGGATCCAGTTCCGGATGACGCAGCACCGCGCGCATCGCGTCGATGTAAGCGGCATCCAGCACCAGCGGCTGGCCCGCGCGCACCGCGCCCAGGATGCGGTTCAGCGCGAGCCGCTGGCTGGCTTCCCAGCGGTTGAAGGCGTCGCTGTCATGCTGAAGCAGCACCAGCAGCTCGGCGTCGCCGAGGCCGTCGTCCAGCACCACCGGCGCGGAGAAGCCGCGCAGCAGCGACGGCACCGGCTCGGACGGCACGTTGACGAAGACGAAGGACTGCTCGGTCTGGTCCAGCACCAGCACGCGCTCGGTGTCGGTGGCGCCGGCGGCGCCGTCTTCCCCTTGCTGCATCAGCGGCAGCGACTGGCCGTCGCGCGACAGCAGGCCCAGCGACACGGGGATCACCTGCGGCAGCTTGGCTGCCTGGCCCGGCGCGGCCGCGCTCGATTGCGTCAGCGTCAGCGTCCAGGTCTGCCCATCGGCGTCGTACACGCCACGGGCCTGCAGGCGCGGCGTGCCGGCCTGCGCGTACCAGCGCTTGAACGCGTCCAGGCGCGTCGTCAGCGGCGAGCCCGGATTCGCGTCCGCGATCGCCTGCGCGAAGTCGTCGCAGGTCACGGCCTGGCCGTCATGGCGCTCGAAGTACAGCGCCATGCCCTTGGCGAAGCCGTCGCGGCCGACCAGCGTCTGGTACATGCGGACGACTTCCGCACCCTTCTCGTAGACGGTGGCGGTGTAGAAGTTGTTGATCTCGACGTACTCGTCGGGACGCACGGAATGCGCCATCGCGCCGGCATCCTCGGGGAACTGGCGGGCGCGCAGCGCGCGCACGTCCTCGATGCGGCAGACCGCGCGCGCGCTCGGCGTGGCGGCCATGTCCTGGCTGAACTCCTGGTCGCGGAAGACCGTCAGGCCTTCCTTGAGCGACAGCTGGAACCAGTCGCGGCAGGTCACGCGATTGCCGGTCCAGTTGTGGAAATACTCGTGCGCGACGATGGACTCGATGCGGGCGAAGTCCGCGTCGGTCGCCGTGGCGGGGGAGGCCAGCAGCGCCGAGGTGTTGAAGATGTTCAACCCCTTGTTCTCCATCGCGCCCATGTTGAAGTCGGACACGCCGACGACCATGAAACGCTCCAGATCCAGCGGCAGGTTGAAGCGCGCCTCATCCCAGACGACGGACGCGATCAGCGAGTTCATCGCGTGTTCGGTCTTCTCCAGGTCGCCCTGGCGGACGTAGACCTGCAGCAGGTGGTCCTTGCCGCCGCGGGTGCGGATGCGCTGCTCGCGCGCGACCAGGTCGCCGGCGACCATCGCGAAGAGGTAGCTGGGCTTGGGGAAGGGGTCGTGCCACTTGGCCATGTGGCGGCCGTTGTCCAGCGCGGCCGACTCGACCAGGTTGCCGTTGGACAGCAGCACCGGGAATCTGGCCTTGTCGGCGCGCATCGTCACCGTGTAGACCGCCATCACGTCGGGGCGGTCCAGGAAGTAGGTGATGCGGCGGAAGCCTTCGGCCTCGCACTGCGTGAAGAAGCTGCCGCCCGAGGTGTACAGGCCCGACAGCGTCGTGTTCTTCTCCGGGCAGCAGGTGTTGCGGATCTCGAGCGTGAAGTCCGCGTCGGGCACGTTGTCGATGATCAGCTCATGGCCTTCCTGGCGGAAGGACACGCTCTCGCCGTCGATCAGCACGCGCAGCAGGTTGAGCTCCTCGCCATGCAGGCGCAGGGGGCCGTGGGGCACCGCGGCGTTGCGTTCCAGGCGCATCTTGCTGGCGACCAGCGTCTTGGCCGGATCGAGGTCGAAGCACAGGTCGACGGTACGGATCCAGAAGATCGGCGCGACGTAATCGGCGCGGCGGATCAGGGTGGCAGTGCCTTCACGCATGGCGGGCTTCCTTGTAGGAATGAAGAAGCCCCGGGCCGGGGATCGAGCGCCGGGGCGTTTGTCTCAATGTTTTTCTCAGACGCCTTGCTTCAAGGACGCCGTGATGAACGCGTCGAGGTCGCCGTCCAGCACCTTCTGGGTGTTGGAGATCTCGACGTTGGTGCGCAGGTCCTTGATGCGGCTCTGGTCCAGCACGTACGAGCGGATCTGGTGGCCCCAGCCCACGTCGGTCTTGCTGTCCTCGAGCTTCTGCTGCTCGGCCATGCGCTTCTTCATCTCGTGGTCGTACAGGCGCGAGCGCAGGCGCTTCCATGCGACGTCGCGGTTGCTGTGCTGGCTGCGGCCGTCCTGGCACTGGACGACGATGCCGGTCGGGATGTGGGTCAGGCGCACCGCCGAGTCGGTCTTGTTGATGTGCTGACCGCCGGCGCCGGACGCGCGGTAGGTGTCGGTGCGGACGTCCGACGGGTTGATGTCGATCTCGATCGAATCGTCCACTTCCGGGTACACGAACAGCGAGGCGAAGCTGGTGTGGCGGCCGCCCGAGGAGTCGAACGGGCTCTTGCGCACCAGGCGGTGCACGCCCGACTCGGAGCGCAGCAGGCCGAAGGCGTACTCGCCTTCCACCTTGATGGTGGCGCTCTTGATGCCGGCGATCTCGTCGTCGGTCTGCTCTTCGACGTCGGCCTTGAAGCCCTTGCGCTCGCAGTACTTCAGGTACTGGCGCAGCAGCATGCCGGCCCAGTCGCAGGCCTCGGTGCCGCCGGCGCCGGCCTGGATGTCGATGAAGCAGTTCAGCGGGTCGGCCGGGTTGTTGAACATCCGGCGGAACTCGAGTTCCTCGACCTTCTCGCCCAGCTTGACGGACTCGGCCTCGATGGTCTGGATGCCGGCGATGTCGTTGTCGTCCTTGGACATCTCGAACAGTTCGAGGTTGTCGGCGATGTTGGACGTCAGGTGGTTGATCGTCTCGACGACCTGTTCCAGCGTGCGCTTCTCCTTGCCGAGTTCCTGGGCCCGCTTGGGATCGTTCCAGACGTTGGGGTTCTCCAGGGCGGCGTTGACTTCATTCAACCGCAGCGCTTTGCGGTCGTAGTCAAAGGTACCCCCTTAGCGCGTCGGTACGCGCTTGCAGATCGGCCAGCGTGTTGCCGATCGCATTGATATGTTCGATGTCCATGATTCGTTCGAAGCGTTCGAAAGGTGGAGCCCCCGACAGGGGGCCCGAAGCCGGGTATTTTCTCATGCTGACGCGAACGGGCTCCCTAAGATGACGGCATGCGTCCAGAACCGCCTGTCCCCGATGCGGGTTACCCGTCCGGAACGCCCTCGGGGCCCCCGTCAGGCTCCCCTTCGGGCACCCCTTCGGGCACCCCCTCCGGCATGTTCCGCGCCCGGCGCCGCCGGGTGCGGCGCGGGAACTGGCGGCTGACGCTGACGCTGCTCGTCGTGTGGGCGCTGGTGACCTTCGGCGTCGCGTACTTCGCGCGTGCGCTCAGCTTCGATTTCTTCGGATGGCCGTTCAGCTTCTGGGTGGGATCGCAGGGGGCGCTGATCGTCTACGTCGCGATCGTCGTGATCTACGCGACCGTCATGAACCGCCGGGAGGCGGAGGCCGGCGTGCAAGACCCGGCACCGTATTTCGACGAGGTGGAAGCCAAGCGCCCGGAGAAGGAGCGCTCCGGGCCGATCACCGGGTTCTGAAGACCGCCCACCTGCTCAGGCCTTGGCGTTGGCCGCCGAGGTATGGGGCCTCCGCGGCAAGCGCGGAAACCCCACACCTCACCGTCCCCGACCACTGCCGTCCTTCCCCGGATTTGCTACCGAGGACTCTCACGATGTTTCGTGCGGGGGGTTCGGTTCGAGGCGGCGGAAGCCGGGGTGGGGTCGACGATTTGTGGAGCCTGCGAGACGTATGAGGAGACCCCACCCCGGCTTCCGCCGCCGGCGGGGGCAAAGGCTCAGAACGGCGAGGAGTCCTGCTTCGCGGCGGCAAGTTGTGCCTGCAGCTCCGCGACCTGCGCGCGCAATTTGATGTTCTCGTCCTGCAGCGCGCCGACCTGCGCGCGCAGCAGGGCGACTGCCGGATCGGCTTCGAGCTCACCGTCTTCGTTCGTCGGCACGCCCAGCAGCTCGACGGCCACTTCGGCGACGGCGTCGCCGGCGGCCTTCTTGCCGACCTTGGACTCGCGCACGCGCTTGGCGGCCTGGCGCAGTTCCTTCTTGCCACCGGCCGCGGCGGCGGCCTGCTCCTCGGCGGGCAGATCGGCGATCACGGCGGCGGCGCTGATCGAGACCTCGCCCGACTTCACCGCGGCCACGAGCTCCGGCGCGGCGGCCTTCTGGATCTTCTCGATCTGCGTCACGGTGGCGCTGCTGATGCGCGCGGCGCGTGCGATCGCTTCGCGGCTCTTCAGCGGCGGGGCGTCGGGCACGGGCGTGGCGCTGGCGTCGGCGGCGGGCGCCTCTGGCGCGGGGTCGTTGAGCACGGCCAGCCGGCGCGCTTCCATGATCTCCTTCTTGCGCAGCGCGAGCACGCCGCGCTGGAAGTCGGAGACGCTGCGACGGCCCAGATGCTGGTCGATCATCCACAGGTGGACGTCTTCCATCGACTTGAAGCGGGTGTTCTGCACCGTCTGGAAGGGGATGCCATGCTTGGTGCAGATGCCGTAGCGGTTGTGGCCGTCGACGAGGATATCCCCCCAGAGCACGAGTGCGTCGCGGCAACCCTCGGCGAGGATGCTGCGCTCGAGCGCGGCGTGTTCGTCCTCGGTCAGGGGATCGATGTAGGCCTTGAGTTCTTCGGTGACGATGATGTTCATGGGGACGGACAGCGGGACGGCAGGGAGGCGGAGCCGACCGGGCGGGGCCCGATCGACGAGGTGTTCGGAAGGGGCGGTTTGTGCGCAGGCCGCGCAGGTCGCGCGGGCGACGGACGACGCCGGAAAAGGGCGGCATTCTGCCTGCCTCGCGACGCTAACCTGTCGCACCCCGAACACGAGCGTCGGATATCCCACGGAACCCACCCCCAGATGAGCGCCCCCCGATGAGCGAGATGAGCGAAGCGACCCCCGCGCCGGCCGACCCCTTGTCCAGCGGCTGGGACTATCCGTCCCCCCATCGCTTGGCGGTGAGCCCCCAACCGGCGGACATCGACGGCCTGAACCACACCAACAATGCGGTCTACGTGAAGTGGTGCGAGCAGGTGGCGTGGTCGCATTCCGTGGCGCTGGGCCTGGACATCGAGGACTACCGCCGGCTCGACCGCGCGATGGCGATCCGCCACGGCGGTTACGACTACCTGCTGCCGTCCTTCGAAGGCGAGGCGCTGGTGCTGGGCACCTGGCTGACCTCCGGGGACGGGAAGCTCGCGATGGAGCGCCGCTTCCAGCTGCGCCGCGCGAGCGACGGCCAGACGCTGATGCGCGGCCGCTGGGAGCTGGTCTGCATCGACATCAGCGGCGGCCGCCCGAAGCGGATGCCGCCGGAGTTCGTCGCGGCGTATCAGGCGGCGGTGGTGTCGACGGACTAGCCGAGAAACTCCTGCACCGCTCGCGCGAGCGCCTCCGGCTGGTCGTGATGCATCATGTGCGCCGCCTGCTGGAGCGTGACGCGCTGCAGGTCCTTGACGACGCTGAGCCGGGTCTCGAAGTCCTCACGCGGATACCGGTCTCCCCACCACTGCGAGAGCTTGGTCTCGCTGCCCTCGACCCACAGCGTGGGCGCCTCGATGCGCGACCAGCAGGCGAGGGCCTCGGCCTTCTTGTAGAGCACCGGATTGGTCCGCTTGTGCGCCGGGTCGCCGAGGATGTGCCAACGCCCGTCGTCGCCTTGCCGCGACCAGTGCGGCGCGAGCCACGCGGCCTTGTCGGCGGACAGCCGCGGATTCGTCTTCATCAACCGCTGCGCGACGCCCTCGACGCTGTCGTAGGTCTTGAGGCTCTGCGGCTCCTTGAGCTCGTCGAGCCAGCTTGCGAGCCGCGCCGGCGCCATCTCGGGCGTGGTGTCCGGCAGCCCAAATCCTTCGAGGTTCACGAGCTTGCGCAGCCGCTGCGGCCGCACGCCCGCATAGGTCATCGCGATGTTGCCGCCCATGCTGTGGCCGAGCAGGTCGACGGGCGCGCCAGGACTGACGGCATCCAGCAGGGCATCGAGGTCGCCGAGGTAGTCGGGGAACCAGTACGCGTCGCCGCCGTTGGCATCGGTGAGACCGAAGCCGCGCCAGTCGATCGCGACGACGCTGCGTTCCTCGCGGAACGCGTCGACCATGAACTGGAACGACGCGCCGACGTCCATCCAGCCATGGACCATCACGAGCAGCGGCCGCTGCCCATCGGGCTCGGGTCCCCAATGCAGCACGTGATGACGCAGGCCGCGCAGCGTCAGGAACTCGCTGCGATGCGGACGGCGGACGGGGTACTCCGGCGTGGGCGTGGAACTGGTGTCGGTGCTCATCCAGCGACTTTAGTGTGAGGATCGGCTGGACGCTTTCGCCATGGAGACAATGGGCGCGACTTCCCGGAAGCATCGACATGACCCTCTCCACCGACCCCTACACCCTCCGCCCCGCGCGCCCCGACGACCTGCCTGCGATCGTCGGCCTGATCGGCGAACTCGCCGACTTCGAGAGCCTGTCGCACCTGATGGACGTGACGCCCGACAAGCTGCGCCCGCATCTCTTCGGCGAGCGCCCCGTCTGCGAGGCCCTGGTCGCCGAGCACGACAGCAGCGCGGTCGTCGCCTTCGCGCTGACCTTCACCAACTTCTCGACCTTCCTCGGCAAGCCGGGGATGTACCTCGAGGACCTTTACGTGCAGCCCGTGCATCGCGGCGCGGGCCTGGGCAAGCGCATGCTGACGCGCCTGGCGCAGATCGCGATCGAGCGCGACTACGGCCGCTTCGAATGGTGCGTGCTCGACTGGAACGAGAACGCCATCCGCTTCTACGAGAAGATGGGCGCGACCATCATGCCGGACTGGCGGCTGTGCCGCCTGGCCGGCGATGCGCTGGCGCGCTTCAAGGGCTGAGGAAGCTCAGGCGCAAGCCGCAGGTGGCACAGCCTCTGGCATCGTCGAGCCAGATGGGCGGAGCACGCGGTCCAGGTGTGCGGACACATCAAACAGTTCAGCACCTTCCCACGACAAGGACCTGGTGTGGGCAAGCCCGCTTTGCGCACGACCCGCGATGTCGGAAGGAAGCGTGGACAGAAGTCTCGGAAAGGCGCGGCAGTAGGCGGTGGCGACGCCGGCGAGTTCGGCCAGTTGGCGATAGGAAATGCAGCAATCTGGCGGCATCGCGTGCAGGACGCGAATCACACGAGCTTGCCATTTTCCGCTCATCGCGGGGATGGCCGATCGCGAGTACCGCATCTGATCGCCCTGCGTCAGGGTGCCTCCGCGCACAACGCGCGCCAGCACACCTCGACTCGATCCCATGGACCGAAGCACCCCGGGACTGCGTCTTTCCAGAAGGCTGCAAGGCTCGCACTGGAAAGTGAGCCACAGCACGACGTCTGGTCCGATTGCAAGGAGATCTCCGGAATTCAAGTCGTCGGTCGAGATGTCCACCAGCAGGTTTTCTCTCAGCGTATTGCTTGGAAGCTTCAACCGGTCATAGGCCGGCTGACCTGCGATCAACAACTGTCGAGGGGAGCGTGGGGACGCATGCCGATCTCCAGCAGCGCCGAAGTTCTTGATCAATTGCAGCGAGGACTGCGGGCGCGCAGAGGGATCCTTGGGGCCTCGGACAAAAAGTCTCGCGACTTTGCCGATCGTCTGCCAGTGCGCTTCGCCGGGCTGTTCTTTCGACTCGTCGACACAAGGCTCGTGGCAGGACTGGGGATCATCCACTGAGAGCTTGCGCATCAAGCTACTTCAACCACTCGTTCAGCAACTCCGGCGGACGCGCGATCAACGCGCGGTCGCCTTGCACGACGATCGCCCGCTGCAGCAGCTTCGGGCGGTCCGCGACCGCCTGCAGCAACTGGGTGTCGGTGAGCGCCTCGTCGCCGAGATTCAACTCGCGATAGTCATCCTCGTTGTCGCGCACCATCGCGCGCACCGGGGTGCCGAGCTGCCGGTGCAGGGCCTGCAGTTCCGGCAGCGTCAGCGGCGTCGCCAGGTACTCGACGACGTCGGGCCGCAGGCCGCGGGACTCCAGCAGCGCGAGCGCCTCGCGCGACTTGGAGCAGCGGGGGTTGTGCAGGATCTTGAGGCTCATTCGGACCAGTGTAGCGACCGATCCGCGGCGGATCTTCTGGCTCCCTCTCCCGCTTGCGGGAGAGGGCAGGGGGTGCGGGCCAGCGGCGGTGGCAGTGCTGAAGCCCATCCACATATCGATATGCGGATCGCCCCCCATGTTTGCTGATGCACCTCTGACGGGCATCACGACCGTCCAAAGGCACCGACCTGGCGCTACGGGCTTTCCATGACGCCCGTCCAGGACCCGCTCGCTAGCATCCACGCTCTTGTGCCAGACCAGGATGGAGACACGATGACCGGGAAGACCGGCAGGACCGTCAAGGACGCCAGCCCGGCCGACGGCATCACCGTGCCCGCCGCGGCCACCCGCGCCGCGCCCGACGCCTACGCGCTGATCCATGGCGCCTTCCGCTGGCAGGTGCCGGAACGGCTGGCCATCGCCGAGCTCTGCTGCGGCCGCTGGGCCCGCGAGACGCCCGATGCGCCCGCGATCTTCTTCGACAGCGACAGCGGCTGCCGCGCCCAGTACTCGTTCGGACAACTTCAACGCGCGGCCAACCGGCTGTCCAACGCGTTGAAACGCTTGGGCGTCGAGCCTGGCGACCGCGTCGCGCTGGTGCTGCCGCAACGCTTCGAGACCGCCGTCGCGCACATCGCGATCAACCAGCTCGGCGCGGTCGCGATGCCGCTGTCGATGCTCTTCGGGCCCGATGCGCTCGAGTACCGCCTCAACGACAGCGAGGCCAGCGTCGCGATCGTCGAGGGCGGCGCGCTGGCCGGGCTGCGGTCGGTGCGCGCGTCCTGCCCGGCGCTGCGCCACGTGCTGGTCGTCGGCGAGTCCGATGCCCACGAGGGCGAGCTCGGCTGGATGGCCGCGCTGCAGGCCGAGGACGCGCGCTTCGCCGCGCGCGACAACGCCGCCGAGGATCCCGCGATCCTGATCTACACCAGCGGCACGACCGGCGCACCCAAGGGCGCCTTGCTGCCGCAGCGCGCGCTGCTGGGCAACCTCACCGGCTTCATCGCGAGCCAGAACTGGTTCGGCTTCGACCCCCACGATCCCGCCGTGCGCAGCGAGGCCGTGTTCTGGAGCCCCGCCGACTGGGCCTGGACCGGCGGCCTGATGGACGCGCTGCTGCCGTCGCTGTGCTTCGGCCGGCCCATCCTCGGCTACCAGGGACGCTTCTCGCCGGAGAAGGCTTTCGAGCTGATGCAGCACTACCGCGTCAGCCACACCTTCCTGTTCCCCACCGCGCTGAAGGCGATGATGAAGGCCGTGCCGCATCCCGCCCAGCACTACACGCTGCACCTGCAGGCCGTCATGAGCGCGGGCGAGGCCGTCGGCGACGCCGTCTTCGACTGGGGGCAGCGCGAACTCGGCGTGACGATCAACGAGATGTTCGGGCAGACCGAGATCAACTACGTGGTCGGCAACTGCGCGCGCTTGTGGCCGGCCAAGCCCGGCAGCATGGGCCGAGCCTATCCGGGCCACCGCGTCGCGGTCATCGACGACGAGGGCCAGGTCTGTCCGCCCGGACAGATCGGCGAAGTCGCCGTGCATCGCCGCGACGCGCAGAGCGTGCCGGATCCGATCTTCTTCCTTGGCTACTGGCGCAACGAGGCGGCGACGGCCGCGAAGTTCACCGGCGATCCGGCGGACAGCTGGTGCCGCACCGGCGACCTGGCCCGCACCGACGAGGACGGCTACCTCTGGTACCAGGGCCGCGCCGACGATCAGTTCAAGGTTGCGGGGTATCGGATCGGGCCGGGGGAGATCGAGAACTGCCTCGTGCGCCACGAGGCCGTCGCCAACGCCGCCGTCGTGCCCAAGCCCGATGCCGAGCGCGGCGCGCTGGTGAAGGCCTTCGTCGTGCTGGCGCCGGGCCGGCAGCCGTCGGCGGCGTTGACTGCGGAGTTGCAGGACTTCGTCAAGCAGCGGCTCGCGCCTTATGAGTACCCGAAGGAAATCGAGTTCCTCGACGCGCTGCCGATGACGACCACCGGCAAGGTGCAGCGCCGCGTGCTGCGGCAGCTGGAAGCGGACCGCGCGACGGGGCGCGTTGGCTGATCCGTTGACTGCCTAGTCCGCTGGCCCTCACCCCCGCCCTCTCCCGCAAGCGGGAGAGGGAGTCCGACCGGCTCTACTCGCAGCGCCGTCGCCTCTATCCCCGTCCCCGCTTGCGGGAGCGCGCAACACTCGGTGTAACGACTCCCTCTCCCGCTTGCGGGAGAGGGCAGGGGTGAGGGCCAGCAGACTCACGCACGAACCACCCACCAGACCGCGAGAGGAGCAAGTCTGGTCAGTTCGCGCGCGCGTTTCTCAGCTTGACGTAGAGCTTGGTGTTGGCGCCGGGCTGCGGCTGCAGCAGCGCCGCGTCGGGCCATTGCTCCTGGCCGGTCAGCACGGTGCAGGCGCGGGACGGCTTGCCCTTGGGCGTCTCGGGCTCGCGCTGCTGGGCCTCGGACGGCAGCGGCAGGCGCAGGTGCTGGCCGCTCTCCGTCCAGTCCAGGCTCCACTGCGGCTGGTCGCTGCACACGATCACGCCGTCGATCTGCGGGAACATCCAGCGCACGTACCAGGGCAGCAGCTCGGTGCGCAGCCGCTGCCCGACCGCGACGATGCGGCGCACCGTGGCCATGTCCAGCATCTCCGGCGGCGTCGCGAGGTCGATGCTCAGCCGCACACCCAGCTCACCCTTGGGCACGTTGGTGCCGAAGTCCATGTCCTTGACGCGCTGCTCGGAGAAGGTCGGCAGGTCGAAGCGGCCCTTCTCGTCGATGGGGATCGGGATGTAGTCGTCGTCGCTCATCAGCGCGAGCTTGGTGCCGGCCGGCGGCGGCTTCGTGTTGTCCTTCGCGTCGGTCAGCACGAAGCGGCTCACGAACAGGCCCTCGCCCTCGGTGCGCAGCTTCTGCAGCAACTCGTTGAGCCGCTTGTAGGGGAAGGACGCACCCCGCTTCATGTCGCTCTGCACGGTGGGCAGGGCGACCGCGCTCGTCGTCGCCGAAGTCGCCGAAGTCGCCGAAGTCGCGGTGGCCGACGTCGCGGCCGCACCGGCCGGCACCGGGTCGACGCCGGTCGCCGCGGCGACCGGATCGCAGGCGGCAAGGGCGCTCATCACGACGACGGCGATCGCGGCGACGGGAACGCGGCGTACCGCGCGGAGGAACTGCTGGGGCTTCACTTCGACTCTCTCCCTGTGTCGCACGACGGGTGTCGCAAAGGCGATCTGCGCTGAACGGCGCGCGGCCGGCGTCGGTTGACGACGCATGTCCAGCATCGGCGCTTCAGCGGGCGGGGCCGCCAAGGCGTCGTCGCCCGTGCCCGTGCTCGTGCTGGTGCTGGTGCTCGTGCCCGCGTTCATCGCCGGCATTTCCCGCGCGCCTCGGCGAGCACCCAGAACGGCAGGCTGAGCAAGCCCGCGCCGCCGCCCGCGAACTCGCCCTTCAGGCAGTCGCCGGTGGCACCCTTCATCATTTCCTTGCCGAGCTTGGTCGACGCATCGGTCTTGTCGGGCGCCAGGCTCGCCTGGTCCGCGCGCTCGGCCAGCAGCGGCTGTCCCTGCGTCCCCTGGCGGATCGCGCGTTGCGTCGCGGCGCCGTACATCAGGTCCCGCCCGGTCGGACCGGACGCGGCCGACGCCGGCATCGGAGCGGCGACGATCACCGCCGCGCGGGGCTCCTCCTCGAGGCGATCGACCTCGGGCCGCGGCGCCTGGACGCGCGCGGTGGGGCGCGTCGACGGAGCCGCTTCCTGCAATCGCAGCCTGGGGTCAGGACTTGCCCGGCGGTCCGGAGATCGGGCGACCGGCGTCTTCGTCGGCATGGGCTTCGGCATGGGCCTGGTCAGCGGTGGCAGCTGGATCGTCACCATCCGGACGGTGGACCGGCGCTGCCCGCGGTGCGCGTCGGCCCGGTGCCAGGCCTGCTGCAGCCAGCCGATCAGCGCGACGTGCAGCAGCAGCACCGCGCCGATCGCGATCGTCCGCGAGCCGACGCGGCGCTGGGCCGCATGGGGCTCGCCAGGAGCGGGCGTATCAAGGAGGCCCCCTGAAGACTCACGCGCCGCCATCGGGGCCTCCGTCCTCGGGCTCGTCGCCCGGTTCCCAGGCGAGCAGGTCGCCGGGCTGGCACTGCAGCGTCGCGCAGATCCGCGACAGCGTGTCGAAGCGCACCCCGCGCACCTTGCCGGACTTGAGCAGCGAGAGGTTGGCCTCGGTGATGCCGATGGCCTCGGCGAGCTCCTTCGAGCGCATCTTGCGCTGCGCGAGCATCACGTCGAGTCGGACGACGATGGGCATGGGCGGGGTTCCTGCGCCGGTCCGTTCAGACGAACTCGGCGTTCTCCTGGGCCATGCGCTGCGCTTCGCGCATCACCATGGCCATGGCGATCAGCACCAGCCCGAGCAGCAACACGACGTAGTGCTGGCTGCCGAGGTGAACGGAGAGCATCCGCTGTCCCGGCGGGTTGCCGAGCGTCAGCGCCAGGATGGTGACCGTGTCGGTCAGCGGCATCACGAGCGCCATCGCCGTCACCGACTGACCGAGGCGCCGCAGGTGGCGCGTCGCGCCGTCGGTGAAGACCTGGCCGCGCAGGTAGGCGCCGAAAAGACGCCACAGGCACAACAGCGCGAACAGGGTCAACAGCGCCTGCGGCAGGTTGACCACCAGGCCCCAGGCGCGCGAGACGGCGTCGAATTGCATGGGGCAGTCCAGGCACCAGTCCTTGCGCGCGGTGCGTTCGACCAGGCCGCGGTTGGTCCAGAACATCGCGTGGAAACCCACCACCACCGCCATTGCGATCAAAGCCATCGCACGCACGCAGTGGGCGATCCAGCGGATGCGGCGAAGGCTGGCGGGGAAGGGGGCGTCGCTCATGGTCTTACCGTGGGGTGGCAAGAAATTACTGTAAAACAATAATTCTTCGGATGCAATGCGGGGCGCGTAAAAGCGGGCGTCGGCCGTCCAGGCGACAGGCATGCGATGTCCGCGCGGCGATCGCCCGGCCATCGTCCGTGCGCGCGGCGACGGGGTGCGGGCTCATGCAAACTGACCGTTTGCGGCGTTCGGACCCGGCCTCAGTCACGGGTTCTCGATGGCGCCGCGCTTCATGGAGAACAGGATGGAACGCATCACCCTCGGACAGTCCGACCTCTCGGTCAGCCGCATCGGCCTGGGCACGATGACCTTCGGCGAGCAGGTCGACGAGGCTGGCAGCCAGGCGCTGCTCGATCGCGCGGTGGCCGCGGGCATCAATCTGCTCGACATCGCAGAGATGTACCCGGTGCCCGCGCGCGCCGACACGTTCGGGCGGACCGAGGAGATCATCGGCCGCTGGCTGAAGGCGCGGCCCGGGATGCGCGAGCGGGTCGTCGTCGCGACCAAGGTCGCGGGGCCTTCGCGCGGCTACGACTGGATCCGCGACGGCAGCCTGGACCTGACCGGCGCGCAGATCGTGCAGGCCTGCGAGCACAGCCTGAAGCGGCTGCAGCTCGACACCATCGACCTGTTCCAGATCCATTGGCCGGCGCGGCACGTGCCGATGTTCGGCGGAATCTATTTCGAACCGGCGAAGGACAAGCCGGTCGCGTCCCTCCATGAGCAGCTGGAGGCGCTCGCGCAGTTGCAGCGCGCCGGGAAGATCCGCCACATCGGTCTGTCCAACGAGACGGCCTATGGCGTCGGCGAGTTCGTGCACCTGGCCGCGCAGCATGGACTGCCGCGTGTCGTCAGCGTGCAGAACCCCTACAGCCTCGTGAACCGCGTCGTCGAGAACGGCCTCGATGAGGCGCTGTATCGGCATCAGGTGGGGCTGCTGGCGTATTCGCCGCTGGGCTTCGGTTCGCTGACGGGCAAGTACGACCAGCATGGTTTGAGCGACCCCGCCAAGCCGGGCCGGCTGGCGATCTTCGAGAGCATGAAGAAGCAGCGCTGGGCACGGCCAGAGACGCTGGCTGCGGCGCGGCGCTACAACGCGTTGGCGGCGGAGTTGGGGATGTCGCCGTCGACGTTGGCGATCGCGTGGGTGAGCTCGCGCTGGTTGACGGCGAGCACGCTGATCGGCGTCACCACGGCGGCGCAGCTGGACGAGAACATCGCGGCGCTGGGTCGAACGCTCGACACCGACACGCTGGCGCGCATCGACCGCATCCGCTGGGAGATCCGCGACCCGGCGCAGTGAGCTTCCGTACTGCCACCGCCGCTGGCCCTCACCCCCGCCCTCTCCCGCAAGCGGGAGAGGGAGTCCGACCGGCTCCACTCGTAGCATCGCCTCCTCTTTCCCCCTCTCCCGCTTGCGGGAAAGGGAGTCCGACCGGCTCTGTTCGCAGCGGCGCCTCTTTCCCCCTCTCCCGCTTGCGGGAGAGGGCAGGGGTGAGGGGCGCGCGCAGCGCGCGGGGTCTAGGCAGTCAAACGACCAGCAGCTCGAACGTGCCGCCGGCCAGCTTCTGACCATTGACCATCACCTCGATCGCATGCGTGCCCGCGTAGTGCGTGCGTGTCGTGAAGTTGCGCAGCGCGCGCCGAATGCGGATGGGCGTCGACGCGCCGGCCTCGAGCTCCACGGTCTTCAACTTGAAGACCTTCGGCGACGCGCGGCCGTTCTTCTTCACGTAGTGGACGGCGTAGTCGACGACCAGCCGTTGCGTCGCCTCGGCCGTGGAGCGCAGCTCGAAGGCGATCTCGACCTCGCCGCCGATCGCGACGCGTGACGGCGCTATCGCCAGGCGCTCGACGACGGCCAGCGCGCCCTCGCTCGCGCCGATCAGCTTCAGTGCCCGCGCGTCGCCCTGCTTGATGCGCGAGCGCAGCGCATGCTTGACGATCCACGCGCTGCGTCCGTCGGTCAGGTCCCAATCGGCCACGTGCGCGAAGACCCAATCCGCGTGGTCCTTGGTGATGTCGTTCAGGTTGTTGGCGACGGAGCGCCGCACGTAGAGGCTGTCGTCGGCGCGCAGCGCCTGCAGGATCTCCGCCAGCGGTGCCGGATCGGCGACCAGCGCGTCGAGCCGGAACGACCACGGCAACCGCGGCCGGCAGCCCTCGCTGGCGAGGCGGCGGACGTGCTCGTCGCGGTCGGCGGTCCAGCGCGTCATCGTCTTCATCGTGCCGGCCAGGTCCTGGCGCAGGAAAGGGCGGATCGCGAATTCGGCGGTGCCATGCGCGGTCATGCGCTTGAGCGCCTTCAGCGACGCGACGGGGTCATGCAGGCCGTAGCTCGCCACGAAATCGCACAGCCCCATGTTCACGAACGCGCCGCCGGTCTTCGGCGCCGCCGCGACGACGGCGTCGAGCTTCGCCGCGAAGCTGCCGGGCAAGGCGGCGTCCAGCGCCTCCGCCACGCGGTGCACGCGCTGCATGATCGACAGCGGTTCGAGCCCCTCGGTCGCCACGGCCAGGAAGCGCTTGCGCTGGAAGCCGGGCGCGGACTCGGCGAACACGGACGCCACCGATCGCAGCGCGGTCTCGCCGATCAGGTCCTTGAGGTTGTAGCTGGAGGGCGAGGCGGCGTCCGTCATGGGGGCTGGGTGAACACGAAGTGCGCCGGAGCGTAGCGCGGGCGCTGCCATCGGCTGTCAGCAGGCGCAGCAAGCTCGTACAAGCGCGCGGGCACGGCCAGCGCGGAGAATCTCGCCATGAGCAAGAAATCCGCCCATGTCAGCGAAACGCTCGCGACGCAGATGCTGCGCCAGCACAAGGTCGCCTTCGGGGAACACGTCTACGACTACGTCGATCACGGCGGCACCGGCGAGTCCTCCAAGCAGCTCGGCGTGCCCGAGCACGAAGTCGTCAAGACGCTGGTGATGCAGGACGAGAAGGCGCAGCCGCTGATCGTCCTGATGCACGGCGACTGCACCGTCAGCCTGAAGGAACTCGCCCGGCAGATCCCCTGCAAGAAGGTCGAGCCCTGCAAGCCCGACGTCGCCCAGCGCCACAGCGGCTACCTCGTCGGCGGCACCTCCCCGTTCGGGACGCGCAAGACGATGCCCGTGTTCGTCGAGTCCACCGTGCTGGCGCTGCCTCGCATCCTGATCAACGGCGGACGCCGCGGCTACCTCGTCAGCATCGAACCCCGGGTTTTGACGGAGCTGCTCGAGGCCCGCCCGGTCGAGTGCGCGCTGAAGTCCGGGGCAGAATAGCGCCCCATGCAAAGTGTCCCGTTCCCCTTGTTGGCCGCATCCGCCGTGTTGGCCGGATATCTCATCGGCTCGCTGTCCTTCGCGGTGATCGTCAGCCGGCTGATGGGCCTGTCCGATCCGCGCAGCTACGGCAGCGGCAACCCGGGCGCCACCAACGTGCTGCGCTCCGGCAACAAGGCCGCCGCCATCCTGACCCTGGTCTTCGACGCGCTCAAGGGCTACCTCCCCGTGTTGCTGGTGCTGAAGTTCGGCGCCCCGTACGGCCTGGAGGAGGGCACCGCCGCGCTGGTCGGCCTGGCGGCCTTCGTCGGCCACCTGTGGCCCGTCTTCTTCAAGTTTGTCGGCGGCAAGGGCGTCGCCACCGCGGCCGGCGTGCTGCTGGCGATCAACCCGTGGCTCGGCCTGGCCGTGCTCGGCGTGTGGATCGTGATGGCGGTGGTGTTCCGCTACTCGTCGCTGGCGTCGCTGGCCGCCGCCGTCGCCGCGCCGCTGCTGCAGATGCTGATCTGGGACGTCGGTCCCGAGCTGCCGGCCATCGCGCTGATGAGCCTGCTGCTGATCTGGCGCCATGCGCCCAACATCAGGAAGCTGATGGCGGGCACCGAAAGCAAGCTCGGCCAGAAGTCGGCCCCGGTCCCCGTCGCGCCCGCCGCGAAGTCCCATCGCCACGAGGAATCGCGCGCGCAGCGGCACGACCACAAGCGTGATCACAAGCCTTCCAGCAGGCCGTCCAGCAAGCCGTCCGGCAAGCCTTCCAACAAGTCCAACCAGCACAGCAAATGAGCAACATCGAACGCTTCGACGTCGGCCCGCGTCTCTCCGAGATGGCCATCCACAACGGCGTGGTCTACCTCGCCGGGCAAGTCCCCGAGGACGCCACCGCCGACGTGAAGGGGCAGACCGAGCAGGTGCTGGCGATGATCGACCAGCTGCTGGCCCGCGCCGGCAGCGACAAGACCAAGATCCTGCGCGCGCAGCTCTACATCGCCGACGTCAAGGACCTGGCCGGCATGAACGCCGCCTGGGACGCCTGGGTGCCGGCTGGTCACACGCCGCCGCGCGCCACCGTCGAGGCCAAGCTGGCCAAGCCGGAGTGGAAGATCGAGATCGTGATCACCGCGGCGGTCTGAGCCTCGGCGAGGCCGCGGGCCTCTTCATGCCCTTCATGCAGAACGCAGGCTTCGCGCCAGCGTTCTGCATGGTGCCTCGAACGGGCGTCGCGCCCGCTCCGGCCTCAATCGTCCGCTTCCGCCTCTTCGAGTTCCAGGCCCAGACAGGCCGGATCGCCGCAGCCGCGGCGCACGAGGACCGGCGGCTCGGTCGTCAGGTCGACGACCGTGGTCGGTTTCATCGGGCAGGCGCCGGCGTCGATGATGAGCTGGATCAGCTTGTCGTAGCGGGCGGTGATTTCTTCGGGGTCGTTGATCGGCTCGTGCTCGCCGGGCGGGATCAGCGTCGTGGCCAGCAGCGGGCCGCCGATCAGCGCCAGCAGGTCCTGCGTGACGCGATGGTCCGGCACGCGCAGGCCGATGGTGCGGCGCGACGGATGCGACAGGCGCCGCGGCACTTCCTTGGTCGCCTCCAGGATGAAGGTGAACGGGCCCGGCGTGGCCGTCTTGATCATCCGGTACTGCTTGTTGTCGACGCGGGCGTAGCTGCCCAGCTCGCTGAGGTCGCGGCACAGCAGGGTCATGTGGTGCTTGTCGTCGACGCCGCGGATGCGACGCAGCGCCTCGGCGGCGGCCTTGTCGTCGAGCTGGCAGACCAGCGCGTAGCTGGAGTCGGTCGGGATCGCGCCGATGCCGCCCTGGCTCAGGATCTGCGCCGCCTGGCGCAGGAAACGGGCCTGCGGGTTGTCGGGATGGACTTCGAAGATCTGGGCCATGGTCCTCACCTGGGGCAATCGGCATGCGAGCCGATCTGGGAGCCGGTCTGCGCCGGCGATGGTTCCGGCGGGCGCGATCCCCGAGGATCAGGCCGGCCAGTGGATGCGATGCTCGAGCGCGCCCCACACCGGTTTCAAGCGGCCGGAGAGGTGCTGGTCGAGCTTGCCGACGTCCACGCGGCTTTCCTCCGGACTGTGGAAGTCGGAGCCGCGGGAGGCGAGCAGGTCGAATTCGAGCGCCGTGTCGGTGTACTGGACCATGTCCGAGGCCGTGTGGCTGCCGGTGACGACCTCGATGCCGCGACCGCCGTGCGCGATGAACTCGGTGATCAAGGCGTATTCCTCGGTCGGCGTGAAGCCGTAGCGGCCCGGGTGCGCGATGACGGCAAGGCCGCCCGCGTCGACGATCCAGCCGACCGCGTCGCGCAGCGCCGCCCAGCGGTGCGGTACGTAGCCGGGCTTGCCCTCGGTGAGGAAGCGGCGGAAGACCTCGGGCACGTCCGAGCACTGGCCGGTCTCCACCAGGAAGCGCGCGAAGTGGGTGCGGGAGATCAGCTCCGGATTGCCGGCGAACCTGAGCGCGCCCTCGTAGGCGCCGGGGATGCCCGCCTTGGCGAGATCGTCCGACATCTCCTTCGCCCGCGCGCCGCGGCCGCCACGCGTGGCGCGCAGGCCGGCGACGATGCGCGGGTCTTCAGCGTCGAAGCCCAGGCCCACGATGTGCACGACCTTGCCCGCGAAGGTCACGGAGATCTCGACGCCGGTCAGGTAGGGCAGCCCCGCCGCCTTGGCCGCCGCCATCGCCCGCTGCTGGCCGCCGACCTCGTCGTGGTCCGTCAGCGCCCAGAGTTCGACGCCGTTGGCCTTGGCGCGCGCGGCCAGGGCCTCGGGCGACAGCGTGCCGTCGGAGACGGTCGAGTGGCAGTGGAGGTCGGCGTTCGTCTGCGCGTGCAGCGCCGACCCCGGCACCCGGCCGGGCGCGGCGGCGCCGGCCGGCAGCGTGTCGGTGGGGGCGGAAGATTCCGGAGGAACCGGCGGAACGGGGGAAGGGGTATTCACCCCGTCGATTCTAGGAGCGGCGCCATGTCCGTGACGCCGGTGCTGGATCGACGGCGGTCGACGAAGTAGCGGCTCGGTCCGGTGCCGCACTTGGCGACGTGCTTGGGCTCGGCCAGCGCGGCCGACAGCGCGCGCACGCTGTCGAAGGCGCCGGGCTGCACCTGGATCACGCCGGCGCTCAGCGTCGGCAGGGGGTTGAAGGATTCCTGGTTCTGGCGGTTCAGCGTCACGTAGCCGCCCAGCGCCTGGTGTTCGGCGGAGAAGAAGGGGCGGATCTGGCGGTCGAACTCGCGGCAGACGCGGGTGACGCGGGCGATCCAGTCGGGGGAGCCCAGCACCATCACGAAGTCGTCGCCGCCGATGTGGCCCACGAAATCCAGCGCCGGGTCGGCGGCGTCCTGCAGGATCTGCGCGCAGAGCTTGATGATGTCGTCGCCCGCGGCGTAGCCGTAGACGTCGTTGAAGGGCTTGAAGTGGTCGATGTCCCAGGCGACGACGACGAACTCGCGCGCCTCGTGCAGCAACGCGTCGAGGTGCTGGTCGGTCGGCACGTTGCCCGGCATCAGCGTCAGCGGATTGGCGTAGCGGGCGCTGTGGACCTGCAGGTCGGAGACGGCCTTGAGCAGGTCGGTGCTGCGGCCGGTGCCGAAGTATTCGCCGTTGCGGGTCACGATGAAGCCGTCGACCATCAGCCGGTCGTCGAGGCTGGAGATCGCGTCGCTCATCTCGCGCAGCGAGGTGCCCGCGTCGAAGATCAGGGGCTGCGGATCCATCAGCGCGGTGCAGGAGCGCTTCTCGTGGATGTCCATGAAGTAGCGTTCCGCGCTGCGCTTGAGCACCTGCAGCGAGCGCAGGATGCCGATCGGGCGGTTCGCGTCGTCCAGCACCGGCATCGAGAACAGCTGCTCGTCGCGCTGGAACATGTCGGCGACCGCCTGGCAGTTGAGCTTGGGCGTGACGGTGTGGCTGCGGCGGGCCAGTTGCGCGGCGGTGGTGATCGCGTCCGGCGGCAGCCGCATCCAGTCGGCGTTGCGGCGGCGGTGCTCGGGCGCGAGCAGGGCGTCCACTTCGGCCCGCAGCGCGGCGCGCGGGGCGGCGCTCGGGCGGGCGAGCAGGTAACCCTGGCAGACCGGCACGCCCAGGCGGCGCAGCACGGTCAGGTCGCTGAGCTGCTCGAGGCCTTCGGCGACGACGGTGCAGCCGGAGGTGGCGGCCATCTCGAGGATGGAGCGCACGAACTGCTGCTTGAGCGGGTCCTGCGCGATGCCGTCGATGAAGTGCCGGTCGATCTTGACGAAGTCCGGGCGGATGTCCATCCAGCGCTTCAGGCTGGCGAAGCCTTCGCCCAGGTCGTCCAGCGCGACGACGAAGCCGAGCTCGCGCAGGCTGCGCATGCTGTCCTGCAGGCGTTCGGGCTCGAGGATGGGCCGGGTCTCGGTGAGTTCGATGACCACGCGCGAGGCGGGCAGGTCGAGCTGCGCGAACTCGCGGGCGATCAGTGCGCCGCGGTCGCTGGTGGCGAGCAGCGTGTCGGCGGTGAGGTTCAGGAAGAGCTGGCCGGGGAGCTTGAGCTCCTTGAAGCGGCGCAGCGCGCGGCGCACGACCAGGCGCTCCAGCTCCACGAGCCGGCCGAGCCGCGCGGCGGTCTCGAACAGCACCAGCGGCGAATGCAGGGGCGTGTCCGCCGGGCCGCGCGTCAGCGCCTCGTAGCCCAGGATGTTGGCCCGCTCGACCTCGACCAGCGGTTGGAAGTGGATGTCCAGCGCGCCGTCGCGGATGATGGCGGACAGGGCAATGCTCAGCGGGTCGGGCGGTTGCAGATGGGTGGTCGGCATGGGGAGGCACCACGGCGGACGGAGCGCCGCGTGGTGTCCCCATTCTGGGTGGCCTCTATGTCATCGATTTGACAAACTGTTACAGCAGGGGTCAGGTGTGAAGTCTGGCGCGGTCTTCTCAAACTCGAATGTCTGGATTGTTCTAAGGGCGACGAATTGACGTCGTGATTTCGAATCCGTCAAAGACGTGCGGCGTCGTCGATGCCTTCGCGAGACAAAGCCGGGAGTTTCGGTTTTTCGCAGCCCGAGGCGACTTCAAATCAGTGGTCCCCGAGCATCTGGAGATTGCCGATGGCAAGTCTCGCTGTGGTGTCGGCCTACGATGTGGAACCGCCCGACGACGCTGCTCGGGTCAAGATCCGCGGTGGGCCGATCTATGACCTGAAACGAGTGCGTGAGTTGGCGGCTCGCACGTCACCGATAGTCGCGTGGACGGTGAAATGTCGTCGCGACATCCGTGCGTTGTTCTCTAACGAGTGGGAGGCCGTCGGGACGCTGTTGGGAAGTCTCGAAGGCTGCCACTATCTGCACTCAGAGTGGTGCGAAAACGGAGAAGGCTTTGTCGCAGCCTGCGACGCATATGCCATCGAGCGGGAGGAGACAACACAGGTGGGTCGCGACGTTCGCGTCGCCTACTTCGTGAAGTTCGCGATTTCTCGTGCTGGCAGTCTGATCCTGTTGGTGTCCTGTCACTTGTCGAGTTGAGGTCAAGCATGAATGAGCAGAAGCGCTGCCCCATCTGCGCGGAGGGGCACATCGAGCGACACGTGGAGCAGATGGAAAACGAATACAAGGGGCAACGGGCGATGCTTCCCCTTTATTTCGTCGTGTGCGACCACTGCAAGTCCGATTTCGCCACGTCGGTGGAAGGTCGTTTGAGTCGACGGGCTCTGCTCGCCTGGCGCAAGCAGATCGACGGGCTCCTTGTGGGCCGGGAGATCGCAGAGATTCGAAACCGCCACGGCCTGACTCAGACCCAAGCTTCGCGTCTCTTCGGCGTCGAGGGCGTGGCGTTCAGCAAGTACGAGAACGACGACCTCGTTCAATCGGAAGCCATGGACGCGCTGCTCCGGCGCGTTCTCTCGGATGCGCAGGCCTTTGAGGCTTTGGTCTTGGAGAAGGGCATGCGTTCCGAACTCGCAGACCGAGCCGAGAAAGTCGCACGGAGTTCGGACGAAATGGGGCCCTCAAGGCGTGGGGTGCCGGATCCGACGGTCCTGTATGACCCGAAGGAATTCCGCCTCACCGAACAAGACCGCGCGCTGAAGCGGAAGAAAAAATGAGCAGACGGCCGCGTCGTGCGGCCGTCGCCATGTTTACGGCTTCTGCTTGCTGAAGTCCCGCTCCGGGAACAGGCGCGTCGTCAGTGCGCCCAGGCTTTCATGGACGACGTCGACGTTGGTCTCGGCGATGACCAGCTTGGTGATCTGCGGGCTCAGCGCCTTGCGCAGCAGGCCCAGGAAACGCGGCGCGGCGACGACGTGCAGCTGCGTCACCTCCCCGTTGTTGTAGCCGTCGTCCAGCGTCTTGGCCACGCGGGCCGCGAAGCTCATCGCCTCCTGGTGCGATTCGTCGACGCCCGCCGACGCGGTCACGTTGTTGCCGCGACGCCCCGCGGCATCGCGGCGCAGATCGGCATTGTTCGCATGGGCGGCGGCGTCGGTCAGCGTCGTGACGTCCTCCAGGTCGCCGCCTTCCTCCGGCAGCTTCAGCAGGCGGGCCACGCCCTCGTCGGCCACCAGCACCCACAGCTTCCCATCGTCCTTGTATGCGGTCATCCCGGTTCCTTCAGCAGAGTTGTCGTTGAAGGCAGGGTGGCAATCGTCGTACCTCGGCCCATGCCGGCGCGGCAAGGACGACGGAGGCCAAGGCGAGGGCGAGTCAGGGCCGGTGGTGGGGCGGTACGGGCACGCTTGGCGATCAGGCACGAAGCAGGGAACATGGCTTGCCCGCCGGTAGATCGCACCGGCTCTTCCGACCCGAGATCGCCATGGACACCGACCACCCCTCCGCCGCCGTCAGCCTCCACATCGTCTGCCCGTCCTGCGGCGCGAAGAACCGCGTGCCGCGCGAGCGCCTGGGCGAATCGCCCGACTGCGGACGTTGCAGCACGCCGCTGATGCAGGCGCAGGCCGTGGACCTCACGCCGGAGGTGTTCGACAAGTTCATCGCCGGCACCGAACTGCCGGTCGTCGTCGATTGCTGGGCGGAGTGGTGCGGCCCTTGCAGGATGATGACGCCGCAGTTCGAGAAAGCCGCCGCGATCCTGCCCGAGGTGCGCTTCGTCAAGCTCGATACCGAGGCCGCGCCGCAGCAGAGCGCGCGCTACGGCATCCGCAGCATTCCCACGATGCTGCTGTTCCTCGATGGGCAGGAGATCGCCCGGGAATCCGGCGCGATGCCGGCAGCGGCGATCGTGGAGTGGGTGCGGAAACAGTTGCTCGGCTGACCGGCTGAAGGATCAGCTGCGTACTTCCAGGCAGATTGCTGCAGTTGTCGCAAAGCCGGGCTATTCGGCCATCGCTTCCACGACCATCTGCACGCGCTGCTGGCCCTGGAACTCGTCGAGGCTGAGCCGGTAGGCCAGCGTCACCTGCTCGGGCAACTGCTCGGTGTGACCGAACCAGATGGCGTCGCGGATCCAGGCGCCCTGGCGCAGGCGCAGCTTGAGGTGGCGCTCGCCGACGATGCGCTGGTTCACGACCTGCACGCGGTCGCAGAACAGCGGCGCCTCGAAGGCCTGGCCCCAGACCTGCGCTTCCAGTTCCTGGACGGTCTCGGCGCAGAAGGCTTCCGGCGGCAGCGGGCCGTCGGTGCGCAGCGTGCGCGTGAGCGAGGCCTCGTCCAGCCACTCGCGCGCGACGTCCTCGAAGGCCGCGGCGAAGGCCTCGACGCCGCCAGGGGCGAGCGTGCAGCCCGCCGCCATCGCGTGACCGCCGAACTTGCGCAGCAGGTCCGGGTGGCGCTTGGAGACCAGGTCCAGCGCATCGCGCAGATGGAAGCCGGGGATGGAGCGGCCCGAGCCCTTGAGCTGGCCGTCCGCGCCCTCGGCGAAGACGAAGACCGGGCGATGCAGCCGGTCCTTGATCCGCGAGGCGACGATGCCGACGACGCCTTCGTGGAAGTCGGCGTCGAACAGCGCCAGCGCGGGCGGCGGCGCGCCGTTCAGGCGCGGGTCCGTCATCAGGCGTTCGAGCAGCGCGAGCGCCTGCTCCTGCATGCCGGCTTCGATCTCGCGGCGTTCGCGGTTGATGCGGTCGAGCTCGCGCGCCAGGGCGAGCGCCTGTTCGCTGTCGTCCGTCGTCAGGCAGGTGATGCCCAGCGTCATGTCGTCGAGGCGGCCGGCGGCGTTGATGCGCGGACCGAGCGCGAAGCCGAGGTCGAAGCTGTTGGCGCGCGAGGCGTCGCGGCTCGCCGCGGTGAACAGCGCTTGAACGCCCGGTTGCATGCGGCCGGCGCGCATCCGTCGCAGGCCCTGCGCCACCAGGCGGCGGTTGTTGGCGTCCAGCCGCACCACGTCGGCGACGGTGCCCAGCGCGACCAGGTCGAGCAGGCCGTCGAGCCGCGGCGGCGGGGTCTCGCCGAAGGCGCCGCGGCGGCGCAGTTCGCCGCGCAGCACCGTCAACACGTAGAACGCGACACCGACGCCGGCCAGGCTCTTGCCGGGGAAGGGGCAGCCCGGCTGGTTGGGATTCACCAGCGCGTCGGCGTCGGGCACGGTGGGCTGGCCGTCGGCGGTGACCGCGGGGAGGTGGTGGTCGGTGACCAGCACCTTCAGGCCCAGCGCGCGCGCGAAGGCCACGCCGGCATGGCTGGCGATGCCGTTGTCGACGGTCACCAGCAGCTTCGGCTCGTGCTTCAGCGCCAGCTCGACGATGGTGGGCGTCAGACCGTAACCGTGCACTGCGCGGTCGGGCACGACGTAGCGGACCGTGCCCGGCGTCGCGCCCAGCAGCGCCAGCCCGCGCAGCATCACCGCGCAGGCGGTGGCGCCGTCGCAGTCGTAGTCCGCGACGATGCAGATGCGGTCGCCCGCGCCGATCGCGTCGGCCAGCAGCACCGCGGCCTTGTCGATGCCCAGCATCCCCAGGGGACCTTCGGGCGGCAGCAGGTGTTTCAGGTCGGGATCGAGCTCGTCGCGCGACAGCACGCCGCGCGCCGCGAAGAGGCGCGACAGCAGCGGCGAGAAGCCGGCCTCCTGCAGCGCGTGGGCGGAGTCCGGCGGAACGTCGCGGGTCAGGATGCGGGGGCTGCTCACAAGGGCTCCAAGGCGGTGGCGACGGACGCGCTCGGCGCCGCGAATCGTTCCTTCAGACGCTGCCAGCCGCTGGCGGTCCGGCGTCTCCAGGTGCGGGCCAGGCGCTCGCCGCTCAGCGTGAGCGAAACGGGCTCGTTCGCGCGCGCGGCGCTCAGCAGCTGCTCGATCGGGCCCTGGTCCAGCGCCTTCCAGCCCTCGCTCCAGGCGTAGAGGTCGCCGGTCAGCATCGGGATGCGCAGGCGGGTGTCGACGAGGAGGTCGGCCGGCAGGGCATGGCCGCGCTCACGCGCGCCGCCGCCGATCCAGACGGCGTTCAGCGGGCGCTGCCGGCGTTGCTCGCGCGCCTCGTTGAGCGGGTGATCGTGCAGCAGCATCTGCGCCTCGTTGAGCAGCGTGCGCAGGCGGCGCGCACGCGGGTACCAGGTCTCGACCCCGCGGTTGAGCACGCGGTCCGCGCTGGCGGCCTCCAGGCCGTCGAGCTCCTCGTGCGCGATCGCCCATTCGCCGGTCGACAGCCAGGCGGTCCGCCAACCCTCGGCGGCGGGAAACAGGGCCGTCGACAGGGCCTCGAGGAAGGCGCGCGACTCCGCGTCGTCGAGGTCGAGCGTCTCCGGCCCGAGCGCGGTCACGCCCTCGGTGCCGATCGCGAAATGGGCGGGCGTCAGCAGCGCCCAGGCCGCGTCGGCGGGATCCTGCCCGGCGGCGCGCACGCGCCAGGCGGCGATCGGCGGAGGGTCGTCGGCGACGCCGCGGCGGCGCGCCAGGAAGTGTTCGTGCGGGGGGAGCAGGGCGGTCTCGTCGCCGTCGCCGACGTCCTCCACCGGGGCCAGCAACCCGAGCAGGTGGCTCAGGTTCGGCAGCTCCAGTTCGCGCAGGGCGCCCTCGAAATGAGGATCCAGCGAACTGGCAAAGGGGATCAGCAGGTGCATGGCGGGGGATTATCGGCGGTCCGGTCATCAAGCTTTCATCCAGGGTCGGCAACCTGTGGGGCCATGCTGACCGACACCCTCATGGCCGCCGCGATGTCGAACGAACCGCCTGGGGCCGATGCGGCCGAGGCGGCGGAGCCCGACGACGGCGGTTCCCTCCGCGTGCGCACCGTGTGGATCTCCGATCTGCACCTGGGCACGCCGGGCTGCCAGGCCCGGGCGCTGCTCGAGTTCCTGCGCGAGGTCGAGTGCGAGCAGCTCTTCCTGGTCGGCGACATCGTCGACGGCTGGCAACTGCGCCGCAGCTGGTACTGGCCGCAGGAACACAACGACGTCGTCCAGAAGCTGCTGCGCAAGGCGCGCAAGGGCACGCGGGTCATCTACGTGCCGGGCAACCACGACGAATTCGCCCGCAAGTACCTGCAGCACAGCTTCGGCGGCATCGAGGTCGCGCACGAGTGGATCCACGAGACCGCCGACGGCCGCAAGTTCTGGGTCACCCACGGCGACCTGTTCGACGGCGTCATCCAGCATGCGAAGTGGCTGGCCCATCTGGGCGACACGCTCTATGAGTTCACGCTGAAGCTGAACCGCCACCTCAACTCGCTGCGCGCGCGCATGGGCCTGCCCTACTGGAGCCTCAGCAAGTACCTGAAACTCAAGGTCAAGCGCGCGGTCTCCTTCATCGGCGAGTTCGAGCAGGCGCTGGCCCGCGAGGCCCGCAAGCGCGGCGTGCAGGGCGTCGTCTGCGGCCACATCCACCACGCCGAGCTGCGCGACATCGACGGCATCACCTACGCCAACGACGGCGACTGGGTCGAGAGCCTCACCGCGCTGGTCGAGCACGCGGACGGCCACCTCGAGATCCTCGACTGGGCCGAGCGCCAGCGCCGGATCACCGAGCAGGGCACTGCCGAAGCACTCGCCGCCGCGATGCGCCAGCCGGCCTGATCCGCGCCCCCGACAGAACACCGCCCCCTCGTTCCGACGGGGGAGGATGCATGTCGGCCGCGCCCTCGATCCGACGCTGGGCGACCCTGGATGACCGGGGGTGACCCGCCCGAAAGAGGGTCACCTGACTGTCACACCAGCTTCATAGAATCAGTCCATGACTTTGCCTGACGTTCCGCTGCTCAACCGCGAAAACGCGATCCTCGAGTTCAACCGGCGCGTCCTGGCCCAGGCCCAGCGCGTCGACGTGCCGCTGCTGGAGCGGCTGCGCTACATCTGCATCGTGTCCAGCAACCTCGACGAGTTCTTCGAGGTGCGCTTCGCCGACATGCTGGACGTGCAGCGCGACGGCAGCGGGCTGGTGACGCCGCGCGACGTCGAGCGCGTCGGCCGCGCCGCCCACGACCTGATCGACGAGCAGTACGCGATCTTCAACGACCAGGTCATGCCCGCGCTGCGCGAGCACAACATCCAGATCCTGAACCACGCCGACCGCACCGACGAGATCCGCGCGTGGGTCGCCAAGTTCTTCGAGCGCGAAGTGCGTCCGCTGCTGGTGCCCGTGGGCCTGGACCCGGCGCATCCCTTCCCGCAGGTCGGCAACAAGGCGCTGCACTTCATCGCCCGGCTGTCGGGCAAGGACGCGCTGGGCCGCGACAACCGCATCGCCATCGTCAAGGTGCCGCGCGTGCTGCCGCGCGTGATCAAGGTGCCGGCGGCGCTCAGCGGCGGCAAGCAGAGCTTCGTGCTGCTGACCAGCGTCATCCGCGCGCATCTGGAAGAGCTGTTCCCGGGCCGGCACGTCGAGGCCTTCTCGCAGTTCCGCGTCACGCGCGACTCGGACCTGGAAGTCGACGAGGAAGAGATCGCCAACCTGCGCCATGCGCTGCGCTCCGGCCTGACCACGCGCCACTTCGGGCGCGCGGTGCGGCTGGAAGTGGTCAACACCTGCCCCGAGGAGCTGTCGCGTTTCCTGCTCGAGCAGTTCGACCTGCCCGAAGCGGCGCTGTACCGCGTCAACGGGCCGGTGAATCTGGTGCGCCTGAACGAGCTGATCGACCAGACCGACGCCGAGGACCTGCGCTTCCTGCCCTACGAGCCGAGCTGGCCCACGGGCCGGCTGCCGCGCGGCAAGTCGATCTTCGACAAGCTGCGGACCAAGGGCGACGTGATGCTGCATCACCCGTTCGAGAGCTTCGATCCGGTGGTGCAGCTGCTGCGCGAGGCGGTCGAGGATCCGGACGTGCTGGCGATCAAGCAGACGATCTACCGCACCGGCAGCCAATCGGTGCTGGCCGACCTGCTGATCGAGGCGGCGCGACGCGGCAAGGAAGTGCTGGCGGTCGTCGAACTCAAGGCGCGTTTCGACGAGGAGGCCAACATCAACTGGGCGGAGCGGCTCGAGGCCGTCGGCGCGCAGGTGGTGTACGGCATCGTCGGCCTGAAGACGCACGCGAAGCTGATGCTGATCACGCGCCGCGAGGGCGGCAAGCTGCGTCGCTACGGGCACCTGTCGACCGGCAACTACAACCCGAAGACGGCGCGCTTCTATACCGACCTCGGCTACCTGACGGCCGACTCGGAGATCACGGCCGACATGGACCTGGTCTTCAGCCAGCTCGCGTCGCTGTCGAAATTCAAGGCGCCGAAGAAGCTGCTGCTGGCGCCCTTCAACCTGCACCGCACGATGTGCGAGCTGCTGACGCAGGTCGAGGAGGCCGCGAGGCGCGGCGAGCCGGCGCGCGTGGTCCTGAAGATCAATGCCCTGACCGATGCCGAGCTGATCAATGGCTTGATCCGCGCTGGCAAGGCCGGCGCCAAGATCGACCTCATCGTGCGCGGCGCCTGCATGCTGCCCCCGGGCCTGCCGGGCGAGACGGACAACATCCTGGTGCGCTCGGTGGTCGGGCGATTCCTGGAGCACTCGCGGATCTTCTATTTCCGCTGGGGCAAGGACGAACAGGAGGCGCTGTACCTGTCGAGCGCCGACTGGATGGCGCGCAACATGCTGAGACGCATCGAGGTGGCGTGGCCGATCACGGACGCGAAGCTGCGCCAACGTGTGATCGACGAAGGCCTGACGCCTTACCTCTACGACAGCCTGGACGCCTGGCAACTGGGCCCCGACGGCACCTCGCAGCGCATCGGCACCGAGAACACCCCGTCCCGCGTCTGCGCGCAACAGGCCCTGATGCGCCTCTACCGCGAAGAGCTCTGACCCTTGCCGACGAAGTCCTCGCTGCTGGTGGACGGGCATGGCCCGGGCCGGCGACGAAGTCGAGCTTCAAAAACTGACTGGGGCGCCGTCTGTCTGAGCGGCGCGAGCCGGAGGTGAGCAAAGCGAGTTGGCGCCCGCTCGACGCCCGTCGCCGGCCCGGGCCATGCCTGTCGCGCTCAGGCTTCCAAGCCCAACTGCACCTTCCCGATCTTCGCCCAGGCCTCCAGTTCTTCCCTGAGCAGGAAGTGCGCCCGCGGATGCGTGTCTGCCCAGCCTTTGCGCATTTCGATGGTCACGTCCATGCCGTCGCGGCGGATCTTGATATCGGCCGGATCGACGTTGCTGCGCGCATGGCATTTGATGGCCGCCAGGCGGAGCGCCAGCAGTTGCCAGACCATGGGCTCCTCCTGCAACTGTTCCTCAAGCTTGCGCAGCCCGCCGCGCTGACCGAGCGCGAGATCCCCGAGGCGCCGCAGCTGGTTCTGCGAGAAGCCCGGCGCGTCGACATGCGACAGCAGATAGGCGCTGTGGCGATGGTGGTCGTGGTGCGAGACCATCATGCCGATCTCGTGGAGCGCGGCGGCCCAGGAGAGTTCGCGGCGGTGTTCTTCCTCGGCCTTGGGCGACAGCTGGGCGTGCAGGCGTTGCGCGAGCGACTGGACGCGACCGGCCTGCTCGCGGTCCACGGCGAAGCGGCGCTGCAGCTCGGCGACTGACTGTTCGCGCATGTCGCGGCCGGCGGCGAGCAGGCGGGGATCGAGGCGTTCCGCGAGGTCGAAGATGACGCCCTGGCGGAGCGCGCCCTTCGCGGGGTGCAGGCGGTCGATGTCGAAGTGCGTGAGCAGCGTGTAGAGGATGCACAGGCCGCCGCCCACGACGGCGCGGCGATCCTCTTTCAGTCCGGGCAGCTTGAGCGCGTCGACGCGGCCGGCGGCCAGACACTGTTCGATGCACCAGCGCAGCCCGTCCAGCGTGATGGAGCCGTCCGGGCTCACGCCGCTGGCGGCCAGCAGCTGCGAGACGGCGCCCACCGTGCCGGACGAGCCCAGCGCCTGCCTCCAGCGCGGCTGCGCCGACTGGCGGGAGAACTGGGTGATCGCTTCCTCAAGCTCGGCGCCGGCGGCGACCTGCGCGGCGCGGAACGCTTCGGCCGTGAAGCGGCCGTCCGGGAAGAAGCGCATCGACAGGCTGACGCTGCCGATCTGGAAGGACTCGGTGCTCACCGGCTGCGCGCCGCGGCCGAGGATCATCTCGGTCGAGCGGCCGCCGATGTCGATCACCAGGCGCGGGTCCTCGGCCGTCTGCAGGCGGGCCACGCCGGCGTAGATCAGGCGGGCTTCCTCGCGGCCGGAGATCACCTCGATCGGATGCCCCAGCACCTCCTGCGCCCGCGCCAGGAAGGCGTTGCGGTTGCGTGCTTCGCGCAGCGTCTGCGTGGCGACCGCGCGCACCTGGCGGCCGGGCAGTCCCGACAGCCTTTCCGCGAAGCGCCGCAGGCAGGCGAGACCGCGTTCCGTGGCCTCTTCGGTCAGCATGCTCATCGCATCCAGGCCCGCGCCCAGGCGCACCGTTTCCTTCAGGTAATCCAGGCGGCGGTACTGCCCGTGCTGCAGCTGGGCGAGTTCCAGACGGAAGCTGTTGGAGCCCATGTCGATGGCGGCCAGGATCAGGGGAACTTGCGCTTGCGTCATGGGTCGCGATTGTCGCGGTGTTTGAGGTCGCCATCGGGAACGAAGTGCTTTCATCTTCACTCGCGCTAGCATCCGGCGTTCCGTCCACCACGCATCCCCAACGAGGAGCCGCAGATGACGAATTCCGATTCCCGTGCCGAAGGCGCCGCCGGCCTGTCCCCTGAACAGGCCGACGCGATCCGCGATGACATCGACACGCTGACCCCGGGTCGGGCCTTCAGCCGCCGGGCCTTCGTCGGCACGGCGGTGGGCAGCGGTTTCGCGGCCGCGGTGCTGCCGGTGTCCGCGCAGACGATCACCACCGACACGCAAGGCCTGGATGCGGGTCCGGTGGCTATCCCCGTCGGCGACTTCAAGATGCCGGCGTACGTCGCACAACCGGCGGGCAAGAAGAACGCGCATGTGGTGCTGGTGATCAGCGAGATCTTCGGCGTGCATGAGCACATCGCCGACGTCGCGCGCCGCTTCGCGAAGCTGGGCTATCTGGCGATCGCGCCCGACCTGTTCGCGCGTCAGGGCAACGCGACCGTGTACTCGGACATCTCCAAGCTGCAGAGCGAGATCATCCAGCGCACGCCCGATGCGCAGGTCATGAACGACCTGGACGCCGCAGTCGCGTGGGCCAAGCAGCAGGGCGGCGACACCTCGAAGCTGGCGATCACCGGCTTCTGCTGGGGCGGTCGGATCGTGTGGCTGTATTCGGCGCACAGCAAGGCCGTGAAGGCCGGCGTGGCCTGGTACGGCCGCCTCCAGGGCCAGACGAATGCGATGACGCCCAAGCACCCGATCGACGTGGTCGGTCAACTGAACGCCCCGGTGCTGGGCCTGTACGGCGCGCAGGACAACGGGATTCCGGTGTCGACGGTCGCCGCGATGCAGGAGGCGCTCAAGCAGGGCAGCGCCGCCGCCAAGGCGAGCGAGTTCGTCGTCTACCCGGACACCGGCCACGCCTTCCACGCCGACTACCGCCCCAGCTACAAGCCCGAGCCGGCCAAGGACGGGTGGGCCCGCTGCCAGGCCTGGTTCAAGCAGCACGGGGTTTGAACGTCCTCCGAAGCAGGGGGCTTGACGAGTCTGAGACAATTTTGAGAACCCCATCCGGCGCACCCTCAGTGGTGCGCCTTTTTTATCCATGACCCTGACCTACATCCTGCTGGTGACTTTCGCCGGCGGTCTCGCCTCCGTGACGATCGCGGCGATGCTGACGGTCGGCCTGCTGAGCCGCATCGTCAAGCACCTCGTGAGCCTGTCCACCGGCGTGCTGCTGTCGACGGCGCTGCTGCATGTGCTGCCGGAGGCGTTCGAGAGCGGGGCGGATCCGCACAACCTGTTCCTGGCGCTGCTGGGCGGGTTGATGTTCTTCTTCCTGCTGGAGAAGGCGGAGCTCTACCGTCACACCCACCACCATGAGGGGGACGGGCACCACCATCATCACCATTTCGACCAGGAGCAGGCGGGCCGGGGGGGCTTGTCGGTGCTGGTGGGGGATTCGATCCACAACTTCTGCGACGGGATCATCATTGCCGCGGCTTTCCTGGCGGATCACCACCTGGGCTGGGTCACCGCGATGGCGATCGTCGCCCATGAGATCCCGCAGGAGGTCGGCGACTACATCGTGCTGCTGAACGCGGGCTTCACGCGCAAGAAGGCGCTGTTCTTCAATGCCGTGTCGGGGATGGCGGCGGTGATCGGCGGGCTGGTGGGCTATTACGTGGTGGGCCCGTGGCAGCAGCTGTTCCCCTACCTGCTGGTGGCGGCCTCGAGCAGCTTCGTCTATGTCTCGGTCGCCGACCTGATCCCGCAGCTGCAGCGCCGGCTGCCCTGGAAGGACACGGCGCTGCAGCTGCTGTGGCTGGGCGTGGGGATCGTGTTCGTGCTGATCGTCGTGGGCGGCAAGCACGCCCACTGAAACGGCGCGAAAGGCGCGAGGCGCCTACTGCGGCGCGCCTTCTCCGTGCACCACAAGCACCGGGAACGCGCAGTGCGTCAGCACCTTCTGCGTCTCGCTGCCCAGCAGCAGCGCCTGCAGCCCGCGCCGGCCGTGCGTGGCCATCACCAGCAGGTCGGCGTCGACGCGCTTGGCGTGATCGATGATGGCCTCCCAGGGGTGGAGCGCCTCCACGCTGTGGGCGTCGACCTCCAGGCCTTCGGCGCGCGCCAGCGAGAGGACGTGGGCCAGACGTTCCTGGGAGATGCGCTCCTGGGCGTCGAAGAATTCCTGCGGCGGCGTCGGCTGCATCTCCGACACGGCGCTGTAGGGGAAGGGCTCCTTCACGCTGAGGGCGAACAGCCGCGCGTTGTGGAACTTCGCCAACTGGATGGCGGTGGTGATCGCCTTGGCGGTGATGTCGGAACCGTCGGTGGGAATCAGGATGCGCTGGAACATGGCGAGCCTCCTTCGAGCGAACGGAATGGTGCTGGTGGACCCGACCTCAAGCCCGGTCGGGGTCAGGGCTTGACCTCCAGCCCGAGGCAGTCTGCACTTCTCATGGTGCTCGCGCCATGCGCAATGTCAATAAGGGCCGGTGTTAGTCCGTCGCACGGCCCGGCGCGCAACCCGTCGGTCAGCCCTTCGCGAGCGGGAAGCGCGGATTGGCGCTCCATTCGCTCCACGATCCGGGGTACAGCCGGCTGCCCGGCAGCCCGGCGTGGTGCATCGCCAGCAGGTTGTGGCAGGCGGTCACGCCCGATCCGCATTGGTGCACCGTCCCGTCCGCGCCCTGCGGGCCGAGCAGCGCGGTGAATTCCTCGCGCAGCTGGGCGGCGGGCTTGAAGCGGCCTTCGGGCGTCAGGTTGGATTTGAAGAACCGGTTGGTCGCGCCCGGAATGTGACCGGCCTGGGTGTCCAGCGGTTCGACTTCGCCCCGGAAGCGTTCGCCCGCGCGGGCGTCGATCAGGCGCACCCGGCCCAGGCCGGCGAGCAGTTCCTGGGCGGACCAGGGCGTCTCAAGCGGCTCGGCAGGTTCGAAAGAGGGCGTGGCGACGGAAGCCGGCGTCGCTGAGGCGGCGGAAGGCAGGTCCGAGGTCACCGCGCCGCCCGCCTGTTGCCAGGCGGCGAAGCCGCCGTCGAGCACCGCCACCTGCGCATGGCCCAGCCAGCGCAGCATCCACCACACGCGCGCGGCGTACATGCCGTCGGCGGCGTCGTAAGCCACGAGTTGCCGGCCTCGCGTCATGCCCAGCTGCCGCAGCCGCGTGGCGAAGGCCTCGCGCTCAGGCAACGGGTGGCGACCGCGGAAGGTGCCGAAGGCATCCTGCTTCGGTCCGCTGAGGTCTCGGTCGAGGTGCAGGTAAGACGCCCCGGGCACATGGCCGGCCGCGTAGGCGCGCTCGCCGGCGGCGGTGTCGGCCAGGTCGAAGCGGACGTCCACGATCAGCGGCGGCGTCGACGAGTCCCTCAGCGCCTGCAGTTGCCCGACGCTGATCAGGCCGTCAAGACCTGCCCCGGCGGGGGCGGGCTCGGGGGACTTCGCGGGAGGAACCGGGGGAGAGACCGGGGGAGGCGTCGCTGAAGTCGTCATGGCCGTTCAAGATTCCTGGACAGAATGCTGGGCGTCCTTGGGCGTGGTCCGGGCGCGCAGCAGCGTCGCCCCCAGGCCGGCCACGACGATCAGCAGGATGCCGATCCACGAGAGCAGGCCCAGCAGGTCACCGAAGATCAGCACACCATACAACGCCGAGAACACGATGCCCAGGTACTGCAGCGACGCATTCACCAGCGGCTTGCCGGTGCCGTAGGCGCGCGTCATCAGCAACTGCGCGGCGGTGGCCAGCACGCCGACGGCCAGCAGCAGCGCCGCGCCGGTCCAGGTGTGGCCGTGCCAGCCGCCGTGCGCCACGATCGTCGTCAGCGCCCCGGCGACCACGCCGCCCATCGAGAAATAGAAGACGATGCGGAATTCCGGCTCGCCCGCCCGGCCCAGCGACGTCACCTGCAGGTAGGCCATCGCCGACAGCATGCCCGACGCGAGCCCGGCCAGGCCGTGCCAGACCTGCTGATCCTCCATCGCCGGCTGCAGCACCAGCCCGACGCCGACGAAACCCAGCAGCACGGTGACCACCAGGCGCGGATCGACCTTGGCCGCGCCCATGAGCACCGCGCCGCCGATCAGGAACAGCGCCATCCACACCGAGGACATGTAGTTCAGCGTCATGGCGGTGGCGAGCGGCAGCTTGCTGATCGCGAAGAACCACAGCGAGAGCGCGATCACGCCGGACAGGCTGCGCCAGAAGTGCATCGCCGGCACGGACGTCTTCAGCGACAGCCCCTTGGCCCGCGACAGCGCAAACAGGAACAGCGTGCCGACCAGGCCGCGGTACATGACGATCTCGCCCGCGCCGTAGTAGGCCGAAGCCAGCTTGACGCAGACACCCATGGTGGCGAACAGCAAGGTCGCCAGGACCATCAGAAGGGGGGCAGACATATGCGGTGGATTCTCGCAGCCGTAAAAACGAACGCCCCGCAAGAGCGGGGCGTTGTGCGCACCTGGCTGGTACGAAGAGGGGCGCCGACGATGCGCGTGAGCGCGCCGTCGCTGCGGCGTCAGCGCTTCATCAGCCCGCGGTACCACTCATGGAAGTGCTTCATGCCGTCTTCCATCGGCGTCTGGTAGGGGCCGACCTCGTTGTCGCCGCGCTCCATCAGCGCCTTGCGGCCGGCGTCCATGCGCAGCGCGATCTCGTCGTCCTCGACGCAGGTCTCCATGTAGGCGGCCTGCTGGGCGTCGATGAGGTCGCGTTCGAAGGCGATGACCTCTTCCGGGTAGTAGAACTCGACGATGTTGGTCGTCTTCTGCGGGCCCTTGGGGAACAGCGTCGACACCACCAGCACGTTGGGGTACCACTCCACCATGATGTTGGGGTAGTAGGTCAGCCAGATGGCGCCCTGGTCCGGGGACTGGCCGCCGGAGAAGCCCAGCACCTGGTCGTGCCACTTGGCGTAGACCTCGGAGCCCGGCTTCTCGAGCGCCTTGTTCACGCCGACCGTCTGCACCGAGTAGTCGCGGCCGAACTCCCACGCCAGGTCGTCGCAGGTGACGAAGTGGCCCAGTCCCGGGTGGAACGGGCCGACGTGGTAGTCCTCCAGATAGACCTCGATGAAGGTCTTCCAGTTGTAGTCGCACTCGTGGACGTGGACCTTGTCGAGCTGGTAGCCGCTGAAGTCCAGCGCGCCGCGCGGGCCCAGCTTCGCCAGGTCGGCGGCGATGTCGCGGCCGTTGTCCTCGAAGAGCAGGCCGTTCCACTCGCGGATCTTGTAGCGGTTCAGGTGCAGGCAGGGGTCCTGCTTGAAGTGGGGCGCGCCGACCAGTTCGCCCTGGAGGTCGTAGGTCCAGCGATGCAGCGGGCAGACGATGTGGCTCCGCGTGTTGCCGCGGCCGCGCAGCATCACCGCCTGCCGATGCCGGCAGACGTTGGAGATCAGTTCCAGGCCTTGCGCGCTGCGCACGATCGCGCGGCCCTCGCCCTCCTGGGGCAGGGCGTAGTAGTCGCCGACCTCGGGCACGGCGAGTGCGTGGCCGAGATAGCGGGGTCCGTGCTGGAAGATCAGTTCCTGTTCGCGGCGGAACAGGTCCTCGTCGAAGTAGGAAGTGACCGGTAGCTGAGGGTGGCTGGGGGTCGTGCTGCCCGTGCCGTTGCGTTCAAGCGCGCTGAGAGGGATGCTCAGGTCGGACATGATCCAAGAGGGTCTCCAAGACTCCAATGTCAACCGTGACGGCCGCCCCCAGGTTGGACGGGCATGCGTGGGACTGAGATGGGGGACTGCCTGCGGACCCCTTTTAGGGGATAGGAGCGGGCAAGGGAACCGGTGATTGTACCCGGGCCGCCACTGGAGGGGAAACGCGAGGGTGTCAAGCTTTACCCAGCGCCCGAAACACCCGCTGACGCCTGTGGCGGCGCGCTCACATCCCCCGACGGTTGGAAGACGGGCGGGGTGTTGACGGTGCTTACAATCCTCATTTTCGCGTTTTGAAATGAGCAAGCCTTCCGCCAGCGCCAAACCGGCGCCGCCCGCGATCCACGAGCAGGAGCCTGCCAGCTACGAGCTGGCGGTCGAGGAGTTGGAACGTCTGGTGCAGGCCATGGAAGCCGGCCAACTGCCGCTGGACCAGCTGCTGGCCAGCTACCAGCGGGGAGCCACCTTGCTCAAATACTGCCGCACCCGGCTTCAGGCCGTCGAACAACAAGTACAGGTCATTGAAGGTGGCGGCGCGCAGGCTTGGGGAGATGAATAAGTGGATGCAGGGGTTTTCGAACGTTGGGTGAAGCAATCACTCGAGGAAGTCGAGCACGCGTTGGAGGCCTGGGTGCCCGAGGCGGCGCCGGCGGGTCTTGGCGAGGCCATGCGGTATGCCGTCCTCGGGGCGGGCAAGCGCCTGCGCCCGCTGCTGGTGCTGGCCGCGGCCGACGCCGCCGGCGGCCAGCGCGAGGCCGCGATGCGCGCGGCGTGCGCGGTGGAGCTGATCCACGCGTACTCGCTGGCGCATGACGACATGCCCTGCATGGACAACGACGTGCTGCGCCGCGGCAAGCCGACGTTGCATGTGCAGTACGGCGAGGCCCAGGCGATGCTCGCCGGCGACGCGATGCAGGCGCTCGCCTTCGACGTGCTGACGCCGGACGAGGGCGTCGCGCCCGCGTTGCAGGCCAAGCTGTGCCGCCTGCTGGCGCGCGCCAGCGGCTACGACGGCATGGCCGGCGGCCAGGCGATCGACCTGGCCAGCATCGGCAAGCCGCTGGACGAGGCCAAGCTGCGCGACATGCACCGCCGCAAGACCGGCGTGCTGCTGCAGGCCAGCGTCCTGATGGGCGCCGCCTGCGGCGAGCTGTCGCCGTCCGCGTGGGCATCGCTCAGCCGCTACGGCGCGGCGATCGGCCTGGCCTTCCAGGTCGTCGACGACATCCTGGACGTGACGCAGGACAGCGACGTGCTGGGCAAGACCGCCGGCAAGGATCAGGACAACAACAAGCCGACCTACGTCAGCGTGCTGGGCCTGGCGCCCGCCCGCGCGTACGCGCTCCGCCTGCGGGACGAGGCGCATCAGGCGCTCGCCGGCAGCGGCCTGGCCGACACCGCCTGGCTCAGCCTGCTGGCTGACAAGGTGGTCGAGCGCGACAACTGAGATCCGGGCCGGATCCCGCAAGGGTCCGAGCCGGATTCGACGACAAGGAGAGGCGACGCCATGAGCGAGAACCCATCGAACGCGACGGCCGCGCAGACGCTGCTGTCGACCATCGAGAGCCCCGCGGACGTGCGCCGGCTGTCGCGCGGTCAACTGCCGCAACTGGCGGACGAGGTCCGTGCGCACATCCTCAACAGCGTGTCCAAGACCGGCGGCCATCTGTCGTCCAACCTGGGCACCGTGGAGATGACGGTCGCGCTGCACTACGTCTATGACACGCCGCGCGACCGGCTGGTGTGGGACGTCGGCCACCAGACCTACCCGCACAAGATCCTGACCGGCCGTCGCGACGCGATGGCGACGCTGCGCCAGCAGGGCGGGATCTCCGGCTTCCCGCGCCGCGACGAGAGCGAGTACGACACCTTCGGCACCGCGCATTCGAGCACCTCGATCTCGGCCGCCCACGGCATGGCGATGGCGGCCCGGATCAAGGGCGAGGCGCGCCGCGTGGTCGCGATCATCGGCGACGGCGCGATGACCGCCGGCATGGCCTTCGAGGCGCTGAACAACGCCGGCGTCGCCCATGGCGGCCTGCTGGGCGACGTGCTGGTGATCCTGAACGACAACGACATGTCGATCAGCCCGCCCGTCGGCGCGCTGAACAAGTACTTCACCCGGCTGATGAGCGGCAAGTTCTACGCCGCCGCGCGCGAAGGCGCGAAGTCGGTGCTCAAGCACACGCCGCTGTACGAGTTCGCCCGCCGCTTCGAGGAGCACACCAAGGGCATGTTCGTGCCCGGGACGATCTTCGAGGAATTCGGCTTCAACTACGTCGGCCCGATCGACGGGCATGACCTGGACGCGCTGATCCCGACGCTGGAGAACCTGCGCGACAGGAAGGGCCCGCAGTTCCTGCACCTGGTCACGCGCAAGGGCCAGGGCTACAAGCTGGCGGAGGCGGACCCGGTCAAGTACCACGGCCCGACGCCGTTCAATCCGGCCGAAGGCATCAAGCCGTCGACCGCGCCGGTGAAGAAGACCTTCACGACGGTGTTCGGCGACTGGCTGTGCGACATGGCCGAGGCCGATCCGACGTTGGTCGGCATCACGCCGGCGATGCGCGAGGGCTCGGGCATGGTCGAGTTCCACAAGCGCTTTCCGACACGTTACTACGACGTCGGCATCGCCGAGCAGCATGCGGTGACCTTCGCCGGCGGCCTGGCCTGCGAGGGCCTGCGTCCGGTGGTCGCGATCTATTCGACCTTCCTGCAGCGCGGCTACGACCAACTGGTCCACGACGTGGCGCTGCAGAACCTGCCGGTGCTGTTCGCGCTGGACCGCGCGGGCCTGGTCGGCGCCGACGGTGCGACGCATGCCGGCAACTACGACATCGCCTTCACTCGCTGCATTCCGAACATGAGCGTGATCACGCCGTCGGATGAGAACGAGTGCCGCCAGGCGCTGTACACCGGCCACGTGCACAACGGCCCGGTGACGGTCCGTTATCCGCGCGGCGCGGGCATCGGCGCCGAGATCAGCAAGGAGATGGTCGCGCTGCCCTGGGGCAAGGGCGAGATGCGCCGGACCTCGTCGCTGCCGTCGACCGGCAGCCGAGGCGCCGGGCATGCGCCCCGCGTCGCGATCCTGGCCTTCGGCACGCTGCTGCATCCCGCGCTGAAGGCGGCGGAGGCGCTCGACGCGAGCGTGGCCAACATGCGTTTCGTGAAGCCGCTGGACGTCGCGCTGGTCAGGGAACTGGCCCTCACGCACGACGCGCTGGTGACCGTCGAGGACGGCTGCGTCATGGGCGGCGCCGGCAGCGCGGTGCTGGAAGCGCTGCAGGCCGAAGGCCTGTCGCTGCCGGTGCTGCAGTTGGGCCTGCCCGACGAGTACGTCGAGCACGGCGAGCCCGGCAAGCTCATGGCCCAGTGCGGCCTGGATGCCGCCGGCATCGAGCGTTCGATCCGCGAGCGCTTCCTGTCCACCGTGACGCCGGTGGCGATCAAGGTCGCCTGAGCGGCCGAGGGATCCCTGCGAACGGCGCTGGCCTCGCGGTCAGCGCCGTTTTGCTTTTCCGGCAGGGCGCGGACCGGACATCGCGGGCATCGCGGGCACCAGCGCGCGTTTCACCGCATCGATGAAGTCCTGCGTCAGCGCATGGGCGGCGCGATGCAGCGGCCACAAGGCCTGGATGCGGAAGGGCACCGACACCGAGAACGGCCGCAGGTGCAGATCCGGTCCGGCGCACGCCCGCGCGGTCAACGGATTCACGAGCGCGATGCCCAGGTTTTTCTGAACCAGCGCGCAGACCGCGATCGCGCTGTGTGTCTCCAATTGCAGACGCCGCCGCACGCCGGCACTTGCAAAGATGGCGTCGAACTGGCGGCGGTAGGGATCCTCGGCCGACAGGCTCACGAAGCGCTCGCCCTCGAAGTCCTGCGGCGTGAGCACCGCGCGTTCCAGCAAGCGGTGGCCGGCGGGGAGGACGCAGACCTCGTCGAGTTCGGCCAGCGTTTCGCTGCGCGTTCCGGGCACGGTGGCGGAGACCTCGCTCAGGCCGATGTCGAAGCGCTGCGCGGCCATCCATTCCTCCAGCAGGGGCGACTCCTGCGGCGTCAGCGTCAGCTCCGCCTGCGGGTGCCGGGCCAGCCAGTCGGCGCTGGCATCGGGCAGCAGCGCGTGTGCCAGCGCCGGCAGCGTGAGAACACGCAGACGTTCGTCCTCGGCGCGCCCCAGCGACTGGGCGCGGGCGACCACCTGGTCCAGTCCCTGGTAGGCGCGCTGGACTTCCTCGAACAGCGCCATCGCCCGCGCCGTCGGCCGCAGCCGTCCCGCCGTGCGCTCGAACAGCGCGTAGCCAAGCAGCGATTCCATCCGCGCCAGTTCCCGGCTGACCGTCGGCTGGGAGGTGAACAGCAATTGCGCGGCACCGGTCACGCTGCCGGCGGTCATGACGGCGCGGAAGACCTCGATGTGGCGGTGCGTGATCGGCAGGGACATCGCGGAAGGATATCAGTGCATATCAAAAGTGAATCCAGTGGGAAAAACAAAGCATTTGATTGAATGAAGCGCCAGAGGGATGCTTGCCGCAGTTCCGATCTGCCGATCTGCCGATCTGCATCCATCCGAAGGATTCCCCCCCATGCCGCAAGCCCTGACCCCCGCCCGCGAACAGCAACTCCAGGCGCTCACCGCCAAGTACGGCACCCCGCTGTGGGTGTACGACGCTGCCCTCATCCGCGAGCGCATCGCCGCGCTCGCTGGGTTCGACACGGTCCGTTTCGCCCAGAAGGCGTGTTCCAACACCCACATCCTGCGGCTGATGCGGGAGCGGGGGGTGAAGGTCGACTCGGTGTCGCGCGGCGAGCTGTTGCGCGCCTTCGCCGCCGGCTTCACCGTCGGCACCGGCGCGGACGCCGTCCATTCGGACATCGTCTTCACCGCCGACCTGCTGGATCGCGAGACGCTCAAGACGGTCGTCGAGCACCGCGTGCCGGTGAACGCCGGTTCGATCGACATGCTGGAGCAGCTCGGCGACGTCTCGCCCGGCCACCCGGTGTGGCTGCGCCTGAATCCCGGCTTCGGCCACGGCCACAGCAACAAGACCAACACCGGCGGCGAACACAGCAAGCACGGCATCTGGCACGAGCAACTGGCGGACGCGCTGGCCGTCATCGGGCGCCGCGGGCTGACGCTGATCGGGCTGCACATGCACATCGGCTCGGGCGTGGACTACGACCACCTCGGACGCGTCAGCGGCGCGATGGTCGACCTGGTCCGGACGGTGAAGGCGCAGGGCCTGGACCTGCAGGCGATCTCGGCCGGCGGCGGCTTGTCCATCCCCTACCAGGCGGGGGGCGAGCCCATCGACACGGCCCACTACTTCAGCCTGTGGGATGCCGCCCGCAAGGAAGCGGAACGGGTGGTCGGGCACGACCTGGCCCTGGAGATCGAACCGGGGCGCTACCTGGTGGCGGAATCCGGCGTGCTGCTGGCCGAGGTGCGCGCGGTCAAGGCGCAGGGGCGGCAGCACTTCCTGCTCGTCGACGCCGGCTTCAATGAACTGATGCGGCCGGCGATGTACGGCAGCTTCCATGCGATGAGCCTGATTCCTGCGGACGCGGCGGACGGCCAGCGTCGGCCGATCCAGGAGACCGTGGTGGCCGGTCCGCTGTGCGAATCCGGCGACGTGTTCACCCAGGCTGAAGGCGGCGTCGTGCTCGCGCGGAAATTGCCGCAAGCCAAGGTCGGCGACCTGCTGGTCATCCACGACACCGGCGCGTACGGCGCGTCCATGTCCAGCAACTACAACAGCCGGCCGCTGATCGCCGAGGTGCTGGTCGACGGCTCCGCGGACCGGCTGATCCGTCGCCGCCAGACCGTCGAGGAATTGCTGGCGCTGGAAGCCGTTTGAACGCGGTCTGGTGGGGTGGGCAGCCGTTTTGGTGGCCATTTGGCGGCCATCTGGCCGCCATTTGACGGCGATATGACGTTTTTGCTATCGCACAAGCTATTTTTGATAGTCTGGCTCAATAGACTGAGCCAATAGGCCGCATTGGGGAATTCAAACCCGCCGATAGCCGCCGCCCCCTATCATTCTTCCCATCCCATCAACCCCAGACAGCGAGAACGAAGCAATGTCCCTGATCAACACCCAAGTCCAACCCTTCAAGGCCCAGGCGTTCCACAACGGCAAGTTCATCGAGGTCACTGAAGAGTCGCTCAAGGGCAAGTGGTCCGTGCTGATCTTCATGCCGGCCGCCTTCACTTTCAACTGCCCGACGGAAGTCGAGGACGCGGCGGACAACTACGGCGAGTTCCAGAAGCTGGGCGCCGAGGTCTACATCGTCACGACCGACACGCACTTCTCGCACAAGGTGTGGCACGAGACCTCGCCGGCCGTCGGCAAGGCCAAGTTCCCGCTGGTCGGCGACCCGACCCACGCGTTGACGAACGCCTTCGGCGTGCACATCCCGGAAGAAGGCCTGGCGCTGCGCGGCACCTTCGTGATCAATCCGGACGGCGTCATCAAGACCCTGGAAGTGCATGACAACGCGATCGCCCGCGACGTCAAGGAAACGCTGCGCAAGCTGAAGGCTGCCCAGTACGTCGCCAAGAACCCGGGCCAGGTCTGCCCGGCCAAGTGGAACGAAGGCGACAAGACCATCGCCCCGTCGCTGGACCTGGTCGGCAAGATCTGAGGATCTCGCCCGCGGGTGCGGGAGACCCCTCTCCGGAGGGTCTCCGGCCCGACCGGTGATCCGGATGAGGACCTTCCTCTCCCCCTCACTGCAGAAGCACCGCGCGTGGACCGTTCCGGTCCGCGGGCGCGTGTGTGGCCGCCCCTTTGATCTGACAGGGAGGCCGGTTCTCGAAGTCGCTTGAAAAAACTGAAAGGAAGCAACGATGTTGGACGACAACCTGAAGGCGCAGCTCAAGGCCTACCTGGAGCGGGTCACGCTGCCGTTCGAGATCGAAGCCTCGTTGAACGACTCCGAGAGCGCCGCAGAGCTCAAGCAGCTGCTGCAGGACATCGCCGCGATGTCCGACAAGATCACGCTGAACCTGGACGGCAACGATGCGCGCAAGCCGTCGTTCAGCCTGAAGCGCACGGGTACGGAACAGAGCCTGCGCTTCGCCGCGATCCCGCTGGGCCATGAATTCACCTCGCTGGTGCTGGCCCTGCTGTGGACCGGCGGCCATCCCCCGAAGGTGGAGCAGTCCACCATCGACCAGATCAAGGGCCTGGACGGGGACTACCTCTTCGAGGTCTACATGTCCCTGACCTGCCACAACTGCCCGGACGTCGTGCAGGCGCTGTCGCTGATGTCGGTGCTGAACCCGCGCGTCAAGACGGTGGTGGTGGACGGCGCGTTGTTCCAGGACGAGGTCAATGCCCGCGAGATCATGGCCGTGCCCACGATCTACCTGAACGGCCAGGAATTCGGCTCGGGCCGCATGACCGTGGAAGAGATCGCCGCCAAGCTGGACACCGGCGCGGCGGAGAAGGACGCGGCCAAGCTGTCGGCCAAGGATCCGTACGACGTGCTGATCGTCGGCGGCGGTCCCGCCGGCGCGGCGGCGGCTGTTTATGCCGCTCGCAAGGGCATCCGCACCGGCATCGCGGCCGAACGCTTCGGCGGCCAGGTCAACGACACGCTGGCGATCGAGAACTACATCTCCGTGCTGTCGACCGACGGTCCGAAGTTCTCGATGGCGCTGGAGTCGCACGTCAAGGATTACGGCGTCGACGTCATGAACCTGCAGCGTGCGGATGCGCTGATTCCGGCCGCGACGCCGGGTGGGCTGGTCGAGCTGAAGCTGGCCAACGGCGGCTCGCTCAAGAGCAAGACGGTGATCATCTCGACCGGCGCGCGCTGGAGGAACGTCAACGTCCCCGGCGAGCAGGAATACAAGAACAAGGGCGTGGCCTACTGCCCGCACTGTGACGGTCCGCTGTTCAAGGGCAAGCGCGTGGCGGTGATCGGCGGCGGCAACTCCGGCGTCGAGGCGGCGATCGACCTGGCCGGGATCGTGTCGCATGTGACGCTGCTGGAATTCGGCGATCAGCTGCGCGCTGACGCGGTGCTGGTGAAGAAGCTGGAGAGCCTGCCGAACGTCGTGATCCTGAAGCAGGCGCAGACCAGCGAGTTCACCGGCACGGCCGGCAAGCTCGACGGGCTGAACTACATCGATCGCGCGACCGGCGAGAGCAAGCGCGTCGAGGTCGAAGGCGTGTTCGTGCAGATCGGCCTGGTGCCCAACACCGAATGGCTGCGCGGCACGATCGAGCTGTCCAAGCACGGCGAGATCATCGTCGACGCGAAGGGGCAGACCTCGGTGCCGGGCGTGTTCGCCGCGGGTGACGCGACGACCGTGCCGTTCAAGCAGATCATCATCGCGGCCGGCGACGGCGCGAAGGCGGCGTTGAGCGCCTTTGATCACATCATTCGGAACTGATCGCAGTTCAACTCACCTGATTGACGCCCCAAAAGGGGCGTCAGTCGTTTGGGGCTGGCTTCCTGCATCGACCGCTGGCCCTCACCCCCGCCCTCTCCCGCAAGCGGGAGAGGGAGTGAGAATGCACCGAGCCATTCGGAGCAGGAGCACTGGGGTGGCCCCCTCTCCCGCTTGCGGGAGAGGGCAGGGGTGAGGGCCAGCGGCCGTGGCTCACCGCCGACTGCGCCAAAGGCTCTCCGCGCTGTAGACCGCGAGCGCCGACCAGATGAGCACGAAGCCGACGAGCCGCGCGCCGGCAAGCGGCTCGTGATACAGCCACACCCCGAGCAGGAACTGGATCGTCGGGGACAGGTATTGCACGAGGCCCAGCGTCGTCAGCGTGATGCGGCGCGCGCCGGCGGCGAACAGCAGCAGCGGCACCGCCGTCAGCGGTCCGGCGAGCAGCAGCCAGGCGATGTGGCCGGCGTCGCCGGTCGCGAACGCGCTGGTGCCCTGGCTCGTCCACCAGCACAACGCGACGGCCGCGAAGGGCGAGAGGATCAGCGTCTCCAGCGTCAGCCCTTCGAGCGCGCCCAGATGCGCCGTCTTGCGCATCAGGCCGTAGATCCCGAAGCTCAGCGCCAGCACCAGCGCGATCCACGGCAGCCGTCCGGCAGTCACCGTCAGCCAGATCACGCCGGCCGCGGCGAGCCCGATCGCCAGCCACTGCACCGGCCGCAGCCGCTCGCGCAGGAACACGAAGCCCAGCATCACGTTGACCAGCGGGTTGATGAAATACCCCAGGCTGGCCTCGACGACGTGGCCCTGCTGCACCGCCCACACGTAGACCAGCCAGTTGGTCGAGAGCAGCAGCGCGGACACCGCGCAAGTGCCCAGCAACTTCGGCGAGCGCAGCACCGGCCCGAGCCACGCCCAGCGGCGCAGCACCGTCAGCACGATGGCGACGAAGACCATCGACCACAGCGTCCGGTGCGCGATGACTTCGAACGCGCTGACGTCGCTCAGGCGCTTGAAGTACAGCGGGAACAGGCCCCACGCGATGTAGGCCAGCGCGGCGTAGAGCATGCCGGTGCGGGCGTGAGAGGCGTCGGCGGCGGTCGAGGTGTCGTTGGTCATGGGTTCTGCAAGCGCGAGGGCCCGCGATTCTGCTCTTTTCAGGTGGCCCGCTTCGTCGCAGGATGGACACCATGGCCCACGTCGAATTCACGTCGCAACTGCATCGCTACGTCGATACCCCCCAACTGGACTGCGACGCCGCCACCTTGGGGGAGGCGCTGACGCGCGCCTTCGACTGCAATCCGCGCTTGCGCGGCTACATCCTGGACGAGCAGGGTCACCTGCGCACGCATGTCGCCGTGTTCATCGACGGCCACCGCGCGCGGGATCGACAGGCGCTCAGCGATCCGCTGACTTCGCAGTCCAAGGTCTACGTGCTGCAGGCGCTGTCGGGCGGCTGAACGTCGACGACGCCCGTCGATCTCCCGCCAATCCCGTGTCGAGAACCGCGACGTTCGAACGTCGTGAGCAGTGACGCCAGCCATCGCAAGGAGACGCCGATGACCACCACCGCCTGGGCCGCGACCCGCAAGGGCCTGTTCGAACTTCGAAACGATTCCGCCGACGGCGGATGGTCGATCGGGCGACACAGCTTCGTGGGCGACCCCATCAGCATGGTGCTGCCCGCGCCGGCGGGAGGTGGCCGGATGTTCGCCGCGCTCAATCTGGGGCACTTCGGCGCCAAGCTGCAGGCGTCGGACGATGGCGGCGTGACATGGCGCGAGCTCTCCGCCCCCGCGTTTCCCGAGCAGCCGGCGGGCGCGGAAGGTCCGCCCTGGAAGCTCCAGCAGATCTGGGCGCTGGAACGCGGCGGCGACGGGCGGCTCTGGGCCGGGACCATTCCCGGCGGACTCTTCGTCAGCGACGACCAGGGGGAGACCTGGCAGCTCGTCGACACGCTCTGGGACAAGCCCGAGCGCCTGGGCTGGTTCGGCGGCGGCTACGACGCGCCGGGCATCCATTCGATCAATGTCGATCCGCGCGACCCGAAGCGGCTGCTGCTCGGCATCTCCTGCGGCGGTGCCTGGCGCAGCGAGGACGGCGGCGCGACCTGGCACATCAGCGCCAAGGGCATGCGCGCCGACTTCCTGCCGCCGGAGCAGCAGGGCGAGGAGAACACCCAGGACCCGCACCGCATCGTCGCCAGCGCGGCCGATCCGGACGTGCTCTGGTGCCAGCACCACAACGGCGTCTGGCGCTCGGTCGACGGCGGCGCGCACTGGGGCGAGATCAAGCCGCCGCTGTCGGGCTTCGGCTTCGCCGTGGCCGCGCATGCGGGCGATCCGGAGACCGCGTGGTTCGTCCCCGGCGTCAAGGACGAGAAGCGCCTGCCCGTCGACGGCGCGCTGGTGGTGAATCGCACGCGCGACGGCGGCAGGACCTTCGAGACCCTGCGCAACGGCCTGCCGCAGGCGCATTGCTACGACCTCGTCTATCGCCACGGCCTGGCCGCGCACGACGACGGCCGACGCCTGCTGATGGGCAGCACGACCGGCAACCTGTGGGCGACCGACGATGCCGGCGACCGCTGGTCGCTCGTATCCGGGCACCTGCCGCCGATCTACGCCGTCCGGTTCAACTGAATCCTTGCTCCCGCTCCCGCTCCCGCTTGCGGGAGGGCAGCGCCGTTCTTACTCCCTCTCCCGCTTGCGGGAGAGGGTGGGGGTGAGGGCCAGCGGCGGTGGCCGTGCCGCGACGCCACTCAGAGGAATTGCTCCCACTCCGGTCCGGGCGCCGCTTCGAGTTCCATCGCCGCTCCGGTGATCGGATGCGCCAGGGTCAGTCGTTGCGCGTGCAGCCACAGACGCTGCAGGCCGAAGTGCGCCGCCAGGGCGCGGTTGAGCGGCCCCTTGCCGTGGTTGGCATCCCCGACGATCGGATGCGCGAGGTGCTTCAGATGCCGGCGGATCTGGTGGCGTCGTCCCTGCACCGGCTCGCAGGCGAGCAGCGCGAGTCGCGTCGTCGGGAAGCGGGGATCGGTCGTGACCGGCACCTCGTGCCGGCGCAGGCAGGACCACGCGGTCTGCGCTTCCAGATGCGGCTGGCCGGCGGACGGCAGTTCCGGGTCGCGGGCGAGCGGGTGGTCGATCACGCCGGCATCGGCGGCGGGCCAGCCGCGCACCAGCGCCAGATAGCGCTTGTGCGTGCGGCGTTCCGCGAGCGCATGGCCGAGCAGGCTGGCGACCTCGGCGCTCAGCGCGAACACGAGCACGCCCGAGGTGCCGCGGTCCAGGCGATGCGCCGGCCAGACGGGCCGGCCAAGCTGGTCGCGCAGACGTTGCAGCGCGGCATCTTCCTCGTGCGCGTCGATCGCGGTGCGATGGACCAGGAGTCCCGCGGGTTTGTCGATCACCGCGAGGTGGTCATCCAGATGAAGGAGGGACAGGGCAGATGTCATCGCTGAAGGGGACGGTGTGCGCACGCCTGGAGCGCTTTTTGCCCTCTTTTCCCCGTTTCGGGGGAGCGGACAGTCACAGGATGGTTCGCCAGAATCCTGTCATGCGGCCTGCCCATCATCGCAGCAGGCCAGAGCGCCATCGATGTCGGTGGCGGGATCCCCCCGGTCCGCAGCCCCCGGTCGTTGTTGCAGCAGGAGTTCGCCATGCCTCAGGAGTTTCACATCGGTCACCGGTCCTTCCTGGACCGCGTCGTCCTGGTCTTGGGCAGGGTGGTGCGTCGCACGCCGGCCGTGCGGCTGGTCAGTCGATCTGGCCGTCCAGGTACAGCCACACCCCGCGCTCCCGCACGAACCGGCTGAGCTCGTGCATGCGGTGCGCGCGTCCGCCCACCTTGCTGCGCGCGATGAACTCCACTTGCTCGTGGTCCGCGTCCTGGCGCGTGTGCCGGCGCACCTCCAGGCCCAACCACTTCAGGTCCTGCGCCCCCCGATCGAGCGATGCCGGCCGGGTGCCCGGATGCCAGGTCGCGAGCAGGTAGTCGATCAGGTCCATCGTGTAGGCGGTGTACCGGGAGCGCATCAACGCCTGGGCGTCCCCGGCGACGAGCGCGCCGTCTTCGGCGAAGGCACGGTGCAAGGCGCCGCAGCACGACGCATACGAACCGCCACTGCCGCAGGCGCACAAGCTCGCGTCTGAACCCGCGCGATTCGTCTTGCCGACCGCGCTGTTCGCCGCGGTCTTGGATTTTTCTGGCTTCATGGGGCCGGCATCATGCCAGCGTCTCTAGAATGGCTGGATGAATTCCCAGGATTTTGGCGACGAGCGCCCGACCCCGCCGCAAGAGGACCTGTTCACGCCGCGCGCGCCGCGCGGTCTGCTGGACAACCTCAACCCCGAGCAGTACGCCGCGGTGACGCTGGGGCAGGAGCCCGCGCTGATCCTGGCCGGCGCCGGCTCCGGCAAGACGCGCGTGCTCACCACGCGCATCGCCTGGCTGATGAGCCAGGGCCACGCGACGCCGGCTTCCGTGCTGGCGGTGACCTTCACCAACAAGGCCGCCAAGGAGATGGTCACGCGCCTCTCCGCCATGCTGCCGGTGAACGTGCGCGGCATGTGGATCGGGACCTTCCACGGCCTGTGCAACCGCTTCCTGCGCGCGCACTGGAAACTGGCCGGCCTGCCGCAAGGTTTCCAGATCCTGGATTCGGGCGACACGGTCTCCGCCGTCAAGCGCGTCATCAAGGCCATGAAGCTCGACGAGGAACGCTTCGTTCCCAAGCAGGTCTCCTGGTACATCGCCGGCGCGAAAGAGGACGGCATGCGTCCCAAGGACATCGACCTGCGCGACGAGCAGACGCGCAAGCTGGTCGAGATCTACCAGGCCTACCAGGACCAGTGCGAACGCGAAGGCGTCGTCGACTTCGCCGAGCTGATGCTGCGCTCGTTCGAGCTGATGCGCGACAACCAGGCGGTGCGCGAGCACTACCAGCGCCGCTTCCAGTACGTGCTGGTCGACGAGTTCCAGGACACCAACAAGCTGCAGTACGCGTGGCTGAAGATGTTCGCGCCGCCGGGGCGCGGGCAGGGCGTGTTCGCGGTCGGCGACGACGACCAGAGCATCTACGCGTTCCGCGGCGCGCGGGTGGGCAACATGGCCGACTTCGAGCGCGAGTACCGCGTGCGCCAGGTCGTGAAGCTGGAGCAGAACTATCGCAGCTTCGGCAACATCCTGGACGCGGCCAACGCGCTGATCAGCAACAACAGCCATCGCCTGGGCAAGAACCTGCGCACCGAGGCCGGTCCCGGCGAGCCGGTGCGCGTGCACGAGGCCAGCAGCGACTTCGCCGAGGCGCAATGGCTGCTCGAGGAGGCGCAGGCGCTGCACCGCCAGGGCCTGGCGCGCAAGGAGATCGCGGTGCTCTACCGGAGCAACGCGCAGTCGCGGGTGATCGAGTCGGCGCTGTTCAACGCCGGCATCCCGTACCGCGTGTACGGCGGCCTGCGCTTCTTCGAGCGCGCCGAGGTGAAACACGCGCTGGCCTACCTGCGCCTGATCGAGAACCCCAACGACGACACCAGCTTCCTGCGCGTCGTCAACTTCCCGGCGCGCGGCATCGGCGCGCGGACCATCGAGCAGCTGCAGGACGCGGCGCGTCCGAGCGGGCGCTCGCTGGTGCAGAGCATCGGCGCGGTCGGCGGCCGCGGCGGCGCGAGCCTGGCGGGCTTCGTCGGCCTGGTCGACGCGATGCGCGAGGCCACGGCCGGATTGACGCTGCGCGAGATCATCGAGCACATCATCGAGCACTCCGGCCTGACCGCGTTCTATCGCGCGGAGAAGGAAGGCGAGGACCGGCTGGAGAACCTGGGCGAACTCGTGAACGCCGCCGAGGCCTTCGTGACGCAGGAGGGGTTCGGCAAGGACGCGGTGGCGCTGCCGGTGGACGAGCACTCGCCCGGCGCGATCGCCGACGGACTGCCGGCGGCGGTCGCGCCGGCCGCGCCGGCGACGCCGGATGCGGAGACCGGCGAGATCATGTCGCCGCTGGCGGCCTTCCTGACGCACGCCTCGCTCGAGGCCGGCGACAACCAGGCGCAGGCCGGGCAGGACGCGATCCAGCTGATGACGGTGCACTCGGCCAAGGGCCTGGAGTTCGACGCGGTGTTCATCACCGGCCTGGAAGAGGGCCTGTTCCCGCACGAGAACTCGCTGTCCGACTCCGACGGGCTGGAGGAGGAGCGCCGGCTGATGTACGTCGCGATCACGCGGGCGCGCCAGCGGCTCTACATCAGCTTCTGTCAGACGCGGATGCTGCACGGCCAGACCCGCTACAACATCAAGAGCCGCTTCATGGAGGAGCTCCCCGAGGAGACGCTGAAGTGGCTGACGCCGCGCAACCAGGGCTTCGGCTCGGGCTTCGCGAAGGACTACCAGCAGGCCTGGCAGCGCGGCTCGGGACTGAAGTCGATGGTGGGCGCGGGTCGATTCAATCCGGGCGGTCTCCCGCAGGCGTCGGTACCCAAGGCGATGACGCAGTCGGCGGCCGAGAAGACCGGCAACGAGCACGGCGGCCTGCGCGTCGGCAAGGGCGTGTTCCACAACAAGTTCGGCGAGGGCGTGCTGCTCACGCTGGAAGGCAGCGGGCCGGACGCGCGCGCGCAGGTCAACTTCGGCCGGCACGGCACGAAGTGGCTGGCGCTCAGCGTCGCCAAGCTGACCCCGATCGATTGAGCGGATATCGTACGGAGCACGCGGTGACGCGCGCCTCCGGGCGCAGAATGGGCGCTGGGCGATAAAGATTCCAGCAAACAGGAATCACGATTGCCCGGGAGGGAGATCCGACGAAGACGTCTTGATTCTGGAATCTCCATGCGCACTGTTGTACCGATCGATCCGCCCGACGACCCGATGGTCGAGGACGCCCTGGCGCTGGGCGCCGCTGTCCGCGCCGCCCGCACCACCGCCCGGCTGCCGCTGGTCGAGGCCGCCGAGGCGCTGGGCATGTCGCGCCAGACGCTGATCAACATCGAGACGGGCCAGGGCGGCGTGAGCCTGTCCACCGTGCTCAAGGCGGCGAGGGCGCTCGGCGTGAGTCTCTTCGCCGTGCCGTCGCAGCAGCGCGAGGTCGTCAGACGCGCGATCCGCACCGCGCGCGACTCGAAGTTCTCCGACCTGGACGATGCATGAACGGTGTGGAGGTCTGGCTCGACGAGCATGAGGTCGGCTGGCTGAAGCCGACGGACGCCGCGTCTGGCGGCGCGGGTGCACCGCGCAGGTTCGCGCTGGCCTATCTCGAACGATGGACGTCGGAGGTGCTGGCTTTTCCGCTGGCGCCCTCCGTGCCGATGCCGCCACGCGGCGGACCGGGCAGCGAGTCCGCGACGGACGCGGTGCTCGCGTTCTTCGACCATCTGCTGCCCATCGGCGATGCCCGGCGGCGGATCTTCGCCGCGTCGGGCTTGCAGGCCGAGGACGGCTACGGCGCGCTGCGCCTGATGGGCCGGGATCTGGGCGGCGCCGTCCGGCTGATCGCGGACGGACTTCAAAGGCCCGCCGGTCCGGTGCAGCGCGCGATCGCGCGTGATGAGCTGTCGGAGCGCCTCCGCCATCGCGATGCGACGCCCTTCGCGGTGTGGGACGGTCAGGTGCGCGGCGCGCTTGGCGGGACGCGGGACAAGCTCGCGGTCTATGTCGAGCGGGACGGCGGATGGCACCTCGTCGACGGGCCGCAGATGGCCTCGACCCACGTGTTGAAGCCGGCGTCCGGCGTTGGCGGATCCCCCGATCAGCCCTTCGACGAATTCTTCTGCATGCGGCTGGCCGCGCGCGTGGGCCTGGACGTCGCGCCGGTGCAGCTGCATCGCGTGCCGGAGCCGGTGCTGCTGGTCGAGCGCTTCGACCGGCAACGGCTCGAGGACGGCCGCGTGCGGCGCCTGCACGCGATCAACGCCTGCCAGGCGCTGGGCGTGCCGACGGCCGATCAGGACGCGGTCACGCACGCGCAGCTGTTCTCGCTGCTCGCGCACAGCCCCACGCCGCTGGTCGACACCCGCGCGCTGCTGCGTTGGACGATGTTCCGTCAGCTCATCGGCCGCGAGGGCGCGGGCGCGAAGGACCTGTCCTTCTTCGTCGACCACGGCGGTCTGCGCGTGGCGCCGGCACATGGATTCGGCAGCGGGAGGGGGAGCGGAAGCGGCGAGCGGCCCGCGTTCGATGCGCAGGCGTGGGCCGACTTCGCACGCGACTGCGACATCGCGCCCCGCAGCGTCACGCTGGAATTGAAACGCCTGTGCGAGCTGGTGCGCGCACAGGCGGAAGTGTTGGCCGGTGAACTCGCAGGCGAAGTGCCACAGCCGGTGATCGAGCGCCTGCTCGAACGCTTCCTCGGCGAGAGCGACCGCCAGGCCGCGCTGGCTTCGGAGATCTCGAAGTAGCGGCCCTCGAAGAGTCCTGCCATCGCCTGGCGCGGGCTCTCCACGACTCGGGGGGCGTCCCGTCCGGGAACCCCCCGAATCATTCCGGCCCCAGTGAGACCGGGGTCGTCGGGACTTGGCCCGGTCTGCTTAGATACCGATCTCGCCGCCGTCCTTGCGGGTGATGATGACGGTCGCGGAACGCGGACGCTTCTTGACGTTGGCATCGGCCTGGTTGGCCGGCCAGTAGCTGCCGAAGGTCTTCGCGTTCCAGTCCGGGGTGGTTTCCTCGCCCGGGTGCTGCACGTTGAAGAACAGCGTCTTGTAGTCCGGCGTCATCGCGATGCCGGTGATCTCGCATTCCTTCGGACCGACCAGGAAACGGCGCAGCGTGTCCGAGGTCGCCTTGGCGCCCGCGCGGGTCTGCGTGCCGCCCGCCGCGTTCACCACGCCGCCGTCGCCGACCTTGCCCGGCAGGGCCGCCAGCATCATGCAGTTGGTGATGTCGGTGTAGGCGCCGTCGTCGGTCTGGATCCACAGCATGCCGCGCTTGTCGAAGTACAGGCCGTCCGGGCTCGAGAAGTCGTTGCTGTCCGCCAGCGCCGACAGGTTGACGTCCGCCGCCGCGTCGGCCTGGGCGCCGAAGAGGTAGACGTCCCAGGTCAGCTTGGTGACGTCGGCCGCGTCTTCCTTCCAGCGGATGATGTGGCCGTTCGGGTTGCCCGGCTGCGAGGTCGTGCCCTTCATGTCCACGTAGTAGCGCGGATTCGCGGCGTCCGGCTTGAGCTGGCTGCCGGTCGGCGTCGCGGTGGGAGACACGCGGTTGCTGTTGTTGGTCAAGGTCATGTAGACCTCGCCGTTGGTCGGGTGCACCGCGCCCCACTCCGGGCGGTCCATCTTGGTCGCGCCGAGGATGTCGCCCGCGATGCGCGCGTTGATGACGACGTCGCCCTGGTCGGCGAAGGCGTAGGTCGCGTTCGACGCGGTCAGGCCGTTGGCGCCGAAGGTCAGCGGCATCCAGGTGCCGGTGCCGTCGGCGTTGAACTTCGCGACGTAGAGCGTGCCCTCGTCCAGGTACTTGGCGCCGGCGGCCATGCCCTTGCCGACGTCCGCCGCATCCCAGTTGGCCTTGGAGACGAACTTGTAGATGTACTCGTTGCGCGAGTCGTCGCCCATGTAGATGACGATGGGCTTGCCGGCGACCGCCTCGGCGGGCCAGGCGCCTTCATGGTTGAAGCGGCCCAGCGCGGTGCGCTTGGCGGGCACCGAGTCCGGCGCGAACGGATCGATCTCGACCACCCAGCCGAAGGTGTTGATCGTGTTGCGGTAGTCGGCGGTCGCGGCGGCGCCGGTGACCGACGAGTTCCAGCGGGCGAACAGGTCGGTCGTGCCGGCCGTTTCCCACAGGTAGGGGCTCTTGCGGTTCTGCGGCAGGCCGTAGCGGTTCAGGCTGGCCACTTCCTTGGCGCCTGCGCGCAGCGCGTCGTCGCCGGCGGCGCGGCTGATCACGTTGAGGTAGTTCTCCTCGCAGGTCAGGTAGGTGCCCCACGGGGTGTAGCCGTTGGCGCAGTTGTTGTTGGTGCCGCGGGTCTGGGCCGCGGTCGGGCTGAACAGCGTCTGCAACTGCGCGTTGCCCTTGGCCGGGCCGGTGAAGTCCATCGTCGTCGCCGAGGTCACGCGACGGTTGTAGCGCGAGCCGCGCACCATGCTCATGCCGGTGCCCGTGGCGTCGCGCTTGACTTCGCAGACGGAGATGCCGTGGGCGTAGATCTCCTTCTCGACCTCGGTGGCGTTGCGCGCGGCGCCGGTGGCGCGACCGGCCGGGTGCAGGCCGTACGGGGCGACGACGTACTCGTGGTTGACCGCCAGCAGGCCGCGGTCCGAGCGCTTGGCGTCGAACGCGCCGGCGTCGCTCATGCCGAACCAGTACATGCCGTCATGGCCGTCGCCGACGCGGCGGTTGTAGGACTCGGCCGATTCGGAACCGTCGTCCTTCCAGGACTCGTCGCCGAAGTGCAGCGGGTCGCCCAGCGCGTGCAGGATGCTGACGTTGTAGCCGTCGGCCACGGTCACCAGGTCGTTCTTGTTCTTGGCGACGGCGGTGAAGCCGATCTTCAGCGGGGCCGGCTGCGGTGCCGGGGCGGGCGCGGGCGCTGGCGCTGGCGAATCGTCGCTGCTGCCGCAGGCGCTCAGGATCGACCCGCCGAGCAACGCGGAGGCCGCCGTGGTGATCCCGCCCTTCAGGGCGACGCGGCGCGACAGGCGCGCGGCGAGGATGTCTTCGAAGTGCGGGTTGGCGGACGGGTTGACCACCACGTCCTCGTCGTATTCGTTGGCGCTGTCTTGGCTGGCAACGATGTCGTGCTGCTTGCTCATTCGTGAAGGCTCCGCTCAATGGAAAGGCGGGCGGATTCTGCGAAGGGCAAGTGACGAGGACGTGAAAAAGTCGTTAGGAATTACGTCCTGTCATCACGGTGCGAATGGCGGATCAACGCGAGGGCAACACCGGGGCAAGACCCGGCACCTGATTCGAGGTGACGCCGGCGATGCAGTTCAGCCTCGGACGGGCCTCAGACGGGCCCTGGACCGGCCTCCGATCCGCGTCAGATCCGCATCAGACCGGCGTGGGCGGCGTGGGTGGCGCAGGAGGCGTGTCGGGCAGGTCCTTCGGCGCGCCGAACATGAAGCAGTCGATGAAGGTGAAGTACAGCGAGCAGTAGAAGCCCGTCATCAGCGCCATCGTCGTGGGCAGCAGCAGGAAGGGCAGCAGGTTGACGATGCCCAGCAGCAGTCCCAGCACCATGATGACCATCACGACGGCCGCGCTCAACCCCATCCACACCAGCGCGGACAGCGTGAACGCCCCCTTGTTGCGCCACACGCCCAGCGTGCTGGAGAACAGCGCCTGCAGCACCCCCTGGCCGCCCCAGTGGATCAGCGCCGGCGCATGCCAGAACGGGACGGACAGCAGGCTCAGCAGTCCCACCCGCAGCGCGATCGCCGGCAGCAGGTTGCCTTGGGCGGCAATGGCCTCGATGGTCTTGGTGTCGCCCTTGGCGGCCGCCACCTGGTCCATGGCCTGCACGAGCGCGCCCCCGTCCAGCAGATGGGCCAGCAGCATGGCGAGGATCGTCGAGCCCGTGTAGAGCAGCCCCAGCCCGATCTGCGCGCGTCGGCGTTCCTTGGTCAACTGCAGCGGCTGCAGGAAGACGGCAGCGGTCGGCGTGTGGGATTGCAGCACCTGATGCGCCGCCAGCATGAAGGCCAGGGAGATCAGCGGCAGTGCGCTCATCACGACCAGCTGCCCCAGGAACGGCACCAGTTGAAGGACCGCGGACACGAGCATGGCGGTGGCGAACAGGCCGATCAGCGCGATCGGCTTGCGCCGCAGCACCTTCAGCCCGTGGCGCACCCAGAGCAGGCCGTTGCGCGGCGGGACCGTTTGCAGGTGCAGGATCATGGCAAGGACTCCAGCGCATGCCAGGGCCTGGCGATGCGCTCGCGCAGGACGCGCTCGAAATGGGTGGGATCGTGGGGCTGGAGGAGGCTGGCCTCGCGGGGCAGGTGGAAGTCCCACAGCCGCGAGATCCAGAAGCGCAGCGCCGCCGCGCGCAGCAGGCCGGGCAGCAGGCGGTGCTCGGCGCCGGAGAGCGGGCGCACCGACTCGTAGGCCTTGACGAAGGCGCCGGCGCGCTGCTCGTCGAGGCGGCCGCTGTCCAGGTCGATGCACCAGTCGTTCAGGCAGACGCAGAGGTCGAACAGGAAGCTGTCGACGCCGGCGAAATAGAAGTCGAAGAAGCCGCTGAGCCGCTCGCGACCGGGCAGGCCGTCGAACATGACGTTGTCGCGGAACAGGTCCGCATGGACGGGGCCGCGCGGCAGCGAGGCGGCGCCGGGGGCGAGCTGCTCCTGGAAGGCCAGTTCGGCGCTCAGCAGTCGGGCCTGTTCCGGCGTCACGTGCGGCAGCACGACCGGCACCGTCTCGCGCCACCAGGGCAGGCCGCGCAGGTTGTCCTGGTGCAGCGGGAAGTCCTGGCCGGCCAGGTGCATGCGGGCCAGGCCGGCGCCGACCTGTTCGCAATGGAACACGTCCGGGGCCAGCTGATGGCCGCCGAGCAGCTTGTCCACCACCGCCGCCGGCTTGCCGGCCACGGTGTGCAGGATGCGGTCCTGCGCGTCGGGCTGCGGCGCCGGGACCGGCACGCCCCGGCGCGCGAGGTGGCGCATCAGCTCCAGGTAGAACGGCAGCTGCTCGAAGCTCAGGCGCTCGAAGATCGTCAGCACGTAGTCGTGCTGCTGGCCGTCGCGCGTGGTGGTGACGAAGTAGTTGGTGTTCTCGATGCCGGCAGTGATGCCCTTGAGCGATTGGAGTTCGCCCAGGGCCAGGGTGTCCAGCAGCGCTTGCGCCTGCGCGGTCGAGACGTCGGTGAATACGGCCATGAAAAGGAAAAAGAACGGACCGGGGGCCGACCGGAGCGGGTCAGCCTCGACGGGTCAGAAATTGAAGAGACGCCAGACCCGCGCGCCCGCGCTGCCGCGGTCGTCGCCCTGGCGGGTGGGGATGTCACGGCCGGTGTCGCCGAGCAGGATCTCGTACTCGGGCGCCTTGCTGTCCTTGTTCTTGACCACGACCTTTTGGGTCAGGCCCCGTACCCGCGTCTCCTCGATCCGGACCTTGTCGTCCTCGCTGACGAGCTGCTCGATCTTCACCTCCGGCACGTCGCGGAATTTCAGCGACTCGGCGGGGATCGGCGTCGGGGTCGGCGTGGACGCGCCGGCTGCGTGGGCCTGGAACGCAAAGGCGGCCAGGACGGCCAGCAGCGGGGCGAGGCGGGTGGTTTTCATGGTGAGCCCATTCTATGCCGGGCCCCAGGAAAACCCCGCCCCCCGGGCGGGGGCCGGCCGGCGGCCCGGCCTGCTGTCAATCCGGACGCCGCGCGCCTGCAACAATGTCGGGATGAGCAAACCTCTGATGCTGCTGGTCGACGGGTCCAGCTACCTCTATCGTGCGTACCACGCCATGCCCGACCTGCGCGGTCCGGGTGGGCAGCCCACCGGCGCCATCCACGGCATGGTGGCCATGCTGAAGAAGCTGCGCGACGACTACGGCGCCGAGCATGCGGCCTGCGTCTTCGACGCGTCCGGTCCGACCTTCCGCGACGAGTGGTATCCCGAGTACAAGGCCCAGCGCGCGCCCATGCCCGACGCGCTGCGCGAGCAGATCGACCCGATCCATGAGGTGGTGAAGCTGCTGGGCTGGCCGGTGCTGACGGTGCCCGGCGTCGAGGCCGACGACTGCATCGGCACGCTGTCGCGGGTGGCGGCGCAGGCGGGACACCAGGTGGTGATCTCCACCGGCGACAAGGACCTGGCGCAACTGGTGACGCCGGACGTCTCGCTGATCAACACGATGAGCAACGAGAAGCTGGACGAGGCCGGCGTGCTGGCCAAGTTCGGCGTGCCGCCGGACCGCATCATCGACTACCTGACCCTGATGGGCGACACCGTGGACAACGTCCCCGGCGTCGAGAAGGTGGGGCCCAAGACCGCGGCCAAGTGGATCGGCGAGCACGGCTCGCTGGACGGCGTGATCGCCAACGCGGACCAGATCAAGGGCGTCGCCGGCGAGAACCTGCGCAAGGCGCTGGACTGGCTGCCCATGGGCCGCAAGCTGGTGACGGTCAAGGTCGACTGCGACCTGTGCACGCACGTCGCGGGCTGGCCCGCGCTGGAGGCGCTGGCCTTCAATCCGGTCGACGAGGCGGGCCTGCTCGATTTCTACACGCGCAACGGCTTCAAGACCTGGAAGCGCGACCTGGAAGGCAAGCTCGGCGGCGACGCGCCCAAGCGCGCCAGGCCCGAGCCCGACGTCGGCGCGGCGAGCCCGACCGATCCGTCCGCGACGGTCGAGCATCCGGCGATCCCCGTCGACAAGCGCTACGAGACCATCGTCGACATGACCCGGCTCGACGCCTGGATCGAGCAGTTGAACGCCGCCGAGCTGGCGGCCTTCGACACCGAGACGGATTCGCTCGATCCGATGCAGGCGCGCATCGTCGGCATCAGCTTCAGCGTGAAGCCGGGCGAGGCCGCCTACATCCCGATCCGTCACGACGGCCCGGACGCGCCTGAACAGCTGCCGATGGACGAGGTGCTCGCGAAGCTGAAGCCCTGGCTCGAGGACCCGCTGAAGAAGAAGGTCGCGCAGAACGTCAAGTACGACACCCATGTGCTGGCCAACCATGGCATCGCGGTCCAGGGCACGGCCTTCGACACGATGCTGGAGAGCTACGTGCTGGAGGCGCATCGCGGCCACGGCCTGGAGGCCCTGGCCGACCGCGTGCTGGGCCGCAAGGGCCTGAGCTACGAGGACCTGTGCGGCAAGGGCGCGCACCAGATCCCGTTCGCGCAGGTGGAAGTGGCCAAGGCGTCGGAGTATTCCTGCGAGGACTCCGAGATGTGCCTGCACGTGCACCAGACGCTGATGCCCCGCCTGGAGGCCGATGCCGGACTGAAGTTCATCTACGAGCAGATCGAGATGCCGGTGTCGGCGCTGCTGGCGCGCATCGAGCGCACCGGCGTGCTGATCGACGCGGGCCGGCTGCAGGCGCAGAGCGCCGATCTCGGCCAGCGCATGGTGGCGGCGGAGCAGGCGGCCTATGAGATCGCGGGCCAGCCCTTCAACATCGGCTCGCCCAAGCAGATCGGCGAGATCCTGTTCAACCGGCTCGGCCTGCCGGTGGTGAAGCGCACCGCGACCGGCGCGCCGTCGACGGACGAGGAGGTGCTGGAGAAACTGTCGGCCGACTTCCCGCTGCCGGCCAAGATCCTGGAGTACCGCTCGCTGTCCAAGCTCAAGAGCACCTACACGGACAAGCTGCCGCTGATGGTCAACGCGAAGACGGGCCGGGTGCACACGACCTATTCGCAGGCCGTGGCGGTGACCGGCCGCTTGTCCAGCAACGAGCCCAACCTGCAGAACATCCCCATCCGCACGGCCGACGGCCGCCGCGTGCGCGAGGCCTTCATCGCGCCAGCGGGGCATCACATCGTGTCGGCGGACTATTCGCAGATCGAGCTGCGGATCATGGCGCACATGAGCGGGGATCCGGGCCTGCTGAAGGCCTTCCAGGAGGGCCAGGACGTGCACCGCGCGACGGCGGCCGAGGTCTTCGGCGGCGGCCTGGACGCGGTCACGCCGGAGCAGCGCCGCTACGCCAAGACGATCAACTTCGGCCTGATCTACGGCATGGGCGCGTTCGGACTGGCGCAATCGCTGGGCATCGAGCAGAAGGCGGCGAAGGACTACATCGACCGCTACTTCACGCGCTTCGCCGGTGTGCGCACCTACATGGACGACACGAAGCAGTTCGCCAAGGAGAAGGGTTACGTCGAGACGGTCTTCGGACGGCGCCTGTGGCTGCCGGAGATCAATTCGGGCAATGGTCCGCGTCGCAGCGGCGCGGAGCGTCAGGCGATCAATGCGCCCATGCAGGGCACGGCGGCCGACCTGATCAAGCTGGCGATGATCGCCGTCCAGCAGGCGCTGGACGAGCAGGGCAAGAAGACGAAGATCGTCATGCAGGTGCACGACGAACTGGTGTTCGAGGTCCCGGACGAGGAGCTCGATTGGGTGAAGGCTGAAATCCCGACCTTGATGGCTGGCGTTGCCGCGCTCAAGGTGCCGTTGCTGGCGGAAGTCGGTGTCGGTGCCAATTGGGACGAGGCCCACTGACTGCCACCGCCGCTGGCCCTCACCCCCGCCCTCTCCCGCAAGCGGGAGAGGGAGTCCGACCGGCGTCCTTCCGACTCTCCTCCTGCTTGCGCGAGGCACCTCTCTCCTGCTTGCGCGAGTCACCTCTCTCCTGCTTGCGCGGGGCACCTTTCTCCTGCGTGCGCGAGGCGCCCTTCTTGCTCCCTCTCCCGCTTGCGGGAGAGGGTAGGGGTGAGGGCCAGCGGCGGTGGAAGTGCTGAGGTGTCCAGCGTCTTGAAGAACCATCAGCCGGCCCTAAGCCTCTCCCCCAAGGCGAGCGGTTAGCATCCACCCCCTATGAATTGGCCCTATGAGTTGCAGATCGGCTGGCGTTACACGCGAGCCGGGCGTGGAGGGCGCCGCAACCGCTTCATCTCCTTCATCTCCGGCGTGTCGATGTTCGGCATCGCGCTGGGTGTCGCTGCGTTGATCATCGTGCTGTCGGTGATGAACGGTTTCCAGAAGGAGGTGCGCGAGCGGATGCTGTCCGTCGTCGCCCACGTGGAGCTGCTGAACGACACCGGTGAGGGCCTGCCCGACTGGCGCGTGGTGGCGGACCTGGCGAAGAAGAATCCCGAGGTCGCCGCTGCCGCGCCGTTCGTGTCGGGCCAGGCGCTGATCGCGCGGGGCTCGGACATGCGGGGCACGATCGTGCGGGGCATCGATCCGGCGCTGGAGCCGACGGTGACGCCGATCGCCGAGAAGCTCGCCAAGGACGGCCTGCTCGAGCGTCTGCAGGCGGGTCAATGGAACATCATCCTGGGCGTCGAGTTGGCGCGCCAGCTGGGCGTGCAGCGAGGCGACAAGATCACGCTGGCGATCCCGTCGGGGCAGGTGACGCCGCTGGGCGTGCAGCCGACGCTGCGGCAGTTCACGCTGGTGGGCGTCTTCGAAGCCGGCCATTACGAGTACGACAGCGGCCTGGCGCTCATCCATGTGGGCGATGCCGCGAGGCTGTTCCGCACCGGCACGCCGAGCGGCGTGCAGCTGAAGTTGCGCGACGTGCAACAGGCCCGCCAGGTCGGCGCCCAATTGCAGCGCGACCTGCTGCAGGCGGGGCAGGCGATCTACGTCCGCGACTGGACCCGCACCAATGCCAACTGGTACGACGCGGTCCAGGTCGAGAAGCGGATGATGGGCATCATCCTGACGCTGATCGTCGCGGTCGCTGCGTTCAACCTGGTGTCGACGCTGGTGATGACGGTCACCGACAAGCAGGCCGACATCGCGATCCTGCGCACGCTGGGCGCGAGTCCGCGCTCGATCATGGGCGTGTTCATGATCCAGGGCGCGCTGGCCGGCGTGATCGGCACGCTCGGGGGGCTGGGTCTGGGGCTGGTCGTCGCCCACCACCTGGACGTGATCGTGCCGTTCATCGAGAAACTGCTTCACACGACCTTCCTGCCGGCCAGCATCTACGTCATCAGCCACATGCCCAGCGATCCGCAGTGGTCCGATATCGTGCCCATCACCGTGACCTCGCTGATCCTGGCGTTCGTCGCGACGGTCTATCCGAGCTGGCGCGCCAGCCGCGTCCAGCCCGCGGAGGCGCTGCGTTATGAATGAGGCCAAGAACATGGTCCCGCCCACGGGCACCCGCATGCCCGCCGGACAGGTCGTGCTGCAAGGCCAGGGCCTGGGCAAGCGCTTCGTCGAAGGACCGCTGGACGTGCAGGTCTTCCACAACCTCGACGTCAGCGTGAAGGCCGGCGAGACGCTGGCGGTGCTCGGCGCCTCGGGATCGGGGAAAAGCACGCTGCTGCATCTGCTCGGCGGCCTGGACAAGCCGTCCGCCGGACGCGTCGAACTGATGGGGCGCGACCTCGGCGAGCTGGGCGAGAAGGCCCGCGGCGACTGGCGCAACCAGCACCTCGGGTTCATCTACCAGTTCCACCACCTGCTGCCGGAATTCAGCGCGCTGGACAACGTGGCGATGCCGCTGCGCATCCGTCGCGTTCCGCAGGCGCAGGCCCGGGAACAGGCCGAGCGCGTGCTGGCGCGCGTTGGCCTTGGCCCGCGGGTGCTGCATCGTCCCGGTGAACTCTCCGGCGGCGAGCGCCAGCGCGTGGCGATCGCCCGCGCCCTGGTCACGGGACCCGCCTGCGTCCTGGCGGACGAGCCCACCGGCAACCTCGACCGCTCGACCGCCGCGACGGTCTTCGACCTGATGCTGGAGATGGCGCGCGAGCTGGGGACCGCCTTCGTCATGGTGACGCACGACCAGGAGCTGGCCGCGCGCTGCGAGCACCAGCGCCGGCTGGTCGGTGGCGCCTTGCAGCCGTTGGGCGGCTGAGGCAGGGTTGCCCGATCGCGAGGCCGCGGGCGGCCGTTGCGCTCGGGTCTGGTCCGGCGCGGCGTGACCGCTCGATTACGATGCAGGTCATCATGACCGCCTCGAAGCCTTCCCCGGAATCCCCGTCCACCCGCTTCATCCTGAAGCTCAGCTGCCCCGACCAGGCCGGCATCGTCCACGCCGTGACCGGCGTCCTGCTCGAGCAGGGCGCCAACATCCTCACCTCGGCCCAGCACGGCGACGCGGATCACCGCCGTTTCTTCATGCGCATCGAGTTCGAGTGCGCCGAAGCCCGCCCGGCGGCCGTGTTGCGCGAAGCGTTCGCGCCGCTGGCCGCGCGGCTGGCGATGGATTGGGAACTGGTCGACGCGCAGCGCAAGACGCGTGTGCTGCTGCTGGTGTCCAAGCTCGGGCACTGCCTGAATGACCTGCTGTTCCGCGTCCAGACCGGCCACCTGGCCATCGAGATTCCCGCGATCGTCTCGAACCATCGCGACTTCTATCAACTGGCCGCCTCGCACGACATTCCCTTCCACCACCTGCCGCTGCTGCAGGCGACCGAGGAACAGAAGCAGGCCCAGGAACGCAAGCTCCGCGAGCTGATCGAGGAACAGCAGATCGACCTCGTCGTGCTCGCGCGCTACATGCAGATCCTGTCGCCGGAGATGTGCCGTTTTCTGGAAGGGCGCGCGATCAACATCCATCACAGCTTCCTGCCCAGCTTCAAGGGCGCGCGGCCCTATCACCAGGCGCACGAGCGCGGCGTCAAGCTGATCGGCGCGACGGCGCACTATGTGACCTCGGACCTCGACGAAGGACCGATCGTCGAGCAGGACGTGGCCCGCATCGACCATTCGATGACGCCCGACCAGCTCGTGGCGATCGGCCGTGACGTCGAGTGCGTGACGCTCGCCCGCGCGATCCAGTGGCATGCCGAGCACCGCGTGCTGCTGAACGGCCATCGCACGGTCGTCTTCCGCTGAGCGCCGCGAGCGTCCGTCGACCTTTCCACCGTTCCACCTTTTCACCTCTCCAGCGGTCGCCATGTGGACTGACACGCACTGCCACCTCGACGCCTCGGAGTTCGACGTCGACCGCGACGCCGTCGTCGCGCGCGCGCTGGCGGCGGGCGTGTCGCAGGTCGTGATCCCGGCCGTCGTCGCGGGGAACTTCGAGCAGGTGCGGGCGCTCGCGCATGCGCATGGCTTCAGCTATGCGCTGGGCATTCATCCGCTGTACGTCATGCACGCGCGCGACGAGGACCTCGGCCGCCTCGACCGGATGCTGGCCGAGTGCCGCGACGATCCGCGCCTGGTCGGCATCGGCGAGATCGGCCTCGATTTCTTCGTCAAGGGCCTCGACGCGGCCACGCAGCAGCATTTCTATGTCGAGCAACTCAAGCTCGCGAAGCGGCATCAGCTGCCGGTGATCCTCCATGTGCGCCGCAGCGCCGACCCGTTGCTGGGCGGCCTGCGCCGCATCGGGCTGCGGACCGGCGGCATCGGGCATGCCTTCAATGGCAGCCGCCAGCAGGCGGATGCTTTCCTCAAGCTTGGCTTCAAGCTGGGCTTCGGCGGCACGCTGACCTTCGACCGGTCGCTGCAGATCCGCCGCCTCGCCGCGGAGCTGCCGGCCGAGGCGCTGGTCCTGGAGACGGATGCGCCGGACATCCCGCCGCACTGGCTGTACCGCAGCGCCGAGGAGCGCGCCGCCGGGGCCACCTCGCGCAACGAGCCCGGCGAGCTGCCGCGCATCGGCGCGGTGCTCGCCGGATTGCGTGGCTGGACGGTGGAAGAAGCCGCGGCGATCACCGGCCGCAATGCGCGTGCGGCGTTGCCGCGACTGGGTGCGCTGGACGCCTTGCGGCCGCATGGCTGACACGCCGGATTCTCACGAGGCCGTCGAGCCGGCCCGCTGGCAGGGGCTGGCGCCGGTCCACGCGCCGGATGCGCACTGGCTGCTGCTGGGGAGCTTCCCCGGCGTCGCCTCGCTGCGCGCACAGCAGTATTACGGCCATCCGCGCAACCAGTTCTGGCGGCTGGTCGGCGAAGTCTTCGGCGTCGATCTGGTCGCGATGGCCTATGCCGAACGCCTCGCCGCGCTGCGCGCCCACCGGGTCGCCGTCTGGGACGTGATCACCGAGACCGAGCGCGAGGGCAGCCTCGACAGCGCGATCCGCAATCCCTTCGCCAGCGACCTGGGCCGTCTCATCCAGCAACTGCCGGCGCTGCACACGATCGGCTTCAATGGCGGCACGGCGTTGCGGTTGGGGCTGAAGCAGCTCGGACCGCTTGCAGCCCGTTACCGCGTGCTGGGACTGCCCAGCTCCAGTCCCGCCTACACGATGCCCTACGATGACAAGCTTCGCGCCTGGCGAGAGCTTGCCGGGCCTTCGATCGACAGATGACGAGACCGGGCCCCGCGGACCCGGCATGGGAACGGCAGCCGTGAGCAAGCAACGGGACTCGAAGGGCAACAAAAGCGGCAGAAGGGCCGAATCGGCGGAATGGGTCGAGGCCACGCTGAGCGAATTCGACGGCGTGCGCTTCCTCCACCTCGACTCGATCTGGGTGCAGGGCGCGATGCGGCTCAAGAAGCCCGAGAAGCTGGAGCTGGAGTACGTCCAGCGCATGATGGTCTGGATGCTGTGGCGCGATGCCGGCGAGATGACCAGCGGGCAGGCGGTGCAGCTCGGCCTGGGCGCCGGCGCTCTGACGCGCTTCTGCCGCAAGCAGTTGAAGATGAAGACCACGGCGGTCGAGATCAACCCGACCGTCATCAGCGCCAACCGGCACTGGTTCCATCTGCCCGACGACGACGACCGGCTGCGCGTGATCAACGAGGATGCCGGCGCGTGGGTGGCCGACGCGGACCACTGGGGCAGTGCGCAGGTGCTCAACGTCGACCTCTACGACCATGAGGCGGCCGCGCCGGTCCTCGATGACGAGGCCTTCTACGCCGACTGCCATCGCGTGCTCGCCGACGGCGGGCTGATGACGGTCAACCTCTTCGGCCGCAGCGCCAGCTTCACGCGCAGCGCGGCGCGGATCGCGAAGGTGTTCGGTTCTGACCAGGTGTGGCACCTGACGCCGACCCGCGAGGGCAATACCATCGTCGTCGCAGGACGCGGCGTGGCCGTGCCGGCGCGCGAAGTGCTCGAGCAGCGCGCCGCCCACATCGAATCCCGCCATGATCTGCCGGCCACCAAATGGCTCAAGCTGGTCCGGCCCCTGCCGATGAACGTGATCCACCAGCTCCACGCGGCTGCGGCCGGCGCGGCACAAGACTCCGACGAGTGACCATGAAACCCAACACGTCGACGCCTTCGAAGGACAAGAGCGGTGCTGCCGCGTCCGCTCCCGTGGCCGCGACCGCGGCCAAGTCGAGCGTGCCTGCCCCGGTGCCTTCCGCCGCGGCCGCCAAGCCCAAGGCCGCGGAAGGCGGCGCACGCCTGGAATGGCGCCAACTGCTGCACTGGCTTGCCGAGGATGGTGTCATCGACCAGGAACAGGTCCAGCGCACCGAAGCCCGCTTCGGCACCAGCCACAGCGCCCAGCATCCGCTCACGCGGCTGGGCGCCGCGGGACTGGTGCGCGTCGCGAATGGCCGCGTGCTGGATGCCGAGACGCTGACCGAATGGCTCGCGGGCCGTCTGAAATTGCCCTACGTCCGGATCGATCCGCTCAAGGTCGACGTCGGCCGTGTCGCCGACGTGATGTCCGCCAGCTACGCCGAGGCACGTCGATGTCTGCCGATCCAGGTCGGCCTGAACGAGGTGACCATCGCGGTCGCCGAGCCGAACGACACCGGCTGGGTGCCGCAGATCGAGTCGCACACCCGCAAGCGTGTGAAGCTCGCGCTGGCGAATCCGCAGGAGATCGCGCGTTTCACGACCGAGTTCTTCACGTTGGCGCGGTCGGTGCGTGCGGCGACGAAATCCGGCGAGTCGAGCCAGCAGGCGAGCTTCGAGCAACTCGTCGAGCTGGGCCGCAGCAACCGCCAGCTCGACGCCAACGACCAGGGCGTGGTGCAGGTGGTGGACTGGCTTTGGCAGTACGCCTTCGACCAGCGCGCCAGCGACATCCACCTGGAGCCGCGTCGTGAGATGGGCGTGATCCGGTTCCGCATCGACGGCGTGCTCCACACGGTCTACCAGTTGCCGCCCACGGTGATGGGCGCGATGACCGCGCGCATCAAGCTGCTGGGGCGCATGGACGTGGTCGAGAAACGCCGGCCGCTCGACGGTCGCATCAAGACGCGCAACCCGGCCGGCGAAGAGGTGGAAATGCGGCTGTCGACGCTGCCGACCGCCTTCGGCGAAAAGATGGTGATGCGGATCTTCGACCCCGACACCGCCGTCAAGGATCTGTCGCAGCTGGGGTTCTCCACCCATGACGCCGAACGCTGGAACCGCCTGACGGCGCGGCCCCACGGGATCATCCTCGTGACCGGTCCGACCGGCAGCGGCAAGACGTCGACGCTGTATTCGACGCTCAAGCGCCTGGCCACCGACGAGGTCAACGTCTGCACCGTCGAGGATCCGATCGAGATGATCGAGCCCGCGTTCAACCAGTCGCAGGTGCAGCCGGCCATCGACTTCAACTTCGCCGAGGGCTTGCGGGCGCTGATGCGGCAGGACCCGGACATCATCATGGTCGGCGAGATCCGCGACCTGGAAACCGCCGAGATGGCGATCCAGGCCTCGCTGACCGGTCACCTGGTGTTCTCGACGCTGCACACGAACGATTCCGCTTCGGCGATCACGCGGATGGTGGACCTGGGCGTGCCCAACTACCTGATCGACGCGACGGTGATCGGCGTGCTGGCTCAACGGCTCGTGCGCACCTTGTGCCCGAACTGCAAGGAACCGGATCCGGACGTCACGCGCGAGTCGCTCAACGAGATGCTCAAACCGTGGCGACTGAACGGCGGCGTCAAGCCCTACCGGCCCGTGGGTTGCCTGGATTGCCGCAACACCGGCTTCCGGGGGCGCGCCGGGCTGTATGAACTGCTCCTGCTGACGGACAGCATCCGAAAGCACCTGCACCCGAACACGGACATGACGGCACTGCGCCGCCAGGCGGTGCAGGAAGGCTTGCGTCCGCTCCGTCTGGGCGGCGCGATGAAGGTCGCCGAAGGCCTCACGACCATGGATGAGGTGCTGCGCAGCACCCCGACCTGGGAAACCTGAGCCCAGCCGGCGCTGTCCGTGGACCGCCCCCCAGGCTCGCGGGGGCGGGTAAGCCCGTGCAGACAGCGCGCGGAGCCCGTGCCCACGGGGCGCGTGAAGATCGCCATACGCCCCGTGCGATGCGCGGCGTCTCCCCTTACGTGATAACCACAGACCCTGACGGGGACCCGATTCCTAGAATCGCGCCAATTCAAGCCGATAGAGGTTCCCTCGATGAAGATCAAGAGTCAACGCGACTTCTGGTCAGGGCTGATGTTCGTGGTCGTTGGCGTCGCGTTCGCGTGGGGCTCGGCAGTGAACTACAGCTTTGGCTCCTCGGCCCGCCCCGGGCCTGGTTACTTTCCCTTCGGGCTGGGCGTGCTGCTCGCCGTGCTGGGCGCGGTGGTGCTGTTCAAGGCACTGACGATCGAGTCGGAGGGCGGCCAGCCTGTCGGCGCCTTCGCCTGGAAGCCGCTGCTCATCGTCGTCGGCGCGATCATCGTGTTCGGCTTCGCCTTGCCGCGACTGGGCATGATCATCACGCTGCCGCTGCTGATCACCATCTCCTCGTTGGCCAGCGACGAGTTCCGCTGGCGCGATGCGCTGCTCAGCAGCGTCGTCCTGACCGCGGGCAGCTACGCGATCTTCATCTGGGGTCTGAATCTCGTGATCCCCATCTGGCCGACCTTCCTGGGCGGCTGAGGAGTCACGCATGGATCTGATCAACAACCTGATGATGGGGTTCGGCACGGCGTTCACGCCGGAGAACCTCCTGTACGCCTTCGGCGGCGCGGTGCTCGGCACCCTGATCGGCGTGCTGCCAGGCCTGGGCCCGGTCGCGACGATCGCGATGCTGCTGCCGTCGATCTACTCGCTGGACGCGACGCCGGCGCTGATCATGCTCGCCGGCATCTATTACGGCGCGCAGTACGGCGGCTCGACGACCGCCATCCTGATCAACGTGCCTGGCGAGTCCTCGTCGGTCGTGACCGCGATCGACGGCTACCAGATGGCTCGTCAAGGCCGCGCCGGCGCCGCCCTGGCGGCCGCGGGCCTGGGCTCGTTCTTCGCCGGCTGCGTGGGCACCATCATCATCGCGGCCTTCGCGCCGCCGCTGACCGAGCTGGCCTTCAAGTTCGGCCCCGCCGAGTACTTCTCGCTGATGGTGCTGGGCCTGATCGGCGCCGTGGTGCTGGCCTCGGGCTCGCTGGTCAAGGCGATCTCGATGATCCTGCTGGGGTTGCTGCTCGGACAGGTCAACACCGACGTGATCTCGGGGACGCCACGGTTCTCGTTCGACATTCCAGAGCTGACCGACGGCATCAACTTCGTCGTGATCGCGATGGGGATCTTCGGCTTCGGCGAGATCATCGCGAACCTCGGCCAGCCGGCGGAGCATCGCGAGGTCTTCACCAAGAGCGTGAAGGGCCTGTGGCCGACCAAGCAGGACTTCCACGACGCCTGGCCGGCGGTGGTGCGCGGTACGGCGCTCGGTTCGGTGCTGGGCGTGCTGCCTGGCGGCGGCGCGCTGCTGGCCTCGTTCGCCGCCTACACGCTGGAGAAGAAGATCTCCAAGACGCCGGAGAAGTTCGGCAAGGGCGCCATCCAGGGCGTGGCGGGTCCCGAATCGGCCAACAACGCCGGCGCGCAGACCTCCTTCATCCCGATGTTGACGCTGGGCATCCCGCCCAACGCGGTGATGGCGCTGATGGTGGGCGCGATGACGATCAAGGGCATCCAGCCCGGTCCTCAGGTGATGACCAGCAACCCAGAGCTGTTCTGGGGGCTGATCGCCTCGATGTGGGTCGGCAACCTGATGCTGGTGATCCTGAACCTGCCGCTGATCGGCATCTGGATCAAGCTGCTGACAGTGCCCTACCGCTTCCTGTTCCCGGCGATCGTCGTGTTCTGCTGCATCGGTACCTACACGCTGAACAACAACAACTTCGACGTGTTCATGACGGCGGCGTTCGCGGTGGTGGGCTACATCTTCTACAAGTTGAGCTGCGAGGCGGCGCCGTTGCTGCTCGGCTTCATCCTGGGTCCGATGATGGAAGAGAACCTGCGCCGAGCGTTGCTGCTGTCGCGTGGCGACTGGAGCACCTTCCTTTCCCGGCCGCTGTCGGCTGGCCTGTTGATCGCCGCAGCACTCATGGTGGTGGTGGTCATGCTGCCCTCCATCAAGAACAAGCGCGAGGAAGCGTTCCAGGACGCGGACTGACCAGAGCTCAAGGTCCTAGCCTCATCGAAGACCCGCCTCGGCGGGTCTTTTTCTTTGCGTACCGTGGCCGTGCTTTGAACAGGAACAAGGGCTTAGCGTTGCTCCGTGCGAAGGGCGGCCGGCTGTCAGGTACTTTTCTCTCGTAGTTCTTGCGAGCCTTTCCGCAGCCGTGCTACAGTCGCTGTCTTCGCTGCACAGACATCTGTCTTGCAGCGGTCCCCGAAGGAACTGTCGGGGATGTCAAATGACTAACCGGGCTCGACCCGATTCTCATTTGGCGGCGAGATTCTCGCAGTCGACGAAGAAAATAATTTCACTGACTGCTTGACGGATTCGAAAGAAATCGTTCATAATCTCGCTTCTGCGCTGCTGGCGACAAATCAGCGACGCGACGAAGCAAGGCGGAAGGCGAAGAGCCTGAGGCGAAGAGTTGCTTCGATGTTCTTTAAG
>NZ_JBWKOG010000007.1:236939-455178 GCF_059415965.1 Roseateles sp. GW821-FHT09G09 | reverse complement strand
CACCGGCGCGGCGGGCGCGGACGACACCGGGGCCTGCGTGCGGGCCACGGGCGGCGGCGCGACAACGGCCGGGGTGGACGCCGGCGCGGGGGCCGAGATCACCGGGGACGTGGTGGGCTCGCTCGAACGGGCGACGTTGGTGTTGCTCGGCGGATCGAACAGCAGCGTGAACTCGCGGGTCAGGCGGCCGCTGGACCAGTTCACTTCGAGGATGACGTCGACGAACGGTTCCTGGACAGCGCGGTCGCTGCTCAGGCGCAGGTAAGGCCGGCCGTCGGGACGGCGGGCCAGTTGCACCTGCGTGCTGGCCAGCACCGCGTTGTAGTCCAGACCGGAAGCCCGGTAGGACTCAGGCGGCGCGACGCGCAGCTTGAGCGAGCTGGCTTCCTCCGGTGTCAGGCTGCTGACGTCGATCTCCGCGCGCAGCGTTTCGCCGAGCGCGGATTGCACCGTCAGTTTCCCAAGCCCGAGGCCGTAAGCGGAACCCGCCGCCAGTCCCAACACAGTGACCGCGGCCACCTGGCTCAGCGCAAATCGCGCATATGCGCTCGCATGTTTTTTCAAGGCGTCCCCCAAAGCAACAAGGCGGCCCATCCAAAGGACCGCCTGTCTGACGTATTGTTGTTGTGCGACTGATGCGCCCGGGCAGGCTCCCAGCCATTCCCGCGGTAGAAAATCACAACGGTGGCAAGCATATACGCATCGTTGCTGAGGTAGCTCATGAATAACATCCATGAGCTAGCCTTGATTCACAGGTCGTTACGGGCTTGTCGCTAGAAGGCAACGCGCCCCGCTCCTGGCAATCCCTAATCACCATGAAAAAAAGCGGTGGCATCGCCACCGCTTTCAGCACGTCGGGCGCCGGCCGGCGTTTCAGCCACGACGGCCGGCCGGGGCCGTCGATGATCGGATCAGCGATCCAGCAGGATACGCAGCATCCGGCGCAGCGGTTCCGCCGCCCCCCACAGCAACTGGTCACCGACGGTGAACGCGCCGACGTACTCCGGCCCCATGGCCAGCTTGCGGATGCGTCCGACCTGGATGGTCATCGTGCCGGTGACGGCGACGGGGGTCAGGTCCTTGATCGTGGCCTCGCGGGTGTTGGGCACCACCTTCACCCACTCGTTGTCCGCGGCGATCATGGCCTCGATCTCGTCCAGCGGCACGTCCTTGCGCAGCTTGAGGGTCAGCGCCTGCGAGTGGCAGCGCATCGCGCCCACGCGCACGCAGAAGCCGTCGACCGGGATGGCGGCGGTGCCGAAGCCCTCGCCCTGGCCGAGGATCTTGTTCGTCTCGGCCATGCCCTTCCACTCTTCCTTGGAGGTGCCGTTGCCCAGATCCTTGTCGATCCACGGGATCAGCGATCCACCCAGCGGCACGCCGAAGTTGGCGATCTCATCGGCGGACAGCGCGCGCTGCTTGGCGATGACCTTGCGGTCGATCTCGAGGATGGCGCTCTTGGGGTCGTCCAGCAGCGCCTTCACTTCCGCATTCAGCGTGCCGTACTGGGTCAGCAGCTCGCGCATGTGCTGCGCGCCGCCGCCGGAGGCGGCCTGGTAGGTCTGCGTCGACATCCACTCGACCAGGCCGGCCTTGTACAGCGCGCCCACGCCCATCAACATGCAGCTGACGGTGCAGTTGCCGCCGATCCAGTCGCGGCCGCCCTTGGACAGCGCGTTCTTGATGACCGGCATGTTGACCGGGTCCAGCACGATCACGGCGTTGTCGGCCATGCGCAGCGAGGACGCGGCGTCGATCCAGTGGCCGTTCCAGCCCGCGGCGCGCAGCTTGGGATAGACCTCGCTGGTGTAGTCGCCGCCCTGGCAGGTGATGATGATCTCGCAGCGCTTGAGCTGCGCGATGTCGAAGGCGTTCTGCAGCGCCGTCTCGTTCTTCGCGAACGCCGGGGCGGTGCCGCCCGCGTTCGAGGTGCTGAAGAACAGCGGCTCGATCAGGTCGAAATCGCGCTCCTGCGCCATGCGGTCCATCAGCACCGAGCCGACCATGCCGCGCCATCCCACCAAACCAACCAATGTCGTCATTTGCGTACCTTCGTTCATTGAAAGGCCCGGCACTGCTGGCCGGGCATCGCCCAAACACCGTCACACCCCCTGGGAGCCTGCCCGGCTCGCTTCGCCGGGTGTGTGAGGTGGGGCGAGACGAACCGGAGCGGACTAGCTCTTGATGGTTTTGGTCGTGGTCGCAATGGTCGAAGCGGTCGTGGTCACGCCTTTGCCCGAGGCAATGGCGGCGACGACGGCATCACCCATCTCGCGGGTGCTCACCTTCTGGGTGCCCTCGCTCCAGATGTCCGCGGTACGCAGACCCTGGGCCAGCACGGACTGAACCGCCGACTCGATGCGAGCGGCGGCTTCGGGCTGGTTGAGGGAGAACTTGAGCATCATGGCAACGGAAAGGATTGTAGCCAGCGGATTGGCGATTCCCTTGCCCGCGATGTCCGGCGCGCTGCCATGGCTCGGTTCGTAGAGCCCCTTGTTGTTCTTGTCCAACGAGGCGCTGGGCAGCATGCCGATGGAGCCGGTCAGCATCGCGGCCTCGTCCGACAGGATGTCGCCGAACATGTTGCCGGTGACGACGACGTCGAACTTCTTGGGCGCCTTGACCAGTTGCATCGCGGCGTTGTCGACGTACATGTGGTCGAGCTCGACGTCCGGATAGTCCTTGTGGACCTCGGTGACGACGTCCTTCCAGAACTGGAAGGTCTCCAGCACGTTGGCCTTGTCGACCGAGGTCACCTTCTTGGAGCGCTTGCGCGCGGCCTGGAAGGCGACGTGGGCGATGCGCTCGATCTCGGGGCGCGAGTAGCGCATCGTGTCGAAGGCTTCCTCGCTGCCCGGGAAGTGGCCGTCGACGGCAGTGCGGCGGCCGCGCGGCTGGCCGAAGTAGATGTCGCCGGTGAGCTCGCGGATGATGAGGATGTCCAGGCCGGCGACCAGCTCGGGCTTGAGGCTCGACGCGTGGGTCAGCTGCTCGTAGCAGATCGCGGGACGGAAGTTGGCGAACAGGCCGAGCGCCTTGCGCAGTCCGAGGATGGCCTGCTCGGGGCGCAGCGCGCGCTCCAGCTTGTCGTACTTCCAGTCGCCGACGGCGCCGAACAGCACCGCGTCCGCGTCCTGCGCGAGCTTGAGCGTCGCCTCGGGCAACGGATGGCCGGAGGCCTCGTAGGCGGCCCCTCCGACGGGCGCGGTCTCGAGCTCGAACGGGAGCTCGAGCACGTTCAGGACCTTGACGGCCTCCGCGACGATTTCGGTGCCGATGCCATCACCGGGCAGGACTGCGATCTTCATAGGGTCCTCAGCGAGTAATTCGATTATTCAGCCACGGCTTGGTGGCGATGCGTTCGGCTTCGAAAGCCTTGATCTTGTCGGCGTGGCGCAGCGTCAGCGCGATGTCGTCGAAGCCGTTGAGCAGGCAGTACTTGCGGAACGGCTGCACGTCGAAGGGCAGCTCCTCACCGTCGGCCTTGACGACGACCTGGCGCTCCAGGTCCACCGTCAACTGGTAGCCCGGGAAGGCGAAGACCTCGTCGAACAGGCGCGCGACCTGGCTCTCCGGCAACACGATCGGCAGCACGCCGTTCTTGAAGGTGTTGTTGAAGAAGATGTCGGCGAAGCTCGGCGCGATCAGCGCGCGGAAGCCGTACTGCTGCAGCGCCCAGGGCGCGTGCTCGCGGCTGGAACCGCAGCCGAAGTTGCTGCGCGCGATCAGCACCGAGGCGCCCTGATAACGCGGCTGGTTCAGCACGAAGTCCGGATTCGGCTTGCGGCTGGCCGGATCCTGGCCGGGCTCGCCATGATCGAGGTAGCGCCACTCGTCGAAGAGATTCGGGCCGAAGCCGCTGCGCTTGATCGACTTCAGGAATTGCTTGGGGATGATCGCGTCGGTGTCGACGTTCTCGCGATCCATCGGGGCCACGAGGCCCTTGTGCACGGTGAACTTGTCCATCACTCGTTCCTTCTCATTTCTGGATGCTCAACGCTGGCCGCATTGACCAAGCGGGCACCGACGACCTGCTTTGCCGGGCGGCCGGTGACGCCCCCTTGAGGGGGCGCGCGAAGCGCGTCGGGGGTGGCTCATGTCACTCGACGCACGTCGACGAAGTGGCCTTCCATCGCGGCGGCGGCGGCCATCGCGGGGCTCACCAGGTGGGTGCGGCCGCCGGCGCCCTGCCGGCCTTCGAAGTTGCGGTTGCTGGTGGAGGCGCAGCGCTCGCCCGGTTCCAGCCGGTCGGCGTTCATCGCCAGGCACATGGAGCAGCCCGGCTCGCGCCACTCGAAACCGGCGGCCTTGAAGATCTGGTCGAGTCCTTCGGCCTCGGCCTGCGCCTTCACCAGGCCCGAGCCCGGCACCACCATCGCCAGCTTCACGTTGCCCGCGACGCGACCGCCCAGGCGCTTCACGACGGCCGCGGCCTCGCGCATGTCCTCGATGCGGCTGTTGGTGCAGCTGCCGATGAAGACCTTGTCGATGCGGATGTCGTTGATCGCCTTGTTGGGCTCCAGCGCCATGTACTGCAGCGCGCGCTCGATGGCGCCGCGCTTGACGGCGTCCTTCTCCTTGTCGGGATCGGGCACGCGGTCGTCGATGGACAGGACCATCTCGGGCGAGGTGCCCCAGGTGACCTGCGGACGGATCTGCGCGGCGTCGAGCTCGACGACCGCGTCGAACTTCGCGCCGGCGTCCGTGTGCAGCGTGCGCCAGTACTGGACGGCCTGGTCCCATTCGACGCCGGTCGGCGTGAACGGACGGCCCTTGACGTACTGCAGCGTCGTCTCGTCGACGGCGATCAGGCCGGCGCGCGCGCCCGCCTCGATCGCCATGTTGCAGACGGTCATGCGGCCTTCCATCGACAGCGCGCGGATGGCGCTGCCGGCGAACTCGATCGTGTAGCCGGTGCCGCCGGCCGTGCCGATGCGGCCGATGATCGCCAGCACGATGTCCTTGGCGCCGACGCCGGGCATGACCTGACCCTCGACCTTGATCAGCAGGTTCTTCGCCTTCCTGGCCAGCAGCGTCTGCGTGGCCAGCACATGCTCGACCTCGGACGTGCCGATGCCGTGGGCCAGCGCGCCGAAGGCGCCGTGCGTGGACGTGTGGCTGTCGCCGCAGACGACCGTCATGCCGGGCAGCGTGGCGCCCTGCTCCGGTCCGATCACATGGACGATGCCCTGGCGCTTGTCGTTCATCTTGAACTGCGTGATGCCGAAGCGGTCGCAGTTCTTGTCCAGCGTGTCGACCTGCAGGCGCGACACCGGATCGGCGATGCCCTGGCTGCGGTCGGTCGTGGGCACGTTGTGGTCGCTGACGGCCAGGTTGGCCGACAGGCGCCAGACCTTGCGGCCGGCCAGGTCCAGGCCTTCGAAGGCCTGCGGACTGGTGACCTCGTGGACGAGGTGGCGGTCGATATAGAGGACGGACGTGCCGTCTTCCTCGGTGTGCACCACGTGCTCGTCCCAGAGCTTGTCGTAGAGGGTGCGCGGCGCACCGGCGTGGGCGGCGTTGGAGACGTTGGCGGTCATGGGAGGGCTCTCCATCACTTCAGGGAAAAGCGGCTCGATCGGCTGCGGACGGGACGGCTCACCGCGAGCCGGCCTTCGAAACGGGAATGGCCGGGGCCGGGGTCGCCCCCGCGGCGGCGGCCTCCTTGGCGGCTTCCTTGGCGGCCGGACACAGCGCGTCGACGAAGCGCTGGACGACAGTCGGCAGGCGCTCCTGGCGAGCCACCCCCAGAACATAGTCGCGCTGGGCCCAGGCTTCATCCAGGGTCAGGCGCTTGACGTCGAAGACCTGCGCGAAACGGCGCGACGGCGCGTCGGGCAGCACCGCGACCCCCAGGCCGGCCTCGACCAGCTGCGCGATCGCGTCGAAGCCGCGCACCTGCAGCCGCGCCTTGAGCGTGCGGCCGCGGGTCATGGCCTCCTGCATCATCAATTCCTGCGCCGCAGCGCCGCCGTGCAGACCGACGAGGTCATGGTCCAGCAGGTCGTCGAAGCTGACGGACTCGCGCCCGGCGAGTTCGTGGCCGGCCGGCACCAGCACGGCGAGGCGACCGGTGCGGTAGGACCAGGTCTGCAACCGGTTGTCGAGCAGCGGCGTCGTGAAGACGCCGACATCGGCGCGACCTTCCGCGACGGCGGCCTGCACCTCGGCGCTGGTCTGGTCCTCGAGGCTGATGCGGATCTGCGGATGGGCCTGCGAGAACGCGGCCAGGTCGGGCGGCAGCGCTTCCGCGATCGCGCCGGCGTTGGCGGCGATGCGCAGGTGTCCCTTGATGCCGCGGGCGAACTCGACGACCTCGCTCTCGAGCGCATGCAGCGAGGCATGCAGCGATCGGATGTGGCGGACCAGCGCGCGGCAGGCCTCGGTGGGCTCGACGCCGCGGGCGCGACGCTCGAACAGCTGCACCCCCAGGCGCGTCTCCAGGTCCGAGATCCGCTTGCTGGCCGCAGCCAGCGCCAGGTGCTCGCGCTCGGCCCCGCGGGTGATGGATCGAGTCTGTTCGATCGCCAGCACGAGGTTCAAGGTGGTGAGGTCGAGGCGCATGGTACGGCGGCAGCTGGGTTGAACTGTAGCCTTCGCTCAGAGAGCAAGACTGCGGCCGTTCATGATAATCCCTTCGCCTGAAACGAAAGCTGGAAAATCTTCAGCGACGGCCGTTACGCTTATCTGGCTTGTTTTGGTATTTATCAGGTCCTATGGTGGTACTTCTTTGGTGCGATGTCGGGCCCATCGCACTGAAGCGTTCACCCAACACTTCAGGAGACTTGAATGAATGTCCGAGCCCGATCCGCCGGTGCAGCCGCGCTGGCCACACTCTCGACCGCCCTGACCGCCGCGCTGACACCCAGCGCTGTGTTCGCCCACGGCGCGCCGGAGTTCCCGATTTCGCGCCAATACAACTGCTACAAGAACCCATCGCTGCCGGCCTGCCAGGCCGCGATCGCGTTCGGCGGGGAGCAGGCGATCTACGACTGGAACGGCGTCAACCAGGCCGCCGCCAACGGCAACCACAAGGCGGTGGTGCCCGACCTCAAGATCTGCGCCGGCGGGCAGGAGAAGTTCAAGGGCTTCGACCTGGCGCGCGCCGACTGGCCGAGCACGGCCTACTCGCCGGGGGCTGACGGCAAGTACGAGTACCGCTACAACGCCACCGCACCGCACAGCTCGTTGAACTGGACCTTCTTCATGACGCGCGACGGCTGGAATCCGACCACCTCGCCGCTGCGCTGGTCGGATCTGGAACAGGTGCAGCAACTTGGCCCGGACCAGATCGTCACGGTGGGCAAGACCTACACGATGAAGCTGAGCCTGCCGCGCCGCACCGGCAAGCACGTGCTGTTCTCGGCCTGGCAGCGGGCGGACAGTACCGAAGCCTTCTACGCCTGCTCGGACGTGGACTTCGGCGGCGGCACGACGCCGCCCGGCACGCCGTCGGGACTGAAGCAGATCGGCCAGGTCTCGGCGGTCCAGGACCTGCCGTCGGGCAGCCAGGTGAAGCTGCGCGTGTTCAATGGCGCGGGCAATGACCTGGAGACGATCTCGGTCGCGCTGACCACGGCGGCGACCAAGGCCGTGTGGTTGGGCCAGATCGCGACCAAGGTCAACCAGACTTCAGGCTACCTGAAGGTCGGCACCCTGCAAGGTGGCAGCGTGGTCGTGCCGGGCGGCGCGACGGTGATGGACGTCTATCTGCAGAACGCCAGTTCGGGCGCCAGCTACGCGCTGGACGTGATCCTGCCGACGACACCCCCGACCAACCCGCCAGGCGGCGCGCCGGCATGGGCGGAAGGGTCGAGCTACACCGCGGGGCAGATCGTGAGCTATCAGGGCAAGCAGTACCGCTGCCTGCAGGCGCACACGGCCTGGGCCGGCGCAGGCTGGAATCCAGCGTCGTCGCCGACACTCTGGCAGGCGGTCTGACTTTCCAGGACTGAGCGTCGGCAGAGGGTGCCGGGGGCACCGTGTCGTCAATCGCGTCGCAGGCTCCGCATTCCTCCCCGGTGCCCCCGGCACCCTCTGCCGCGTTGCAGCATGGTGCGCGTGGGGTGTCGTGGGTGGGGGGGGCGCACTGCGGCGCGGCAGGGCGTGAGAAGGCGTCGGGCTCAGTCCTGGATGCGCAGGAGGCTGCGGCCCACCGCCTCGGCCACCTCGATGCCGTCGACCCCGGCGGACATGATGCCGCCCGCGTAGCCGGCGCCCTCGCCGGCCGGATACAGGCCGCGGACGTTCAGGCTCTGGTAGTCCTTGCCGCGCGTGATGCGCAGCGGCGAGGACGTCCGCGTCTCGACACCCGTCAGCACCGCATCGTTCATGGCGAAGCCGCGGATCTGACGCTCGAAGGCCGGCAACGCCTCGCGGATCGCATCGAGCGCGTATTTCGGCAGGCTGCCCATGCCCTTCTGCTGCAGGTCGGTCATCGTGACGCCGGGCTTGTAGCTCGGCTCGACGCTGCCGAGCGCCGTGCTGCGCTGGCGCTTGATGAAGTCGCCCACCAGCGCGGCCGGCGCCAGGTAGTTGCCTTCGCCGAGTTCATAGGCGCGCGATTCCCAGAAGCGCTGGAACGCGAAGCCGTCGAGCGGGTTGACGGCGCTGCCGTCCTTCTTGCCGTCCTGCCGGTAGTCCTCGGGCGTGATGCCGACGACGATGCCCGCATTCGCGTTGCGCTCGTTGCGGGAGTACTGGCTCATGCCGTTGGTGACGACGCGGTTCGGCTCCGACGTCGCCGCGACCACCGTGCCGCCGGGGCACATGCAGAAGCTGTAGACCGCGCGGCCGTTGCCCGCGTGATGGACCAGCTTGTAGTCCGCCGCGCCGAGGATCGGATGCCCCGCGTTCGGGCCGAAGCGGGCCTTGTCGATGATCGATTGCGGATGCTCGATGCGGTAGCCGATGGAGAAGGGCTTGGCCTCCATGTGGACGCCGCGCTCGTGGAGCATCGTGAAGGTGTCGCGCGCGCTGTGGCCGAGCGCGATGACGACGTGATCGGCGCGGAGCTGCTCGCCAGACGCGAGCGTCACGCCGCGCACATGCCGCTGGCCGTCGGCATCGGGCTCGATGAGCAGGTCGGTGACCTTCTGCTGGAAGCGGATCTCGCCGCCGAGGCTCTCGATCTCGGCGCGCATCTTGATGATCATGCTCACCAGGCGGAAGGTGCCGATGTGCGGCTTGCTGACGAAGAGGATCTCCTCCGGCGCGCCGGCCTTGACGAACTCGGTCAGGACCTTGCGCGTGAGGAAGCGCGGGTCGGAGATCTGGCTGTAGAGCTTGCCGTCGGAGAAGGTGCCGGCGCCGCCTTCGCCGAACTGGACGTTGGACTCGGGGTCCAGCACGCTTTCGCGCCACAGGCCCCAGGTGTCCTTGGTGCGTTCGCGGACCTGCTTGCCGCGTTCGAGCACGATGGGCCGCAGTCCCATCTGCGCCAGGATCAGCGCGGCGAAGAGGCCGCAGGGGCCGAAGCCGATGACGACGGGACGCGGGCGGCCGCCGTCATCACCGGGCGTGCCGTCGGAACCGACCGACGCGGCGTAGAAGTCGGCCGGCGCATGACCGGCGAACTGGTAGTCGGTGTCGGGCGAGGGCTTGATGTGCGTGTCGCCGGCGTGGCGCTGGAGCAGTGCGGCTTCGGCGGCGGCGTCGCCCCCTCCGTTGATTTCGCAGTCGACGGAATAGATCAGGACCATCGCGGTCTTCTTGCGGGCGTCGTAGCTGCGCTTGAAGACGGTGAAGGCGGTGAGCTGTGCGTCGGGGATGCCGAGCCGTTCGACCACGGCGGGGCGCAGCGCGTCCTCGGGGTGGTGGAGGGGCAGGCGGAGTTCGTTGATGCGGATCATGGCGATTGATCGGGCGTCGATGCGAGGGTCAGGGATTGCGCCTCGCTGAAAGCAAAACAGGCCCCGCCGGGAGGCATGGGCCTGTTGTCGGATCGATGGGGAGGGACTCCCCGCGATCTCAACCCGAGTGCGGACGCTTGCCCGGGTTCTTCTTCGAGCGGGTGTGCGAACCGCGCTCGAGGCTGCTCTTCTGACCGCGATGCGAAGTCACGGTCACGCCCTTGGGCGCGACGGGACGGGGTGCCGCCTTGCGATCGGCTTCGGTGATGATCTTGTTGCCCATGTTGGCTCCGGTAATGAACTGAGAAACACCCGCCCGAAGTCACAGACTCGCCGGCCTCGGACCCGAAGGGGCGACCGGTTGCCTGGAGCAGCGTCGGAAATACGGTGAAGGGCGGGAGTTTACACGCGCCGGAGGCCTCCCCGCTCTCCCCCTCCCCGGGGACGGCGGCCTGTCAACCATCCCCCCTCGCGCCCGTTGACCGTCGATCGGGTCGTCGCGACGATGATCCGCATCGGCCAGGACGGCGCCCGCAGCGCCGGTCGGCTGCACCACAGAGGGAGAAACCATGTCATTTCCGTCCCGCTCCGCGGTCGCGCAGGCCGTCCTGCTGACGGCCTCGATCGCCACGCTCCTCGGCTGTTCGACCATCCCTCGGCAGGCCGGCAACTCGCCCGTCGAGCAGCAGGCGCCCGCCGAGACCCGGTCGACCTCGCCCGTCGCCACCACGCCTGCGATGCCGGACCCGGTCTACCCCGCTCGCGTGCCGCCCACGCCCTCCCCGGCGGCGCCGGCCGCGGTCACGGACTACCGGGCGCGCGCGGCGGTCAGTGCCCCCGCCTATGCGCCTCAATGGACGCCGCCCCCGCCGGTCTCCACGGCCAAGTACACCGCCTTCTCCGACAACCCCTGGCAGCGCGCCACCGAGCAGCCGGTCTCCACCTTCAGCGCCAGCGTCGACACCGGCAGCTACGCCAACGTCCGCCGCTTCATCAACCGCGGCCAGCTGCCGCCGCAGGACGCGGTGCGCGTCGAGGAGCTGGTCAACTACTTCGGCTTCGACGCCCCCGGCCCCGAGGCCGGCGAGCGCGATCCGTTCAAGGTCCGCGCGCAGGTGCTGGCCTCGCCCTGGAACGCCGAGCGCGGCCTGATCCGCATCGCGATCAAGGGCAAGGACATCGCGAAGGCGAGCCTGCCGCCCGCGAACCTGGTGTTTCTGGTCGACGTGTCGGGGTCCATGGGTCCCGAGGACCGGCTGCCGCTGGTGAAGTCGGCGCTGAAGCTGCTGACCGCGCAGCTGCGTCCGGTGGACCGCGTGAGCGTCGTGACCTACGCCAGCGGCACGCGCGTCGCGCTGCCGCCGACGCCGGGCGACCGCAAGACGGCCATCAACGAGGCGATCGACCAGCTCCAGGCCGGCGGCGGCACCTACGGCGCAGGCGGGCTGAGGCTGGCCTACGCGCAGGCGCGCGAGTCCTTCATCCCGGAAGGCATCAACCGCGTGCTGCTGGCCACCGACGGCGACCTGAACATCGGCGAGACCAACCAGGAGGCGCTCAGGAAGATGATCGAGGGCGAGCGCAAGAGCGGCGTCACGCTGACGGCGCTGGGCGTGGGCCAGTCCAATTTCAACGAAGCGCTGATGAAGAAGCTGGCCGATACCGGCAACGGCAGCTACCACTACCTGGACTCGCTGCAGGAAGCGCACAAGGTGCTGGTCAACGAGATGACCTCGACGCTGGCCACCATCGCGCAGGACCTCAAGCTTCAGGTCGAGTTCAACCCGGCGGCGGTGCAGGAGTACCGGCTGATCGGCTACGAGCTGCATGCGCTCAAGCGCGAGGACTTCAACAACGACAAGGTCGACGCGGGCGACATCGGCGCCGGCCATCAGGTCACAGCGCTGTACGAGTTCGTGCCCGCAGGCGCGAAGGGCAATGTCGATCCCCTGCGCTACGGCGATGAGGACAAGGCGGCGAAGCAAGACACGCGCGCCGGCAGGAATGGCGAGCTGGCGTGGATCAAGCTGCGCTACAAGCCGCCCGGCCAGGAGGCGAGCCAACTGGTGGAGCTGCCGGTCGTGAAGCCCGCGACGATGCCGGCGCTCGCCGCGCAGGACGCCGACACGCGTTTCGCGGTGGCGGTGGCCGCCTGGGGCCAGTGGTTGCGGGGCAGCACACTGATCGGCGACTACGGCCCGGATCAGTTCGTGCCGCTGGCCCGCGGCGCGCGCGGCGAGGACCGGTACGGCCACCGCGCGGAGTTCGCCAGACTGGCCGAGCTGTCGGCCAGCCTGAAGCGCTGACGCTTACTCGACCGCGTGACCGCCGGCGTCCAGCGCCGGCGGGCGCAGCAGGTCCACGTCCACGCCCATCGCCTCGCTGGCGCGCTCCACGGCCTGCCAGAGCTCGGCCGGCATCTGCAGGATCTCCTCCGGCGAGCTGGCTCTCGCGATCCACGCATCGATCTCCTGGTGCTGCGCCACCGTGATCAGGTCCAGGTTCAACATCTCGTCGATCGTCTTCACTGCACTTCCTTCTTTTGGGGTCGACGGCAGGCATCGACGCCTGCCCCTGGCGGAGATTGCCATGGCAGTGGTCTACCGTTGCGCGACACCGACCGGTGAATAGTATGCGGGACGATCCGTTCCGAATCACACCGTGTCCGTCACCCGGATGGCCGTCCTTCCTACAGCGTTCACCGCACCCGTCGCCTAAGGTCGTGGGATGAAGCCGACCGCCCCTTCCCCCGACAGCAAGCCGATCTCCTCCGACGAAGACACCGTCCCGCTGCTCCTGCGCGGCTTCTCCGTGGTGCATGGCGCGTTGGCGTTGCTCTTCACCGCCATGGCGCTGCTGCTCCTGGCCATCGCGGCGAAGGAGGCCTGGATGGCGCTCCACCTCGACTGGAACGACGAGGCCGCGCAACTGGTCATCGAGGCCATGGGCGTGCTTGCCGCCGCGGTGGTCGCGCTGCAGATCGCCCAGACGATCACCGAAGAGGAAGTCATCCGCACCGCCCACATCAGCGCCCCCACGCGCGTGCGGCGCTTCCTGTCCCGGTTCATGGTGGTCATCGTCGTCGCGCTCGCCATCGAGGCGCTGGTGGCCACCTTCCGCGCCGCGCATTCGGATTCGACCTTGCTGCTGCATGCCGCGGCGATGGTCTTCGCGGTCGGTGCGCTGCTCACCGGCTGGGGACTGTTCATCCACCTGAACCGCTCCGCCGAGGAGCTCGAGCCCGAGGCCATGCAGGAGGCGAAGGGCGAGGATCACAAGCTCCAATGACCGTCCCCCTTGTGCGCACGGCCTTCAAGCCTCGCCACTGACGCCATCGGCGCGCCCTCCTGCATCCAAGCCAGCGTCCCCACTGATCCGAGGCATCGAACGTCCGACTTGCACTGAAGTCGGTCATGGCGCGAAGCGCCCGCATTCGCGACGATAGGTCCCAGGTGTTCGAAGCACCTGAAAGGAAGCGGCGGGCCGCCCCGACAGAGCGGCCACTTCGCCCCAATTCCGCGTGTTCATGGGGCGAGATGGGCCTCTCCGCGAGGACGGCCACACGGCGCTTCCCACGTGTTTCGACATCTCGCCCACCCGATCGCGCGGATCAACCTGTCCTTCCCCGGGGAAGCTTTGCGCCAGCCTTGGGAAAGACACCCTGACCTGACCGACCGATGCTGAACATCCACCCCCTTCTCTCCCTGACGACCGTCGGCTCGCCGGCTCATGAAGCACCGCATCGAGGGGCATCATGCTGAACCGCAAGATCACGACGCGTGCCGCCTTCGACGGCCTCTGCGACCGCATCCACCTGCTGCAACAGCACGTGGAAGTGATGCGTCCCGACGACTCCGCCTCCCGGCAGGCCCACGACCATGCGGTGATCGTCCAGGTCCTCGAGGAACTCGACATCCTGCTGCGCGTCGTCGCCCTGGCCGGTTTCGAGGAACAGCTCTATCGCTGGGCGACGCCGCAGTCCGACCTCAAGTCCTGACCCCTGGACTCCGCCCCCCGATGACCGCTCAATCGTTCTCGAACGGCAGCGTGTCCAGGAAGTCCTGGGCCTCCACCTTGCGCGCCACCAGACGCGCGCAGCCTTTCAGGCGCGAGAGGTCCTCGAACCTCAGACCCGGATTCGGCTGGAGACTGAAGCAGCAGACCGTGCCGAAGATGCGGCCGTCCGACAGCACGACCGGCGCGCTCAGATGCGCGCCGATGGGCACCGGCGTCGGCGGCAGCTTCAGCTCCGCGGCCACCGCGCCGGCGTTGGTCATCAGCGCCGGGGCGCGGCCTTCGACGATGCGCTGGCAGTAGCTCTGCTCCAGCGGCGCGGAATCGCCGACCTGCACGTCGATCGCCGACGCGCCGTCGACGAAACGGAACACGCGCTCACCGTCCTGGAATTCCGAGACGAACACGACATCCATGCCGAGCTGCTGGCGCAGGCCCTTCAGCACGGCGGTGATCCGGGCGTCCAGGTCCGGGTCGAATCCGTCCGAGGTGGCGGCGAGCAGTTCGGAAATGGCGACGTCGAGGGAATGAGCAGTGAACGGACGGTCGTACATCGGGCGAAAGACGGCTGGAGCAGCGGTAGTGGCTGGAGGGAAGGAACATGCTACCGAAGCACAACCGAGCGCACCGGCAGTCGACGGAAAAGTTACAGCCTGTAGGAATTGGCCTCAGCCCGCCGGGGCCAAACGGTACAGGCCGACGTCGACCCGCCCGGAGCGGAACCCGGCCTCGCAGTAGCAGAGGTAGTACTCCCACAGCCGCTTGAACGGCAGGTCGAATCCCTGCGCCTCGATGGCCGGCCACTCGGCCAGGAAACGCCGACGCCATTCAACCAGCGTGGCCGCGTAGCCGCGCCCGAAGCGCGCCTGCGTCGAGAAGCCGAGGCCCGCCTTGCGCGCCTCCTCGGCCATGCGCTCCGGCGTCGGCAGCATGCCGCCCGGGAAGATGCAGCGCTGGATGAAGTCCGGATTGGCGCGATAGCGCTCGAAGTGCTGCTCGTCGATCGTGATGGCCTGCAGCACGGCCAGGCCATCGGGCTTGAGCCGGTCCCGCAGTGTCGTGAAGTAGACCGGCCAGTAGGCCTGGCCCACGGCCTCGATCATCTCGATCGACACGATGCGGTCGAAGCGGCCCTCGACGTCGCGGTAGTCCTGCAGCCGCAGGTCGACCTGATCGGCCACGCCCCATTGTTCGGCGCGCGCCTGCGCGAAGCGCAGCTGCTCGGTCGACAGCGTGAGACCGACCACCTGCACGCCGCAGCGCTTCGCCAAGGTCGCCGCCAGCGTGCCCCAGCCGCAGCCGATCTCCAGCACCCGCTGGCCCGGGCGCAGGTCGAGCAGCTCGATGATGCGATCGAGCCGCCGCGCCTGTGCCTGCTCCAGGGAGCCGACATCGATCGAGCGGTTCGCGTCATCGGCGATCGCGCCCTTCTCCTCGCGCGGCTCGTCGTACATCGCGCTCGAATACAGCATGCTGTCGTCGAGCCACCGCTCGTAGAAGCGGTTGCCGAGGTCGTAGTGGGCGGAGATGTTGTGCCTGCTGCCGCGACGCGTGTTGGCGTTCGCGCGATGCAGCAGCCGGGAGATCCAGCGCGCCGGGCCGCGCGTCTCGGCCACCTTGCCCAGCGCGGCCTCGTTGGCGATGCCGAAGCACAGCAGCGCCGTCAGGTCGGGCGTGCGCCAGTCGCCGTCCCGGTAGGACAAGGCCAATCCCAGATCGCCCTGCAGCAGCAGCCGCAGCGCCGGCCGCCATCGATGCAGATGCAGCGCCGCGGCCGGACCGGGGTACGGGCCGACGGCCTCGACGCAGCGCCCGTCGGGCAGCGTCAGCGCCAGCCGGCCCGACTGGACGCGCGACAGCAGGCGCAGCAGCGTGTCATGGCGCGCGCCGAGCCGGTCGCCGCTCACGGTCGCGGGGGTGATCTCGAGGACCGCCGGAGCGGTCATGAACGAGCTCTCTTCATGCATGCAAGGTCGCCTCGGAGGGATCGGCCGGTGGGGCCGTGTGGGCTGGTTCAGGTCGGATCGGATCAGGTCGCGGGGGTCCGCCGGCAGGGACGATGGTCATCGGGCGATCCGGCGCGGCGGGCCGCTCATGCAGTCGAGCGCCTTTGAGCCACAGCCGCAGTGCCTCCCAATGAATGCCGACCACCACTTTGAGCGTCAGCAACGGATGCGTCACGAGCAGCCGCAGCAGCGCGCCGTCGCTCAGCGGCGCACGGGTCGCGTCGAGCCGCGCGTTGAGGACGACCGCACCGTCGCTGCTGCTGCTGCTGCTGCCGGTGCTGCCCTTGCCGTCGTGCCCGCCGCTCTCGTGCACGCTGACCCCGATCGAGAGCCGCTCGCGCGGCGGCTCGATCCTGAACCGGTAGGTCAAGGCCATGCCGAGGAACGGCGAGACATACAGCTGCTTGCCGCTGCGCTGTTCGACGATGGCGGCGGCGCGTTGCGCCTCGTCGACCTTGATCAGGTAGCTGTGCCGCTCGCCGAAGGTGTTGTTGACCTCGTAGACGATGGCGCGCAGCGTGCCGTCGGGCGCGTCGCAGAACCAGACGCTCAGCGGATTGAAGGCATAGCCGAGCAGGCGCGGCATCGCGAGCAGCCGGATCGCGCCGCCGATCGGCAGTCCGGCCAGCGCCAGATGCGCGTCGATGTGGGCGCGAAGACCGGGAACGTCCGTGGCCGTGCCGTCGCCGTGGTCGGCCGGCCGGAAGCTGAAGAGGTTGAAGCGCCCGACCGAGAACCAGCGCAGCCGCGCGTGCAGCGCGGGCAGCTCGTCGAGGTCGAGCAGCAGCGTGAACATCCGGTACTGCAACCGATGCCGCAGCGGCTTCAGCCGCTGATGCATCACCTGACCCCGGTAGATCGCGGAGTGCAGGTCCGCGTCCGGCCGCGCGCTCATGCGGACACCGTCCCCGGCAGGTGGATGCGCCCGGACTCGCCCGCGACGGTCCATGGCCGGCGCACGCCGCCCAGCGCCTCGGCCACCGCCAGTCCGGCTTGCAAGCCGTCCTCGTGGAAGCCCGAGCCGAAGTACGCGCCGCAGAACCAGGTGCGCTGCCGCCCCTGCAGCGACCAGAGCTCGCGCTGCGCGGCAATCGCGCCGGCGTCGAAGCGCGGATGCTCGTAGACATCGGTGCGGATGAGGTGCTCGGGGCGCGGCGCCACCGACGGGTTCAGCGACACGAACAGCGGCACCGCACTGCGTCCCTGCGGCAGATGCGGCTGCAGCCGGTTCATCCAGTAGGTCACCGTCGGCGGCAGCCGGATGGGATCGTCGCCCTGCCCCGCGAGGTAATTCCAACTCGACCACACGGCCCGGCGGCGCGGCATCAGCGTGGGATCGCGGTGCAGCACCGCGAGGTTGCGGGTGTAGGGGAAGGCGCCGAGCAGCCGCTGCTCCGCCGCCGTCGGTGCGGTCAGCATGCGCAGCGACTGGTCCGCGTGCGTGGCCAGCACCACCTGGTCGAATCTCGGTGTCCACGACCCGCGCCGCGTGCGCAGTCGCACGCCGTCGGGCTCGCGCGCGATGGCGATGACCGGCTCGTCGCGGTGGAGGCGGTCCTCGAAGCCGCGCACCAGGCGCCGCACGTACTCGCGGCTGCCGCCTTCGACGGTGCGCCAGACCGGGCGGTCCGTCAGTTTCAGCAGTCCGTGGTTCTCGCAGAAGCGCACGAACGCGGCCACCGGATAACGCCCGATGTCCGCCGCCGATGACGACCAGATCGCCGCGCCCATCGGGTACAGGTGGTCGTCGCGGAAGGCGCGGCCGTAGCCGCGCGCGTCGAGGTAGTCGTCGAGCGGCAGATCCCCGCAGGCGGCGGCGTCGCGGGGGGCCTCGCGGTAGAAGCGCATCAGGTCGCGCAGCATGCCCCAGAAGCGCGGACGGATCAGGTTGCCGCGTTGGGCGAACAGGCCGTTGAGGTCGGTGCCCGCGTATTCCAGCGCCCCGTCGTTCAGGCTCACGGCGAAGGACATGTCCGACGCCCGCGTCGGCACGTCCAGGTGGCGGAACAGCGCGCTCAGGTTGGGATAGGCGGGCTCGTTGTAGACGATGAAACCGGTGTCGACCGGCACCTGCAGCAGCCCGCAGGGCGCGTCGACCGTGTGGCTGTGGCCGCCGACGCGCCCGTCGGCCTCGAAGACCTGGACCTCGTGCCGCTGGGACAGCAGCCACGCGCAGGACAGTCCGGAGATGCCGGCGCCGACGACAGCCACCCGCAACCGGCGTCCTTCGTCGAGGAGCGGCATCGGCAGGCTGGGAGGGTTGTCGGGGCGGTCCATGGGCGCGTCCAATGTTTTTTTGTGGTTACGCGCTTCTACGCGCGGGTCCGCGTTTTGGATTCCTCCCCCGTGAAGGAACGCCCCGCCGCCCGGGCGAGGGTCGCCCGCATGGCGGGCATGCGCGGGACGAGCGATGATCCAGCACGCCGTTCGCCGCGTAAGAGCGCCCATGGGCACCCTGCGACGCGACGAAACCTCCTCGACCCCGGCCGTCCCGCCGGTGGCCGTGCCGGTGTCCGTCTCCTTGGACGTCGCGTCGACCGCCGTGTCGAGCGCCGTATCGACCGCCGCCCCCGCCCCGAAAGCCCGTCACTTGAAGATCGTCCCGATCGATCCCGACCGCAGCGCGCCGTCGTCCCCGACCGGGGACGACTGGCCGGCGCTGATGCGTCGCGTCGCGGACCAGCGGGATCGGGAGGCCTTCGGCCGGCTGTTCTCGCATTTCGCGCCGCGGGTGAAGAGCTACCTGATCCGCACCGGCAGCACCGACGGCGCCGCCGAGGACCTGGCGCAGGACGCGCTGGTGATGGTGTGGCGCAAGGCGGCGCTCTTCGATCCGGCGCAGGCGGCGGTGTCGACCTGGATCTTCACGATCGCGCGCCGGCTGCGCATCGACGCCGCGCGGCGCCATCAGCTGGACGGCGCCGGCGACGAGTGTTTCGAATTCGACCGCCTCGAGGCCGATCAGCCCGGCGTCGCCGAACATGCGGATGCGACGCGCCAGGCGCGCCGCGTGCGCGAGGCGCTGGACCGGCTCCCGCCCGAGCAGGCGCAGGTGCTGCGCCTGTCCTTCTACGACGACGAACCGCATGCCCGCATCGCGGCGGAGCTCGGCCTGCCGCTGGGCACCGTCAAGTCCCGGATCCGGCTGGCCGTCGCGCACCTGCGCCGGATGATCGATCTGTGATGTCCCGACTCCTGTTGCCCTTCCCGACCATGCTGCCGTCCACCGACATCCGCCATCACCCCGCCGACGAGCTGTTGCTGTCGCTCGCCAGCGGCGCGTTGCCGATCGGCCTGCGGCTGGTGACGGAGACCCACCTGGAGCTGTGCCCGGCCTGCCGGGAGCGCGTGGCGATGCTGCGCGCGCTCGGCGGCGCGGTGCTGGAGGAACAGCCGGAAGCCACCATGCGCGAGGACGCGCTGGCGCGGGCCTTCGATCGCGTCGACCGGCTTGAGCGGGCCGAGCGGGCCGACGGCACGCCCGCCCCGCGCAAGGTGCCGGCGCCGCCGCCGCTGCCGGCCGGCGCGGTCTGGCCGAAGGCCCTGGCGGGCTGCAGCGCGACGCGCTGGCGCTGGCTCGGCCCCGGCATGCGCTGGAGCCGCGTCACGGTGCCGGATGCGCCCGAGGCCAACGTCTTCCTGCTGCGCATCGGCGCCGGCAAGTACCTGCCGCAACACACGCACCGCGGCACCGAGCTGACGCAGATCATCTACGGCCGCTTCCACGACGGCCGGGCGCTGTTCGGGCCGGGGGACTTCGACCTCGCCGACGACGACGTCCACCATCAACCGGTGGTGCAGGACGGCAGCGAGTGCATCTGCGTGGCGGCCGTCGAAGGCCGCCTGCATTTCGACGGGCTCATCGCCCGATGGTTCGGGTCGCTCGTCGGCATGTGACGGCGGTGAGCGCCGAGGCGACCGCGGCGGACACGCCGCTAACGGTCGCGCCCCACACCAGGTCGATGACCGTGATGTGCCAAGGCCAGTCGCGCAGCGTCGCCTGGTTGGTGAAGTCGTAGGTCGCATAGGCGAGGAAGCCGAACAGCGCGCCGCGGCCCAGCGCGCCTGCGAACGGACGACTCGCCAAGGCCGGCGCCACCGCGAAGAACACCAGCCCGCCGACATAGAGCGGATAGAACACCGCCACGGCGCGCCAGTCGACGGCGGGCGCCATCAGGTGACCGATCGCGGGCCGGTACAGCGCGCTCGCGCTGAGGCTCAGCCAGACCGCGTCCAGCGCCAGAAAGACGAGGAGCGTCAGGCCGTAGGCCAGCGGCCAGCGCCAAGCCGGCGCGTGGGTGGGTATCGGGTCGTCGCGAAAGCTCATGGGGGTCTCCGGATCAAGGCAGGCGGTAGGTCAGCACGCGATCGCCCTTCACTTGCGCGTCGAGGCCGATCCAGCGGCCGTCCGCGCGATCGCGCCACAGGGTGAGCACCTGACGGGCGGGGGCCGGCTTGCCGGACGATGTCGATGTCGACGTGGCCGTCGACGTGATGCGCCACCGTGAGGCGTCGACGTCCCGACCGCCGACCGGAATCGTCGCATCGGGCAAGCGCTCGATGCGGACCTCGTCCGCCTCGCCGGTCTGCGGATTCAGCAGCCGCTGCTGTCGGATCAACGCCGGATGCCAATACGCGTAGCTCATGAGGCAGACCGACTCAGCCGCGGTGCCGTTCGCAGCGGCGCCGGTGGTGCCGGTGGTGCCAGTTGCGCCGGTCGCGGCGGTAGCCGTGGAAGCAGTCGGCGCAGCGAGTTCCCATCGACGATCGACCTGGACGGGCTTGCCGTCGTCGTCGGTGGTGCTGCGGATCTCCTGCAGGCAATCGCCCCGCCAGCGTTCACGCGCCTCGTGGCGGTAGCGGAAGACGGTGATGCCGAGCAGCTTCACATCGAACGCCGCGGTGCTCGTGACCACGCGGGCCTCCGCCGGTCCGTCGACGACGAAGCGATGCGAGCCGATCGGCTTGCCGTCCAGGCGCACGTCGAAGTTCCAGGTCTCGGCCCAGGCCGGCGCGGCGAGCCCGACACCGCAGAGGATCGAGGCGCCGACGAAGGTCGCGACGCGTGCGGCCACGACGCTCGATCCCGGCGACGAGGCCGTGGTCATCGCGCCGCTCCGCGCTTCGGCGGCCATGGAATGAAGGCGCTCGTGCGGGCGATGTAGTCGCGATACGCGGGGCGACGCTCGCCGATGTCCTGCTCCAGCAGCGTGACGCCGGAGACCTTCAACAGCAGGACCGTCATCAGCAGCGGCGACACCAGCAACCACGCCCCTGCCCATCCCCCGGCGGCGAGGCCCATCACGCCGAGGCCCCACCAGACGCAGGTCTCGCCGAAGTAGTTGGGGTGGCGCGAGTAGCGCCACAGGCCGCCGTCCATCACCTGGCCGCGGTTGGCGGGATCACGGCGGAAGCGCGCGAGCTGCGCGTCCGCGATCGTCTCGATCAGGAGGCCGCCCGCGGCGAGCGCGGCACCGAGGCCATCCCACACACTCCAAGGCGCCCTGTCCGGGGCGGTGGCCACCAGCATCGGCCAGCCGACGATCCACCCAAGCACCGCCTGAAGCAGGAACACGAGCCACAGGCTCTTGAGCGCGAAGTTCGGCTGATTGCGCGCACGGATCGCCTGATAGCGGCGGTCTTCGCCGTGGCCCCAGTTGCGGACCGTGACGTAGAGGCCGAGCCGCAGCGCCCAAGCGAGCGTGATCGCCAGCATGACGACCGCGCGCGCGTCGCCGCCGGTCTTCCACACGTAGAACGCGACAGGCACGGCGATGAAGGCCGACCAGACCCGGTCGGCGAGGCTCGCGTCGCGCAGCGGGATGCTCGCGAGCCAGGTCGGCACCGCGATCGCGGCGGCGATCAGCAGGCCCGTGATCGCCAGCGCCAGCATGGCGGGGAGCGTGTCGAGAAAGCTCATGGCGACGGCCTCAACGCCGCGGCGCGAAGAGGTAGTGGCTGACCCACCACTGCTGCCCGCGGTCGTAGCCGAAGAGTTCCTCGACGGACAGCAGGAAGAGGCGCCAGCGCTGCCACCACATCGGCGCGGCGGCGGCGCCGTAGACCGACTCGAACACCGGCCACAGCGCGGCGCGATGCGCATCGAAGCGCGCGAGCCAGGCGGCGGCGGTGCGCGCGTAGTGGCGCCCGTCCCAGCGCCAGCGTTCCAGCAGCGCGAGGTCGTCCTGGCACAGCAGCGCGAGGTCGTCGCTGGGCATCATGCCGCCGGAGAAGAAGTGCTGGCTCATCCAGTCGGTGGCGTCGCGCACCTCGAAGGCGTAAGGCGCCTCGCGGTGCGCGAAGACGTGCATGAAGAAGCGGCCGTCGTCGCGCAGCCAGCCGGCGACCTTGCGGAACGCGCGCGGCCAGTTGCGCAGGTGCTCGAACATCTCGACGGACACGACGCGGTCGAAGCGGCGCTCGAGGCTGCCGTCCTCGCCGAACGCGTTGAAGTCGCAGGTCAGCACGCGCAGGTTGCGCAGTCCGCGCGCCTGGGCCTGGTCCTCGATGAAGGCGCGCTGCGACGCGGAGTTGGACACGGCGAGGATCTCCGCCGCGGGGAATCGCGCCGCCATCCACAGGCTCAGCGAACCCCAGCCGCAACCGAGCTCGAGGATGGTCTGCCCGTCGGCGAGCCCGGCGCGTGCGGCGGTGGCCTCGAGCGCGGCTTCCTCGGCGCCTTCGAGCGTCTCGACGCCCTCCGGCCACCAGCAGCAGCTGTACTTGCGCTGGGGGCCGAGCATCGCCTCGAACAGCGAGGCGGGCAGCTCATAGTGCTGCTCGTTGGCCTTCTCGGTCTGCACGGCCAGCGGCGCGGCGCGCAGAGAGGCCAGGAAGGCCTGAGTCAACGCGGCGGCGGTTTCGTGGTCGTGGTGATGCGATTCGTCGAGACGCTGCCGAAGTAGGCGACGGATGCCCAGCCGCAAGGCGGCCTCCGGCAGCAGCCCGCGCTCGGCGAGCCGGACGGCGATCGAGGAAAGGTCGAGATCCATGGAGACGCCTGGAAGCGGAGGACGCTCGTTGTACGCAAGGAGGGGCGATCTGGATCTCCAGGCGTCGACGCAGGACCTGCGAGCCCTTCCACAGCCCCCACTGTTTGCCATCCCCAAACACTGATTGTGCGAACCGCCTGTTTATCGGCGCCTCGCGAATTCCTAAAGTGGCTGCATCCGCAATCACCTGGAAGGAATGCCTCCATGACCATCCGCGACGTCGTCTCCCCGCCCGACCGCCACGCCCTTTACGAGCTGCACCGCTACTCCCCGGCCATCCGGTCCAACGGCCTGCTGTTCGTGTCGGGCCAGGTCGGCAGCCGGGCCGACGGCTCTCCCGAGCCGGACCTGGACGCCCAGGTCCGTCTCGCGTTCAAGAACCTCAACGCCATCCTCGCCGCAGCCGGCTGCAGCTTCGGCGACGTCATCGACGTGACGGTGTTCATGGTGGACCCTCAGACCCGCTTCGAGCGCGCCTGGGAGATCGCCGCCGAGTTCTGGGGGGACGCGCCCTACCCGACCGCCACCGCCGTTGGCGTCACCTGGCTGGCGGGCTTCCAGTTCGAGATCAAGGTCATCGCCAAGCTGCCCGAAGCCGCCTGAAGCGGCCTGAAGCGGCCGGAAGCCGCCCCAAGCTGAGGGACACTGGGGTCACGTCTGACCCCGCCGAGCCCTCCGATGACCCGTACCGCGCGACGCCTCGCCCGATCCGAAGACCTCGAACCGGTCTTCGCGATCTACTCGCATCCCCAGGTCGTCCCCTACCTGACCTACGAGCCGATGGACCTCGCGTCCTTCGTGCCGATCCACGAGGAGCTCGTGCGCAGCGGCGCCTTCTGGATCTGGGAAGTGGACGGCGAGATCGCCGGCTTCTACCGCGCGACGCGTTATCCCGGCCGCGTGAGCCACGTGCTGCTGCTGGGCACCCTGGCGGTCGACCCTCGCCGACACGGCCAGGGCGTCGGCCGCGCCATGATCGACGACGCCCTGCGCCACTTCCGCGACGCCGGCATCCGCCGCGTCGAGCTCTACGCCGAGTCCGACAACGCCCAGGCGCTGGCCTTCTACCAGCGGCTCGGGTTTGTGGTCGAAGGGACGCTGCGCGACTTCTACAAACGCGCCGACCAGACGCACTACGTCGACGAGCACGTGCTGGGGTTGCTGCTGGTGTGATCGTGCCCGCGCCGGACCTTACAGTCCGCGCATCAACGCCGGGAACCCCAGATGACGGACAGCCCCTTCGACGCTCTCCACGCCGCCTTGCGCGCCGAGGTCGACCAGCAGTTCCTGCCCAACGTGGCGACCGCCCTGCTGCGCGGACGCACGGTCGTGGACCGGTTCTGCTACGGCGCCGCCGACCGCGAGGCCGGCATCGCGCTGCGCGAGGACCACCTCTTCCGGATGTTCTCCAGCACCAAGCTGATCACGGCTTGCGCCGTCCTGCTGCTGGTGGAACAGGGGCGGCTCGGCCTGGACGATCCTGTCGATGTCCATCTCCCCGAGCTGGCCAACCGCCGCGTCCTGCGCCCCGGCGCGCGAGACCTCTCGGACACGGAGCCCGCCCGCGCGCCGATCACCGCGCGCCACCTGCTGACGCACACGTCGGGCCTCACCTACGGCGTCTTCGATCCCGGCTCGCCGATGTTCGACGCCTACCACCGCGCCCGCGTCCTCGACCACCGCCGCGACCTGGCGGGGATGATGACGGCGTTGGCCGACCTGCCGCTGCTCTTCCATCCGGGCACGCAGTGGGAGTACTCGGTGTCCATGGACGTGCTGGGCCGTCTGGTGGAAGTGGTGAGCGGCGAGCGCTTCGGCCAGTTCCTCGCCCGGCACATCTTCGAGCCGCTCGGCATGGTGGACACGGACTTCTGGGTGCCGCCTTCGAAACGCGACCGGCTGACGGTGCTCTACGAGGGCGCCGACTTCAACGACCCCGACAAGCCCGGCCTGCCCCGCGTCGACGACAAGCCCTATGCCGGCGCCTATGTCCAGCGCGCGCCGCTGGAGTCCGGCGGCGGCGGGCTGGTGAGCACCCTGGACGACTCGATCTGCCTGATCCAGAGCCTGATCCCCGGCGGTCCGACGCTGCTCAAGCCCGCCACGCTGGACATGATGTTCAGCAACCAGCTTGCGCCGGGACTGCACGTGCGCTTCGACGACACGCCGCCGACACCGGGCAGACTGTTCGGCCTGGGCTCGGCGGTGCGCGCCTTCGCCGATCCGGGCGAGCCCGCCGAAGCGGCTGGGGAAGTCGGCTGGGGTGGACTCGCAGGCACGTTGTGGTGGATCAATCCGCGCCTGAACGTCGCGGCGGTGCTGCTGACGCAGCGCTACTTCGGCTACGCGCATCCGTATGGATTGAGGTTCAAGAGGAAGGCATATCAGGCACTGACGGCGTCCCCGCGATGACCGCTCTTGCATCACTCGATTCGTCTACTCACTGGCGGACCGCCAACGTCGCACATATCCCCGGGCGATCAACGCCAACGCACCCAGCCCCATCAACACGACGCTCGCCGGCTCCGGCACCACGGCGATCGCATACGAGCGCGCGTAGTCGAAGCCGCTGTCGGCGCTGAGTGCGTACGCGACGCTGCCGCCATCGGCCGTCGTGACCGAGCGGATGCCACCCCAGTAGGCGTTGACGTCAACATGGCCGCCCCCCGAGAGCCCGCCCTCGATGGTCGGCGATGACAGCGTCGTGCGCATGTCAAAGCTCAATTGGGCGGCCTGGCCCGACACGACGTCGGCAGTGACCTCGTACCAACCGAAGCCCGAATCGCCGCCGCCCAGCGGCCGGTCGCCATACAGGTAGGGCGAGGTGGTGCCGTCGCCGTTCGCGTAGGCCCCGGTGAACATCCGGGTCCCGCTGCCGTTGAGGCCCTGCGCCAGTTGCCAGCTCCAGAATCCGTTCGTGGTGTCGTAGCGGGTGGATCCCCCCGCGTCCAGCGTCAGCGAGGTGCTGCCCACCACCTGAATGCGATAGGTCACCTTCAGCGCCTGTCCTGCGACGCCGCTGTCGAACGTGAGTGCGTCTGACAGGCCCACGCTCGCGAACGTCGCGGCGTAGACCTGGGAGCCTGCGTAGGAGGCGGCGCTGGCAGCCTGGATCGTGCCGGGCCCGATGAAACTGCGGCCCGAGGCCCAGGCGCTGTACGTTCTCCCCGTGCTCTCGTCCACGCCCACCGCGGTGACGGTGGAGGTGACGAGCCCGACGCCGTCCACGTCCTTGGACTCGCGCTTGTCGGCCGCCGTGGTGATGACCACGCCGCCCGGCGTGAAGGGCTGCACTGGCGTCTGCGCCATGGCGCCGCCGGCTACGAAGACGGCGAGGATGCCGATCAGCTTCATGTGAGCGCTCCCTGGTTGTCGGAACGTCGACGATAGGAAGCGTGCGTGCCGCGTCCTGTCGCCGCTTCGCGGTGCGAGTGGGGATACGGACAGGTCCGCAGCTTGCCTGCGGCTGGACGCGTCGATGCGGTGTCGCACGCTGTAGCATCGGACCATGACTCAACGTTCCCTCCTCGTCGACCGTCCGCAGACCTTGGGCGAAGAGATCGCCAACGCCATCAGCCACGGGCTGGGCGCCCTGCTGGCCATCGCCGCGCTGCCCATCCTCGTGATCCGTGCGATGCACCACGGCGCGGTCGCGGACGTGGTCGCCGCGGCCATCTTCGCGTCCACCGGCATCCTGCTGTACGGCATTTCCACGCTGTACCACGCCCTGCCCGCCAAGCTGGCCAACGGCCGCCTGAAGGCGTGGCTGATGCGTCTGGACCATGCCGCGATCTACGTCTTCATCGCCGGCAGCTACACGCCCTTCACGCTGGGCGTGCTGCACTCGGGGCCGGGCGTGACGCTGCTGATCGCCGTCTGGGCCGCGGCCGCCTTCGGTGTCACGATCAAGCTGCTGAACCGGCTGCGCCATCCGCTGGTGTCGACGGCGCTCTACCTCGCGATGGGCTGGGTGGTGGTCTTCGCCATCGGCCCGCTGATCGAGCGCACCCCGGGGCCGGGTCTTGCGCTGCTGGTCGCGGGCGGCCTGAGCTACACGCTGGGCGCGGTCGTCTTCCTGCTCGACAACAAGCTGCGATACGCCCATTTCGTCTGGCATCTGTTCGTGCTGGGCGGCAGCGTCTGCCACTTCTTCGCGGCGCTGTTCTACGCCTATAGCTGACTCCGCCCGAGCGCGCGCTTCCGTTCAAGGCGCCGCCGCGCCCCGCCCCGGATGCGGCCGCCCCGCCGCATCGATGTGGACCTCCTGCAGGTGCCAGTCCTTGACGCCGTCCGCTGTGACCGTCATCCACAGGATCGAGCCGGTGTTGTTGTCCGCGTCCTTGAAGCCGTCGAAGACGAAGTTGCCCAGGCTGTAGATCACCGGCTTGCCGTCGATGATCTCGGTGTCCTGCCGGACATGCGGATGCGTGCCGACGACCGCATCCGCGCCGGCGCGCACCATCAGGCGGGCGAGCGCGCGCTGGCGGGCATGCGCCGTCTCGCTGTGCTCTTCGCCCCAGTGCATGAAGGGGATCACCACGTCCGCCTGCGCCCTCGCCGCCTCGATGTCGGCGACGATCTGCTCCTCGTCCGCCCACGCGATGCCGGGGCTGTCGGGACCGGCCTCGAACTGGCGCGGGAACATTTCGTTGTAGCCCAGCACGGCGATGCGCAAGCCCTGGCGCTCGAGGATGACGGGGCGATGCGCCGAGCGCAGATCGGTCCCGCCGCCGAAATGCGGCAGGCCGGCACGATCCAGCCGCGTCAGCATCTGCGCGAAGGCCGCCGGGCCGAAGTCCCCGGAATGGTTGTTGGCGAGGGACACCGCGTCCACGTGGCGCCGCAGCACGTCCAGCACGCGCGGATGGGCCCGGAAGGTCCAGGGTTTGTCGACCTGGCTGCCGCCCGTGGCGATCACGCATTCGAGGTTGGCGATGCGCAGGTCCGCGCCCTTCATAGCCCCCATGACGGCGGCGAAAGGATCGCGGCCTGCAGCGATCACGCGACCCGGACCATCCGCCAGCATGACGTCGCCCATCCACGCCACGCGAACCGCGGCCGCGCTCGGGGCCGGCCTCGCCACGCGGGACGACGAGGGGGCTGGGAGGGCGTCGTCGCCCGTGGCGTCGGCCTGGTCCCAGCCTGCCGGTGTCGCGCCCGGTCGCACCAAGGCGCAGCCCCAGGCCAGTTCCCGTCCGAGGCCCGGCAGATAGGCCCGCTGCCAGCCCGAGACCGTCGGCCGCCAGCGCCCCGAGGGGTCAATGACGGACTGCCCCGCCACCGACCAGCGACCTTGCGAGAGCACGATGCCTGGACCGTCGCCGCTCCGGCCCAGCGCCGTGACGACAACGCGGTCGATCATCTCGGCGTCCGGCGCGCCCGGCGATGCGCCCGCAGATGCGCCCGCCAATGCGACGGCGCGCAGCTCGAAGCTCTCGCCCACCTGGACCGTCGACGCGGACAGCGGATCGACGCCCGCCGCCACGCGCAGCGTCGCGGTGGTGCCGCTGGTGCGCATGCTGCAGAGCAGCTCGGCCGGCGCGGTCGATGCAGGCGATGCAGGCGATGCAGCCGATGCGTTCGACGCGGTCGCCACAGTCGACTGCGCAGATGCCGCATGACCCGATACCAGGCCGATAAGCACGGCGACGAGGACGGCGACGAGGACGGCATGCGGCCTCCGTTCCATCGAGAACCAGTCAACACTGAACATGGGCACTCCGCAAGGAAGAACAGCGAGATCAGGGAGCGCCGCGTCATCCCACTGCACACCGACGCGGCGCCTGCTATCTCCCTGAACGAAGTCCCGGACAGGCGCCGGACACGCAACGCTCACCGCAGGCCGATGCCCTTGTCCCCTGCTTGAGGTTCCGGCGGACTGTCCGTTCCGGCCCGCCCACCTCGTTCACCTGGACAGGACGGCGTGATTTCTCCCGCCGTCCCCAAGGGGGGCGCGATGGACGAGTTGTTGAAGGGCCTGCTGACGGCGGGCACGGTGTTGCTGGTGATGGCGGCGGCGCGCCACGGCGGCCGCCGGGTGGCAGGTCTTGTCGCCGCGCTGCCGACGGTCACGGCGCCGACGCTGGCCTGGCTGGCGCAGGACGAGGGGATGAGCTTCGCGATCAGCGCCGCGATCGGCAGCGTCGCCGCCTGCGCGATGCTGGCGGTCTTCGCGCTGGGTTATGCGCGCGCCGCCCGCCACGGCGGCGGCGCCATCGCGCTGGTCTGCGGGCTGGGCGGTGCGTTGACGATGGCGCTGCCGGCGAAGGCGGCCAGTGCCCATCTGAGCGCCGCGCTGATGCTGGCGCTCGGCAGCTGCGCCCTCGCCTTCGTGGCCATGCCCCGGCTCGGGGCGGAGATGGTGTCGAACGAGCGTTCCGACGGCACGACATGGCGCTCGATGGGGGGCGTCGCCGCGATGGCGGGCGCGCTCACCGCGATCGCGACGCTCTTCGGCCCCGCCCTCGGCGGTTTCGCGGCCGGGGTGCTGTCCTCGCTGCCGCTGATCACCGGCCCCGTCGCCATGGCGGAACACGCCCGGGGCGGTCATCGCGCCGCCGCGCACTTCCTTCGCGGCTACGTCGGCGGGCTTTTCTGCAAGGCGGCCTTCGGCACCTTGTTCGTCCTGCTCGCGCCCCGCACGGGGGCCCTCGCGGCGTTGTCGCTCGCCGGCGCCTGCGCGTGCCTGCTGTCCGCCGTCCGGTGGCGGCTGCCGTCGCTGAGCCCCGATCTGACGCCGCTGCGACCCCTGTCCCGCGCTGCGCGCCGGGCGGAGTGACACGAGATGACACCAACCCGTCAGGACTTGGGGACGCGCGGTGGGACGGACCGCCAGGAGCGCGCGCTACCATCGCCGTCACCAACCTCGTTTTGGACGGAAGCACGGCATGGGGGAAGTGACGCAGTTGATCGGACGGGCGCGCGAAGGCGACCGCGGCGCGTTCGACAGGATCTTCGAGCTGCTCTATCCCGAGCTCCGGCAGGTGGCCCACCGGCGCCTGTCGCGCGGCTCCGGCGACGACCTGATGGCGACGACGGCCCTGGTCAACGAGTGCTACCTCAAGTTCCTCCAGCGCGACACGCTGACGCCCTCGGACCGCGGGCACTTCCTGGCCTACGCGGCCACGGTGATGCGATCGATCATCGTCGACGCCGCGCGCCAGGCGAAGACCGACCGCCGCGGCGGCGAGGCCGAGCAGGTGACGCTGAACTCCGAGCTGATCGGCGCCCTGCCCGCCGCGTCCGACGAGATCCTGGCCGTGCATGCGGCGCTGGTGGATCTCGGCCGTGTCGACGAGCGGCTGGGACGCGTGGTCGAGATGCGCTACTTCGGCGGCCTGGAGGACGAGGAGATCGCCGAGGCGCTGGGACTGTCCGCGCGCACCGTGCGCCGGGACTGGGACAAGGCCCGGCTGCTGCTCGCGCACGCGCTGCGCGACTGACGATGTCGTCGCGGTTCGTCATTGCGCAGGGGATGACGGTATGACGACCCTCTCCCGATTCGAAGGCGACTGGCCCGCGATCAGCGCCCTGCTTGACGAGGCGCTCAACCTGTCCAGGCCGGCGCGCGAGGCCTGGCTCGAAGGCCTGATCGGCGAACACGCCGTGCATCGCGAGGCGCTGCGCGCCCTGCTCGCGCATCAGGCCGAGGTCGAGACCGACGACTTCCTCGACACGCTGCCGCGGCTCTTCGCGGCGGAGGGACCGGCCGGCGGCCTCGGGCCGTTCGACGGCGTCACCCCGGGGAGCAGCGTCGGCGCCTACCGGCTGATCGACCAGATCGGTCGCGGCGGCATGGGCTCGGTGTGGCTGGCGGAGCGGGCGGACGGCCTGATGCACCGCCGGGTGGCGCTGAAGCTGCCGCGCATCGTCTGGGGCGACAGCCTCGCCGAACGGATGGATCGGGAAAGGGAGATCCTCGAGACGCTAGCGCACGAACACATCGCGCGCCTGTACGACGCCGGCATCGACGCGCACGGCCGGCCGTTCCTGGCGATGGAACTCGTCGACGGCGTGCCGATCGACGCGTACTGCCGCGCGCATGCGCTGTCGCTGCGGGAGCGCGTCGTGCTGCTGCTGCAGGTGATGGCGGCGGTGGGGCATGCCCATGCGCGGCTGGTCGTCCATCGCGACCTGAAGCCGGGCAACATCCTCGTGACGCGCGAGGGCCAGGTGAAGCTGCTGGACTTCGGCATCGCCAAGCTGCTCGAGGGCGACCGCACGAGGCGCACCGCGTTGACGGAGTTCTCGGGCCGCGCGCTGACGCTCGACTATGCGAGTCCCGAGCAGATCCGCGGCGACCCGCTGGGCACGGCGAGCGACGTCTACAGCATGGGTGTCGTGGCCTATGAGGTGCTGGCGGGCGTGCGCCCGTACCGCCTCAAGCGCGGCAGCGCGGCCGAGCTGGAGGAAGTGATCGAAGCCGCGGAAGTGCCGATGGCCAGCGGCAACGCCCTCGCCGTCGGTCCCGGGGAGAGCGATCCCGGCGCGGATCGCGCGCTGCGCCGACAGCTGCGCGGCGACCTCGATGCCATCCTGAACCACGCGCTGAAGAAGTCGCCCGCCGATCGGTATCCGACGATGGAAGCGTTCGCGCAGGACCTGCGCCGCTGGCTGGCGGGCGAGCCGGTCCAGGCCAGGCCCGATGGATGGGCCTACCGCGCGGCCAAGCTCGTCCGACGGCACCGGCTGCCGGTGGCCGCGGGCGCCGTCGCGGCGATGGCACTGCTGGGCGGCGCCTCGGTCGCGTTGTGGCAGGCGCACCAGGCGGGGCTGCAGACGCAACGCGCGCAGGCCGAAGCGGCCACCGCGCGCGCCGTACAAGGCTTCCTGGAAGGCGTGTTCCGCGTCAACACGGCGGACCAAGCCGACCCGGCGAAGGCGCGCGACACGACCGCGCGCGAGTTGCTGGACCGCGGCGCGGAGCGCATCGACGCCGAGCTCAAGGACGCGCCCGCGGCGCGGCTGCGGCTGCTGACGGTGCTGGCCTCGATGTACCAGGACCTGGGCTTGTACGCGCGCGAGGTCGACCTGCAGCGCCAGCGGCTGACCGTGGCCGGCGCGCTGCACGGACCGACCAGCGACGAGGCGGTGCTGGCGATGGCGGCGCTGGCCAACGCCTTGGCCCAGGACAGCAAGCGCGACGAAGCCGCGGCGCAGTTGAAGGCAGCCACCGCCCTGCTGGATGCGCGACAGGACAACACCTCGCCGACGCGACTGCAGGTGGAGATCGGCCAGGCATCGCTGAACCGACGCGCGGAACCGGTCCTGGCGATGGCCTTCGCCGAACGCGCCTTGACGATCGCCCGCCGCGGCGACTCCAACGCCGACCTGCTGCTGGTGCTGCACATCCTGGGCGATGCGGCCCTGTACGACCGGTCGTTCGAGCGCGCACAGGCCGCCTACGCAGAAGCCGTGCAACTCTGCGAAGCGCATCCGCCGCTGGGCGCCGGCGAGCTGTCGCTGCTCTATGAATTCCTCGGGCATTCGCAGCGCGCGCTGGGTCGATACGCCGAAGCCGAGACCAGCATGCGCAAGGGCATGGAGGCGGAGGTCGCGCGCAATGCCAACGCGGTGCGCGTGGCGGAGACGCAGACGCACCTCGCGATCTTCCTCAACCTGGGCGGGCGTTTCCGGGACAGCCTGACGGCGCTCGCGCCGGCATGGCGCTGGAGCGAGACCGCGGCGGCCGATCTGCCGCAACGCCGCTGGGTGCGCATGTGGCAGGCGCGCGCGCTGGCGAACTACGGTCATGCGCAAGCCGCGCTGGCCGTCAGCAGCGACGACGTGGCCGTGCTGGGCAAACCGCATCCGGTGGACGGCATGGACGAGCAGGTGCTGACGGATCGCGCATTGGCGCTGATGAGCCTGGGTCGATTGGCCGAGGCGCAGACCTTGCTGGAGCGCCAGCGACAGGCCACGCCCGCGGGCAAGCCGCCGGGCAGGCTATACAGCCTGGCGCTGCGGCGCTGGCAAGTGCAAGGCGGTCAGGCGCGAGAGGCGCTGGCGGGCCTGCAGGCGCAGCGCGCCGCGAGGAAGGTGCCGCCCGCCCCCACCCCGAGCGAGCCCGTGACGGAGCAGGCCGAGTCCGCGTGGCTCGAACTGAACGCAGGTCATCTCGACGTGGCGGAAGCGCAGGCGCGGCAGGCGCTCGCCGCCATCGACCGCGGCGGGAATGCCGACTACCAACGGGACAACCAGGCCCTCGCCACGCTGGTGCTGGGTCAGGCCCTGCTCCAGCAGCGGAAGGCCGCGGCGGCGGAGCCGGTGCTGCAGGAGACCGTGCGACTGCATCGGCTGATCTACGACCCGGCGCTGAGCCCCGCGGTGGCGGAAGCGCTCGGCGCGCTGGCTCAAGTCAAACGCGCGTTGCGCAAGGACGCCGAGGCCGACCGCCTGCTCGAGCAGATCCGCGCCATTCGCGCCGCGCAGCGCCAGCCGGTTCAGCTGCCGTGATGGCGCGCGGCGATGTCCGCTTCGGGGTCTGGATCTCGTAATCAGGGATAGGCGGGCGACCTTGCCCGCGGCGGAGATCCCGATGAGTTATCCGATCACGTGGTCCGGCGGCGGCCAGACGTCCGGCAGCGGCGAGTCGACATCGCCATCGCCAGCGCCAGCGCTGACCCAGACCGAGACGCAGACGCGGACGCAGACGCCGGCAGCGACCGCGCTCCGTTGGCGCCCCCTGCCCTGCGGCGTGGCGACTTCGGCGGCCTACGTCGCGCTGTATGGACTGTCCAACCAGCTGACCAGCCTGCGCACCGACGTCGGTGCGGGCGTGTTCGCGTGGGAGCGCGCCATTCCCTTCGTGGGCTGGACGGTGGTGCCCTACCTGTCGATCTGCGTCTTCTTCGCGCTGTCGTTCTTCATCGACACGGACGCCGGGCGGCTGCGCCGCCATGTGATGCGGCTGCTCATCGTGCTGGTGGTGTCGGTGCTCTGCTATGCGGCGTTCCCGCTGCGCTTCACCTTCGAGCGGCCGGCGACGCAGGGGCTGATCGGGCTCCTGTTCGAGGTGCTCGGGCACTGCGACATGCCCTACAACCGCGCGCCTTCGCTGCACATCGGCGTGCTGGTGCTGCTGTGGGCGCGCTTCGCGCCGGTGCTGCGAGGCGCCTGGGCCGTGGGCCTGCACGCGTGGTTCGCGCTGATCGGGATCTCGGTGCTGACGACGTATCAGCACCATGTGATGGATGTGCCGGCGGGCGCGGCGCTGGGCGTCCTGGCGATCGTGCTCACGGCGCCGTCGCGAGGATCAGGGCGTGCATCAGGTCGGACGCCGTGAAGAAAAAAGACGCCGTGAGCCCGTACTCATCATGAATAAGGATGACGTGGTCGAGAGCGACATCGACACTTCTCCAAAGCAAGGGAAAGGGGGCTCCCCATGGGTCAAAGGGAGGTGAATCAGGCGGGGATCGACCTCATCAAGTCGTTCGAAGGCATTCCCGACGGCGATCCGTCCACTGTCAACATTGATCCTTACCTGGATCCGGTCGGCATCTGGACCATAGGCTGGGGCCATGCCATCCGCTACCAGGGTCGCTTCCTTCGCGGCGAGGCCGACCGCGCAACAACGGCGGCACTGTATCCAGGCGGGCTGACAGAGCCGCAGGCCGAGCGCCTGCTCTCGGCCGATCTGGTGGATGCCGGACGCGACGTGCTCGCAGCCGTGGCGGTGCCGCTCGACGACAACGAATACGCGGCCCTGGTGAGCTTCACGTTCAATCTGGGAGCTGCCAATCTGCGCAGCTCCACGCTGCTGCGCCTGCTGAACCGCAACGACCGCCTTGGCGCAGCGGATCAATTCGGCCGCTGGATCCTGGCCAGCGGCAAGCCATTCCCAGGTCTCGTTCGCCGACGCCAGGCAGAGCGTGAACTGTTCCTGGCGTCCTGAACCGAGGGGAGGAAATCTTCATGTCCATGCAGGAACACCGCAAGGGTCTGATCTGGTTGGCGCTGTACCTCATGGTGGCGGCCGTCGTCATGGGCATTTGCAAGTACCGAGACAGGCAGGCAGGCGCCGGCTTCCTGCGTGTGGACACGGTGCATCACTTCGAGAGACTGGCGACGCCCAGTTGCGAAACACTCGGGGACACGCCCTTGATGCTCTTCATCGAAGGCATGGATACCGGGCTGCGCAGCGTGGGCTGCCTGGACCCCAAGGCAAACACGTCGTCGGCCGCATTCGACTTCAAGCACACCCGACCGAGCAGCCTGACCGATGCCGAGGATCGTGCCGTGTGGTCTGTCATCTTGAGCCGACCACTCCAGACCATTCAGGAGCCGCGACTATTGCGTTATGAGATCCGCAGCGCCGATGGCAAGGACGGCAACCTGGCACCCGCGAACAGCACGGTCCCGCTCGTCATCTTCGAGTGGTGGGCGCCCGGGGCCGTGGCGCTGGTGCTGGGAGTCTGGGGAGCGATGATCTACCTCGGCGCGCGCTCTGCCCTCGTGCGGGACGGCGCCGCGCCCGGTGTACCGCTGGCGCAGCGCACCTTCAGCCTGGCCAAGGTGCAGATGGCCTGGTGGTTCGCGATCGTCTTCGCCAGTTTCGTCTTCCTGTGGATGGTGACCGGCGAGACCCCCTCCATCAGCGGGCAGGCGCTGTCGTTGATGGGTATCTCCAGCGTCACGGCGGCCGCTTCGCTCGGTATCGGCGGTACTCGCGCCGGCAACGATGGCGTCAAGGACGTCTTCTTCAGCGACCTGTTGAGCGACGCCGACGGCATCACCATCCACCGCTTCCAGATGGTCGTCATGACCGTCGCGCTGGGACTGGTCTTCCTGTTCCACGTCGCCCGCCACCTGACCATGCCCGAGTTCGAGCCATCCTTGCTCACCCTCATGGGCCTGAGCGCCGCCACCTACGTGGGCTTGAAAATCCCCGAGAAGAAGGCCGACGACGACACCGTGCAACTCGCCGGTACCGTGGCCGAAGCCAAGGTCGGGTACTCGGCCACGCCGCAATGAGGCGCATGGCGCCAGGGAGGACAACATGACTGCTTCGTCTGTGCCATGGATGGCGCCAGCCCGCGCGCCTGTCGCCCGACTGGTCTACGTGGCGGTGCTGGTGTTGTTGGCCGGCTGCGCCAATCCCATCGTCAAGCTGGATCTCGCCGGGCACTCCCTGAAGGCGAGTCCCGCGCCAAAGGGTGAGCCCACGTCGATGGCAGAGGCCATCGGCAAACTCAATCACGTCCGGGCCGCCTACAGCGAGGAGATCCACAACCAGACGGGTGCCACACAGAACTCCATCACCGGTCTGGTGTGGCTGGGTGCCGTCATGTTGGGGGCCGCTCCGGCGGTGCACAAGGACGTGCTGGTGACCGCGGGGGTGATTGGCGGCACGACCTACGGGCTCACCGTGGCGCAACTGGACAAGCGCCGCATCGACGTGTGGCAAGCCGGCATCGATGCGCTGGATTGCGCGCGCGCCGCGGTCGTACCGCTGGAGATCAACGACAGCGAGCGCAACCAGATCAAGACAGGAATGGAGACGCTCCAGCTCAAGAAGACCGCGGCGGAAACGGCGCGCGCGAAGCTGGCCTCCGATCTGGGAACACGGGAAGTCACTGAGGAGAACGACCTCAAGATCCGGGCGCTGCTTGCCGCAGCGGACGAACAGATCGCCCAAACGGAGAAAACGCAGAATGCCGGCAACTTCCTGCTGCGAGCATCCAGCGGCAGCGAACTGTCGGTGGTCGTGAACAACATCTCCAGCAAGGTGAACCAGGTCATGGGCGACATCGCCTTGCCGCCCTCTGCAGTGAAGGAGATCCTGGCTGGCCTGCCGGGACAGATCAGCATGCTGGTGCCCGGCGCATTGCCCAAGGCCGCGACATCGGATGGCGATGACAAGGCCAAGGCGGAGAGCAGCTCGGTGGTGGACAAGGACATCAAGAACTTGTCGGAAGCCCTCAAGGAGTTGGAAGTCGCACAGCGGGACCTCAACAAGCTGCTGACGAACTCCAATGGCACCGCCACCGCCGCTACTGCCGCCACCGCAGCGTTGAAAGCCTGCAAACTCGCCGACGTCATCAAGCCGTTCGAGCTGGTGCCGACCACCCTCACCTTCACGCAGGGGCGCGCGCAAGTCGCTGGTTTCGAGATCAAGGGAGGCCTGCCCAACTATCGCGTCAAGGCTCTGGGCACACTGCCTGAAGGCATCAGCATGTCGTTCGAGGGCGATTCCGCCAACACCGTCAGCATTGCCGCCAGCGACAAGGTCCAGCCGACGGAGGCACGCATTCTGGTCAGCGACAAGAGCAACCCGGCTCAGACGCAGCAGTTCGTGGTCAAGGTCATCGCCCTCCCGCCGCCGCCGCCGAACAAGCCGAAGGACACGGGGGGCAAGACGCCTGTGACGCCGCCGCCCAAGCCCACTGACCCAGTCACGACGCCGACGCCGACGCCAACGCCAGCGCCAGCGGCAACGCCGGCGCCGGCACCCTCCGATGCCGCTGCCGTCGAAGATGCCTGGAAGGCGCTGCAGGCGGCGCTGGCGGCACCGGGTTTCACTCGCACGCTGAGCGGCGTGACCTTGGGCGTGGAGTCCACGCAGCTGAAGTCGGGGCGCCTCATCGTCAAGCTCAAATGCAGCAAGCCCGATGCGGGGCTCGCCGCCCTGAGCGTTCGGGAAGAGCTTGCCGCGGCGGCCCCGGAAGCCAAGGCCACGCTGCAGAAGAATGACGCACTGGACGGCAAGCTCAAGCAGATCGACCTGTCGCGCAGCAAGCCCTGCGTCAAGGAGTGAATCGTGCCAGACAAGGCTGCCGACGCCGGCCCCCGCGCCCGTCGCTTCAAGGCCTGGGCTCGCGCCACGGAACAGCGCTCGCTGACGATGCCGGCAGCCTTGCTCGAGACGGGCCGCGCCAACTGGCAGGCCGTTGAAGGCGACCCCGCCTTCCAGACCCGCTTGGCGCAGGAACTATGCGATACGCGCGCTCCAGAGCTGACACTCGCCTACAGGAATCTCGTGTGGATGTTGCCGGGCTTCCGGCAGGCCACCCGCAAGGGCCGCCGCCAGCTGACGGAACAGGTGTGCGTGCTCTTCGTCGTGCGCAACAAAGGCAGCGTCGCGGACAAGCATCCTCAGGCCTTGCCAGAGCAACTGCTGGTGTACGCGGACTGGGACGGCTCGCGCAAGCTCTTTGCGGTGCCTACCGACGTGCAGGACGCCACCGCCTTCGCCGGTGCCAAGGCGCACGGCGCCGGCGCCGGCGTCTGGATCGAACGCCCGCCGTGGCGCCTGGCGCCGGGATGCATCACTTGCCTCGTGCAGTTGACTGACGACACCGGCGCACAGACCTGCGCGCTCAGCGCTCAGCACGTTCTGACGCCGTATGCGGATGCGGACTCCCTGCTGATGGACTCGGGACTGTCGATGTTGCCGATCAGCGGCCAAGGAGACGGGCTTGCCTCGCCGATTCTTGCCACCACCCTGCCCTACGGCGGTGTGCTGCGCAGCGATGCGTTGAAGGACAGGCCCAGCTTTGACGTACAACTGGCGCAGGCCAATTCGGCCATCTTCGATCGCGTCGCCTTGCGACGCTTCAACCCGAAGCAACCGTGGGTGCGGAACATCGCTGAACTTCTGGCCATGAACAAGGCCAACGGCCCCAACGCCTTCCTCCTGCTGACGCCGGACAACCACCCCCAGCCTCGCGGTGCGCTCCCCATGAGCCTGAGCGCGATGCCCACCGAGTCCACCACCGTTTCCATCCAATACACGCTCTCACGCAACGACCGTGCGGTCAGTTGCGCCGTGCTGCACGCAGGCCTCATCACCTTGAAGAGTCGGGGGGCGAAGACTCCCATGGGAGGTGACAGTGGCGCACCCATCGTGATGCGACACGAAGACGGCTCCATGACGCTCGTGGGCATGCACATCGCCGGCAACGATCTGGGTTCGTCGTGGGCCATTCCCGCATGGCAGATCTTCAACCTGGACTTCTGGAGACGCTACCCCGCCGGGGCAAGGATCACGCCGCTGGATGTGCCGCTCGATCACCCTTGACGAAGTCCACTGCGGCCTTCGGACGGCGACGATTTCCGAGCAGTCCCACGAGTGATCGCCGATCGGCAGACCACCAGCACCTGCTGAACTGCCGGCGCGCCGACCTTCAGCGGCTCAGATAGAAATCCATCGGAATCAGCTCGACCGCCCATCCGCCGGCCTCGCCCAGCGTGGCGGCCGGATGCATCGAAGCGATGCGCAGCGCTTCTTCCTGGCTGTCTGCCTCGATGATGAACAGGCCGCCGACGACTTCCTTCGCTTCGGTGTAGGGCCCGTCGGTGACGTGCGTCCTGCCGCCGCTCGGACGAAGCGTCTTCCAGCCTTCCAGATCGCCGAGCGACGCGGACACCAGCACCTTGCCCGTGGCGCGCATCTTCTCGTCCAGGGGCGGGCATTGGCTCACCAGGGCCTTGACGTCTTCGGGCGCCATCTTGGCGAAGGCTTCAGGGGTGAAGTAGGCGAGGCCGAGGTATTTCAAGGGAAGTCCTTTGCGGGAGTTGATGCACTGACGACGAGGGGGAGCGTCGGAAATCGACAAGTTCCCGGAAGAACTTTCAGTGTCCCGCGTCGACGCGCCGGCTCCCCGTCGTCACGACGACTCCTGAAGCGGCCAGACCTCCACGACGCCGTGCGCCACGGCGCAGGGCGTCTTCGCCACCATCGCGATCGCTTCTTGCAGGTCCTTCGCTTCGATCACGGCAAAGCCGGCGATCGGCAACGCGCTGCGCAGGTAGGCGCCCGACGTCGTCTGCACGCCCGAGTCGTCGGGGTTGCGGACTTGCACCGGAGCACCCGCGATGCCGATCAAGGCGCCGCCGGCCTTGAGCTGCGCGTCATGCGCATGCGCCGCGTCGCGCACGGCGGCGTCGGTCTTCTTGTAGCCGGCCTCGTCGCCGTAGCCTACGGTGATGAACTTTGCCATGGGTGCCTCCTTGTCGAAGCCAATGGTTTCAGGGGAGCAAGCCGGGCTCCCGCGGAAGTGCAGAGGCGGCAAGAGCCAGCCCCCCAGGTCCGCCCCTGAAGGTAAGTTCCGCGTCCAGATCCCTGATGCGGATGTCATGGTCGCCTTCCGGTCCGTTCCAGCGGGCCAGTCAGGCCTGCGCGGGGTCAGGCGTTGCCGTTGGCGTTGCTGGTGCCGAGACGACCCGGGGCAAGACCGGTGAGCGAGCCAGCAAGGTGCCAGGGCAAGGTTCCCCGCTGCAAGGGAAATGCATCGGGGGAGCGTGTGCTTGGCGGGTCGACTGCCTGCTCATCCCGCCTTGCGGAAGGTCAGGTTGATGCGGTGGCTCCCCAGATCGGGATGGGGGTTGTCCTTCAGCGTCATGATGCCGTGATAGCGCAGCCGGTCCTCTGCGCCCCAGACGGCCACGTCGCCGTGGAACAGCGGGACCTTCGCGGTCGCATCGTCGCGTCGCAGCCCCCCGAACAGGAAGACAGCCGGCATGCCCAGCGACACGGAGACGATCGGTGCGTCCAGGTCCTGCTCGTCCTTGTCCTGATGGAGGCTCAGCTTCGTGCCGGGTGCGTAGCGGTTGATCAGGCAGGCGTCGGGCTCGAAGCGCTCGAAGCCAGCCGCCGCCGCGGCATCGTTCGCGAGGCGCCTCAGCACATCAGGCATCGCCGGCCAGGGCGCCCCCGTGTCGGGATCGATCGTCGTGTACCGATAACCCCGCCGATCGGACGTCCAACCGAGCGCGCCGCAGTTGGTCATCGCGACGGACATGGTGTAACCGCCCGGCGTCACCAGGTGCCGGAACGGAGCGGTCCGCTCCACCTCGTCGATCGCCTTCAGCAACTCGCCGGCGACAGGCCGTGCGAATCCCCGCAGCACGCGCGCCCGTGGGCCGATTTCCTGGACGCCATCGATGTCCCCATCGATGTGCATGTCGTCGAACAGTCCCCGTGTGCTCACCCGGTCACCTCGTGTCGTGAAAGATCAATCCCATCGTATGACGATGGCCGCGGCTGATCCGGCTGACGCCTTGACGCATGGCGACGATGAGGCCACTCAGGGACGGTCACGCCATTGAAAAACTCCGGCCCTTGCGATCGACCTCAGAGAGCCGTTGCATGGGCACGTGCTCAGATCGGGCCGCGACAAACCCGCCCTATGATCGATGAAGGAAACAACGACTCAGATCGCCGCCGACGCTGTCGCCAAAAGTCTGGGCCACAGTGGCATCCAGTGCGTGGTTCTTGTCCTGCACCTCGCCCCCCGGACCTCAACGCCCGAGACCGCTGCCTTGAAGCGAGACGCGTTTGCCGCATGAACACCTACGAAACGGTCCCGCTTGAAGCTGCCGCGCTGGAGCGGGTGCTTGCCGATCTCGGTGAACGAAGCCTCGCCGGAACAGCCAGGGTTTTCACGTCCATCCAGACGTTCGTCGTCAACCGCCGCGGCTACCTGGTCCGTCTGCCAGTGGAGCCAGGTCCGGACTATCAAGATGAGAATGCCTTCGTCCACGACGGCAACGCATTCCTCGTCGTGCTTGATCTGTGGGGTTGGGAAACGCTGATCGGCGAACGTCGCGTTGTTCACCCGTATGACAGGTCCGACGTCACGGATTCGCTGATCTCCGCGCTGGAAGCTCGGGCCCGGGACGGTTGCACCAGAGTCGTCATCAAGGACAGTGTGTTCTGGACGAGCTTTCTCAACCAAGGCCACCCGAGTGCGCCGCGCCAACTCACTTCCGCCAACACGACCTCATGACCGACGACTGGGACTTCTACTCCGCGCGCGCCGACGGCAGGCCCGCCTCTTTCTACGTGGACCTTGGCGCGGAGGCCGCCGCGCCGGTGGAGGCGCTGCCGCATATGGCCTACCTGCGCTTGCGCATGCAGCAGCCTCGCGATGACGGACTCTCCAGCCAGTCCGAGTTCGACCAGCTCATCGCAGTCGAGGACAAGCTGGAAGCGTCGCTCTGCAACGATCTCACCGCCTATGTCGGCCGCAACACGTCGAATGGATGCCGAGATTTCTACTTCCACGTCTCCGCACCTGACACGTGGTCGGCGCGGGCCGCGGCGGCAATGAAGTCTTTCCCCGACTACGAGTTCCAGACCGGCGTCCGCGAGGACCCCGAGTGGTCGACCTACAGGAACTTCCTGCTGCCCAGCCCATGGGATCGCGAGCGGATCCAGAACCGCCGCGTCTGCGAGCAACTGAAGCAGCATGGCGACAAGCTCTCAGCGTCTCGTGCGATCGATCATTGGGCGTATTTTTCGAATGCGGCGTCGGCCACCGCGTTCATCGACGAGGTCCGCCCGCTCGGCTTTCAGCTCAAGGAAGACCCAAGGCATGACGAGGAACGCGACGCGATCGGCGTGCACGTCGCACGCGTGGATGTGCCGTCCCCGAGAGGCATCGACGAGGTGACTCGTCCATTGTTCGAGGCCGCACAGCGCCATGGCGGCGAGTACGACGGCTGGGGTTGCTCCGTCGAAGGATGACGATGAGCGATAGCTGCTGCAGCTCCCGCCGACGGATGATCAAGATGACCTTCCCCGACCGATCGACTCCTTGATCACCCGATGTGGCGGTTCCCCTCACCGCCCCTCACCCGCCCCTTCCCATCCCGCTTCCCGCGCAGCATCTCGTGGTCCGCGCGCTCGATGAGCTCATGCGCGCCGGCCTCGTCGTCCGGCGAGAACACCGCGACCCCGGCGGTCACGCCCACCGTCACCACCGTGCCGGACGACAGCACGACGGGCGCGCCGATCGCGTCGACCACCCGCGCCAGCGCCGCCCGCCATTCATCGTCCTCGACGCAGGTCAGGACCAGCACGAACTCGTCGCCGCCCAGCCGCGCCGCCGTGTCCAGCGGCCGGATGCACGCCGTCAGGCGCGCCGCCACCGTCTGCAGCAGTTGATCGCCCGCATCGTGCCCCTGCGCGTCGTTGACCGCCTTGAACCCGTCCAGGTCCAGGTAGCAGACGGCCACCCGCTTGCGCTCGCGCCGCGCCATCGCCAGCGCCTGCTCGATCCGGTCGTACAGCAGCAAGCGGTTGGGCAGCTGCGTCAGCGCGTCGTGGAAGGCGGCGTGGGCCATGTCCTCGTGCGCCGCCTTCATCGCCGTGATGTCGACCGCCATCGCGAAGACCTCGGTGTCGGACAAGGGCACCGCGCCGAAGTCCACCCACACCGCCTCGCCGGTCTTGCTGCGCATCCGGATCTGCGAGCGGTAATAGCCGTGCTCGGTCACCGCCGCGTAGACCTGCCGGCCCATCTCCTCGTACTGCTCGTCGTCCCAGTAGAAGATCCGCGCCGGCATGTCCTGCAGCTCGCCGGGGCCATAGCCGAGCAGCCGCTCCACCGCCCGGTTGCGCCAGGTGATCGTGCGCCGCGCGATCCTCGCCATGCCGACCAGGTCGCTGTCGAGCATGGCCGACTGTTCGCGCTGCAGCGCCTGGATGCGCCTGCCCTGTTCCGCCAGCGCCTGCATCGCCCGGTCCTGCCGCCGCGTGGCGCGATGGACCTGCCAGGTCGCCAGCGCCACCAGCAGCCACGCCAGCACCGCCAGCGAGACCACCGTCCACGCCTGCTGGCGCCAGGTCTGGAAGAAGCGCTCGTTGTTCACCCCGGCGTAGACGATGAAGGGCCAGTCGTCCAGTGCGCGGTACGCCGTGGTGCGGTCCTGCCCGTCGATCGTCACCGTCGACACGAAGGTCCCCTGGCGCGGCTGCGCGGCCTGCATCTCGCGCAGCTCGCGCGAGACCTGTCGCTCGCCGATCTCCCCCTGCGCCGGGCTGCCCGGCGCCATGCGCGCGACCAGGCGCAGGTCGTCGCGGCGCAGCGTCATCGCGTCGAGCGGCGCGAGGTCGTAGCGCTCGAACAGATGCCGGAAATGATCGACGCCCACAGTCACGTAGAGCATGCCCGCGAATCGGCCACGCGCGACCAGCGGCCGTCCGAAGCCGATCACCCAGTTGCCCGACACGCGCGAGACCAGCGGGCCGGTGACCTGCGTCAGCGGCTTCGACAGGTCGCGGGCCTGGATGAAGAAGTCGCGATCGGCGATCTGCGCAGGCATGCCCGCCGGCAGGCGCGTGCCCCAGCGCACCTGTCCGGACGCGTCGGCGGCACGGAGGGATTCGATGCCGAAGAGCAGCCCGTAGCGCGCGTTGAGCACGTCGTTCAGCATCGCGTCGGAGACGCCGCCCGGCGCGTCGAGCAGCCGCTCCATCTCTGCCGCGGTCGCGCGCAGGACCGCGTCGACACGCCCCATCTCGGCGGCGACGTTGAGCTGCGCGACGGCGGCCAGCCCTTCGGACACATCGCGCGCCTGCGCCGCGTAGGCGCGGTGGGAGGTGGCCAGCACATGCGCCACGAGCGCGCCCAGCACCAGCCCGACGGTGAGGTTGGCGCCGATCAGCCAGGCCGTCATGCGGCGCCCGCGGCGCGCGACACCGTCGACGAAAAGTTGCGGATCGGAAAGCGGCATGCCCGGATGGTGCCTCAGCCCGGATGCCGTCGGCGCGGGCGCGCCGCCTGCGGCACGGGGTGTTTTCCCGCGTCCCTTCATTCGGGGATGACCGCCGCGCCCATCCGGCCTAGCCTTCGCCTTTCGCCAGAAGAAACACAGCGGGGGACGGACATATGGACGCGGGCGCAGGGACAGGCACGGGCACAGGCAAAGGCACGAGCGCCGCCCCCAGACAGCGCAACCTCGTGCTGTTCTGCGACGGCACGAACAACACGCTGACCGGCGGCATCGAAGACACCAACGTCCTGAAGCTGTTCGGCTACCTGCGCAGCCAACGGCCGACGATCGAGACCCTGTCGTACTACGACCCCGGCGTCGGTTCGCCCGACGCCGCCCCGCCCACCGGCCTCATCGACCTGATCAAGCGCCGCTGGGCGCGCATCGCCGGCCTGGCCTCAGGCCAGGGCGTCTACGACAACATCGGCGAGGGCTACCGCTTCCTGATGCGCCATTTCGACGAGCGCATCGACGACCGCATCTTCTGCTTCGGTTTCTCGCGCGGCGCCTTCACCGCGCGCGCGATCGTGGGCATGGTCAACCTCTTCGGCATCTTGCGTCCCGAGCACGAGGAGCTGATCCCGACGCTGGTGCGGATCTACTTCTCGCAGCCGCCGATCGAGGAACAGGCCGAAGGCCGCAAGAACTGGCAGCGCGCGCTGGCCCGCGCCCTGCACCGAGGCTTCGCGAGGCCGGGACAGGAAGGCGCACGCGGCGCCCAGGGCGGCGAAGAGGCCACCGCGGCCACGCGCAACCGGCTCGCCGAGCAGGTCCGGCGCAACTTCGCGCGTCCGGCGGACGTCTTCTGGGTCGGCGTCTGGGACACCGTCGAATCGGTCGGCCTGCCGCCGTTCGGCTCACGGGACAACCCGGCCACGGCGACCTTCGCCGACAAGCGGCACATGCTCAACGTCCGCCACGCGCTGGCCTTCGACGAGCACCGCTGGCCCTTCCTGCCGCGGGTCTACGACTCGCCGAGCCGCGTCGACATCCCCGCGGTCGACCGCTTCGACCGCCCGATCACGCGCACGCTGCGCCAGCTCTGGTTCCCGGGCGTGCATTGCGATGTCGGCGGCAGCTATCCGGCGGCATCGGAGGACAGCCGGCGCTATCCCCATGGCCGCACGGGCTTGCCGGACGCCTCGATGGTGTGGATGGTCAACGAGGTGGCGCAGGAGCTCGGCGTCCCGCCGCTGTCCAGCCTGCCCGCCGGCAGCGACGCCTTCGGCATGCCGCTGGCGGAGTCCTTCGTGGGCACTCTGCCGCTGCGCCACGACGCGCTCCACGACACGCCGCTCTGGGCGCTCGCCGGCATGACGGTGCGGCGCATGTCGACGGAGATCGTGCGCATCCCCAAGGGCAGGCAGAAGATCCCGGTCGACGTGCTGCCCCAGTCCCCGCCGGCCCCGTTCCAGGGCCCCAGCGTCTGGGACGAACGGCGGTCGTTGCCGTGGCTGCTGTTCGCGGTCGTCGCCGCCGCGGTCCTCCTGCTGTTCTCCGGCTGGAACCTGCAACAGCTGCCCTTCCTGCAGTCGAGGCTGCCCGCGCCGGGCGGCTGGTGGGAATGCCTGGTGCGCAGCGCGGCGGCGCCGTGGGAATTCGCCCGGCACCAGGCGGGTTTCCTGGTCCACGTCCTGGTCCACGGCTGGCCCGATCACCTCGACTGGATCCGCCAGAACCGCGCGGGCATCTTCTGGGGCCTCGCCTGGGACCTGCTCTTCCTGCTGGCGGCCGCCTACCTGCTATCGCGGCTGGCGTCGCGCGTGTTCACGTGGCTGGCGGGATGGCGCCGCCCGGGCGCATCCCGCTCGCGGCTGCTGCTGGCCATCGGCTGGCTGCCGGCGCTGGCTTTCGGCGCCGACGCGCTGGAGGACCTGTCGACGCTGGCCGCGGTCGTGATCGACACCCTCGGCATGCCCCGCCTCGCCGGCGTGGCGCTGCTGGTCATGAGCGCCTGCTCGCTGGTGAAGCTGCTCGCCTGGAGCCTGGGCATCGCCGTCTTCGGCGTGGGCCGCGCGCTGCTGGCAGTGCTGCCGGTCAAGACGGTCGGCAAGGTGGGACGCAAGACCTGACCCTGCGTGAACCTCGCGACAGGCGGTCGCCGAAGCGCAGTTGGCGTCCAACGCTTAGACGCTCAGAGGCTCAGAGGCTCAGAGGCTCAGAGGCTTAGAGGCTTCGGAGCCCATGAAGGCTTCAAAGGCCTTCCATTGCCTTCTCGTGCGCCTGGTCCTTCAGCGTGCCGCCCTTGGGCTTGAGCAGGTCGCGGGCGTTGGGGATGCCAGAGCTGGCCGACTCGGGCGCCGGCGGCGCCTTGTAGGCGGGCATGACGGTGATGGTGCCGCCCTTGACCTTCTGCTCGGTGCTGCCCGCGGGGCAGGCGTCGTTGGTGTAGAGCACGCTGCCGTTGACCACGCAACGGCGCGGAACGCCGGACGACGGCTTGGCCTGCGGAGCGTCGGAGGTCGCGGCCGGATCGTTGTCGAAGCGGATCTTCGGCAGCTCGACCTTGTCGGCCTGGCGCTCGACCTCGCGCGCGGCGTCGCGCAGGAACGGGATCTCGTCGCGCTTCTTCCAGCCGACGACGCCCAGGACGGCGACAACGATGATGAGCAGCACGGCTCGCATGACTTCTTCTCCCTGATCGGCCGGCCATGTGTTTCGAAATGATGCGGCGCGGCGGGTGCGAATGATAGCGACGGCTTGTCACCTCGGCGCAACCTGGCGCAACGAACATGACACGCATCACGACCTTCATCGCTGTCATGTCCCTCTCCTCGACGCTCTCCTTCCACCGGCCCACCTCTTGCTCCCTCTCCCGCTTGCGGGAGAGGGCGGGGGTGAGGGCCAGCGGCCTTGGCACCCCACCCACCGGAACGACCGTGCTCGCCGCGCGGAACGGTCTCGCCGCCTTGCGCCTGGTGCCGCTGATGCTTGCCACCGCGGCCCTGGCCGCCTGCGGCGGCAGCGACGACGACGCCGGCGCGCCGCTCAACGGCAACAACGACATCACCGTCTCCAGCCTGCGCCTGATCGGCCAGCAGGTGCTGCCGCGTCGGATGGACTACGCCGGCACGGTCGTCGGAGGGCTGTCCGGCGTCGACTACGACCCCAAGACCGACACCTACGTGCTGATCAGCGACGACCGCACGACGACGGACTCCGCCGGCGCGCCCCGCCTCTACACCGCCAAGCTGAGCTTCGACACGAGCACCTTCAGCGCCGTGAACTTCACCGGCGTGGTGACGATGAAGCAGCCGGACGGCAGCGTCTATCCCAAGGTGCCGGACGCGAAGGTCGCCGACCCCGAGTCGGTCCGCGTGGATCCGGTCACCGGCAACTGGGTCTGGCTCAGCGAGGGCGACCGCACGCTGACGAGCGCGCCGCCGCGCGTGATCAACCCCTTCATCCGCGAGATCTCGCCGCAGGGCAACGCAGTGCGCGAGTACACCCTGCCGGCCATGTTCCAGATGAGCGCGCAGGAGACGGGTCCGCGCGGCAACCTGGTCTTCGAAGGCCTGAGCTTCTCGCCGGACGCCCAGTCGGCGTGGGTGCTGATGGAAGGCGCGCTGATCCAGGACGGCGCCGCGCCGACGCCGTCTGCGGGCAGCGCCTCGCGCCTGACGCGCTTCGATCGCGCGAGCGGCGTGGCCAACGCGCAATACGTCTATCCGATCGAGAAGGTGCAGGCCACGCCGGTGCCGGCCGACCAGTTCACGGTCAACGGCCCGACGGAGATCCTGGCGCTGTCGGCGACGCGTTTCCTGGTGCTGGAGCGCAGTTTCTCGGTCGGCGTGGTCGGCAACCAGGTCCGGCTCTACGAGATCGACACCGCCAACGCGACCAACGTGCTGACGGCAAGCTCGCTGACCGGCGCGACGCCGGTGACCAAGAAGCTGGTGCTGGACTTCGAGACGCTGAAGACGCAGCTCGGCGGCATCGCCAACCTCGAAGGCATGACCTTCGGGCCGAAGCTGCCCAACGGCAAGCGCAGCCTGGTCGTCGTCGCCGACGACAACTTCCCGACGGCGGACTCGCTGACGGATCGCAACCAGATGCTGGTCTTCGAGATCCAGCCTTGAACTGAGGCGATGGCGGAGAGGTCGCACGGCGCGCTCGATGCTGCCGGCGCGCTCGGCAGTCAGGGCGCGTTACGGCGATCGCCCGTAACGCGCCTTTCGCCTTCACGGCTTCGCGCCAGCCTCTAAGGTCCGGGATGAACGCCGCGCCACTCGCGCGGCCCGATCCAACGACTCCACGAGGCTTCATCGATGCAGGGAATCTCACGCGCCGCGGCGCGATCGACGACACGACTGGCGGCGCTCGCCGCCGCCGGTCTGGCGCTCTGCGCCGCGCAGGCCGCGCCCGAGCAGGCGCCTGACGCTGCCGCCATTCGCGCGGCCGTCGACGCGGCGGTCCGGCCGATGATGGCAAAGAACGACATCCCCGGCATGGCCGTCGGCGTGACAGTCGGCGGACAGTCCTTCGTCTTCAACTACGGCGTCGCGTCGAAGCAGTCCGGCAAGCCGGTGGACGACAGGACGCTGTTCGAGGTCGGCTCGGTCAGCAAGACCTTCAACGCGACGCTCGGCGCGAAGGCGCTGGTGGAAGGCAAGCTCCAGCTGTCGGACCATCCCAGCCGTTTCCTGCCCGCGCTGAAGGGCCGCCCGATCGACCGCGCGACGCTGCTGAACCTCGTCACCTACACGGCCGGCGGCCTGACGCTGCAGGTGCCGGACGCGGTGATCGACGAGGCCTCGTTGCTGCGCTACCTCCAGCAGTGGAAGCCCGACTTCGCGCCGGGCGAGAAACGTCGTTATTCGAATCCGAGCATCGGCCTGTTCGGTCGCGCGGCCGCCGCGGCGATGGGGCGCGACTACGCGGACGCGGTCGAGTCCGACCTGCTGCCCAAGCTGGGCCTGCGCGAGACGTACCTGCGCGTGCCGACGACGGCCGTGCCCGACTACGCCACGGGCTACGACAAGGTCGAGCATCAGGGTGTGGTCCAGGACATGGCCGTGCGAGTCTCGCCGGGTGCGTTCGACTCGGAGTCCTACGGCATCAAGACGACGGCGGCGGACCTGGTGCGCTTCATGCAGCTCAACATCGATCCCGGCGCCCTCGACGCGAGGACCCGCCAGGCCGTCGAAGCCACGCACATCGGCCACTTCCAGGTCGACGGCATGACGCAGGGACTGGGCTGGGAGCAGTACCCGTGGCCGGTGTCGCTGACGCAGCTCCAGGCGGGCAACGCGCTCGGGCGCGCGACGACGGCGGTCAAGCCGCTGGACCCGACGCCGCCGGGACCGCGGCTGTTCAACAAGACCGGCTCGACGCGCGGCTTCGGCGCCTACGTCGTGTTCGTGCCGACGCAGCGCATCGGCGTCGTGCTGCTGGGCAACCGGAGCTGGCCGATCCCGGAGCGGGTGGATGCGGCCTACGCGATCCTGGGCAAGCTCCAGGCGAACCTCACCCGCTGAAGCGACTCGGCCCGGGAACTTCAGCGTCGGCGCTTCGGCACGATGGGCTCAGCGCGCGAGCGAAGGCGCCGACGCGCCCTTCCCCGCGGCGCGCACGGCCACGAGTTCGCGGGTGAGCCAGGTCTTGCTCTCGACCGGCGCCGCGCCGCCACAGCGCACGAGGTAGGGCTTGCCGCTCATGCTGCTCTTGGACGCGCCGAGGTCGATGAACTGCTCGGCGGTCTTCACGAGGTGCTTGTCTTCAAGGTAGCTCAGCTTGCGCTCGAGGTGGGACTTCGCCTCGGCGGCGGAGAACCAGTCGCCGTTGCGGTTGAACTCGCACGACGAGGCCGTCAACTTGCCGAGCAGCGCGGTGACCTCGGCCTTCGCGGCCGGCGGCAGCGGGTCCGCCCAGGCGCCGGTCGGCACGGCGACCCCGGCGGAGAAAACGGCGGCGAAAACGGCGGTGAGCAGGATCGGAAGCGATGGGGCACGCATGGGCGGAGGCTGTGGTCGGTCTGAACCGCGATGTTGCCATGCGCCGCGCGGTCAGACCGGGCGATGAGGCACACTCGGCTGCCATTGTCCGGTCCTCGCGGCCGCCCTCCGCCACTCGATGCCCGCATGACGCGCCCTGCTTCTCATGAGCCCGCCGACGATGCCTCCGTCCCACGCCGCGCCCGGTTCGGGGCAGCCGCCATCACCGACGCTGTCGCCGTTGCTCGATCACGCGCTGAGGAAGACGGTGCGTCGCTACCGTGCGCCGGTGTTGCCGGCAAGCCTGGACGACGCGCGCGTTCGCGGCCCAGCCACCGCGCTGTCCGTCGCCATTGAGCACGCGCGCGCGGCGCTTGCCGCCGGATCGACACCGGCGGACGCCGTGCGGACGCTTTTCCTGAGCGCACTCGCCCGACTGATCGAGGAGGCGATGCGCCCGCTCAAGGATCGCGGCGACGACGACGGCGGCGACGACGGCGGCGGCGGCAATGGCGGCAGTGGTGGCAATCGAGGCAGTGGTGGCAATGGAGGCAATGACGGCAACGGAGGCAATGGCTGCATCGACGGCTGCGGCGATCCCGCCTTCCAGGCCATGGTCCTGCGCCATCGGTCGCCCGTGGTGCGCGAATACGCCTCGCTCAGCGCGCACGTCGAACGCGATCGCCGCGCGGTTCGCGCCGCGGTCAACGCGCTCGCGCATCCCGAGAAGACGCAGCGTCGATCGCCGGGATCGACGCGCGAGGCGCTCCTCGCGCTGCACGCCGCGGCCGCGGCGAGCGACTGGACGCGGGTGTCCGACGTCATCGCCGCGCTGCGCCAGGCCCCCGACGTGCGCGCGGAGGACCTGCTCCATCGCGGTCTGGAGCGCCTGTCCGCCGAAGCCGCGCTGACGCGCCTGCGCCGACTCGACAGCGTGTCGTCCGACCCGCTGGTGACGCGTTATCGCGCCCTCTGGGATCGTCGCGGCCCGGTCGCGGGCAGCGAGCAGGCCGCCGCCAGCGGCGCCGACGCCCAGCATCGCGGCGACGCGGTGGAAACGCTGGCCACCGAGGCGCTCGGCGCGCTCGTCATCCGGATGAACGCCGAGGCCGGGACGTCGCGCTACCGGGTCGCGACCTCGCTGCGGATCCCGGCCTCCTTCCCCGGCGACGCCCAACGCGCGAAGAGCGAGTGGGACGTGGCGCTGCTTCGTCGCCACGACGGCGACGTCGTCACAGGGCTCGGCGAAGTTGCCGCAGGGATCGGCGAGGTCGTCACAGGGACCGGCAAGGACTGGGACCTCTGCCTGCTCATCGAGGCCAAGGCCTCGCCGGACGCCGCGACCACCGACCTGCCGCGACTCCTGCGGGGCCTGCGCCTGCTGTCGCAGGCCGACATCGACACGACCTATGGGTTCGCCTCCAACGACGGCGAGGTCCGCCTGCGCGGCGCCTCGTTGAGCGCGCTGCCCACCGAGGAAGGCGCACTCGCGCGCGCCGTGCTCTATTGCTGCGACGGTCCGGAGGAACGCACGCCGCGACTGCTCAACGCGGCGAGCCGCATGCAGCTGCTGTCCGCCGAGGCCAGCCTCGACTTCGCCGGCCTGCTCGAGGACGGCGCGCCGGCCGATCCGCAACTGCTGAGCCCGGTGTGGCGCCTGCTGCTGGAATCGCCCGCGTTCACCTCGGTCCTGCGCCAGTACGTGACGCTGCGCGCCGTGCGCGAACTGATGGTCCATCCGCGCGACCTGCTGGCCGCCGCGCAGGCGTGAAGGAACTCTTCAGGCCGGCGCGCCGACGAACATCGCCACCGGAGAGGCGGGTCGTTGGCTCCCCGCCAGCGGTCCCATCGAGGACCGCCGGGAGACATCGGCGGCGGCCAGTGCGTCGATCAGGCGCGCTGACGCGGTCGTGGCCGCCGCCTCGTTCATGGGCCGCAGGGTCGCATCGCCATGCAGCTCCTAGGCCGGATCGCGCGGGGGTGCGCTGGAGGCAAAGCTCGACGGCGAATCCGTCCCTGGACTCGAGGGCGCGTTGGGTGACGGCACGGCGGTCCCCGATCGGCGCATGTCGAGTTCTTCCGACTCGCCGGGCATGCGGATGCCATCGAGCAGGCGTGCGAAGGTCTGCATTTCTTCAAAGCTCGGCGGCCAGTCCGTGGAGAACAACGCCGTGTGCGTCTTGATCAACCGATTGCCCAACAACTGAGCGCCTCCCGGCGGCAGATCGCTTTCAGCACCGGACCGCGATAACGCGAGTTGCTGGACCAGCCATTGCGTCCCGAAGACCTCGTGCAATGCGCCCAGCGCCACCAGTTGCGGCGCGGCGATCCGGCGATTCGGCTCGGTGCGAGGCGTGGCCGTCTCCACCGGCATGGGGCCGTCGCGTTTCGCGGTCATCCGGCGCAACCTCGCCTTGAGGTCGTCGAGCAGCGTGCGGTCGCGTTCCTCGCCTTGCTGGAGCATCTCGAAGTAGCGCAGCTTGTTGCCGAAGCGCTTCACCGCGCGCGGCGTGTGCGCGGATTCGCGGACCAGCTCGGTCCAGACCTTGAGCGCGTCGCGGAAGTCCTTCGAATCGGTCGCCTCGCGATGGCGCCGGCTCGCGGCGCGCCACAGCAGCAGGCCCGCCAGCGCCGCGCCGACGGCCAGCACCGCCGCGGCGATCCATTCGTCCGCGTGGCTCTCCTGGCCGGACTGCACCAGCACCCGCGTCGGCGACTGGGCCGGCGACACGCCCCAGGCCAGCGTGGGGTCGGAGGCCGACTGCCCCGGGAAGGACGACGCACCGGACGCGGACGGCGCGCTGGCCGCCGGCGCCGTCGAGGGCGCGGGTGACGACGACGCCGATGGCGCCGGTGCTATCGCGCGCTCGTCCGTCTGCGGCGCGTCGGGACGCAGCAGCACGCCCAGGCTCACGCCGACGGCGATGGCCACCGCGAGCGCCAGCCACATCGCATGACGGCGCAGCCCGTCCATCGCCTGTGCGCGCCACGAGGGCGACACCGCCGTCGCCGGATCGTCGGTGAGCAGCCGCCACGCCTCGTACGACTGCTCGGTCGGGACCTTGATCTCGAGGTTGATCAACTTCTGCAGGTAGTTGGCCGCATAGCTGCGGCGCTGCTTGCGCGCGGCGGCCTCGGGATCCTTCTCGTCGTTGGCGCCGCTCGCCAACTCCTTGGCGATGCGCTCGAACGCGATCGCCAGCGCCGCCTGCACCTTGTCCGTCGCCATGCCGAAGAGCACGAAGCACTGTCCCGACGAGGTCAGGAAGTTCACCGCCTCCATGATCTCCAGCACCGCCTCCGGCCGGCAGCGGTCGAGATCGTCGATGACGACGACGATGCGCTCGGGCAAGGCCTGCGAGACCTCGCCGAACTGTTCGGCGAAGCGCGTGCGGAAGCTGTTCTGCTCGGCGGCGAGCTTGGGCTTCATGCCTTGAAGCCCGCCGGCCAGCAGCGCGGCGGGATCGGCGCCGAAGGCCGTCAGCGCCTTGCGCAGCGCGGCCAGCGTCGTGCCGGCGACGGTCAGCAGCGCGAGCCAGCCGGCCCAGGGCACGGGCGGCGCGGTCACCGCATTTGCCGCGGTCGCCGCGGTCGCCGCGGTCGTGGATGCGCCGGCGGTCTTCGCGCTCCCCAGGTCTCCGAGCGACGTCAGCAGGTCGCCGAGCCGCCGCAACAATTGCGTCTCCGCCACGGCGTCGTTCATGCCGAGGTGCAAGGTGATGAGCGCCGCCACCGCCGTGCACAGCAGCAGGGTGAAGACCCAGTGCTTGCGCGAGCGCAGCCACAGCAGGCGCAGCCGGAACCCAATGCCGTCGAGGCTCAGCCAGGGCGGCGGCGCCTGCTTGCTCAACGCGCCGAGCAGCGCGGCGAAGAGGTGATCTTCCTTCTGGTGGTGCCAGGCGTTGAACCAGATCGGCCGCGAGCCGTGTTTGCGCAGATCGGCGCAGATCAGCCCCATCAGCGAGCTCTTGCCCGAGCCCCAGTCGCCGGTGATGGCCAGCGTCAGCGGCGGCTCGGTCGCCGGATTGCGCAGGAAGCGGGAGATGCCCGCGGCGAGCGGCTCGAAGTTGAGCCGGTCCTGCCGCGGGTCGGTCAGCGCCGCGTCGGTGGCCGGCGTGTCGGCCATGCCGATCACGGTCTGGTGCGCCTGCGTGAAAAGCCGCCAGGCGCGCAGGAACATTGGCACCGCCAGCAGCAAGGCCAGCCAGTACCACGGCGCTGGATAACGCGCGTAGGCGCGGGGATCGTCCCAGTTGCGGCCGCCGTCGCGCGTGGCCAGCAACAGCCCGCCTTCGCCGACCGCCCAGCCGCGCAGGCCGTCCGCGCCGATGTGGCCCGAGCGCACACCCAAGGGCAGCGGCATCGGCGGCTGCAGCGATTGGCGCGGGCGCTGCATGGCTGCCCGCGCGTCCGGCGTGGTCATGTTGCCAGGCTCCCACGACGCGCCCCCGTTGGTTGTCTGGAGCACGCGTTTGCCGTCGACGTCCATCGCCCAGGCCTTCCCGCCGTCCGCGCTGACGTGCAGCAGACCCAGCGCCGCGCCGGTCCCCGCCGACTGCCGGTGCCAGGTCTTGCCGCCGTCCTCGGTCTTCAGCACGGTGCCGCCGAGGCCGACCGCCCAGCCGCGTCTGCCGTCGTCGGAGAAGCCGACGCTCGTCAGCGTGTTCAGCGCCCGCCGCATGGCCGGCGCCCAGGCCAGTCCGCCATCCTCGGACGTGATCAGGTAGCCGTTCTTCCCGAGCGCCCAGGCGCGTTGCCCGTCGTCGGCGACCCGGCTGGCGACCAGCAGCCTGAACTCGGGACTGTCCTGGGTCCGCCAGGTCCTGCCCCCATCCACCGACGTGGCAAGCCCGCCGAAGGCGCCGACCGCCGCGCCATGACGGCCGTCGGCGCTGAAGGCGATCGATTCCGGCATGAGCACGGCGAGATCCGTCGGGGAAGACCAGGTCTTGCCGCGATCACTCGACCACGAGAAACGGCCCTGCTGGCTCGCCAGCCCGATCCGCTGCCCGTCGGCGGTCAGCGCGGCGGCCACCCAGTCGTCGGACGGATAGGTCTGCAAGCTGGGCTGCGCCTGCGCCGCCTGCACCGGGCTGGACTGCACAGGGATCGATGGCACGGGCGACGACTGGACGGGCGACGACTGGACGGGCGTCGACGTGACTGTCGCCGATTGGGCGATGCTCGACGGCACGAGGGCCGGCGGTCTGGCTTCGAGGCTCAGCCAGCGCGCGCCGCCGTTCTCCGTGAGGAACACGAGCCCACCGTCGCCGACCACCAGGCCCAGGCGACCGGCCGCTTCGAATCGCACGTCCTTCAGCCGGGACGTCCCCAGGCCCGCCATCGGGCGCCATGTCGTGCCGCCATCGTCCGTGGCGATCGCCGCGCCGTCGTCGCCGACCGCCCATCCGGTGCGCGCGTCCGACGCGAACTGGACGGCGCGCAACTGGCGATCGGTGCCGGACGTCTGCATGCGCCAGCGCTGGCCGCCGTCGTCGGAAGCCAGGACCGTGCCGCGCTCACCGACGGCCCACAGGCGCCGGCCGTCGGCGCTCGCGTGCAGGGCCGTGAGCAGGCGGTCGGAGCCGGTCGACAAGGGCTCCCAGGTGGCACCGCCGTCGCGGGTCTCGACCAACGCGCCGCCCTCTCCGGCGAGCCACCAGTGGCTGCCGCCGGCATCGACCGCGATCGACGTGAAGACGCCGCTGACATCGGGCAGACGGCGGAACGCGTTGCGCTCGACGGGAAGTCGCCACCAGTCCCAGAGGCCGCGCTCGGCGCGCGTGACCGGCATCGCCGAGCTCACCGGCCCGGGCGGCTGCCACAGGGCCACGGCGGTGGCGAGCGCGCACCAGACGACGGCGATCCACAGCCAGGCACGGCCGCCGCGTCGATGGGTCGCGGGAGAGCCGAGCGAGCCGGGAGAGCCGCGAGAGCCGCGAGAGCCGGGAAAGCCGGGAGAGGGAGCTTGCATGGCGGGAGACAAGTGGGCGACGTGGCCGTATATCCCGCGCCACGCGGGCGCGCATCATCAGTCCGTAGGACGCTGGACCGCCGGACAATCGACGCGTTCCGACTACCGAGAAAGCCCCGGCATGCGCCTCGCAGCGATTCGAACCCGCCTCACACGCCCCCCGCTGGCCGCCTTCGCGGCAATGAGCGCGCTGGGCGCGATGACCGCCATGGCCTCGGTGGCCCCATCGACCGCGATGGCCGCTGAGGCCACAGGGGCCCCGCCAGCCGCGACGGCCGCGGTGGCCGCGTCAGCGCCCGCCGAGGAACCTCCGATCGTCGGTCGCGAAGGCGTGACGGCCACCCTGTGGTTCCAGACCGCGGTGGAGCGCCGGGCTGCCACGCTCGCGGTCTTCCGCGCCGCAACCGCCCGCCTGGCCGCCGCCCGCACGGCCACGCACGAGACCGCGTCGCTCGAGCAGGCCGAGCAAGGCGGCTTCACCCGCAAGCCACCGGCGATCGTGCTGGACGTGGACGAGACGGTGGTCGACAACTCGCCCTACGATGCCTGGCGGATCCGCGCCGGCAAGCCCTACGACAGCGCGTCCTGGGCCGCCTGGGTGGCCTCCGCGCAGGCGACCGCGATCCCGGGCGCGCCTGAGTTCATCGACCGTGCCAGGACGCTCGGATTCCGCGTCGTCTTCATCACCAACCGGACCTGCCCCCTCCAGGGTTCCTACGGTCCCGACGGCTTCCATGTCGCCTGCCCGCAGAAGGCCCAGACGCTCGCGAATCTGGAGCGCGTGCTGGGCCGTGCCGTCGCGCCGGAAGACCTGATGCTGCGCCGCGACCGCATCGAATGGTCCGACTCCGACAAGAGCGCCAGACGCTACGCGGTCGCGCGCACGCACCGCATCGCGATGCTCGTCGGCGACGACCTCAACGACTTCGTGCCGCGCAAGAATTACGTCGATTCGACGCACGCGAAGCGCTGGGGCCTCTCGTGGGTGCCGATTCCCAATCCGACCTACGGGTCGTGGGGGGACGCGCTGACGCTGCCGCAGCGCTACGAGGCCTTGAAGCCGTGGAGCGGCCCGGCGGCTGCGGAACCCGCCGGTCCGGCGTCAGCCCCGCAATAGCCGGTGCATGCCGCCCTTCGCCGTGCCGCCCTTTGATTGAAGGCGTCGGGCGGCACCTCGGCACCTCGGCACCGCAGCGCCGCAGCGCCGCAGCGCCGCGGCGACTCAATACCCCGCCGCCAACCCCGTGTTGCGGCGCGGATCATTCGCGCCGTAGAAGCGGTTGTTCCCGACCGGCTTGCCCGCCAGCGACGGCGCGCCGACGATGATCGCCGCCAGGTGGTTGGCCGGATGCGGCGCGCCCAGCTTGTGGCCCATGCCCTCCAGCAGCTTGCGCGTGTCCGGCGAGAACGCGTACGGCTCGACGTTGGTCACGTCCGGCAGCCACTGCTGGTGGAAGCGCGGCGCATCCACCGCCTCCTGCACGTTCATGTCGAAGTCGATCGCGTTGAGCATGGTCTGCAGCACCGCCGTGATGATGCGGCTGCCGCCCGGCGTGCCGACCACCATCACCGGCTTGCCATCCTTGGTCACGATCGTCGGGCTCATCGACGACAGGGGCCGCTTCCCGGGCGCGATGGCGTTCGCCTCGCCCTGGACCAGGCCGTACATGTTGGGCACGCCGACCTTGGAGGTGAAGTCGTCCATCTCGTTGTTGAGCAGCACGCCGGTCTTCGCCGCCGTGACCTTGGCGCCGAACCAGTCGTTCAGCGTGTAGGTCACCGACACCGCGTTGCCCCACTTGTCCGCGATCGAGTAGTGCGTCGTGTTGCTGCCCTCATGCGGCGCCACGCCGGGTTTGATGTCCATGGACACGCCCGCCTTCGCCGGATCGATCGCCGCGCGGATCTTCGCCGCGTAGCCCTTGTCCAGCAGCCGCTGCAGCGGGTTCTTCACGAAGTCGGGATCGCCCAGGGTGCTGTTGCGATCGACGTAGGCATGGCGCATCGCCTCGATCTGGTAGTGCGCGCCCTGCGCCGATCCCCAGCCGAGCTGCCGCAGCGGATAGCCCTCGAGGATGTTGAGCATCTCGCAGATGATCACGCCGCCCGAGCTCGGCGGCGGCGCCGACACGACGTGGTAGCCGCGGTAGTCGCATTCCACCGGCGGCAGCTCGCGCGTCTGGTACTGGTCCAGGTCGGCCTGCGTCAGGATGCCCTTGCCCGACTGGCTGGACTCGACCAGCGCCTTCGCCACCCAGCCCTTGTAGAAGCCGTCGGTGCCCTTGGCGCCGATCTCGCGCAGCGTCTTCGCGAGGTCCTTCTGCACCAGCTTGTCGCCGGCCTGGAAGGGCTTGCCCTTGTTGAGGAAGATCGCGCCCGAGGCCGCGTCGGCCTCGAAATCCTTGGTCGCCGTCTGGAACATGTCGACGTCGCCCTGGTCCAGCGAGAAGCCGCGATCCGCCAGCGCGATCGCCGGCGCGATCAGCGCGGGGCGCTTCATCGTGCCGTACTTCTCCCGCGCGTACTCAAGACCTGACACCGTGCCCGGCACGCCCACCGCGAGGTGGCCGCGGGTGCTCAGCCCCTTGACGACGTTGCCCTCCTTGTCGAGGTACATGTTGGCCGTCGCGGCCAGCGGCGCCTTCTCGCGGAAGTCGAGGAAGGTCTTGCGGCCGTCGGCCAGCTGGATCGTCATGAACCCGCCGCCGCCGAGGTTGCCCGCCGCCGGGTACACCACTGCGAGCGCGTAGCCCACCGCCACCGCGGCGTCGACGGCATTGCCGCCGTCCTTCAGCACGTCGACGCCGACCCGCGTCGCGAGGTGCTGCGCCGTCACCACCATCCCGTTCTGCGCGGCCACCGGCGCGGCGGAGGCCGCCAGGGACGGCGCCATCGGCGCGAAGGTCAAGGACGCGGTCACCGCCGCGGCGCACACGAGCAAACGGAAAGTCTTCATGAACCTGATTCCTCAAGAGATGCGACGGGGCATTCGACACCCGCACCGGTGTCGCCCGCAATCCCAAGCGGCGTCAGGTCGTTACTGGAGAGGGTCTTTCAGCGCGTCGGGCACCGGCAATGCGACGATGTCGATGCCCTCGTCCGCGAGCTCGCGCGCCTCGTCCAGCGTCGCGCGGCCACGGATGCCGCGCTCCTCGGCTTCGCCGTAATGGATGCGGCGCGCCTCGGTGGCGAAGCGGTCGCCGACGTCCTCGGTCTTCGCCATCAGCGTGCGCACCGCCTGCATCACCTGCTTCTGCAGCTCGACCGCGATCGGCGGCACGCCGTCCGGCAGGCCCGGTCCCGGGGGGAGCGACGGCGGTGTCTCGGTTCCGCGCGTGCCGCCGGCTTCGGCGGCCTTCGCAGCGGCCTTTGCAGCGGCCTTTGCACCTTTGGGCTCCGCAGTGGCAGAGAGATTCAAGCGCGGCGCGCTCGGCATCCGCCGCACGGAGACGCTGTTGCACAGCGGGCAGCTCAGGAGACCGCGCTCCTGTTGCGATTCGAAATCGGTGGAAGACGCGAACCAGCCTTCAAAGGCATGGCCGGCCTCGCAGGCCAGGTTCAGTACCAGCATGATGGACCGATGCTAGCGGCTGGACGCTGCGTCCGCCGGCATCCAGTCCAATGGCCATGCGCCGGCCCGCCAGCGCTGCAGCCACTGCAGGCCGATCAGCGTCTTGGCATCGGTGACGCGCCCGTCGCAGGCCATGCGGTCGAGCTCGTCCTCGGTCACCGGCAGCAGGTCGAGGAACTCGCCCTCGTCCAGTTGCCGCTCGCCGGCGATCAGGCCGCGTGCGAAGAAGATCTCGATGCGCTCGTCCGCGTAGGCGATCGCGTTGTGCAGCACGCCCGCGTAGGCCCACTCGCGGGCGCGATAGCCGGTCTCCTCGAACAGCTCGCGCACGGCGCAGCGCAGCGGGCTCTCGTCCGGATCCAGCTTGCCCGCGGGGAACTCCAGCACCACGCGACCGAGCGGATAGCGGTACTGGCGCTCCAGCAGCACGCGGCCGTCGTCGAACAGCGGCACGATCACCGCGGCGCCGGGGTGGCGGATGTACTCGCGCGTGGCCTCCCGGCCGTCGGGCAGCGCGACGCGGTCGCGCTTCACCTGAAGGAAATGGCCCCGCAGGATCCAGTCGGACGACAGCGGGGTTTCGCGCAGATGCTCGTCAGCGTCGACGGCCGGCGGAATGCCGATCACACCGTCGTCCTCGGGTCGGTTGGCGTCAGGCAGCTTCTTCGTCATCGAACTCTCGCACCTTGGCCCGCGAGCGGCGCAGGTAGCGCCACACGAAACCCGGGAAGCCCAAGGTCACGAACATCGCGAGCGCGGCGGCGTAGAACTCCCAGCCCTGCGGGAAGCGCTGGCCCTGCTGCGACTCGAGGCCGAAGCCCACCGCCAGCGTCAGCAGCGCCAGCAGGAAGAGCTCGAGCAGGCGCCAGCCGCCGGCCTTCGGATCGCGGCGCGGCCCGACCAGCAGGATGCGCGAACTCAGATACGGCAGGTTGGCCGCGATGAGCGCGACCACCAGCACCGTCCAGACCGAAGCGCCCTGCCCCATGCGCGTGCTCCTTGTGATCCGTCGCGGACGATCAGTGCGCCAGCGCGCGCGTCACGGCCTGGCTGCACAGCGCCAGCAGGCCGCTCGGCACCAGGCCCAGCACCAGCACGGCGACGCCGTTCAGCGACATCACCACGCGGGCGTCCACAGGGGCCGTCAGCGGGCTGCGATCGGTCGGCTCATCGAAGAACATGACCTTCACCACGCGCAGGTAGTAGAACGCGCCGACCAGCGACAGCAGCACCGCGATCACGGCCAGCCAGATGTAGAGCGACTGGCCCGTCGTGACCATCGCCTGCAGCACGGCCAGCTTGCCGTAGAAGCCCACCATCGGCGGGATGCCGGCCAGCGAGAACATGTAGATCGCCATCACGAGGGCGTACCACGGGCTGCGCTTGAACAGGCCGGCCAGGTCGCTGATCTGCTCGGACTCGAAGCCCTGGCGCGCCAGCAGCATGATCAGGCCGAAGCTGCCCAGCGTCGTCAGCACGTAGGTGATCGCATAGAACATCGCCGAGCTGTAGGCGTTCAGCGCATGCAGGTCCGGTTGACCGTTCACCACGCCCGACGCCAGGCCCAGCACGACGAAGCCCATCTGCGAGATCGTCGAGTAGGCCAGCATCCGCTTCAGGTTGCTCTGCGCGATCGCGGCCAGGTTGCCCACCACCAGCGAGGCCACCGCCATCACCAGCATCATCTGCTGCCAGTCGGTCGCCAGCGGCAGCATGCCTTCCACCAGCAGACGCAAGGTCATGCCCAGCGCGGCCAGCTTGGGCGCGCCGCCGATCAGCAGCGTCGCGGCCGTCGGTGCGCCCTGGTAGACGTCCGGCACCCACATGTGGAACGGCGCGGCGCCCAGCTTGAAGCCCAGGCCGGCGACGACGAAGACCACGCCCAGCACCAGCACGCCCTTGTTGACGGTGCCGGTGGAGATGACCTCGAAGACGCGCGGGATCGACAGCGAGCCGGTCGCGCCGTACATCATCGACAGGCCGTACAGCAGGAAGCCCGAGGCCAGCGCGCCCAGCACGAAGTACTTCATCGCGGCTTCGGTCGAGATCGTGTGATCGCGACGCAGCGCCGTCAGCGCGTACAGCGACAGGCTCATCAGCTCCAGGCCGAGGTAGGTCGTCAGGAAGTTGTTGGCCGCCACCATCACGTTGACGCCCAGCAGCACCAGCAGGCTCAGCGTGAACAGCTCACCCTTGAGGATGTCGCGCGATTCCGCATACGGACGCGCATACACCAGCGTGACGATCAGCGCGACGGCGCTGACGCCGCTGAGCAGGTGGCTCAGCGGGTCGACGACCAGCATGCCCTGCATCGTCTCGGTGGGCACGTCGCCCATCGCGGCGAAGTGCATCACGCCGACCACCGCCAGGCTGAGCTGCGTCAGCCAGTAGGTCGTCGTGCGGCGCGCATCGGTGACGAACAGGTCCACCAGCGCGACCACGCAGGCCAGCGCCAGCAACAGGATTTCGGGATAGACCGCGACCCAGTTCATGTCGTTCATTGTGTTGGGCCCTTATTGGATCTTGGACACCGCGACGTGCTTGAGCAGCGCGTCGACGGATGGATGCATCACGTCGGTGAACGGCTTCGGGTACACGCCCATGAAGAGCGTCGCGATCGCCAGCACGCCCAGCATCAGGAACTCGCGGCCGTTGATGTCGGTCAGGTTGCGGACGTTGTCGTTGGTCACCGCGCCGAAGTAGACGCGCTTGATCATCCACAGCGTGTACGCGGCACCGAAGATCAGCGCCGTGGCCGCCAGCAGGCCGATCCAGAAGTTGTGGCCGACGGCGCCCAGGATCACCATCCACTCGCCCACGAAACCGGCCGTCGCCGGCAGGCCGCAGTTGGCCATGCCGAAGAACACCGCCAGCGCCGCGAACTTGGGCATCGTGTTGACGACGCCGCCGTAGTCGGCGATCTCGCGCGAATGCACGCGGTCGTACAGGACGCCGATGCACAGGAACATCGCGCCCGACACGAAGCCGTGCGAGATCATCTGCACCAGGCCGCCGGCGACGCCGAGCTCGTTGAAGATGAAGAAGCCCAGCGTCACGAAGCCCATGTGGGCGACCGACGAGTAGGCCACCAGCTTCTTCATGTCGCGCTGGACCATGGCCACCAGGCCGATGTAGACCACCGCGATCAGCGACAGGCCGATGATGAACCAGTCGTAGTGACGGGCCGCGTCAGGCGCGATCGGCAGCGAGAAGCGCAGGAAGCCGTAGGCGCCCAGCTTCAGCATGATGGCCGCCAGGACCACCGAGCCGCCGGTCGGCGCCTCCACGTGGGCGTCCGGCAACCACGTGTGCACCGGCCACATCGGCACCTTCACCGCGAAGGCCGCGAAGAAGGCGAAGAACAGCAGCGACTGCGCCGACATCGGCAGCGGCAGCTTGTGCCACAGCAGGATCTCGAAGCTGCCCGACTGGCTGTACAGGTACAGCAGCGCGATCAGCATCAGCAGCGAGCCGGCCAGCGTGTACAGGAAGAACTTGAAGGCCGCGTACACGCGACGAGGTCCGCCCCAGACGCCGATGATGATGTACATCGGGATCAGCGTGGCCTCGAAGAACACGTAGAACAGCATGCCGTCGAGCGCGCAGAACACGCCGATCATCAGGCCCGACAGGATCAGGAAGGCGCCCATGTACTGGTGCACCCGCGTGTCGATCACTTCCCAGGCCGCGATCACCACGATGATCGAGATGAAGGCCGTCAGCGGGACGAACCACATCGAAATGCCGTCCACGCCCAGGTGGTAGTGGATGTTGAAGCGCGGGATCCAGGTCGCGACCTCGACGAACTGCATCGCCGCCGTCGAGGTGTCGAAACCGCTGATCAGCGGCAGCGTCACCAGGAAGGACAGCACCGCGCCGACCAGCGCGAGCCAGCGCACCGCGCCGGCGTTGTTGTCGCGCCCAAGCGCGAGCAGCAGGCCACCGCACACGATGGGCAGCCAGATGGAGAGACTTAGCAACATTCTTATTCTCCGCCCGCGTCAGAGGCCGAACAGGGCCTTGAATTGGGGCCCCATGTAAGGCCACAGCTGCCAGGTCATCAGACCGACGACACCCAGGATCATCACCAGCGCGTACCAGTACAGGTGGCCGGTCTGGACCAGCCGCACCAGGCCGGCGACGCCGCCCACCGTGCGCGCCGAGCCGTTGATCAGCACGCCGTCGATGACGGCCTGGTCCCCGCCCTTCCACAGGCCGGCGCCCAGCGCGCGCGCGCCGCGGGCCAGCACGTTCTCGTTGAACCAGTCCATGTAGTACTTGTTCTCGAGGAGGGTCACGATCGGGCGGAAGATGCGCGCGAACGCAGCCGGAATCGACGGACTGATCATGTAGAACCAGTAGGCCAGGGCCACGCCGGCGATCGCCAGCCACAGCGGCAGCGTCTGCACGCTGTGCAGCGCCATCGCGACGGCGCCGTGGAACTCCTCGCCCAGCTCGCCCATCGCGTGATGGACTTCGTGGTTCACGAAGATCGAGTCCTTGAAGAAGTCGCCGTGCAGCATCGGCTTGATCGTGAAGAAGCCGATCAGCACCGACGGGATCGCCAGCAGCACCAGCGGCACCGTCACCACCCACTTCGACTCATGCGGCGTGTGGTCGTGAGCGTCGCCGTGGTGGTCGCCATGATCATCATCGTGATGGTCGTGCTCGCCCGGGAACGGCTTATGGTGGAAGTTCTCTTTGCCGTGGAAGACCAGGAAGTACATCCGGAAGCTGTAGAACGCCGTCACGAAGACGCCAGCCACCACCGCGAAGTACGCGAAGCTCGCGCCCGGCAGGTGCGAGGCGTGCACGGCCTCGATGATCGAGTCCTTCGAGTAGAAGCCCGAGAAGAACGGCGTGCCGATCAGCGCCAGCGAGCCCAGCAGCGAGGTGATCCAGGTCACCTTCATGTACTTGCGCAGGCCGCCCATGTTGCGGATGTCCTGGTCATGGTGCATGCCGATGATCACGGAGCCCGCGCCCAGGAACAGCAGCGCCTTGAAGAACGCGTGCGTCATCAGGTGGAACACCGCGACCGAGTAGGCCGAGGCGCCCAGCGCCACCGTCATGTAGCCCAGCTGCGAGAGCGTGGAGTACGCGACGACGCGCTTGATGTCGTTCTGGATGATGCCCAGGAAGCCCATGAACAGCGCGGTGATCGAGCCGATGATCAGCACGAAGTTCAGCGCCGTGTCGGACAGCTCGAACAGCGGGCTGAAGCGCGACACCATGAAGATGCCGGCCGTCACCATCGTCGCCGCGTGGATCAGCGCCGAGATCGGGGTCGGGCCTTCCATCGAGTCCGGCAGCCAGACGTGCAGCGGGAACTGCGCCGACTTGCCCATCGCGCCGATGAACAGGCAGATGCAGGCCACGCTCAGCATCATCCACGGCTCGGCGCCGAAGGGGTTCGCGAAACCGATCTTGGCCAGTTCCGCCGACTTGGCGAAGGTCTCGGTGTAGTTCAGCGAGCCGCCGTAGGCGACCAGCAGGCCGATGCCCAGGATGAAACCGAAGTCGCCGACCCGGTTCACCAGGAAGGCCTTCATGTTGGCGAAGATCGCCGTGGGCTTCGTGTACCAGAAGCCGATCAGCAGGTAGGACACCAGGCCCACCGCTTCCCAGCCGAAGAACAGCTGCAGCATGTTGTTGGACATCACCAGCATCAGCATGCTGAAGGTGAACAACGAGATGTAGCTGAAGAAGCGCTGGTAGCCGGGGTCTTCCTCCATGTAGCCGATGGTGTAGATGTGCACCATCAGCGAGACGAAGGTCACCACGCACATCATCATCGCGGACAGGCCGTCGATCATGAAGCCGACTTCCATCTTCAGGCCGCCCAGCACCATCCACTCGTAGACGGTCTGGTTGAAGCGCGCGCCGTCGAGCACGGCGTTGAGCGTCATCACCGAGATGATCAGCGCCACCAGCACGCCGAGGATGGTCACCACGTGGGCGCCGCGGCGGCCCACCTGCTTGCCGAACAGGCCCGCCACGATGGCGCCCGCGAGCGGGGCCAGGGGCACCGCCAGCAGCATGTTCTGGGAGAGTGTTGCAGACATTGTTTTTCTCGCTTCCCTCGTCAGCCCTTCAGGGCGTCCAGCTCTTCCACGTCGATGCTGCTGCGGTTGCGGAACAGCACGACCAGGATCGCCAGGCCGATCGCCGATTCGGCAGCCGCCACGGTGAGGATGAAGAACACGAACACCTGGCCGGCCATGTCGCCCAGGTAGTGCGAGAACGCCACGAAGTTCATGTTGACCGCCAGCAGCATCAGCTCGATGGCCATCAGCAGCACGATCAGGTTCTTGCGGTTCAGGAAGATCCCGATCACCGACAGCGCGAACAGGAATGCGCCCAGGATCAGGAAATGGTTCAGGCTCAGCGCACCCATCACGCGGCTCCTTCGTTCTTGTCAGCCGCCGGCAGGGACGGCGCTTCGACGGTCGGGGCGACCTTGACGATGCGCAGGCGGTCCGCCTTCTTCACGCGCACCTGCTGCGACGCGTCCTGGTGGCGCGAGTCCTTGCGGCCGCGCAGCGTCAGCGCGATCGCCGCGATGATCCCCACCAGCAGCAGCACCGCGGCGATCTGCACCGGGAACAGGTAGTTGGTGTAGATCTCGATGCCCAGCAGCTTGGTGTTGCCCAGCTGCGCCATGTTGGGGATCTCCGGGGCGTTCTCGACGCCGCGGAAGCCGCCCATCAGCACGGCCGCGATCTCCAGCGCGATGACCGCGCCGACCAGGCTGGCCACCGGCAGGTGCTTCCAGATGCTCTCGCGCACGGCGGTGGACTCGAAGTCCAGCATCATCACGACGAACAGGAACAGCACCATCACGGCGCCGATGTAGACCAGCACCAGCGTGATGGCCAGGAACTCCGCCTTCAGCAGCATCCACAGACAGGAGGCGCTGAAGAAGGACAGGATGAGGAACAGGGCCGAGTGCACGGTGCTCTTGGCCGTGATGACACGGATCGCAGAGGCCAGCAGAACGGCCGAGAAAACGTAGAAGAGCGCGGTAGTGATATCCATGCGATGTCCTGCAAGCAGGCCGCCGGTCGCGGTCCTCTCCCCTCGCCTCGCGGCAAGGTGAAGGAGACCGCCGGACCGGTCAGCGGTACTTGGCGTCGGCCTCCTTGCTGGCTGCGATCTGCGGTTCGTACCGGTCCCCCACCGCCAGGAGCATCTCCTTGGTGAAGTACAGGTCGCCGCGCTTTTCGCCGTGGTATTCGAAGATGTCGGTCTCGACGATCGAGTCGACCGGGCAGCTCTCTTCGCAGAAGCCGCAGAAGATGCACTTGGTCAGGTCGATGTCGTAACGCGTCGTGCGGCGCGAGCCGTCCGCGCGCACCTCGGATTCGATCGTGATCGCCATGGCGGGGCACACGGCCTCGCACAGCTTGCAGGCGATGCAGCGCTCTTCACCGTTCTCGTACCGGCGCAGCGCGTGCAGACCGCGGAAGCGAGGAGACAGCGGGGTCTTCTCTTCCGGGAACTGCACCGTGATGTTCTTCGAGAGGAAATGCCGGCCGGTGAGGGCCATGCCCTTCAGCAGCTCGGTGAGCATGAAGCTCTTGACTAGGTCCTTGATCACAGCGGGTACCTCGGATTACTTCCAGATATTGAACGGCGACTGGATCCACAGACCCACCACGACGAGCCACACCAGGGTGACCGGAATGAAGATCTTCCAGCCCAGACGCATGATCTGGTCATAGCGATAGCGGGGGAAGGTCGCGCGCACCCACAGGAAGCAGGTCACGACGAAGAAGGTCTTGGCGAACAGCCAGAACCAGTTCCAGAACGCCATCGAGTGCTGGATCCAGGCCGGCGTGTCCATGCCCAGCAGCGACCACGAGATCGGGGCCGACCAGCCGCCCAGGAACATCAGCACCGCGAGGGCCGACACCAGGATCATGTTGGCGTACTCGGCCAGGAAGAACATCGCGAACGACATGCCCGAGTACTCGATCATGTGGCCGGCCACGATTTCCGATTCGCCTTCGACGACGTCGAAGGGGTGGCGGTTCGTCTCGGCCAGGCCGGAGATGAAGTACACCAGGAAGATGGGCAGCAGCGGCAGCCAGTTCCAGGACAGGATGTTCACGCCGTGCGACGCGAACCAGCCCTGCTCCTGGCTGGTCACGATGGCGCTGACGTTCATCGAGCCCGTGACCATCAGGACGACGACCAGGCAGAAGCCCATCGCGATCTCGTACGAGACCATCTGCGCCGAGGCACGCAGCGCGCCCAGGAAGGCGTACTTCGAGTTCGAGGCCCAGCCCGCGATGATCACGCCGTAGACCTCGAGCGAGGTGATGGCCATCAGGAACAGCAGGCCGGCGTTGACGTCGGCGATCGCGACGCCCGGGCCGAAGGGCACGACCGCCCAGGCGGCCAGCGCCGGCATGATCGTCATGATCGGGCCGAGGAAGAACAGCCCCTTGTTCGCGGCGCTCGGGACGATGATCTCCTTGAAGATCAGCTTCACGGCGTCGGCGATCGGGGTCAGCAGGCCCAGCGGACCGACACGGTTCGGACCCGGACGGATCTGCGACCAGCCGATGGCCTTGCGTTCCCACAGCGTCAGGTAGGCGACGCAGCCCAGCAGCGGCAGCAGCACGGCGATGATCTTGAGCACGCTCCAGACCACCGGCCAGACCACACCTCCCAGCAGCGAGGCGCCGGTGTTATAGAAGTTTTCCATCGTCTCGTCCTCAGGCCTTGGTCACGGCGATCGCGCCGGTGAACGCGCCCAGTGCGGCGGTCTCGGGGATGCCGGCGGGGATGCGCACCACGGTCGCGGGCAGCGAAGCGTCCAGCTGCGCGGCCAGCACGGCCTCGCCGCCGTTCTGGGACACGCGCACCTGCGCGCCCTTCTCGGCGAGGCCGAGTTCGGTCCACAGCGCCTGCGGCAGCGAAGCGATCGCCGCATCACGGCCGTCGCGGGTCAGCTGCAGCGAGGTGGCGCGACGCACCAGCGCGTCGGTCGCGTAGATCGGCACCGTCGTCAGGCGTTCCAGGCCTTGCACCGGGGCCACCGCGGCGGACTGGGCCGACACGGTGTTGCCCAGGCGGCTCGCCAGGTCCAGCGACGAGCCCAGCGCCGCGGTGCGGACCTGCTCGGAGCTGTCGAAGTCGAAGCCCTGCAGGCTCAGCAGGTTGCCCAGCACGCGCAGGATCTTCCAGCCCGGACGCGTCTCGCCGCGGGCCTTGGCCACGCCGACGAAGCTCTGCAGGCGGCCTTCCGCGTTGACGAAGCTGCCCGAGGTCTCGGTGAACGGCGCCGTCGGCAGCAGCACGTCGGCGAACTCGACCACCGGGCCGGTCTTGAACGGGGTCAGCACGACCACCATCTCGGCCGCGTTGACGGCCTTGGCGGCGGCGGCGGCGTTCGCGCCGTCCAGCACCGGGTCGGTGTTGAGCAGCAGCAGCGCCTTGGCCGGCTGGTCGTTCAGCAGCTGGGCCGCCGTGCGACCGCCCTGCCCCGGGCGCGCGTTGACGAGCTGCGCGCCGACGCTGTTCGCGGCGGCCGACAGCACGCCGACGGTGGCGCCGGTCTGCTCGCCGATCCAGTTCGCCAGCGACAGCAGCGTCGCGGCCTGCGGATGCTGGATCGCGGCGTTGCCGATCAGCACGGCCTTGCGCTCGCCCGACAGCAGCGTGTCGGCGATCGCCTTGGCGGCGTCGGTGGCGGTGCCTTGGGCCGGCGCGCTGACGCCCTTCGATGCGCCGATCGCGGCGGCGACGTTGGCCAGTTCAGCGACCCAGGCCGACGGCGCGGCGGTGATCGCGGCAGCGACCGGCATCTTCCAGTCCTCGACCGAGCCGGCCAGCGACACGACCTGCGCGCCGCGGCGGGCGGCCTGGCGCAGGCGTTGCGCGAACAGCGGGTGGTCCTTGCGCAGCGACGAGCCGACGACGAAGGCGCGGTCCAGTTGCGACAGCGACGCGATCGAGGTGCCCAGCCACAGCGCCTTGCCGTCCGCGGCGCGCAGCGCCGGGTCGACGACGCGCAGCTGCGTGTCGATGTTCTCGCTGCCCAGGCCGCGCACCAGTTGCGCGAGCAGATGCAGTTCCTCGACGGTGCTGTGCTCGGAGCCCAGCGCGGCGATGGACGCGCCGCCCTTCTCCGTCTTGACCTGCTTCAGGCCGTTGGCGACGTACTCGAGCGCGGTGGTCCAGTCGACCGGCTTCCATTCCCCGCCCTGCTTGAGCATCGGCGTGGTCAGGCGTTCGTCGCCGTTCAGCGCTTCGTAGGAGAAGCGGTCGCGGTCGGCGATCCAGCACTCGTTGACGGCTTCGTTCTCCATCGGGACGACGCGCAACACTTCGTTGTTCTTGACCTGCACGATCAGGTTGGCGCCGGTCGAGTCATGCGGGCTGACGCTCTTGCGACGCGACAGTTCCCAGGTGCGGGCGCTGTAGCGGAAGGGCTTGCTGGTCAGCGCGCCGACCGGGCAGATGTCGATCATGTTGCCCGACAGCTCCGAGTCCACGGTGCGGCCGACGAAGGTCTGGATCTCGCTGTGCTCGCCGCGGTGCGCCATGCCGAGCTCCATCACGCCGGAGATCTCCTGGCCGAAGCGGACGCAGCGCGTGCAGTGGATGCAGCGGCTCATCTCTTCCATCGAGATCAGCGGGCCGACGTTCTTGTGGAACACCACGCGCTTCTCTTCCGAGTAGCGCGAGGCGCTGGCGCCGTAGCCGACGGCCAGATCCTGCAGCTGGCATTCGCCGCCCTGGTCGCAGATCGGGCAGTCCAGCGGGTGATTGATCAGCAGGAACTCCATCACGCCCTGCTGGGCCTTGATGGCTTTCTCGCTCTTGGTGCGGACGATCATGCCCTGCGTCACCGGCGTGGCGCAGGCGGGCAGCGGCTTGGGCGCCTTCTCCACGTCCACCAGGCACATGCGGCAGTTGGCCGCGATGCTCAGCTTCTTGTGGTAGCAGAAGTGCGGGATGTAGGTGCCGGCCTTCTCGGCGGCATGCATCACCATGCTGCCTTCGGGCACTTCGACCTTCTGGCCGTCGAGTTCGATTTCAACCATAGTTCTTCTCAGCGGCTCCGATCAGGCGTGCGCCGGCGACTTCGCCGTGGCGGACGGGGACGACGCGGCAGGCGCCTTGTTCTGCTGGGCCTGTTCGATCATCGCGATGAACTCGCCCTTGAAGTGCTTCAGCATCGCGCGCACCGGCATCGCCGCGGCATCACCGAGCGCGCAGATGGTGCGGCCCTGGATGTTGTCGGCCACGGAGTTCAGCAGGTCGATGTCCTCGATGCGGCCCTTGCCGTGGGCGATGCGCTCGATCACGCGGTGCATCCAGCCCGTGCCTTCGCGGCAGGGCGTGCACTGGCCGCAGGATTCGTGCGCGTAGAAGTAGGACAGGCGCAGCAGGCTGGTCACCATGCAGCGGGTCTCGTCCATCACGATGACGGCGCCCGAACCCAGCATGGAGCCGGCCTTGGCGATGGAGTCATAGTCCATCGTGCACTGCATCATGACGTTGGCCGGCAGCACCGGGGCGGACGAGCCGCCGGGGATGACCGCCTTGAGCTTGCGGCCGCCGCGCATGCCGCCGGCGAGCTCGAGCAGCTTCTCGAACGAGGTGCCCAGCGGGATCTCGTAGTTGCCCGGACGCTCGACGTCGCCGGAGATCGAGAAGATCTTGGTGCCGCCGTTGTTGGGCTTGCCGACCTCGAGGTAGGCCTGGCCGCCGTTGCGGATGATCCAGGGCACCGCCGCGAAGGTCTCGGTGTTGTTGATGGTCGTCGGCTTGCCGTACAGGCCGAACGAGGCCGGGAACGGCGGCTTGAAGCGCGGCTGGCCCTTCTTGCCTTCGAGCGATTCGAGCAGCGCGGTTTCCTCGCCGCAGATGTAGGCGCCGAAGCCGTGGTGGCCGTGCAGCTGGAAGCTGAAGTTGCTGCCCAGGATGTTGTCGCCCAGGTAGCCGGCCGCGCGGGCCTCTTCCAACGCGGCTTCGAAGCGTTCGTACACCTCGAAGATCTCGCCGTGGATGTAGTTGTAGCCGACCTTGATGCCCATCGCGAACGCCGCGATCGCCATGCCTTCGATGACGATGTGCGGGTTGAACATCAGGATGTCGCGGTCCTTGCAGGTCCCGGGCTCACCCTCGTCGCTGTTGCAGACCAGGTACTTCGCACCCGGGAACTGGCGCGGCATGAAGCTCCACTTCAGGCCGGTCGGGAAGCCCGCGCCGCCGCGGCCGCGCAGGCCGGAGGCCTTCACTTCCGCGATGACCTGGTCGGAGGTCATGCCCTGACCCTCGCCCTGGGCGAGGATCTTGCGCAGGGCCTGGTAGCCGCCGCGCGCTTCGTAGTCCTTCAGCGACCAGTTCTTGCCATCGAGGCCCGCGTAGATCTGCGGGGTGATGTTACGGTCGTGGAAGCAGGTTTCCTTGCCGGTGGCCTGCCACTTCGAGAGATCGATGTTCGTCATCGTCGGGGTCCCTCAGTTCTTGTTGGCCGCGGATTGCTGGCCATGGTGCGCTCTGAGCGCATCCACCAGCTCGTCCAGCCGCTCGGCGCTCATGAAGCTCAGCATCTGGCGGTCGTTGACCAGCATCACCGGCGAGTCGGCGCAGGCGCCCAGGCACTCGCTCTGCTGCACGGTGAAGACGCCGTCGGCGGTCGTGCCGCCGGCCTCGACGCCCAGCTTCGAGCAGAGATGGTCCAGCGCCTTCTGGCCGTCGCGCAGCTGGCACGGCAGGTTGGTGCAGACGTTCAGCTTGAACAGGCCCAGCTTGCGCTGGTTGTACATGTTGTAGAAGGTCGTGACCTCGTAGACGGCGATCGCCGGCATGCCCAGGTAGTGCGCGATCGCGTCCTCGGCCTCGCGGGACACGAAGCCCTGCTCCTGCTGGACGATGGACAGGCAGGCCATCACGGCCGACTGCGCCTGCTCGGCCGGGTACTTCGCGACCTCGCGCGCGAAGCGGGCTGCGGTGGCCTCGCTCAACACGAAGCCGGTGCTCACAATTTCAGTGCTGCTCATGCGGTCACCACTCAACGGTCAATTTCACCGAACACGATGTCCATCGTGCCGATCACGGCCACCGCGTCGGCAATCATGTGTCCGCGGGCCATCTCGTCCAGCGCAGCCAGATGCGAATAGCCGGGCGCGCGGATCTTCAGCCGGTACGGCTTGTTGGCGCCGTCGCTGATCAGATAGATGCCGAACTCGCCCTTCGGGTGCTCGACCGATGCGTAGGCCTCGCCCTCGGGGACGCGGAAACCTTCGGTGAACAGCTTGAAGTGGTGGATCAGCTCTTCCATGCTGGTCTTCATCGCCACGCGGCTCGGCGGAGCGACCTTGTGGTTGTCGGTGATGACCGGACCGGGGTTGGCCTTGAGCCACTTCACGCACTGCTGGACGATGCGGTTGGACTGGCGCATTTCCTCGACGCGCACGCAGTAGCGGTCGTAGGTGTCGCCGTTGGTGCCGATGGGGATGTCGAAGTCCATGCGGCCATACACGTCGTAAGGCTGCGTCTTGCGCGTGTCCCACGCGATGCCGGAGCCGCGCAGCATCGGGCCGGTCAGGCCCAGGTTCAAAGCGCGCTCGGGCGTGACGACGCCGATGCCGACCGTGCGCTGCTTCCAGATGCGGTTGTCGGTCAGCAGCGTCTCGTAGTCGTCGACGTTGGCCGGGAAGCGCTTGCAGAAGTCCTCGATGAAGTCCAGCAGCGAACCCTGGCGGTTCTCGTTGAGCTTGTCGATCGCCTTCTGGTTCTTGATCTTGCTGACCTTGTACTGCGGCATCGAGTCCGGCAGGTCGCGGTACACGCCGCCCGGACGGAAGTAGGCGGCGTGCATGCGCGCGCCGGAGACCGCCTCGTACATGTCGAAGATGTCCTCACGCTCGCGGAAGCAGTAGATGAGGATGTTCATCGCGCCGCAGTCGATGCCGTGCGCGCCCAGCCAGAGCAGGTGGTTCAGGATGCGGGTCAGCTCGCCGAACATCACGCGGATGTACTGCGCGCGCTCCGGCACTTCCAGGCCGAGCATCTTCTCGATGGCCAGGCAGTAGGCGTGCTCGTTGGACATCATCGACACGTAGTCGAGGCGGTCCATGTAGGGCAGCGACTGGATGAAGGTCTTGCTCTCGGCCAGCTTCTCGGTGGCGCGGTGCAGCAGGCCGATGTGCGGGTCGGCGCGCTGGATGACCTCCCCGTCCAGCTCCAGCACCAGGCGCAGCACGCCGTGCGCGGCTGGATGCTGCGGCCCGAAGTTCAGGGTGTAGTTCTTGATTTCGGCTGGCATGCTCACAGGCCCCCGTAGTTGTCTTCGCGGATCACGCGCGGCGTGATCTCGCGCGGCTCGATGGTCACCGGCTGGTAGATCACGCGCTTCTGCTCGGGGTCGTAACGCATCTCGACATGGCCCGTCACCGGGAAGTCCTTGCGCATCGGGTGACCGATGAAACCGTAATCGGTCAGGATGCGACGAAGGTCTTCATGACCTTCGAAGATGATCCCGTAGAGGTCGAACGCTTCGCGCTCGAACCAGTTGGCGGCGTTCCAGATCGGCGTCACGGCGGCGACCGACGGGAAGTCGTCCTCCGGCGCGAAGACCTTCAGGCGCAGGCGCCAGTTCTTGTTGATCGACAGCAGGTGGGTGACGACCGCGAAGCGCGCGCCTTCGTAGGCGCCGTCCTTGTAGGCGGAGTAGTCCACGCCGCACAGGTCGATCAGCTGCTCGAAGCGCAGCTCCGAGTGGTCCCGCAGCAGCTTGGCGACGTTGAAGTAGTCCTTGGCCGCGACGGTGATCGTGATTTCACCCAGCTCGCGCTTGAACGCGACGATCTGGTCGCCCAGCACGCTGTGCAGGGCCGCCTGCAGGGTGTCGAGTTTGATGGTCATGGGAGTCTGCCTGCTTCTGCTCAGCGAGCGATGGTGTTCTCGCGGCGGATCTTGGCCTGCAGCTGCAGGATGCCGTAGAGCAGCGCCTCGGCGGTCGGCGGACAGCCCGGGACATAGACGTCGACCGGGACGATGCGGTCACAGCCGCGCACCACCGAATAGCTGTAATGGTAGTAGCCGCCGCCGTTGGCGCAGCTGCCCATCGAGAGCACCCAGCGCGGCTCGGCCATCTGGTCGTAGACCTTGCGCAGCGCCGGCGCCATCTTGTTGCACAGCGTGCCGGCCACGATCATCAGGTCGGACTGGCGCGGGCTGGGACGGAACAGCATGCCGAAGCGGTCGATGTCGTAGCGGGCGGCGCCCGCGTGCATCATCTCGACCGCGCAGCAGGCGAGACCGAAGGTCATCGGCCACAACGAACCGGTCTTGGACCAGTTCACCAGCTTGTCCAGCTGGGTGGTCATGAAGCCTTCCTTCATTACGCCTTCGTTACCCATATCGAATTCCCATCTTTCGAGATCAGCGGAGAAGGCGCGTCGGACTGCGGTCGTCGCATTAACGCCGCGTTGACGCGTTGCCCTTCCCTAACGGACACGCGCCCGAAACGGGCGCCGTGTCTTCATGCGTTCACGGATCCGGCGCGTCATCGCGGATCCGCGGTCAGGTCGTCACTCCCAGTCGAGCGCGCCCTTCTTCCATTCGTAGGCGAAGCCCACGACCAGGATGCCCAGGAAGATCATCATCGCCCAGAAGCCCGTCGGACCGATCTCGCGCAGCGAGACCGCCCACGGGAACAGGAAGGCGATTTCCAGATCGAAGAGGATGAAGAGGATGGCGACGAGGTAGTAGCGCACGTCGAACTTCATGCGCGCGTCCTCGAAGGCCTCGAAGCCGCATTCATACGGGCTGTTCTTTGCCGCGTCAGGGCGACGCGGACCCGCCAGGAAGCCCAGCACTTGCGGAGCGATACCCACTCCGCAACCGACCAGGATGAAAAGGATGACGGGCAGGTATTGTTCCAGGCTCACGACTTGCTCTCGTTGTATGGCCGGGATCAGATACTGCCGACCTTGAACGGCAAAACCATTTCCCGGCGTGTCACCGAAGATTGGCGGGCCAGGGCCGACCAAAGATTCGGCAAAAGCAACGGGCGCGCCGCCAGCGATTATCCAATCGCTCACGGACCGCGCCCGCCTTGTCCTCCGAAAATTCGCACACCTGATGGGCGCTGGAATTTCCCGAGTCCTCAACCTGCTTGATCACATTCGATCCGGCTTTCCGGCTAGATCGCGAAGACCATGGCAGGCCGATTGATTCTGGTGCCGACGGCGAGACTCGAACTCGCACAGCTTTCGCCACTACCCCCTCAAGATAGCGTGTCTACCAATTTCACCACGTCGGCATATCGTCACCTTTCAGTGACTTTGTCTTGACGGCTTGCGCTTCAGACAGCCTCGAATTCTATAGTGCTTTTCAAGCTCCAAAAGGAAACCAAAGCAATTTTGTCGAGGTGCTTGCGCTTGCCGCCCAGCTCTGTCAGTTCGACGCGCCGGAAGCGGCAGCCGAAGGCGCCGCCTGCGGTGCGATCGAGGCACCCGGCAGCACGGCAGCGGAGGCCGGCGCGGACGGCACGGCGGCGCGTTCGAGCAGCTGCTCGCCCGCCGACGGACCGGAACCGATGCCGCCGTCGCGGTGGCTGCCCATGTAGGCCAGCGCCAGCGTCGACACGAAGAAGATCGTCGCCGCGACAGCCGTCGAGCGCGACAGGAAGTTCGCGCTGCCGGTGGCGCCGAACAGCGAGCCCGAGGCGCCGCTGCCGAACGACGCGCCCATGTCGGCGCCCTTGCCATGCTGCACCAGCACCAGGCCGATCATCGCCAGCGCTGCAACCAGTTGCAGCACCAGGACCAGATTCATCATCACTTGCATTGCTATTTTCTCCAGGAACCTTGAACGCCGGGCTTCAGCCGGCAGCGCGGCAGATCGCCGCGAAATCGGCCGACTTCAGCGCGGCGCCTCCGATGAGGCCGCCGTCGATGTCCGTCTGCGCAAACAGTTGGGGGGCGTTGTCGGGCTTGACGCTGCCGCCGTACAGGATCTGCATCTGATCGGCCTTCTGCGTGGCCGCGCGCAATTGCTGACGCAGCAGCGCGTGGACCTGCTGGGCCTGCTCCGGCGTGGCCGTCAGGCCGGTGCCGATCGCCCAGACCGGCTCGTAGGCCACCACGATCTCGCCGATGCAGTGCGTCAGCGTGTGGATGACCGCCGCGAGCTGACGCTTGACCACTTCCTCGGTGCGACCCGCCTCGCGCTCGGCCAGCGTCTCGCCGACGCAGACGATGGGCGTGACGCCATGCGCCAGCGCGGCCTTGGCCTTGTCGGCGACCAGCTGATCGCTTTCGACGTGGTACGCGCGGCGCTCCGAGTGGCCGACGATCGCATAGCGGCAACCCAGGTCCGCCAGCATGGCCGACGACACCTCGCCGGTGTAGGCGCCCTGCTCGTGCGTGGACACGTCCTGCGAGCCGTAGGCGACCTGCGTGCCGGTCAGCCCGAGCGCCGTGTCCGTGATGTACGGGAACGGCACGCACACGGCGACCTGGGCGTTCCACGGACCCGCTTCCTTGAGGCCCGCCAGCAGCACGGCGTTGGACGCACGGGTGCCGTGCATCTTCCAGTTGCCGACCACCAGTTTCTTGCGCATCAGATCAACTCCCTTGAATCCGAAAAATCCTGCGGATGAGCGGACCGCTCACCAGCTCAGCACGATCTTGCCGACGTGCTCGCCCGATTCCATCAGCGCATGCGCCGCGGCGGCTTCCGTCGCGGGCAGCTGCCTGAAGATCACCGGCGAGATCGCCCGCGACTCGAGCAGCGGCCACACGCGCTCGCGCAGCGCGCGGGCGATGCCGGCCTTGAAGGCGATCGGGCGCGGACGCAGCGTGGAACCGGTGATCGTCAGCCGGCGGCGCAAGACCTGACCCGCATCGAACTCCGCCTTCACGCCGCCCTGCACCGCGATGATCACGGCACGGCCGTCGTCGGCCAGGCACTGCACATTGCGCGCGACATAGCTGCCGGCGACCATGTCCAGGATCACGTCGACGCCGCGGCCGCTCGTGGCCGCCTTCACTTCCTCGACGAAGTCCTGGTCGCGATAGTTGATCGCGACGTCGGCGCCTAGCGCCAGGCAGGCCTTCGCCTTGTCCGCGTTGCCGACGGTGACCAGCACCGTCGCGCCCAACGCCTTCGCCAGCTGGATCGCCGTCACGCCGATGCCGCTGCTGCCGCCATGGACCAGCAGGCTTTCGCCCGGCTGCAGGCGTGCGCGCTCGAAGACGTTGCTCCAGACGGTGAAGAAGGTTTCCGGCAGGCTCGCCGCCTCGACCATGCTCCAGCCCGCGGGCACCGGCAGGCACTGGGCCACCGGCGCGACGCAGAGCTCGGCATAACCGCCGCCCGCCACCAGCGCGCAGACCGCGTCGCCGACCTTCAGGCCGACGGCGGCCAGCGCCTGGGCGTCACCCGACTCGACCGTGCCCGCGACTTCCAGACCTGGAAGATCGCTGGCGCCGGCCGGCGCCGGATACGCGCCCTTGCGCTGCAGCACGTCCGGACGGTTGATGCCGTAGGCCTGCACGCGGATCAGGCACTCGCCAACCCCGGCGACGGGGTCGGCGCGCTCGACCAGCTGCAGGACCTCCGGTCCGCCGGGCTGGGTGATGGCAATCGCCTTCATGGCATGCAGTGGCGTGAGGTGCCGGAGGGCTGGACGATTACTCGCCCGAGCCTTCGCCGTGGCCGTGGTGCGGCGCCGGAGCGTCGCGGTCCAGCAGCGCCTTCATCGACAGCTTGATGCGACCCTTCTCGTCGGTCTCGAGCACCTTGACCTTGACGATCTGGCCTTCGCTCAGGAAGTCGGTGACCTTCTCGACGCGCTGGTGCGCGATCTGGCTGATGTGCAGCAGGCCGTCCTTGCCCGGGAGGATGTTGACCAGCGCGCCGAAGTCCAGGATCTTGGTGACCGCGCCTTCATAGACCTTGCCGATCTCGGCTTCCGCGGTGATCTCGGCGATGCGCTTCTTGGCGATCTCGGCCTTGGCGCCGTCGGTCGACGCGATCGTGATCGTGCCGTCTTCGCCGATGTCGATCTGCGTGCCGGTCTCTTCGGTCAGCGCGCGGATGGTCGCGCCGCCCTTGCCGATCACGTCACGGATCTTCTCCGGATTGATCTTCATCGTGTACAGACGCGGCGCGAACTGCGAGATCTCGGCGTTGGCTTCGCCCTGGGCGCCGACCATGGCTTCCAGGATGTGCAGGCGGGCTTCCTTGGCTTGCGCCAGGGCGACCTGCATGATTTCCTTGGTGATGCCCTGGATCTTGATGTCCATCTGCAGCGCGGTGATGCCCGAGGTCGTGCCGGCCACCTTGAAGTCCATGTCGCCCAGGTGATCTTCATCGCCCAGGATGTCGGTCAGCACGGCGAAGCGGTTGGCGTCCTTGATCAGGCCCATGGCGATGCCGGCGACGTGCGCCTTCAGCGGCACGCCGGCGTCCAGCAGCGACAGGCAGCCGCCGCAAACCGAAGCCATCGACGACGAGCCGTTGGACTCGGTGATTTCCGAGACGACGCGGATCGAGTACGGGAAGTCTTCCTTGGTCGGCAGCACGGCGACGAGCGCGCGCTTGGCCAGGCGGCCGTGGCCGATTTCGCGGCGCTTGGGGCTGCCCACGCGACCGGTTTCGCCGGTGGCGAACGGGGGCATGTTGTAGTGCAGCATGAAGCGCTCGGAGTACTCGCCGGCCAGCGCGTCGATGGTCTGCGCGTCGCGGTCGGTGCCCAGCGTCGCGGCGACCAGCGCCTGCGTTTCGCCGCGGGTGAACAGCGACGAGCCGTGGGCGCGCGGCAGCACGCCATTGCGGATCTCGATGGCACGCACGGTGCGGGTGTCGCGGCCGTCGATGCGCGGCTCGCCGGCCAGGATCTGGCCGCGCACGATGCGGGCTTCGATCTCGAACAGCAGGCCGTCGACCTCGACGCCGTCGAAGGCGGTGCCTTCGGCGGTCAGGGCAGCCTTGACCTTCGAGTAGGCCGAGCGGCAGGCCTCGGTGCGGGCCTGCTTCGAGCGGATCTGGTAGGCGGCGCGCAGCTCTTCTTCAGCCAGGGCGGTGACCTTGGCGATGAAGGCTTCGTCCTTGGCCGGGGCGACCCAGTTCCAGGACGGCTTGCCGGCGTCGCGGACCAGTTCGTTGATGGCGGCGATGGCGACCTTGCCCTGGTCGTGACCGAAGGTCACGGCGCCCAGCATGATGTCTTCGCTCAGCTGGTCGGCTTCGGACTCGACCATCAGCACGGCGGCTTCGGTGCCGGCGACGACCAGGTCCAGCTTGGAGTCGATCAGCTGGGTCTTGCCCGGGTTCAACACGTATTCGCCGTTGACGTAGCCCACGCGGGCGGCGCCGATCGGGCCGTTGAACGGGATGCCGGAGATGGCCAGCGCGGCGCTGGTGGCGATCAGGGCGGCGATGTCGGCCTGGACTTCAGGGTTCAGCGACACCGTGTGGATCACGACCTGGACTTCGTTGAAGAAGCCTTCCGGGAACAGCGGGCGGATCGGGCGGTCGATCAGGCGCGAGGTCAGGGTCTCGAGCTCGCTCGGACGGCCTTCACGCTTGAAGAAGCTGCCGGGGATCTTGCCGGCGGCGTAGGTCTTCTCGATGTAGTCGACGGTCAGCGGGAAGAAGTCCTGGCCGGCCTTGGGCGAGGACTTGGCGACGACGGTCGCCAGCACCACGGTGTCCTCGATGTTCACCAGCACGGCGCCGGAGGACTGACGGGCGATCTCGCCGGTCTCCATCACGACTTGATGTTGGCCCCATTGGAAGGTCTTCACGACCTTGTTGAACATGCTCATTCGAGTTCTCCTCAGTTCAGGGATGCGCCGCTCACGGTGCGGCACAAGGACCGGGAGTGAAACTGGGTTTGGCGGGATGCCATTCCAGAGCGGCTGCAGGTCCCGGCTGCCGCCGGCGAACGCATTGCAATCGCTTTGGAATGACACATCGGCGCCACGTCAGTTCAACTCCGTTGTGTGACCGGTCCACCGACCGGTCGGGCCGCCTGCCGGAACACTCCGGCCGACAGCACGCTGAAAGCACGCAGAAACGACAAAGAGCCTGTTGGAGTCAGACCAATCAGGCTCTTTGCTTTCATGCGCCGATTACTTGCGCAGACCCAGCTTCTGGATCAGGGCGGTGTAACGGTCGGCGTCCTTCTTCTTCAGGTAGGACAGCAGGCTCTTGCGCGCGTTGACCATCTTCAGCAGACCGCGACGGCCGTGGTGGTCCTTGGCGTGCAGCTTGAAGTGGGGGGTCAGTTCGTTGATGCGCGCGGTCAGCAGGGCGACTTGCACTTCCGGCGAGCCGGTGTCGTTGGCGCTGCGCGCGTTGGCCTTGACGATCTCGGCCTTGTTTTGGTCGAAGCTGGACATGATGCGTTCCTTGTTCCGGAATGATTCGGAAGGTCCGCCGGCATGCCAGTGAAGGCGTCGAGTGCGCTGACGGTTTCCGAGGTTTGACTTGCGATCACAGGTGAAACCGACCCGTGTCGTGCTGATTGCGTCCCGCCGCTCGTGGGGATGGTCCTGGAACTGACCCCGGGAGCTGGCGAAAAACCCACGGAGTATATCCGATTGGCACCCCATCCGGCGAACCGTGCCCGGCGGATGACTCACGGACGGCGGGCTCAGCCGGGGCGCACCATCCGGCAGGCGGACGGCCGCGCCGCCTGGGCAGCGTCGAGGAAGCGCAAGGTACGGAAGCCGTACCCCGAACCTTCGTTGTCATGCGGGGTCCCGGCCTCGCCGGCGCGACGCATGATGCTGACGTACAGCGGCTGCTGGAGTTGATGATCCGCAGGCCGCATCCAGCCCTGGTGCGCCACGTCGAGCGGCCGACCGTCCAGCCGCAGCCCCTCCAACGCCAGCGCGATCGCCTTCGGATCGGCCGTCCCCGCCTGCTCCATCGCGGCGACCAGCATCTCGATCATGAGCTGCATCCGCGCATGGAGGTAGTCGTGCTCCGGCTTCGGGAAACGCTGGCGGAACGCGGCGTAGAAGCGCTCCGAGTCCGCCGTGCCGACGTTCGGGTGCCACTCAGCCACCGCCAGCACGCGGTCGACGCCCGCCTCGCCCAGCACGCTGGGCACGCCCAGCGCATTGCCATAGAAGGTGTAGAAGCGCGCGTCGAGCCCGATGTCCTTCGCCGCCTTGATCAGCAGCGTCAGGTCGTTGCCCCAGTTGCCGGTGAGCACCGCCTGGGCGCCGCTGGCGCGGATCTTGGTCGCGTAAGGCAGAAAGTCCTTCACGCGGCCGAGCGGATGAAGCTCGTCGCCGACGATTTCCAGGTCGGGACGGCGCTGGGTCAGCATCGCCCTCGCCTGCTCGCGCAAGTGCTGGCCGAAGCTGTAGTCCTGCCCGATCAGGTACAGCCGCTTGAGGCGCCGATCCTGGGCGATCACCTCGATCAGCGCGGCCAGCCGCATGTCGGTGTGCGCGTCGAAACGGAAGTGCCAGAAGCTGCACTGGGCGCCGGTCAGCGCCGGATCGACGGCCGCGTAGTTGAGGAACAGCGCGCGACGGTCGGGCTCGCGCGCGTTGTGCCGATCGAGCGCGCCGATCAGCGCGCTCGCGACGGCGGAACTGTTGCCCTGGAGGACCACCGGAATGCGCTGGTCCGTCGCCGCGCGCAGCATCGACAGCGACTCCTCGACGGAGCCCTTGCTGTCGAAGCGGACGATCTCCAACCGGCGCGCGCCACCCGGCAACTTCACGCCGCCGCGGGCGTTGACGCGCTCGGTCGCCCAGATGAGGTTGCGGAACACTGTCTCGCCGCCGTTGCCGAGCGGACCGGACAGCCCTTCGATCAACGCGAGCCGGATCGGAGGCGGGGAGGCGATGCCAGCAACGCCCATCGGGGCCGGTGCCGGCACCGTTTGAGCCAGCACGACGTCCGCCGTCAGCGCGGACATGACGGCCATCGCGGCGGTCAAGGCGACCACCGCCCTTCTCGTCCAACGCATCAGAGCTGGGCCGGGCCGGCGAGTTGCGACAGGTCCCAGCGCGGCTTGACCTCGAAGCCGCCGCCGCGCGTGAGGTTGGCCATGTCACGCTGCAGGCGCAGGCCGGCCGCGAGCGCGATCATGGCGCCGTTGTCCGTGCACAGGTGCAGCTCGGGATAGTGGACGCGCACGCGCCGCTTCTCGCAGGCCGCATCCAGTTGCTCGCGCAGGCGCTTGTTGGCGCCGACGCCTCCCGCCACGACCAGGCGCTTCAGGCCGGTCTCCTTCAGCGCCAGCAGCGCCTTCTTGACCAGCACCTCGACGATCGCGGCCTGCGTCGATGCGGCGAGATCGGCGCGCTGCACTTCGGTGATGCCGCCGGGCTGCGCTTCGAGCTTGCGGACCTGCGTCAGCACCGCCGTCTTCAGACCGGCGAAACTGAAATCCGGCTTGCCGCTGTGCATCAGCGGGCGTGGCAGCGCGAAGGCTTCCGAATTCCCCTGCTCCGCCAGCTTCGACAGATGCGGACCACCCGGATACGGCAGGCCGAGCAGCTTGGCCGACTTGTCGAAGGCTTCGCCGGCGGCGTCGTCGATGGTTTCGCCGAGCAGCTCGTAGCTGCCGACGTCGTCGACACGCATCAGCTGCGTGTGGCCGCCGGACACCAGCAGGGCGACGAAAGGGAACTCCGGCGGATCCGCCGAGAGGAACGGCGACAGCAGATGGCCTTCGAGGTGGTGGATGCCCATCACCGGCCGATCGAGTGCCGCGCCCAGCGATGCGGCGACGCCGGCACCGACCAGCAGCGCGCCGGCAAGACCCGGCCCCTGCGTGTAGGCGACGACGTCGACGTCCGCGAGCGACAGCCCGGCGCCCGCGAGCACCTCGCGGGTCAGCGGCAGCACGCGGCGGATGTGGTCGCGCGAGGCCAGCTCGGGCACGACGCCGCCGTAGGCCTGGTGCATCGTGATCTGGCTGTGCAACGCGTGCGCGAGCAGCGTCGGCACGCCGTCGCCGGACGCGTCGACCAGCGCCACGCCGGTTTCGTCGCAGGAGGATTCGATGCCGAGGACGCGCATGGGATCAGCCGTTCAGGATGCCTGGAAAGTCGCCGCGAACCGCCGCCGGGCCGGCGAAGCCGGCCGCAGCGATCAATGGTTCTCCTTGGCGTGGTTGATCGAGTACTTCGGGATCTCGACCGTCACGTCCTTGTTGGAGAGGATCGCCTGGCAGGACAGGCGCGAGTTGGGCTCCAGGCCCCAGGCGCGGTCCAGCATGTCTTCCTCGTTCTCTTCCATCTCGGACAGCGACGCGAAGCCCTCGCGCACGATCACGTGGCAGGTCGTGCAGGCGCAGACCTGGTCGCAGGCGTGTTCGATGTCGATGTGGTTGTCCAGCAGCGCTTCGCAGATCGTCGTGCCGGAGGGGGCCTCGATCGACTTGCCCTCGGGCGCGTATTCGGGATGGGGAAGGATCTTGATGACGGGCATGGGGAGGAGTCCTTGAGGCGGGCGAGCTGAGCTTTTCCGGCTGGGCGTCGGCTTGCGATCAGACCTGATCGATGCTGCGGCCGGTGAGGGCCTGCTGGATGCCGCGGTTCATGCGCGCGGCGGCGAAGGCCTCGGTGCCCTTGGCCAGCGCCTCGACGGCGGCGTCGATCGCATCGGCGTTCGCGACCGCGTCGTCGGCCTGCGCCTTCGCGAGCAGGTCCGTCTGCAGCGCGGCGATCTCGGCGCGTTCAGCGTCGCTGAGCAGGTCGCCGTCGGCACGCAGCGCGGACTGCGTCGCGAGGATCATCCGCTCGGCGTCGACCCGCGCTTCGCGCAGCTTGCGGGCCACCATGTCGCCCTCGGCGCTGGCGAAACCCTCGCGCAGCATGGTCGCGATCTGGTCGTCGGACAGGCCGTAGCTCGGCTTGACCTGCACCGCCGCCTCGACGCCGGAGCCCAGCTCGCGCGCGGAGACGCTCAGCAGGCCGTCGGCGTCGACCTGGAAGGTCACGCGGATGCGCGCGGCGCCCGCCACCATCGGCGGAATGCCGCGCAGTTCGAAGCGCGCCAGCGAGCGGCACTCGCTCACCAGCTCGCGCTCGCCTTGAAGCACGTGCACCGCCAGCGCGGTCTGGCCGTCCTTGAAGGTGGTGAAGTCCTGCGCCTTGGCCACGGGGATCGTGGCGTTGCGCTCGATGATGCGCTCGACCAGACCGCCCATGGTCTCCAGACCCAGCGACAGCGGGATCACGTCCAGCAGCAGGATCTCGCCGTCCGAGCTGTTGCCGGCCAGTTGATTGGCCTGGACGGAGGCGCCCAGCGCGACGACTTCATCAGGATTCAGATCGGTCAGGACCTCGCGGCCGAACAGCTCGCCGACGACGCGGCGCACGATCGGCATGCGCGTGGAACCGCCGACCATCACCGTGCCCTGGACGTCCTCCGCGGCGACCTTGGCGTCGCGCAGCACGCGGCGCACGGCCAGCAGCGTCTTGTTGACCAGCGGCTGCGCCAGCTCGTCGAACTGGCCGCGCGAGACCTCGATGTTCAGCGCGCCGGCGTCGAGCGCGGCGCTCAGCGTCACGCGCTCGTGGTTGGTCAGCGATTCCTTGGCTTCGCGAGCAGCAACCAGCACGCGGCGCTTGTCCGCTGCGCTGCTCACACTCAGGCCCGCCTGCGCCAGCGCCCAATCGGCCAGCAGGCGATCGAAATCGTCGCCGCCGAGCTGCGCATCGCCGCCGGTCGCGACGACTTCAAACACGCCCTTCGTCAGGCGCAGCAGCGAGATGTCGAAGGTGCCGCCGCCCAGGTCGTAGACGGCATAGAGGCCCTCGTTGCCGGTGTCGAGCCCGTAGGCGATCGCGGCGGCGGTGGGCTCGTTGATCAGGCGCAGCACGTTCAGGCCCGCGAGCTGCGCCGCGTCCTTGGTCGCCTGACGCTGCGCGTCGTCGAAGTAAGCGGGCACCGTGATCACGGCGCCGAACAGGTCGTCGTTGAACGTATCCTCGGCGCGCTGGCGCAGCGTGGCCAGGATCTCCGCACTGATCTCGACCGGCGACTTCAGGCCTTCGCGCGTGAGCACGCTCAGCATGCCGGGCGTGTCCTCGAAGCGGTACGGGAGCTTGTCGCGGTTGGCGATGTCGTCGAGGCGCCGGCCCATGAAGCGCTTCACCGAGACGATGGTGTTCTCCGGATCCTCGGCCTGCGCGGCGAGCGCGTCGTAGCCGAACTGGCGACGGCCTTCCGGCATCACGCGCACGGCCGACGGCAGGATCACGCGACCCTGGTCGTCCGGCAGGCACTCGGCGACGCCGTGGCGCACCGACGCCACCAGCGAATGCGTCGTGCCGAGGTCGATGCCCACCGCGATGCGGCGCTGATGGGGATCGGGCGACGCGCCGGGTTCGGAGATTTGCAGCAGGGCCATGGTGTGTTGTCTTGTTCTTCGGATGTCGATGAGGCGGTCCCGGGCGGTACCGCCTCAGGAGTGCTCAAGCGTATCGAGCCGATGGTCGATGTCCGAGCGGAAACGCGTCAGGAACATCAGCGCGCGCACCGACTCGGCGGCGCCGGCGGCATTGCCCTCGCCGTCGAGCTGGCGGCCGGCCTGCGCCAGCAGCGCGCGTTCGCGGTCCGCGACCTGCTTGTCGATGGCCAGGATCGCGTCGGGCGTCTTCGCCTCGTCGAGCGACTCCCGCCATTCCATCTGCTCCATCAGGAACGCCGCGGGCATGCGGGTGTTCTCGTTGGCCTGGATCGGCGCGCCGCGCAATTCGCAGAGGTAGGACGCGCGCTTGAGCGGATCACGCAGGCGCTGATGCGCCTCGTTGACGCGCAGCGCCCACTGCATCGCCAGGCGCTGCGACGCCGCGCCGTCGGCGGCGAAGCGGTCGGGATGCACCTTGGCCGCGAGCGCCTTCCAGCGCTCGGCGATCTCGGCGCCGTCCTGCGCGAAGCGCTGCGGCAGTCCGAAGAGGATGAAGTCGTCGTCGTCGAGTTTCACGATGGCAAAGAAAAAGCGCGGCTTCTGGCCGCGCCGCTCGGTGGTGTCGAAGCAGCCCGCAAGGAACCGCCGGGCCGCCCCAAGGTTTCTTGCGGCCCCCTCGGGGGGGCGGGACGGGCAACGCCCGGCCCGGGGGCCGACATTCAGACTCGGAAGGATTCGCCGCAGCCGCAGCGGTCCTTCTCACGCGGATTGCGGAACTTGAAGCCCTCGTTCAGGCCCTCGCGGACGAAGTCCAACTCGGTGCCGTCCAGGTAAGGCAGGCTCTTCGGGTCGATCAGCACCTTCACGCCATGGCCTTCGAAGATCACATCCTCCGGGGCCACGTCGTCCGCGTACTCCAGCTTGTAGGCCAGGCCCGAGCAGCCGGTGGTCTTCACGCCCAGGCGCACGCCCACGCCACGACCGCGCTTGGCGATGTAGCGCGTGACGTGCCGGGCGGCGGCTTCGGTCAGGGTGACGGACATCGCGGACCTCAGGCGCTGGCGGTCGCGCCAGCCTCGGCGTGCTGACCGTGCTTGGCGCGGTAGTCGTCCACCGCGGCCTTGATGGCGTCCTCGGCCAGGATCGAGCAGTGGATCTTCACCGGCGGCAGGGCCAGCTCTTCCGCGATCTGGTTGTTCTTGATGGTCAGCGCCTGGTCCAGGGTCTTGCCCTTGACCCACTCGGTGACCAGCGAGCTCGACGCGATGGCCGAGCCGCAGCCGTAGGTCTTGAACTTGGCGTCCTCGATCAGGCCGGTCGCGGGATTGACCTTGATCTGGAGCTTCATCACGTCGCCGCAGGCCGGCGCGCCGACCATGCCGGTGCCGACGGACTCGTCGCCCTTGTCGAAGCCGCCCACGTTGCGGGGGTTTTCGTAGTGGTCGATGACCTTGTCGCTGTATGCCATGTCTCGTTCTCCAACAACTTTGTTCGTAATGATCAGATGGCGATCAATCCGCCGCAATCAATGAGGGGCGCTCAATGCGCTGCCCATTGGATGGTGCTGATGTCGACGCCTTCCTTGTACATGTCCCACAGCGGGGACAGTTCGCGCAGCTTGGCGACCCGGTCCTTCAGCAGCGAGACGGCGTAGTCGATTTCCTCTTCGGTCGTGAAGCGGCCGATCGTCATGCGCAGCGAGGAATGCGCCAGCTCGTCGCTGCGGCCCAGCGCGCGCAGCACGTAGCTCGGTTCCAGGCTCGCGGACGTGCAGGCCGAGCCCGACGACACGGCGATGCCCTTGATGCCCATGATCAGAGACTCGCCCTCGACGTAGTTGAACGAGGCGTTGACGTTGTGGGGCACGCGGCGGGTCAGGTCGCCGTTGATGAACACCTGCTCGATGTCCTTCAGCCCGTCCAGCAGCCGTTGCTGCAGCGCCTTGATGCGGGGCAGCTCGGCGGCCATTTCCTCGCGGGCGATGCGGAAGGCTTCGCCCATGCCGACGATCTGGTGCGTCGGCAAGGTGCCCGAACGCAGGCCGCGCTCATGTCCGCCGCCGTGCATCTGCGCTTCCAGGCGCACGCGCGGCTTGCGGCGCACGTACAGCGCGCCGATGCCCTTGGGGCCGTAGGACTTGTGCGAGGCTAGGCTCATCAGGTCGACGGGCAGCGTGGCCAGGTCGATCTCGACCTTGCCGGTGGCCTGCGCGGCGTCGACGTGGAAGACGATGCCCTTCTCGCGGCACAGCGCGCCGATGGTCGGGATGTCCTGGATCACGCCGATCTCGTTGTTCACGAACATCACCGAGATCAGGATCGTGTCGGGACGGATGGCCGCCTTCAGCACGTCCAGGTCGATCAGGCCGTCCTCCTGGACGTCGAGGTAGGTGACCTCGAAGCCCTGGCGCTCCAGCTCACGCGTCGTGTCGAGCACGGCCTTGTGCTCGGTCTTGACGGTGATCAGGTGCTTGCCGCGCGACTGGTAGAAGTTGGCCGCGCCCTTGATGGCGAGGTTGTTCGACTCCGTTGCGCCGGAGGTCCAGACGATCTCGCGCGGGTCCGCGCCGATCAGCTTGGCGACTTCGACGCGCGCCTTTTCCACGGCCTCTTCCGCCTCCCAGCCCCACGCGTGACTGCGCGACGCCGGATTGCCGAAGTGCTCGCGCAGCCACGGAATCATCGCGTCGACGACGCGCGGGTCCACCGGCGTGGTGGCGCCGTAGTCCATGTAGATGGGGAAGTGCGGGGTCATGTCCATGGGAACGTTTTTTCTTATCGACTACTGAATCGGGGTGACGCGGACCGGGGTGGACCGGAGGGCCGGGATCACTTGCTCATCGCATTGCCGAGCGCGAACACGGAATTCGGCGCGGTGATGCGGATGGGCTTGACGACGGGGGTGCTCGAGATGGCGCGCTTGATCGGCGCTTCCTCGACGGTGACGCCCTTGGCGAGCTGGTCGTCGACGAGCTTGCGCAGCGTGACCGAGTCGAGGTACTCGATCATCTTGTTGTTGAGCGCCGTCCACAGGTCGTGCGTGATGCAGCGGCCGGTGTCATCGCCCATGCAGTTTTCCTTGCCGCCGCAGCCGGTGGCGTCGATGGGCTCGTCGACGGCGACGATGATGTCGGCGACGGTGATCTCATCGGAACGGCGGCCCAGCGAATAACCACCGCCGGGACCGCGGGTGGATTCGACCAGTTGGTGGCGGCGCAGCTTGCCGAACAGCTGTTCGAGATAGGACAGCGAGATCTGCTGGCGCTGGCTGATCGCCGCCAGCGCGACGGGCCCGCCGTTTTCGCGCAGGGCCAGATCGATCATCGCGGTGACGGCAAAACGACCTTTGGTGGTGAGACGCATCGAACTTCTCCTTGGCGCCCTTGTCGGGCTACAGGACATGGAGGCGGTGGCTCGGCTGACGCCGGGTCGACTCCCGGAGCAGGGTTAACCCCGGCTAAGTCCGACCATTTTACTCAATTAAGAAGAAGCTTGCTCGGGTTACCCCGGACAGGGGTCGAGGGGGCCTGCATCGGGTACCTCGATCTCCCCCGGAAGCAGGGAAATCCGGTGCTGCAGCGCAGCAGGGCAGCGGCGGCGAAGCTCCCGCAGATGGCCGCCGACCATGGCGGCCGGGAGATCGAAGCGCTCGAAATCATCGGTGCGAAGCGCGCGCCCCCGTTGATCGCGGAGCTCATAGCCCCCTTTTCGGGCGTGGTCTTGGCAGGGTTCATCGAATCGCCTTCAGCAAGTCATCCGCCTGGGATCAGAATTTGCTGATCAACCGGTCATCCCCACCCTGGAGTCCAGCCATGAGCCTCTCGCAAATCGAAACCGTCCGCGCCGCGCGTCTGCAATTGATCGACCTCGGCGACGAGAAGACCGCGGCGCTGCTGGAGTGGGCCTTGAAGACGGAGGTTCCGCCCTCGCCGGTCTCCGACACCAAACCGGAGCGCAACGCTCCGCAGGCCGGCTGACGTCCCGTCGGCAGCGCCGAAGCAGAGCGCGTGTATCGATCCTCGCTTTGCTTCCTTCCTCTCCCTGGTCCGGATCCGTAGCCTGCAGCGTTCCCCTGTTTCACGCTCGACTTCGAGTCCGCTGCCATGGTTTCTCCGCGTATCCAGACCTCCCGCCGCCGCTGGCTGACCCAGGCCGCCGCCCTCGCCGGAGCGACCGCCCTGCCCGCGCTTCCTGTCCGCGCCGCCGAGGCCAAGACCCTGCGCATCGGCTACCAGAAATCCAGCACGCTGACGCTCTTCCTCAAGTCGCGCGGCGTCCTGGAGAAGGCGCTGGCGCCTCACCAGGTCACCGTCAGTTGGCATGAGTTCACCTCCGGCCTGCCGCTGCTCGAGGCGCTCAACATCGGCGCGCTCGACCTCAGCGCCGACGTGGCCGACGCCGTCCCGCCGTTTGCGCTCGCCGCCGGCGCCAAGCTCACCTATTACGCCATCGAGACGCCCTCGCCCACCGCGCAGGCCATCGTCGTCCGCAAGGATTCGCCGATCACCAGCGTCGCGCAGTTGAAGGGCAGGAAGATCGGCTTCGCCAAAGGCGCTGGCGCGCATTACCTGCTGCTGGAAGCACTGAGCCAAGCCGGCCTGTCGATCCGCGACATCGAACCCGCCTACCTCACTCCCGCCGACGGCCGTTCCGCCTTCGAGAACGGCGCCATCGCCGCCTGGGTCGTCTGGGATCCGTTCCTGGCGGCCGTGCAGCGCCAGTCCGGGGCGCGCATCCTGGTCGACGGCACGCGCATCGCGGCCTACCGGCGCTTCTACCTGGCGGCGACCGCGTTCGCACAGCAGAACCCGGACGTGCTCCAGCGCGTCTACGACGAACTTCAGCGTGCCGGCGACTGGGTGAAGAAGAACCCCGGCGCAGCAGCCGAGTGGCATGCGCCGGTGCTCGGTCTCGACGCTTCGATCGTCGCCGCCGCCAACGAGCGCCGCAGTTATGCGGTCCGCGCGGTCGACGCGGAATCGCTGTCCGAGCAGCAGCGCATCGCCGACGCCTTCAGCGGCGCGCAGATCCTGCCGCGCCGCATCGCGATCCAGGAATCGCCCGTCTGGCGCCCGGCTTGAATACCGCCCCGACCCCCGACCCGCACCGCCCCGGTCCGATCGCAAGGAGCAACGCCATGTCCGTCCTGAACTCCGACACGGGAGCCGCCCAGGAGCTGTCCCGTCCGCCGGTCCCTAAGCACCCCGCGCCGCTGCCGATCCGCACGCCCGCCGACGTCCGCGCCGCGTTGCTGGCGCGCGTGGAGATCGCGCTGCTCGACGTCCGCGAGGAAGCCGCCTACGCCGAGGCCCATCCGCTGTGGGCCGCCAACCTGGCGGCCTCGCGGCTGGAACTGGACGCATGGGGCCGCCTGCCCCGGCGTGACGTGCCCATCGTCGTCTACGACGACGGCGAAGGCGTTGCGGCGGCGTCGGCGCGCAAGCTGCAGTCGCTCGGCTACACCGACGTCGCCCTGCTCGCGGGCGGCCTGAGCGCGTGGCGCGACGACGGCCTGGAACTTTTCCGCGACGTCAACGTGCCGAGCAAGGCGTTCGGCGAGCTCGTCGAAGCACGTCGGCACACGCCGTCGCTGCCGGCGGAAGAGGTCCAGGAGCGACTCGTTCGTCGCGACAACGTCGTGCTGCTGGACGCCCGACGCTTCGACGAATACCGGACGATGAGCCTGCCCGGCTCGATCAGCACGCCCGGCGGCGAGCTGGTGCGCCGCGCGCGCGACCTCGCGCCGGACCCGTCGACGACGATCGTCGTGCACTGCGCGGGTCGGACGCGCAGCCTGATCGGCGCGCAATCGCTGATCGACGCCGGCGTGCCGAATCCCGTCGCGGCGCTGCGAAACGGGACGATCGGATGGACGCTCGCCGGCCTCGCGCTGGCGCAGGGCCAGGGCCGCTCGCACGAGGATGTGCCGCTCGGCGATCTGAGCGCCGCCCGGGAAGGCGCGGCAGCCCTCGCCCGCCGGGCGCACGTCCAGCGCATCGACGGCTCGGTCCTCGCGGAATGGCTGGCTGATGCCCGACGGTCGACCTACCGATTCGATGTGCGCAGCGCCGTCGAGTACGGTCGCGGCCATCGCCCCGGTTTCCGCAACGCCGCGGGCGGACAACTCGTCCAGGAGACCGATCACCACGTGCCGGTGCGCGGCGCCCGCATCGTGCTGGCCGACGACGACGGCATCCGCGCGCCGATGGCGGCGGCCTGGCTGGCTCAGATGGGTTGGGAGGTCGCCGTGCTGCCGCCCGACGCCGCCGCCCACACCGAGACCGGCCCCGACCTGCCGCCGCAGCCGCTCTCGCCGACGGTCGCGACCGTCACGCCCGCGGAGCTCGCCCGCTGGCGAGCCGAGGAGGTGGATCAGGAGCGGCCGGACACGGTGATCGTCGACGTGGCGCCGAGCATCACCTACATCGTCCGCCACATCCCCGGCGCCTGGTGGAGCCCCCGGGCGCGGCTCGCCGACGCACTCCGCAACGTGATCCCGCCGGCGCGCCGCGTCGTGCTCACCGGCAACCTGGGCGTGCTGCCGCGCTTCGTGGCTGCGGACCTCGCCGCGGAGTTGGCCTCGGAGGGACGCGAACTGCTGGTGCTCGAGGGCGGCACGACGGCCTGGTACGACGCGGGACTGCCGATCGAATCCGCCAATCCGCGCCTGGCCTTCCCGCGCGACGACCGCTACCGCCGGCCTTACGAAGGCACGAATCACCCGCGCGACGCGATGCAGGCCTACCTCGACTGGGAGTTCGGATTGATCGCCCAGCTCGAGCGCGACGGGACGCACTTCTTCCGCGTGATCGAGGACTAGTCCTACTTCCCTTTGCCGGCCGAGATCGGCACGACGTTGTCGTGCACGGCCGCGCCGAAGGCCTGTTCCTTGAGCTGAGACAGCTGGTCGCGCAGGCGCGCGGCCTTCTCGAACTCCAGGTTGCGCGCGTGCTCCAGCATCTGCTTCTCCAGCTGCGTGATGCGCTTGCTCAGGTCCTTCTCGCTCAGCGCCTCGACTTCGGCGGCATCGTGGATCACCTTGGCGTCGTCGCGGCCCGGCTTGTCGCTGTAGACGCCGTCGATCAGGTCGCGGATGCGCTTGACGACGCCGCGCGGCGTGATGCCGTTGGCCGCGTTGAACTCCACCTGCTTGGCACGTCGGCGTTCGGTCTCGCCGATCGCCTTCTTCATCGACTCGGTCATGCGGTCCGCATACAGGATCGCCTTGCCGTTCACGTTCCGGGCCGCCCGCCCGATCGTCTGGATCAGGCTGCGTTCGGCGCGCAGGAAACCTTCCTTGTCCGCGTCCAGGATCGCCACCAGCGACACCTCGGGAATGTCCAGGCCCTCGCGCAGCAGGTTGATGCCCACCAGCACGTCGAAGGTCCCGAGCCGCAGGTCGCGCAGGATCTCCACCCGCTCGACGGTGTCGATGTCCGAGTGCAGGTAGCGCACCTTCACGCCGTTGTCGCTGAGGTACTCGGTCAACTGCTCGGCCATGCGCTTGGTCAGCGTCGTGATCAGCACGCGTTCCCGGATCTCGACCCGGTCGCGGATCTCCTGCAGCACGTCGTCGACCTGGTGCACGGCCGGTCTCACCTCGACGATCGGATCCACCAGTCCCGTCGGCCTCACCAACTGCTCGACGACGTTGCCGGCCTGACGCTTCTCGTACTCGCCCGGCGTCGCGCTGACGAAGATGGCCTGGCGCATCTTGCGCTCGTACTCCTCGAACTTCAGCGGCCGGTTGTCCATCGCCGACGGCAGTCTGAAGCCGTACTCGACCAGCGTGCTCTTGCGCGCCCGGTCGCCGTTGTACATGCCACCGAACTGGCCGATCAGCACGTGGCTCTCGTCCAGGAACATCAGCGCGTCGGGCGGGAGATAGTCCACCAGCGTCGGCGGCGGATCGCCCGGCGCGGCCTGCGACAGGTGGCGCGTGTAGTTCTCGATGCCCTTGCAATGGCCGACCTCCTGGAGCATCTCCAGGTCGAAACGCGTACGCTGCTCCAGCCGCTGGGCCTCGACCAGCTTGCCCTCCTTGATGAAGAAGGCGACGCGCTCGCGCAGTTCCTCCTTGATCGTCTCGATCGCGGCGACCACGCGGTCGCGCGGCGTCACGTAGTGGCTCGAGGGATAGACCGTGAAGCGCGGGATCTTCTGCCGGATCTGGCCGGTCAGCGGATCGAAGAGCACCAGCCCCTCGACCTCGTCGTCGAAGAGCTCGATCCGAAGCGCCAGCTCCGAGTGCTCCGCCGGGAACACGTCGATCGTGTCGCCGCGCACGCGGAAGTGGCCGCGGGTGAATTCCATCTCGTTGCGCGTGTACTGCATGCGCGCCAGCTGCTGGATCACGTCGCGCTGGCCGACCTTGTCGCCCACGCGCAGCGTCATCACCATCTGGTGGTAGTCGCTCGGGTTGCCGATGCCGTAGATCGCCGACACCGACGCCACGATCACCACGTCGCGCCGCTCGAGCAGGCTCTTCGTGCAGGACAGCCGCAGCTGCTCGATCTGCTCGTTGATCGCGCTGTCCTTCTCGATGAACAGGTCGCGCTGCGGGACGTAGGCCTCGGGCTGGTAGTAGTCGTAATAGCTGACGAAGTACTCGACGGCGTTCTTCGGGAAGAACTCGCGGAACTCGCTGTACAGCTGCGCGGCCAGGGTCTTGTTGGGCGCGAACACGATGGCCGGGCGTCCGAGCCGCGCGATCGTGTTGGCCATCGTGAAGGTCTTGCCGGAGCCCGTCACGCCCAGCAGCGTCTGGAAGCTTTCGCCGTCGTTGACGCCGTCCACCAGCCCCTGGATCGCCGCCGGCTGGTCGCCCGCGGGCGGGTACGGCTGGAAGAGCTGGAACGGAGAGCCTTCGAAAGAGACGAATTCGCCCTTCGGCGGCTCGCCCGCGCTGGCGGCGTCCGCCTCTGGCGAGGCAGGTCTCTCCCCGTTGGCGACGGAAATTTCAGGCTTGGCGACGGTGGATCGGCTCATCAGGGTTTCCCAGGGGCAACGCATGTTCCCTGCCTACAATCGGCGGGCTTCGCTGGGCGCTCAGGAGGCGCCTCGGGCGTCAGGACGCGACAGCGTAGCGCAGTCCTCTCCACCGTTTGTCAGGAAAGCCTCCATGTCCTTGTTCGCCGCCGTCGCCATGGCCCCTCGCGACCCCATCCTGGGTCTGAACGAGCAATTCGACGCCGACCCGAATCCCGACAAGGTCAACCTGGGCGTCGGCGTCTATTACGACGACAACGGCAAGCTGCCGCTGCTGGCCTGCGTGGCCGCGGCGGAAGCGCAGATGCAGGCCGCCCCGAAGCCGCGCGGTTATCTGCCCATCGACGGCATCGCCGCCTACGACCTGGCGGTCCAGGGCCTGGTCTTCGGCGCCGACAACGACGTGCTCAAGAGCAAGCGCGTGGCGACCGTGCAGGCCATCGGCGGCACCGGCGGCCTGAAGATCGGCGCAGACTTCCTCAAGCGCCTGAACCCGGGCGCCACGGTGCTGATCTCCGACCCGTCCTGGGAAAACCACCGCGCGCTGTTCACCAACGCCGGTTTTGCGGTCGAGACCTACCCCTACTACGACGCCGCCAACCGCGGCATCCACGTCGACGGCATGCTGTCGGCGCTCAACGCCGCGCCGGCCGGCACGGTCGTCGTGCTGCACGCCTGCTGCCACAACCCGACCGGCTACGACCTGACGCCCACGCAATGGGCGCAGGTGGTCGAGACCGTCAAGGCGAAGCAGCTCGTCGCCTTCCTCGACATGGCCTATCAAGGCTTCGGCGAAGGCATCGCCGAAGACGGCGCCGTGATCCAGCAGTTCCTGGCCGCCGGCCTGGACTTCTTCGTGTCGACCAGCTTCTCCAAGAGCTTCTCGCTCTACGGCGAGCGCGTCGGCGCGCTGAGCGTGGTCTGCGCTTCCGCCGAGGAGACGGTGAAGGTCCTGAGCCAGCTCAAGATCGTCATCCGCACGAACTACTCGAACCCGCCCACGCACGGCGCGCAGGTCGTGGCCACGGTGCTGTCGACCCCGACGCTGCGTGCCCAGTGGGAAGAGGAACTGGCCGGCATGCGCGTGCGCATCAAGCAGATGCGAGAGGCGCTCGTGACTGAACTCCAAGCCGCCGGCATCACCGATGACCTGAGCTACGTCACCCGCCAGAAAGGCATGTTCAGCTACAGCGGCCTGTCCGCCGAGCAGATGCAGCGCCTGCGCTCGGAGTTCGGCGTCTACGGCGTCGACTCGGGCCGGATCTGTGTCGCCGCGCTGAACAGCAAGAACCTGAAGCCGGTCGCCGCCGCGATCGCCGCCGTGAAGAAGGGCTGATCGCGGATCTTCCTGCCGACACCACACTTCGATGCGCTGATCGCCCGATCGGCCTCCGAACACAGGGCCGGACCCGCCGCAGGCGGGCCGGCTCTGCGCATTTATGGCGAAATGCGGGGGTTCGAAGCCCCTCCTTCCGCCTTGCACGGCGCACTGGCGACACACACTGCCTGAAGCCGGGACCTAGAATTGCTGCAATGCACAACGGGTGCCAGCCTTCGCCTCACTCCCCCTCACGAGGTTCGCCAGATGCTCTACCAGCTTTATGAAACCCAACGCGCGCTGCTGAGCCCGTTCTCCGAATTCGCCAGCGCCACGGCCAAGCTCTACAGCCACCCGCTGTCGCCCTTCGCCCATACCCCGCTGTCGCACCGGATGTCCGCGGGCCTCGACCTGATGCACCGTCTGGCCAAGGAATACGAGAAGCCGGAGTTCGAGATCAACAGCGTCGAGGTCGACGGCGTCGACGTCGCGGTGCAGGAACTGGTGGCGCTGGAGCAGCCGTTCTGCCGCCTGCTGCGCTTCAAGCGCTACACCGACGACCAGGCCGTGCTGGCCAAGATGAAGGCGCAACCGACGGTGCTGGTCGTGGCACCGCTGTCGGGCCACCACAGCACGCTGCTGCGCGACACGGTCAAGCAGCTGCTGAAGGACCACAAGGTCTACATCACCGACTGGACCGATGCCCGCATGGTGCCGCTGGGGGCCGGGGCCTTCCACCTCGACGACTACATTTACTACGTCCAGGACTTCATCCGCCACGTCGGCGAGGACTGCCATGTGATCTCGGTCTGCCAGCCGACCGTGCCGGTGCTGGCCGCGATCTCGCTGATGGCCTCCAAGGGCGAGACCACGCCGCGCTCGATGACGATGATGGGGGGCCCGATCGACGCCCGTCGCAGCCCGACGGCCGTCAACAACCTGGCGATGAACAAGAGCTACAGCTGGTTCGAGAACAACGTGATCTACCGCGTTCCGACCAACTTCCCGGGCGCGGGCCGCGAGGTCTATCCCGGCTTCCTGCAGCACACCGGCTTCGTGGCGATGAATCCGGACCGCCACCTGAGCTCCCATTACGACTACTTCCTGGACCTGGTGCGCGGCGACGACGACAGCGTCGACGCCCACCGCCGCTTCTACGACGAGTACAACGCGGTGCTGGACATGCCGGCGGAGTACTACCTGGACACGATCAAGACGGTGTTCCAGGACTTCGCGCTGGTCCACGGGACCTGGGAGGTGGGCGGTGATCTGGTGCGTCCGCAGGACATCACCCAGACGGCGCTGCTGACGGTCGAAGGCGAGCTGGACGACATTTCCGGCGCCGGGCAGACCAAGGCCGCGCACGAACTGTGCAGCGGCATCGACGCGAAGAACCAGGCCCATTACGACGCGGTCGGCGCCGGCCACTACGGCATCTTCTCGGGCCGCCGCTGGCGCGAGAAGGTCTATCCGGTGATCCGCGACTTCATTGCGAAGTACGATGCGGCCCCGTTGCACAAGCCCGCTGCGGCCAAGCGTGCCGCCGCCCGTCCGGCTGCGGCACGCCGGCCGCGCAAGCCGACCGAGTGAATCCCGCCGCTTCCGCCTCCGCTGAACCGACCTCCGCCACGTTCGACGATCTCGTCGAACGCCTGAACCTGGCCCTGCCACAGACGCAATGCACGCGCTGCGGCTATCCCGACTGCCACTCGTACGCCCACGCGATCGCGCGGGGGGAGGCGGCGATCAACCAGTGCCCGCCCGGCGGCGCCGAGGGCATCGCCCGCCTGGCCGCGCTGACCGCCCGCGAGGCCTTGCCCCTCAATCCGGACAACGGCATCGAGGGGCCCAGGCGGCTCGCCGTCATCGATGAAGGCTGGTGCATCGGTTGCACGCTCTGCATCAAGGCCTGCCCCGTGGACGCGATCATCGGCACCAACAAGCAGATGCATGTCGTCATCGATGCCGACTGCACCGGTTGCGAACTCTGCATCCCGGTGTGCCCGGTCGATTGCATCTCCCTGACCGACGCGACGCCGGGACGCAGCGGCTGGGCGGCGTGGAGCGCGCCGCAGGCCGAACGTGCCCGCGAGCGCTACCGCTGGCATGAGATCCGCGTCGCGCGCGACCTGCGCGAGCATGACGCGCGCCTCGACGCCAAGGCGCAGCACAAGCTCGACCCTCTCGAAGAGGAAACGCGCCTCACCGACGCTGCGCAGATCGATCGCAAGCGCGCCGTCATCGAGGCTGCGCTGGCGCGGGCCCGCGCCAAGCGCGGCGTCTGAACGAAGCCCCTTAGCGCGCCATGAACACCACGCAAGTCCGCGAATTCTTCGAGATCCTCCGCCGAGCCAATCCGTCGCCGCAGACCGAGCTCGAATACGCCAGCGTCTTCGAACTGCTCGCCGCGGTGCTGCTGTCCGCGCAGGCCACCGACGTCGGCGTCAACAAGGCGACGAGACGGTTGTTCGTCGTCGCCAACACGCCGCAGAAGATCCTGGATCTCGGCGAGGAACGTCTCGCCGACTACATCAGGACGATCGGGCTCTACAAGACCAAGGCGAAGAACCTGTACGCGACCTGCCGCATCCTTGTCGAGCAGTACGGCGGCGCCGTGCCGCAGAGCCGCGAGGCGCTCGAATCGCTGCCCGGCGTTGGCCGCAAGACGGCGAACGTGGTGCTCAACGTCGCCTTCGGCGAAGCGACGATGGCCGTGGACACGCACATCTTCCGCGTCGGCAACCGCACGGGCCTCGCACCCGGCAAGAACGTGCTCGAGGTCGAGCAGCAGCTGCTCAGGCGCGTGCCGGAGGAATTCCTCGTCGATGCGCACCACTGGCTGATCCTCCACGGACGCTACGTCTGCCAGGCGCGACGCCCGCTGTGCGAGCGCTGCGCCGTCGTCGCGCAATGTGACAGCGCGCCGATGGCCGCGGCCCGTTGAGCGAACCCCGCCCTCTACAATCTGCGCGTTCATCCGTCAGGGAAGCCATGTCCAGCATCAACGACCTAGTCGACCGCGTCGAGCGCCTGCTGGTGCGTCACGAGGAACTCAAACGCACGAACGGCTTGCTCGAGCAACAGGTCCAGGCACTCACCCTGGAGCGCGACAGCCTGCGCTCCAGACTGGCCGCGGCCCGCGCGCGCGTCGACGCCCTGCTGGACCGCCTGCCGCTGGAAGCGGTCGATCTTCTCGAGAGCGGCGGCGACGGCTCTGACACCTCCGATTCTCGAAAGACGGGCGCATGAAGCAAATGGAAGTCACGATCATGGGCCAGAGCTACCTGCTCGGCTGCCCCGAGGGCGGCGAAGCCGCGTTGCAGAAGGCCGTGGGCCGGGTCGACAAGGAAATGTGCGCGATCCGCGATGCGGGCCGGATCAAGGCGCGGGAGCGGATCGCGGTGCTGGCGGCGCTGAATCTCGCCTATTCGCTCACCGATTCGGGCACCGGAGCGGCAGGCGTCGGCGAGGCAACGAATGCAACCGCCGGTGACGCGCGCAGCGCGGACACCGACGGCCCCCTACCCGATCTTGAAACGTTGATGAAGCGGCTCGATGAAGCCCTTGTCCAAGATGGGCAACTGCTGTGATGACGGCACCGCGGCGCGTAGAATCCACCGTGTCCACTGCGTTCGCGTGAGTTTTATATTTCCTTGAACCGATGCTTTCGCGAGCAAGGGCTTGGAACATTGCAGAGCTGGTGTGAGCGTCTCGCGTCAGATGAACCCGAAGCCCTGCTGACCTCGCCCACCTGTACCCCTAGGGTTCAGGAATGCGGCTCACGGTTCGCCGTGGACACCTCTTCCCGAAACCGCGCCTGATCCATCGTCACGCGCGGTTTTTTCATGGTCGACCCTGCCGGTCATCGTCGTGAGGATTCCGCCTTGAGCACCGCAGCGCACGCCAGCCCGCAGTACTGGCTGATGAAGTCCGAACCGGACGAGGCCTCGATCGACCATCTGCAATCCGCCGGAGAGCTCCCGTGGACCGGGGTCCGCAACTATCAGGCCCGCAATTTCATGCGCGACCAGATGCGCATCGGCGATGGCGTGCTGTTCTATCACTCCTCATGTCCGGAGCCCGGCATCGCCGGTTTCGCGGAGGTCAGCAGCACCGCGTATCCGGACGAGACCCAGTTCGATGCCGCGAGCCCCTACTTCGATCCGAAGTCCAAGCGCGAGGAACCGCGCTGGCAGCACGTCGACGTGCGCTTCGTGCGCAAGACGCGCTTGCTGAGCCTGGCGGAGATGAAGCGCGATCCGGCGCTCGCCGACATGCGCACGCTGCAGCCGGGCAACCGGCTGTCGATCACGCCGGTGACGCCGGCGGAGTGGCGACACCTCCAGAAGCTGCTCGCCTGAAGGGCGGACGCGACGGGCGAACGCGAAGCGAAGCCCCGCCGCGGCGTCAGCCGCCCATCCCGAACGGGATCGACGCCAGCACGACCTGATTGCCGCCGCGGCGCTGGGCTTCCTTGACCGCCATCTCGGCGGCGCCCAGCAGTTCTTCCTGGCGAGAGGCGGTATGCGGGAAGCTCGCGACGCCCATCGACAGCGACAGGCCGATGTCCTGCCCGTGCAAAACGACGATCTGTGAATGGCACTGGCGACGAAGCTGCTCCATGCGCGCATGCGCCGTCGCAAGACCGACACCCGACAGCAGCACGGCGAACAGGTCGTCGCCGATGCGGCAGGCCGCGTCCATCGCGCGGGTATTCGCGCGCAGCATGCGCCCCAGGCCCTCGAGCAGGCGCTGGCGGGCCTCTTCACCCAGGCCGGCCTCCGGCGACACCGGATCCAGCGCGATCAGCACCAGCGTGAACTCGCGGTGTTCACGGGTGGAGAGATCGATCTCCCGCAGCAGCTGGTCATCGAACTGCGCCCGCATGTAGAGGCCGGAGACCTCGTCGCGTCCGCTGCCCTGCTGCAGCTCGCGGCGCATCTGCTCGAGCGACTTCTGCTGCTGCTCGAGCTGCTGCAGCGCGCGCTGCAGGTGCGTCTCGCGATGGCGCTCCTCGGTCTTGTCGCTCCACAGCGCCATCACGTGTTCCGCGCCGAGCGGCACGCGCATGACCATGAACTCGCGGCGGCGTCCGCCGATCTCCAGGCGGTGTTCCGAACTCACCACGCCGCGCTGCGCCAGCGTCGCCTGTTCGGAGCGGCGCATCGCCTGCACCTCGTCGCCGCGCATGAGTTCCGCATCGGTGGCGCCGACGATGCCGGCCTCGAGGCGGCCGAAGAGTTCGCTCATGCCGGGGCTGGCGAAGACGTAACGTCCGGTGGCCATCGACTTCACGGTCAGACAGGCACCCGTCGGCTCCAGCAGGCTGAGCAAGCCGGCCGCGACGGGCGTCTGGGACGTTCCCGACGACTCCAGCCAGGCATCGAAACTGGCAGGCGCGGGCGTCGCGGCGGCTTGTAAGTCCATGGGTCAGGCCGGGCCAGGGGGGAGGCCCCTCGCGGTCGAATGGTGGTGGATCGAATGTAGTTGGGCGTCCGTTGCCGGGGCAAGTGCCGTCGGCAGTACAGAGGCGCCACTCCCCCTAAGCTTGGGGTCCGGCATCCTAGCTTGCCCCGGGTCGGGCCGAAGGCGATGCACTTCGCCCAGGGAGGCGGGCCTGCGCTCGGACGGGGACAAGGCGTGAAAATGTCACGCCCGCCTGCCGCGGCGCCATGGGACCTTCACAGGGGACACGCCTCCCGGCAGGAAGCGTTGCGTCTTGCGCAGCGCCGATGCGCGCCGGCAGATGGCGAACGGTCAAAAATAAGGCTAGAATCCTCGTTTTGCTGGCAAACCCTGCGCGTCGATTCGGAAGTGGAATCCGGATACTCCGCTTCGAAGGCAAGCCCTTCCTCGCGAACACCGAGCGCTATTTGAAGGAATTTCATGACCACCATTCGCGTCAAAGAAAACGAGCCGTTCGACGTGGCCCTGCGCCGCTTCAAGCGCACGATTGAAAAGCTGGGCCTGCTCACCGAGCTGCGCGCCCGCGAGTTCTACGAGAAGCCGACTGCCGAGCGCAAGCGCAAGAAGGCGGCTGCCGTCAAGCGTCACTACAAGCGCGTGCGCAGCATGCAGCTGCCCAAGAAGCTGTACTGATCGCCTGATCGGACCGCTTCGGCACCGGGGACCCGTCCACTGACGATCCCCACCGCCGGAACAGCACAGAAAGCCCGCGCAGGACGCTGCCGCGGGCTTTTCTGTTTCTGCGCGACATTACGACATCTCTCACCTCTCCCACATCTCCCTCGAGACCACGAATCAAGGAGCCCTCATGAGCCTGAAGGAACAGATCACCGAAGACATGAAGACGGCGATGCGCGCCAAGGACAGTGAACGCCTGGGCACCATCCGCCTGCTGCTGGCTGCGGTGAAGCAGAAGGAAGTGGATGAGCGCGTCGAGGTGGACGACGTGATGCTGGTGGGCATCGTCGACAAGCTGATCAAGCAGCGCAAGGATTCGATCAGCCAGTTCACGGCCGCGGGCCGCATGGACCTGGCCGACAAGGAATCCGCCGAGCTGAAGGTGCTGGAGGTCTACCTGCCCCAGCGCCTGAGCGAAGCTGAGATCAAGGCCGAAGTCGCCGCCATCGTGACCGAGCTGGGCGCCAAGGGTCCGGCCGACATGGGCAAGGTGATGGGCGCCGTGAAGGGCAAGCTGGCGGGCAAGGCCGACATGGGTCTGGTCTCGGCGGCGGTGAAGGCTGCGCTGGCGGGCTGAGCGCCCTCCTCGCTTCGATTCAACGACAGGAGCACGCGATGGAACTGACCGTCCAACAATTGACGCCCGATTTCTGCGTCGCGCCGCAGCTGACGCCCGAGGCGATGGCTGCGCTGGCCGAAGCCGGCTTCAAGTCGGTGATCAACAACCGTCCCGATTTCGAGCACGGCCCCGATCAACCGACGAGCGAGCAGATCCGCGCCGCGGCCGAAGCCGCAGGGCTGACCTATCACCACCTGCCGGTGCAAGGCGGCTACCAATCGCCGGAAGAGATCGCCGCGATGCGCGCGCTGCTCGACGACGTGCCGAAGCCGGTGCTGGCGTTCTGCCGCTCCGGTGCGCGTTCCACGCGCCTCTTCGCCGCCGCCACCCAACTCTGATCCGAAGCGTGCCCCTCGGTGCCTCGGATCGAGGCGACCGGGGGCCCTTTCCGGACTTAGGGAGGGAATTTGCTTGCCGGGAGGCAAGCAAAGGAGGGAGATGGAGGAAAGGGCCCCCGGTTGCCTCGATCGGCGCTCCATCCGCAGCACGTCGGGGCTTTCCCGCAGCCCCTCCCGAATTCAGCTTCCCGACAGCCCCCTCTGGCTACAGTCCACGTCTACACACAAGAACCGAGAGCCCTCCCGTCGGGGTTCGAGATGGAGACCTGGACTTGTCGATGAAAGCCCTGCTTGCACTTGCCAAGGGCATCGACTGGCTGACGGACCGGTTCGGCACGCTTGCCGCCTGGGCTGTCCTGCTGTCGTGCTTGATCAGCGCCGCGAACGCGGTGATCCGCTACGGGCTGGACATCAGCTCCAACGCCTTCCTTGAGATCCAGTGGTACCTGTTCGCTGCCTGCGTGATGGGCGGCGCGGCGCAGGTGCTGCGACTCAATGAGCATGTCCGCGTCGACATCCTCTACACGCGCCTGCGCGGCCACGGCAAGGTGTACGTCGACCTGTTCGGACTCATCGTGTTCCTGCTCCCCGTGATGGGGTATGCGGGCTGGCTGTCGTGGGACTTCTTCATGGTGAAGCTGACCACCGGCATGCGCGCGGAAGACACCGTCGCCGCGCTCGGCCACGGCGGCTACGCATGGAAGCTGTTCACCAGCGGCGAGGTGTCGGGCAACGCCGGCGGCCTGATCCGCTGGCCGGCCGCGCTGACGCTGCCGGTCGGCTTCGCGCTGGTGTTCCTGCAAGGGATTTCCGAGGTGATCAAGCGCATCGGCTACCTGTCGCATCTCGTCGAGATGGACACGCACTACGAGAGGCCGCTGCAATGATCACGATGGAGCAGTTTCCCCCGCTGATGTTCGCGGGGCTGATCATCATCATGCTGATCGGCTTCCCCGTGGCGTTCTCGCTGGCAGCGCTGGGCCTGGCCTGCGGCTTCTTCGCGGTGAGCCAGGGCTGGTTCCCGCCCTCGTTCATGTCGGCGCTGCCGCAGAACGTCTTCGGCATCCTGTCCAACGACCTGCTGCTCGCGATCCCCTTCTTCACGCTGATGGGCGCGTTGCTGGAGAAATGCGGACTCGCCGAGGACATGCTCGATTCGATGGGCCAGCTCTTCGGCCCGGTGCGCGGCGGCTTGGGCTACTCGGTGATCATCGTCGGCTTCATCCTGGGCGCGATCACCGGCACGGTCGCGGGCCAGGTGATCGCGATGGCGATGATCTCGCTGCCGGTCATGATGCGCTACGGCTACAACATGCGCTACGCCACCGGCGTGCTGGCGGCCTCGGGAACGATCACGCAACTGGTGCCGCCGTCGCTGGTGCTGGTGGTGCTGGCGGACCAGCTCGGCAAGCCCGTCGGCGACATGTACAAGGGCGCATGGGGGCCGTCCATCCTGCAGGTCCTGATCTTCGCGCTGTACACCTTCCTGGTGTCGCGCATCCGGCCGGAACATGTGCCCGGTGTGCCCAAGGAGGCGCGCACCCTCAACGGCTGGGCGCTGTGGAAGAAGTGCCTGCGCGGGATCATCCCGTCGGCGATCCTGATCTTCGCCGTGCTGGGCTCGATGGGCGGATTGCCCGGCATCGACACGGCGGTCTGCACGCCAACCGAGGCCGGCGCGATGGGCGCGGTCGGCGCGTTCATCCTGGCGGCGTCGCACCGGCGGCTGAACTGGCCCGTGGTCAAGGACGCCATGATCGGCACGATGCGCATCACCGCGATGGTGGTGTTCATCCTGATCGGCTCGCGGACCTTTTCGCTGGTGTTCCAGGGCGTCGAAGGCGGCAAGTGGATCGAGCACCTGCTCTCGAACCTGCCCGGCGGTCAGATCGGCTTCCTGATCGTCGTCAACCTGTTCATCTTCTTCCTGGCGTTCTTCCTCGACTTCTTCGAGATCGCCTTCATCATCCTGCCCCTGCTCGGCCCGGTGGCCGACAAGATGGGCATCGACCTGGTGTGGTTCGGCGTGATGCTCTGCGTGAACATGCAGACCAGCTTCATGCACCCGCCGTTCGGGTTCGCGCTCTTCTACCTGCGAGGGATCTCGGACACGCTCTTCAAGAACGGCGCCTTGCCCAGGCGCGTGCTCTCGAGCGACATCTACCTCGGCTCCATCCCCTGGGTGGTGATGCAGCTGATCCTCGTGGCCATCGTCATCTTCTTCCCGGTCACGGTGACCGCCTTCCTCGACAAGACGGAAGCGGTCGACATGGACAAGGCCACGGAGATGCTGCAGGGCATCGATGCCGGACAAGCCGAGCGCACCGACCCCAACGCGGACACGAACGCGCTGTTCGGGCTGCCGGCGGAGGCGGCGTCGTCGCCGGCCTCCGCAGCCTCGGAAGGCGCGCCCTAGCGTGTCGACGGCGGCATGTTCGACGCCTCCTTGATGCGATCCCAGGCGTCCTTCACCGCGGGCTTGGCCCTCGCCCATTCCAGCGAGGAGCCCTGGCGCTGGTTGCCCCAGTCGCGGTGCAGTTCGGCTTCGAAGTCCTCGAAGTCGCGATCGGGATAACGGGCAAACGCATCGACCCCGTAGGCATACGCGGGACCGAAGTCGTCGTGCGTGTCGCCTTGTTGGATGTAGGGCCGCTTGGCGTAGTTGTCGCGCCAGTAGGTGGCCTCCTGCTCGTGGTCGTAGGCCTTGTCGCGGGGCTTGTCGAAGTCAGGCATGGCAGTCTCCAGAAAGTCTCGATGACCTTCGTCGGCAAGTGCCATGCCCTGCCGTCGCTACAGTCGGCGTCATGCGCGCACGTCCCTCCGCCCTCTTCCGATCCATCCCTGCCACCCGCCTTCACGCGTTGATCACGCTGGCGATGGCGGCGGTGCTCAGCCCGTTGGCAGCGCAGGCCGCCGAGGCCTGCGACAAGGGCGCATGGCGCGGCACGCTGGGCACCACGCCGGTATCGATGGAACTCAATCCCGCCGAGGGCGAGCGCCCCGCCGTCGGCCGCTACTACTACCGCGGCGCGCTCGGCGACCTCACGCTGGTGCGCGACGCCAAGAGCGGCGAGTGGCAGGAGCGCGACGCCAGGGACAAGCAGACGGGCCGGCTGAAGCTCAGTTGCGATGCCCGCACGCTGAGCGGCGAGTGGCGCTCCGTCGACGGCACGAAGACGCTGCCGATCGCCGCCGTGGCGATCCAGGAGCGCGACTACAACGCGACCCGCAAGGCCGCGCTCAAGCCGATCTCCGCGAAGGCCACCCAGATCGGAGGTCGCCGCTACGAGGCGCTGACCTTGCCCCTGCCAGGAGGCGGCACGGGCTCCAGAGACGCAACACCTGACACCACGCAGGTCGGCGTCCGCCTGGTCGGCACGACGCCGGCCATCTCGACGCTGAACGCCACGTTGTGGGACAAGGCCGCGGACGCAGTCCTCGACCACATCGACTGCCTGGCGCAAGGCCGGCGCGAGCGCGGCCCCGAGGCCGGCTACGAGTCCTCGCAGACACAGAAGGTGGTCGCCTGGAACGCTGCCTTCGTCGTCGTCGACACCTGGAACGAGGGCTACTGCGGCGGCGCTCACCCGTGGCACGGCAGCAGCGTCACCACGTATCGCCTGGACACCGGGGCGGAGGCGGACGTCGCCTCATGGCTGAAGCCCGAGTTGCGCAAAGAGATCCCCAAGGACTCCCGGCTCGGCAAGCTGCTCGTGAAGGCTTATGCCGACGGCGGCGGCAACGGCGAGGACGCCGAATGCCGCGATGAAGTGTCCTGGATGGGCAGCTCGATCCACCCGGAAACGAAGCAGCTCGTCTTCCACACGCAGGCCTCGTACGCGATGACGCCGTGCGCCGAGGACGTGGCGCTGCCGATCGACGCCATCTGGCCCTACCTGACGCCGGCGGGCCAGCAGGCGCTCAAGACCTTCCGCTGACCACCGGTCCCGCGTCTGCGGACGCCCAAGGGCGCCGCGGACGGCCGGCTCACTGCGACGAGAACATCTTCAAGCCGATGATGCCCACAGCGATCAGGCCGATGCACGCCAGGCGCGCCAGCGACGCCGATTCGCCCAGCAGCACGATGCCCGCGATCGCGGTGCCGACGGCGCCGATGCCCGTCCACACCGCGTAGGCCGTTCCCACCGGCAGGTGCTTCAACGCCCAGCCCAGCAGCACGACGCTCGTCACCATCGCCGCCACGGTGCCAACCGTCGGCCACAGCCGGGTGAAGCCGTCCGTGTACTTCAGGCCGACGGCCCAGCCGATCTCGAACAGCCCGGCCAGAAACAACACACCCCACACCATCGCCATCTCCTTGAAAGTGGATGGAGGCGAATTTATGTTGGCTGCGCTGATAGTTAAAGTCAGCATTCATCAGTTCCACTGACAGATCGTCAACCGTGCCATGGCCTTCGACCTCGACAATCTCCGCGTCTTCCTCGCCGCGATCGATCACGGCTCGTTTTCCGCCGCCGCGCGCGTGCTGGGGCGCGTGCCCTCGGCCGTCAGCATGACGATCGCCAACCTCGAAGCGCAGCTCGACCTCGCCCTCTTCGACCGCGTTGGCCGGGAGCCCGTCCCCACCGCGCAGGCGCTCGCATTGGTGCCTCAGGCGCGCCGGCTGGCCGAGCAACTCGGCCAGCTCAACCGCCACGCGCTGTCGATGACCCAGGGGCTGGAGCCCTCGCTGACGATCGCGGTCGTGCCCGAACTCGTCGCCGCGACGCCGTGGAGCGACGCACTGACGACACTGTCCGCGGAGTTCCCGCTGCTGGACGTCGAGGTGCTGACCGCGCCGCAGGCGGACGCGCTGGCGATGCTGAAGTCGGGCCGCGCGCAACTGGCCCTGGTCTTCGAACGCCAAGGATTGGACCCCTCGGAGCAGTTCCAGGAAGTGGCGCGCGAAACGCTGATCGCCGTTGCGGCGGCTTCGCATCCGATGCTCGCACGGGATGCGCCGGCGCTTCGCGACGAGCAGCTCATCGCCGAACGCCAGATCCTGGTCGCCGGGCGCGACGCCTGCGACGTCGACAAACGCATTGCCGTCTCGCGTGTGCGGTGGCGCACCGACAGCCCGGTGGCGGCGCTGCGGATGGTGTCTGCGGGACTTGGATGGGCATGGCTGCCCTCCGGGTTCGTGCGCGCGGCGCTGGCCTCCGGGGAACTGGTGCAGATCCCCGCCGGCAACTTCACGACGGCGCTGCAGCTCTACGTCGACGTCGTCTGGACCCAGACGCGGCCGCTGGGTCTCGCCGCGCGGCGTTTCGTGGCACTGCTGAACGGTCGCGAGGGCTGCTCCGGCGCGATCGCCGGCGATCGCGCGGTGGCTGGCACGACAAGCGGCGCGAAGGCCAGCCCGTCGCTCAGCGGTAACGCTCCGGATCCGGCGAGTCCGTCGGCTGCGCGACCACGCGCCGGAAAGCGGCGTTCATCGGCAGCTTCAGGTTGATGCCCGTCGGAGGCAGCGGGGACTCGAACCAGCGCTTGTAGATCGCGTGGATCTCGCCGCTGCGATACAGGCCGATCAGCACGTCGTCGACCATCGTCTTGAACATCGGATCGTCGCGGTTGAGCCCGATCGCATAAGGCTCCACCGTCAGCGCGCGATCGGAGATCACGTAGTCGTCCGCCGAGACCGCCGCCCCCTGCTGCGCCAGGAGGGCGCGGATGATGACGTCGTCCATCATGAACGCGTCGGCACGGCCGCTGCGCAACAGCTGGAACGCATCCGGATCGTCCAGCCCGGCGACGATGCGGATGTTCAGCCCCTGCTGCTCGCTGACCTTGGCCAGGTGCTGGATGCTGGTCGTGCCGATGGTGCTCACCACTGGGCGGCCGCGCAGGTCGGCCAGACTCTGCACCTTCTCGCCGTGGCGCGTCATGAGCTTGGTCTCGGCCACGAAGATCGTCACCGAGAACGCCTGGCTGCGCGCACGCTCGGCGGTGTTGGTCGTGATGCCGCATTCCATGTCCAAGGTGCCGTTGCTGACCATGGGGATGCGCGTGGCCGAGCCGACCGCGACGCGTCGCACTTCCAGGTCCGGCAGCTTGAGCTTCACGCGCAGCGAGGCGATCACGCGCTCGCACAGCTCGACGGAGTATCCCGTCGGTCGCAGCTGGGCGTCGAGGTACGAGAACGGCGCGGAAGCCGGCCGATAACCGATGACGACGACCCCGGTCTCGCGGATGCGCGTCAGCGTCGGGCCTTCCGGCGGTTGCGCGGGGCGTGACGCCGCCGGCGCGGCGAGCCCCGGCTTGGCCGGCGCGGCGACCGCGGACAGCGCGCCGGCCGTCGCCGCAAGCGCCAGGATCAACGCCGCCGCGACGCCGGGGATCCACGTGCCCATCGATCAGGCCTCGCTGTCGTCGGCGATGCCGGCGGTCCCTCCGTGCGCGCCGGCATCGTCCTGCCCGAGCGCGCCGGCATCGAGCCGCCTCAATTCGTCGAGGCGCGCGCCGATCTTGATCTCCAGGCCGCGCGGCACGGGTTCGTAGAAGCGATGGTCCTCCAGCCCGTCCGGCAGGTACTGTTCGCCGGCCACATACGCGCCGGGGAAGTCATGTGCATAGCGGTAGGCCTTGCCGTAGCCGAGTTCCTTCATGAGGCGCGTCGGCGCGTTGCGCAGGTGCACCGGCACCGGCCGCGAGCTGTCCTGCTTGATCAGCGCGCGCACCTGGTTGTAGGCGTTGTAGACGGCGTTCGACTTCGGCGCGATCGCCAGGTAGACCACGGCCTGCGCCAGCGTGAGCTCGCCTTCCGGCGAACCGAGACGCTCGTAGGTCTCCGCGGCGTCCAGGCAGATCCGCAGCGCGCGGGGATCGGCGTTGCCGATGTCCTCGCTCGCCATGCGGATCAGCCGTCGCGTGATGTAGCGCGCGTCGACGCCGCCATCGAGCATCCGCACCAGCCAGTACAGCGCCCCATCGGGATTCGAGCCGCGCACGGACTTGTGCAGCGCCGAGATCACGTCGTAGAACTGGTCCCCGCCCTTGTCGTAGCGCCGCAGCTGCTCGCCGAGCGTGCGCTCCAGCAGCGCCTCGTCGATCTCGGTCGTGGCGGGCGGCGTCAGCTGCGCCACCGTCTCCAGCGTGTTCAACAGGCGCCGCGCATCGCCGTCGGCATAACCGATCAGCCGCAGCGTGGCCGCCTCGCTCACGGGCGGCGCGCCGAGCGCCTCCTGCCCGCGCGCCAGCAACTCGCGCATGTCCTGCTCGTCGAGCGACTTCAGCACGTGCACCGTCGCCCGCGACAGCAGCGCCGAGTTCACCTCGAACGACGGGTTCTCGGTCGTCGCCCCGATGAAGCTGAACAGGCCCGACTCGACGTGCGGCAGGAAGGCGTCCTGCTGCGCCTTGTTGAAGCGGTGGACCTCGTCGACGAACACGATCGTGCGCCGGCCCTGCCCCGCCGCGACCTGCGCGCGATCGACCGCCTCGCGGATGTCCTTGACGCCGCCCAGCACCGCCGAGATGGCGATGAACTGCGCATCGAAATGCTGGGTCATCAGGCGCGCCAGTGTCGTCTTGCCGACGCCGGGCGGCCCCCACAGGATCATCGAGTGGGGACGACCGCTCTCGAGCGCGACCCGCAGCGGCATGCCCTCGCCCAGCAGGTGGCGCTGACCGACGACCTCGTCGAGCTTGCGCGGACGCAGCCGCTCAGGCAGCGGCGCATGCTTGCTCGGCGCTGCCGCAGAGGGCGTTCCGCCGGGAACGGACCCGAACTCGTCCGGAAAGAGCGACGCGTTGCTCATCGATGCAGACTCAGGCGCCGCTCAGGGCTGGCGCGCGATGTCCGTGCCGGGCGGCGGCGTGAAGCGGAAGCGGTCGGCCGACACCTTGGCGTTGGGCTCGATCGCGCTGAACTGCATCACCGACCGCTGTCCGAAGCCGTCGACGATCTCGAGCGCCGCCAGCTCGCGTCCCTTGAAGCCGAGCTTCAGGCTCTGCAGGCTGCTGTCGTTGCGCTTGGGCGTGGCCTGCACCCAGTCCAGGCCGTTGGCCGCAGGCAGGGACTTCAAGCTGAAGTCCTTCGACAGGTCCCCGCCCGCGAGCAGCGACACCGGCGTCGCGCCCAGCGCCTGGTCCATGTTGCGGACGCTGGCCTGCTGCAGGTCCGGGTCGTAGATCCACACTTCCTTGCCGTCGGCCACGATCAACTGCTCGGCCGGCTTCGCGTAAGCGAAGCGGAACTGGTTGGGACGCTGGAACTCGAAGGTGCCGGTGGTCGTCTTCTTGCGCTTGCCGTCCGGCGCGGTGACGGTCTGCGTGAAGGTCGCGCGACCGCTCTTCACTTCGCTGACGAACTGTTGCAGCGCGCTCGCGCCGTCGGCATGAGCCAGGGTCGTGAAGCAGACGGCGATCGCCGCGACGCCTCGGGTCAGGGTACGGAACATGGAAAAGGCCTCAATCATTCGTCGCGGTCAATCGTCCCGCTTGGGCACGATGATGTCGCGGTTGCCGTTGGTGGCCATCGCCGAAACGACGCCGGATTTCTCCATCTGCTCCAGCAAACGGGCGGCCCGGTTGTAGCCGATGCGCAGATGACGCTGCACCAGCGAGATCGACGCCCGCTTGTGCTGCAGCACGATCGCCACCGCCTGGTCGTACATCGGGTCGGACTCGCCGTCGCCGCCCGCCGTCAAGCCGGGCAGTCCGTCGCCGCCGCCATCGCCGTCCAGCACGCCGCCTTCCAGGATGCCCTCGATGTAGTTGGGCTCGCCCTGTTCCTTGAGGTACTCGACGACGCGATGCACCTCGTCGTCGCTGACGAACGCGCCGTGGACACGCACCGGCAGCCCTGTCCCCGATGCCATGTAGAGCATGTCGCCCATGCCCAGCAGCGCCTCGGCGCCCATCTGGTCGAGGATGGTCCGCGAGTCGATCTTGCTCGACACCTGGAAGGACAGGCGCGTCGGGATGTTGGCCTTGATCAGGCCGGTGATCACGTCGACCGACGGGCGCTGCGTCGCGAGGATCAGGTGGATGCCGGCCGCCCGCGCCTTCTGCGCCAGGCGGGCGATCAGTTCTTCGATCTTCTTGCCGACGACCATCATGAGGTCGGCCAGTTCGTCGATCACGACGACGATGTGCGGCAGCCGCTCCAGCGGCTCCGGCTCCTCCGGCGTGAGACTGAACGGATTGGGAATCTTCTCCTCGCGCTCGGCCGCGTCGGCGATCTTCTTGTTGAAGCCCGCCAGGTTGCGCACGCCCATCTTGGACATGAGCTTGTAGCGGCGCTCCATCTCGTTGACGCACCAGTTCAACGCGTTGCTGGCCTGCTTCATGTCGGTGACGACGGGCGCGAGCAGATGCGGGATGCCCTCGTAGACGCTCATCTCCAGCATCTTCGGGTCGATCAGGATCAGGCGGACGTCGCGGGCCTCGGCCTTGTAGAGCACCGACAGGATCATCGCGTTGATGCCGACCGACTTGCCCGAGCCGGTCGTGCCGGCCACCAGGCAGTGCGGCATCTTGGCCAGGTCGGCCACCACCGGCAGGCCGACGATGTCCTTGCCCAGGCCCATCGTCAGCGGCGACGCGGCGTCGGCATAGACCTGCGAGCCGAGGATCTCCGACAGCCGGATGGTCTGGCGGCGCGCGTTCGGCAGCTCCAGCGCCATGTAGTTCTTGCCCGGGATCGTCTCGACCACGCGGATCGAGGTCAGGCTGAGCGAACGCGCCAGGTCCTTGGCCAGGCCGAGGATCTGCGAGCCCTTCACGCCGGTCGCCGGCTCGATCTCGTAGCGCGTGATCACCGGCCCCGGCGACGCCGCCACCACCCGCACGTCGACGCCGAAGTCCTTCAACTTCTTCTCGATCATGCGGCTGGTCATTTCCAGCGACTCAGGGGTCACGGTCTCGATCCGCGGCGGCGGCGCGTCCAGCAGGTCGACCTGCGGCAGCTTCGCGTCGCTCGGATCGGTGAATAGCGTCTGCTGGCGCTCCTTGATGACGCGCGTGGACTTTGGCTGCTCGACCACCGGCGGCTCGATGACGATCGGGATGTGGTGCTCTTCCTCGACGAGGCGCTCGACCTCGACGACGGCCTCGCGCTCGCGCTTGGCCTCCTTGCCGACGCGCTTGTCCTCGGCGATCTCGCGGCGCACTTCGCGCTTCTCGATCAGGCGCTCGATCGCGGTGCCGATCTGCTCGGACAGACGCAGCCAGGAAAACTTCAGCGCCAGGGACACGCCGGCGACCAGCGCCGCGATCCACACGACGCCCGAACCGGCGAAGCCCAGCAGCTTCATGCTGGCAGGACCGAGCAGATAACCGAGCACGCCGCCGGCGTGGCCCGGCAGATGCGACTCCCAACCGTAGAGGCGGGTCCATTCGAGCGCACAGCTCGCGGCCATCAGCAGGACCAGGCCGCCAACGGTCGGCAGGCGCTCCTTGAACGTGGGCATCGGCCCGGCGTCGGCGCGCAGCATGCGTGCCAGGCCGCTCAGCCACGCGCGCAGCGAGACCAGCATCAGCCACCAGCAGGAGTAGCCGAAGCCGAACAGCATCAGGTCCGAGATCCACGCGCCGAGCGCACCGACGCGGTTGTGCGCCGGGGCGGAGGTGCCGGCGGTGCTGAAGGCGGCGTCGACGCGGTCATGGCTGACCATCGCGAGCAAGACCAGGCACCACACCAACGCGCCGATCAACAGCCACAGCGGCGTACGCAGCGGGCTGGGCGAGGGGGGCGGTGCCACGGGCGCCGCGGCCTTCTTGGACTTGCGGGCCGGCGCGGGGCGCTCGGTCGGGGCGGCGTCGTCACCGCCGCCCAGCAGGGAACCGGGAAAACTCATTCCCCGATTGTGACGCACAAGCCCCGCGTCCCGGACGCGAGGCCCCCCGCCAAGGTGAAGAAACGTTGAAGCGTCGGTCGCCCGCGACTCAGTCGTGCTGCAGTCGTTCCTTGATGACCACGGAGCCGTTCTCGAGCGTCTCGATGACGCCCTTGTCCTCCAGGTCCTTCATGACGCGGCTGACCATCTCGCGCGACGCGCCGACGACCTTGGCCATGTCCTGCCGCGACACCTTGCCGCGGATGATCTTCACCCCCTTCTCTTCCTCCGCCATGTCCAGCAGCGTGCGCGCGACGCGGCCGTAGACGTCGAGCAGCGCGAGCGACTCGATCTGTCGGTCCGCGTTTCTCAGGCGCGCCACCAGGCCGCGCAGGATGCCGTAGGCCAGGCTGGAGGACTCCGGCAGTCCGCGCCCGAAATCGGCGCGACCCAGGACCAGCATGTCGGTCTGCACCTCCGCGCGGACCGTGGCCGAATGCGGCTCGTTGTCGATGAGACTCATCTCGCCCACGTAGTCGCCGGGTTGCAGCACGGCGAGGATGACTTCGCGGCCGCGGCTGTCCGCGGTCAGCACGCGGGCGCGGCCGTTGAGCAGGATGAAAAGCGCGTTGGACTTGGTGCCCTGCTCGACGATCAACTCGCCGCGTTTGAAGCGCCGCTTGACGACGCTGTCCGCGATGGACTGGGCCTGGTCGGCGGTCAGCAGGGAGAACAAGGGAACCCTGCGGATCAGATCCAAATTGGACAACATGGCCATGAAGGAATGCCTCCTGTGGGGTGTTAGGGTCAATCGTGGTTGTCAGGATGGCAGAGTGACCCGCCACCTAGAATGGATGCATTGTGCCAATTTGTTCACGGCTGTTCATAGGGTCAACGCCATGAGCCGCGCGCCGGCCCCCTTAGGCTGTCGTCCCTTGCGTCCGCTGAACGCATCCCCACCTCCCCCGTCATGAGCCAAAACACCCGCCACGCCCAACTGTTGATCCTCGGTTCCGGCCCTGCCGGCTACACCGCCGCCATCTACGCGGCGCGTGCCAACCTGAAGCCGCTTTTGGTGACGGGCATGGCGCAAGGGGGTCAGTTGATGACCACGACCGAAGTGGACAACTGGCCCGCCGACGTGATGGGCGTGCAGGGGCCCGAGCTCATGCAGCGTTTCCAGGAGCACGCGGAACGCTTCCAGACCGAGATCGTCTTCGACCACATCAACAGCGTCGATTTCTCCAAGCGGCCGTTCACGCTGACCGGCGACAGCGCGGTCTACACGGCCGATGCGGTGGTCCTGGCCACCGGCGCGTCGGCGCAGTACCTGGGCCTGCCGTCGGAAGAGTCGTTCATGGGCCGCGGCGTCAGCGCCTGCGCGACCTGCGATGGTTTCTTCTATCGCGAGCAGGAAGTCTGCGTCGTCGGCGGCGGCAACACGGCCGTCGAAGAGGCGCTCTACCTGTCCAACATCGCCAGCAAGGTGCACCTGATCCACCGCCGCGACAAGTTCCGCGCCGAGCCGATCCTGGTCGACAAGCTGATGGACAAGGTCAAGGCCGGCAAGATCGAGCTGCATGTGTTCCACACGCTGGACGAGGTGCTGGGCGACGCCAGCGGCGTGACCGGCGTGCGCATCAAGAGCACGCAGGACGGCACGACGACCGACGTCAAGCTGCAGGGCTGCTTCATCGCGATCGGCCACAAGCCCAACACCGACATCTTCGAGGGTCAGATCGAGATGAAGGACGGCTACATCCGCACGAAGAGCGGCCTGGAAGGCTTCGCCACGATGACCAGCGTGCCGGGCGTGTTCGCCGCGGGCGACGTGCAGGACCATGTCTATCGCCAGGCCATCACCAGCGCCGGCACGGGCTGCATGGCGGCCCTGGACGCACAACGTTTCCTGGAACAGGAATCGGCCTGATCACTGCCCGATGGCGGCGCCCGTCGATGGGCGCCCCAGCAGGACCCGACCGGCCCGCCTTTGCGCGGGCCGGTGTGTTTCTGCTACACTCTTCGTTTCCCCGCGCCATCAACCTGTGAAGGATCTTGACGCGAGGAAGATGGGATACCGCCACCCTATGGCGAGGTGAGGCCGCCGCCCGCGGCTCGACAGCGAGGTCGAGTCGACTGGGACGGTCGCCGGATGACAAGTATCGGAGTGTCCTCATGGCACGCGTCTGCGAAGTCACGGGCAAGAAGCCCATGGTCGGGAACAACGTTTCCCACGCCAACAACAAAACCAAGCGCCGGTTCCTCCCGAACCTGCAATACCGCCGCTTCTGGGTCGAGAGCGAAAACCGCTGGGTCCGTCTTCGCATCAGCAACGCAGGTCTGCGTCTGATCGACAAGAAGGGCATCGACGCCGTGCTGGCCGACCTGCGCTCGCGCGGTCAAGCCTAATCACTGAATCAGGAGCGACACCATGGCATCCAAAGGCGGACGCGAGAAGATCAAGCTGGAATCCACTGCCGGCACCGGTCATTTCTACACCACCAACAAGAACAAGAAGACCACGCCCCAAAAGCTGGAATTCATGAAGTTCGACCCCAAGGCACGCAAGCACGTGCTGTACAAGGAAACCAAGCTGAAGTGATTCAGCCCGGTCCTTGAAGAAGAAAACCCGCCTCTCGGCGGGTTTTTTCATGGGCGATCGAAGAGCGGCTGCGTCCGCAGCCTTCGTGATCAACGCGTCGGCGCCAACCGCGTCTTGCCCAGCAGCTCACTCGCCACCCAGTCATCGATCATCTTCTTCTCATAGCGCAGCGGCTCGGAGTCGAAGTAGCGGTTGCCGCCGGCGTCCTGATAGTTCATGTCCTTCAGATCAGCCTTGCCGGACTTCAGGACCTGACCGTTCTCGCTGAGGGTGTACGTGAAGCTCATGCGCGGAATCGTCACCGACCGGAGGATGCGGACGCGATCCATGCGGACGCGCGGCTCGACCTCCCCTGCCAGGTCGATGTCCGTGACGTCGATCTTGAGCTGCTTGCCGGGCAGCTCGCGCGCCGCGAGCGCCTTGAAGTGCTCTCCCAGCTGCTTCATGGCGTTGTCGCGGTCCACACCGGCCCAGCCAATGTCGGCGAAGTTCTCCGGCTTGATAAAGTTGACTTCCGCCTGCGCCTGAGCGGCCGCGGCGATCGCGCCCAGGCTCACGCTCGTCAGGCCGAACAGCACGGTGCGCTTGAAAAAGGTCGAGGCCATCATGTCAATCTCCTTGTCTGAGAGTCCACACAAATTATGGGCGTCGCCAAGAAAAAAGGCGCCCCGTAGGGGCGCCCTTTGCATTGCTTCATCTGCACCTGGGTGATGGCCGTCACTCTGGACAGCCGCCGGGTCCGATGAATGATCGCGTTCTGATCAGACGCGCACCGCGCGCAGGCCCGTGGCGAAGGCCTTGAGCTCGGCAATACCGCTCTCCTCGGCCTTGCGGCACCAGGCCTGCAGGTCATGCACCAGCTGCTCGGCCGACACGTTCGTGCGGGTCCACAGCTGACGCAGCTCTTCGCGCATGGTCACCAGCTTGTCGAGCACGGGGCTCGCCGCGAGGGCGCCATCCAGATGCGCCTGGTAGGCGGCCGGGATCTTCTCGGCGTCGCGATGCAGCCAGCGCGTCGCCAGCTTGAACTGGTGGAACTTGACGCTGTGCTGCTCGCCCGCCGCCTTCAGTCGGGTCAGTTCGGCCTTGCACACGCCGCGCAGACCGCGCGCATAACGTGCCATCACTTCATAGCGGTTGGCGATGATGGCTTCCAGCGTGTCCTTGTCGGCGACTGCCTTCAACTCGCCCGTCTTGATCTGCGGCGCGGTCTTGCGGACCTTCGCCCAGCCGATCATCTCCATCGCGCGGATGTAGCCCCAACCGATGTCGAACTCGAACGGCTTGACCGAGAACTTGGCCGACGTCGGGTAGGTGTGGTGATTGTTGTGCAGCTCTTCGCCGCCGATGATCACGCCCCACGGCGACACGTTCGTCGACGCATCCTGCGCCTCGAAGTTGCGATAGCCCCAGTAGTGGCCGACACCGTTGATCACGCCAGCCGCCCAGAACGGGATCCAGGCCATCTGGACCGCCCAGACCGCCATGCCGGCCACGCCGAACAGCGCCAGGTCGATGATCATCATCAGGGACACGCCCCACACCGAACGGCCGGTGTAGACATGGCGCTCGATCCAGTCGTCCGGCACGCCGTGGCTGAACTTCTTGATCGTTTCCTCGTTCTTCGCCTCGGCGCGATACAGCTCGGCGCCGCGCGTCATCACCGTCTTGATGCCACGGGTGACTGGGCTGTGCGGATCGTCCTCGGTCTCGCACTTCGCATGGTGCTTGCGATGGATGGCCACCCATTCGCGGGTCACCATGCCGGTCGTCAGCCACATCCAGAAGCGGAAGAAGTGCGACGGGATGGGCCCCAGGTCGAGGGCCCGGTGCGCCTGGGCGCGGTGCAGGAAGATCGTGACGCCAGCAATGGTGATATGCGTCACCACCAAGGTGAAGACGACGATCTGCCACCAGCTCGCGCCGGTGAGGCCATCGATCATCCACGCCAGGATGGCGTCGTGCACAGACATCAATACGTTCATTCGGTCCTAACCCTGCTCGCGGAGAGCCAGTTGTCCACAGGAAGCCCGATTGTAGGCGACTCACTCTAGAAATCGCCCGGATGTAAGCGGCTTTCCCGACGGTCTTTTGACGCTTAGCGACTGGAAGACCCTCAAGATGTGATCGATCGGACGCCGATCAGTTCGCATCGAAAACAAGCACCCCGTCCAGGATCCTGGCGACGGCGCCCGTCGAGTGGCTCATTTCTTCCGTTCCCACACCGCGGCGAAGAAGCCGTCGCTGTGATGGCGGTGCGGCCACAGGCGCAGATAGCCGTTCTCGGACAGTTGCGCCGCCTGGGTCGGGTCGACCTGGGCATGCGCCAGCACCTCCTGCGCGGGCATCAGGACGAAGTCGGGATGCGCCTCGGCGAAGGCCTGGGCCACCGACTCGTTCTCGGCATCCAGCAGCGAACAGGTGGCGTACACCAGGCGCCCGCCCGGCTTGAGCAGGCGCGACGCGCCGTTCAGGATCGCCAGCTGCTTGTCGTGCAACTCCCGGACGCTGTCCGGCGATTGGCGCCATTTCAGGTCGGGATTGCGGCGCAGCGTGCCCAGGCCCGAGCAAGGGGCGTCGACCAGCACCCGGTCGATCTTGCCGGCCAGGCGCTTGACGCGCTCATCGCGCTCGTTGCTGATCTGCACCGGGTAGACGTTGGACAAGCCGCTGCGCGCCAGGCGCGGCTTGAGCTTGTCGAGCCGGTGGCCCGACACGTCGAAGGCGTACAGCCGCCCGGTGTTGCGCATCGCGGCGCCCAGTGCCAGCGTCTTGCCGCCGGCGCCGGCGCAGAAATCGACCACCATCTCGCCGCGCTTGGCTTCGGTGAGCAGCGACAGCAGCTGGCTGCCCTCGTCCTGGACCTCGACCTGCCCGCTGGTGAAGACATCGAGCTTCTGCAGTGCCGGCTTGCCTTCGAGCCGCAGGCCCCACGGCGAGAACGGCGTCGGGGACGAGGCGAAACCCTTGTCCTTCAGCGCGGCCTGCACTTCCTCACGCTTGGCTTTCAGCAGGTTGACGCGCAGGTCCAGCGGCGCCGACACGTTGACGGCGTCCGCCAGTTGCCAGAACTCCTCGTCGCCGAGGCGCTCCTTGAGCGGCTGCACCAGCCAGTCGGGCAGGTTGTGGCGGAGTTTTTCCGGCAGCTTGCTGCGGTCGACCTTCTCGACCTGCTTGAGCCAGTGCTGCTCCTGGTCATCGGTCGCGGCGCGGAGGAAGGCTTCGCTGCCGGCCCACGCGAGGATCGCCAGCCGCCGGGACATCGGGCCGCGGCCCGACTGGGCCAGATGCTGCAGCACCGGGCGCTGACGCAGCACGGCGTAGGCGGTTTCGGCGATGGTGTGGCGCTCGCGCTGGCCGAGCGCCTTGTGCGCGCGGAAGAAGTCGGAGACGAGGGCGTCGGCGGGCTTGTCGAACAGCAGCAGGCTGTCCACCAGTTCGGCGCAGAGTTCAAGAAGGGCATTAGGATGCATCGCCCGATTATCCCCGGCTCCGGGCCCGGGCCTGCGCCCTGCCCTGTTGCCTCCGTCACGCCCTCCCCCCAATGAGCGATTCCTCTACGACCCAGGCCTCCGCCGCGCACGGTGCCGGCGACCCGTTGCCGCCCCTGCCGGAGGCCCCCGCCGGCCGCTACCGCCATTACAAGGGCGGCGAGTACGAGGTCCGAGGCGTCGTGCGTCACAGCGAGACGCTGGAGGCGCTGGTGTTGTATGCGCCGCTCTACAACGTCAGCGGCTTGTGGGTCCGTCCCTACGACATGTTCTTCGGCACCGTCGAGATCGACGGCGTGACGCGGCCGCGCTTCGCCTTGATGGCGGATTGAGCCTGGACGGATCCCCGCCGAACCCGACATGCCCTTGCTGCACCAGATCCAACGCCGCCCCCGCCTGCTGATCGGCGCGGCCACCGGCGCCTTGCTGGCGGCCGCCTGGCCGGTCGAACTGGCCTGGCACACGCGCACGCTGCTGGGCTGGAGCGCGGGTGTCTGGACCTATCTCGTGCTGATCGGCTGGATGATGTTCCGCACCGATGCGGACGATGTCGAGGACCAGGCTCGTGCCGTCGCGGACAGCGCACCCATGGTGCTGGTGCTGGCGATCCTTGGTGCCGCCGCGAGCATGGCGGCGATCGCACTGGAATTGGCCCAGGTGAAAGAGTCCGGCCTGCTGCAGGCCTGGCCACACCTGCTGGTGGCGTCGGCGACGCTGACCGGCTCCTGGTTGCTGCTGCCGGTGGAATTCGGGCTGGCCTACGCGTCGCTGTTCCACTGCGGTCCGAAGGCGCCCCACGGGCTGGAGTTCCCGGGCGACGAAGACGCTCCCGACTACCTGGACTTCTTCTACTTCGCGGCGACGGTCGCCGCGACCTCGCAGACCTCGGATGTCGTCGTCAGCGCGCGACCCATCCGGCGTCTGGTGCTGGTGCAGGCGATCCAGGCCTTCGTGTTCAACACCGTGGTGCTGGCGCTGACGATCAACTTCCTGGCCGGCATGCTGGGTTGAGCGCCGGACCGACGGTCAACTGAACATCTGCGGCTCACCGCCGCGATGGAGGACGCGGGCGCCCTCGGTCGCCAGCTGCCCTTCGACGAACCAGCGCACGGCGCTGGGATACATGCGGTGCTCGAGTGTCAGCACCCGCGCGGCCAGCGCCGCCTCGTCGTCGTTGTCGAGCACCGGCACGACCGCCTGCGCGACGATCGGCCCGTGGTCGAGTTCCGCCGTCACGAAGTGCACCGTCGCGCCGGCCACGCGGCAGCCGGCCTCGATCGCGCGCCGATGCGTGTGCAGGCCCGTGAAGGCGGGCAGCAGCGACGGATGGATATTGAGCATGCGGCCCGCGTAATGGCCGGTGAACCCCGGCGTCAGGATGCGCATGAAACCGGCCAGGACCACCAGATCGGGCGAGAAACCGTCGATCACGCGCTGCAGTTCCGCGTCGAACGCGACGCGGGCCGCGTCGCCCTTGCCGAAGGCCTGGTGGTCGACCACCGCAGTCGCGATGCCATGCGTCCGCGCGAATTCAAGCCCGGCGGCATCCGGCCGGTTGCTGATCACCGCGGCGATGCGGGCCGGCCAACCGCCGGCGGCGCAGGCCTGGACGATCGCCTCCATGTTGGAGCCCCGCCCGGAGATCAGGATCACGATGTGCTTCATGGGCCGGCAGTGTAGCCAAGGGCATGGCCATGACCGCCGTCGACCCGGCCGCCGCTCCCTACAATCGCCCTCCCGCCGTCGCACGGCCGGCCCCGTCCCGAGGCCGTCGCGCGCCGCCGTGGCCACCGCCCAGCCTCCCGCCCAGCCTCTCGCCATGTCCGACCACCCTCCCCTCTCCCCGCGCCAGCGCGTCCTGTCCGGCATGCGCCCGACCGGCGCGCTGCATCTTGGCCACTACCACGGCGCGCTGAAGAACTGGGTGCGGCTGCAGACGGCCTACGACTGCTTCTTCTTCGTGGCCGACTGGCATGCGCTGACGACGCATTACCAGCACCGGGAGGGCCTGGAGCAGAGTGTCTACGACATGGTCGTCGACTGGCTGGCGGCCGGGGTCGATCCGGAGCAGGCGACGCTGTTCATCCAGAGCCGCATGCCGGAGCACGCCGAGCTGTTCACGCTGCTGGCGATGAGCACGCCGTCGAGCTGGCTGGAGCGGATGCCGAGCTACAAGGACCTCGTCGCCGACAACCGCGAACTGGCGACCTACGGCTTCCTCGGCTACCCGCTGCTGCAGGCGGCCGACATCCTGATCTACAAGGCGGCGTTCGTGCCGGTCGGCGAGGACCAGGCGCCGCACGTCGAGGTGACGCGCGAGGTGGCGCGCCGCTTCAACCACCTCTACCGGCCGCCGTCGGCGCCGCTGTTCCCGGAGCCGCAGGCGCTGATGACCGAGACCTCGCGCCTGCCCGGCCTGGACGGCCGCAAGATGAGCAAGACGCACGGCAACGCGATCGCGATGCGCGACGCGCCGGAGGTCGTCGCCGACAAGGTGCGCAAGATGCAGACGGACCCGCAGCGCGTGCGCCGCGGCGATCCGGGCGAGCCCGAGCGCTGCCCGGTCTGGGCGCTGCACAAGGTCTACGCCGACAGCGACACCCGCGCCTGGGTCGAGTCCGGTTGCCGCACCGCGGGCATCGGCTGCCTGGACTGCAAGGAGCCGCTGATCGAGGCGATCCACGACGAACAGGCGCCCTGGCGCGCCCGCGCCGACGAGCTGCTCGCCGATCCGAAGAAGGTCCACTGGATCGTCGAGGTCGGCACCGAACGTGCCCGTGCAGTGGCGCGCAAGACGCTGCGCGAGGTGCGCGGCGCGATGGGCATCGACTATTGAGACGAGAGAGATGGCCGGCATCCACATCACCGACATCGAATCCGCGATCAACTGGTGGCGCCAGCGCTCGCCGGGGGACGGCGTGACGCTGGGGCCCGAGCTGCGCGCGCTGGCGGAGGTCTACGCGCTGATGGTCTTCCATCACGAGAACGACTGCGACGAGGACTCGATGCCGCCACGCGCGCGCGAAGCCTGGATGCGCTGGTACGACACGACGCCGGATGCGCCCTGCATCGCGATCTGCTCGACCAGCCAGGGCGATGAACGCTGCAAGGGCTGCGGCCGCAGCTTCGACGAAGTCCAGAACTGGCCGGTGCTCACGCCGGGCGAGAAGCGCGCGACCTGGCGACGGATCACCATCGAAGGCACCGCATGGCGCTTCAACCGCTATGCGGAGCGGGCGATCGAATTGCGCGGCGCCGCCAGCGTGCCCGGCGGCGGCGCCGCCGACGCACCGCCCCCCGCCGACAAGGATGCCGCTTGAGCGCAGCGCTGCACGGCCGGCTCTCGAGCCTGCGCCAGATCCTGCCGCTCGCGTGGCCCGTGTTCATCGGGCAGCTCGCGGTGCTGGCGTACTCGACGATCGATACGCTGCTCGTCGCGCGCCATTCCGCGATCGACCTCGCAGCGCTGGCGGTGGGCTCGGCCGTCTACACCTCGGTCTTCGTCGGGTTGATGGGCGTGGTGCTGGCGATCTCGCCGGTGGCGGGGCAGCTCTTCGGCGCGAGACGCATGACCGAGGCCGGCGACAGCCTCCACCAGGCCGCGTGGCTGGCACTGGCGTTGACGGTCGTCGGTGAACTGATCCTGTGGTTCCCGCAGCCCTTCCTCGCGATCTCGCAGGTCGGTCCCGAGATCGCAGACAAGATCCGCGACTACCTGCGCATGCTGGGCGTCGCGCTGCCGGCGGCCCTGCTGTTCACCGCCTACCGCGGCTTCAACACGGCGGTGTCGCGCCCCAAGGCCGTGATGGCGCTGCAGATCGGCGGGCTGCTGCTGAAGTTCCCGGCCAGCGCGTTGCTGATCGGCGGATTCACGCTCGGGCCGCTGCACGTGCCGCCGCTCGGCGCCGTCGGCTGCGCGATCGCCACGGCGATCGTGATGTGGAGCCAACTGCTCATCGCGCTGACGGTGCTTCGCCGCGATCCGTTCTATGCCGATTTCGGCTTCGCACGCAGCGGGCTGCACCGCCCGCGCAAGGACACGCTGATGCGGCTGCTGAAGCTGGGCGTGCCGATGGGCGCGTCGGTGCTGATCGAGGTCACCGGCTTCACCTTCATGGCGATCTTCATCGCGCGGCTGGGCACGACGCCGGTGGCGGGGCATCAACTCTGCGCCAACCTCGTCGCGATGATGTTCATGCTGCCGCTGTCGCAGGCGAACGCCTGCAGCACGCTGGTCGCGCAGGCAATGGGCGCGCGCGACTACGCGGCGGCGCGCCGGCTCGGCTGGCACGGACTGGAGATCGCGCTGGCGATCGCGTTCGTGCTGGGCGGGGTGGTCTTCTCGCTGCGCGAGCAGGTCCTGGGCCTGTACACGAGCAACGCCGCCGTGATCGCCGCCGCCCTGCCCCTGCTGGGCTGGTTGTGGCTCTTCCACGTGTCCGACGCCGGCCAGACCGTGGCCGCGTTCGTGCTGCGGGCCCATCACATCGCGACCGCGCCGATGCTGATCTACGCCTTCGCGATCTGGGGGCTCGGGCTCGGTGGGGGCTACTGGCTGGTCTTCGGCGACCATGCCGTCGCGCTGCCCGCGATGATGCAGGGCGCGATGGGCTTCTGGAGCGCCGCTTCCGCCGGACTCGCGGCGGCCGCGATCGGGCTCAGCATCCTGCTGGCCTTCGTCCATCGCCGCGAGATCGGTCCCTGAGCCTCTGAGCCTCTGAGCGAAAGCTTCGGAGGCTTTCGGGACGCTCTTCAGTCCGCTGTTAGGCCGCTCTTGAGGCCGCGCTCAGCGGAAGCGTGATCACAAAGCAGCTGCCGCCGCCCTCGCGGGCGTCACAGCGCACGGTGCCTTGATGCGCCGTCGCGATCTGCTTCACCAGGCTCAAGCCAAGCCCCACGCCGCCGGACACCTCGGCATGGCCGGGGAGACGGAAGAAGGCTTCGAAGATCCGCTCGCGCATCGGCTCGGGCACGCCCGGGCCGCGGTCGCAGACCTGCAATTCGACGCGGTCCTGCCCGGCGCGGCGCACCTTGAGTTCGACGACCGGTCCCCCATAACGACGCGCGTTCTCGAGCAGGTTGCGCAGCGCGCGGCGCAGCAGACGATCGTCGCCGTTCAGCGGCAGGCGTTCGATGCCGTCCTCGATCTCCAGCTCGGCGTCGCCCAGCGCGGCGGACTCGGCGGCGATGGCCAGCAGATCGACCGGCTCCAGCCGCAACGACTGCGCGCCGCCTTCAAGGCGGCTGGCCAGCAGCACTTCCTCGACCAGCGCGTCGAGTTCGACGATGTTGGTGTTGATCTCATGCCCCAGCCGCGCGCGCTGCGCGGGGGACGCGTCGTCCAGCATCGAGAACGCCATCTTCAGCCGCGCCAGCGGTGAGCGCAGCTCATGGCTCGCGTTGGCGAGCAGGCTCTTCTGCGATCTCAGCAAGGCCTCGATCCGTTCGGCGGCGAGGTTGAAACTGGTCGCCAGTGCAGCGACCTCGTCCTTGCCGTTGTCCTGCACGCGGAAACTCAGGTCACCGGCGCCGAACTGCTCGACACCGGACTTCAGCGATTCGAGCCGACGCGTCAGCCGGCGCACGACCGGATAGGCGCCGACGGCCACGGCCACGAACAGCATGGCCAGCAGCACCGCCAAGGCTTCGCCGCTCGGACGCGGGATCCAGCCCGGCAGCCAGGAGCCGTTCGCGGCGTCCTCGCGACGCTGCTGCTCCAGGCGATCCAGCATGCGCTGGCGCATCTGCTCGACTTCCGGACGCGGTTCACGTCGGAGGGGATCCCGGGCGTCGCCCGGCGGCGGCCCGTCGACGAACGGATCGCGGCGCTCGCGCTGGATCCGGTGCGGACCGCTCGCGGCGCGCGCATCCGCTTCCAGCTTGTCCTGGCCGGTCGGTCCCGAGGCGCCCGGCGGGCGCGCCAGTCGCAGGAACAGCAGATGCCGGCCGTCGTCCAGCGGCACACGCTGCACGCGCGAGCCGGGCAGATCTTCCCGGCGCTCGAACAGCGGCGAGGCGCCGATGCGGCGTCCGCGCGAATCTTCCAATGCCAGCGCCATGCGCAGGCGCTGACCCCAGTCCTCGACGGCGTCAGCCTGCTCGTCCGTCGATGCCGTCACCGGCGGCAAGGCGCGCTGCACCAACACCGCGAGCGCCACCAGGCGCTCCGACGCGGCTTGCTCGAAGGTGCCGCGCTCCTGCTCGATGCGGCCCTGGAAAAGCCACGCCGAGCCGAGCGCAAACGCCAGCAACACCACCACGACGGTGATGTAGATGCGCAGGTACAGCGCCTTCACCGCGTCGCAGCCTTCATTCGAGGCCTTCGGCGTCCTGCTTGCGTGCGAACACGTAACCGGCACCGCGCACCGTCAGCACGCGGCGCGGGTTCTTGGCGTCGTCCTCGATGACCGAGCGGATGCGCGAGATGTGCACGTCGATCGAGCGGTCGAAGGCTTCGAGCGGATGGCCCTTCAGCGCATCCATGATCTGGTCGCGCGAGAGCACGCGGCCCGGACTCTGCGCCAGCACGACCAGCAGGTCGAACTGGTGGCTCGTCAGGTCGCAGGCATTGCCGTCGAGGCGCACCTGGCGTGCCGCCAGGTCGATCTCCAGGCGACCGAATCGCAGCACTTCGTCGCCCATGGCCTGCGGCTCGGTGCGGCGCAGCAGCGCCTTCACGCGGGCCTGCAGCTCACGAGGTTCGAAGGGCTTGGGCAGGTAGTCGTCCGCGCCCAGTTCCAGGCCGAGGATGCGGTCCATCGGCTCGCCGCGCGCCGACAGCATCAGCACCGGCAGGCGGCGCCAACGCTTGTCGCCGCGCAGCTGGCGGCAGAACTCCAGGCCGTCGCCGTCGGGCAGCATCAGGTCCAGGACCAGCAGCTCGAACTGGCCGGCCTCGAGTTCGGTCCGACCTTGTGCCAGCGAGCCGGCGAAGCTGACGTCGAAGCCGGCGCTGCTGAGGTAGTCGCCCAGCATCGCGGTGAGCCGGGCGTCGTCGTCGATCAGGAGCAGTCGTGGGTTCATCGGGCGTTGCGGTGCAGCCACCGACCGGGCCGGATCGGCCAGGCCGCGCGCCGCGGACTCATCGAAAGACTGAAGCATAGCCGGCCTCGTGCGTTCAGCGGTCAGTGAAAGGCTTCGGAACCGGGTTGGCCTCATTGGCCCCGCGGCGTTCCTTGGCGCGCTCGGCGCGGTCCTTCATGCGCTCCTTCACCTTCTCGCGCTGCTGGTTCTTCAGCTGGGCGATCTTGGCGCGCTGCTCGGGGGACAGGACCCGCGACGCGTCGATCATCGCCAGCGTGATGCGCTTGGATTCGACGTCATGCGCGGCATGCATCTGCTGGCGCACCTGCTCGACGGCGTTGGCGTCGACGGTGGGCGCGGTGAACAGCGCCTGCATGCGTTCGTGCAACTGGCGCTCGGTGTCGCGCTGCGACTTCAGGTCCTTGTGCGCGGCCTCGAAGATCTGCTTGATCTGCGCCTGCTGCGCGTCGGTGACGCCGGCGTCCTTCAGCAACTTGCCGTGCATGGCGCCCATGGGGCCGAAGCCGGGGCCGCCGAAGTCCGGGCCGCCGCGGTGCATGCCGTGCGGCGGGGGGGGCGGCGCGTCGCCGGGCGCCGGCTGGGCGTTGGCGGCCAGGGCGGCCACGCTCATCGTCGCGGCCAGGGCCAGCATCTTCAGGGGGCGGGAGAAGCTCTTGACCATCTCGGAATCTCCAAATCGTTCTGGGGTGAGGAAATGGTCGGCGGCGCGCGTCAATTGGCCGTGGGCGTCCCGTAAAGATTCGTGAAATGAATCGACCCCAATGAAAAACGCCCGCGGCGCCTCTTGAAATCGAGGCTTCACGGGCGAATTGGGCTTCAGCGCAACGCTCGGCATTGCGTGACCGCCGCGGCTCCGGTTCGGGATGCAGCGCTAGGCGCAAACCGGAGCCATAGCCCAGCTATGGCGAGGATTTGCAACGACGCGAGGCGCCCGAAGCGGGGCTGCGGAGGTTACGCAATGGGCTTGAAGCGGACGCGCTTGGGACGCGCGCCTTCTTCGCCGAGGCGCTTCTTCTTGTCGGCTTCGTACTCGTGGAAGTTGCCGTCGAAGAAGAACCACTGCGAATCGCCTTCGCAGGCCAGGATGTGCGTGCAGATGCGGTCCAGGAACCAGCGATCGTGGGAGATCACCATCGCCGAGCCGGCGAACTCCAGCAGCGCCTCTTCCAGCGCGCGCAGGGTTTCGACGTCCAGGTCGTTCGACGGTTCGTCGAGCATCAGCACGTTGCCGCCCTGGGCCAGGGTCTTGGCCAGGTGCAGGCGGCCGCGCTCACCGCCCGACAGCTGACCGACCATCTTCTGCTGGTCGTTGCCCTTGAAGTTGAAGCGGCCGATGTAGGCGCGCGACGGCATCACGAACTTGCCGACGATGATGTTGTCCAGACCGCCGGAGACGTCTTCCCACACGGTCTTGTTGGCGTCCAGGCTCTGGCGGCTCTGGTCGACGAAGGCCAGCTTGGCCGTCTTGCCGATCTTCACCGTGCCGCTGTCCGGCGTCTCGACGCCCTGGATCATGCGGAACAGCGTCGACTTGCCGGCGCCGTTCGGGCCGATGATGCCGACGATCGCGCCGGCCGGCACCTTGAACGACAGGTTGTCGATCAGGACCCGGTCGCCGAAGGACTTGGTCACGCCCTCGAACTCGATGACCTCATTGCCCAGGCGCTCGGCCACGGGGATGAAGATCTCGTTGGTCTCGTTGCGCTTCTGGTAGTCGACGTCGCTCAGTTCCTCGAAGCGGGCCAGACGCGCCTTGCTCTTGGCCTGGCGGCCCTTCGCGTTCGAGCGCACCCACTTCAGTTCTTCCTTCATCGCCTTGGCGCGGGCGTCCTCGGTCTTCTGTTCCTGCTCCAGGCGGCGTTCCTTCTGGTCCAGCCAGTCGGAGTAGTTGCCCTTCCAGGGGATGCCGTGGCCGCGGTCCAGTTCCAGGATCCACTCGGCGGCGTTGTCCAGGAAGTAGCGATCATGGGTGATGGCCACCACGGTGCCGGGGAAGCGCTGCAGGAACTGCTCCAGCCACTCGACCGATTCGGCGTCCAAGTGGTTGGTCGGTTCGTCCAGCAGCAGCATGTCGGGCTTGGACAGCAGCAGGCGGCACAGCGCGACGCGGCGCTTCTCGCCACCGGACAGCACGCCGATGTTGGCGTCCCACGGCGGCAGGTTCAGCGCGTCGGCGGCCAGTTCCAGCTGCAGGTCGGTGTTCTCGGAACCGGCGGCGGCGATGATGGCCTCCAGCTCGCCCTGCTCGGCGGCCAGCGCGTCGAAATCGGCGCCGTCCTCGGCGTAGGCGGCGTAGACCTCGTCCAGGCGCTTCTTGGCGGCCAGCACGCCGCCGATGCCTTCCTCGACCGCTTCACGCACGGTCTGGTCCGGGTTCAGCTGCGGCTCCTGCTCCAGGTAGCCGATCTTGATGCCGGGCATCGGGATGGCCTCGCCCTCGATCTCCTTGTCGACGCCGGCCATGATCTTCAGCAGCGTGGACTTGCCCGAGCCGTTCAGGCCCAGCACGCCGATCTTGGCGCCGGGGAAGAAGGACAGCGAGACGTTCTTGAGGATGTGGCGCTTCGGAGGAACCGTCTTGTTGACGCGGTTCATCGAAAAGACGTATTGAGCCATGGCGATGGTTCTTCAGCGTTTCGTGGGTTGACCTGGGGGCCCCGGGGCGCCAGTCGCGGCGGTGGCAGCGACGGGTTCGACAGCGGGGCCGGAGCCTGCATGGGCGGCGGGGCGCCCGGGCAATAGTCGTGCATTGTCGCAGCTTCCGCCGGTGCCCATAAACTCGACGGCCCTGCCCGCCCCTTCCGGTTTCTTCAGAGATGACCACCATGCTGTTCCGTTCCATCTCGCGCACCGTCTCGGTTCGTTCGCGCACAGTCGGCGTCCTGGCGGCGCTCCCGCTCACGATGGCCCTCCTCGTGGGCAGCGCGCACGCGCAGACGCTGCGCTGGGCCAGCCAGGGCGACATGCAGACGGCCGACCCGCATTCGCAGAACGAGATCGTCACCAACGCGATTAACGGCCAGGTGTACGAGCGTCTGGTCTCGCGCGACCGCAACCTGAACCTGGTGCCGGGTCTTGCCACCGAATGGACGCAGCCCAAGCCGACGCTGTGGCGGCTGAAGCTGCGCCAGGGCGTGAAGTTCCAGGACGGCACGCCGTTCACGGCGGACGACGTGGTGTTCTCGATCAACCGGGCCAAGGATCCGTACTCGCAGATCAGCGTCTACGCGCAGGCCGTCGGCACGCCGAAGAAGATCGACGACCACACGGTCGAGTTCCAGCTCGACAAGGTCAACCCGATCTTCCTGCAGCACCTGGACACGCTGTTCATCATGAGCCGCAAGTGGTGCGAACAGCACAACGTCGTCAAGCCGCAGAACTTCAAGGACAAGCAGGAAACCTACGCCGCCACGCATTCGAACGGCACCGGACCGTACGCGATGGTGGCGCGCGAACCCGGCATCCGCACCACCTTCAAGCGCAACCCGACCTGGTGGGGCAAGTTCGACGGCAACGTGCAGGACGCCGTCTACACGCCGATCGCCAACGACGCGACGCGGCTTGCGGCGCTGGTGTCGGGCGAGATCGACTTCGTGCTCGATCCGTCGCCGCGCGACATCCCGAAGCTGAAGCAGACGCCGCAGGTCAAGGTCCAGGAAGGCCCGGAGAACCGCATCGTCTTCATCGGCATGGACCAGTCGCGCGACAAGCTGCTGTACGGCAAGGTGCCCGGCGACAAGAACCCGTTCAAGGACCTGCGCGTGCGGCAGGCGCTGTACCAGGCGATCGACATCGACACGATGCGCACCAAGCTGATGAACGACCTGAGCCTGCCCACCGGCGGACTGACGCCGTCGCCGCTGGGCGCGTTCAGCGACCCGCAGCTGGAGACGCGCCTGCCCTTCGACCTGGCCGCGGCGCGCAAGCTGATGGCGGACGCCGGCTACGCCAACGGTTTCGAGGTGACGCTGGACTGCACCAACAACCGCTACATCAACGACGAGCGCATCTGCCTGGCGCTGGCGTCGATGTGGGCGCAGCTCAAGGTGAAGGTCAGCGTCAACGCGCAGCCGCGCGTGCTGATGTTCCCCAAGCTGGAGAAGCTCGACACCAGCCTCTACCTGTACGGCTGGGGCGGCAGCATCACCGACGCGGAGGTCGCGATGACGCCGCTGATGCGCAACCGCGGCGAGAAGTCGGTCGGGCAGTACAACTTCGGCAACTGGCGCGACGACAAGTTCGATCAGCTTGCCGCCGCCTCCAGCGAGGAAGCCGATCCCAAGAAGCGCGAGGAGCTGATCAAGTCCGCGCTGCGCGAGTTCCGCGCGCAGACGCATCTGATCCCGCTGCACCGCCAGATGATCCCGTGGGCGACCCGCGCCAACGTGACGGTGATCCACCGCCCCGACAACTGGTTCGAACTGCGCTGGGCGTCAGTCACACCGAAGTAAGCCATCGGCTTACTGCGTCGGCCGCTGGCCCTCACCCCTGCCCTCTCCCGCAAGCCGGAGAGGGGGTAAGCACGGCGCCTCTCGGACTCCCTCTCCCGCTTGCGGGAGAGGGTGGGGGTGAGGGCCAGCGGCCGTCGAAGGACCTCAGCGCAGCGGCGGATCGAACAGATACCCGATCCCGCGCACCGTGCGGATCAACGGCGAGCTGGGATCGTCGTGCAGCTTCTGGCGCAGCCGCGACACCATCAGGTCGACCGAACGCTCCAGCGCCGTCACGCCGTCGCCGCGCGCCAGGTGCAGCAGCTCCTGCCGTTGCAACACGCTGTGCGGCCGCTCCAGGAACGCCCGCAGCAGCTTGTATTCGCTCTGCGAGAGCACCACGCAGAATCCGCCCGGCCCGGACAGCCGGCGCGTCATCGGCTCCAGCTTGAACCGCCCGAACATCAGCACCTCCGCCGCATCGCCCTCACGCGGGCGCAACAGCGCCTTGATGCGCGCCTGCAGCTCCCGCGGCTCCCCGTCCTTCGCCAGCACCGCGTCCGCGCCGCGCTCCAGCGCCAGCACGCGTTCAAGCGTGTTGTCATGCTGCAGCAGCACGATCACCGGCATCCGCGATCGCTGTCTGAGCCGCGTCAGCGCGCCCCAGCCGGCCTCGCGGGCGTCGCTGGGATCGATCAGGGCGAGGTCCACCGGCAGCAGCGGCACGCGGTCCAGCAGGGCCGCCTCGCTGCTGTCGGTGACACGGAACCCCCACGCCCGCATCAGGCCGGCGAATCGCTGGCGCGCATGCGGGTCGGGGTCCAGCAGCAGCAGATGGGTGCCGGCGGCAGGATCGGGAAACAGGGCGCTCATGACGATGGGACAAGTGGACACATTGGCGCAAGACTATGCCGCTGCAATCCCGTTTGAACGCCGATCAGGACGGGCCTCACCGCCCTTTTTACCCGCGGTTTACCGCACTGAAACACGGCTGCGGACACCGACACGCTTGCCTGAGTGAGGGCTGTCACCCAGCTTGCTGGAAGCTGTCCGGATCCCCGTTTTTCCGCAACTCCGGCGCATTCGGTCGCTCAAGCCGCGGACCGGTGCCTCCTCACGATCGCATCGTCGTTCCGAACCCATCGCTCGCAAGGATCACAGACCCCGTCAGCTACAATGGCCCCATCGCCGCGGCTCAGTCTTGCCGCGGCTTTATCTTTTGAGCTCACGCTCTCCCACGGCAGCCGAAGACTGGCGCCAGCCCCCACGGGGCCGGCGTGCTGCACACAAAGCCCGTTCGGGCACCAACAAAGCAGCTTATGAGTTTTGACGCATTGGGGCTCTCCCAGCCCCTGCTCCGCGCGATCGCCGATGCCGGCTACTCGACCCCCACCCCCATCCAGAGCCAGGCGATCCCCGCCGTCCTCACCGGCGGCGACCTGCTGGCCGGCGCCCAGACCGGCACCGGCAAGACCGCCGGTTTCACCCTCCCCCTGCTGGAGCGCCTCTCCACCGGCAAGCCCGTGCGCGACGCCAAGGGCCGCGTCGCGATCCGTGCGCTGGTGCTGACGCCGACCCGCGAACTCGCGGCGCAGGTCGAGGAAAGCGTGCGCACCTACGGCAAGTACCTGCCGTTGACCAGCATGGTCATGTTCGGCGGCGTCGGCATGAATCCGCAGATCAGCCAGCTGCGCAAGGGCGTGGACATCCTGGTGGCCACGCCGGGCCGCCTGCTGGACCACGCGCAGCAAGGCACGCTGGACCTGTCCAAGGTCGAGATCCTGGTCCTGGACGAAGCCGACCGCATGCTCGACATGGGCTTCATCCATGACATCAAGAAGGTGCTCGCGCTGCTGCCGGCGAAGAAGCAGAGCCTGCTGTTCTCCGCGACCTTCAGCGACGAGATCAAGGCGCTGGCCGACCGCCTGCTGGACAAGCCGGGCCTGATCGAGGTCGCGCGCCGCAATGCGACGGCCGACACGATCGCGCAGCGCATCCATCCGGTCGACCGCGACAAGAAGAAGGAACTGCTGGCCCACCTGATCACGAAGAACGACTGGCACCAAGTGCTGGTGTTCACGCGGATGAAGCACGGCGCGAACCGCCTGGCCGAGTACCTGGACAAGTCGGGCATCACCGCGATGGCGATCCACGGCAACAAGAGCCAGGGCGCCCGCACGAAGGCGCTGGCCGAGTTCAAGAGCGGTGACCTGAAGGTGCTGGTCGCGACCGACATCGCCGCCCGCGGCATCGACATCGACCAGCTGCCGCACGTCATCAACTACGAGCTGCCCAACGTCGCCGAAGACTACGTGCACCGCATCGGCCGCACCGGCCGCGCGGGCGCGCAGGGCGAGGCCCTGTCGCTGGTGTGCGTCGACGAGGAAGGCTTCTTGCGCGAGATCCAGAAGCTGATCAAGCGCGAGATCCCGCGCGAGGTCGTGCCGGGCTTCGAGCCGGATCCGAACGCCAAGCCCGAACCCATCGTGCTGGGCCGCATGGTGCTGAACGGCGGCCTGGGCAAGTCTTCGGGCTCGCCGCGACCGGCGGGTGGCGGAGGCGGCGGTGGCCGTCGCGGCGGCGGCGGCGGCGGCGGTGGCCGTTCGCAAGGCCAAGGCGGCCGTCCGCAGGGCGGCGGCCAGGGTCAAGGCCAGGGCCGTCCGGCGCAGGGCGCCCAGGGCGGCGGCCAGAGATCCGGCGGTCAACCGCAAGGGCAAGGCGGTCAGCGTCAGGGCCAGGGCGGCCAAGGCCAGGGTCAAGGCCAACGCCAGGCGCAGGGTCAAGGCGGTCCGCGCCAAGGCCAGGGTCAAGGTCAGGGCCAGGGCAGCCGTCACGGCAGCCAGGGCAACCGTCCGGCAGGCGCGGCGCTGACGCGTCCGAAGTCGAACTCCTGATCCCGGACTCCCCGTGATGCAACGGCGCCCTCGCAGGCGCCGTTGTCGTTTCCGCCCGCCGTTTCCGCCCACCGTATCCCTGGCGCCGGGCAAGATCACATTGGGCATACTCCCCGCCACTCCCTGATCCCATGAAGACCGCGCCCATCGTTCCGGCCCGCGTCGATTTCTCCGGCGCCATTCCCAGCGCGCCTGATTTCGGCGACGCGTACCACGCCCCGTCAGGGGCGTTCGTGCAGGCGCGGCAGGTGTTCCTCGACGGCAATGGATTGCCGGATCGATGGGCGGGACGGCGGCGCTTCGTCGTGCTCGAAACGGGCTTCGGCCTGGGCAACAACTTCCTCGCCACCTGGGCCGCCTGGCGCGCGGATCCGGCACGGTGTGAGCGACTGGTCTTCCTCAGCATCGAGAAGCATCCGCTGACGCCGGCCGATCTGGCGCGCGCGCACGCCGCCTCGCCGGAGCCCGCGCTCGCGCGGCAGCTGCTGGCGTCCTGGCCCGTGCTCACCCCCAACCTTCACCCCTTGGACTTCGAGGACGGCCGGGTCCGGTTGATGCTGGCGCTCGGTGATGCGCACGATTGGCTGCCCGAACTGGTGGCGACCGTGGATGCGTTCTTCCTCGACGGCTTCGCGCCAGCGAAGAACCCCGACCTGTGGGACGACGCCGTCCTGAAGCAGGTCGGCCGGTTGGCCGCGCCGGATGCCACGGCCGCGACCTGGAGCGTCGCCCGCAGCGTGCGCGACGGATTGACCGCGGCAGGTTTCGAGGTCCGGAAGCGGCCGGGCATCGGCGGCAAATGGCAGACGACGGTGGCGCGTTTCGCCCCGCGTCATCGGCCACCGGTGCCGCCGGGCCGGGTGGCCGTCGCGCCCCAGGCCAAGGATGTGCTGATCATCGGCGCGGGGCTGGCGGGCGCGGCCTGCGCGCGCGTGCTGGCGCGAGAGGGTTGGCACGTCACGGTGCTCGAGGGCGGCGCGACGACCGCGGCTCAGGCCTCCGGGAACCCGGGCGGGCTGTTCCACGGCACGCTCCACGCCGAAGACGGTCCGCATGCGCGCTTCAGCCGCGCGGCGGCACTCGCGACCCAGCGCGAACTGCGCCGTGTCGCCCCCGCCCTGCCGTGGCTGCAATGGGGATTGCTGCGCGTCGAACGGGACGCCAACGCGCTGGCATCGATGCGGAGGCTGCTCGCGCGCAGCGGACTGCCCGACGACTACGTCCAGGCCCTGAGCGTCGAGGAAGCCAGCGCGAAAGCGAGCCTGGCCTTGGCCCGACCCGCCTGGTACTTCGCAGGCGGCGGCGCGGTATCGCCGCCGGCGCTCGTGGCCGCGTGGCTCGACGAAGCCGCGCGAGCCGATGGCTTCCGACTTCGTCTGGACACGCCCGTTGCGGGCTTGCTTCGCGATGCGGGAAGCGGTCGCTGGTCCGCGAAGAACGACGCCGGGGAGGTCATCGCGAGCGCCGATGCCGTGGTGCTCTGCGCCGGCATCGGCAGCGACGCGCTGGCCGCGCCCTGGACGGCCGGCCCGCCATGGCCGTGGGTGGCGCAGCGCGGGCAACTGAGCGTCATGACGCAAGCCCTGACCCCGGCGACGCTGGCGATGCCGGTGGCAGGACTGGGTTACGCACTCAGCCTCCCCGACGGCACCCTGTGCTTCGGCGCGAGCACCGACGGCGGCGACATGGCCCCCGCGCTCCGGTCGGCGGATCACGACCAGAACGTCGCCCGGCTGCGCGCACTGCTGCCGTCGGTCCCGATCCCGGCGGAGGTCCCGCTCGCGGGCCGCGTGGGCTGGCGAAGCCTGTTGCCGGACCGGCTCCCGATCGTGGGCGCCCTGCCGGTCGTGAGGCCGGAGCGGCGCGCCGAGCAGGTGCGCTTCTGGCCGCGTCAGCCGGGCCTGATGGTGGTGGGCGCCCTCGCCTCGCGCGGGATCACCTGGGCGACGCTGTGCGCCGAGCTAGTCGCGGCGCAGCTCACCGGCGCGCCGTGGCCGGTGGAAGCCAGCCTCGCGGAAGCCCTCGATCCGGCCCGTTTCGCCGCCAAGGCCCAACGGGCCCAGACCTAGAGCTCAACCTTCCAGGGGGTCAGGCCTTGACCGCGTCCGCCGGCTGCCCGTCCGCGCCGGTGCGCACGACGTAGCTCGTCACCTCGCGCGACACCAGCATCGGGATGATGGTGCCGAAGCCCAGGCGCTGGAAATGCTCGGACGCGCGATGCTCGTCCAGGCCGCTCGCGTCGGCATATTGCTCGAGGATCACATAGCGGTCCGGATCCTGCGGCGAGCGGTAGAACGCATACGCCAGGTTCTTGGACTCGCGGCGGGTGGCTTCGGTCAGCTCGACCAGCAGCGCGCCGACCTGGTCGCCCAGTCCCGGCTTGACGTGGTAATGCGCGATCACCTGCAGGAAGCTGCCGCCGACGGACGTCGTGGCGGTCTGGGAGGACGGGGAGGACGGGGAGGTCGTGTCGGACATGGCGGACGCCGGCGATGGCCGGCAGGTCGTGACGGATGGCGCATTGTCCGACCGCCTCCGTCGAACCATTTAAGTTTGATCACGTACGCGTCGATAAGGTGCGAAGACGCCGTCAAGGCTGCCGCGCGCCCGCATGGGCGCAGGCACACCAATCCAAACGAAGCCAAACGAATCCACGCGGATTCAACCTCTCGGGAGACACATTCATGATTCATCTCGTCGCGGGCCGATCGATCGGCCAGCGGCTCGGCGTGGTGCTGGGCCTGGTGCTGCTGATCGCCTTCGTCGGTTCGGGCCTGAGCTACCTGGCCCTGGGCCGCGTGGCCGCCGAGACCGACGTGATGCTCAACCAGGACCTGGCCGCCGAGCGCGTCGCTTCCGACTGGTACCGCAATATCACCAACGGCGTGAACCGCACCAGCGCGATCGCCGTCAGCGCCGACCCCAGCCTGGCGCAGTTCTTCGCGGCGACCTCGGCCGAGTCGACCAAGCAGTCGGGCGAATTGCAGAAGCAGCTCGACGGCTACATGGTCACGCCGGAAGAGCGCAAGATGTTCGAGACGCTCAGCGAGGCCCGCAAAGGTTACCTGAGCACCCGTGACGCGGTCGCCGCCGCCAAGAAGGCCGGCGACGCGGACAAGGCGCGCGAGGTCTTCGACCGCGAATTCCAGCCCGCCGCGGCGAAGTTCCAGGAAGCGATCCAGGCCATCGTGCAGCACAAGCGCTCGCTGCTGGACGATGCGGCCAAGCAGCTCGACGCAACCAACGGCCGGGCGCGGACCGCGCTGCTCGTGTTCTCGCTGGTCGCGCTGGGCCTGGGCGTGTGGTTCGTGGTGTCGCTGACGCGCTCGATCACCGGCCCCTTGCGCGGTGCCGCCGAGGTCGCGGACGCCATCGCCCACTTCGACCTGACGCAGCGCGTGCCCACAGGCGGCAGCGACGAGACGGGCCAGCTGCTCGGCTCGCTGGGCGGCATGCAGTCGCAGCTGCTGAAGCTGATCGGCGACGTGCGCGGCTCGGCCGAGAGCATCGGCACCGCCAGCGCGGAGATCGCCACCGGCAACCACGACCTGAGCGCCCGCACCGAGCAGACGGCCTCCAACCTGCAGGAAGTCGCCGCGTCGATGACGCAGCTGACAGGCACGGTGCGCCAGACGGCGGATTCGGCGATGACGGCCAACCAGCTGTCGAGCTCGGCGGCCGAAACGGCGCAGCGCGGCGGCTCGGTGATGGGTCAGGTGGTGAGCACCATGGGCGACATCAGCAGCAGTTCGCGTCGCATCGCCGACATCATCGGCACGATCGACGGCATCGCGTTCCAGACCAACATCCTGGCGCTGAACGCGGCCGTGGAAGCGGCGCGCGCCGGCGAACAGGGCCGCGGCTTCGCGGTGGTCGCCAGCGAGGTGCGCTCCCTGGCGCAACGCAGCGCTGAGGCGGCCAAGGAGATCAAGACGCTGATCGGCGCGAGCGTCGAGCGCGTCGAGTCGGGTTCGCGGCTGGTGGAAGACGCCGGCGGCGCGATGACCGAAATCGTGGCCAGCGTGCAGCGCGTGGCCGACATCATCGGCGAGATCAGCGCCGCGTCGCGCGAGCAGAGCGACGGCATCAACCAGGTCAACGCCGCCATCGGCCAGCTGGACCAGATGACGCAGCAGAACGCGGCCCTGGTCGAGGAATCCGCCGCCGCGGCCGAGAGCCTCAAGGAGCAGTCGCAACGACTGGCAACGGCGATCTCCGTGTTCCGGCTGCGCTGAGCGCCCGCGGCGCTGGATGCGAAACGAGGCCCCGCGGGGCCTCGTCGTCGTTCCGGGAGGCGATGCTCAGAACGTCATCGTCTTCACGCCCTGCGCCGTGCCCAGCAGGCACACGCCGGCCTTGTTGCGGGCGAAGACGCCGACGGTGACCACACCGGGCCACTGGGTGACCTCGGCCTCGAACGCGGCGGGATCCGTGATCTCCAGGCCCTTGACGTCCAGGATCTGGCAGCTGTTGTCGGTCACGCAATCCTTGCGCAGCACCGGCTCCGCGCCCATCGCCCGGAAGCGGCGCGCGATCTGCGCCGCGGCCATCGGGATCACCTCGACCGGCAGCGGGAACCCGCCCAGCACGTCGACCAGCTTGCTCTCGTCGGCGATGCAGACGAAGGTCCTGGCCAGGTCGGCGACGATCTTCTCGCGCGTGAGCGCGGCGCCGCCGCCCTTGATCATGTGGCCCTGGCGGTCGATCTCGTCGGCGCCGTCGATGTAGACCTGCAGCGACTCGACCTCCGACGCGTCCAGCACCGGGATGCCCAGCGCCTTCATCCGCTCCGTGCTGCGCACCGAGCTCGACACCGCGCCCGAGATGCGGATCCCGCTCGCGGCCAGGGCGTCGATGAACTTGTCCACCGTCGACCCGGTGCCCACGCCCACCACCGTGTCCGGCGTCACGTACTGCAATGCGGCCTGGCCGACCAGGGTCTTCAATTCGTCTTGGGTCATGGCGGGGGAGCGAGCGGAGGCTCGTGATGGATGGCGGATAAGGAAAGGCGGGATTATCTCCGCCGCTCCGCCGCTCCGGCTCGCCCGGACTGTGCGCGCGCGCGCAGCGGCCGGGACGCTCACGCCGGCGACGACCTGAGCCCGTACACCTTCCCGCCGACGAACAGGTACTCGGCCCGCAGCACCGCCGCGCCCTGCTCTCCCGGCGCGGCGAAGCCGATCACGGACACCTCGGTGCCAGGTCTGATCTCCTCGACCTTCCAGGCCTCGAGCCGCGTCAGCGGCGCGAGCTCGACCTCCCAGCGCCGGTCGCGCCGCGTCGGCAGCTGCGTCTTCGCGAGCAGGGTCTCGCCGTCGACGGCGGTCGTCTGCTTCGGCAGCGCCCGCTGCTTCAGGTCCGCGGGCAGCACGAGCCGCTCCGGCAGGTCCAGATCCAGTTCCGCATGCGGGTTGCGCCAGGTGACCTTGGACGCCCGACCCTCGAGGTACAGCGGGCGATCCTGGTCGAAGCCGCTCCAGCCGTGATGGGCGCGGACGGTGGCGGGCAGCAGGGGCGCGGCCGCGAGCGCGGCCAGCAACAGACGACGTTCCATCGAAGCCTCCTTGAAGGAAGTGAAGGACGCGCCGGCGGGTGGGAACTCAGACGAAAGCGATCCAGCGCCCGCAGATGATGACAGCGACCCAAATCCCCAGCGACAGCAGGCATTGCCAGCGCCCGAGCTGGTCCCGCGCCCGGACGCCGCCGCGCCAGTGGAACCACGCCGCGTTCAGGCCCGCCAGCGCGATCAGCGCGACCTTGATCCGCAGCGCCGGATTGACCCAGAGCTCCTGCGGCTGGACCGCGAACATCGCCGCGCCCGACACGGCGCACAGCGCGAAGCCCGCCAGCGCGGTGGGAATCGCCAGACGCGCCAGCGCCGACGGATCGATCTCGGGCCGCGCGCCCAGCGTCCTCAGCTCGAAGACCAACAGCCCGCCGAACAGCGCGCCCAGCCCGATCAGGTGCACGACCGAGAACGCCGGATAGGCCCAGGGATGGGCCGCCAGCGTCGTCATCGTGGTCCACATGCGGTCAGGCCGTCCTGCGTCGGGGTGTGCCGGTCCGGACGGCCGCTCATTCGCCAGGGTGGCAGCGGGAGCCCGGAGGGCCCGGTCAGGCCGCGCGACGCTCGCGCCGTTGACGCACCGCCGCGGCCAGCGCGCGCATCAGGGGTTCGGTCTGGCTCCAGCCCAGGCAGGCGTCGGTGATCGACACGCCGGGCAGCAGGTCGGCCTTGGTCTGACCCGGCAGCAGGTCCTGGCGACCCGGCTGCAGGTGCGACTCGACCATCACGCCGGTGATGCGCGTGTCGCCGCCGGCGATCTGCGCGCCGACGTCGTGGCCGACGTCGACCTGGCGCTCGTACTTCTTCGACGAGTTCGCATGCGAGAAGTCGATCATCAGCTGCTCGCGCAGCCCCGCCGCCTTCAGCACCTCGGCCGCCGCCTGCACCGAGGCCGCGTCGTAGTTCGGCGCCTTGCCGCCGCGCAGGATCAGGTGGCAGTCGTCGTTGCCGCGGGTCTCGAAGATCGCGGCCAGGCCCATCTTCGTCATGCCCATGAAGGCGTGGCTCGCGCGCGCCGCCAGCACCGCGTCGGCGGCGATCTTCACCGAGCCGTCGGTGCCGTTCTTGAAGCCCACCGGGCAGGACAGGCCCGACGCCAGCTGGCGGTGGCTCTGGCTCTCGGTCGTGCGCGCGCCGATGGCGCCCCAGGCGATCAGGTCGGAGATGTACTGCGGCGACAGCAGGTCCAGGAACTCGGTGCCCGCCGGCAGGCCCAGCGCCGTCACGTCCAGCAGCAGCTTGCGCGCCAGCCGCAGGCCCTCGTTCATGTGGAAGCTGCCGTCCAGGTGCGGGTCGTTGATGTAGCCCTTCCAGCCCACCGTCGTGCGCGGCTTCTCGAAGTACACGCGCATCACGATCAGCAGGTCCTGCTGGAGCTCGCCGCGCAGATCCTTCAGCAGCCGGGCGTAGTCCATCGCCTGGCCATGGTCGTGGATGGAGCACGGCCCGACGATGCACAGCAGCCGGTCGTCGCGGCCGTGCAGCACGTCGCTGATCTCGCGGCGCGCGGTCTCGACGACCTTCAGCGAGGCCTCCGGCAGCGGCAGCTCGTCGAGCAGCAGCGCCGGCGAGATCAGCGGGCGGACCGCGTCGATGCGGGTGTCGTCGGTGCGGGTGTCGTCGCGGGTGGCGTCGGCGGAACCGATCTCGCGATCGTGCTGCGGGTGGTCGAGGTGCTTCATGGCGGCGGCGGTGCGCCCTCTCGGGCGTCGAAACGCGAAATTGAACCGCCGATTATCCGCCCGCGCGGGACATCGAGGCGAGTCCCACCGAGGTCGCCGACACGACGAAGCCCGCCAGGGCCATCGCGCCGAGGTGCTCGCCCAGCAGCCCCATGCCCATCAACGCCGAGACGCCGGGGATCAGGTAGAAAAGCCGGGCCACCGCGCCGGCCTGGCCGCGCCGGATCATCACGAACATCAGGCTGAAGGCGCCGATCGAGTTCACCAGTCCCAGCCACAGCGTCGAGCCGAGGAGTTCCAGGCTCCAGTCCGGCGCGCCGGGTTCGCGCCAGAGCGCGAGCGCCAGCACGGCGAGCGCGGAGACCGTCATCTGGATGCCGCTGCCGGTGCGCAGGTCCATGCCGGCGCAGAAGCGCTTCTGGTACAGCGTGCCGGCGACCAGGCCGGTCAGGCCGAGCAGGCCCGCGCCGTAGGCCATCCAGGCCCCGCCGCCGCTGCCGCCGCCCAAGGGCCGGTCGACGATCACCAGCGCCACGCCCGCCGCTCCGCCGAGCATGCCCAGCCACTGCGCGGCGCTCATGCGCTCGGCCAGCCACAGGTGGGCGCCCATCGCGGTGGCCAGCGGCATCATCCCGATCAGCAACGCGGCCACGCCGGTCGGCAGGCCCCAGGCGATCGCGCAGTAGACGCCGGAAAAGTGCAGCACCTGCATCAGCAGGCCGACGACGCCCAGATGGATCCAGGCCCGTGCGGTCTGGGGCCATGGCGCACGCGTCGCTACTGACACGGCGAGCAGCACCACCGCCGCCAGACCGAAGCGCAGCGCGAGCAGCGTGAACGGCCCCGCGTGCGGCAGCGCCAGCTTGCCGGCGACGTAGCCGGTGCTCCACAGCAGGATGAAGAGCGCCGGCAGGCTCAGCGCGACGAGCGCCCCGAGGCGGTCCTGCCCCACGGTGCCCGCCGCCTGCGGGAGCGGACGCGGCATCGACGCAGCAGGCAAGGTGGAGGACGCAGGCGACCTGCGCGAGGTGGCGGTGGGCAGGGTCGAGGTCGCCATGGCGGACTCCCTAGTAAACAGCGATGGGATGAACTCTAGAAACGGAAGACCTTGGACACAATCCACTGTCGATTCGTTTTAGAGTTTCCAGATCAAGAACAATCGGAGGACTGCCATGGGCCGTCTGGAAGACCTGCAAGCCTTCGCCCGCGTCGTGGACGCGCGCAGCTTCTCGGGCGCGGCCAAGCTGCTCGGCGCGACCAAGTCCGCCGTCAGCAAGCAGGTCGCGCGACTGGAACAGCAGCTCGGCACGCGGCTGCTGCACCGGACCACGCGCAGCATCAGTCCCACGGCGGAAGGCCGCAGCGTGTATGAGCGCGCCCAGCGGCTGATCGAGGAGGCGCAGGCGCTCGACGCGGAACTCGCCGGCCGTCGCGAGCAGCCGCGCGGCGTGCTGCGCTTGAGCACGTCCACCGCCTTCGGCAACCTGCAGTTCACCGCGCTGATGGCGGAGTTCTGCGCGATGCATCCGCAGTTGCAGGTGGTGCTCGGACTCAACGACCGCTACGTCGACCTCGCCGAGGAAGGCTTCGACCTCGTGATGCGTCTGACCGGACGCCCGAGTCCCGGGCTCGTGGCGCGCAAGCTGGCGGACATCCGATTCGTCCTGTGTGCCGCGCCGGACTACCTCGCCCGGCATGGCACGCCGACGGCGGTCGCGGACCTGGCCGGCCACCGCTGCCTGCGCTTCGGCTACCTGCATGCGCCGGAGCGCTGGCGCTTCCGGCATCCCGTCGAGGGCGAGGCGGAGGTCGAGATCTCCGGCGCCCTGCGCTTCGAAAGCGGGCTCACGGCCAACAGCAGCGAGTCGCTGCGCGTGGCCGCACTCGCCGGCATGGGCCTGGCGGTGCTGCCGACCTACGCGATCGGCCGCGACCTGCGCGAGGGTCGCCTGACCGCGCTGCTCCCGGACTGGACGCCGCTGGGCGGACCGGCCGAGGCCAACGTGCTCTACGCCGTCTATCTGCCGAGCCGCTTCCCCAGCCCGAAGGGCCGTGCGCTGATCGATTTCTGTGTCGAACGATTCGGGGACGTGCCGCCGTGGGATCGCCCGGATCCCCCATGAAATGCGCATGAAACGCCCATGAAGGGGGCGTCCGACCCGGTCTCGTCCGGACCCCGGCCCGTTCGAGCCACGGAGAGTCCCCCATCACCGTTCGCACGCCAGGAGTAGGCGCAACGCAGGCGGTTCCGGGCGCGATGAGACAATCCGCCCCCATCATGGCTCTCATCCCCTACGGCTTCGCCCGTCCCTTCCTGTTCGGTCTGGATCCCGAACACGCGCACGAACTGACCCTGGGCAGCATCGCCCGTCTGCAGAACACCCCCGCCCAATGCGCCTGGGCGCAGACGCGGGTGTCGGATCCGGTGACCGTCGCCGGACTGCGCTTCCCCAACCGCATCGGGCTGGCCGCCGGCCTCGACAAGAACGGCCGCTGCATCGACGGCCTGGGCGCGATGGGCTTCGGCTTCATCGAGGTCGGCACCGTCACGCCCAAGGCGCAGCCCGGCAACGACAAGCCGCGCATGTTCCGCCTGCCCGCGAAACAGGCGCTGATCAACCGCCTGGGCTTCAACAACGACGGCCTGGACGCGTTCATCGCCAACGTGAAGCGCTCTCACAGCTTCCGCCACCACGGCGGGCTGCTCGGCCTGAACATCGGCAAGAACGCCGCGACGCCGATCGAGCGCGCGGTCGACGACTACCTGATCGGCCTGGAAGGCGTGTTCCCGCACGCGGATTACATCACCGTCAACATCTCCAGTCCCAACACCAAGAACCTGCGCCAGCTGCAGAGCGACGAGGCGCTGGACGCGCTGCTCGGGCCGCTGCAGGCGCGCCGCCTGGCGCTGCAGGACGAGAGCGGACGGCAGGTCCCGCTGTTCGTGAAGATCGCGCCCGACCTCGAAGAGGACCAGGTCGCCGTCATCGCGGCCAGCCTGAAGCGCCACGGCATCGACGGCGTCATCGCGACGAACACGACGATCTCCCGCGACGCCGTGCGGGGCCTCCCGCACGCCGACGAGACCGGCGGCCTGTCGGGCGCCCCGGTCTTCGAGGCCAGCAACCGCGTGATCCGCCTCCTGCGCTCGGCGCTGGGCGGCGGCTATCCGATCATCGGCGTCGGCGGCGTGCTGAGTGGGGAAGATGCCCGCGCCAAGCTGCAGGCCGGCGCGGACCTCGTCCAGCTCTACACCGGCCTGATCTACAAGGGTCCCGCGCTGGTGCCCGAGTGCGCGAAGGCGATGGCGCGGCTCTGACCGGCGATCGACGGGCCTCTTCTGGCCCCCTCGAAAAGCGCTCCTCCTGGAGCGCTTTTTCGTTGGTGCGTTCAGCAAAGACCTGTGGGTCTGACCCGGAACTTCATCAGCTCAAGCCATTGCCAAGACGATAATGCCTCGCATTCCCATTTGACCGACACTTGATCGACGTTTGACCGACGCTTGACCGACGCCTGACTGATGCCTGCCCGCCCATGATTGACACCGCTACCCATCCCGCCCGTGGAGCAAGCCGTCCGCGACCGCTCCAGCACCTGTCGCGCATCGCCGCGGCGATCCTCGGCGGCTATGCGTTCTGCTGGGGCTTCATCGCGATCGCGCACAGCGGGCAGTACGCGCTGGGCATGTCCTTCCACGACGCCGAACACCTGAGCGCCCTCCTGGGCGTGCTGCTCTTCCTGGTGGTCTTCCTATGGACCTTCGCGGCGCGCCGCGTCGGCCTGTGCTGGGCGGTGCTGCTGGGCGGCGGCGGCCTCATGACCGGAGCGGCCGCGCTGATCCAGCGCGCGCTGCTCGCCTGACGCGAAAGGAACGGACCGTGTTCCAGAACTTCCGGCTCTCGATGGCCTGGCTGCACACCTGGTTCGGCCTGGTGCTGGGCTTCGTGCTGATGGTGGTGTTCTTCTTCGGCGCGCTGTCGGTCTTCGACCGCGAGATCGACCGCTGGGCGATCCCGTCCTCGCGCTTCGAGCCGCAGCCGATGCCCTCCTTCGACCAGATCCTGAAGCCCGCCTTCGAGAAGATGCAGCCGGCCAAGGAGGCCGTCGCGCTGCTCGAGGGCCGCGTGAAAGGCCCGCTGCCCGAGCGCTTCGACGTCGTCAGCAGCTGGGGCGCGTACACGACGCACCGCGATCCGGTGGTGTCGGTGTTCGCCGGCTTCAAGGTCCCGAACGCGAAGGATCCGGACGAGACGGTCTTCGCGGTCCATGCGCTCGATCCGCGCAACGGCGCGGTGCTGCCGCAGGGGCAGCTGCGCATCGGCAGCGAGTTCTTCTATCCGCTGCACTACAGCCTGCACCTCAGCTGGAAGGACCTGGGCTACTGGATCGTCGGCTTCTCGGCGCTGATGATGCTGGCGGCGCTGGTCAGCGGCGTGGTGATGCACCGCAAGATCTTCCGCGAGTTCTTCACCTTCCGCCGCAACAAGACCGTGCAGCGCAGCGCGCTGGACCTGCACAACCTGACCGGCGTGGTGGCCCTGCCCTTCCACTTCTTCTTCGCGTTCACGGGGCTGGTGATCTTCGCGGGCATCTACTTCCCGGTGGCGCACACGCAGCTGCATGAGCTGCACGACCTGTCCGAACGCATCGAGGCGAAGGAGACCGGCCTGCCGCACGAGCGCGCCGGCGTGGCCGCGCCGCTCGCGTCGGTCGACGCCATGGTGGCCGAGGCGCAGCGGCGCTGGGCCGCCAAGGGCATGGCGGGCGACGTGGGCTTCGTCAACCTGCAGCACGTCGGCGACGCCAACGCCTATGTGAGCGTGTATCGCGCCGGCACCGACCGCGTCGCGCTGACCGGCGAAGGCATCCACTTCAAGGCGAGCACCGGCGAGCTGCTGCGCGAGGATCCGCCGCGCACCGCCGTCGACAGCGTCAACGAGTTCCTCACCGGGCTGCACCTGCAGCACTTCCGGCACTGGCTGCTGCGCTGGCTCTACGTGCTGGGCGGCCTGCTGGGCTGCGTCTGCATCGCGACGGGCTTCCTCTTCTTCGTCGAGAAGCGCAAGCAGCAGCACGCCAAGGCGGGCGGACAAGGCAGCCGCGTCGTCGATGCGCTGGCGGTGACGACGGTCACCGGCATGCTGGTCGCGACGATGGCGATGCTGATCGCCAACCGGTTGCTGCCGGAATCGCTCGCCGACAAGGGCGAGTGGGAGCGCAACGTCTTCTGGGGCACCTGGGCGCTGACGATGGCGCACGCCTTCGTCCGGAGCGGCGCGGTCGCGCGGGCGAAGATGAATCCGGCCTGGCGCGAGCAATGCTGGGTCATCGCCGCAGGCGCGGTGTCGGCAGTGGTCGCGAACGCGGTCACGACGGGCGACCACCTCGGCAAGACGCTGTCGGCCGGGTACTGGCCGGTGGCCGGCGTGGACCTGAGCCTGATCGCGACGGCCGCCGTCGCCCTCTTCGCCGCCGGAAAGCTCGCTCAGCGGGCCAGGCGATCAGCGTCGGCGGCGCATGCTTCGCCGTCCGCCCTCAAGACCGCGGGAGTCCGTCATGGCTGAGCCGGTTGTTCTGCTGAGCGCCGCCGCCGTGAACGCCGTGCTGGGCTTCGGCTGGCTGGCGCTGGCCATGGACACCCACTGGGAGCAGGTCCACGGCGACGAGGCGCCGAAGGCGGCCACCGCCCGGAATCTCCGCGCGGCAGGCGTGCTGGCGCTCGCGCTGTCGCTCGGGCTGTGCCTGAAGGCGGATCACCCGTCGATGGCCGCGCTGGTCTGGCTGATGCTGCTCGCAGGCGCGGCGTCGGCCATCGCGGCCACGCTGTCGTGGCGCCCGCGATGGCTGAAGGCGCTGTGGCCGCGTTGAGCGGCTGGAGGAGAAACGGCCGCGCGAGCGGCTGAAATAGAAACGGCCGCGCGAGCGGCCGGAAAGGCAGAGACCGCCGCCACCGGCGGCCCGGACACCGATCAGTCCTGGCGGCGGCGGCGCGCCACGAAGCCGATGGCGGCGATGCCGGCCAGCATCAGCGCGTAGGTCGCGGGTTCCGGCACGACGGCCGCGGCGGTGACGTTGAGCGTCGTCGACAGCACGGCGATGCCGCCGAAGCCCGGGCCGCTCAGCGAGCCGCTGGCGAGCAGCTGATAGGTGCCCGCGGCCAGGTTGGCGTAATGGAAGCCGGAGGCGCTCGCGTCCAGGTCGGTCAGGCCGTTCAGGCCGGCGAAGCTGAAGCTCACCGACTGCAGGGGCAAGGTCAGGCCGTTGCCGAAGCCCACGGTGGTCGCGGCCAGCACCGAGCCGGTCACGTCCGACGCCTGCGTCAGGGTGAAGGACCCCAGCACGACGTCGGAGAAGCTGTTGCCCGCCGGCGTCGGGGTGGTGCTCACCGCCACCGCATCCAGGGTCGCGGCGCCTGCGGCGCCGGCGATCAGCGCGGCGCCCAGCGCCAGCACGAGAGATTTAAGTTTCATGGCTGCCCATCCCGTCAGTCGAGTTGATTTCGTGACGGAGTTTGCACTGCAGCATGAGTTCGCGTCCTGGACAAACTGGCGACTTTTGTTGCAGTGCGTCACGACGACGTCACCATCGCGAGGGACAAAGATCGGGGTTTCGTCCCCTGTGGTGTCCCCCCATGCGCGCATCGGGCACGCCAGCCGCAACGCCAGGCCGATCGATGCTTTCCGACGGAACGGCCGACATTGCGAGGGTCACACAGGACCTCCCGTTCTCACCGGTCTCCTGAATGCTCCCGTCTCTCCGTTCGCTCGCCAGTTCCTTCTCCAACATGGCCGGGCTGTTGTCGTCCCATCCTTCCCGGCAGGTCCGCGAACTGCCCGACGGCACGGACACCGTGCGGGTCGCCTTGCCCGGCAATACGCAGCTGCTGTTCGTGCGCCATGCCGGCACGATGGCAAAGCTGGCGAACGATCCGGCGCTCGACCGGGGGGCCGGCGTCACACTCCTCCGATCGGTCTTCGGCCCGGGAACGCTGTTCCTGATGCCGCATGGCCGCGCTCACACGCGTCGCGCCGGAGAGTTCACCCGGCTGTTCAACCAGCAGCGGATCGACGCCATCACCCCCGACATCGCCGCCCGCGCCCGCCAGGCCGTGGACACGGTGCGCGCGGCGGTGGCGGACGCGCCCGAGGCGCCGGTGGACATGCTGGACGTCATCCTGCGCTATCTCTTCGACGTCGGTTCGCGAGCCATCACGGGTGTCGACGTGGACCTGGGCGCCGAGGTGCCCGTGTTCAGGCGTGGCGTGGAGGCCTTGCATCGGGAGGCGACGTCGATGCTCAGGACGGCCCTGGCCGCCAACGTGCCCGGGACGGCCGACTACATGGCCCTGGAGGCGCGGAGCGCGGCCCGCGAATTCCAGAGCGCCGGCCGGAAGATGCTCATCGCCGGCGCCGCCCGGCAGGGACTGGAAGACACGCTGGCCTTGCGTGCGCTCCGGCGCCACGGGATCGACCCGGCCGACGTCGACGAATCAACCGTATTTCCGACGGACGCCTTGATCGACGTGGCGATGAGCCTCGCCGCCTCGCTGTTCACCACGGGCAACCTGATCGAGCGGACGCTGGACCATTACCAGCGACATCCGGACGCGTTGCGCACGTTGCGCCAGCACATGCGCGAGGACTTTCCCACCGGCGCAGTCGGGGTGACCCAGTTGCGCAACTGCCCGACGCTGCGTGCCCTGCTGCCGGTCATGCTGGAGAACAGCCCCGTGGGCATCGTGTCCCGCGACGTCCTCATGCCGACGACCTTCGAGGATGCCGACGGCCACTCTCACACGTTGCGGCCGGGCGACGCGGTGATCTTCGACATCGAAGGCATGCAGACGCGGCAGGCCGCCGGGTTGGACCGGCTGCTGGCCGAGGAAGGCCGTCCCACGCTGGGGCTGCTCAACCAGCGCCACGACGACGTCATGCAGACCTTCTTCCACGCCCGGAACCGGTGCCCCGGTCGATTTCTCGCCGTGGCCGACTCCGCCCTGTTCCTGATCGAGATGTTGTCGAGGTTCGACGTCCGGTCCCTGGATCGGCATCGACCGCTGGAACGCGGCATCGTCAACCGGCTCGGCGGCAGCCCCCTCGCGAGGTTGAGTCCGATACCGCCCGCGCAAGCAGACGTGCCGATCACATCGCCGACGACACCGTCGACGGCGCTCGAGCGGGCGATCAGCCCGCGGTGACCCGCATCGGCTTGGTCATCACGTCGCAGGGCTTGCCCTTCTTCGCGCGCTTGCCGGCGTAGGCCGCGAGGGCCGCGTTGCGCAGCGGCTCCTCCTTGGCCTTGCCGCCGCGGACCATGCCGCTGACCATCAGCAGATGGGTGAACGCGGCGATGCTGACCAGCGCGTCCTTCGCGTCCAGGTCGATCAGGGTCAGGCCACGACCGCCCTTGGGCTGGTGCTTGAGCTCGTCGATCGCGAAGGTCAGCAGGCGACCGGTCATCGTCAGGCAGGCGACCTGGACGGCAGCCGCCTCGCCCTTGGCCGCGCCGGCCGGCACCACCGACGGCGGCAGCGGACGCTCCTCGCCTTCCAGGCTCAGGAAGCTCTTGCCCGCCTTCTGGCGCCCGACCAGGTCGCCGACCTCGGCCACCAGGCCGAAACCGCCCGTTCCCCCGAGCAGCAGCTTCTGCGTCGCCGCGCCAGCGAAGTAGTGCGCGATCTGGGTGCCCGATTCGAGCTCGATCAGCGTGGTGATCGGCTGGCCGTCGCCGCGGCCGCCCGGCAGCGCCGAGACGGGCACCGAGTACGCCCGGCCGTTGCTGCCCAGCACCACCAGCGGGTCGACGCTGCGGCACGGGAACACGCCATACAGCGAGTCGCCCGACTTGAACGCCAGCGTCGCCGCGTCCACTTCGTGGCCCTTGAGCGCCCGCACCCACCCCTTCAGGCTGACGACGACGGTCACCGGCTCGTCGACGATGCGCACCTCGGCCACCGCGCGCTTGTCTTCCTTGATCTCGGTGCGGCGCTCGTCGCCGTACTGCTTGGCGTCGGCCTCGATCTCCCGGATCACCGTGCGGCGCAGCACCGACGGGTTGGACAGGATCTCCTCGAGCTTGCCGGCTTCCTCGCGCAGGGTCTTCAGTTCCTGCTCGATCTTGATGAACTCCAGGCGCGCCAGCTGACGCAGGCGGATCTCGAGGATGTCCTCGGCCTGGCGCTCGCTCAGCTTGAAGCGCTCGATCAGCGCGGGCTTGGGTTCATCCGAATGGCGGATGAGCGCGATGACCTCGTCGATGTGCAGCAGGATCTCGTGACGGCCTTCCAGGATGTGGATGCGATCGCGGACCTTGTCCAGGCGATGCTGCGTCCGACGCGTCACCGTGTTCAGGCGGAAGCCGATCCATTCGGTGAGGATCTTGCGCAGCGTCTTCTGGGTCGGGCGGCCGTCGTCGCCGACCATCGTGAGGTTCAGCGGCGCCGTCGTTTCCAGGCTGGTCTGCGCCAGCAGCGTGTTGATGAAGTCCTGCTGGTCGACAGTGCGGCTCTTGGGTTCGAAGACCAGGCGCACCGGCGCGTCCTTGTTGGACTCGTCGCGGGCCTTGTCCAGCACCGCGAGCACCGACGCCTTGAGCTGCAGCTGCTCCGCCGTCAGCGTTTTCTTGCCGGTCTTGACCTTGGGGTTGGTCAGTTCCTCGATCTCCTCGAGCACCTTGGCCGTGCTGACGCCTTGCGGCAACTCGGTCACGACCAGTTGCCACTGGCCGCGGGCGAGGTCCTCGATCTTCCAGCGCGCGCGCACCTTCAGGCTGCCGCGACCGGTGCTGTAGGCCGCGCGGATCTCGTCGGCCGAGCTGATCAGCTGGCCGCCGCCCGGATAGTCCGGGCCCTTGATCACGCTGAAGAGCTCGTCGTCGCCGGCATCGGGGCGCTTGAGCAGCAGCACCGCCGCCTCGGCGACCTCGCGCAGGTTGTGGCTCGGGATCTCGGTGGCCATGCCCACGGCAATGCCCGAGGCGCCGTTCAGCAGCACGAAGGGCAGCCGCGCCGGCAGCTCGCGGGGTTCGCTCTCGGAGCCGTCGTAGTTGGGCTGGAAGTCGACCGTGCCCTGGTCCAGTTCGTCCAGCAGCAGCCGGGAATAGGCCGACAGGCGCGCTTCGGTGTAGCGCATCGCGGCGGCGTTGTCGCCGTCGCGGCTGCCGAAGTTGCCCTGGCCGTCGACCAGCGGGTAACGCTGGCTGAAGTCCTGCGCCATGCGAACCATCGCGTCGTACGCGGCCTGGTCGCCGTGCGGGTGGTACTTGCCGAGCACCTCGCCGACCACGCGCGCGCTCTTGACCGCTTTGGCGCCCGTCGTGCCGGTGAAGCCCAGGCCCAGCCGCTCCATCGTGAACAGGATGCGGCGCTGCACCGGCTTCTGGCCGTCGCTGTAGGACGGCAGCGCGCGGCCCTTCACCACCGACAGCGCGTATTCCAGGTAGGCCTGCTGCGCGTACTGCGCCAGCGTCAGCGCGTCGCCGGACGGGGCCTGCCCGCCTGGGCCGCCGGAGCCGTTCGGGTTCTCGAAATCAAAGGTCTCTTGGGTCATCTCTCTCATGCCGGCCTGCGCCGGTCGTTCGGATCCGCTTGCGAATGTCTGGGGGAATGTGGCCGCGGCCGCTCATTCGAGCGGCGCCGCGATCATCGTCAATTGCCGGGCCCGGCTGCCGAGGCTGCGTTGCAGCAGCGCCCAGTACAGCTCCAGCACCAGATGGACGTGGGCCTGTGTCTCGTCGATGTCGGGCATGTGCCCGCCCGCGCGCCGCACCGCGCCCTCGCCGGCGTTCCAGGCGGCCAGCGCCGCGTCGAGGCGCCCGAAGCGCCGCGTCAGGTCCGCCAGCATCCGCGCGCCGATCAGCACGTTGGTGCGGGGATCCTGCAGGTAGCCGGCGCGCCGCAGCTCGTCCGGCGTCGCGTAGCGCTGCGCCGTCGCGGCGGTGATCTGCATCAGGCCGGTCGCGCCGCGCGGCGACACCGCGTCGGGCTTGAAGCCGGACTCGACCGCGATGATCGCCTTCAACAACTCCGCGTCGATGCCGGTGGCCGCCGCCGCTTCGCGCAGGTATGGCTGCACCGCCTTCGCCTCGGGCGCGATGTCCAGCCAGGTCAGCATGCGCTGGCCGTGGTCGGTCTTGCCCGGCACGCGCCGGATGCCGCTCAGCGGCGACATCACCGGCTGGAAGCGGTTGTCCACCTGCACCGGCGCGAAATGCGCGATGCCGTCGGCGTCCACGTAGCCCCACAGCTCGGCGTGCGCCGGCGAGAGCTTGGCCGCGAAAGCCACGGCGATGCTCATCGCGAGCCGCTTGCGCAGCCCGCGTCCGCGCGGCGGGGAACGGCCGTGACTCATGCCGCCTCCAGCCCCTGCGCGGCGCGCGCCTCGTACTCGCGCTGGAGCAGCGACATCACGATCAGGTCGTCATAGCCCTCGCCCATGACGCCGTCCGCATCGGGCAGCGGCTCGGCCCGCACGCATTCGCGCAGCCGGCCTTCCTCGACATAGCCCTCGCTGCGGTACAGCGACTGCGCCCGCGTGTTGCGGCCCTTCACGTCCAGCCAGAAGCGATGCGCGCCCAGTTGCGTGAACGCCATCTTCTTGAGCAGCCGCACGCACAGGCGGCCGACGCCCTGGCCCTTCGGGCCGAGCACGATGCGCTTGAGCTCCACCGAGCGGTTGGGGTTGCGGCAGCCCTGCAGGATCACGAAACCGGCGCGTTCCGCGTCCAGTTCCACGATGAAGTGCCGCGCGTCCGGGAACCGGACGGCGCCCTCGTGCTGCGTGCGCTCCCACGGCGTGATGAAGGGCCGGTTGCCCGCGTCCTGCTCCACGCCCACGACGAAGTCCAGGTCGGACAGCATCGTGGGTCGGAGGGTGACGCGGTGGTCGAGCATGGCGCGGTCCGGGGTTCAAACGTCGACTTCGATGGAGTCGCCATGCAACTCCATCAGCTCGCGACGCGCGGCCGCCTCGCCCTTGCCCATCAGCTTGTTGATGGCGCCCTCGGTGTCGCCGAAGTCGAGCTCGCCGTACTGCACCTGCAGCAGGCGGCGCGTCTCCGGATTCAGCGTGGTGTCCCAGAGCTGCTCGGCATTCATTTCGCCCAGGCCCTTGAAGCGGCTGATGCTCCAGCTGCCTTCGCGCGCGCCTTCCTTGCGCAGCTTGTCGAGGATGGCGGTCTGCTCGCCCTCGTCCAGCGCATAGAGCTTGGCCGCGGGCTTCTTGCCCCGCGCCGGCGCGTCCACGCGGAACAGCGGCGGCCGCGCCACGTACACGTGGCCGGTGGCGATCAGCTTGGGGAAGTGGCGGAAGAACAGCGTCAGCAGCAACACCTGGATGTGGGCGCCGTCGACGTCCGCGTCCGACAGGATGCAGATCTTCCCGTAGCGCAGGCCGGACAGGTCCGGCTCGTCGTTCTTGCCGTGCGGGTCGACGCCGATGGCCACCGAGATGTCATGGATCTCGTTGTTGGCGAACAGCCGGTCGCGCTCGACCTCCCAGGCGTTCAGCACCTTGCCGCGCAGCGGCAGGATGGCCTGCGTCTCCTTGTCGCGGCCCAGCTTGGCGGAGCCGCCGGCGGAGTCGCCCTCGACCAGGAAGAGCTCGTTGTGCAGCAGGTCGGTGCTTTCGCAGTCGGTCAGCTTGCCGGGCAGCACGGCCACGCCGGAGCTCTTGCGCTTCTCGACCTTCTGCGCCGCGCGCTGGCGCGTCTGCGCCTGCTTGATGACGAGCTCGGCCAGCTTCTTGCCGTGCTCGACGTGCTGGTTGAGCCACAGCTCCAGCGCCGGCTTCACGAAGGCCGACACCAGGCGCAGCGCGTCGCGCGAATTCAGCCGTTCCTTGGTCTGGCCCTGGAACTGCGGGTCCAGCACCTTGGCCGACAGCACGAAGCTGGCACGCGAGAACACGTCCTCGGCCATCAGCTTCACGCCCTTGGGCGCGAGGGCGTGCATCTCGATGAAGCCCTTGATCGCGCCGAACAGGCCGTCCTTCAGGCCGGACTCGTGCGTGCCGCCGGCCACCGTCGGGATCAGGTTCACGTAGCTCTCGCGCATGACCTGACCCTCCTCGGTGAAGGCCACGCACCAGCTGGCGCCCTCGCCCTCGGCGAAGTTCTCGCTCTCGGAGGCGGTGGCGAACTGCTCGCCCTCGAACAGCGGGATCAGCGGGTCGGCCGGCAGCGCCTGCATCAGGTAGTCGCGCAGGCCGCCCTTGTAGGTCCAGGTCTGCGTCTCGCCGGTCTTCTCCTGCGTCAGCGTCACCGTGACGCCGGGCATCAGCACGGCCTTGGAGCGCAGCAGGTGCACCAGCTCGCCCTTGGGCAGGTCGGCGCTCTCGAAGTACTTGCCGTCAGGCCAGACGCGCACCGTCGTGCCCTGCTTGCGGTCGCCCGTCTTGAGCTCAGCCTTGCGCGTGGCCACCGGCTCGATGACGTCGCCGCCGGCGAAGGCCAGCGTCGCGACATGCCCCTCGCGGTAGACCGTCACCTGCAGCCGCTTGGCCAGCGCGTTGGTCACCGACACGCCCACGCCGTGCAGGCCGCCGGAGAAGCTGTAGGCGCCGCCCGAGCCCTTGTCGAACTTGCCGCCGGCGTGCAGCCGGGTGAAGACGATCTCCACGACCGGCACGCCCTCTTCGGGATGCAGGCCGTAGGGAATGCCGCGGCCGTCGTCCTCGATGGTGATCGAGCCGTCGGTGTGCTGGATGACGGCGATGCGCTTGCCGTGACCGGCCAGCGCCTCGTCGGCCGCGTTGTCGATGACCTCCTGGATGACGTGCAGGGGGTTGTCGGTGCGGGTGTACATGCCCGGGCGCTGCTTGACGGGCTCGAGTCCCTTGAGGACGCGGATCGAGCCTTCGCCATAGCTGCCCGGGCTGCTGCCGGTGGAAGTGACTGCTTTGGTTGCCATGGGGCGGGATTCTATGCAGCGTCGGCGGCGCTGCCGGACGCCTGCCGGCACGGGTCGCTCCCATGGGGGTTTCCCCTCGGCGCGGGCCCCCTGTGGAGGGCCTGCGCGCGCATGCCGCACGACGCATCCCCTCGCGCACGTCCCGTTACCGAAGGAGCACCGACGGCGCGGGAGCGCTGTCGTAGCATCCGCCGCTTGTCCGCACGCCCCCGCCCGACCGGTCCGATGTCGCTCCTGCCCCCCTTCAAGCAGCCACCTCAGCCCCCGCGGTCCCCGAGACCCCCGCGCGCCCCGCTGACACCCCTGGCCTCCCTCGCCCTGGTGCTGGCCGCCCTCCTCGGGGCGGGACCCGCGCGCGCCGACGACTTCAAGGCCAGCCCGGAGATGGCCATGGAGCTGCGCCACGCCCGCTGGTTCGACGGCGAGAAGCTGCAGAGCGGCACGCTCTACGTCGAGGACGGCCGCTTCGTCGAGAAACGGCCGCGCAAGGTCAACCGGCTGCTGGAGCTGCGCGGCCAGACGCTGGTGGCGCCGCTGGCCGACGCGCACAACCACAACCTGCAGAGCGCCTGGGGCCTGGACAAGTTCGGTCAGGATTACCTGCGCGACGGCGTGTTCTACGCGGCAATGCTGTGCGCGGATCCGGCCGCGATCGAACCCATCCGCGCCCGCATCTCTCAGCCGGAAACGCCGGACGTGCTGTTCGCCACGGCCTGCATCACCTCGTCGGACGGCCAGCCGCTGGCGATGCTGCAGTCGGGCACGCCGCCGATGGCGCTGGACCAGATCGTCGACAAGGCCGTGCTGGTGATGGACACGCCCGAGCAGGTCGGCCAGAAGTGGCCGCTGATCGCCGCCCGCCACACCGACCTGGTGAAGGTGATCATGAGCTACCACGACCGGCCCGAGCTGCGCCAGGTGCCCGAGCAGCGCGGCCGGCTGGGCGTGACGCCCGAGGTCGTGGCCGAGGTGGTCCGTCGCGCGCATGCGGAGCAGCGCCGCGTCGTGGTCCACATCGAGAGCGCCGCGGACTTCGCCGCCGCCGTGCGCGCCGGGGCCGACTTCATCGCCGAGCTGCCGGGCTACTTCCCCCAGCACGGCGAGGCGCCCGAGACCCACCTGATCCCGCCGGAGGTCGCCGCGCTGGCCGCCGAGAAGAAGATCGGCATCGTCACCGCCACGGTCGCGACGCGGCTGTTCCAGCCCGCGCCGGACCTGCTGGCGCGCATCGAGGCCGTGCAGAAGCAGAACCTGGAGCGGCTGAAGGCCGCTGGCGCGCGGCTGCTGGTCGGCTCCGACCTGTTCACCGGCAATGCGCTGAGCGAGGTGCACCACCTCGACCAGTTGGGCGTGCTCGACAAGCCCGCGCTGCTGCGCCTGGCCACGGTCGAGACGCCGCAGGCCCTGTTCCCGCAGCGCAGGCTCGGCTGCTTCCAGCCCGGCTGCGAAGCCAGCTTCCTGGTGCTGATCGGCAACCCGCTCGAGGACCTCGACGCCCTGGACAAGCCGATCCTGCGCATCAAGCAGGGTCGGGTGCTGACGCAGCTGGAGGACGTCGCCGCGACCGCCGGCGAAGAGAACAACGCGCTGAACGCCGCCTCCGGCGCCGAGAAGAAGGCCTCCGGCAAGAAGTCCAACGCCAAGTCCACCACCAAGTCCACCGCCAAGTCGTCCCCCAAGAAGAAGTCATCGGGGAAACCCGCATCCAGGAGCGGCTCGCGCTGAGACGCCCGCCCAGCCGGTACATTGATCGGATGAGCGCGCTTCCGATCCCCCCTTCTTCCTCCCGCGGCTTGTCGATGCGGCAGGTGCTGATCTGCGGCGCCGCGATCGTCACCTTGTCGATGGGCATTCGCCACGGCTTCGGCCTGTGGCTGACCCCGGTCACGATGGACCGCGGCTGGACCCGCGAGGCCTTCTCGCTGGCGTTGGCCGTCCAGAACATCGCCTGGGGCGCGGCCGGGCCCTTCGCCGGCATGCTGGCCGACCGCTTCGGCGCATTGCGCGTGCTGATCGCCGGCGCCCTCCTCTACGCCGCGGGGCTGGCGCTGATGGCGGTGTCGACCTCGACCGCCGGTTTCCTCGGCAGCGCCGGCGTGCTGATCGGGCTGGCCCAGTCGGGCACCACCTACGCGGTCATCTACGGCGTGATCAGCCGCAACGTCTCGGCGGAGAAGCGCTCCTGGGCCATGGGCGTCGCGGCGGCGGCGGGCTCGTTCGGGCAGTTCCTGATGGTGCCGGTCGAGAACTGGCTGATCGGCTACAGCGGCTGGCAGAACGCGCTGTACGTGCTGGCGATCGCCGCCTGCCTGATCGTGCCGCTGGCCTTCGGCCTGCGCGAGCCGGCCCGCGCCGCCGTCCCGGGCGCGCACCACCAGAGCATCGGCCAGGCGCTGCGCGAGGCCTTCGGCTACCGCAGCTTCCAGCTGCTGATGCTGGGCTACTTCGTCTGCGGCTTCCAGGTCGTGTTCATCGGCGTGCACATGCCGAGCTACCTGAAGGACCACGGTCTGACGCCGCAGGTCGCCACCAACGCGCTGGCGCTGATCGGCCTGTTCAACGTCTTCGGCACCTACGCCGCGGGCACGCTGGGCCAGAGATTCCCCAAGCGCTACCTGCTGTCGGGCATCTACCTGCTGCGCTCGATCGCGATCATCACCTTCCTGAACGTGCCGCTGACGGCCGCCAGCGTCTACGTCTTCGCCGCGGTGATGGGCGTGCTCTGGCTGTCCACCGTGCCGCCGACCAACGCGATCGTGGCGCAGATCTTCGGCGTGCAGCACATGTCGATGCTGGGCGGCTTCGTGTTCTTCAGCCACCAGATCGGCAGCTTCCTGGGCGTGTGGCTGGGCGGCAAGCTCTACGACGCGACCGGGTCCTACGACGTCGTCTGGTACCTGGCGATCGCGCTGGGCGTGATGGCGATGCTGGCCAACCTGCCGGTCCGCGAAACGGCGATCCCGCGTCGCCCGGCGATGGCCGCGGCCTGACGCGCGGCGGCGGAGCGATGCCATGACGCGGCGCGGACTCTGGCGGATCGTGGCGTGGCTGGGCGCGGGCCTGGCCTTGGCGGCGGTCTTCCTGGCCTACACGCAACCCTCGCTGATGCAGCAGATGGGCGACGCGATCTGGGCCTGCTTCTGACCCCAATGACCCCAATGACCGCAACGACAACGGAGACAACATGGTCGTGATCATCACCGGCGCCTCCGACGGCATCGGCGCCGAACTGGCGCGTCAATGGGCACGGCGCGAGGGCGCGAAGCTCTCCCTCGTGCTGGCGGCGCGCAGCGTCGACAAGCTCGAGAAGGTGGCGGCCGAGTGCGAGTCGCTCGGCGCCCACACCCGCGTGCAGCGCTGCGACGTCGAGTCGCAGGAGGACTGCCAGGAGCTCGTGCGCACGACGCTGGGCGCCTTCGGCGCGATCGACGTGCTGGTCAACAACGCCGGCATGTCGGCGCACGCGCTCTTCGACCAGGTCAAGGACCTCGCCTGGTACCAGCGGCTGATGCTGATCAACCTGTGGGGCTCGGCCTGGTGCACGCAGGCCGCGCTGCCGGCGCTCAAGGCCAGCAAGGGCCGCATCGTCGCGGTCTCCAGCCTGGCCGGCCTGCTGGGCATCCCGGGACGCACCGCCTACAGCGCCAGCAAGTTCGCGATGACCGGCTTCTTCGAGGCGCTGCGCACCGAGGTCGCCGCCAGCGGCGTCAGCGTGACCATCGCCTATCCGGGCGTCGTCGACACGCAGATCCGCTACCGCGGCTTCAATGCGCAGGGCACGGCCTCGGGACAGAGCAGCCTCGACGAACGCGGCGCGATGCCGGTCCAGGAGTGCGCCAGACTGATCCTCGACGGCACGCTGAACCGCGAGCGCGACATCGTCATGACCGCCAAGGGCAAACTGGGCCGCTGGCTCAAGCTGCTGGCGCCGGCGATGGTCGATCGCATGGCCATGAAGGCCCTCAAGAAGGAACAGCGACCCGCATGAGCCTGTCTGCTTTTTCCGGCGCCACGGTCCCCGGCGCCACGGTCCCCGGCGTCACTGCCCACGGCGCCCCCTTCCCCAGCGACTGGGTGCTGCGCTGGGCGCAGGCCTGGCGCGACCGCGACGGCGTCACGGCGCTGGACCTCGCCTGCGGCTCGGGCCGCCATCTGCGGCTGCTGGCGGGGGAAGGCGCGACCGTCACCGGCGTGGACCGCGACGCGGCGGCGCTGGCGACGCTGGCCGGCCTGTCGGACCGGGCCGAGCTGATCCAGGCCGACCTCGAGCAGGGCCCGTGGCCGCTCGCGGAGCGCGTCTTCGACGTCGTGCTCGTCACCAACTACCTGTGGCGACCGCTGCTGCCGCGCGTGGTGGCGGCCGTCGCGCCCGGCGGCTGGCTGATTTACGAGACCTTTACCGACGGACAACAGACGGTCGGACGGCCCGCCCGGCCGGACTTCCTGCTGCGCCCGGGCGAGCTGCTGGCCGCCGTCGAGGGCCTGCGCGTGGTCGCCTACGAGGACGGCTTCATCGAGACGCAGGGCCATGCCGCCGAGGGCAGCGCCGAGGGGGACGCGGTCAACGGCCGCTATGTCCAGCGCGTTGCTGCCGTTCGCGACAACCGCCGGGCGGACGCCGCGACCGGAGGCGACGGCGACCGCGGCGCGCCGCCTGGGGTCTACCCCAGATACCGGCTGCGCTGAGCGGGCAGTCCCGCGAGCGCCGGGGATGAGCGCCCGGGCTGAGCGCCCGGAACGCCGAAACAGCCCCGGCGCTTCAGTAGAATCCGCCGATCCAGAGGAATCCTCAATGAACGCAATTGTTGGCAGCATCGTCGCGCTGGTCACGCCGATGCACGAAGACGGCCGCATCGACTTCGATGGGCTGCGCAGCCTGATCGACTGGCACATCGACCAGGGCACCGACGTCATCGGCGTCGTCGGCACGACCGGCGAGTCCCCGACGGTCACGATGGAAGAGAACCGCGAAGTGATCCGCGTCGCGGTCGAGCACGTCAAGGGCCGCAAGCCGGTCCTGGCCGGCACCGGCGCCAACGCCACCGCCGAGGCCATCGAGCTGAGCCGCTTCGCCAAGCAGGTCGGCGCCGACGCCACGCTGTCGGTCGTCCCCTACTACAACAAGCCGTCGCAGGAAGGCATCTACCAGCACTTCAAGGCGATCGCCGAGGCCGTCGACATCCCGATGATGCTGTACAACGTGCCCGGCCGCACCGTGGCGGACATGTCGGTGGAGACCACGCTGCGCTGCGCCTCGCTGCCCGGCGTGTTCGGCATCAAGGATGCGACCGGCAACGTCGAGCGCGCCGCCTGGCTGATCAAGCATGCCCCGCCAGGGTTCGCCATCTATTCCGGCGACGACGCCACCGCCATCGCGATGATGTTCATGGGCGGCCGCGGCTCCGTCAGCGTCACCGCCAACATCGCGCCCAAGGCGATGCACGAGATGTGCATCGCCGCGATCGAAGGCCGCGTGCGCGAAGCCACCGCGCTGCACTTCCAGTTGCTGCCGCTGCACAAGCAGCTCTTCTGCGAACCCAGCCCGGCACCGGCCAAGTGGGCCCTGAACAAGCTGGGCCGCTGCCCCAACAACCTGCGCCTGCCGCTGACGCCGCTGACGCCCGCCGGCCAGGACCTGGTCGCCGGCGCGCTGCGCGACGCCGGCCTGCTCTAATCACCCCCGGCCGGCGCGCCGGCCGCACCCTTTCCTTCAGCGGCCGCGGGCCGCAGCGACCTACCTCGGAGATCTCCAGCGTGACTCGTTCCCTTTCTGAATCCAGCGCGCCCACTCCAGTGCGCGTGGCCTGCCTGATGGCGCTGGCCTCGCTGACGGCGTGCAGCACGTTCGAGAGCATCACCAGCAGCGACAAGGTCGACTACCGCACCCAGGCCAAGCAGACCACCGGCCTGGACGTGCCGCCGGACCTGACGCAACTGCCCAAGGAAAACCGCCCCACCGGCCCGATCAGCGCCGCGCAGATGGCCACGCAGCCGAACGCGCAGCGCCCGACCGCCGCCACCGCCGGCGCGCCCGTCGCGCTGGACAAGGCCGGTTCGATCGAGTTCCAGCGCCTGGGCAACGCCCGCTGGCTGCACAGCGCGCTGCCGCCCGAGCAGGTCTGGCCGCAGGTCAAGAGCTTCTGGCAGGACCGCGGCTTCACGATCGAGACCGAGGACCAGAACGTCGGCCTGATGGAAACCAACTGGGCCGAGAACAAGGCCAAGCTGCCGCAGGACTTCATCCGCAAGACGCTGGGTTCGCTGCTGGACTCGCTGTACTCCACCGGCGAACGCGACAAGTACCGCACCCGCCTGGAGCGCAACGAACAGGGCGGCACCGACATCTACATCACGCACCGCGGCCTGGTCGAGGTCTACACGAACTCGCAGCGTGACGAGACCGGCTGGCAGCCCCGCCCCTCCGATCCGGAGCTGGAAGCCGAGATGACCTCGCGCCTGATGCTCAAGCTCGGCGGCAAGGAAGAGGACGCCAAGACCATGGTCGCCAACGCGCAGCAGCCGGCGCCCTCGTTCGCCGAAGCGCCGCGCGGCAACGCGCCGCGCTCGCTGGCCGAGGTGCCGGACCAGCTGAAGATCAACGAGGACTTCGACCGCGCTTGGCGCCGGGTCGGCCAGTCGCTGGACCGCCACGGCTTCACGATCGAGGACCGGGACCGCAAGCAGGGCCTGTTCTTCCTGCGCTACGCCGACCCGAACCAGGCCGGCAAGGAAGAACCCAACTTCTTCCAGCGCCTGTTCGGCGCGACCAATACCTCCACCGCGGTGCGCTACCGCGTGTCGGTCAAGACCGAGGGCACGAGCTCGACCGTCATGATCCTGGACGACAAGGGACAGCAGCAGACCAACGAAATGGCCAAGCGCATCCTGCAACTGCTGATGGAAGACGTGCGCTGATCCGACTCGATGGTGGACCACCGTACACCATCAGTTTGCGCAAAAACAAAACGCCACCTTCGGGTGGCGTTTTTCATTGCCCGGCATTCGACTCGAGCGCCCGGTCGTATTCGCGGGGACGATGCTCGGCAAACTCCACTCTAATACCAGCGCCAGGCGGGAGGCGAGGCAAAGACGCAGACAAGATGGACGCAAAGATGCGGACAAAGAAAAAGCCGCAAGGGCGAACCCTTGCGGCTTTCTCTGGACGAGTGATCGTCTTAGTTGCTGGCGGCCGAAGCGGGCGCAGCAGCGTCGGAAGCGGCAGCCGAAGCTTCCACAGCCGGGGCCGAGGCTTCAACGGCGGGAGCCGAAGCTTCCGGAGCCGGGGTCGCCACGGGAGCGACGACTTCTTCCTTCTTGCCGCAAGCGGTCAGGGCAACAACGGCCAGCAGGGAGGCCAACAGGATCGACTTTTTCATACTTGTCCTCAAGTAACTTTTAGACGAACAATCAATTACCGGTAATTAATGAAGTCGTACCAGATGACAAGTACGAACTTCAGCAGACCAAGACGTGAGAAACCTCGAGCGCTTCCCCCGCCTAGCCAGCAATTATAGCCACCAGTTTGTAATCTCCTTACAAGCCTAGGGTGCTGCTGGCGAACGAGTCAGCAGACCGTTGCTCAATTGCGTCAAACCACTCGCGAGCCATGGCCTCTTCCCGGGCGTCATGCATCGAAAGAGAGGCCCGCGCTGGCGTCCACACCTTCATCGTTAGCAATCCAGGTGCCAGCAGGAGACCCCTGGGCGCGGGGGGGCTGCGCTCGGCGAGGTCGGTCGGATCGCAGGCGCGTGCCTGGACCACATGATCGTGCGTCTGGCGCCACTGGACGAAACGAGGATGGACGCGCCGCAGGGTCTCGTAGTCATTGTTCGCGAGCAGGCGCAGCTTGCGATGGGGCAAGGCCCAGCCATGCAGCGCGTCCAGCAGGGCGGGTTCGGAAAGCGGCCAAGCGGCGAAATCCGGATCCAGCCAGCACAGCTCACGGCCGCCCTGCTCCGCCGCGAGCTGCAGCGCTTGCCGCAGCATTTGCCGGACCTCCGCAGGCGTTTCGACGAGGCCAGGCTTCAGACCTTCGGGCCTCGCGGCGGGTTCCTGCGACATCTCGAGCTCCTCCTGACGATGGTGGATTGGGACGGAAGGGACGGAGGCAGGCGCCGGGTCCCTCAGTCGGGCAGCACCCAGCCGTCCTCGGTCCACTGATCCAGCAAGTCGCGTGCGCCGTCGCTCAGTTTCACGACTTCGGCGGCCGACAGCGCGCGACGGTCCGCCATCCGGCGCATCAGCGTCGCGTCGCGACCGCCGGCCCGAAAGGATTGTCCGTTGATGAAGACATGCGCCGCGTCGTACATCATGCGACTGCGCGCGCTCAGCCGCGCGCCCTGCCCCGGCGTCAACGCCTCGCCCGGCTCGAAGAAGACGCGCGGCTTGGGCTCGGTCAGCGCCTCACCGAGCGCGCGCTCCAGCGCCAGCGGCTGCGCAACCGCCTTCAGCACGGCCTCGCGCGCGAACGCCGTGAGCGCATCCGGGATGCGCCCCGGCTCGCCGGTCGCCGACTGGCGGGGATCGACGTACATGCGGTCGCCACGCGGCGCTTCCTCATCGTCGGTCAGGCGCACCAACAGTTCGTTGGCCAGTTCGCTGCGCCAGGGCGAACGGAAGCCCACCGAGGCGGTCATGCAGTCGCCTTCCACCGCGACGCCGTCGTGCGCCCAGCCCGGCGGCAGATAGAGCATGTCGCCGGGCTCGAGCACGAAGTCCTGTTCGGGTTCGAAGTCCGCCAACACCTTCAGCGGGACGTCCTCGCGCAATTCGCCGGTGGTCGACACGCCCAGTCGTCCGATGCGCCAGTGGCGACGCCCGCTGACCTGGATCAGGAACACGTCATAGGAATCGAAATGCGGGCCGACGCCGCCGCCCTCGCTGGCATACGACAGCATCAGGTCGTCAAGGCGAGCCTCGGGAACGAAGCGGAAGCGGCTCAACAGCGCCGCGGCCGGCTCGACGTGCAGATCCAGCCCCTGCACCAGCAGCGTCCACTGCGGCTTGCTCCAGGCGGGCAACTTGGCGATCGGGCCCTGGCGCATCGTCCAGCGGTCCCCGTCCTGCTGCGACACGAGGCGGGACTCCACCTCGTCGCTGGCCGCCAGACGGGCCAGCCCGGCGCGATCGATCGGCGGCACCACGCCGGGCAGCGCCTGGCGCACGAGCAGCGGCTGCTTCTGCCAGTGGCGCTTCATGAACTGGGCGGGACTCAATCCGCCGAGCAGCGGCAGCTTCGCGTCGATATCGATGCCGGAGATGGCGGAGGCGGGGGCGGAGGCGGAAACCGCGGCGCCACGGACGCGTCTCGACGGGATCGAGGACGATGCGGAGGTCGCGGAGGTCGGGGGGGTCTTGGACTTGGAGGTCATGGGCGCGCATTGTCTGAGAGAATTGCGCGATGCAAATCACTGCCCCCTGCGTCGTCTCCCTGACTTGGAGACTCGAGGACGCCCAAGGCCAATCCGTCGAGGTGCTGGACCCGGCGATGGAGTTCTTCTACGGCGGCCAGGACCTGTTCACGAAGGTCGAGGAAGCGCTGGTCGACAAGGTCGCCGGTGACGAGGTCAGCGTGGCGCTCGAGCCCGAGGACGCGTTCGGCGACTACGACAGCGCCCTGGTCTGTTTCGAGCCGCGCGAGGTCTTCCCCGAGAACGTCGATGTCGGCATGCAGTTCGAGGGCCTGCCGGAAGGCGCCTCGACGCCCGACATGCCGGCCGACCGCATCTACACCGTCACCGAGGTCTATCCGGAGCACATCGTGCTGGACGGCAACCACCCGCTGGCGGGCGTGGGCCTGCGCATCCACGTGACGGTGCACGACGTGCGCGATGCCACCGAGGAGGAACTCGAGGTCGGCACGCTTGGCGATTCCGGTTTCAGCGTGGCCACCGGCCTGGCCACCGGCCCGGGGCCGGACGAGCCGATCCACTGAGGGCCGGACGCCCCGGCGGCGTCCGACACCGCCCAAGCCCCGGAAACGATCCCGAAGCCCCGCCGAGCGGGGCTTCTCCATTTGCGGGCACTCAGGGGCATTCATCGACACTCAGCCCTTGCCGGACGGGTCGACCGGCGACCATGGCGCCGGCCCCGCGGGTTCGCGCGAGCACAGCCGCCGATACAGATCGAAGACCTTCGCCTCCAGCTCGGCGGGACTGGCGCAGGCCCGCGCGCCGATCAGCCGGGCGCGGTAGTTGTGGATCTGCTCCCGCACCGCATGCGACCAGCTCTGCGTGCTCGGCGTCAGGTCGAAGGTGCTGCCGCGCAGCACATGCAGCCAGCCCATCAGCACCGGCTCGGGCAGCCCCGCGAGCGTCTCCGTCAGGCTCGCCGGCGGTCGCGCCCGGCCGGCATGCAGACGGTGGAGCATCAGCAGCCGGATCACCAGCGCCGGATCCGAGGCCGCGGTCGCGGCCAGCGCTTCGGGCGGCCCGCCATGACGCATCAGACGGAACATGCGCCCCAGCACGTCCAGATCGCAGCTCGGCAGTGACCTCGGCGACTCCTCCTGCGGCGGCGTCAGCAGGTCGCCCTGGAAGCAGCGCACGCCCAGCGCCTTGAGGCGCAGGTAGTCCCCCGGATCGGTCATGCGGTCGGCGATCAGCGTCGCACCGGCCTGGCGCGCCAGTTCCTGGACCGCCGACCAGGCGCTCACCGGCGCGAGCGACACGTCCAGCTTCACGAACGAGACCATCGGCAGCCAGACGCTGCGCGGATCGTCCGGCGTCACCACGCCCGCCAGCGCGAACCGGTAGCCGCGCGCATGCAATTGCGCGATCCGTCGCGTCATGGCCTCCTGGACCGGCACCCCCACCGGCAGCTGGATCGCGCCGAGCGAGCCGCACAACACATCCGCGATCGGACTGAGCAGCGTCGCCGCATCCATCTCGACGAACAGGCACCCGGTGCGGCGATGTGCAACGCCGCCGTCCAGCAGGGCCTGGCTGAGCAGCAGGCTGGTCGCGTAGGCGCTGGGCGGGGGCGCGCGGCGAACACCGGCACTCCAGCGGAAGCACAGTTCCTGCCCCATCGGCTCGACGGAGCCGTCGATGATGGCTTGGCGTGCGAAGCGCGAGCTGGTGGGTTCGGGCTGGATCAGCAGCCGGGCTACCGTGACGCCGCTGCGGGAGGGTCGGGAAGATTGCATGGCCATGGAAATCGTCGACAGACCCGGATGCCCGGGCGGGACGTCAGTATTTCCAGGAACGGCGGAACGTTCGATGGCTCAGCTCAGTGGCAATGCAGCGGATTCCGACTGGGAACAGTGAACGACCGACTCGTTTGCTGAGTCCGGCGCCGTCCATGTCGTCAACGGCAGGATCAGCGAGGTCCGCGCGCCCTGCGGAGTGCGTTCGAAATGGAAGACCGCGCCGATGCGTTCGGCCCGGCGACGCAGGCCGTCCAGGCCGGTGCCACCGGTCAGCGGCGACTCGTCCCCGCACGCCGACACGTCCGCGGCCGCCTCCCCGACCGCCTTCCCGCCCGCGCCCCCGACCGCGCCCCGTTGTGCGGCACCCGACTGACCGTTGTCCTCGATGAGGACGTCCAGCCGTTCGCCCTGCTGCACCATCATGCGGATCGACAGCCGGCTCGCGCTGGCGTACTTGATGGTGTTGGCGACGGACTCCTCGACGATGCGCATCACCTGCTTGGAAAGGTCGGCCAGCAGCACGATCTCGGGTCCGTCGGGGATGTCGTACTCGATCTGGAAATCGGCCCGGGTGAGCGACTCGTCCAGGTTGCTGCAGTAGGTGAACAGGATGTCGTGGATCGTGCGCTGCTCGCGGAGTTCCGTCACCGAGATGATCTCGCGCAGGTCCTTCAACGCGTCCATCAGGCCGCGCTCGAGCCGGTCGTGGTCGATGTCGCGGTCGCGCACGCTGAACAGCGTGGTGACCAGCTTGGAGCCGATGCCGTCGTGCAGGTCGCGGTAGATCCGGTCGCGCTCGGCCTGCGCGGCGGACTCGGACTCCATCTCGCGCTGCCGGTTGTAGCTGACCAGCAGTTCGCGCTCGCGCTGCAGCAGCGTGTCGGTGAGGATGCGGTTGTTGTCGCGGACCCGCTTCACATTCGTCTGGAATTTCGTCAGCAGGATCTGCGCGACGACGAACAGCAGCAGCGGCACGCTCAGATGGCTCAGGTAGATGGGCGTCACCAGCAGGTGCGAGAGCGACCAGCCCGCGTCAGGCATCAGGAAGGACACGAGCTGGCGCACCGCGTTGTGGTCGCGCAGCGCGAAGACCTGCGCCAGCACGGACTGGAACAGCAGCGACATGGCCGTGCGCGAGCGGGTCCGCGCGACATGCAGCGCCAGACGCGAGCAGGCATAGAGATGGAAGGCCAGCAGCACGGGCAGCCAGTAGGCGTCGAGCCACTCGCGTCCGCGCAGCCCCAGCACCGGATAGGCGATCGCCGCGAAGGCGGCCGCGCCGAACAGGGCCAGGGTGCCGCCCCGCCCCAATGGTTCGTCGACGAAGGCGAAGATGAACAGTGTCAGCACCACCACGACACCGCCGATGCAGGCGTACTGCGCCCAGAGCCACAGGGGCACCATCGCGGCGGGCAGGTAGGGCAGCAGCACCAGCGAGAACAGCACCGACCACAGCACCGTCGTCGCGCCCGCATGCAGGAACACGGCCCCTTCCCGCCGGTTCGCCAGCCAGGCGCCCAGCATGAACATCCCCGCCAGCAGGCAGAAGACGTTGGACGCATTGGCCAGGGAGGTGCCGACGAACAGGGTCAGCTCCCCGATGTAGGAAATGGTGTCGAGGTCGCCGATGTAGATCGGAGCGATGTGGATCCGCCGGTCCCAGGTCGTGAGCTCGACGGTCAGCACGTTGCCGTCGGGTCGCACGAGGCTGCGCGCCAGCGGCACCTGAAGCGGGCGGTACCACTTGTAGCGGGCGGCGGCGGTCGATTTCGGCAGGCCCGCGACCCAGACACCGTTCAGGTAGACGTCCATGCCGTCCAGCGCCTGGCTGATCAGCAGGCTCGTGCCCGGGATCCGCGAGTCGCCGCGCATCGGGAGGCCCGCGCGCGGCTCGCAACAAGGCGCCGGATGCGCCAGGTAACGGTCCAGATCGATGCGGAATCTCGCCCGCTTCAAGCCGTCCGACTGGCTGACGTCATGGAGATAGGGCAAGGCGAACGCGCCCTCGTGGGCGAGGACCGGACCGGTCAGCCGCGGCACCTCCGGACCGGCATCACGCGGGTCGGTGGACGCGTCGACGATCTCCAGGTCCTGGGCGCCTTCGACGCGGTACACCCGCGTCGCCAGGCTGCTGGTCGTCACGACCAGCAGCGCCAGCACGAAGAAGGTCAGCCAGAAGAACACCGTCTTCAGCGAACTCCGCTTCGGACTGCTACTCATCGATGAGCCCGTGCAGGCGCGCGGCATTGGCCGCCATGGCCCGCGACTTGACGCCGAGCTTGCGGTAGACGCTGCGCAGGTGCTGGTTGACGGTGTGATGCGAGATGCTCAAGCGCCGGCCGATCTCCACGATGGGCAGGCCGTCGACGAGGTGTCGCAGCACTTCCCATTCGCGCTCGCCCAGGCCGAGGTCGCGCAGCACCTTCTGCCGGTCGACATGCGGCCGCACGTTGTTCTCGAGCATGTTGATGCGCTCGACGACGAGCTGGGCGACCGCGGGGCTCAGGGGCGCCTGCCCGTTGTGCGCGCTGACCAGCTTGTCCACCATCCCCGGCTGGATCTCCTCCTTGAGCAGGTAGCCGCTCGCACCGGCCCGCAGACTGCGCATCACATGCTTGCTGTCACCGAAGGTGCTGACGACGACGCTGCGCGATTCCGGGCACTTGTCCTGGATCAGCCGGATCAGCTCGACACCGTCGACATCCGGCAGGCCCAGATCCACCACGTAGAGGTCCGCGCGGTTGGCAAGGATGGCCGCCACCGCCTCGCCGCGATTCTTGGCGATGCCCACCACCTCGCAAAAGCTACTGTTCGAAATCACGTCCACCAACCTTTTCATGACGGTGGGGTCGTCTTCGATGATCACGACGGCAATACTCATTGGCTGACTCCTTCTCGCTCGTTATCCCATTGCCCAGAGGCGGGCACAGTTTCGCGAGCGAGCGGAAACGAGCAATCACCGAAGCAAGTAAACCCGAAAACGCCAGACTACTGAATTCAGTGGTGGTCCAGGATTCGCGGCGACGGCGCCTCCCATTCCCCCTCGGCGGGCCGGGAAGGCCGACGCCATCGGCCTTTGATCCAGTCTTCGGCACTGGCGGCGAGACAGGCGATCAACAGCATCAGTCCACCGATCGCCAGCAGATAACCAATCACAGTAAGTTCAAATAAGGGATGACCAGCGGTGGGAGGCTCCGTCCTCTCGGCCAGCAGGCAGCCCGCGCCGGCGAGCGCCAAACCGATCGAGATCGCGTACATATTTCTCATGACACAAATCCATTTGCAAACTATTGGCGGCAGTGTCACCGACTGCGATCAGTTTGCCACTCACTTATGAATGTATTTATCGACTCAAACTTGCTAGGTTTCGGCGATTCGAATCGCGAATTCCCTGATCGACCGTCGAATTCGCACGATTCAACGCCGCCGTCGAATATGGAGGGGGCGCGTTCACCCATTCGGGGAGCGCCGTCGACGCGGTCGGGGACAGGTTCGACCCGCATCGACTCAGTCGCGGTGGCGGGCCCGGCGGAGGCCCATTCCGCCGAATGCCGCATCAGGAAAAGCAGACGGGCGCCCGAAGGCGCCCGTCGCAAGGGGAAGGTGCCGGCCCGGATCAGCGCAGGAAACGCCCCCGCGGATCGATGATCGCGATGTCCGCGTAGTTGGTGCCGGTGTGGTCGGCCGGCGAATAGCCCACCTCCATGCCGCCCAGGTCGAAGCGGGTCATGCCGTTGAGCACCTTCAGGAGGGCGGCCCGGCCGGGATCCTTGCCGGCGCGCTTGAGCGCCTCGACCAGCACCTTGGCGGAGGCGAAGCCCTCCATCATGGCCGGCGTGACCTGGCCGTTGGATTCGGCCGGATGCGCCTTCACCAGGTCGCCCAGCTCGCGGACCATCGGCACGTTGGTCGAGCGCTCGCTCGGGAAGACCTGCGAGACGATGATGCCGGCGGCGTTCTGGCCCAGCAGCTGGACGAAGCCGTTGGAGGCGTTGTTGGACAGGGTCGCGCCCAGGATGCGCGAACCGGCCGCGCGCAGCGCGTTGATCGTGTCCGCGGTGATCTGCTGCGACGCGACCATCAGCACGACCTGCGGGTCGGCGGCGATGAGCTGCTTGACCACGCCGGCGATGTCCGGCTTCTCGCGCTCGTAGGTGAAGTGGGCCACCGGCTTGACCTTGCGGTCGTTGAAGCCCGCCATCGCGCCGGCGATGCCGTCGGCGCCGAAGGTGTCGTTGACCTGCACCAGCGCGATGCGGGTGTTGCCCATCTCCAGCAGCAGCTGGACGGCGCGCTCGGCCTCGCGCTGGTAGGTCGAGCGCACGTTGAAGACGAAGGGGTTGACCGGCTTGTGCAGCAGCATCGCGCCGGTGGACGGCGCGATCAGCGGCACCTGGCTCTTTTCCAGCAGCGGCATCACGGCCTGTGTGTGCGGCGTGCCGCGCGTCAGGAACAGCGCCACGGCGCCCTTGTCGATCAGCGTCTGCGCGTTGGCGGCGGCGCGCTTGGGATCGAAGCCGTCGTCCAGCGACTGCAGGTCGATCTTCTGGCCGTTGACGCCGCCGGTGGCGTTGACCTTGTCGATGTAGAGCCTGGCGCCCAGCGTCAGTTCCTTGACGCTGGCGGCGACCTGTCCGGTGAAGCCGGCCGTCTGGCCGATGAGGATGTCCGCGTGCGCGGCGGCGCTGATGCCGAAGGCCGCCAGGGCGGCGGCGACGGAAGCGGCCAACCGGCCCAGGGACCGGTTGCGGGTTGACTTGCTCATGGTGGTCTGTCCCGCCGGCTCGCGGTGGCGGCCGGCTGTGTCTCCAGCACGCCGGCGGTCAGATCGCCGCCGGCCCCTCGGCGCCGAGACCCCCCATGTTCAGGGGGGATCAGCGCCCCGCGCGCATCTTAGCCACGATGTCCTCGACGCGCCCCAGCAAGGCCCGGGTGTCGAAGGTCAGAACGTTGCGATTCGACAGCACCTGCCGGCCGCCCACCCAGACATCCGTGACATGTTCACGCCCGGCGACATAAACGAGCTGCGCATCGGCGTGATACACGGGCTGGCATTCGATCGAGTCCAGCGCCACGGCGACGACGTCCGCCAGCTTGCCGGCCTCCAGCGTGCCCAGGTCGTTGGCGCGCCCCATGGCCTTGGCGGCGCGCACCGTGGCCATCTCCAGCGCGGTCCGCGCGGTGACGGTCAGCGGATCGCCGGTCACGCCCTTGGCGAGCAGCGCCGCGGCGCGGATCTCGCTGAACATGTCCTGGCGGTTGTTGGAGGCCGCGCCGTCGGTGCCGAGGATGGTGTTGACGCCGGCCGCCTCCAGCGCCTTCACCGGCGCGACGCCGGACGCCAGCTTCAGGTTGGAGCTCGGGTTGTGGACCAGGTGCACGCCCTGCCTGGCCACGAGGTCGATCTCGTCCGGGCTCAGGTGGACCATGTGGACGGCGATCATCTTCGCGTTCAGCAGGCCGAGCTTGTTCAGGCGCGCCAGCGGACGCTCGCCGTACTGCTTCACGCTGCCGTCGATCTCGTCCTGCGTCTCGTGGATGTGGCAGTGCATCTGCAGGTCGTACTTCTCGGCCAGCTCGCGCAGCTGGATGAAGGTCTCGTCCGAGACCGTGTACGGCGCATGCGGCGCGCTGGTCCAGTCCAGCAGCTTCTCGCCCTTGAACTGCTCGTAGGCGGCCAGGCCCTTGTCGATGTAGTCCTGGGCGTTGGCGGCGTAGCCGGTGGGGAAGTCGATGACGTTGATCGACACGCCGGCGCGGATGCCGCTGTCCACCGCCGCGCGAGCCATCGCGGTCGGGAAGAAGTACATGTCGTTCAGGTAGGTCACGCCGCCGCGCAGCGCCTCGGCCGCGGACAGCAGCGAGCCCTGGTAGGTCCAGTCCTCGCTCACCCACTGGCGCTCCAGCGGCCAGATGTGGTTGTTGAGCCAGTCCATCAGCGCGAGGTCGTCCGCGACGCCGCGCAGCAGCGACATCGCCGAGTGCGTGTGGGCGTTGATCAGGCCCGGGATCAGCACATGGTCCGGCAGTTCGACGCGCTCGGCGTCGGCGTAGCGCTTGAGCGCTTCCTCGCGCGGCAGCACGGCGGCGATGCGCTCGCCGTCGATGGCCAGCGCGTGCTGCTCAAGCACCGGGCTGTCCGGGGTCATGGTGATCAGCCAGCGGGGCAACAGCAGCTTCACGGCTTGGGTCGTCATGGGGGTTCTCCTTGCTCACGCCGCTCGGCGCGACGTGCATTGTCTTGATTCTTGAAGGCGTCGCCGCATCATCGCCTCGTGGCGACAGTGCGGATTCAGAAGATCTCGTCGAACAGCGCCAGCACCCGCGCCGCGTCGACCTCGACGCAGACCTGCTGCGCCGGGTGACCGCTCCACGGCGTGCCGGTGCCGTGCTCGCCGCGCCAGTCCTGGATGGTCTGGCCGGTGGCGATGCCCTCCAGCGCCACGCGCACGGGGCCTGCGCGCAGGGTGAAGGCGTCGGGCACCAGCAGGATCGCCGCGGCGCTCGCGTCGTGCGCGTAGATGCCGCCGATGCCGTCGCGCGCGTCGTAGAACTGCTGGTAGTGGCGCGTCGCCTGCCAGAGCAGGTCGCCCGCGCCGTCGCCGCGGCCGCGCAGCTTGGCGAGGTCGGCCTCGCGCATGATCGCTTCCTGCGTCACGTCCAGGCCGACGATGGTCACCGGCCAGGCGGCGGTGAAGACCTGGTCCGCAGCTTCGGGGTCGGCCATGATGTTGGCTTCAGCCACCGGCGACACATTGCCGCCGTGGCCCTTCAGGCCGAAGGCGCCGCCCATCACGACGACGCGCCTGACCTTGCCCGCGATCGTCGGGTCGTGTGCCAGCGCGAGCGCCAGGTTCGTGAACGGGCCGACGGCCACCAGCGTGATCTCGCCGGGCCGTTCGTTGACGAGGTCGCAGATCAGCCGATGCGCGGGACGCGGATCGAGCGGCCGCGTCGGCGCCGGCAAACGGTCCGCGACGCCGCCGAGGCCGTCGTCGCCGTGCACGTGCGCGGCATCCTTGCGGCGGCGTTCGTCGCGCAACGGGCCTTCGGCGCCGGCGGCCACGGGCACCTCGTTGCGGTAGAGCGCGGCCAGTCCGCGCGCATTGCGCGTGGTCGTGGCGACGGGGCCGTTGCCGAAGGCCGTCGTGACGGCCACCAGCTCGAAGCGCGGGTGGCAGGCCAGCAACGCGAGCGCGAGCGCGTCGTCGATGCCAGGGTCGGTGTCGAAGAGGACCGGGATGCGGTCCGAAGCAGGATGCTTGCTGTCCATGGCGTACTGCGCTCCAGGGTCAGGTCGGGGGTCAGGGGTTGCCGTCGGCGGAGTGTGCCCCGTTCGCGATCAACTCCGCGAGCTCGGGCAATTCCGGCAGCTCGGAGCGATGCGGCATCGCCTGCTGCACGCCGGTCCGGCTGACGGCGAGCGCGGCCGCCAGCTGTCCCAGCGCGGCCGCGCGGGCCGGCACCAGGCCCTCGGCCAGGCCGACCGCGAGGCCGCCGACCAGCGTGTCGCCGGCGCCGACCGTGTCCACCGCGTCCACGCGCGCGGCGAGCAGGTGCAGGCCGTCGGGATGCTCGTCGCTGAGCAGCCAGGCCCCGGCGCCGCCCAGCGTCACCAGCACGTGGCGCGGCCCCAGGGTCCGCAGGTGCGCGGCGGTCGCGCGCGCGATGGCGATGCCGTCGGCGTCGCCGGGCAGCGCGACGGCGCGGGCCAGTTGCAGGGCTTCGGTTTCGTTGACGATCAGCCAGTCGCTCAAGCCCAGCAGCGCGGCCGGCAGGTCCTGGGCGGGCGCGGCGTTCAGCACCGTGGTCACGCCGGCCTCGCGGGCGATCTCGAAGGCGCGCTGGATGGCCGGCACCGGCACCTCCAGCTGCGCCACGACGACCTTCGCCTGGCGCAGCAGCGCCCCGCCCTGCGCCACGTCGGACGCGTCCAGGTCCGCATTGCTGCCGGGCACGACGACGATCGCGTTCTCGCCGCCCTCGCTCGCGACCATGATCACCGCCACGCCGGGAAAGGCCGCCTCGTCGCGACGGATCGCCTGCACGTGCACGCGTTCGGCCTCCAGCGCCTTCAGCAGGTCCTGCCCGTGCTGGCGCATGCCGACGCGGCCGATCAGCGCGACCTCCGCCCCCAACCGCGATGCGGCCACCGCCTGGTTGCCGCCCTTGCCGCCCGGCGTGCCGGCGAAGGCCTCGCCGATCAGGGTCTCGCCCGGCGCGGGCAGACGCGCGGCGTGGGCCACGAGGTCCATGTTGACGCTGCCCACCACCACGACGGTGGCGGCAGCCTTGGCTGAAGTCATGAAAGCTCCGGAGACGACGGCGCCGCGGTGCTCTCGCGCAGCACGACCTGCGGCACGAGTTGCAGGTCCTTGAAGGGCGCCTGGGGATTCTCGATGCGCTCGATCAGCGCGCGGCCGGCCTCCCGGCCCAGGTCGCGGATCGAGCAGCCCACGCTGGTCAGCGCGGGGTAGACATAGCTGCCGAGTTCGATGGCGTCGAAGCCGACGACCGACAGTTGACGGGGCACGTTCAAGCCGAGCTCGGCCGCGGCGCGCAACGCGCCCATGCCCATCAGGTCGTTGCAGGTGAAGACGGCGGTCAGTTCGGGCTGGCGCGTCAGCAGCGCCTTGACGGCTTCGTAGCCGCCGGCGGTGCTGAAGTCGCTCTCGGCCAGCCATTCGGCACGCGCCTCGAGGCCGCGCTGCTGCAGCGCGTTGCGCCAGCCGGCGACACGCTCGGTGGTCACTTCGAACTCGGCGGGGCCGCTCACGCAGCCGATGCGGCGATGGCCCAGCTCCAGCAGGTGGCGGACCACCTCGAAGGCGCCGAGCTGGTTGTTGACGCTGACGCGGTCCGCGCGCGCGCCGGGCACCAGGCGGTCCACCGTCACCACCGGCACGCTCGCATGGCGGAAGGTGCTCGCCAGCGTCTCGGCATCGCCGGCGGAGCTGAGCAGCAGCCCGTCGATGCGCTTCTCCAGCAGCGTGCGCAGGTAGGCCTGCTGGTGCTTGGGATCGTTGTCCGAGTTGCAGAGGAAGACCGAGTAGCCCGCCTGCCGGCACCACTCCTCGGCACCGACGACCAGTTCCGCGAAGAACGGATTGCGCACGTTGGGCACCAGGACGCCGACGATCTTGGTCTCGCTGCGACGCAGCGACCGGGCCACCGCGCTGGGCAGGTAGCCGATCTCGTCGACCGCCGCCAAAACGCGCGCGCGCGCTTCGGCACTCACCGGCCGGGTGTTGTTCAGCACGTGCGACACCGTGGTGAAGGACACCCCCGCCAGCGCGGCTACATCCTTGATGGTGCTCATCGGTCGATCCGGTCCTCTGCTTGTGCCAAACTGGCTCGTTCAGTCAATTGCAAACGTTTGCAAAGCATAACCCAAGGCGATGCGCTCCTGGTGAGGACGAACCCCGCGCATCAAATATTCAAAGTCGCATCTCGAGGAACCGTTCAACCCCGCATTGCCAAGCGCGGGCTCTCCGCGACGCAGGGGGCATCGCGTCCGCGAACCCCCAGCATCACTCCGGCCCCACCCTCGCACGTTGACATCGGGTCAGGTCTTGCGGCCTGCGGAAATGAAAAAAGCCCCTGGCATTGCTCAGGGGCTTGGTGCTGCGAGCCGGTGTTGCGGCTCGTCGTCGGTCGATCAGCGTTGGGCGATCGGCGTGACGTCGCGCTTGGTGGCGCCGACGAACAGCTGACGCGGACGGCCGATCTTGTACTCGGGATCGCCGATCATCTCGTTGAGCTGGGCGATCCAGCCGACCGTGCGGGCCAGGGCGAAGATCGCCGTGAACAGCGGCACCGGGATGCCGATGGCGCGCTGCACGATGCCGGAGTAGAAGTCGACGTTCGGGTACAGCTTGCGGGCGACGAAGTACTCGTCTTCCAGCGCGATCTTTTCCAGCTCCATCGCCAGCTTGAACAGCGGATCGTCGTGCAGGCCCAGCTCGTTCAGGACTTCGTGGCAGGTCTCGCGCATCAGCTTGGCGCGCGGGTCGTAGTTCTTGTAGACCCGGTGACCGAAGCCCATCAGCTTGACGTTGCTGTTCTTGTCCTTGACCTGCTTGATGAACTCGCCGATCTTGGCCACGCCACCCATCTCCTGGATGTCGTTCAGCATGTTCAGGCAGGCCTCGTTGGCGCCGCCGTGGGCAGGGCCCCACAGGCAGGCCACGCCGGCGGCGATGGCCGCGAACGGGTTGGTGCCCGACGAGCCGCACAGGCGCACCGTCGAGGTCGACGCGTTCTGCTCGTGGTCGGCATGCAGCGTGAAGATGCGGTCCATCGCGCGCACCAGCACGTCGTTGGGCTTGTACTCCTCGCACGGCGTGGCGAACATCATCCGCATGAAGTTGCCGGCGTACGAGAGGTCGTTCTTCGGATAGATGTAGGGCTGGCCGATCGTGTACTTGTAGGCCATCGCCACCAGCGTCGGCATCTTCGCGATCAGGCGGATCGCGGCGATCTCGCGGTGCTCGGGGTTATTGATGTCGGTGCTGTCGTGATAGAAGGCCGACAGCGCGCCCACCAGGCCCGTCATGACCGCCATCGGATGCGCGTCGCGACGGAAGCCGCGCAGGAAGAACTGCATCTGCTCGTTGACCATCGTGTGGTTGGTCACGCGGTTGACGAACTCCTCCTTCTGCGACGGCGTGGGCAGCTCGCCGTACAGCAGGAGGTAGCAGGTCTCGAGGTAGTCGCAGTTGGTCGCCAGCTGTTCGATCGGGTAGCCGCGGTACAGCAGCTCGCCCTTGTCGCCGTCGATGTAGGTGATCGTGGAGTTGCACGACGCCGTCGACAGGAAGCCCGGGTCGTAGGTGAACTTGCCGGTCTGCGCGTAAAGCTTGCGGATGTCGATCACATCCGGACCGATGGTGCCCTTGTACAGGGGCAGATCCATTTGCGGGCTGCCATCGGAGAACGACAGGGTGGCTTTGACGTCAGACGGGGTCATGGGCATTCCTTATGACTTCGGGGGTTCTGGTTACTGAGGGGTCCGCAGCATCGCGAGCACGGCATGGACGTCGGGCCGGTCCAGCTCGTCGGCCGGTTCCTTGCGGGCCAGCATCAGATCGAGCAGGTCGTTGTCCGACAGGTCCATCAGTTGACGCAGGCCTTCCGCGTGGAATTCGGTCAACGCGTCTTCGTGCCGCCGGAAGAACCGCTCGATGAAAAGGTCATTCTCCAACAGCCCGCGGCGGCAACGCCATTTGAGCTTGGAGAGATCCCTCTCATCGATGAGGGTGTTGATGTCGGTGGCGTTCATGCGTGTGCGTAGCGGGCCGGAAGCAGCGCGAGCGGGCTCAGACGGTGCGACGCACCATCAATTCCTTGATCTTGCCGATCGCCTTCGTCGGGTTGAGACCCTTCGGGCAGACGTCGACACAGTTCATGATGGTGTGGCAGCGGAACAGGCGATACGGGTCCTCGAGGTTGTCGAGGCGCTCCGCGGTGGCCTGGTCGCGGCTGTCGGCGATGAAGCGGTAGGCCTGCAGCAGACCGGCGGGGCCGACGAACTTGTCGGGGTTCCACCAGAAGCTGGGGCAGCTGGTCGAGCAGCTCGCGCACAGGATGCACTCGTACAGGCCGTTGAGCTCGTCGCGCTCTTCGGGGGACTGCAGGCGCTCCTTCTCGGGCGGCGCTTCCTCGTTCACCAGGAACGGACGGATCGAGTTGTACTGCTTGAAGAACTGCGTCATGTCCACGATCAGGTCGCGGACGACGGGCAGGCCCGGCAGCGGCTTGAGGATGATGACGTCCGGCAGCGAGCGCAGGTTGGTCAGGCAGGCCAGGCCGTTCTTGCCGTTGATGTTCATCGCGTCGGAACCGCAGACGCCTTCGCGGCACGAGCGGCGGAACGACAGCGAGGGATCGACGGCCTTGAGCTTGAGCAGGGCGTCCAGCAGCATGCGTTCGTTGCCGGCGAGCTCCAGCTCGATGGTCTGCATGTACGGCTTGGCGTCCTTGTCCGGGTCGTAGCGGTAGATCTTGAAGGTGCGCTTGATCATGTTTGAATGCTCCTGCGGCCGGTCAGAAGGTACGGACCTTCGGGGGGACGCTCTCGACGGTCAGCGGTTGCAGATTGACCGGCTTGTAGGTCAGGCTGTTGGACTTGGAGTGCCACAGCGTGTGCTTCATCCACTCCTTGTCGTTGCGGCCCAGCGGGAATTCCGCATCGTCCGCGCCGCGCTCGAAGTCGTTCACCGTGTGGGCACCGCGGCATTCCTTGCGCGCGGCGGCGGACACGATCGTGGCCTGCGCGGCCTCGATCAGGTTGTCCACTTCCAGGGCCTCGACACGCGCGGTGTTGAAGACCTTGGACTTGTCCTGCAGCGTGATGTTCTTGACCCGCTCGCGGATCGCGGCGATGGCGCTGACGCCCTCGTCGAGCAGCTTGCTGGTGCGGAACACGCCGGCATGCGACTGCATCGCGGCGCGCATGTCGTCGGCCACACCCTGCGCGTACTCGCCGCCGGTGTTGGACTCCAGGCGGTTCAGGCGCGACAGCGTCTGGTCGGCGGCGTCCTTGGGCAGCGGCTTGTGCGACTTGCCGGAGTTCTTGACGGCGTCCACGATGTGGTTGCCCGCGGCGCGACCGAAGACCAGCAGGTCCAGCAGCGAGTTGGTGCCCAGGCGGTTGGCGCCGTGCACCGACACGCAGGAGCACTCGCCCACCGCGTACAGGCCGTTGACGATGTCCTTGTAGTTGTCGCCCTTGGGGGTGACGACCTGGCCGTGGACGTTGGTCGGGATGCCGCCCATCTGGTAATGGATGGTCGGCACGACGGGGATGGGTTCCTTCGTGATGTCGACGTTGGCGAAGTTGTGGCCGATCTCCAGCACCGACGGCAGGCGCTTGGCGATGGTGTCGCCGCCCAGGTGGGTCATGTCCAGCACGACATAGTCCTTGTTGGGACCGCAGCCGCGACCTTCCTTGATCTCCTGGTCCATGCAACGCGAGACGAAGTCGCGCGGTGCCAGGTCTTTCAGCGTCGGGGCGTAGCGCTCCATGAAGCGCTCGCCGTTGGCGTTGCGCAGGATCGCGCCCTCGCCGCGGCAGCCTTCGGTCAGCAGCACGCCGGCGCCGGCCACGCCGGTCGGGTGGAACTGCCAGAACTCCATGTCCTGCAGCGGGATGTCGGCGCGCGCCGCCATGCCCAGGCCGTCGCCGGTGTTGATGAAGGCGTTGGTCGACGCGGCGAAGATGCGGCCGGCACCGCCGGTGGCCAGCAGCACGGTCTTCGCTTCGAGGATGTGGACCTCGCCCGTCTCCATCTCCAGCGCGGTCACGCCGACGCAGTCGCCGTCGGCGTCGCGGATCAGGTCCAGCGCCATCCACTCGACGAAGAAGTTGGTGCGGGCCTTGACGTTCTGCTGGTACAGCGTGTGCAGCAGCGCGTGGCCGGTGCGGTCGGCCGCCGCGCAGGCGCGCTGGACCGGCTTCTCGCCGTAGTTGGCGGTGTGGCCGCCGAACGGACGCTGGTAGATCGTGCCGTCCGGGTTGCGGTCGAACGGCATGCCGAAGTGTTCGAGCTCGTAGACGACCTTGGGCGCCTCACGGCACATGAACTCGATGGCGTCCTGGTCACCCAGCCAGTCCGAGCCCTTCACCGTGTCGTAGAAGTGGTAATGCCAGTTGTCCTCGGACATGTTCCCCAGGCTGGCGCCGATGCCGCCCTGGGCGGCCACGGTGTGCGAGCGGGTGGGAAACACCTTGGACAGGACGGCCACGTTCAGGCCGGCCAGCGACAGTTGCAGCGACGCGCGCATGCCGGAGCCGCCGGCTCCCACGATCACGACGTCGAATTTGCGCTTGGGCAGCGAGGTTCCGATTTGCATTTCTTACAGCCTCCAGAGCACTTGGATCGCCCAACCCGCGCAACCCGTCAACCACACCAGCGTGAACGTGTGCAGGAACAGCCGCACGCCCACCGGTTTCACGTAATCCATCCAGATGTCGCGCACGCCGACCCAGGCGTGGTACGCCAGGGACACGATCAGCGCGAAGGTCAGGAACTTCATCCACTGCTTGCTGAAGATGCCGGCCCACAGGTCGTAGCCGATGGCCTGGCTGGTGAACAGCACTTGCGCGAGCAGCACGATGGTGAACAGCGCCATGAGCAGCGCGGTGGCGCGCTGGACCATCCAGTCGCGCAGGCCGTAGTGCGCACCGGTGACGATGCGCTTGCTTCCGTAGGTTGTCATTGTTGATTTGCCTCTTGGGTCAATCGTCGGGATTCAGTCCGGCCGCGCGGCCCGCGCCGTGCGGTCGCGGCGTGATCAGTACAGGCCGAACAGCTTGGCGCCGAGCGCCAGCGTCAGCACGACGCTCAAGGCCAGCGTCACGATGGCGCTGACGTGCCCTTGCTGCTTGCTCACGCTGTGCGTCGCGTCCATCCACAGGTGGCGGACGCCGGCGATGAAGTGGTGCAGGTAGCCCCAGATCAGGCCCAGCGTCACCAGCTTGATGAACCAGCCCGGCAGGAAGCCGATGCCCGAGACAAAGGCCGCGGTGAAGGTCTCGTACGAGATCTCCGACGTGAGGCTGGTGTCGAACATCCAGATCACGAACGGGAGCAGGAAGAACATCAGCAGGCCGCTGATGCGATGCAGGATCGAGACGATGCCGGCCGGCGGCAGGCGATACCCGACGATCTGCGTGACATGGATGTTGGTGTAGACCGGTCGATTCTTCTTGGTGGCTTGGGTGGCGTCCGTCATGTCCGACCTTGTAATCAATGTGAAACCCGAAGATTTTATGGCAATGCAACACCCCTCAAGGGTGTCCTGGGCGCATGTCGTCTTCCGGCGTTGCCATGAAAACGTCAGCGCCGCAACGCGAAAGCATCAGTTCAGGCTGTTGCGATAAAAGTGGTGGGAAGTGTTGTAGAGACCGCGGCGCAACTCCACCGGCTTGTCGCCGTAGGTGAAGGAGAGCCGCTCCACGCTCAGCAGCGGACTGCCGGGCGCTACCTGCAGCAGCGCGGCGGCATCATCCTCCGCCGCGACCGCACGGATCTTTTCCTGCGCCCGGATCATGGGCACGTTGAACTCGGTTTCGAGCAGGCTGTAGAACGGACCGCGATGCTCGAGCAGCCGCTCGGTCGTCAGTCCCTTGAACAGCGCGCCGGGCAACCAGATGTCGTCCAGCACGACCGGATGGCCGCCGCTGTGCAGCAGGCGGCGGATCTCGATCACCGGATCGCCGGCACGCAGCTGCATCAACTTCGCGATGAAGGCCGGCGCGCGCTGGCGCCTGCAGTCGAGCAACTGGCGGCCGAGCGACGAGGCCTCCTCGGCGTCGGGCGTCAGCCGCAGGAAGCGGTATTGCTGCTGCTGTTCCGCATGGGTGGCGACGAAGGTGCCCTTCCCCTGCTTGCGGACCAGCAGGTTGTCGGCGGCGAGCTCGTCGACGGCCTTGCGCACGGTGCCCTGGCTCACCCCGAAGCGGGCCGCCAGGTCCATCTCGCTGGGGATGGTCTCCCCCGCCTTCCACTCCCCGGCCTGCAAGCCCTTCAGGATCAGTCCCTTGATCTGGCGGTACAGCGGGCTGAACGACGGCGCGGCTTCCGCGCGCGCCAGCTCATTGAGCGGCGTGACGGGATGGACCGGGGCGGCGGGGGGCGACATGGGGCGCGATTCGAGCACAAACCCGGAGACAGCGTCCACCCTGCGGGGGGAGTCCGACCGGATTAGTCTTATATAAGACACAAGAGTGTCGGTTTCGCGCCATGCCCGTCTGCCTCCCGGGCGCTGTTTCTGGGGGCAGCTCCCCACACCGGTGGGCGAAGAAGACCCTATCGCGATCCGTGCCGGGGCCGCGCTGTCCTACACTTGCCGCCGCTGGCGCGGACTGCGCCTCACGCATCATTCACTCGCACTTCTCGGAGACCCTGATGAGCAAGAAACCCGTTCGCGTCGCCGTCACCGGCGCCGCCGGCCAGATCGGCTATGCCCTGCTGTTCCGCATCGCTTCCGGCGAGATGCTGGGCAAGGACCAGCCCGTCATCCTGCAACTGCTGGAGATCCCCGACGAGAAGGCCCAGAACGCGCTCAAGGGCGTGATCATGGAGCTGGAAGACTGTGCCTTCCCGCTGCTGGCCGGCATCGAGGCCCACAGCGACCCGATGACCGCCTTCAAGGACACCGACTACGCGCTGCTGGTCGGCTCGCGTCCGCGCGGCCCGGGCATGGAACGCTCGGAGCTGCTGTCGATCAACGGCGCCATCTTCACCGCGCAGGGCAAGGCCCTGAACGCCGTGGCCTCGCGCAACGTCAAGGTGCTGGTGGTCGGCAACCCGGCCAACACCAACGCCTACATCGCGATGAAGTCGGCCCCGGACCTGCCGGCCAAGAACTTCACCGCCATGCTGCGCCTGGACCACAACCGCGCCGCCTCGCAGATCGCCGCCAAGACCGGCAAGCCGGTCGCCGGCATCGAGAAGCTGGCGGTGTGGGGCAACCACTCGCCGACGATGTACGCGGACTACCGCTTCGCCACGATCGACGGCCAGTCGGTCAAGGCGCTCATCAACGATGAAGAGTGGAACCGCACGACCTTCCTGCCGACCGTCGGCAAGCGCGGCGCCGCGATCATCGCCGCCCGCGGCCTGTCGTCGGCCGCCTCGGCCGCCAACGCCGCCATCGACCACATGCGCGACTGGGCCCTGGGCACCAACGGCAAGTGGGTCACGATGGGCGTGCCGTCCAACGGCGAATACGGCATCCCCAAGGACGTCATGTTCGGCTACCCGGTGACGGTCGAGAACGGCGAGTACAAGATCGTCGAAGGCCTGGAGATCGACGAGTTCTCGCAAGGCGCGATCAAGAAGACGCTGGACGAACTGCTCGAAGAGCAGAACGGTGTGAAGCACCTGCTGTGAGCACCACGGATGCCGCCTGAGGCATCTCGCTGAGCGAAACTCGACGGGCCGACCTTCGCAAGAGGGTCGGCCCTTCTTCCTTCCAGATCTCCTGACCACCCCTCCTCGCATGAGCACCCTCCTCACTCCCGCCCAGGCCCTGTTCGAAGAAGGCCGGGCGCCTGTCGTGCTGCCGGTCGTCGATCATTACTGCGGCGTCGAGGCGCGCATGATCAAGAGCCTCGAACTGCAGGTGCGGATGGGGCCCGTCTTCGACATCACCCTGGACTGCGAGGACGGCGCGCCCGTCGGCGGCGAGGCCGAGCACATGCTGCTGGTGCTGCACCTGCTGAACGGCCCGCTGAACGCGCACGGACGCGTCGGCGTGCGGGTGCATCCGTTCCGGCATCCGGCCTTCGAAGCCGACGTCGAGGCGGTGATCGCCGGCGGCGGCGAGAAGCTCGCCTTCCTGATGATCCCGAAGCCCGAAGGCATCGAGGATCTGGGGCGCGCGATCGCCTTCATCGACGACTGCCTGAAGCGTCACGCGATCAGCAAGCCGCTGCCGCTGCACACGCTGATCGAGACCCACGGCGCCCTGCGCGATGTGATGGCCATCGCCGCGCATCCGCGCATCGAGTCGCTGTCGTTCGGACTGATGGACTTCGTCTCCGCGCATCGCGGCGCGATCCCGCGCTCGGCGCTGACGGTCGACGGCCAGTTCACGCACCCGCTGGTGCGGCGCGCGAAGCTGGCGATCGCGGCCGCGGCGCACGCCTACGCCAAGACGCCGTCGCACTGCGTCGTCACCGAGTTCAAGAGCGAGCGTGCGGTCCAGTCCGCCGCCGAGCGCGCCGCGCGCGAATTCGGCTACATGCGGATGTGGAGCATCCACCCCCACCAGATCCAACCCATCATCGACGCCTTCTCGCCCAGCGTCGCGGAGATCGACGAGGCCATCGACATCCTGCGCGCCGCGCAGGCCGCGGCGTGGGCGCCGATCCAACACCGCGACATGCTCCACGACCGCGCCAGTTACCGACTGTTCTGGCACCTGCTGCAACGCGCCCACGGCACCGGCCAGCACCTCCCGACAGAGGTGGAACAGGCATGGTTCGCACCGCGCCCGTCGCCGCTCTGACGCGATGAAGACCCGATGAAGACCCGGTGAAGACCCGGTGAAGACCCTAGCGTTGCTCAACGGTTTGACACATTAAAACCCCACTTCAGGGGACGCGCCCGCAGTCACAATCGCGCATCGCCGAGCCCCGGCGCTTCGCTTTTCCGGCCGTTGCTTCGGCCGGTGATTCAAGGCCCTCCCGGCCCCCCAGGTCCTACTTCCACGCCCTCCCCATGCGACTGACCGCCCTCCTCCTCTCCGGCGCCGCTGCCGCCGCGCTCACGCTGACCGCCGGCATCGCGGCCGCCCAGCCCGCCGCCACCGCGCCCGCCGCCACGGGCAGCGCCAAGCCCGCCCCGGCCAAGACGGCCAAGCCCGCTCCGGCGAAGACGACCACGGCCAAGAAGCCGGCCGTCAAGGCGCCCCCGCCGCCGCTGCCGGAAGCGGACGAGGAACAACTGGCCGCCGCCAAGCGCGCCTACCTCGGCCTGTACGAGTGCGAGTTCAAGCAGTCGATCACGATCGAACCGAACACCAAGGACCTCGGCTACATCAACGTGGCCTTCAAGAAGGACACCTTCGTGATGAAGCCCGTGCTGTCGACCACCGGCGCCCTGCGCCTGGAAGACGTCACCGGCCGCACGCTGATGGTCCAGATCGCCAACAAGTCGATGCTGCTGGACGTGAAGGTCGGCCAGCGCCTGGTCGACGAATGCGTCCACCCGGAACAGCGCGCCGCGATCGAGGCCGCGCGCTCCGCGTCGGCACCCGCCGGCGGCGGCCTGGGCATCACCCCCAGCGCGCAGTAAGCCCTGCGCCTTGCTGGACGAAGCCGCCTTTCAAGGCGGCTTTTTCTCGTCTGTCGCTCGACCTATCCATACTTCCGCAGTCGGGCTTCACCCAGTGACGCTGGCTTTCATGGGTCGAAAGTACGTACAATTCATGCATACTTTCTGGTTCATACCCACGGTGTGCTGGCGCACTGAAGGGTCATGAATCCGCCAGAACCGTCGCCCCCTTCCCCAGGATCGCCAGGATCGCCAGGATCGCCAGGAGCCCGCATGGAAGCCACCGTCGCCGAACGAGGTCAGATCACCCTGCCCAAGGCCGTCCGTGACGCGCTGGGGCTGACGAAGGGCACCACGCTCAAGGTCGAGCTCGACGGCGCGCGCATCATCCTGCGCAAGAACGTCGACGACGCCATCTCCCGCGCCCGCGGCCGCTTCAAGCTGCCCGAGGGCACCGCCACCGACGACGTCATGCGCGACCTGCGCGGCCGTGCCCCGGACGAGTCCACAGACGCCTGATCATGATCGCCGTCGACAGCTCCGTCCTCATCGACCTCCTGGGCGACGCGCCCGGCGCCGACGCGGCCGAGGCCGCGCTGCGCCTGGCGCTCTCCAGCGGTCCGGTGGTGCTGTGCGACGTCGTGCTGTCCGAGGTCACCGCCGGGCTGGGCCACGGCTCCGAGGTGATGGACGCGCTGGAGGAGATGGGCCTGAGTTTCCTGGCCATCGACCAGCGCGCCGCGATCCGCGCCGGCGAGATGCAACGCAAGTTCAAGCAACGGCTCGCCGGCAAGGGGGCCGACCCCGCCTCGTCGCGCGCCATGCCCGACTTCCTGGTGGGCGCGCACGCGATGCTGCAGTGCGACGGCCTGATCACCCGCGACCAGGGATTCTTCCGAGACTATTTCAAGGGCCTCAAGGTCATCGTGCCTAGCGCGCCGTGACCGACGACAGACCCGCTTTTCCGACCCAAGCAAAGACCACAGAGACTGGAGTTCGCATGCTGCAAGCCTACCGCCAACACGAAGCCGAACGCGCCGCGCTCGGCATCCCGCCGCTGCCGCTCGACGCCAGGCAGGTGGCCGAGCTGATCGAGCTGATCAAGACGCCGCCCGCCGGTGAAGACGCCTTCCTGCTGGACCTGCTGACGCACCGCGTGCCCCCGGGCGTGGACGACGCCGCCAAGGTCAAGGCCAGCTTCCTGGCCGCCGTCGCGCACGGCGACCTGACGGTGGCCCTGATCTCCAAGTCCAAGGCCACCGAGCTGCTGGGCACCATGGTCGGCGGCTACAACGTGCATCCGCTGATCGAGCTGCTGGACGACGCCGAGGTCGCCGGCGTCGCCGCCGAGGGCCTGAAGAAGACCCTGCTGATGTTCGACTACTTCAACGACGTCGCGACCAAGGCCAAGGCGGGCAACGCCAAGGCCAAGGAAGTGATGCAGAGCTGGGCCGACGCGGAGTGGTTCACCTCGCGCCCCGAAGTGGACAGGAAGATCACCGTCACCGTCTTCAAGGTGCCCGGCGAGACCAACACCGACGACCTGTCGCCGGCCCCGGACGCCTGGAGCCGCCCGGACATCCCGCTGCACTACCTGGCGATGCTGAAGAACACGCGCCCCGACGCGGCCTTCAAGCCCGAGGAGGACGGCAAGCGCGGCCCGATGCAGTTCATCGAGGACCTGAAGAAGAAGGGCCACGTCGTGGCCTACGTCGGCGACGTCGTCGGCACCGGCTCGTCGCGCAAGTCGGCGACCAACTCGGTGATCTGGGCCACGGGCCAGGACATCCCCTTCGTCCCGAACAAGCGCTTCGGCGGCGTGACGCTGGGCGGCAAGATCGCGCCGATCTTCTTCAACACGCAGGAAGACTCGGGCTCGCTGCCGATCGAGGTCGACGTCGGCAAGCTGGAGATGGGCGATGTCATCGACGTGCTGCCCTACGACGGCAAGCTGGTGAAGAACGGCGAGACGGTGGCCGAGTTCAAGCTCAAGAGCGACGTGCTGTTCGACGAAGTGCGCGCCGGCGGCCGGATCAACCTGATCATCGGCCGCTCGCTGACCGCCAAGGCGCGTGAGTTCCTGGGCCTGCCCGCCTCGACGCTGTTCCGCCTGCCGCAGGCCCCGGCCGAAACGAAGGCCGGCTTCACGCTGGCGCAGAAGATGGTCGGCCGCGCGGTCGGCCTGCCGGAAGGCCAGGGCGTGCGCCCGGGCACCTACTGCGAACCCAAGATGACCACCGTCGGTTCGCAGGACACGACCGGCCCGATGACCCGCGACGAGCTGAAGGACCTGGCCTGCCTGGGCTTCTCGGCCGACTTGGTGATGCAGTCCTTCTGCCACACCGCCGCGTACCCGAAGCCGGTGGACGTGAAGACGCACCGCGAGCTGCCCGCCTTCATCTCCAACCGCGGCGGCGTTTCGCTGCGCCCGGGCGACGGCGTGATCCACAGCTGGCTGAACCGCCTGCTGCTGCCCGACACCGTCGGCACCGGCGGCGACTCGCACACGCGCTTCCCGATCGGCATCTCCTTCCCGGCGGGTTCGGGCCTGGTCGCCTTCGGCGCGGCCACCGGCGTGATGCCGCTGGACATGCCGGAATCGGTGCTGGTGCGCTTCAAGGGCGAGATGCAGCCGGGCGTGACGCTGCGCGACCTGGTGCACGCGATCCCGCTGTACGCGCTCAAGGCCGGTCTGCTGACGGTGGCCAAGGCCGGCAAGAAGAACATCTTCTCGGGCCGCATCCTCGAGATCGAAGGTCTGCCCGACCTGAAGGTCGAGCAGGCGTTCGAGCTGTCTGACGCCTCCGCCGAGCGCTCCGCCGCCGGCTGCACGATCAAGCTGAATCCGGCGCCGATCAAGGAGTACCTGAGCTCCAACGTCGTCCTGATGAAGAACATGATCGCCGACGGCTACGCCGACGCGAAGACGCTGCAGCGCCGCATCGAGAAGGTCGAAGCCTGGCTGGCTCAGCCCGACCTGCTGGAAGCCGACAAGGACGCCGAATACGCGGCCGTGATCGAGATCGACCTGGCCGACATCACCGAGCCGATCGTCTGCTGCCCGAACGATCCGGACGACGCGAAGGTGCTGTCCGAAGTCGCCGGCACCAAGATCGACGAGGCCTTCATCGGCTCGTGCATGACCAACATCGGTCACTTCCGCGCGGCGGCCAAGCTGCTGGGCGGCCAGCGCGACATCCCGGTCAAGCTGTGGGTCGCGCCGCCGACCAAGATGGACCAGAGCGAGCTGATCAAGGAAGGCCACTACGCCGCCTTCGGCACGGCCGGTGCGCGCACCGAGATGCCGGGCTGCTCGCTGTGCATGGGCAACCAGGCGCAGGTCCGCGAGGGCGCGACGGTGATCTCCACCTCCACGCGCAACTTCCCCAACCGTCTGGGCAAGAACACCAACGTGTTCCTGGGCTCGGCGGAACTGGCCGCCATCGCGTCCCGCCTGGGCCGCCTGCCGACCAAGGAGGAGTACCTCAAGGAGATGGGCGTCATCGATGCCGACAAGGCCAGCGTCTACCGCTACATGAACTTCGACCAGATCGAGGAATACGCGGAAACGGCCAAGACGGTCGCGTGATGCAATGAGCGACCTGACGGTCGCTCACAACGAACAAGGGCCCGGAGGTGCAAACCTCCGGGCCCTTTGCATTGCGCTCGTGCTGGAAGGACTCAGCCGCCGATGACGCCGCAGGCGACGCGCGCTCCGCCGCCGCCCAGCGGCGCGGGATGGTCGGAGTGGTTGTCACCGCCCATGTGGACCATCAGCGCGTGGCCCTTCACCTCGTCGATCTTCTTCAGACGCGGCGACAGCACCGGGTTGGTCGACTGGCCATCATGTCCGACGTACAGCGGCGGCAGGTCGCCCAGGTGGCCGTCGCCCCACGGCTCGCCGTGGTGCTTGCTGCCGAGCGGATCGAAGTGTCCGCCGGCGGCGCCGGCCGGCGTGACCGTGCCGTTGGCCGTGGACGGCGCGCACGAGGGGTTCTCATGCACGTGGAAGCCGTGCACGCCGGGCGGCAGTCCGGTCAGTTGCGGATAGAACGCGAGGCCGTTCGGCGTCTCGACGATGCGCACCGTGCCGGCAGAGGCGCCGGGGCCGTCGGGCTGTGCCAGGGACAGATTGACGGTCAGCTCGGCCGCGTGGGCGGCCGACAGGGCGGCGCCGGACACGAGCAAGCTCAGGCACAACGACTTCACGAGGTTCATTCAAAGCTCCTTGCGGGGGAACGGGAGAGAGGCCAACGGGACAGTGGAACAGTGGCAAGCGGCGGCTTACCAGTTGCCCTTGGCCACGTACTTGTTGCCGTTGGCCTGGAAGCGCGCGATGGCGTCCTTGAGTTCCGTGTGCTGCTCGCAGGACGACTTGCACTCGGCGGCCAGCGACGCGAGGCGGGCCTGCGCCTTCGGCAGGTCGCCCTTCATCAGGTAGAGCTCCCCGGAGTACTCCAGCGCGTTGCGGTGATGCGGGTCGATGCGCAGCGCCTCGTCGTAGTAGCGCTCCGACGCGGCCAGATCCGGATTGCCGGCCTTGCGCGACACGTAGCCCATCAGGTTGTTCCAGTCCGCACTGCGGCGGTCGTCGACGCGCTTCAGTTCGTCGCGCGCGGCTTCCCACTGACGCGCCTCGATCAGCTGGCGCGCGGCGGCCAGACGGTTCGCGGCCGGCGCGGGCGAGGCGGCCTGCGACGGCGCCATGTCGGCGGCCGATGCGGATTGGAGGGAACCGGTCAGCGCCCCGACAGCGGCAAACAGGGACAGCAGCTTCATCGTCTTCATGTGGTGCTCCTCGAACGTGATGCAGGACATCCTGCTGCTTGACTTACGGGCCTGTGATGACGGCGGACGCACCGGCTTCGAAAAATCGATGTAACGATTCGTCGAGGGGCGAGACCTGACCCCACCTTCACCCATGCTCTACCCAGGTTTCACCACACCTTGACGCAGGCCCCTTCGAGCACGAACGTCGAAGGCGTCGCCGGTGCCGGGCCATCGCTCGCCTCCAGGCTGATCGCCACGCGATTCACGCTGAAGAAAAGTTTCTCGGATTCAGCCGGCAAGGCGATCTGCGTCTGCCCCGAGGACGACACCGTGCCGACCAGGAAGGGCGCGCCGTCCTTCGGGATCGCCCAGAGCGTGGCGCGACGACCTTCAGGCACGGCGAGCGGACGCAGCGCCTTCACGGTGAGCAGCTTGCCGTGCCGCTTCGAACTCACGACGACGGACGGCGGCGCGGACGGCGCGCTCAGCACGCCGACATAACTCGCCGGCAGCGCTTCCGAGGCGGGCTCCAGGCCCGCCAGGGTGGGCACCGTCTTGACGAGGACCACCGCGAGCAGCAGGCCCGCGAGGACGCCGCCGATGGCGCGGCCGGTGAGCCAGCCCAGCACGGCGCCCAGGGCGCGGCCCTGCGAGCCGCCTGCGCGGGTCTGCGGGGTGTCCTGGGTTCGCGGGAACAGGCGCTGCTCGATGCCCTGCCATGTCGTGACAGGCGGCTGGATCGGCACCGGCGCGCGCTCCATCACCGCGAAGCGTTGCTCCCATTGCGCGACCGCGGCGGCGATCGGCCGGGAGTCGCGCATCAAGGTGACGAAGCGACGTCGCGCGGGTCCCTGCAGCGTGCCCAGCACGTACTCGCGCGCGAGGTGTTCCACCAGTTCGGGTCGTTGGTAGTTCATGGCGCGGCGACTCCCCCGGCTTCGAGGCAGGCCTTGAGCCGGTCCAGGCCCCGGCGCACCCACGCCTTGATCGTGCCGAGCGGCGCCTGCAGCGCCTCGGCGATCTCCGTGTGGACCATGCCGCGGTAGTACGCCAGCGCGAGCGCCTGGCGCTGCTGCGCGGACAGCGCCTGCATGCAGGCGCCGATGTGCGCGTCCGCGAGGTTCTGCTCGAGCAGCTGCAACGGTTCGCCGGCCGCGTCCGCCGGGACGGCGAGCGCGTCCTCGTCGAGCTCGACCGCGTGCTCGTCCTCCTGGCGTCGCGCGCGCAGCAGGTCGATCGCCTTGTTGCGGACGATGTTGATCATCCAGGTCATCGGCGTGCCGGCCTCGGGGCGATAGGACTGCGCGTGATGCCAGATGCTCACGTAGGCCTCCTGGAGGTTGTCCTGCGCGCGCTGTTCATTCCTCAACATACGCAAGGACACGGAGAACAGATGCGAGCTCGTCAGGCGATAGAGGAGCTCGAAGGCCGCGCGGTCGCGCAGCGCCACGCGGGCCATGAGTCGGGGGAGGTCTTGATTCGCTGGCATCACCGGGCGTTACTGCGAGGAGCCGGGATGATCCGCCAAGATGGCGCTCACCGCGACGGGGCGACACCCCAGAAGAGGTAGTCGGCGCTGTAGTCGACGCGCACGGTCCGGGCGGAGGCCGCGGCGACGCAGTCCTGGGCCGGCGGCGCGACGCCCCCGACGGTGCTGAGGCGCTGGACGGCATCGACAGGATCGAGCCCGCCGGTGCCGCTGCGGGACTTCACCGTCAGCAGCAGCCAGGGAATGGCGCCCGCGGTCGGCGACGGGGACAAGGCCTTGGCCTGCCCGACGATGCGGGAGCCGTCCTCCAGGCGCCAGAACGGCCCGGCGCCGTGATCGCCGACCTTGTTGCCGCGCGCGTCGAACAGCGTCGCTTCAGGGCCGCGGAACTGCCATTCCCAGGCGCCACCGGCGCCCTGCGCGCATTCGTAGATCTGGACGCCGACGGCGTGGACCTGGAGGAGCTTGCGCGAGCCGTCCGCGGGGCGCAGCGCCGCGGGGACCTCCGGGTCCTTCACCGCGATGGCGGACGCCGGGTCCGGCAGGCGGGCCAGGACTTCGGCGGAAGGTCGGGAAGCCTGCGCGCTGGCACTGGTGCCGACAGCGGCGATGGCGAGCAGGGACAGGACGAAGGGGAACGAACGCAGCATGGACAGCTCCTTGGTCGGATGGCGGAAGGCGCGGCATCGATGCCGCCCATCATCCACTTACGGAGCGGACGCCGGCTTGGACGCAGCGCGATGACGATCTCACGGCCGGCGGCGCGCCGCCTCCACCGGCATCCCGGCGGAGGCGCCCGCCGCGCCTTCAGGGCGCGCTCATCGAGACCGCACGGCGTCTGCCGTGCTCATCGAACTCATCGAACTCATCGAACTCATCGAACTCGACGTGCTCGACGTCTTCACCGTCATCCGACGAGATCGAAGCGATCGAGGTTCATCACCTTGGTCCACGCGGCGACGAAGTCCTTGACGAACCGGCCCTGCCCGTCGCCGGCCCCGTAGACCTCGGCCAGCGCGCGCAGCACCGCGTTCGATCCGAACACCAGATCGACACGGGTGCCGGTCCAGCGCGGGGCGCCCGTCTCGCGGTCACGGCCTTCGAACAGATCGGCGTCCTGCGCACTCGCCCGCCATTGCGTCGACATGTCCAGCAGGTTGACGAAGAAGTCGTTGGTCAGCACTTCAGGCCGGTGCGTGAAGACGCCGTGCGAGGCCGCCTCCGCATTGGCGCCGAGGACGCGCAGGCCGCCCACCAGCACCGTCATCTCCGGCGCGCTCAGCGTGAGCAACTGCGCCTTGTCGATGAGCAGTTCCTCCGCGGACACGGTGAACTTGGCCTTCTGGTAGTTGCGGAAGCCGTCCGCGACCGGCTCCAGCACCGCGAAGGAGTCGACGTCGGTCTGCTCCTGCGTCGCGTCCATGCGACCGGGCGTGAAGGGCACGGTCACCGCATGACCCGCCGCCTTCGCGGCCTGCTCGACGCCGGCACCGCCGGCCAGCACGATCAGGTCGGCGAGCGAGACCTTCCTGCCCGTGCCTGCCCGGTCGGCGTTGAAGCCGCGCTGGATGGCGCCGAGCACCGTCAGCACGTCCGCCAGCTGGCTGGGCCGGTTGACGGCCCAGTCCTTCTGCGGCGCCAGGGCCACGCGCGCGCCGTTGGCGCCGCCGCGCTTGTCGGAGCCGCGGAAGGTCGAGGCCGAGGCCCAGGCCGTCGACACCAGCTGGGACACGGTGAGCCCCGAGCCCAGCACCCGCGCCTTCAGCGTCTCGATGTCGCGGTCGTCGATGAGCGCATGGTCGAGCGCCGGGATCGGGTCCTGCCAGAGCAGCGTTTCCTTCGGCACCTCGGCGCCGAGGTAACGCACGCGCGGTCCCATGTCGCGGTGGGTCAGCTTGAACCACGCCCGCGCGAAGGCGTCGGCGAACTGGTCCGGATGCGCCAGGAAACGCCGCGAGATCCGCTCGTAGGCCGGGTCGACGCGCAGCGACAGGTCGGTCGTCAGCATCGTCGGCGCATGGCGCCGGGTCGGGTCATGCGCGTCGGGGATGGTACCCGCGCCCGCGCCGTCCTTCGCCTGCCATTGATGGGCGCCGGCCGGGCTCTTCGTCAGTTCCCACTCGAAGCCGAACAGGTTCTCGAAGAAGTTGTTGCTCCACGCGGTGGGCGTGGTGGTCCAGGTCACTTCCAGGCCGCTGGTGATCGCGTCGCCGCCATGCCCCTTGCCGAAGGTGCTGGCCCAGCCCAGGCCCTGCGCCGCGAGGTCGGAGCCCTCCGGCTCCACGCCGACGTGGGACGCGGGACCGGCGCCGTGGGTCTTGCCGAAGCTGTGTCCGCCGGCGATCAGCGCGACGGTCTCCTCGTCGTCCATGGCCATGCGCGCGAAGGTCTCGCGGATGTCCCGCGCCGCCGCGAGCGGATCCGGAACGCCGTTGGGACCTTCCGGATTCACATAGATCAGGCCCATCTGCATGGCCGCCAGCGGCCGGGTCAGTTCCCGGTCGCCGCTGTAGCGCTGGTCGTCCAGCCACTTGGCCTCGGCGCCCCAGTTGATGTGGTCCTCGGGTTCCCATTGGTCGAGACGGCCGCCGGCGAAACCGAAGGTCTTGAAGCCCATCGATTCCAGCGCGACGTTGCCGGCCAGGATCATCAGGTCGGCCCAGGAGATCTGCTGTCCGTACTTCTGCTTGACCGGCCACAGCAGGCGGCGGGCCTTGTCGAGGTTGCCGTTGTCGGGCCAGCTGTTCAGCGGCGCGAAGCGCTGCTGGCCGCCACCGGCGCCGCCGCGGCCGTCGGCGGTGCGGTAAGTGCCGGCGCTGTGCCAGGCCATGCGCACGAACAGCGGGCCGTAATGCCCGAAGTCGGCCGGCCACCAGGGCTGCGAATCCGTCATCAGCGCGTGCAGGTCGCGCTTCACGGCCGCGAGGTCCAGGCGCCCGAACGCCTCGGCGTAGTTGAAGTCCTCGCCCATCGGGTCGGACTTGCTCGAGAGCTGCCGCAGGACGCTCAGGTTCAGCTGGTTGGGCCACCAATCGCGGTTGGTCCGCGCCACGGGCGCGCCGCCGTGTCCCGTCACCGGGCACTTGCCTACTTCACTCATCGATTCTCCAGAATTGCTGCCATGACCCGCGTCGACGACACGCCGAGCTTTGCCTCGACGCGGGCTGCTTGTCCCCCTGGGATGTCAGGGGTGGGGGTCAGTATTTGCTATCGGACATCAGCGAGCCATTTGCAATTGCCAATGACTCGGATAGCGGCAGACTTGGAGAAGTCCGGGGCGTGCAGGGCGCCTTGCGCCCCGAAGCTCAGGCCACCGCTGGCAGCGGCGCGGGCTTCAGGCGTTCGAGGACCTGCTCCGCATGGCGTGCGATCACGTGGCCGAAGTCCCGGCAACGCCCATCAGGCGCTGGGCGCCGAAAGGCGTCGACGAGTTCTACGAGCTCTTGCGAGGTCGCGCTTGCCACGAAGTCGTCGTCGAAGACCCGCTCAAGTGCCGCCTTGCGCCACTCGCTCAGCGCGGGCGCGTTCATGCGGAGCAAGCCATGCATGTAGGTGGCTCGCTGGTCGAGCTGGTCGGCCACCAGCATCTCACCATTCATCGCGTAGAGGAATCGCTGCTCGCAGGTGGCGTCGTTCGGTGAAATGAACCGCTCTTCACAGAACTGGTTCTGCTTCGCATGGCCGCAGTGCCACGCGGCGCGAGCCCCCTTGGGAGTCCGGGTGCAGGAAGCATGCAGATTGGCGTAATCCAACGCGAGCTGAGGGAACTGTTCCTGCGGGCGGAAATGCTCGACGTGACTGTCCTGCTCGTCGACTGAGCGACCGCAATAGCAGCAGACATACGCTTGTTCTTCGAGCAACGCCTTGAGCAGCGCGCCCTTTCGCTCACTGCCCATCGTGGCGTAGCTCGGCGACCAATCTTCGTTCGCCTGCGCCTTCCACGTCTCGAAGGCAGGCGGAGACGCCTTCTTGACGAAATGCCTCATCGACCGATCGTCCTCTTGCGCAGAAGCAGCGCTTTGGCGCCATCCAGTTCACGAAGCTCGGGCGCCTCGCTGTCGAGCACCTGGATCTTCTTTTCGGCCTCATCCAATTGATGGCGTGTCAGGTCCTCGTTGATCTCGTCGAGCTTCTGCTTCACAAGGGTCGCGCGGACCTCGGCGCCCATGAGCTCCTGAAGCACCTGGTTGGACGTCATGCCGAAGCTGCCGGACGGATTCACAGGCCCATCGGGCGTGAGCAGGATGACGTTCTCATGCGGCAGTTCACCGATCACTTGCGGCGAATGACTGGCAACAATGAACTGCACCTTTGGAAAGGCCTTGCTCATGCCACGCGCGAGCGAACGTTGCCAGGCCGGGTGGAGATGCATGTCGAACTCATCGATCAGCACGACGCCTTCCGTCTGCCCGATCACGTCGTCACCCAGTTGCGGGTTGAGCAGGCACATGCGACGCGCCAGGTCCGCGACCAGGCAGATGACCGTGCGCTGACCTGCACTCAAGTGCTCGAATGCAATGGGATCGAGCTCCTGCCCTTCGTCTCCGACCCACTCGGACAGGATCTTCTTGCTGTGGAAGTCGTATCGGATGGACCTGAACGCATCCAAGGCCTGTCGCAACGCCCGATTGATCTGACCGAGCTCGTCGGACTCCACAGCCGAGAAGGGCTGGCCTGACTCGGAAGCGGCTTGCAGGCGCTCAAGAGACTTCGCCACGATCCACCGCTGCAGCGCGTCAGCGCTCAGCCCTGCATCGGCCCAACCTTCGTAGCCATCGATGCGCGAGTTCCGCTCCATGGCAGCGTCGATTTCCCTCGTCTGCCCTGCGCGCCACGCCCGCTTGTCCCTGTAGAAGGCGATGACAGGGATGTTGAGCAGTGGCGCACCTTCAAATCCGAAGGTGCTCGCCTTCATCTGATCCCAGAGCTGCCGAGCAGGCGCGGTACCGCCCTGCGTGCGAACACCCGGCAACGTCGAGCAGACCGCCCAAGACAACGGCGAGCCGAGGATCTCCGCCTCGACCTTGATCTCTATCGGGTACTGCTCTTCGAATCGCGCGCGTCCGTTGGGCGCGACGACATTCACCCGCGCGCATCCGGGCTCGCTGAAGGCAAGGCTGCCGGAGTCGGTCAGAAGCGTCGGAACGGCTTGTGTCAACGCCTCGAAGAGGCCAAGCAGCAGCGAGGTTTTCCCTGTTCCGTTAATGCCCGCAATGACCGACATGCCGCGCGCGAATCCAACGGCCAGACGCTCATGTCCGCGATAGTTCTTCAGCTCGATGCGTTGGATGTACATGTGGGGCGCCCTCTCCCGCTCATCTTCCCACGAGCCGGCACTGCCGCCGAGCAGTGCTCAGAGCCCTCGCACCATCTCCACGTGCGCGATCCCGGCTTCCTCGAACACCGGCCCGCGGCGCAGGAATCCCGCGCGGGTGTAGAACCCCTCGGCGCTGAGCTGCGCGTGCAGCAGCACCTCGCGGTAGCCCTGCTCGCGGCCGGCCTGCATCAGCGCGTCCAGCACCTGGCGGCCGACGCGGCTGCCGCGCATCGGCGACAGCACCGCCATGCGGCCGATCTTGGCAACACCTGGCACGTGCTCCAGCAGCCGGCCCGTGGCCAGCGGCCGGCCCAGCCGGTTGTAGGCGACCGCGTGCGTGCAGCTCTCGTCGGCGGCGTCCCATTCCATCTCGGCGGGGATCTTCTGTTCCTCGACGAAGACCGCCTGCCGGATGCGATGCGCGTCCTCGCCCACCGTCGCCCAGTTGCCCACGCGCGCCTCGGTCATCGCCTCGCCGCGTTCGAAACCCAGCAGCAGATCGCGCAGCGCCTGCGGCACGGCCTTGGGCACACGCGCGACAGGATCGGCGAAGACATAGACCAGCTCGCCGTGCACCAGGCACTCGTCGCCACGGAACACCGCGCAGCTCACCGTCAGCGAACTCGTGCCGACACGATCGGTGCGCACGCCGATGTCGAGCAGCTCGTCGTAATGCGCCGAGCCGAGGTATTCGAGCGTCGACTTGCGGACGAAGAGATCACCCTCCAGCGCCTGCATCGTCGGCGCGTACGGCAGCGCCAGCGCCCGCCAGTAGCCGCCGACCGCCGTGTCGAAGTAGGTCAGGTAATGGGCGTTGAAGACGATCTGCTGCGCGTCGATCTCGGCCCAGCGCACGCGCAGGCGCTCGAAGAAGCGGAAGCGGTCGCGGCTCAGGCCGGCGGGGGTGGCGGTGGTGCTCATGCGGAGGCCCGGGGCGAGGTCGAAGGAGTCGAAGGGGTCGAAGGGGTCGAAGGGGTCGTCGGCTCAGGAGCGGAAGCGGCAGCGGGACCGGAAACCGCGACAGGAACGGACACTGGAGCGGGCGCCGGCAGTCCGAAGGCCGTCCTCAGCGCGGCCGCGCAGGCATCCAGCGCCTGCTCGGCCTCCGGAATGCTACGACCCATCTTGATGAAGTCGTGCGTCACGCCGCGGTACAGCTCCAGCCGGACCTCGTTGCCGTTGGCGCGCAGCAGGTCGGCGTAGGCGATGCCTTCGTCGATCAGCGGATCGGCCTCGGCCAGGATGAAGGTCGCGGGCGCCAGGTCCCCGTGGTCCTCGGCCTGCAACGGGGCGAAGCGCCAGTCGTCGCGCCGCGCCGTCGGGATGTACTGGTTGAAGAACCACGCGATCGTGTCGGCGTCCAGCAGGTGGCCCTTGGCGAAGCGGCGGTGCGAATCCGTGTCCGCATGCGCGGTCGCGCCCGGCGTGATCAGCAGCTGCATCACCAGCGACAGGCCCAACCGGTCGCGGATGTCGCGCGCATGCAGCGCCGTCACCGCGGCCAGCGTGCCGCCGGCGCTGTCGCCGCCGACGGCGATGCGCGCGCGGTCCAGGCCGAGGTCCGGGGCCGCGGTCGCCAGCCAGTCGAGCGCGGCCCAGCAGTCGTCGACGGCCGCGGGGAACGGATGGTCCGGCGCCAGGCGGTAATCGACCGCGATCACCGCCGAGCCCGTGCGCAACGCCAGCTGGCGGCACAGGCTGTCGTGGGTCTCGAGGCTGCCGATGACGAAGCCGCCGCCGTGGAAATACAGCAGTACCGGCAGCCCGCGCGCATCCTGCGCAGCGGCGTCCTCGCGCGTGAGCGGCGCGTAAAGGCGCGCGGCGATGTCGCCGACGGGACCGGGGATTGCCAGATTCTCGATGCGCGGCAGCGGCGCCCGCGGCAGGTCCAGGATCTCGGCGCCCATGAGGTAGGCGATGCGGGCCTGCCTGGGCGTGAGGCTGTGGAACGAGGGGCGGTTGGCGCGGTGGATGCGCTCGAGCACCGCGGCCATCCGCGGTGTCAACAAGGTGCTACTCAACGGGAACTCCAGGACGTAGGCTCGGCTGCTGCCAAGCCCCAATCGCGGGATTCTCCCAGACCGCGCGGGCCCGCGCCGCCGCGCCCCGCCATCACCAGCCCAAGGACTTCGCCCATGGCCCTGATCCAGTACCTCACCCACATCCACCTGGAAGCCGGCGCGCGTCGGCTGATCGGCGCGGAATGCGTGCGCGCCGGCATCGCCCGACCGCTGATCGTCACCGACAAGGGCGTGCGCGCGGCCGGCGTGCTGGACCTGGTCCTCGAGGCCTGGGCTGCGTCGCCGATCGCCGCGACCGCCCTGCCCGTCTACGACGGCACGCCGCCCAACCCCACCGAGGCCGCGGTGCGCGAGGCCGTCGAGCAATTCCACGCCCACGGCTGCGACGGGTTGATCGCCGTCGGCGGCGGCTCCAGCATCGACCTGGCCAAGGGCGTCGCGATCGCCGCGAGACATGACGGCCCGCTGACGCAGTACGCCACCATCCTCGGCGGCGCCGGCAACATCACGGCCAGGGCCGTGCCGCTGATCGCCGTGCCGACGACCGCGGGCACCGGCTCCGAGGTCGCGCGCGGCGCCATCATCATCGTGGACGACGGCCGCAAGCTCGGCTTCCACAACTGGGAACTGATGCCCAAGTCGGCCGTCTGCGATCCCGAGCTGACGCGCAAGCTGCCGGCCCTGCTGACGGCGGCGACCGGCATGGACGCGATCGCGCATTGCATGGAGACCTTCATGTCCGCGGCCTTCAACCCGCCGGCCGACGGCATCGCGCTCGAAGGCCTGCGCCGCGGCTGGCGCCAGATCGAGCGCGCCACCACGCATCCCGACGACATCGCCGCCCGCCTGGACATGATGGCCGCGAGCACGATGGGCGCGCTCGCCTTCCAGAAGGGGCTGGGCTGCGTGCATTCGCTGAGCCACGCGCTCGGCGGGCTGATGCCGACCCTGCACCACGGCACCTTGAACGCGGTCTTCCTGCCGGCGGTGATCCGCTTCAACGGGATGCACGACTCGATGCGCCGCGACGACAAGATCGCCCGCATGGGGCATGCGATGAATCTGCAGGAAGGCACGCCGGCCGACGAACTCGCCGGTGCGGTCAAGGCGATGAACCAGCGCCTGGGCCTGCCCGCGGGGCTGGGCGCGATGGGCGTGACGGTCGATCTGCACGAGCAGATCGTCGAGCGCGCGCTGCACGACCACACCCACAAGACCAATCCGCGCGAGGCCTCGGCGAGCGACTACCGGAAGATGCTGGACGAGTCGATGTGAGCCCGGCCCGGCCCTTCGGGGCCCTCGGTCCCCTAGGGACCTTCGGGAAGGTCTTTGACAAGCAGCCTACCAACTAGTAGAGTGCGACCTCATTCCACCGATGAGGCCCCATGACCGTCGAGCTCTCCCCCAAAGCCGCCGAGATCGTCGCGCACACGCGATCGCTGCTGGTCGCGGGGGGCTACAACAGCTTCAGCTACGCCGACCTGGCCGAACGCGTCAGCATCACCAAGGCCAGCATCCACCACCACTTCCCGAGCAAGGCGGTGCTGGTCCGGACCGTCGTGTCGCTGTACCGCGAGGAAGCCAGGAACGGCCTGGCCGGCCTGTCGCGCCAGCTCGACGATCCCTTGTCCGAGCTCAACGCCTACGCCGACTACTGGTCGGCCTGCATCCGCAGCGGGGACCACCCGTTCTGCATCTGCGCGATGCTCGCCACGGAGTTGCCGACGATCCCGGAAGAGGTCGCCGTCGAGGTCCGCGGGCACTTCCACGACCTGAACGCGTGGCTCGCGTCCGTGCTCAAGCGCGGCGCGGCCGCCGGACAGTTCCACCTGCCCAACAACCCGGCGATCTCCGCACGCGCCTTCATGGCGGTCGTGCACGGCGCCATGCTGATGGCCCGCGCGCTGGACGACCCCAAGTCCTTCTCCACCATCGTCCAGCCGGCGATCCTCAAGTTGACCCAGCCCGCCTGATTCCCCGCCTGATCGCCCGCCTGATTCCCCGCCTGATCGCCCGCCTGATTTCCCCGCCTGATACCCGACCGTCCGAGGCGGCACCCGCCGCCCTTCTTCTTGCCCACCAACCCTACCAACTAGTAGGTCGCATTTTCATCCGAGGTTCACCATGCCGCATCCCTTGTCGACGCTCGGCGTCATCCACACTGTCATCAGTCTCGTGCCCGTCGTGGCAGGCCTCTACGGCTTCGCGCGTTTCCGCCGCATCGACGCCGCCACGCGATCCGGCCAGGTCTACCTGGCCGGGCTGGCGGTCTCGGTGTTCACCTCGTTCGGGCTCTCCAGCGTCGTCGGCGTGAATCCCGGCCACGTGCTGGGCGTGCTGGCCTTGCTGGCAGCCTTCGGCGGCGCGTGGATCGCCCCGCGGCTGGCGTTCTTCGGCGGTCTGCGCCCGCACCTGCAGACCTTCGGCCTCTCGTTCAGCTTCTTCCTGCTGATGGTCCCCGGCATCAACGAGACGCTCAGCCGCCTGCCCGCCGCCCATCCGCTGGCGACGGGCCCGGAGGATCCGGTGGTGAAGACCGCGCTGCTGGGCTGGGTGCTGATCTTCCTCGTCGGGTTCACGCTGCAGAGCCTCGCGATCCGCGCCGCGAATCGGGCCAAGGCCCGCGGCTGACGCCCGTCGTCAGCGGCCGCCGACGGTCGTCGGCGGTTGTGACGGTCGCGGCCGTTCTCAGCGATCCTCCGGCGCCTTCCCCGTCGTCTTCACGGCGCGCAGGAAGTCGAAGTCGACGCCCTGGTCGGCCTGCGTGACCGTCTGCAGGAACAGCTTGCGGTAGCCGCGCTCCGCCGTCGGCTCGACGACCGGGTGCTCCGCGGCACGCCGCGCGAGCTCCTCGTCCGAGACGAGCAGCGCGATCTCCCGCTGCTTCACGCTCAGCCGGATGCGATCGCCGTTGCGCACGTGGGCCAGCGGGCCGCCCACCGCCGCCTCGGGCGTCACGTGCAGCACGATGGTGCCGAAGGCCGTGCCGCTCATGCGGCCGTCGGACACGCGCACGATGTCCTTCACCCCGGCCCGCGCCAGCTTGCGCGGGATCGGGATGTAGCCCGCCTCGGGCATGCCGGGCGCGCCCTTCGGCCCGATGTTCTTCAGCACCAGGATGTCGTCGGCGGTCACGTCGAGCTCGTCGCTGTCGATGCGCGCGGCCAGGTCCGCGCTGTTCTCGAAGACGACGGCCCGGCCCTCGTGCTCCATCAGCTTGGGATCCGCAGCCGACTGCTTGATGATCGCGCCGCCCGGCGCCAGATTCCCGCGCAGCACGGCCAGGCCGCCCTGCGGATAGATGGGCCGGTCGAACGGACGCACCACGTCCTGCGCGAAACCTTCACCGGCAAGCTCGATCTCCTCGCCCAGCGTCCGCCCCGTGACCGTCAGCGCCTCCAGGCGCAGCAGCGGCTTGAGTTCGCGCAGCAGCGTCGCCATGCCGCCCGCGTGGTGGAAGTCCTCCATGTAATGCTGGCCCGACGGCTTGAGGTCGAGCAGCACCGGCGTCTCGCGCCCCAGGCGGTCGAGCCCGGCGAGGTCGATGTCGATGCCCATGCGGCCCGCGATCGCGGTCAGGTGCACGATGCCGTTGGTCGAGCCGCCGATCGCGAGCAGCACGCGCAGCGCGTTCTCGAACGCGGCCGGCGTGAGGATCTTGTCGATGGTCAGCCCGTTGCGGGCGAGCGCCACCGCCTGCGCGCCGGTCTGCTCCGCGACGCGGATGCGGTCCGCCGTGACGGCCGGCGGCGAGGCGCCGCCCGGCACCGTCATGCCGAGCGCTTCCGCCACGCAGGCCATCGTGCTGGCCGTGCCCATCACCGAGCAGGTGCCCACGCTCGCGACGAGCTGGTTGTTGACGTCGGCGATCTCCTGGTCGTCAATCTCGTCCGCGCGATACTTGCCCCAGTAGCGGCGGCAGTCGGTGCAGGCGCCGACGCGCTCGCTCCGATGGCTGCCCGTCAGCATCGAGCCGGTGATCAGCTGGATCGCCGGAATGCCCGCCGAGGCCGCGCCCATCAGCTGCGCCGGCACCGTCTTGTCGCAGCCGCCGATCAGCACGACCGCGTCCATCGGCTGCGCGCGCACCAGCTCCTCGGTGTCCATCGACATCAGGTTGCGCAGGTACATGCTGGTCGGGGCCGAGAAGCTCTCGTGCACCGAGATCGTCGGGAAGTCCATCGGCAGTCCGCCGGCGAGCATGATCCCGCGCTTCACCGCCTCCAGCAGCTGCGGCATGTTCCCGTGGCACGGGTTGTAGCTGCTGCCGGTGTTGGTGATGCCGATGACCGGCCGGTCCAGCGCGTCGTCGGTGTAGCCCGCGCCCTTGATGAAGGCCTTGCGCAGGAACAGCGAGAAGCCCTGGTCGCCGTAGTTGGTGAGGCCCTTCTTCAGGCCCTTGGGGGTGTCGCTCATGAGGGGCTCACTCGTCTGCCTTGATGTTGGCCGCGGCGATGACCTTGGCCCATTTCGTCACTTCGCCCTTGAGGCGCTCCTGCGCGGCGGCCGGCGTCAGCGGCGCCTGCGCCACCACGCCCTGCTGGGCCAACTGTGCCAGCACCTCGGGCTTCTTCAGCGCCTTGTAGATCTCGGCGTTCAGGCGCGACACGATGTCCGCGGGCGTGCCCGCGGGCACCAGCACCCCGAAGGTCGAGGTCACCAGCAGGTTGGGGAAGCCGGCCTCCGCCGTCGTCGGCACGTCGGACAGGTTCGGGTCCCGCGCGGAGGCCGCCACGGCCAGCGGCGTCAGCTTGCCGCCCTTGATGAACTGCAGCACCGCCGGCACGGTCTCGGCCATGAACTGGATCTGGCCGGCGATCAGGTCGGTGACGGCGGGGCCGCTGCCGCGGTAGGGGATGTTGTCGGTGGCGAGCTTGCCCTGGAGCTTCAGCATCTCCGAGGCCATGCGCTGCGGCGCGCCGGCGCCGGAGGAGCCGAAGGACGTCTTGCCCGGATTCGCCTGGATGTAGGCGACGAGCTCCTTGAGCGACTTCGCCGGCACGCCGGTGTTGGCGACGAAGACCAGCGGCACGCTGCCGACGACGGCGGCGGTCTGGAAGTCCTTGACCAGGTCGTAGCGGACCTTGCCCTTCTCCAGGGTCGCGATGGTCGAGTGCGACGTCATCGCGCCCATCAGGATCGTGTAGCCGTCGGGCGCGGCCTTGGCGACGGCCTGCGCGCCGAGGTTCCCGCCCGCGCCGGCGCGGTTCTCGACGATGACCTGCTTGCCCAGTCCCGTCGAGAGTTCCGCCGCGAGGATGCGGGCGATGATGTCGGTCGCGCCGCCGGGCGAGAACGGGACGATCATCGTGATGACCTTGTCCGGCCACGTCGCTGCGACGGCGGATCCGCCCAGGGCGAGCGAAGAAGCCGCGACGCCAGCGGCGGCGGCAAGGACCTGGCGTCGGTCGACACCGGGTTTCGGATGGGATGAGCTGGGCATGTTGTCTCCTGGCCTTGAGGATGGCGCTGTTGTGGGTCGCATGTTTCGTCAAACGCGACCTGAGAACAATTTGCTTCCCATTGCTTCAGAGCAAAAAATTCCTTATGTTCCGTGGCGCCGGTCCGGACCGGCGCGATGAAGGACGAAGGACGAGGGAATGGATCTGCGCTACGTACAGAGCTTCGTGACGACGGTGGAATGCGGCTCCATCGCGGAGGCCGCTCGAAGGCTGGACATGACCGCGCCGGCGGTCGCCGCGCGGCTGAAGGCGCTGGAGGACGACCTCGGCACGCCGCTGATCCGGCGCTCGGGGCGCTCGGTGAAGCCGACGGCGGCGGGGCTCAACATCTTCGACCGCGCGCGCAACATGCTCCGCGAGGAGCGCGACCTGCGCGCGCTCGCCAACGAGAAGGTGCAGCTGGGCGAACTGCGGCTGGGCGCCTTCGTTTCGGCGCTGACGACGGTGCTGCCGCCGGTGCTGCGGCGCCTGTACGCGAGCCACCCCGACCTCTCGGTCTCAGTGGTCTCGAACGCGTCGACGGAGCTGGTCCGGATGGTGGCGGCGGGCGACCTGGACGCCGCGGTGGTGGTGGAGCCGCAGTTCACCATCCCCAAGACCTGCGAGTGGCGCGAGCTGATGACGGAGCCGCTCGTGGTGGTGGCGCCGAAGGAGCTGGCCCGGCGCGACGCGCTCGATCTGCTCCGCACCGAGCCCTTCATCCAGTACGACCGCTCGGTGCTCGGCGGCCAGTTGGCGGACCGCTACCTGCGCCAGCAAGGCCTGACCCCGCGACGCCGGCTGGAGATCAACGGCCTGATGTCGATCGCGGCGATGGTGGACCAGGGGCTGGGCATCTCGCTGCTGCCGGACTGGTCGGCGCTGTGGTCCAGCGGTCTGGCGATCCAGAAGGTGCCGCTGCCCGGCACCGCGCCGGTCCGGAAGAGCGGCTTCGTCTGGAGCGCGCAAAGCCCGCGCGCACCGCTGGCTCGGATGTTCCTGGAACAGGCGGAGGCCTTGTTCGCGTCGACGGGGAAACGCAAGCGGTGATGCGATAAATCCTGGCAAAGCAGGCGGATAGGCATTTCGAGCGTCGGAGGTAGGTAAACACCTGGAAAACCATCCTTTTATCGCGTTGACCGCTGTTTTCGGCGTATAGTCCTGCCAAAGCAGGAGGAAAGATGCGTAGAGTCGTTCGCGAGCCTTTTCCCGACCCAATGATCCGCGACGCCATGGCCTTCGGGCAGGCGGTCCGCGCTGCGCGCACGGCGGCGGGCATCAGCCTGGAAACTGCAGCGGAAGCTCTGGGCATCAGCAAAGCCACGATGAGCGACGTTGAGAGCGGCAAGGGGACGGTGGCGTTGGGAACTGCACTCCGCGCGGCGCGGGATCTCGGCGTCGCCTGCTTCGCGACCCCTCTGGCGAGCCACCTCGAAGCCTCCCGCGCTCTGCAGGACCTGCGAAGCGGCAATCCGGAGCCATGGGGCGGCACTGGCGCCGAACGCGCCCTTCCGGCTTCGCGGCGACAACGCGGGACCGCCGAATGAACCATCTCGCGATCCGAGCTTCAGGCCGGCAGGTTGGCACGCTGATCCACGACCCGGCGCGGAATCTCTTCGACTTCGTCTACGACCAGGACTGGCGCCGATCGGAAGACAGCTTCCCCTTGAGCCCGCAGATGCCGATGGCATCGGACGCCGCCGAGGCGGACGGAGCCCCCTTCGACGCGCTGGCACCGGAAACGCGCTCTGCCATCGCCAGGGCGTTCTTTCAGAACCTGCTGCCGGAAGGTCAGGCGCTGGACGTCGCGGCACAGGCGAACGGCCTGTCCAAGGCCAATCTCGCAGGTCTGCTGCTCGCGCTCGGCTCGGAAACCGCCGGCGCATTGAGCGTCTGCCTGGCGGACGCGCAAGCCACACCGATCGCCGCGAGGGAGGCGTTGCGCGCACTGCCGCTCGGCGAGTTGAGCGAACGCATCCGTGCTCGGTCCCAGACGCCCTTCTCCGTCTGGGACGGCAAGGTGCGACTGTCCATCGCAGGCTTGCAGGACAAGATCGCCGTGTTCGAAGACAACGGCGACCTCTTCCTGGCCAACGGCGATGGCTTCGCCTCGACGGTCATCCTCAAGCCCGCGCCGCAGAATCCGCGCTTCGGCGACCTGCCGGCGGTCGAGCATGTGTGCATGCATCTGGCAGCCGCCGTGGGCATTCCGACCGCGCGGACGCGACTGCTGCACGTGCCGGAGCCGGTGCTCCTCGTCGAACGCTTTGACCGCAGGCGCTCGACGGACGGCCGCGTGGAGCGGCTGCACATCGTCGACGCCTGCCAAGGACTCGGCCTCACGCCGGACTTCAAGTACGAGCGCGCCTACGGGGATCAGGACGCGGTGAAACACCTTCGCGACGGGGCCTCGCTGCGGCAACTGTTCGGTCTCTCGGCAGCCAGCGCCTCCCCGTTGTCCATGCGCATGCAGCTTGTGGAACGCGTCGTCTTCAATGTCCTCATCGGCAATACCGACGCACATGGCAAGAACTGGTCGTTCTTCATCGAGCGGCGTGCCGGGCTGCTGAGCCTGGCCCCCGCCTACGATCTGGTCGACGTCGCGGCGGTCGCCGACGAGCACATGAGCACGAGCTTCGCCATGGGCATCGGGGACGCGTTCCATCTGGAGGAGCTCGGGGTCTTCCAGTGGGCAAGCATGGCCGTGGAATGCGGCCTCGCCCCTCGACAGTTGGCCACACGCATCCGGGCCTTGAGCACGCGACTGCCCAAGGCGCTCGGCGACTCACGTCCGATGCTGGAGGAGCAGGGCGTGACCCCGGCCCTGCTGGATGCCCTGGCAGCCCGGCTTCAACATCGCTGCGAGTTCGTCGCCAGGCATGCGTCGTTGATTCCGCAGGTCTCTCCCGAGGACCTGATGTGATGTGTCCGCGCCGGCGCGCCAGCCATGCCGCCCCGGCATAACAGCTAGCGCCATCGCGGCATTGGTTGCGGCGGGGGCTCCGCCCAGAATGCGCGCGGGCGGTTCCTCCCGGTCCGACCCGCAGCGCGCCGCCCCCCCGGCGCCGACTCCCCCACAAGGTCCCCATGAAGAGACAAGCATTCCTCTGGGCTGGCGCCGCATTGGCGTTCGCCGCTCCGCTCGCGCTCGCGCAGTCCCTCCCCGCCGGCCCGATCAAGATCGTCGTCGGCTACTCGGCCGGCGGCGCCGTGGACGTGGTCGCCCGCGCGGTCGCCGTGCGGCTGCAGACCGAGCTGAAGCAGCCGGTCATCGTCGACAACAAGCCCGGCGGCGGCAGCAACATCGCCGCCCGCGGCGTCGTCACCGCACCGGCCGACGGCGCCACGCTGCTGATGGCCGCCAACGCCGTCGCGGCCAACATGGCCCTCTACCAGCCGCCGCCCTACGACGTCGAGAAAGACCTGGCCCCGGTGGCCTTGATCGGCCGCGTGCCGGTCATCATCGCGGTCAACCCCGAGTCGCCCTACAAGACGCTCGCCCAGTTGATCGAGGCCGCCAAGGCCAGGCCGGAATCCGTCGGCTATGCGACGCCCGGCAACGGCTCCACGCCGCATCTCGCCGTCGAGCTGTTCGCGAGCGCGGCCAAGATCAACCTGATGCACGTGCCCTACAAGGGTGGCGCCCAGGCGCTCACCGACGTCATCGGCGGACAGGTCCCCGTCGTGGCGCTCAACGCGCTCGAGATCCTGCCGCACTGGAAGAGCGGCAAGCTGCGCCCGCTCGCCGTGCTGAGCGCCCACCGCTCCAGCCTGTTCCCCGACGTGCCGACGATCGCGGAGTCCGGCTTCCCCGGCTTCGAGGCCTCGGTCTGGTACGGCCTGATGGCGCCGGCCGGCACGCCCAAGCCGGTGCTCGCCGCGCTGAGCGCCGCCGCCGTGAAGGCCGCCCAGTCGCCGGAAGTGAAGGAACGCCTGGCCCAGGCCGGCGGCGAAAGCACGCCCGCCGACGCCGCGGCCTTCGGCAAGCACCTGCACGGGGAGCGCGAGCGCTACACGAAGCTGATCACGGCCGCCAAGATCAAGCCGGACTGAGCGCACGGCCCCGCGTCGCGCCCTGCAGCCTTGCAGCCCTGGCGACGTGGCGACGTGGCGACGTGGTGACGTGGTGACGTGGCGCAGCGTCCGGGCGAGGCTCGCGCAACTTCGCGGACGGCGGGCGCTCTGCGCCTCCGCCGCGCGGCCCGGCCGGGTATTCACGCTCACGACAGCCGGGGAATCGTCGTCTCATCGATCCACAAGATCAGGAGACACCATGTCCACGCCCCGTTCCACACCCCTCGCCCCTGCCGGCGTTGCACGTGCCGCCTCCCGCCGCACGATCCTCAACGCGGCCGCCAGCGCCGCCCTGCTTGGCACCTTCGCTGCGCTTCCCGCGCTGGCACAGGAGGCCTTCCCCTCGAAGCCGATCCGCTTCATCGTGCCCTACGCGGCTGGCGGCACGACCGACCTGGTCGCCCGCACCGTCGGCGCGCACATGGCGCAGACGCTGGGACAGGCCGTCGTCGTCGAGAACCGCGGCGGCGCCGGCGGCAACCTTGGCATGGACGCCGTGGCCAAGTCCGCGCCCGACGGCTACACGGTCGGCATGGGCGCCATCTCGACCAACGCGCTGAATCCGCACATCTACAAGAAGATGTCCTTCGACCCGCGCAAGGACTTCAGCGCGATCGGCCTGCTGGGCCATTCGACGATCGTGCTGGAGGTCTCGCCGTCCGTGCCGGTCAAGACCGTCGCCGAGCTGCGCGCACATGCCGCCAAGAACCCCGGCATGCCCTTCGGCACGGCCGGCGCGGGCACCTCGATGCATCTGGCCGGCGTGCTGTTCGGCCAGCTCAGCCACACCGAGTGGGTGCACGTGCCCTACAAGGGCAGCGCGCCGCTGATCACCGACCTGATCGGCGGTCAGATCCCCGTCGCCTTCGACAATCTGCCCGCCTCGCTGCCGCACATCCAGGCCGGCAAGCTGCGCGCGCTGGCGGTGGCCGGCTCGCAGCGCAATCCGGCGTTGCCGGACGTGCCGACGCTCGCCGAAGCCGGACTGCCCGGCTACGCGATCGAGCCCTGGTTCGGCGTGTACGGTCCCGCCGGCCTGCCCGCCCCCGTCGTGCGCCGGCTGGAGCAGGCGCTGAAGGCCGCGCTGGCCGATCCCGGCGTCAAGGAGAAGCTGATCGCCGCCGGCTTCTCGCCGAAGTCCTCGACCGCCGCGGAACTCGCGACGCTGTCGGCGCAGGAGTACGAACGGCTGGGCAAGGTGGCGCGCAGCGCCAACATGTCGGCGGACTGAGCGCCCGCGCGTCCGGCGTCAGCGCGCGGGCCGCGTCACCACGGCCCCCGCCTTGCACGACGCCCCGTCGAACTGCGTCGTGCCCGGCGCGCCCTTGCCGCCGGTGCTGCCGTCCGCGGGCGTCCATTCGTTCACCAGCGGCAGGCTGCCGCCGAGGTCCGCGGCGTTCATCGCGGTGAAGCGCGTCTGCCATTGCGAACCGTGCGGCGTGTTGAACAGCTGCAGCTTCACGAGGCCGCCGCGACCGGTGGGAAGGTTCACCGCGTAGGTGGCGAAGTTGTCCGCGCTGGTCGCGTCCTTCGCACCGCGCTTGTAGCCGGACGCATCGTTGGGCTTGTTCCAGTCGCGGTAGCCGATCGGCAGCAGATGGCGCAACACCGAGCCGTCCGCGTAGGTCGCCACCAGCGTGTAGTCGCAGCCGTGGCTGACGCAGTAGTCGCCGTTCCAACCGCCGGGCTTGTCGCTCACGATGCGGTCCACGTCGGCCTGCACGGTCGGGTCGATGCGCTGCGGCAGGTTGCCGGTCCACGCCGGCGTCACCACCATCGTGCTGGCCGTCGGCGCGAGGTTGAAGTGCGACACCGTGCCGATCACCGTCTGCACCTGCTGGTCCAGCTGCAGCACGTCCGTGCCGGCGCGGGCGCGGTCGTCGCCGGCGATCTTCTCGAAGGCGCCGGTCGTGCGGTTCCAGCGCTTGTAGCCGCCGCCGTAGGTCGAGTCAGGGAACAGCTTGTCCAGGAAGCCCTGCTGCAGGATCGCCGCCTGGTAATCCGAGAACGCGCTCCACCGATAGCTCTGCGCGTTGCGATCCTCATCGCCGCCGGACATCGGCGTGCGCTGGTAGCAGACGCCGTTGACGGTGCGGTTGTCGCAGGACAGGCCGCTGAATTCGCGCGTCGTCAGCAGCTGCTGCCGGACGCTGTCGAAGCCCCAGGCGGAGCCGCTCTTCGTGCCTTGGGGGTATGGGTCGTCGCCAGCATCCGCCGCCGCGTCCGCGTACGGCAGGCCGTAGGCGTGCCCCATCTCGTGGTTGAAGATCGCCGAGTAGATCGTGTCGGGCCGGGAGTCGCCGCCCGACACGGCCACGCCGCCGCCGCCCAACCCGCCGCCGGTCGACGCCGCGACCTGCCGGCCGCCGCTGATCGTCTGGATGAAGCCGTAGAAGCCCGCCGCGAAGGCCTGGTCGCGGTTGGCGGTCCAGCCGCGCATGTCGCGGAGGAGGCGCAGCATCCGGGCGTTCGTGTCGCCATCGATGGCGCGGTAGTCGGCCCATGAGGAGACCGTCATCGCCGGATGGCAGAACTTGTCGTCGTTGCGGCCGGCCACCGCCAGCTGGTCGATCGTGACCGCGCCGGCAAGGCGCGTGTCCAGTGTCGCGACGGGCAGCTTCTCGCGGTATTCGGCGTCGATCGGGTAACCGGCCGTCGAGGTCGCGCCGAGGTTGAGGTCCGGCACGACCGACTGCGCCGCACGCGCGCCGAAGAGGTAGATCGGCACCGTGTGGTGCTTGAGGGTCGTGGCCGGCGTGACGGTCAGCGCGATCGTCCGGGGCGACGAGAAGTAGGTCTGGCCGACCTCCAGCGTCGCGCCGATCTGCACCCATTCCTTGGGCAGCAGCGCGCTGTATTTGACCGATGAATACGCGACACCGCCGCCGTCAGAGGTCGGCAGCCGGGCCGGCGCATTCATCGTCAGCGGGCCGAGCGTGCGACCGTCGGCGAGCTTCGCGCGGACCAACAGCGTGACGACCGGGGGCGCGGTCCCGCCAGTGCCGGCGGCGCCGGTCGTGGCGGCGGGCTGCAGCATCAGCAGCGCGGCGCGGTTGGCCACCAGCTGCAGCTTGCGGCTCTTGTTGAGTTTGGCCTCGTTGGGCGATTGCAGCGTGCGGCCGCCGGGCGGGATCACATGCGTCTGGGCGAGTTCGACCCCCATCAACTCCGGCGTGATCGTCGGCGCGGGCGGGGACACGATCGCCGGGTCGGACGTCGGCGCGGGTGCTGGGGCCGGTGTTGGCGCCGGAGCCGGTGCGGGCGCCGGCGAAGGCGCCGACGAGGGCCCCGGCAGATAGAGGGCCATCGCTTGAACCGGCGCTGGCGCGGCGGCGGTTGCGGTGCTCGACGTCGTCGCGTCGGGCGCACCGAAACGCATCGGGACGGCTGGCGCCGAACGCGCGGTCACGGTCGGCTGAAGCGGCGCGGGCGGGATCACCGGCGGCGGCGTCGGCACCGCGCCGGTCATGGCGAACCTGGGCTTCCTGGCTGTCGCCGTCGTCGACGCCGGCGGCCGCACGGGACCGATGATGTCGTTGCCGCCGGCGCCCTTCGCGACCGGGGCCGGGGCCGGGCTCGGGCTCCGTTCGGGCGGCTGGCCGTTCCCTGCCTTGAAGGCGGCAAACGACGCTGCGGCGATGAACGCGGCAACGGAGATGACCGCTTTGGGAGAGGGAACCGTCATGAGTGCGACATACGAATCTGAAAAGGCGGCGAATGATGGACGATCCTTCCTCCTTCTCAGGCGCCACCTGACCAACTCTTACACCTGATGCAGCCGATCAACAGGTCACGTCGACGTCAGCACGAACGTCAGGTTTCGCGGCTAGATTCCGGGGTCATGACTTGCCTCTGGACCCCCTCGCGCCGCGGCCTGCTGCAGGCCGCCCTCGCCGCCGGCTGCGCACCGGCCCTGCTCCGGCACGCCGATGCGGCGGCGGGCGCCGGTACCGACGGTGCGCCGCTGTTCGCGTTGGGCGTCGCCTCCGGCAGCCCGCGCGCGGAGCGCGTCGTGCTGTGGACGCGGCTCGTCGGGGACACGCTGCCGGCCGAGGTGCCAGTGCGGTGGGAGCTGGCGGAGGACGAGGCCTTCCAGACCATCGTCGCGCGCGGCACCGAGCGGGCCGAGCCCGGCACCGCGCACAGCGTGCATGCGGAACCCGCGGGGCTGCGTCCCGACCGCTGGTACTGGTATCGCTTCCACGCGCTGGGACAGCGGAGCCCGGTGGGCCGCACACGGACCTCGCCGGCGGCGGGCGCGGCGACGGGGACCTTGCGCTTCGCCATCGCGTCCTGCCAGCGCTACGACCACGGCGAGTACGCCGCCTGGGGCGACATGGCGAAGCAGGACCTCGACCTGGTGCTGTTCCTCGGCGACTACATCTACGAATACGCTTCCGCGGCATCCAGCAAGGCGCCGCGCCGGCATCGCGGCGGCGAGTGCCGGACCCTGGACGACTATCGCCAGCGCTACGCGCAATACAAGGCCGATCCGCAGCTCCAGGCCATGCACGCCAACGCGCCGTGGATCCTCACCTGGGACGACCACGAGGTCCAGAACGACTGGGCGGGCGACGTCTCGCAAGACCTGGCCCCCGACTTCCACCAGCGCCGCATCGCCGCCGCGCAGGCGTATTGGGAGCACCAGCCCTTCCCGAAGCAGATGCGCCCGCGCGGCGTCGACGTGTCGCTGAGCCAGCGCTACGACTGGGGCGGCCTGGCGCGGCTCATCACGATCGACGACCGCTCGTGGCGCGACCCGCAGGCCTGCCCGAAGCCGGGTCGCGGCGGCTCCAACACCGTCGACCTGAAGGACTGCCCGTCGCTGCGCAACCCGCAGCGCACGCTGCTGGGGGCGCCGCAGGAGCAGTGGCTGCGCGACAGCTGGGATGCCACGCGCCCCTGGAACCTGCTCGCGCAGCAGACCTTGATGGCGCGCTTCAATTCGCAGGATCCGGCGCAGGGACCGGGCCGCTATTGGACGGACGGCTGGGACGGTTATCCCTTCGCGCGCGAGCGGCTGCTGCGCGACCTGGAGGCGCGGCGCGTGCCGAATGCGGTGGTGCTGGGCGGCGACGTGCACGCGAACTACGTCGCCGACCTGAAGCTCGACTGGGACGACGCCAAGGCGCCCGTGCTGGCCAGCGAGTTCTGCGGCACGTCGATCTCCAGCCATGGGATGGAACAGGCGCGGCTCGATCACGCGCTGCCCTTCAATCCGCATGTCCATTACGGTCGCAGTGACCAGCGCGGCTACATGCGATTCGAATTGCGGGCCGAGCGGCTCGATGCCGAGCTGCGCAGCGTGCAGACGCCGTGGGATGCGACGAGCCCGGTGGTCACGGCGGCACGATTCGCGGTGGAGGCGGGACGGCCGGGGGCGCAGGCGGCCTGAGACGCGTCGGCAGACATGGCCAGTGCTGGTGGACTGCCGACGCCGCTGGCCCTCACCCCTGCCCTCTCCCGCAAGCGGGAGAGGGAGTAAGAAGGGCGCAGCATTTCCGCTGAGACTGGTGGTTGACACGGTTGCTCTCCCGCAAGCGGGAGAGCGAGCAAGAGGGCCACAGCGCTTCTGCTGCCGTAGACGCTTGACACGGTTGCTCTCCCGCAAACGGGAGAGGGGGTAAGAAGGGCGGCGGTCGGACTCCCTCTCCCGCTTGCGGGAGAGGGTGGGGGTGAGGGCCAGCGGCCGTTGCAGGACAGCCGGCCTGGATCGCCTGTCGACGGCGTCTCGTCTCAGTCCTTCACATTCGGCGTCTTGAAGCCGCCACCGGCTTGTGCGGCCTGGGCCCGGGCTTCATCGAACTCCCAATGCCACGGCTCCTTGCTGACGGTCCGGACGAAGCCGAACGAGGTCGCGTGCCGCTTGAGCCACTCGTAGGTCGGGTTGCCGTCGCCGCCGGCGACGGAGAGGTCGAACGCGATGCCGTTCTGGTGCTTGGAGAAGCCCGGCTTGGCCGCCGTGTTGAAGCCGGGCAGCCCGCGCACGAAGCCGTCGTGCAGCAGCTTCTGCTCCGGGTACGACCGGAAGCCGCTGTTGAGCGTGATCTTCACGCCGTCGTCCTTCGCGGCCGCCACCAGCGCGGCGAAAGGCGCGATGGTCTTCATCGCCAGGCGTTCGATCTCGAGCCCCGAGTCCACGATCGCCACGAGGTCCAGCTGCTCGATGAACTCGCCGTTGTCCCACGCGGCGTTCGGGCCGAAGCGGGTGGCGCCCGGCCCGGGCGGCACGAGCCCGATCGTCTCGTTCATGAAGCTGCCGGCGAGGTTGCGCGTCGACGTCCAGCCGAGCACTGTCGCCCCGTCCGCCGTGGCCGCGCGCCCGAAGACGATGCGCTTCTTGCTGCCGGCCTCCTCGAGCCTGACCTCGACGATGGCCACCGACGTGCCTTTCGCGATGGTCTTGAAGCCGCCGCCGGGCGCGGGGATGAAGGCCATCAGATCGTCGTCGCGGCGGATGCGCGCGTCGGGGTCGTCGATGACGAAGGTCCTGTCGCGAAAGCTTTCTTCAAGACTCACGGCGGGCTCCAGGAGTGGGCGCCGCCAGCGTAAGCCCGACCCGCCGACAAGCGCCAGCGGCCCGAGCCATCGTGTCATCAAGGCTGGGGACGCCGCCAGGCGGCGGATGCCGCCTCAGCGCGTCACGCCGGTCGTGCGATCAGCCCGCCCGACAGCGTGATCGCGACGGCGATCACCAGCGCCAGCTCGTCGCCGCCGAAGAAATCCTTGTCGAAGGCTTCGGAGTCCAAGATGCCGACGACCCGGCGGTCGGCGTCGAACAGCGGCAGGCAGGCTTCGGCGTTCACCTTGGGATCGCAGGTGTAGTAGCCGCCGCCCTGGGCCACGAAGGCCGCCACGTCGTTGATCAGGCGTGCGCGGCCGCTCAGGCCCACGGCGCTGTTGTTGCTGCCCGCGGCGAAGGCCTCGGTCAACGGGAACTCGGCCCGGCTCTCGGCGCCGAAGTAGGCCAGCTTCACCAGCACGGACTCGTCGGCGGACTTGCGCCGCGCCTGGTAGACGCCGAACCAGTGGCTGCGGCTGTGCGCGCGGTAGTAGCGGGTGACGATCGTCGCTTCGGCCAGCAGGCGCTGGTTGTCGTCGCCCTGCCCGCCCAGGATGCCGGCGAGCTCGTACGGCTGTTCTGCCAACTGCCCGAACAGGGAGCAAGCGCCGCCCTCGCCCAATTCGGGCACGCGGAAGCTCCAGCTCACCGGCGTGGCGGCCAACGCCTCCGGCGTCAGCAGCGCCTGCAGCGCCGACTGGTGCTTGCGCACGGCGTCCGCGAACGACGGGGAAGATGCGGCGTCGGCGAGGTCGTCGCGCAGGCCGGTCCATTCAAGGTACAGGTCAAGATTCATGGGTCGGAAAGGAAGTCAGGCAGTCGTCTGGAGATCGAGTTCCCAAGTTTCGCCGACAAGGTCCAACCCGAACCCCTGGAAGGGCTCTGAGCCCACCAGCCGGTAGCCCGCCTTGCGATAGATGTGCTTGGCCGCATCGAGCTGGCTGTTGGTCCACAGCCGCACGCTCCGATGTTGACGGCGCCGCCACACTCAATGCTTCGGTGTGCGATCCCTGTACATCGGACGCGCGGGACGGATCGCCGGCGTGGTGCTTCCCGCCGAGAAATTGCCCGGTCTTGCCGCCAGCAATACCGCCAGCAGGTCGGTCACGTTCAGCGGCTTGTAGAGCAGGCGGTTGAACCCGGCGCCCCCCGCGGTCTCGTCCGTGATCTCCGGACCGCCGCCGGTCAGGCACACGTACATCACGTGGCGCCCCGCCTCGGCGTCGATCAGCTTGGCCTCGGACACGACCTCCAGGCCGTTCATGTCCGGCATGTCGAAGTCGACGAACACCAGCTCCGGCTTGAACAGCTTCAACAGCCGCAGGCCCACCCGGCCGCTGTAGGCGACCGAGGTCGCGCAGCCGTAGCATCGGAACAGCTCGCTGAGGCTGCGCGCGCCTTCCGGATCGTCGTCGATCACGAGCACCCTCAACGCGTGCGGCGACTGCTGCGACGCCTGCGGTGGCGCGTGAGCCGATGTGTCGGACATCGAAGTCTTCTCCCTGAATGCAACACGACGCAACGGCGTTCCGCGCACGACAAGGCGCGGACTGGCAACCACCGTCCGTCGACCTCCTTCCTCGGCAAGCTGCGTGCCCGGACCGGCCCCTCCTAAACCCAGGTCCCGCCACCGTTGTCGCACGGCTAAAGTCTTCCGGTTGAGCCGCGATCAGACGGCCGTCGGGAATTCTCATGAGCGTCTTGGAAGAAGCTGTGGCCGTGGTCCCGGCCGAGCACCTCAATGCGATGCTGCTGGCGCTCCATGCGCTGCGCCGCGGCGACCCGGACGTGCGGTTGCCCTTTCACTGGACCGGCGTCGCGGGCAAGCTCGCCGACGCGTTCAACGAGGTGGTCGAGCAGAACGCCTCGATGGCCGCGGAACTCTCCCGCCTGCGCCAGGTCGTCGGCCGCGAAGGCCGGCTCAAGCAGCGCGCCACCCTGCCGGAGCTGCGCGGCTTCTGGGGCCAGCAGATCGACTGCATCAACGCGCTGATCGACGACCTCGTCCATCCCACCAGCGAAGCCGCGCGCGTGATCGGCGCCGTCGCCGAGGGCGACCTCACCAAGTCCATGGCGCTGGAGGTCGACAGCCGCCCGCTGCAGGGCGAGTTCCTCCACACCGCCAAGACCATCAACCGGATGGTCGAGCAGCTCGGCGACTTCTCCGCCGAGGTGACCCGCGTCGCGCGCGAGGTCGGCACCGAAGGCAAGCTCGGCGGCCAGGCCGAGGTCAAGGGCGTGGCCGGCACCTGGAAGGACCTGACCGACTCCGTCAACTCGATGGCCGGCAACCTCACCGACCAGGTCCGCAACATCGCCGACGTGACCACCGCCGTCGCGCAGGGCGACCTGTCCAAGAAGATCGAGGTCGACGTCAAGGGCGAGTTCCTGACGCTGAAGAACACCATCAACACGATGGTCGACCAGTTGCGCTCGTTCGCCTCGGAAGTGACCCGCGTCGCGCGCGAGGTCGGCACCGAAGGCTCGCTCGGCGGCCAGGCCCGCGTGGAAGGCGTGTCGGGAACCTGGAAGGACCTGACCGACTCCGTGAACTCGATGGCCGGCAACCTGACCTCGCAGGTGCGCAACATCGCCGACGTGACCAAGGCCGTGGCCGCGGGCGATCTG
>NZ_JBWKOG010000007.1:0-236843 GCF_059415965.1 Roseateles sp. GW821-FHT09G09 | reverse complement strand
TCTGTCCAAGAAGATCACCGTCGACGTGAAGGGCGAGATCCTGGAGCTCAAGAACACCGTCAACACGATGGTGGACCAGTTGCGCTCCTTCGCCGCGGAAGTGACCCGCGTGGCGCGCGAGGTCGGCACCGAAGGCAAGCTCGGCGGCCAGGCCGACGTGCAGGGCGTGGCCGGCACCTGGAAGGACCTGACCGAGTCGGTGAACTTCATGGCCGGCAACCTGACCTCGCAGGTGCGCAACATCGCCGAGGTGACCACCGCCGTGGCGGCGGGCGACCTGTCCAAGAAGATCACCGTCGACGTGAAGGGCGAGATCCTGGAGCTCAAGAACACCGTCAACACGATGGTGGACCAGCTGCGCTCCTTCGCCGCGGAAGTGACCCGCGTGGCGCGCGAGGTCGGCACCGAGGGCAAGCTCGGCGGCCAGGCCGACGTGCAGGGCGTGGCCGGGACCTGGAAGGACCTGACCGACTCGGTCAACTCGATGGCGTCCAACCTGACCTCCCAGGTGCGCAACATCGCCGACGTGACCAAGGCCGTGGCCGCCGGCGACCTCTCCAAGAAGATCACCGTCGACGTGCTCGGCGAGATCCTGGAATTGAAGACCACGATCAACACGATGGTGGACCAGCTCTCCTCCTTCGCCGCGGAAGTGACCCGGGTCGCGCGCGAGGTCGGCACCGAAGGCCGCCTCGGCGGCCAGGCCACGGTGCGCGGCGTGTCGGGGACCTGGAAGGACCTGACCGACAACGTGAACTTCATGGCCGGCAACCTGACCGGCCAGGTGCGCGGCATCGCCAAGGTGGTGACCGCCGTGGCCAACGGCGACCTCGCGCAGAAGCTGACCGTGGAGGCCAAGGGCGAGATCGCCGCGCTGGCCGACACGATCAACTCGATGACGGACACGCTCGCGATCTTCGCCGACCAGGTGACCACCGTCGCCCGCGAGGTGGGCGTGGAAGGCAAGCTCGGCGGCCAGGCCAAGGTGCCGGGCGCGTCCGGCACCTGGAAGGGCCTGACGGAGAACGTCAACGAACTCGCCGCCAACCTGACCACGCAGGTGCGCGCGATCGCGGAGGTCGCCACCGCCGTGACGCAGGGCGACCTGACGCGCTCGATCACCGTCGAGACGCAGGGCGAGGTCGCGTCCCTCAAGGACACGATCAACGAGATGATCCGCAACCTGAAGGACACGACACAGAAGAACACCGAGCAGGACTGGCTCAAGACCAACCTGGCCAAGTTCACGCGGATGCTGCAGGGCCAGAAGGACCTCGTGACCGTCGGCCAGTTGATCCTGAGCGAGCTCGCGCCCGTCGTCGGCGTGCAGCAGGCCGAGTTCTTCGTGCTCAACATGCGCGGCGAGATGCCCCGCCTCAAGCTGATCGCCAGCTACGCGTCCGGCGGCCTGGCCACGCACGGCAAGGAACTGGCGCTCGGTCAGGGGCTGGTCGGCCAGTGCGCGCTGGACCAGGAGAAGATCCTGCTGACCAACGTGCCGGGCACGGCCTTCCGCATCGCGTCCGGCCTCAGCGAGACCGCGGCGATGGAAGTGCTGGTGCTGCCCGTCGTCTTCGAAGGCCGCGTGCGCGGCGTGCTGGAGCTCGCCTCGCTCGAACGCTTCAGCTCCACCCACCAGGCCTTCCTCGACCAGCTGACCGAATCCATCGGCATCGTGATCAACACGATCGAGGCCAGCACGCGGACGGAAGACCTGCTGATCCAGTCGCAGTCGCTCGCGGAAGAGCTGCAGCGCCGGCAGCAGGAACTGCAGCAGACCAACGGCGAGCTGCAGGAGAAGGCGCAGCTGCTGGCCCACCAGAACCAGGAGGTCGAGCGCAAGAACACCGAGGTCGAGCAGGCCCGCCAGGCGCTGGAGGAAAAGGCCGAGCAGCTGGCGCTGACCTCGAAGTACAAGTCCGAGTTCCTCGCCAACATGTCGCACGAGCTGCGCACGCCGCTGAACTCGCTGCTGATCCTGTCCGACCAGCTCTGCAAGAACAGCGAGGGCAACCTCACGCTCAAGCAGGTCGAGTTCTCCAAGACCATCCACGCGTCCGGCAACGACCTGCTGATGCTGATCAACGACATCCTGGACCTGTCCAAGATCGAGTCGGGCACCGTCGCCGTCGACGTCAGCGAACTGCGGCTGGACGAGCTGCAGCGCTCGGTCGAGCGCAGCTTCCGCCACTTCGCGGAATCCAAGCACGTCGGCTTCGCCGTCGAGATGGACGCGCCCCTGCCCAAGTCGCTGGTCACCGACGTCAAGCGGCTGCAGCAGATCATCAAGAACCTGCTGTCCAACGCCTTCAAGTTCACCCACCAGGGCCAGGTCACCTTCAGCGTCAGCGCGGCGTCCGAGGGCTGGTCCGCCGACAACGAGGCGCTCAACCACGCGGGCCAGGTGATCGCGTTCGCGGTCGCGGACACCGGCATCGGCATCTCGGCCGACAAGCAGCAGATCATCTTCGAGGCCTTCCAGCAGGCCGACGGCTCGACCTCGCGCAAGTACGGCGGCACCGGCCTGGGCCTGGCCATCAGCCGCGAGCTCGCGCGGCTGCTGGGCGGCGAGATCCGGCTCGTCAGCGCGCCGGGCCACGGCTCCACCTTCACGCTCTACCTGCCGCAGCATTACGCACCGGCGCGCAACGCGCGGCCGCGCATCGCGCCCGGCACGCCGGCCAAGTCCGGAACTTCCGGCGGTTCGAACGCCTCCGCGGCGACCGGCGAGGAGCGTGACGACCTGCCGACCCACTCCCCGGCCGCGATCACCGCCGCCGAACTGGCCGAGGCCGCCGTGCAGCGCGCAGCCGCGCGGCGGGCGCCGGCCAGCCGGACGGGCGACGGCAACGACATCGGGAACGGGAGCGGGAACGGGAACGGCAAAGCCGATGGCAAGGCCAACGGCAGCGGCAGCGGCAGCGGTGGGACGGGCAGCGACGGCGTCATGACCCCGCTGGACGCGCACCGCGTCCAGATGGACACGCCGCCCGACAGCATCGTCTTCGCCAACGTCGCCAAGGACGACCGCGACGACATCGGCAGCGGCGACCGCGTGCTGCTGATCGTCGAGAACGACCTCGCCTTCGCCGGCGTGCTGCTCGAGGCGGCCCGCCACGGCGGCATGAAGGGCCTGGTGGCGACCACCGGCGCGGGGGCGCTCGCGATGGCGCAGGAGTTCCGGCCCAGCCTGATCACGCTGGACATCTTCCTGCCCGACATGCAGGGCTGGCGCGTGCTGGACCGGCTCAAGTCCGATCCCGACATGCGCCACCTGCCGGTGTGCGTGGTCTCGACCGACGACGCGCGCGAACGCGCGCTGCAGGCCGGCGCGCTGGGCTTCCTGGCCAAGCCGCTGCAGTCGCGCGACGACGTCGAAGTCGCCCTGCGCGACCTGCAGCGCTACCTGGACCGGCCGCGACGGCGACTCGCGGTGGCGATGCCCGAGGGCGCGGAGCGGCTCGCGCTGCTGTCGCCGCTGGCCGACGACGTCGAGACGGTGTTCGTGCAGACCGCGGCGCAGGCGCGCGAGGTGCTGCCCGGCGTCGACGCGCTGCTGGTGGATGCGGTCGCGAGCGCCTTCGGTCCGCAGGACGTGCTGGACGCGCTCGAGCAGCGGCCGGGCACGTTGCCGTTGCAGGTGGTGGCGCTGAACGCCGCCGGGAGTTCGGGGGCGTCGGGGGCGTCGGGCGCATCGGGCGTATCAGGCCCGGTGGGCACGGTGGGCACGGTGGGCACGGCAGGCACTGCAGAGGCGTCCGAGGACCTCGCCGCCGCCCGCCGCTGGACGCGGCCGCACGGGCTGCCGGTGCGCACGGCCACCGGCACCGACGCCGCGCTGGCGGCGGTGGCGCTGGCCCTGCATCGCGCCCCCGCCGACATGGGCGACGGCGAGCGCCAGGCCTTGCACGACGCGCAGGAGGTCAGCTGTCCGCTGGTCGGCAAGAAGGCGCTGATCGTCGACGACGACATGCGCAACATCTTCGCGCTGGCCACGGTGCTGGACTCGCACGGCATGGTCATCGTCTCCGCCGACAACGGCCGCGAGGCGATCCGGCTGGTGCAGGAAGACCCGTCGATCGACATCGTGCTGATGGACATCATGATGCCGGAGATGGACGGCCTGGAGACGATGCAGCAGATCCGCCGGCTGCCGCGCGGGCGCGAGCTGCCGATGGTCGCGGTCACCGCCAAGGCGATGAAGGGCGACCGCCAGAAATGCATCGAGGCCGGCGCCTGGGACTACCTGTCCAAGCCCGTCGACCCCGCCAACATGCTGACCGTGCTGCGGGGCTGGCTATGCCGCTGAGCGCCCTCTTCGACGGCTACGCCACGCCCGACGCGGCGGAGCGCGCCAGCATCCTGATCGTGGACGACCTGCCGGAGAAGCTGCTCGTCTTCGAGACCATCCTGGCCGACCTCGACCAGCACCTGGTCATCGCGCGCTCCGGCAGCGAGGCGCTGCGCGAGGTGCTGCGCCAGCAGTTCGCGGTGATCCTGATGGACGTGAACATGCCGGGCATCGACGGGCTGGAGACGGCCCGGCTGATCCGCGGCTACCGGCGCTCGGCGCACACGCCCATCATCTTCGTCACCGCCTACGCGGACGAGCTGCAGACGGCGCAGGGTTATTCGCTCGGCGCGGTCGACTACATCCTCTCGCCGGTGATCCCCGACGTGCTGCGCAGCAAGGTGCGGGTCTTCGTCGACCTGTTCATCATGCAGCAGCGCCTGCGCCAGCAGGCGCTGGAGCGCATCGCCATCGCGCGCGCCGAGGCCGCGCAGCGCGCCGCCGAGGAGAACACGCGGCGCTCGATCTTCCTGGCGCAGGCGGGGCGTGAACTGGCCGACTCGCTGGACGCGGACGTCGCGATGCGGCGGCTGCTCTCGCTGCTGGTGCCGAACTTCGCGCCGCGCGCGCTGCTGTGGCTGCGCGACGCGGGCCACGGGCACGAGCGCGTGCTGCGCTGCGATGCGCCCATCGCCACCGGCGAACCGCCCCCGTTCATCGAGGGCCGCGAGCAGATGCTGTCCGAGGTGCTCTACAACGCCACGCGCAGCGCGATCGAGCAGATGGTGCCGGCGCTGTTGCCGGGGAGCTCCCTGCAGGCGCACGCGCCGCCCGCCTTCGCGCCGTCGGGCCTGCCCGAGGACGACGAGCCCCCGTCGCGCGCGCTGCTGCGCCGCGATACCGCGAGCGGCGTGGTGCTGCCGCTGGTGGCCGGCGAGCGCATGCTCGGCGGGCTGCTGCTGGTCGATCCGCACCAGCCGCCCGACTGGCCGACGCTGGAGGAACTCGCGGGCCGCGCCGCGATCGCCTTCGAGAACGCGCGGCTGTACGGCGCGCTGCAGGCCGAGATCGTCGAGCGCCGTCAGGCCGAGGCGGGCCTGCTCGAAGCGAGCCGGCGCAAGGATGAGTTCCTCGCGATGCTGTCGCACGAGCTGCGCAATCCGCTGGCGCCGATCCGCAACGCGATCGAGGTGATGCGCGCGCTGTCGGAGACCGGCACGCCGGCGGGCGACGGCCAGCCGCGCGGCGGCCAGGGCCAGGGCCAGGATCGCGCCCGGCGTCTGGCCGAAGCGGTCGCGGTGACCGACCGCCAGGCCAGGCACCTGACGCGGCTGGTCGACGAGCTGCTCGACGTGGCGCGCATCAGCCAGGGCAAGATCGTGCTGAAGTCCGAGACGCTCGACCTGCGCGACATCGTGCGCCAGGGGCTGGAGCCGGTGCAGTCGCTGATCGACGGACAGGGGCAGCAGCTCTGCCTGACGCTGCCCGACCGCCCGGCGCGCGTGCGCGGCGACGCGGCGCGGCTGATCCAGGTCGTGACCAACCTGCTGCACAACGCGAGCAAGTACACCGATGCAGGGGGCCGCATCGCGCTGACGCTGACCCGCCAGGACAGCGGCGGCGCCGGCCACGACGGCGCCTTCGTGCTGACCGTGAGCGACAACGGACGCGGCATCGCCGCGTCGCTGCTGCCGCATGTCTTCGACCTGTTCGAGCAGGGGCCGCGCGGACTGGACCGCAACCAGGGCGGGCTGGGCGTCGGACTGACGCTGGTGCAGCGCCTCGTGCAACTCCATCACGGCCGGGTGGAGGCCCGCAGCGAAGGCCCGGGACACGGCTCCGAGTTCCAGGTGTGGCTGCCCGCCGCCGTCGAGGAGATATCCATGACTTCACCTGCCCCGGTCGCTCCACCGGAACGCATCGCGCCTGCCCGCGGCGAGGCGGCTGCCGGCGAGGACGCTCACGACGACGTCCGCGATGATCGTCACGACGGCCTTCGCGATGACTTTGGCGATGAGGTCCACGACGACGCGGGCCCGTGCCGCGTGATGGTCGTCGACGACAACCGCGACGCGGCGGACTCGATGGCGGTGTTCCTCGAACTCGCCGGCTTCGACACCGCGGTGCAGCTGGACGGCCCCAGCGCGCTGGAGGCCGCGACGGCGCGGGCGCCGCAGGTGGTGCTGCTCGACATCGGCCTGCCCGGCCTGGATGGGTATGAGGTCGCGCGCCGGCTGCGCGCCCTGCCCGGCGGCATGGACTGCCTGTTGATCGCGCTCACCGGCTACGGCCAGCAGGACGACCGCCGCCGTGCGCACGAGGCCGGCTTCGACGTCCATCTGGTCAAACCGGCCGATCCGGACGCGGTCGTCGAACTGATCCAGGAGTGGCGACAGCGGGACAGCGCGCGGCCGGCGGAGACCGCGACGCGCTGAACAGGAGGTGCCGCGGAGGCACTACGTGAAGACCTCGTTCCCGGAAGTCGCTCCATGCCTCTGCCTGTGCCTTTGCTCGCCGCCGCCGCGCCTCCGCTTTCTCCGCTTGCTCTGCTGAGCGGTCAGGTCGTTTCCAGGAACGCCGGACCCGGCATCGGCGGCATCGTCGGCGGCATCGTCGGCGGCATCTCCCACGTGGTGATGCAGCCGTCGGCGAACAACGCGCCGCGGACCTTCGGCGTCAGACGCTGATCGAACGACCAGAGCGCTGCCCTCGGCAGCTTCGCGCCCAGCCAGACCGACCCGCCAGGCCGCCCCTCCCGATGAATGATGGAGGACTGCAGCCCGGCCTCTGCCGCGCCGTGCAGTCTCCGCCCGGAAGACGCCCATGACTGTCCCCTTCACGCTCGACGCGTCGAGCATTCCCTTGACGCCGCAGGATGACCCGGTGCACATCACGGTGGGTCGAGGCCTGTTCTCGCCGGATCCCAAGCCGGTCGACGATTTCTCGGGGTCCAGCTTCCTGTCGCGACTGCGGATGCTCAAGCGGATCCGGAACCTGGATGGTCCGGACGATGTGGCGGGTGCACTTCCCGCCGCGTTCGCGACCTCCAACCAACCCGCCATCGAGCTCGGCCTGCTCGCAGGCCTGTTCCCGCTCGTGGCGCTTTCCGCGAAGGAGGCCGTGACGTCGGCTCGCGCCGGTTACGCGCGGGGGTATCCCGGACAGGTCCGCGCCACGCTGGACCAGCAGCAGCGCCTGATCGGCGCCTTGCGCCACGGAAGCGTCCTGAGTGCCGTCGGCACCGATGCAGACCTCGGGCGGCTGGTCCGCCTGCACGAGGACTGCGTCCGTTCGTACGAGGCACGCGAGCATGAGCGCGCACGAGGCTTCGGCGCGCTGGTGAGACACAACATCGCCAGGAAGTGGGATCGCATGCCCGGCACCAGCGCAATGTGCGAGGCCTTCCTGGCGGAGGCGCGCCGCGTGATCGCCGCCAGGACGGCGCAGCGACAGATCCTGGAGGCGCCTGAAACGACCTACCAGCACCACCTCACGCACAAGTGCGCGCAGGCGCAGCGGCAGACCAAGCGCGCCCGTTGGCCCGCGCTCTTCACCGGCATCGGCATGTCCGGCATGGCCACCGGCATGGGGGTTTCCGCAGGCGCTTCTGCCGCCTCCGCGGGCGCCGCCGCGGCGCAGGCCTCGGGCCAGGCGGCGAACCAGGCGGCGGCCCAGGCGGCGGGATGTGCGCTCGACGCGGTCACCGGCGGCATCATGATGGGTGCGCAGGCGGCCCAGATGGCGGCCGGCGTGTCCAACCTCCGCGTCCATGTCGCCGACCATCGCCGGCTCCTCGAGGACCACGCCGCCATCCAGGCGATCGCCCCGGACCTGCCCCGCCGCACCCGCGAGCTCCACGCCCAGGACACGCGATCCCGGCTGGCGGACAGCCGAAGGAGTCAGGCCTGCGACATCGCGCTGAGCACCGGCCAGGGGCTGATGCTGGCATCCAGTGCTTCCGGCTTCGTGTGCCCGCCTGTCGCGCTGGCGTTGGCGGGGCCAGGGATTGCCCTCACCCTCGGCGCCAGCGTGTGCGGCGGCGTCAATGAAGCGCACCGGGAGCACTATCTGGGCGATGGCGCGGTCGAACCCGTCAAGCAGCGGATGCGCCTGGGCAACCTGGGGCCGCGGCTCCGCGACGTGGCGCTGGACACCGTCTTGCAGGAGGTGGCGGAGCAGTTGGACGGCCACCAGGACCAGTTGGTGCATACCCGCTTGTGGTGCGACATCCTGGCGGTCCTCGCGAAGGAGGACGTCGGGCAGACCGGACACCCCCGTTCCGCGCAGGAGCGCTACCGCGACCTGCTCAGCCGCAACCGGGGTCGGCGAGGTGCATCGCATCTCTTGCCCGCCGGCCTCGAACGCCTGCATGCGCTGCGTCGGGAACATTACCCGGAAGCCTGGTTCGACGGGCCCGCGACGGAGCTTCACGAACGGCTGTCCGCGAGCCTCCGGCAGCATCCCGCGGCTGCCGTCCTCCTCGGCCTGCCGGACGTGCGGCGGGAGATCCTGTTCGCCACGGTGTCCGACCTGGTCCGCCGCCGGGATCCCGTCATGGACCGGCTGCTCTACGACGACCGGGGACGGCGCGTGAAGACGCTCCACGGCGACGCGGCCTTCTTCGCGCGCCTGAGGTCCCACCCCTTGGCCAGGGCCATCCATCTGCGGCACGAGAACGAGATCCTGGCGCGTCATCTGACGCCGGTCGATCGCTTCGGACGCTCAGACACCCGGGAAGCGCTCACCGACCTCGCCCACACGAAGGCGGGACGCGAACGCCGCCGAATCCACCCGGACCGCCCGCACGGGCAGAGCGACCGGCCCGGCGCGGCATGACGAAAAAGGGGCTGCTCCTCAGCAGCCCCTTCCGGTTCACCGGCCCCGCCGCGACGGGGCCTGCAGCGCGGCGGATCAGCCGTGCTTCGCGTCGAAGAACTGTTCGTCCTCCGTCGAGCCCTTCAGCGCCGCGGTCGACGCCTGCGCCTCGATCGTGGTGGTGACCGCGTCGAAGTAACCCGTGCCCACTTCGCGCTGGTGCTTCACCGCGGTGAAGCCCTTCTCGGCGGCGGCGAACTCGGCCTCCTGCAGCTCCACGAAGGCGCTCATGTTGTTGCGCGCATAGCCGTAGGCCAGGTTGAACATCGAGTAGTTCAGGCTGTGGAAGCCGGCCAGCGTGATGAACTGGAACTTGTAGCCCATCGCGCCCAGCTCGCGCTGGAACTTGGCGATGGTGGCGTCGTCCAGGTTCTTCTTCCAGTTGAAGCTCGGCGAGCAGTTGTAGGCCAGCAGCTTGCCCGGGAACTTGGCGTGGATGGCTTCGGCGAAGGCCTTGGCGAAGGCCAGGTCGGGCTTGCCGGTCTCGCACCAGATCATGTCGGCGTAGGGCGCGTAGGCCAGGCCGCGGCTGATGGCCTGGTCCAGGCCGTTGCGGGTGCGGAAGAAGCCTTCGACGGTGCGCTCGCCGGTGCAGAAGGGCTTGTCGTTGTCGTCGATGTCGCTGGTGACCAGATCGCCGGCCTCCGCGTCGGTGCGGGCCAGCAGCACGGTGGGCACGCCCATCGTGTCGGCCGCCAGGCGCGCGGCGACCAGCTTGGCCACCGCTTCACGCGAGGGCACCAGCACCTTGCCGCCCATGTGGCCGCACTTCTTCGCGGCGGCCAGCTGGTCTTCGAAGTGGACGCCCGAAGCGCCCGCCTCGATCATGGCCTTCATCAGCTCGAAGGCGTTCAGCACGCCGCCGAAGCCGGCTTCCGCATCCGCCACGATGGGCGCGAAGTAGTCGATGTCGCTCTTGCCTTCGCTCCACTGGATCTCGTCGGCGCGCTTGAAGGTGGCGTTGATCTTCTTCACCACCTTCGGCACCGAGTCCACCGAGTACAGCGACTGGTCGGGGTACATCTCGCCGTTGCTGTTGGCGTCGCCGGCCACCTGCCAGCCCGACAGGTAGATCGCCTTCAGGCCGGCCTTGACCTGCTGCATCGCCTGGTTGCCGGTCAGCGCGCCCAGCGAGTTGATGAAGGGCTCGGTGTTCACGAGGTTCCACAGCTTCTCGGCGCCGCGCTTGGCGAGCGTGTGCTCGATGTTGATCGAGCCGCGCAGGCGGACCACGTCGGCCGCCGAGTAGCCGCGCTGGATGCCTTTCCACCGGGGGTTTTCGGCCCAGTCTTTTTCGAGGGCGGCGATCTGCTGTTCGCGGGTCAAGGTCGTCATGGTGAGCTCCTGCTGTTTCGAGTGAAGTTGCAAAACCGATGACTCAAATCTAGACGTACCGCCTCCCGGCGTGTTGGCTGATGTCTTATATAAGACCTATTTTTTAGTCTTTGAAAATCAATGACTTGCGAAACAAAAACCGGATCGTGAGAACAGGTCTTCCATGATGAGAAATCTTGCGGCGCTGCAGCACGCCAGTTTTTTGCATGCCGACAAGTTCTTTTCATGATCTGAAATTTACTTGGCCGGCGGAGATGATCGGGTTACTTCGAATTGAGGAGTGCCTCCCTCATTTGCATCAGTCGTCCGTCGCTCGCCGGCAAGTCGATGCCCGACCCCAGCCGGTCATCCATCGCACTAGAGGAATCGTGCCGCGACCTGATTTCAGGCCGCCGCGTGCCGGGGCAACCGGTCGTGATCCGCGGCACCGTGGCGACCTCCCGATCGCGCGGCGGACGTTTCAAGGAGAAGACGATGATTCAAGCAATTGCTGGTGCGGTGCTTCCGCAGCTGCTGGGTGGCATCACCGGCGGCAACAGCGCGGGTTCCTCGGGCGGCGGCCTGCTGGGCGACATCGCCAAGACGGTGGCGGGCCCCCTGCTGGGCGGCGCGGCCAACCTGCTGGGCGCGGGCAAGCTGTTCTGATCCACGCCTGAACGGCAAAGGGGCGTCCTTCGGGACGCCCCTTTTTTCATCGGCGATCCGCCCGGCTCAGTCGAGCTTGAGCTTCTGCTGTTCGACGACCTTCTTGTAGACCGCGTACTCGGCCTTGATCTGCTCCGTGAACTGTTCCGGCGTGTTGCCGATCACGATGGAGCCGGTCTCCTCGATGCGCTTCTTGACCTCGGGCATCTCGACGGTCTTGCGGGCGGCCTCGTTGATCTTGGCCACGACTTCCTTGGGCAGGTTCTTCGGGCCCAGGATGCCGTAGTAGGCCATGCGGTTCACGGGCTCGAGGCCGAGTTCCTTGAAGGTCGGCACGTTGGGCAGCACCGCCAGGCGCTGCGGCGCCGCGACGGCGATGGCCACCAGGCGGCCGTCCTTGATGAAGGGCAGCGCGGACGGCAGGTTGTCGAAGATCATCGGCACCTGGCCGGCGACGGTGTCATTCAGCGCGGGGCCGGCGCCGCGATACGGGATGTGCGTGACGAAGACGCCGGTCAGGCTCTTGTACAGCTCCATCTGCAGGTGGCCGATGCCGCCGGTGCCCGAGGTCGAGTAGCTGTACTTGCCGGGGTTCTTCTTCAGCTCGGCGACGAAGGCCTTGTAGTCCTTGGCCGGGAAGGACGGGTGCACGGCGATCACGTTGGGCGTGGCCGCCAGGTTGATGATCGGCGTGAAGTCGGTCAGCGGGTTGTACGGCGTCTTGGGGTTGATCGCGGGGTTGGTGGCCGTGGTGGACACGGTCGCCACGCCCAGCGAGTAGCCGTCCGGCGCGGACTTGGCGGTGTCGTTGGCGCCGATGATGCCGCCGCCGCCGGCCTTGTTCTCCACGATCATCGTCTGGCCGAGCGGCCCGTTGATGTGCTGCGCGACGACGCGGGCCACGATGTCGGTGGTGCCCCCCGGCGCGAACGGGACGACCAGCTTCACCGGCTTGTTGGGATAGGACTGGGCCAGCGCCGCGGCGCAGGACAGCGACAGCGTGCTCAGCAGCAGGCCGTGTTGGAGGATCGAGCGACGGTTCATTGGGCTCCTCGTCATTTTTGAACAAATGGTCACGTGATCGAAACAGCTTAAGTATGTCGCCGCCGAGACGGCCTAGCGGAACTACGTAGAGACCTCGTCGCAGGAGCGGGAAACCCCTCGCGTGGCCTGAGGCGGGGTTCGGGAGTTCCGATGTCGATCAGGGGCCTGGGTCCGGGAGGTCGCGCCGCCTCGCCCATTCAACGGCGCGGCGCGCCAAGGCCGCGGTGGCGTCGATCACCGGCAGCCCGGCCGACGGCGCATCGAGCACCAGCGGGATCTCCGTGCAACCGAGCACGAGCGCGCAAGCGCCCCGTGTGCGCAGGCGCCGCGCGGCCGCGGCCAGGCGCGGCGCGGCCGCGGCGAGCTGCCCCGCCTTGACCTCCGCGATGGCGGGCATGATCAGCTCGATCATTTCCCCCGCCGTCGGCAGCAGCCACTGCACCGCCCTGCCCTGCGGCGGCTTGCGGTTCAGGTAGAGCCCGGAGGCCAGCGTCGCGTCGGTCGCCAGCAGGCCGACCTTGCCGCCCTCGGGCACGAGGTCGAGCGCTTCGGCGATCGCGGCGTCAACGAGGTGGATCATCGGCAGGCCCAGCGCCTGCGCGAGGTCGTCGAACCACAGGTGCGCGGTGTTGCAGGGCACGACCACCACTCCCGCGCCCGCCGCGGCCAGACGACGGCCGCTGACGATCATCGCGGCCAGCGGGGACTCGCCCTCGCCGCGGAAGGCCGCGGTGCGGTCGGGCACCTGCGGGATGCTGCTCACGACGACGGGGATGTGCTCCTGGTCCGTGGCCGCGGGGGTGGCGTCCAGCAGCTTGCGCATGAAGTCGACAGTCGCCAGCGGCCCCATGCCGCCGAGGATGCCGACGATGCCCGGCGCGGCGGGCAAGGCTACGCCGCGCCCGCCGTGCGCGGCGCGCGAAGTGGTGGAGGTCATGGAGGGCTCAGCGTTGGATCGAGCGGCGAATAGAGCAGCGGATCGAGCGGCGGATCGGCGCCACCTCAGCGCGCGGGCTTGTCCGACAGCGCCTGCAGGTTCTCCTGCAGCTCGCGGCTCATCGGGGCCCCCAGCGTGATGCCCTTGGGCGGGATCGCCGACTGGAACCACTTCTTGTAGAGCGCCTCGAACTCGCCGCTCTTCATCAGCCCGGCCAGCGTGGCGTCCACCAGCTTCTTGAACGCCGCATCGTCCTTGCGGACCATGATCGCGTAGGGCTCGACCTGGACGGGCTCGCCGACGACCGCGAGGTCGGCCGGATTGAGCGCGCCGGCACGCAACCCGTATAGCAGGATGTCGTCCATCGCGAAGGCGTCGGCCCGGCCCGACTGCACCAGCAGCGCCGCGTCGGCGTGGTCCTTGGCGCTGATCAGCTCGAAGCCCAGGTTCTGCTCCTGGTTCATCCGACGCATCACCTGGAAATTGGTCGTGCCGGTGGTCGACACGACCTTCTTCCCCTTCAGGTCGGCGAAGCTTTTGATCGGCGAGTTCGCCTTCACCAGCAGCCGCGTGCCGGTGTAGAAGTAGTTGATCGCGAAGTCGACCTGCTTGGCGCGGTCGCTGTTGTTGGTGGTGGAGCCGCATTCGATGTCGATCGTGCCGTTGTCCAGCAGCGGGATGCGGTTCTGCGAGGTCACGGACTGCGTGGCCACCTTCAGGTCGGCGCGGCCGGTGGCCTTCTTCACCTGCTCGACGACCTTGCCGCAGATCTCCCAGCCGAAGCCGGTCGGCTGCCCTTCCCCGCCGAGGTAGGAGAACGGGATCGAGGAATCCCGGTACGCGACGGTGATGACGCCGGAGGCCTTCACCTTGTCGAGGGTGCCGGCCGGTTGGGCCGCGGCTGGTCCGGGGGCGACGGCGGCGACGGCGGCAACGGCGGCGATCGCGATGGCCAGGACACCAGCGCGGGGAGCGGAGATCTTCATGGCAGTTCCTTTCTCGGTGGATGGGAGTGTGCAATGACCGGACGATAGTGACCACCGCCTGTCCCGTGCATCGGGATCACGCCGCTTCGTATAAGCTGGGCTTATGTTCGTCGGCGAGCCCTATCCATGCGGCTGAAGCACATCGAGGTCTTCCACGCGGTCATGCTGACGGGGTCCGTCAGCGCGGCCTCGAAGCTCCTGCACGTGACGCAGCCGGCGGTGACCCAGTCGCTGCAGCTGGCCGAGCTGCAGCTGGGCTACGCGCTGTTCACGCGACAACGGCGACGCCTGATGCCCACACGCGAGGCGCAGGCCCTCTACCCCGAAGTGCAGGCGCTGATGTCGCAACTCGAATCGGTGCGACGCATGGCCACGGCGCTGGGCACCGGCGAGGGACAAGGCTTCCGCATCCTGATCGTGCCCTCGCTGGCGGTGAAGGCCCTCCCCCAGGCGCTGAAGGCGTTCCGCCGCCGTTATCGCGACCTGCCGATCAGCGTGCGCACGCTGCACTCGAACGACATCGCGCGGGCGATGCTGCTGCAGGAGGGCGACGTCGGCATCGTGTACGGGCGTCCGTCCCACGCCGCGCTGTCCGATGAACTCGTCGCCACCGGACGGCTCGTGTGCGCGTCGCCGCGAGGCAAGGCGGCCGCGGACCGGCGCACGACGGTCGCGCTGCAGGACCTGCTGCGGGAGCCCTTCATCCGCATCGACGAGCGCGACCCGCTGGGCGCCGTGCTGGCCGACCAGTGGGCGCGGCTGTCGCTGTCGCCGCGCGCCGGCATCACCGTGCAGACGCACCACATCGCGATGGTGATGGCCGAACAGGGCTTCGGGCCGGCCATCATCGACTCCTTCACCGCGCAGGCCAGCGGCGGCGACCTGCACATCCGCACGCTGCTGCCCGAGGTCCCGGTCGAGGTCCGCGCGGTTCAGCCGCAGGGGCTGCGCTCGCCGCAGCCGGTGTCGGACTTCATCGCGGCGTTCAGGGAGGCGATCGAGGAGTGACGGGAGGAACGGCGGCAGGAACGGCGGCAGGAAAGCTGGCAGAAACGGCGGCGGGCACGTCGCGAGGCAACGCGTCCTGCGCGAGCGCCCACGCGATGTGCTCGGCCACGACGCGCGTCGCATCCGGCAGCGCCGCGCCCAGCGCCGCCAGCAGGTCGGCGCGCAGCTCGGGCGCCAGGTCTTGCCTCAACGCGTTCCCCATCGCCACGGCGATGTTGCGCCGCCAGCGTGCGTGGCCGATGCGGCGGATCGCGGAGCCTTCCGTGCGCTTGAGGAAGGTCGCCTCGTCCCAGGCGAACAGCGTCAGCAGCGACGCGTGCCCCAGCGGCTCGCGCCAGTCGAAGTCCGGCAGCGCATTCCTGCGCGCGAACTTGTTCCACGGGCAGGCCAGCTGGCAATCGTCGCAGCCGTAGATGCGATTGCCGATCGCCGCGCGGAACTCGATCGGGATCGGCCCGTCCTGCTCGATCGTCAGGTAGCTGATGCAGCGCCGCGCGTCGAGCCGGTACGGGGCGATGATCGCCCCGGTCGGGCAGGCGTCGAGGCAGGCGCGGCACTGGCCGCAATGCGCGGTCACCGGCTCGCTGGGCGGCAGCGCGAGGTCCAGGTAGATCTCGCCGAGGAAGAACATCGAGCCGCTGTCGCGATGCAGCGTCAGCGTGTGCTTGCCGCGCCAGCCGATGCCGGACCGGCTCGCCAGCTCGACCTCCAGCACCGGCGCGGAGTCGGTGAACACGCGATGGCCCATAGGGCCGACGCGTTCCTGGATGCGATCGGCCAGTTGCTGCAGCCGATTGCGCAGCACCTTGTGATAGTCCCGACCGCGCGCATACAGCGACACCTGCGCGCGCGCCGGGTCGCGCATCGCGGCCCACTCGCGGTCCTGCCAGTCGTCGCCGGCGGCCTCGGGCAGGTAGTCCATGCGGGCGGTCAGGATGCTGATCGTGCCGGGCACCAGCTCGGCGGGTCGGGCGCGCTTGAGTCCGTGGGCGGCCATGTACTGCATCTCGCCATGGAAACCGGCGTCCAGCCAAGCCTGCAAACCGGCTTCCGCATCGCTCAGATCGACGTGGGCCACCCCAATCTGTGAGAATCCGAACTCAAGCGCCCAGGCGCGGACCTCGACCAACAGCGCCCGCAGCGCGTCGGGGTCTCGGGAGGGGCTCGAGGGGTCTTCGGAAGACGCATCGGGCCTTGGGGTGTTGACCAGGGAATTCATCGCAGTTGAGCATTCTAGAAACCCGCCCGTACCGTTGGCCCGACGAGGCCGCCTGCGAACGTTTCGCACAGGCGTTGGCCCGCTGTCCGCAGATCGCGGACCTGAGCATCGAACTCGACGGCGGCCTGGGCGCCGGCAAGACCAGCCTGGTGCGCCATCTGCTGCGCGCGCTGGGCGTCACCGGCCGCATCAAGAGCCCCAGTTACGCCGTGGTCGAAGACTACGCCCCACCGGGGCTGTCCGGTCTCCCGGCCCATCATTTCGACTTCTACCGCTTCAGCGATCCGCGCGAGTGGGAGGACGCGGGCTTCCGCGACCTGTTCGCCGCGCCAGGGCTCAAGCTCAGCGAATGGCCCGAGAAGGCGGCCGGCATGCTGCCGACGCCGGATCTGCGCCTCCTGCTCCAGGTCAACGAGGACGACAGCCGCGACGTTCGTGCCGAAGCGCGCACGGCGCGGGGTCAGGATTTGCTGGCTGAGCTGGACCGGCAGCTCGCCGGACCTTCCGACTGATCCGACGGCAACCGCCCTGCCTCACATGAACGCAGACATGAACGGAGACATGACCGGCCTGCCCTCCTCCACCATGGACACGACCGCCGACACCACGCCGGCTGGCGCCGACCTGCCGTCCCGCGGCCGCCGCAAGGCGCTGGGCCGCATGGGCGCGACGGTGCTGAGTTTCTCCGTGCTGCCCGCCGTGCCGGCGCTGGCGGCGAGCGCGACCAACATCGTGGCCGTGCGTGTCTGGCCGGCGAGCGACTACACCCGCGTGACGATCGAGTCCGACCGCCAACTGGCGGCCAAGAGCTTCATGGCGGCGAATCCGGACCGGCTCGTGATCGACATCGACGGGCTGGAGCTCAACGCCGGCCTGAAGGAGCTGCTGGGCAAGGTCAAGCCGGACGATCCCTTCATCGCCGGGGTGCGCGTGGGCCAGAACCAGCCGCGCGTGGTGCGCATCGTGCTGGACCTGAAGCAGACGGTGGCGCCGCAGGTGTTCACGATCGAGCCCGTGGCCGCCTACCAGAACCGACTGGTGCTGGACCTGTATCCGACGCGCGAGCGCGATCCGCTGCTGGACCTGGTGCGAGGGAAGGAGGCGGCCGAGACCGCCGCGGCGCAATCGGTGAACGACGCGCTGGGCGAACTGATCGGTCGCATCGACCGGCCGCTGTCGGCGGCCTCGTCGGCCGAGCAGGCCGCGAGCGCCGCCGCCGCGCCATCGCAGCGCCCGGCCAGCGCGACGGCGATCGCGAAGATCGACACCCCGCCGCCGCCCGCGCCGCCGCTCAAGGAGGTCGCGCCGGAGATGAGCCAGACCAAGCTGGACCGGCTGATCGTGATCGCGATCGACCCCGGCCATGGCGGCGAGGACCCGGGGGCCATCGGTCCCACGGGCTTGAGAGAGAAGGACGTGGTGCTGGCGATCGGCAAGAAGCTGCGCGACCGGCTGAATTCCAACCCGCGCATCCGCGTGATGATGACGCGCGACGCGGACTTCTTCGTCCCGCTGAACGAGCGGGTGCGCAAGGCGCGGCGGGTGCAGGCCGACCTGTTCGTATCGATCCACGCGGACGCCTTCATCACGCCGAAGGCGCGCGGCGCCTCGGTCTTCGCGCTGTCGACCAGCGGCGCGAGTTCGACGAACGCGCGCTGGATGGCCGACAAGGAGAACGCGGCCGACGTGATCGGCGGCGTCAACACCAAGGTCGTGAAGGATGCCGGCGTGCTGCGCGCGATGCTGGACATGAGCACCTCGGCGCAGATCAAGGACAGCCTGAAGCTGGGCGGCGAGGTGCTGGGGCAGATCGGCAAGCTGGCCAAGCTGCACAAGGGCAGCGTCGAGCAGGCCGGCTTCGCGGTGCTGAAGGCGCCGGACGTGCCGTCGATCCTGGTGGAGACGGCCTTCATCTCCAACCCTGAGGAAGAGGCCAGATTGCGCGATCCCGACTACCAGGACGACCTGGTCAAGGCGCTGGCGACCGGCATCGCGCGCTACTTCGCGAAGAATCCGCCGCTGGCGGCCCGCCATCGGGCGTTGTGAAGACGGCGCTCGCGATCAGGGCCAGAACGCGCGCAGGCAGTTGATGGGCGCGTGGTCCGCGAGATCGCGCACGAGGACGGCACCGCGCTGGAAGGCGTACTGACGCAGGTACTCCAGCGCCGCGCGCGGACGGTCGCCGTCGACGAACGTTGGCGTCGGAGAGACGTGGATCGCTCCGTTCCCATCGATGTAGGTCCAGTCGCCGCCCAGATGATGGTACGCCGCCCACTCTGGAGGAATGCGCGCCACGACGTCGCAGCAGTTGACGATCCGGTGGTGCTCACGGCCGACGACGGACAGGTAGGTGGTGACGTCGCTGGCGAACACCTCATTTCCGACGCGCGGCGAGCCGATGGTCACCAGCGCGTCGGCGTTGGCGCGACGGCAGAGCAGCGTCGCGATGGCTGCACCGAGGCTGTGTCCGCACAACGTGAGCCGTTTGCCCTTCTGCTCCGCGACCCAGGGACCGACGTCGTCCCACAGGCCTTCGGCCGACCTCTTGAAGCCTGCATGGACCTTGGCGCCGGGAGGCCCGTCCATCCACGGCGTCAGCAGGGCATCCACATCATTGAACAGGTCGCCGACCGCATCGGGCTGCGTGCCGCGGATGGCAAGCAACGCGTGCGTCGCGTCGCTGCATCCGAAGGCCTGTCCGTCAGTGCCGACGTCGAGGAAAGTGGCTACATTGCCGTAGCCCGCTGCCGCGAGCGCCGCCGTCAGACGGGCAACTTCAGCAGGACGCTGGTCATAGCGGTTGTACGCGAGCCGCGAGGCCTCGCCCCCTTCTTCTTCCACCCGGTGCGACGGAAGGTGCCTGCCGGCAGCGCCGCGGCGTGGCGGGAACTCGCGCAGTCCGAAGGACGCCTTCCGAAGGAGGCGCTCCTGGTCGACGGCGGCATCATGTCTAACTTCCCGATCGACCTGTTCCACAAGAAGAACAGCGTGCCGGCGGCGCCGACCTTCGGCGCCAAGATCGGGACCAACCGCAAGGAACCTCGGGACATCGCCGGACCGGGTGCGCTCGCTGGCGCCATCTTCGATTCAGCCCGTCACACGCTGGATTTCGACTTCATCAAGCGGAATCCGAACTATCGTTTCCTGGTCAGCGAGATCGACACCGGCGACCACCATTGGCTGGATTTCGATCTATCCCAGTCGGCCAAGGTGGATCTGTTCCGACGTGGCGCCGAGTGCGCGGCCAGCTTCCTCTGCAAGTTCGATTGGAAGCAGTACAAGAAGATCCGGCAAAGCCTGGCTGAAGCACATCGCGAGAGCGGCTTGTAGGCGACCTGCAGGCCCGTGCCGCCTGTCAGGCGAGGCGCAGCTCAGCGCTTCCTCTTCAATGATTTTCCCGCGACGACGCCCTGCCGCACCGCAAGCAACGGTGCGCCATCACGTGAAAGCGTGCCGAAACCATCCAGCACGATCACAACCCCGGCGGCGGTGCGAATGCTGAGCTGGAGTTCTGCCCCCATCGCGGACACGTATTTCCGCAGTGTCGAAAGCAGCATGTCGCTGCGCTTCTCCAATTGAGCGACCGCGTTCTGCTTGATCTGCAGGACGTCGGCCAATTCGGTCTGAGTTTTTTCCAGAGCGCGACGCGCCTGTGCAAGTGTCTCCGCGTAACGGATCATGTCGTCGGCCATCTCACGACTCTTGGCCTCAACCTTGGCGCGCCGCTCTGGTGGAAGCTCCGCGACGATGCTTTTGAGTGATCGGCTCATTTCATTACCTCGCAAACGTCTTGCCCTGATTGCCCTGATTGCCCTTGCGAACAAGATGATCCGCAAATCGCCTATCGGCGATGCGAATCAATTGCTCGTAGAACATCGCCTGACTCCTGCCCTGTTTCGCGCCCGCAACCAGCACGCATGCCTGCCGGTCGGGATCAAAAGCGAACGCGGCGCGCCACACTTCTTTGCCGGCATTTGCTGTGAATCGCAGTTCCTTCATGTTGGGAAACTTCGACCCGTGAAGCGTGTCCACGTGCGGCCGGCCAGTCATCGGTCCCGTCAATTCAATGGCGCCGGCAGCGCCCACCAAAGCGTCTTGGACATCCAGTTCCAAAGCTTCGAATTCGGCGACAAACTCATCATGAAAGAAGACGTCCCATGCGACGGGAGAACATTCGTTGGAAGTCAAGACCATAACCTTTGCGTGATATCACGTCAAGGTGATGGTAGACATGAGAATGGCGCTTGAGCGGCCCTCTCCCCCAACGCAGATCCCACACCCTCTTCAGTGGGAAACCGGTCAGGATTCAGCAAGCTTCAGCACCAATGAAAAACGGGGCCGAAGCCCCGTTCTGATCAGCGTCGGCGAACAGCCTTACTTGCCGACCTGCGTCGGCATCGCCGGTGCCGTCGTGCGCTGGATCGGCTTCCAGGTCTTGAGGCGCTCAAGCACGTTCGCGACGCCGGCTTCGAGCTGCACATCACGGCCGGCGTTGACCGCCACCGGATCCAGATCGACATCGATGTCCGGCGCGACGCCTTCGTTCTCGATGCGCCACTCGCCTTCCGGCGTGAAGAAGCGGAAGAACGGCACCACGAGGAAACCGCCGTCGATCAGGCTCGGGTTCGCGGCGATGCCGATCAGCCCGCCCCAGGTCCGCTTGCCGATCAGCGGACCCAGACCCGTGCGCTTGAACGCGTAGGGCATGAAGTCCCCGCCCGATCCCGCGTCCTGGTCGATCAGCATCGCCTTCGGGCCGTAAATGGCACCGGCGGGCGTGTCGTAGATCAGGCCGTCACGGTCCTTCCAGCTGCCCAGGTAGGCGCGGTTCAGCAGCTCCGTCACGTAGTTCGCCGCCTGGCCGCCGCCGTTGCGGCGGTCGTCGACGATCAGCCCCGGCTTGTCCACCTGGGCGAAGAACATGCGGTTGAAGTGCTGGAAGCCCGGTCCCGCCGTGTCCGGCATGTAGACGTAGGCGATCTTGCCGCCGCTCAGGCGATCCACTTCCTCGCGGTTGTGGTCGATCCAGGCCCACTGGCGCAGCCGGCCCTCGGTCGCGATCGGCTCGACGGTCACGCGTCGCGCGCCCTGCCCGTTCGCATTCGCCGAGACCGTCAGCTGCACCTGCTTGCCGACCGTGTTCTCCAACTGCTGGTACAGGTTGTGCGTGCCGTCCACCGGCTGGCCGTTGACCGCCAGCAGGTAGTCGCCTTCCTTGACGCCCAGGCCCGGCGCCGCCAGCGGCGCCTTCAGGTAGGGATCCCAGCGGTCGCCCTTGAAGATCGTCTTGATGCGGTACTTGCCGTTGTCGACGCTGAAGTCCGAGCCCAGCAGGCCCACCGCGACGCGCGGCTCCTGGTGCACGTCGCCGCCACCCACGCGGTTGTGACCGACCTGCAGCTCGCCGATCATCTCGACCAGCAGGTCGTTCAGGTCCTCGCGGCGTTGCACGCCGGCCACCAGCGGCGAGTAGCGCTGATAGATGCCCTTCCAGTCCAGGCCGTGCAGGTTCGGGTCGTAGAAGAACTCCTTCTCCATCCACCAGGTCTCGTCGAAGATCTGACGCCACTCGGCGCGCGGATCCACGCGGGTCTTCAGGCCCGACAGGTCGATGCCCTTGGTGTCGATCTTCTCCTTGGCATCGGCGATCTCCAGGCGACCGGCGCCCGGGTTCAGCAGGATCTTCTTGCCGTCCGGGCTCAGGCTGTAGCCCTCGATCTGCGGCTTGACCAGCTTCGCCTTCTTCTCCTCGAAGTCGAAGCGGTACAGGTCGCCCTTGCTGCCGTTGCCGCCCTCGGCATCGATGGACGCGCCGGGCTGCTTGCGCTCGATGTAGAACAGCGCGCCATCGTCCGCCACGGCGAGGTCGTCATAACGCGCGGTCGCCACCGGCAGGCCCACGATGCGATCCTTCAGGCTGGCGAAGTCGATGCGCACCGGCTTGACCTTGGGCTTGACGTCCTTGCCCTCGTCCTTCTTGTCGTCCTTCGTGTCCTTGGCGTCCTTCGACTCCTTGGCATCCTTGTCGGCCTTCTCGGACTTATCGGACTTATCGGACTTGTCCGACTTGTCGTCCTTCCTGTCCTCGTCCGCCTTCCTGTCCTTGGACTCCTCGTCGCCGGCCTTGGGGTCCAGCGGCGACTTGCCGTCCGCGCGCAGCACCGCCGCGTACAGGCCCATGCGCACCGGGCGCTCCTGCGTGGACATGTCCAGGCCCACCTGGGCCGGACCGGAGTTGATCGATGCGGCGAAGAACAGCACGTCGCCCTTGGTCGAGAACGCCGGCAGGCCGGCGTGGCTCAGGCCGTCGGTGACGGTGTGCTGCTGGCCGGTCTGGAAGTCGGCGATGCGGACCTGGCTGAAGAAGTTCCTGCCTGCCACCGTGTAGGCCAGGTAGCGGCCGTCCGGCGAGAAGCCGACGTCGAAGCCGGCGCGGCGCTCGCTGCTGTCGATCTTCGCCAGCTTGCCGGACTGCGCGCCGCCCAGCGGCAACTGGTAGAGGTTCAGGTGGTTGTCCTGCAGCACCAGCCGCGCGCCATCGGGCGACCAGGCGAGCAGCGTGTAGTAGCCGGTCTCGGGCAGCAGCAGCTTGCGCGTGGGCTTGTTGGCCGCCTGGTCGCCGAGCTGGTCGCGGATCACGACCTGGTGGCGCATGCCGGGCTCGTCGGAGACATAGGCGACCTGCTGGCCGTCGGGGCTCCACAGGGCGTCCTTCTCGCGCACGCCGGAGGTCTGCGTCAGGTTGCGCACGACGCCGTCCTTCACCGGCACGGTGAAGACCTCGCCGCGCGCGCTGATCACGACGCGCTTGCCGGTGGCCGACAGGGACGCGCCGGTGATGGTCTTCGCGGCGTCCTTCCATTGCACGCGCGCCTCGTTGCTCGGCTCGTTGAGCCCGACGCTGAGGATGCGGGAGGTGCCGCCCTCGATGCCGACTTCCTTCAGCTGTCCGCCCGCCTCGTAGACGATGCGGCCGTCACGGCCGTCGGCGCTGCGGACGTCCCAGACGGTCTCCCTGGTCAGCTGGCGCAGCGCCTTGGTCTTGGTGTGGAACGCGAAGAGGTTGGCCGCACCGTCGTTGCGGTCGGAGATGAAGACGACCTCGTCGCCCATCCAGATCGGGTTGCTGTCGGTGGCGTTGACGTGCGGGATCTGCTCCCAGGTCTTGCCCTTGGGATCGAGGATCCAGATCGGCGGCGTCGTGCCGCCGCGACTCTGGCGCCAACCGCTCGGGCCCGAGTAGGCCGCGCCGTTGGGGCGGTAGGCCAGGCGCGTGCCGTCGGGCGACCACACGCCCTCATAGGCGACGGCCTCCATCACCTTGTGCTCGAAGCCGCCGTCCACGGCCACCTCGAACAGCTGCTTGCTGCGGGTATTCAGCACCTCGCGGTTGGACGCGAACAGCACGCGCTTGCCGTCGGGGCTCCAGCCGGTCACCTGGTCGGCGGCCGGGTGCCAGGTCAGGCGGCGCGGTTGACCGCCGCTGGCGGCGATCACGTAGACATCAGTGTTGCCGTCGTAACCCGCGGAGAACGCGATCCACTGGCCGTCGGGCGAGAAGCGCGGCGCGAACTCGCCGGCCGCGTGACCGGCGAGCCGGCGCGGCTGGCTGCCGTCGCGGTTGGCGATCCACAGGTCGCCGCCGTAGACGAAGGCCAGGTGGCGCACGGACACGGCGGGATCGCGCAGCAGCATGGTCACGGCAGGCGCCGGAGCGGCTGCGGAAGTGGCGGAAGCGGTCGTGATCGCGGCCTGTTGGGCCTGCGTGGGCGCTGCCGCGATCGCGGCGGTCAGACTCAGGGCCAGGGTGATGGCCTTGCTGAGGATGCTGTGTTGCATGAGCGTGATCGGCGGTGAAAACAGCGGGCGAGGATAGCCCTGCGATCTCACCATGACGAAGCTCACCCCCGGTGTTTGCGCGCTAGGCGCGTCGGTGTTTTCCCGCGCTCAGACCGCCGGCTTGGCGCGTGAGGCGCGCCATCCGCCGTACAGCGCGATGAGGCCGGGGATGAGGATCATGGCCCAGATGATCTTGCTGAGATGGGTCTGCACGAAGGGGATGTTGCCGAAGAGGTAGCCCGCCATCGTCAGGCCCACGACCCAGATCACGCCGCCGGCGACGTTGTAGGCCGTGAAGCGGCTGCGGGTCATCGCCGCGACGCCGGCCACGAAGGGCGCGAAGGTGCGGATGAAGGGCATGAAGCGCGCCAGGATGATGGTGACGCCGCCGTGCTTCTCGTAGAACTCGTGCGCGGCGTCGAAGGCGCGCTTGTTGAAGAAGCGCGACTGCTCCCACTGGAAGACCTTGGGCCCGAAGTAGCGGCCGATCGTGTAGTTGCACTGGTCGCCCAGGATCGCGGCGACGAGCAGCACGGCGATCGCCAGCGGCAGGCTCATCATCCCCGTCCCGCACAGCGCGCCGACGACGAACAGCAGCGAGTCGCCCGGCAGGAAAGGCATCACCACGAGGCCGGTCTCGACGAACACGATCAGGAACAGCAGCGCGTACACCCACATGCCGTAGGCGGTCACGAACTCGGCGAGGTGCTTGTCGACGTGCAGGATGAAGTCGAGAAGGAAGTGCATCAGATCCATGGGCGCGGATTATGGCGGGCGGTTCCATGTCAACCGGTGACGAAACGCGAGATCGACCGACCTGGATTTGCTGAGTGCCCCACCGAACAGAGTCAGTCGTACCCACCTTCCTGACCCTTCGATGCGATGGAACAAATGCCTATCGACGACTCTGGTCGGGGTTCAAAGAATGAGCTCCGCCTCCGGGGGTTTCTCAACGGGCATCGACGGATGCCCATCCTGTTGATTGACCAGAAGGACTTTGAAATGAGCCAAGACAACAGCTTCGAGGAACTGAGCCTCGACCATCCCCTGCTCACCCTGGCCGGCGGCGGCGAGGTCGGCGCGACGGGCATGGGCGACAACTGGAATTACACCGGCGAACCGCAGTTCGAACCAAAGGGACCCGAATCCTTCTTCCAGTGTTCGATGGCTGAGATGACGGGACGCAACGGCTACAAGACGATGCTGCAAGCATTTGCTGCCTGCTGGTAACCCTCAACCCAGGAGCCTGACTCGTCAGGCTCCTTTTTTCCTTGCCCGCCATGCATCCCACCATCCTTCGCATCGCCTCCGCCATCGGCGCGCTGCTGGAGCCCCTGGCTGTCTATGTGGGCATCCTGCTCACGGTCTGGGGACTGTTTGCGTGCCCTTGGCGCGAGTGGGTCGATTTCGCCACAGCGGGATCGACCCTGCCATTCGCCGTATTGAGTGCGTTCCTGATCCTGCTCATTTTCGGCACTCGTCATCGATACCGTCTCTTCTCTCCCGGAGAAACGGGAAAACAGCGCGCCTCGCTCGTGGGATGGCTGTTCGCCGGACTGTGCTGCGTCGCCATTCCTATCACCCTGCTGGTCGGCACCAGCCGCTTCGCCGAGCTCGACACCTTGTCACTGGTCACACCTCTGGCGCTGGCGGCCTCGCTACTTCCCATCATCGGCGGCGCGTTGTTCGAGGAGTTCGTGTACCGCCAAGTTGCACTGGGCTGCTTCACCCGGATCGGCATGCCTCTGGCCTTGGCCGTGGCGACCCAGTCCTTCCTGTTTGCTGCGATGCATGGCAGGGGAGCGCTGACGGATGTCGATCGGCTGACGTGGCTGTTGGTCGGCGGGCTCCTGCTCGGAACGATCTACGTCGCGACGCGGTCGATCTGGCCCGCCGTGCTGTGCCACGTGCTGATGAACGTCTGCCTGGCGCAAGCCCGTCCGACATGGAACTGGTACACCCATCGCGTGATCGACGAAGTCTCACCGGAATGGACGAGGCCGTTGATATTGCTTTGGGTCGTCCTTCTTGCGGCTTACTGGACCTGGCGGATACGCCATGACCTCGGCGTGCTCATTCCGCGTCGCCTGCTGACTTGGCCGGCCCTGCACATGGCGCCCTGATCGACGTCACCGCGAAGAAGCGAGGCAGACAGGAGGCTGGGAGCGCTCACCTTCTACAATCACCCCATGGACGACACCCTCGCCCCGACGGCGAACGCCGCGGCCGCATTCGACACCGGCGCCCCCGCGGGCCGGCGCGCGATCCGCGAACTCCCCGATGAACTGATCTCCCAGATCGCCGCCGGCGAGGTCGTCGAACGCCCGGCGTCCGTGGTCCGCGAACTGGTCGACAACGCCCTGGACGCCGGCGCCGGCCAGATCCAGCTCAAGCTGATCGCCGGCGGCATCCGCAGCCTCATCGTCGAGGACGACGGCCACGGCATCCCCGACGGCGAACTGCCCCTGGCCATCAAGCGGCACGCCACCAGCAAGATCGGCACCCTGGACGACCTGGAGGCCGTCGCCACGATGGGCTTCCGCGGCGAGGCCCTCGCCGCCGTGTCGTCGATCGCCGAACTGGCCCTGGTCTCCCGCTTCATCGGCGCCGCCCATGCCTGGCGCCTGGAAGCCCGCACCGGCGAGCTCAGCCCCGCCGCCCGCGCCAGAGGTACCTCCGTCGAGGTCCGCGAGCTGTTCTTCAACACGCCCGCCCGCCGCAAGTTCCTCAAGAGCGAGAGCACCGAACTCGCCCACTGCCTCGAAGCGCTGCGCCGCCACGCGCTGGCCCGCCCCGACGTCGGCTTCGCCGTCTGGCACGAGGGCAAGCTGGTCGACCAGTGGCGCGCCGCGCCGCTGCCGCAACGGATCGCCGAAGTCCTCAACGAGGACTTCATCGCGCAAAGCCGCGAGGTCTTCGCCGAGGTCGGCCCGATGCGCATCCACGGCCGCGTCGGCCTGCCCGAGGCCGCCCGCGCCCGCGCCGACATGCAGTACGTCTACGTCAACGGCCGTTATGTGCGCGACAAGCTGATCTCGCACGCGATCCGCTCGGCCTTCGACGATGTCCTGCACGGCCATCGCCAGCCGAGCTATGTGCTGTTCATCGACGTCCAGCCCGAGCTGGTCGACGTCAACGTCCATCCGACCAAGATCGAGGTCCGCTTCCGCGACGGCCGTGAGATCCATCAGCAGGTGCGCCGCGCCGTGGTGGCCGCGCTGGCCTTGTCCCGCAGCAGCGAGGACGGCCAGCACGCCGCCGATGGATCGACCCCGGCCGACCCCGCCGCTCCGACCGGCCGTCAGCGCTGGACCGGCACGCCGGCGTGGGAACAGGGCGGCATGGGCGGCGCTTCAGGTGCGTCAGGCACGTCAGGTGCGTCAGGTGTTTCAAGCGCCGACGGCCAGACCGCCGGCAACCTGTCGCCCGGCCAGGCCGCCTACGAGCCCCCGGCGGCCTACACGGCGCCTTCCGCCCGCTTTGCCGGTCCCGAGGGCTGGCGCGCACCGATCCCGACCCGCGCGCAGACGGCGCTCGCGCTGGAACAGGCCGAAGCGCTGTATGCCTCCGCGCCCAGAGGCGGCCTGCCGACCTCCCCTGCGGCGCCTTCCGCGCTGTCGGCGCTGGGCAACGCACCGGCCGCCCCGCTGCCGTCCAGCCAGGCCGGCGAATGGCCGCTGGGCCGCGCGATCGCGCAGATCCAGGGCGTGTATGTGCTGGCCGAGAACGCGCAGGGCCTGATCATCATCGACATGCACGCGGCCCACGAGCGCGTCGTCTACGAGCGCCTGAAGACCGCGCTCGGCGAGACCCGCATCGACTCGCAGCCGCTGCTGATCCCGGTGACCTTCGCCGCGACACCGGCCGAGATCGCGACCGCGGAGGCGCATGCCGACACGCTGCAACGCCTGGGCCTCGACATCGCGCCGCTGTCGGCGAAGGTGCTGGCCGTGCGCGAGCGTCCGGCGCTGCTGGCCGGCGGCGACGTCGTCGAACTGGCGCGCGGCGTGCTGGCCGAGCTGGCGCAGTTCGACGCCAGCCATGCGATCGAGCGCGCGCAGCATGAGATCCTCGCGACGATGGCCTGCCATGGCGCGGTGCGGGCCAACCGCCAGTTGACGATCGACGAGATGAACGCCCTGCTGCGCGACATGGAACGGACCGAGCGCGCCGACCAGTGCAACCACGGCCGCCCGACCTGGCGCCAACTGACCCTGCGCGACCTGGACGCGCTGTTCCTGCGCGGGCGCTGAGCTCCGGCGACTTACCGCGCGCGCCCGACCGCCCGACCGCACGACCGCCCGTTCTCCGGCTCACCGTCCCCGCAACGCTCCGCCCTCTTTCCTGCCCCTTCCGCCCCGCGACCCTCGCAATCCACCCGAAGCAGTACCGACATGGCCACGCTCAAACTCAACAAGAACAAACCGGCCGATGCCACGTCGGCGGACAACCAGACCGACAAGGGGGCGCGCCGCGCGCCCCTGCGCGGCAAGGGCGTCAACAAGCCCCGTCCCACGCTGGCGCAGGCCCAGGCCGACCGCGCCGAACGCGAAGCCGCGTTCCAGCAGCGCCTGGCCGAGGAAAACCAGCAGCGTCGGGGACCGCAACGCGACCCGCGTCGCGATGATCGGGGCCAGGGTCGCGGCCAGGACGCCCGCGGCCCGCAAGGTCGCGACGACCGCCGCGGCGGTCCCGGGGGCCAGCAGCCGCGCGAAGGCCGTTACGGCGACCGGCCAGACCGCGGCCCGCGTCAGGACGATCGAGGCGGCCAGGGCGGCCCGCGAGGCCACGGCGATCGCCCCGGCTTCTCCGGTCGCCCCGAGGGCGGCGACCGCCGTCCGTACGGCGACCGTCCGCGCTCGGAGGACCGTCCCCGCTTCGAGGGCGACCGCCCCCGTCGGGATGACAGGTACGGCGACCGTCCTGCCCGCCCACAGGGGGATCGTCCGCAAGGCAATCGGCCTCAAGGCGACCGTCCTCATGGTGATCGTCCTCATGGTGATCGTCCGCAAGGGGATCGCTCCTACGGCAACCGTCCTCAGGGGGATCGCTCCTACGGCGACCGCCCGCAGCGCGACCGCGTCTATGGCGACCGGCCTCAAGGTGACCGTCCCCGAGGTGATCGGCCCTATGGCGATCGGCCCCAAGGCGACCGGCCCTACGGCGACCGCCCGCGCGATGATCGCGGCGGCGACCGCTACGCCCGTGGCAACGAAGGCGCGCGCTACGGCAACGGCCCCGGCCACGGTCCCGGCAATGGCCCGGGTGCCCGCTACGGCGAGGACCGCCCCCGCCGCGCGCCGTACGGCGACCGCGATGCGGGCCACCCGTCCGACGTCCATGCCCGCGCCGAACGCGAGGAGCGCGCCGAGCGCACCGACCGTCCGCGCCAGCCGGACGCGCCACGCCAGCCCGCGCCGATGCGACTCGCCGACCAGGACGCCGGCGAACGACTGTCCAAGCGCATGAGCGAGCTCGGCCTGGCCTCGCGCCGCGAAGCCGACGAGTGGATCGAGGCCGGCTGGGTGAGCGTCGACGGCGAACTCGCGACGCTGGGCCAGCGCGTCGGCCCGGACGCGAAGATCGAGGTCGATCCGGCCGCCCGCGAACAGCAGGCCCAGCGGGTGACCATCCTGCTGCACAAGCCGATCGGCTACGTCTCCGGCCAGGCCGAGGACGGCTACGAACCCGCGTCCGTGCTGGTCAAGGCCGACACCCATTGGGGCGAGGACCCGTCCAAGATCCATTGGGCGCCGGGCCACGGCCGCGGGCTCGCGCCGGCCGGCCGCCTGGACATCGACTCCACCGGACTGCTGGTGCTGACGCAGGACGGCCGCATCGCGCGCCACCTGATCGGCGAGGACTCCGACGTCGAGAAGGAATACCTGGTCCGCGTCGCCGTCGAGAACGCCGATCCGGAGCTGCATCCGCAGCAGGCGCTCGACCCGCGCGCGATCGCGATGCTGATGCACGGCCTGGAGCTGGACGGCGTGCAACTGAAGCCGGCCAAGGTCAGCTGGGCCAACGAGGACCAGTTGCGCTTCGTCCTGCGCGAGGGCCGCAAGCGCCAGATCCGCCGGATGTGCGAGCTGGTCGGCCTGAAGGTGCTGGGCCTGAAGCGCGTGCGCATCGGCCGCATCCCGCTGGGTCAGCTCCCGCCGGGACAGTGGCGCTACCTCGCGCCCTGGGAGCGCTTTTGAGCGTTCCGTCGCCGGCGGCGGCTGACCGCGACGCAGGCCCCGCGCCCGCGCTGCAGGTCGTCGCGCTGGCGATGCTGCTCGGCCTGCAGCCGGTCACGACCGACCTCTACCTGCCGGCCCTCCCTGGCCTGCGCGCCGACCTGCACGCCGGCATGGGCGCGACGCAGCTGACGCTGTCCGCGCTGATGCTCGCGTTCGGGCTCTCGCAACTGCTGCTGGGCCCGCTGGGCGACCGCTTCGGCCGCCGGCCGGTGCTGCTGGGCGGACTGTCGCTGTACGTCGCCGCCGCCATCGGTGCGGCGCTGGCCGCGACGATCGAGGGCCTGGTCGCCTGCCGCGCGCTGCAGGGCCTGGGCCTGGCCGCGGCGGTCGTCGTCGCGCGAGCGATGCTGCGCGACTGGTTCGAGCCGCACGAAGGCGCGCGGATGATGGCCAAGGCGCTGTCCGGACTCGGCCTCATCGCGCTGGCGTCGCCGTTGATCGGCGGCGTGCTCGCGGCGGGCGTCGGCTGGCGCTGGGCGATCCTGGCGACCGCCGTCTTCGGCGCGGCAACGCTGGCGCTGATCGCGCTGCGCGTCCCCGAGAGCCTGGCGCGTCCCGATCCCGCCGCCTTGCGGCCGTCGGGCCTGGTCGCCAACTGGCAGACCGTGCTCTCGAACCCGACCTTCCGCGCCTACGCACTGCTCACCGCGCTGGCCTATGCGACGCTGTACGCCTTCCTCGCCGGATCGAGCTTCGTGGTCATCGAGGTCCTGGGCTTGCGCCATCACAGCTACGGCGCGCTCGTCGCCGGCGGCGCCGGGCTCTACGTCACCGGCACCCTGATCTGCCGGCGCTGGCTGCGCACGCTCAGCATCGCCGACACCGTCGCGCGCGGCGCGTGCTTCACCGCGCTGGGCGCGTTGGGCATGGGCCTGGCCGCCTTCGTGCTGCCGCCCTCGCCCTGGGCGCTGATGATCCCGCACGTGGGCATCATGCTCGGCCACGGCGTGCTCCAGCCCTGCGGCCAGGCCGGCGCCGTCGGACCGTTCCCACGGCAGGCCGGCGCGGCGGCGGCGCTGTCGGGCTTCGCCATCGCGCTCGTCGCGTTCGCCGTCGGCGCGTGGCTCAGCGCCAGCCTCGACGGCACGGTGACGCCGCTCGCCGCCACCATGATGGTCCTGGGCCTGTGCACGGCGACCTGCGCCTGGACGCTGGTGCGCCGGCACGGCCACCCGCATCCGCAACCGCAACCGCAACCGCGTTCGTCATGAGCGGGCACGACCTGGCCCCGCTCTGCATCGCCGGTCCGACCGGCTGCGGCAAGACCGCCGCGGCGCTCGCGATCGCGCGCCGCCAGCCGGTGGAGATCATCAGCGTCGATTCCGCGCTGGTGTACCGCGGCATGGACATCGGCACCGCCAAGCCGACGCCGGACGAACTCGCCGCGGTGCCGCACCACCTGATCGACCTCCTCGAGCCGACGCAGAGCTACTCCGCCGCGCAGTTCGTCCGCGACGCGATGCGCCTCGTGCCGGAGATCCAGGCCCGCGGCGCCCGCCCGCTGCTCGTGGGCGGCACGATGCTGTACTTCAAGGCGCTCTTCGACGGCCTGTCGGCCCTGCCGCAGGCCGATCCCGCGCTGCGCGCGCAGCTCGATGCCGACGCGGCCCGCGACGGCTGGCCCGCGATGCATGCGCGGCTGGCCGCACTCGACCCCGAGACGGCCGCGCGTCTGGCGCCGCTGGACGCGCAACGCATCCAGCGCGCGCTGGAGGTCTGCCTGCTCAGCGGCGAGCCGATGTCGGCGCTCTACCGGCGCCAGCGCTCGCAGGGCGTGGATTGGCCGCTGCTCTCGCTGGAGCCGTCGGACGCGGCGCGCGCCTGGCTGCATGCGCGGCTCGCGCACCGTTTCGCGCTGATGCTGGAGCAAGGCTTCATCGACGAGGTCCGCCGCCTGCGCGCACGCGGCGACCTGCACCTGGGCCTGCCGTCGATGCGCTGCGTCGGTTACCGGCAGGCGTGGGAACTGCTGGACGCGAACGAGTCGACGCCCGACCTCGCGGCGCTGCAGGAACTCGGCACCGCCGCGACGCGCCAGCTGGCCAAACGCCAGATCACCTGGCTGCGCAGCATGCCCGCGCGCCGCATCGTGCCCGCCGAGGCGCCGGACGCGCTCGACCGCCTGATCGCACACGTCGACGGCCATTGACCGGGATCGCGGCGCGACAGGCGCCACAATCCCGCCATCGACCTCCGGCTTCTCCACGACGACTTGGAAGATGGTTTCGACGATGGTTCCGACGATGGATGTCCCGCTCCTCACGGCCACCGGCCTGACCAAGCGCTACGGCGCGCAGACGCTCTTCGAGCACCTGTCGCTCACGCTGCATCGCGGCGAGATGCTCGCGCTGCTCGGCGAATCGGGCAGCGGCAAGTCCACGCTGTTGAACGGCCTGGCCGCGCTGGAGCCGCTGGACCGGGGTCAGGTCGTGCTGCTGGGCCGCGACATCCTGTCGCTGGACGAATCCGGCCAGGCGCAACTGCGCCGCGAGCAACTGGGGTTCGTGTTCCAGGCCTTCCACGTGCTGCCGCATCTGAACGTGCACGACAACGTCGCGCTGCCGTTGCTGCTGCAGGGCAAGCCCGACCCGAAACGGGTCGCCGAGATGCTCGACGCGGTGGGCCTGGCCGCGCAGGCGCGGCACCTGCCGCGACAACTGTCCGGCGGACAGCTGCAGCGCGTCGCGATCGCCCGCGCGCTGGTGCACCGGCCGGTGCTGGTGCTGGCCGACGAGCCCACCGGCAACCTCGATCCGTCGCATGCCGACCAGGTCATGCGGCTGCTGCGACAGCAGTTGCTGGAGCAGCACGCGGCCTGCCTGCTGGTGACGCACTCGGCGCACGCGGCGGAACACGCGGACCGCCGCCTGCGGCTCGAGCACGGCCGCCTGGTCGAGGCTTGAGGTTGCGATGACATCAGGCGCCCCCTCCTCCGCATTCGCCGGCCTGCGCCGCGCCTGGGGCTGGTGGTGGCAGTTGTCCTGGCCGGCGCTGCGTCTGCAGTGGGGCCGCCAGCTCGCCGCGCTGCTGACCATCGCGCTGGGCCTGGCCTTGGCCGGCGCGGTGCACTGGATCAACGCTTCGGCGCTGGCGCAGTTCGAGTCCGCCGCGCGCCAGAGCAGCGCACAGGCCGACACCGAGCTCAGCCCGGCGCCCGGCGCCGCGCCGCTGTCCGACCGTTTCTTCGGGGAACTGGCGGCGCGCGACGACATCGCCGCGCTCGCGCCGCGGCTCGACGCCAGCATCCGTCTCCAGGGTCGCGACGGGTCCTGGCAGCGCGTGCGGCTGATCGGCCTGGACCTGGTGCAGCTCGGCGCCTTCCATCCGCAATGGTTCCCCCGGCTGGACGGCGCGGACCTCGGCCGGGCGCTGCGCGAGCCCTCGCTGCTGGTCAGCGACGCCGCGTGGACGAGACTGGGCTATGACAACCCGTCCGCCACCCCGCCCGCCTCCTTGCGCGTGGACCTGCCCGACGAGCCCGCGCCGCTTCCCGTCGCCGGCCGCGTGCCGGACCGCCAGCAGCCGCTGGTGATCGTCGACATCGCCTGGGCGCAACAGCTGCTGCATCGCCCCGGACAGCTCGACGCGATCCTGCTGCGCATGGCGCCGGGTCGCGCGGTGCCCCTCGACTGGCCCGCCGGCGTCCAGGCCCAGGCGCCCGCCGACCAGGCCCGCCAGCAGGCCGAGGAGGCGCGCCGCCTCACGCGCGCCTACCGGCTCAACCTCGGCGTGCTGTCGCTGATGGCGCTGTTCGTCGGCGCCTTCATGGTCTTCGCGGTGCACAGCCTGTCGGTGGCGCAGCGGCTCCCGCAACTCGCGCTGCTGGGCGTGCTCGGCATGAGCGCGCGGCAGCGGCTGGCGCTGCTGGTGTCGGAAGCGCTGGCGCTGGGCCTCGCGGGCGCGGTGCTCGGCCTGGGCCTGGCCGTCGCGCTCGCGGAGCTCGGCCTGCATGCGCTGGGCGGCGATCTCGGCAGCGGCCTGACCGGACTCAGCGGCGGACGCCCCCAACTGCAGCTCTCGCCGGCGTCGATCGCGGGGCTGCTCGCGCTTGGCCCGCTGGTCAGCCTGGGCGCGGCGGCCCTGCCCCTGGCGCGGCTGCGCGGGCTGCCGGTGGCGCAGGTGCTCAAGGGCCTGGGCAGCGGCGGCGACACCGGCCGCTGGTGGTGGGCGGGACCCGTGCTGCTGGCCGCGGCCTGGCCGCTGACCTGGATGCCTGCCGTCTCCGGGCTGCCGCTCGGCACCTACGCCGCGATGGTCGCCTTGCTGCTCGGCGCGCTGGGCACGGTGCCCTTCGTGCTGCGCGCGATCACCGGCCTGCTGCGCGGCTGGGCGGCGCGGCGCGCCCTGCCGCTGCTGGCTGTCGAGCGGGCCCGCGACCAGGCGGGCGAAGCGGGCCGGCTGATCGCCGGCGTGCTGGTGGCGCTGGCGCTCGCCGTGGCGATGCTCGTGATGGTGGCGAGCTTCCGGAATTCGCTGGACCAGTGGCTGAGCGACATGCTGCCCGCCGATCTCTACCTGCGCCAGACCGCCCGCGACAGCGCCCAGCAGGGCCAGCCCATGCCGCCGGGGTTGGCGGCGTCGGCGGCGGCGCTGCCGGGCGTCGAGCGCGTGGCCGCGCAGCGCACCCGCGCGATCGGGATCCGGGTGCGCGGGATGACCGGCGGCACGACGCTGCTGGCGCGGCCGCTCGATCACCGGCTGCCGCTGCAGGGCGACGCCGTCGCGCTGCCGGAGGGCCTGCAGCCGGTCTACATCAACGAGGCGATGCGGGACGAACTCCGGCTCGCGCCCGGCGACCGCTTCATGCTCCGGCTCGACGGGCGCCAGCTGCCGGTCGCGGTGAAGGCGATCTGGCGCGACTACAGCCGCCAGAGCGGCGCGGTGCTGATGGAGCGTCGCGACTGGGAGCGCCTCAGCGGCGACGCCGCGATCACCGAGCTCGCGCTGTGGCTGAAGCCCGGCGCCGATCCGATCGCCGTGCAAGCGGCCATGCGGGCCGCCGCCGGCGCGCCGGAGTCGCTGGAGATCGCCTCGGCCGGCGATCTGCGGCGCTTCTCGCTGGCGATCTTCGACCGCAGCTTCGCGATCACCTACTGGCTGCAGGCGGTGGGGCTGGGCCTGGGGTTGTTCGGCGTGGCCGCGAGCCTGTCGGCGCAACTGCTGGCGCGGCGCCGCGAGTTCGGCCTGCTGCTGCACCTCGGGCTGACGCGCGCCATGCTGCGCCGGCTGGTGCTCGCCGAGACGCTGCTGCAGGCCCTGGCCGGCGCGGTCATGGGGCTGGTGGTGGGCTTGGCGATCAGCGCGGTGCTGGTGTTCCGGCTCAATCCGCAGAGTTTCCACTGGAGCATGGACTGGTCCATCCCCGGCTGGCGCGTCGCGGCGCTGCTGGCGGCCAGCCTGCTCGCCACCGGCGCGACCGCCGCCTGGGCCAGCGCCCGCGCGCTGCGCGCCGGCAGCGGCGAGGCCTTGCGCGCCGTGCGGGAGGACTGGTGATGATCGGACGACGCCCGCTGCTGGGTGGATTCGGACTGGCGGCGCTCACGGCCGCGCCCGGGGCCGCCTTCGCCCAAGGCCGGAAGGCCAGTGCCGCGAAGGCGCCGGCATCGGCTGCGGGACCCGCTGCCCCACCTGCTGCCGCACCTGCTGCCGCACCGGCCTCGGAGACCTTGTCCACCGCACCGCTGCGCTTCCCGCGCGACCACGGCGCGCATCCCGGGACGCGCGTCGAATGGTGGTACGTGACCGGGGTGCTCCAGCTGGGTTCGGGCGCGGCCGCGGCGGTTGGCACGGACGGCGCCGGCAGCCCTCGCCCGGACTTCGGCTTCCAGCTCACCTTCTTCCGGGTCCGCAACGACCTGAAGCGGCCGTTGTCGTCGGCCTTCGCGCCCGACCAGCTGATGCTGGGCCATGCGGCGATCTCGGACCTCGGCCGGCAACGTCTGCTGCATGACCAGCAGGTGCTGCGCCACGGTTTCGCGAACGCGCGGACCGAGCTCGACGACACCCGCGTGCGCATGGCCGGCTGGCAGCTGCGCCGCGTCGACGGGCCCGGGGGCCGCAGCCGCTACGCGCTCCTGATGGCGAGCGAGGCCGCCGGCTTCGCGCTCGAGCTGACGCTGGACGCGCCGCAGGCACCGCTGCTGCAAGGGCGGGCCGGCTGGTCGCGCAAGGGCCCGGGCGCGCAGCAGGCCAGCCGCTACGTCAGCGAGCCGCAACTGGCGGGCACGGGCCGGCTGGCGTTGCGCGAAGGCGGCACGCGCGAGTTGCGCGCCCGCGCGTGGCTCGATCACGAATGGAGCAACCAGTACCTCGGCCGCGGCGCCGACGCGGCACCGGACCGCGCGGTCGGCTGGGACTGGCTCGGACTGAACCTCGACGACGGCGCGTCGCTGACGCTGTTCCGGATGCGCGGACAGGACGGTGCGGCGATCTGGACCGGGGGCAGCTGGCGCGCGGCGACGGGCGGCGCGCCGGTCGACTTCGAGCAGCAGCTCCAGTTCGAACCCCTGGCGTTCTGGAAGAGCCCGGTCAGCCTGGCGACCTACCCGGTCCGCTGGCGGATCCGCACGCCGCGCGGCGTGTTCATGGTCGAGGCGGCGTACGCGGCCCAGGAGATCGACGCGCGCCGCAGCACCGGCTTCCCGTACTGGGAAGGCGTCGCGCGCGTGGCCGACGAGGCCGGCCGCACGCTGGGCTGGGGCTACCTCGAGATGACAGGCTACGCAGGTCGCGTGCCGCTGTAGCGGTTGCGTCCCGACGGGATGGCCGCATAGGCGCGCACGCAGTTGCAGCCGGCGCCGCGCGCCATCGCCAAGGCCTGGCGGGCCTGCTGCAGCAACTGGTCCGCGCCCTGCTGCGGCTCGCGCCGCCAGTCCTGCCAATGGGCCAGCCCCAGGCTCGCGCTCAAGGGCAGCGCCTGGCCCGACCAGCGGTAGTCGAGCGTCGCGACGCGGGCGCGCACCCGGTCGGCGGCGTCCAGCGCGCCCAGCGGATCGGTGCACGGCAGGTAGGCGGCCCACACGCCGCGCGGCAGCGGCAGCAGCCAGTCGCCGCCGCGCAGCTGCTGACGCACGAGCTGGTCGAGCCGTTCGTCCAGCGCCAGGATGCAGTCGTCCCCGTACTGCTGCTGCAGGCGCGCCCAGGGATCGAGTTCCAGCAGCATCAGCACGCCGTCGTGGCGGTGCCGCTGGGCGCGGGCGGCCTCGCGTTTGAGGTCGTCCATCAACTGCGCCTCGTCGGCGGCGGCAATCCGCGCCGGAGGCTCGCGACGCGCCAACCAGCGCCGTCGCAGGGAAGTCCACCAGGCCCCGGGGCCCCTGTCCGAGTCTTGAGCCATGCCGCCCACCTTCGCCGGAGATGAGGATCGATTGCAGCACAGGAGCAAGCCGCGCGCCGCCCCCTTGAGCGAGGGAGGATAGGCGCTTGCGCCACGGTGCGTCGCGCCAGATGTAACGAATCCGGACGCGCCGCAGGGAGGCATCCCGCCGGCCCGCGTCTGCTCTACAGTCAACGGCTGTGTCCAGCGCCCGCGGCCCTGCCGCCCTGCCCGTGCACGCCACTCCGGAGCGAGATTCCACGTTCACCGAGCCGCCGGCTCCGCCGGCCGGCGACCTGCCGATGCCCGCTGTCGTGGGCGCGCTGCTGGTCCTGCTGGCCGGCCTGGCGCTGACGCTCAGCGCGATGCTGTGGAACCGCAACCGCGTCGTGGCCGAAGGCCACCGCGTGCTCGAGGCCCAGGTGGAACGCCTGCAGCGCGACATCGTCCAGCGCTTCATGCAACCGGTCTACGGCCTCAAGGGCGCGCGCGGCACGATCGCCGCGCTGCACGGCCGGGTCGATCGCCATGCGTTCCGCGCCTACGTCCAGTCGCGCGACCTGCCGCGCGAGTTTCCGGGGGTGCGCGGCTTCGGCTTCGTGCCGCGGGTGATGCGCGAGGACCTTCCCGCCTTCATCGCCGCCGAACGCGCCGACGGCGCGCCGCAGTTCTCGGTGCACAGTTTCGGCGACGCCGCGCCGGACCTCTTCGTCGTCGCCCACATCGAGCCGCTGTCGCAGAACTACCCGGCCTGGGGTTTCGACCTGGGCTCGGAAACGACCCGGCGCCGCGCCATCGAGCAGGCGATCGCCACCGGCGAGGCGACGCTGTCTGCCCCGGTGCCGCTGGTGCAGGACCGCGCGCACGGGCCGGGCCTGCTGCTGCTGGTGCCGGTCTTCCGCGACGGCGCCGATCCCACCACGCCCGAACAGCGCCGCCAGGCCTTGCTGGGCGTGCTCTACGCGCCGCTGGTGGCGCAGGAGATCCTGCACGGGCTCAAGGAAGGCCTGGCGGCGGCGCCGATGGACTTCCGGCTGCTGGTCGACGACCCGACGGTCGACGCGGACCACCCCGCGGTCGAGGACCTGCTGCTGGACTCCGTCGCCGGCATACAGCCCTTGCACACGCCGCCGACGGCGCGGGCCGGCTTCGACACCCGCATGGTCGCGAGCGAACAGGACGTGGAGATCGCCGGCCGCACCTTCCGCCTGGAAGCCGCGCTGACGACCGCCTACGAGCGCACCGTCATCGACGCCGCGGGCTGGGGGCCGGGGCTGATCGGCCTCGTGCTGACGACGCTGCTGGCGGCGACGACCTACCTGCTGGCGGCGGGCCGCGCCCGCGCGCAGGCGCTGGCCGACGCGATGACCGAGGATCTGCGCCGCGTGACGCTGGACCAGCAGGCGATGCTGGACACCGAGGTCATCGCCATGGCCAAGCTGCGCGGCCGGCGCATCGTGTGGAAGAACGGCGCCCTGGAGCGGCTGTTCGGCTACGGGAAGGACAGCATGCTGGGCCTGCCGGTGCGGGAGCTCTACATCGACGAGGACAGCTTCGTCGCGCTCGGCCGGAACGCGTACCCGGTGCTGCGGCGCGGCGGCCACTACCGCAGCCAGCAGCAGATGCGGCGCAAGGACGGCAGCCTCGTCTGGGTGGACCTGAACGGCGTCGCGCTGCCGGGCGAGCGCGATGAGGAAACGACGCTCTGGATGATGGTCGACATCACGCAGAGCAAGGCCTACGAGGCGCGTGTCGAACGCGCCGCCTTCCACGACGCGCTCACCGGCCTGCCCAACCGGGTGCTGCTGGCCGACCGGCTGCGCCAGGCGATGGCGGCGGCGCAGCGTCAGAAGCAGACGGTGGCCGTGGCCTACATGGATTTGGACGGTTTCAAGGCCGTCAACGACGCGCACGGCCACGACGCCGGCGACGAGGTGTTGAAGGCCGTGGCCCAGCGGCTGACGGAGGCGATCCGCGCCACCGACACCGCGGCCCGGCTCGGCGGCGACGAGTTCGTCGTGCTCCTCACGCCGCTGCCCGCGCCCGAGGCCGGACGCGCCACCTGCGAGCGGCTGCTGCGCGCCATCCTGGAACCGGTGCGGCTGAACTCGGGCGAGACGGTGCAGGTCGGCAGCAGCATCGGCGTCGCGCACTATCCGCTCGACGGCGTCGACGCCGAAGTGCTGATGAGCCGCGCCGACCAGACGATGTACGAGTGCAAGCGCGCGGGACGCTGCCGGATCCGGTGGCTCAACGGCGCGCTGCCGCCGGACGAGATCGACCTGTCGGCGCTGCGTCAGCCGCCGGCCGCGCCAGCGGGCCCTGTCACCGGCACGGACACGGACAGCGACACGGACATGAATGCGGACATGGACGCGGACGCGGCGGACCCGCCCCCGCACGAAGGGGACCACAGTCACGCACGCTGAGCCGGCGTGCAGTCGGGCGATTACAGTCGGGCGATGACGATCCTGACCACCCCGCGCCTGCGCCTGGCGCCGATGGCCGACGCCCACCTGGACGGCCTGTTCGAGATGAACCGCGACCCCGAGGTGATGCGCTACATCACCGGCAAGCCCGACACGCTCGCGGACACGCAGGCCATGATCGACCGGGTCAAGCGGCGCTGGGCCGAATGGGGCTTCAGCTGGTGGACCTTCTTCGAGACCGAGACCGGGGAGATCGTCGGTGCCGGCTGCATCCAGCACCTGCGCGGCGAGACCGCGAATCCGCACGAGATCGGCTGGCGCCTGCGCCGTGACCGCTGGAGCCTGGGTTACGGCTCGGAGGCGGCGCGCCGGATGGCGGCCTTCGCGTTCGACACGCTGAAGGCGCCGGAGATCGTCGCGGTCTGCGACCCGGCCAACGACGGCTCGGCCCACATCATGAAGAAGCTGGGCATGAGCTACCGCGAGCTGCAGCGCTGGCAGGACGCCGACATCGCGGTCTACGGCATGACGGCGGACGAGTGGCGACGCTCGCCGTCCGCTGCCAAGGCGGCGGAAGAGATGGCCGCCACGCCGCCGGATTCCCGCGGCTGACGCGGCATCAGAGCCCGCCGACGAAGTAGCGCTTCAGGCCCGAGAGGATCATCTCGACCGCGATCGCGGTCAGCACCAGGCCCATCAGCTTCTCGATCGCGGAGACGACCGAATCGCCGAGCAGCTTGCGGATCCGGTCCGCCAGGATCAGGGCGAGGAACGAAATCACCATCGCCGTGAACAGCGCGCCTATCCATTCGGCGACGCGGTCCGGCTGGCGCGAGGCCAGCAGCAGCACCGTCGCCATCGCGGACGGCCCGGCCAGCAGCGGCACGGCCAGCGGGAAGATGAAGGGCTCGCGGCCGGTCTCCACGCCGTAGGCGGACTCACCCGCGTGGCTGAAGATCATCCGGATCGCGATGATGATCAGGATCACGCCGCCGGCGACCTCGAGCGAACGCTCGGACAGGTGCATCAGCCGCAGGAAGCCTTCGCCCAGGAACATGAACGCGAGCAGCACGGCGAAGGCGATGCCGACCTCGCGCAGGGCAACCTTCAGCCGGCGCTCGCGCGGCACGGCCCGCATGATCGGGATGAAGATCGGCAGGCTGCCCAGCGGGTCGAGCACCAGCAGCAGCAGGATGAGGGCGGAGAGGAAACTGTGATCCATGGGGCCGGATTCTCGCCGATGGCGGCCTCCGGTCACCCCGCCGTTGGCGCGGCGCCACGCACGCTTCGTTCATCGATCTCCGTAGAATCGCAACAATTCCTCGCTTGAATGCCGATGACGAACAAGATGAACGACAGGACGGACAAGAAGAGCGCTCCGGCCCGGCCGACTGGCCCGGTGGCGCTGGATGCGATCGACCTGCGCATCCTGGAAGCGCTGCAGCGCGACGGCCGGATGTCCAACGTCGACCTCGCGACCCAGGTGCACCTGTCGGCGCCGCAATGCTTCCGGCGCGTGCGCGCGCTGGAGGAGCGCGGCGTGCTGCGCGGCTACCGCGCCGACGTCGCGCCGCTCGCGCTGGGGCTGAGCGTCACCGCCTACGTGAGCCTGAACATCACCGCGCCGGCCTTCGTCCGCGTGCGGGAGATCGAGTCGCTGATCCGCGACTTCCCCGAGATCCTCGAGTGCCACACCGTGTCGGGAGACTCGGACTACCTGCTCAAGGTGGTCGCGCGCGACCTGCAGGCGCTGTCCAAGTTCCTCACCGACAAGCTGATGCAGCTGGACGGCGTCGCCGACGTGCGCTCGATGATCTGCCTGGAGGAGATCAAGCCTCCGGCGGGGCTGCCGGTGGCTTAGGCCTTCGCAGGGACGGCGAATTCCATTGCCGCGATCGTGTAGCTCAAGGCCTCGTGCTTGCGTTGAGCCATCCGGAATTCGGCACCGAGACTGCCCGACCCGCCCTTGGTGACGTCGGACAATTGGTTCATGGCCTTCAACTGTTCGTCGCGCGCCCGGCGCATCCCGGCCAGCGCACCGTCGTTGCGGTGGAACGCATCGACCAGTCGGAGCCGGGACGCCGCCGGCAGATCCTTGAACGCTTTCGCGGCTGCCTTGGCCATGTTGTCGACGATGAACGTCGCCCCGCCGTCATCGACTGCCTTCTGTTCGACCGGTCGCCGCTTCTGATGGGCCCGGCGCAGGCGGTCGACGAGGAGCATCATCTGATCGGTCGTCTGCGACTGCGCGCGATCCGTTCCGTCCCCGAGCCCGAGGCGTCGCTTCAAGGCCTGCGCCTGCCCCAGCGAGTGGTCGATCTCCTGGAACAAGTCCCCCATCGCGGCGGCCAGCGGACGCGCCCGGGCATCTTCCGTGAGATGGCTCTCACTGGCCGAGCGCGCCTGGGCCAAGGCGCGCGTCGTCGCCGCTTCGGCTTCCCGGGTCGGCCGCTGGAAATCGGGCGCCGAACGGGACCGAGGCAGCGTGGCGGGCGCCTTCGGTAGACGGGCCATGGCCGCGATGATCCGCTCATCGTTGCGCTGGTCCCTCGCACGGTCCGCGGCTGCGGGATCGTGGGTCGGCACCCTGGGCGCCTGCGCCATCAGCCATTCCACTTCGGCAAGGCTTGTCGCCAGTGTCGGCGTCAAGATCTGCCGGGATGCGAGGCCGGCAGGGACCGGCTCGTCCAGCAGCGCGGACTCCGGCCTCCGGGATCCTGCCGGCGCCGGGTGCTCCTGCACGACGACCGGCTCGGAGGTCTCGGTCTGCACCTCGACGTCCGACAGCGTACGGACGCTGGCCGAGCGCCAAGGCACCATCGACGCGTCCTCGGCGGAGACGACCGACCACCCGTCCATGCTGTCCGTTTCGAACCGGTGGTGATCGAACCCATCGTCACTGTCCTGCGACGACAGGTCGTCAATGCTGTAGCTGCCCCTCGTGCTCGTCCCGACGCTGCTGCGTCCGTCGCTGTCGTCGACACGTTGCATTCGGTGCTGCATCGACATGAACGGCGGCCGCCACAGGGCTTCCGGCGGCGACCCCGCGCCCGGTCGCTCATCCGGGACATCGCGGAAGTCCCGCGCCGTTCGTTTCGCAGCCAGGTTCAGGTACGCGGCACGGCCCTCGCAGAAGGCATGTCCACGCGTTCGCGCACACTCGCCGATGTAAGCCTTGTCGTCACGCGCAAGCTCATCGGCGATGGCAGTGGAGGCGGAAGACCGCCCTGCCTCGAGGGACTGCTCGTGGCTCGCGCGCCGCAGCAGCACCGCCGCCGCGCCGGAACTGCGGGCACCGTCCTCGCACACGACCGCCATGCGGGCATCCTGGCCCTCGCCGGCCCGGCGACTCCATGCTTCGTGTCCCCGCGCCACGCTGTCCCGGAATGCCTGCGGGTGATACGGATCCGTGATGGCCTCGTGCACGCGCACCAGTTGCGAGGACATCATCCGGCCCCCATGCCACACGTCGGCCTGCAGCAACCAGCTGCCGTCGTCGGTCGGCACGTCAACACGATGGAAAGTGGCCGTCACGGGTTGACCGTCAGGTCCTCGCGTCTGCCAGCTCTGCGACTGGCCGGGCATGCGGAGCCGGGCCAGCAGCGGTCCCGGCACCCGCCCCTCGGACAGGATCAGGTCGGTGATGCTACGCTCGCTCAGGGACGTGGCGAAGGCGATCGCGCCGCGCGGATCCATGTCCGGCTGCGACAACGGCAGCGCGGCCTGCATCATGGGCGGGAAGCCGCCGAACGTCGGTGTCATCGCGGCGTTGAGCCTCGGCGGGACGATGCCCGCCAGCCATCCGCCGGCCGCCGCCGCGGCCACAGTCAGGAGGCTGGCTTCCAGGACACCCGGGGTCAGGACTGGCCAGGGTTGCTGAAGGAAGGCGTTGAAGCCGTCGTTCGCCAGACCTCCTGGGTAGGAGGTCGACAGGATGTCGAACGGCAACGGATTGGCGTAGGGATACATGCTGGTGTCGGCCGCCCGATCCGGGGCAGCCGCGAGGCGCTGGAATGCGTGATTGGTGCTCGATCACGCGACACCGGTTCGGCATTCGCCCCTCACCCGCGCGGGTGATGCGCCGCGTGCAGCTGCTTGAGGCGCTCCCGCGCCACATGCGTGTAGATCTGCGTGGTCGACAGGTCCGCATGGCCCAGCAGCAGCTGGACCGCGCGCAGATCCGCGCCATGGTTGAGCAGGTGGGTGGCGAAGGCATGCCGCAGCGTGTGCGGGGAGATCGGACTCGTGATGCCCGCGATGAGGGCGTACTTCTTGACGATCCGCCAGAAGCTCTCCCGCGTCATCGCCTGCCCGAACCGGCTGAGGAACAGGTCGTCGGTGCCGCGCACGCCGAGCAGTTGCGTGCGCGCCTCCTTCAGGTAGCGCATCAGCCAGACATGCGCCTCCTCGCCGAACGGCACCATCCGCTCCTTGTCGCCCTTGCCGGTCACGCGCAGCACGGCTTCGCGCAGGCCCACGTGCACGCTCTTGAGCGTCACCAGCTCGGTCACGCGCAAGCCGCTCGCGTACATCAGCTCCAGCATGGCGCGGTCGCGCAGTCCCTGGGCGGTGCCCACGTCGGGCGCGTCGAGCAGCGCCTCGACCTGCTGCTGCGACAGGGTCTTGGGCACGCGCATCGGCTGCTTGGCCGTGATCAGCTTGAGCGTGGGATCGCGCTCGATGCGGCGCTCGCGCAGCGCCCAGCGGAAGTAGCGCTTGAAGACCGAGAGCCGCCGGTTCGCCGAACTCGCCTTGCCGCCGTCATGGCGGGATTTCGCATAGGCCATCAGGTCCAGTTCCTCGATCCGGTCCAGCGTGCGCTGGCGCTCCGCGGCCGCCCAGTCGGCCAGCAGCTGCAGATCGCGCCGATACGCCAGCTGCGTGTTGCGCGACAGGCCTTCCTCGATCCAGAGCGATTCGATGAAAGCGTCGATGGCGCGCTGGCTGCGCTCGCGCGCGTCGGCGCTCACGGGCGGTTCGTCAGCGGGAAGGACGTCGGAAGGCGATGACATGCCGCGCATGATGCCAGCGCCGCCGGACCCGGGTCACGGGGAAGTCAGGCCAAGTCACGGCGAAAAAAAGGGCCCGCGCCACCACGCGCGGGCCCTACGGAGCAACCGCCACAGGCAGCGGTTGGTTGGGACCGGGACGAAAGAACTCGGCGCGAACCTCAGCCGATGCGCACCGGCACGAAGATCTTGTCGCCGCCCCGCTGCACGAGCAGCGCGACCGACTTCTCCGCGCCCTTGACCGCGCTGCGCACCTGGTCGAGCGACTGCACCGGCGTGCCGTTGACGGCCAGCAGCACGTCGCCGGGACGCACGCCGGCGCGCGCCGCGGCGCTGCCCTCGCCGACTTCCTGGATCAGCAGCCCGTCGCGGGTACCGAGCTGGCGGCGCTCCTCGGGCTGCAGCGGCCGCAGGGCCAGGCCAAGCTTGGCGTGGTCCGCGTCCATGTCGCTGCCGCCGCCCTTGGCGAGCTTGGCGCCCTTCTCGTTCGCGTCGCCGAGGGTGGCGGTGATCGTCTCGCGCTTGCCGTTGCGCCAGACGTCGATGTCGACCTTGTCGCCGGGCAGCGATTGATCCACCAGCGCTGGCAGGTCGCCGCTGGACACGATGCGCTGACCCTTGTAGCCGAGGATCACGTCGCCCGAGCGCAGGCCCGCCCTGGCGGCCGGTCCGTCGTCCTCGACGTTGGCCACCAGCGCGCCCTCGGGACGATCCAGTTTGAAGGAGTCAGCGAAGCCCTGGTTGACCTCCTGCACCATCACGCCGAGCTTGGCGTGCTGCACCTTGCCGCCCTTCTCGATCTGCTGGCGGACCTTGTTGGCGACCTCGACGGGAATGGCGAAGGACAGGCCCTGGTAACCGCCGGAGGCGCTGTAGATCTGCGAATTGATGCCGACCACCTCGCCGCGCGCGTTGAACAGCGGGCCGCCGGAGTTGCCGGGGTTGATCGCGACGTCCGTCTGCAGGAAGGGCACGCGGCTCTCGTCCGGGCCCAGCGAGCGGCCCTTGGCGCTGATCACGCCGGCGCTGACGCTGTTCTCGAAACCGAACGGCGAGCCGATCGCAAGCACCCATTCGCCGACGCGCAGGTCCTTGGTCGCGCCCAGGCGGACGGTGGGCAGGTTCTTGGCTTCGATCTTCAGCACCGCGACGTCGGTCGACTTGTCGCTGCCCAGGACCTTGGCGCGGTACTCGCGGCGGTCGGTGAGCTTGACGACCACTTCCTGGGCATCCTGCACGACGTGGGCGTTGGTGAGGATCACGCCGTCGGCGCTGACAATGAAGCCGGAGCCCTGGCCGCGGACCTCGCGGCTGCCGCCCTCGCCGCCGCCATTCGGACCGCCATTCGGGCCGCCAGGCATGCCGGGCACGCCGAAGCGGCGGAAGAATTCATAGAACGGATCATCGGGATCGATCTGCGGCGCACGCGCGGCGCGCGACTTCACCGTGCCCGACACGCTGATGTTGACCACCGCGGGGCCTTGCGCCGCGGCGATCTGCGCGAAGTCAGGCATGCCCGCGGGCGGCGGCGTGAAGCTCGCGGCCGGCGCGGCAGCGTTGGCCAGCGGCGTCGTGGCCGCAGCCACCTGCGTGTCGCCACCCGATGTCGACGCACCGTCGGTCGACGCCGAACTCTGCGCGACCGGCATCAGCTTCGCATTGCGCATCGCGAGCGCCCCGCCCGCAGCCCCCAACACACCAGCCGCAGCCAGCGCCCACACGAGTTTCTTCACCGGAATCATCTTCTCCACTTGAGTCATCTGAACCTCCAGGCTCGCTGAGAGTCGCCGCCACAGCCATGAAGACCTCGGCACCGACTCGATGACTCGAAGTTTGAGCAGCTTCGCTTAGGTCGCTCTTAATGCGGGGAGAGGCGCGGTGAAGCGCCGGTAAAGCGGAGGTGGGGCGGAGGTGGAGCGATGCGGGACGCCGCTTGACACCGGTCGGCCAGGCGCGGGCACTCCAGGGTGCAGGGGGCATCGCGTCCGCGAACCCCCAGCACCCTTCCGGCCCCACAGGATCTCGCTGACTTCCGGTTCAGGCAGGCGGGAGAGCAGGAGGCGGTGCGGGAGGGAGGGCGGGTGGGAGTGCTTGCGACGGCAGCGCCGGTTGTGGCATCGGTTGTGGCACCGGTTGTGGCACCGGTTGGGGCACCGGTTGGGGCACAGATGGCGGCGCGGGCGGCGGGGTGCGGGAGAGCGGCATCGACAATTCAACGCGCAGGCCGCCCAAGGCGGTGCTATGCCCCAGCCGCAGCGTGGCGCCGTGGTCGTCGGCGATGCTGCGCACCAGCGCGAGGCCGAGACCGCTGCCCGGCGCCTGCTGCGCCTGCGATTCGGAGCGGTAGAAGCGATCGAACACGCGTCCCCGCTCGGCGTCGGGAATGCCCGGGCCGTCGTCCTCGACCACGAGCAGCGCTTGCCCGCCGCTGCGCTCCAGGCTCAGGTCCACGCGACTGCGCCCGTACTTGATGCCGTTGTCGAGCAGGTTGCGCAGCAGCATGGTCAACGCCTCGCGGTGGCCGTCGACCAGCACCGCGTCGCAGCGCTCCATGCCGAGGTCGATGCCGCGCGCCTGCGCCAGCGTGGCGCCGTCGATGACGGCGTCGCGGCAGAGCGCATCCAGCGCGATGGGCTGCGCGAGGGCCTGTGCCTTGGCGCTGTCCTGGCGCGCCAGCGCGAGCAATTGCTCGATCAGGTGGGACGCGCGATCGATGCCCAGACCGAGTTTCTCCAGCGCCTGCAGGCGCGCGCCCTCATCCGGTGCGCGGCGCAGGGACTGCAACTGCAGCTTCAAGGCGGCCAGCGGCGAGCGCAGTTCGTGCGCGGCATCGGCGACGAAGTGCTGCTGCTGCTCGAAGGCCTGGCGCACACGGTCCAGCAGGGCGTTGAGTTCGGTGACCAGCGGCTGCACCTCGGCGGGGACGTCCTCCTCGTCGACGGGGGCCAGGTCTTGCGCCGCGCGGCGCGAGAGCTGCTGTCGCACGCGCTCCAGCGGCGCCAGGGAGTGCGAGACCACCCACCACACGACCAGTGCCAGCATCGGCAGCATGAGCGCGGTGGGGAGCACGGTGCGCCAGGCCAGCTGTCCGGCCATGCGCTGTCTCACGGCGATGTCCTGCGCCACCTGAACGACCTGGAAGCGCCCCTGCACCGCGAAGACGCGGTAGCGTTTGCCGCGCAGGGCGACGTTGGAGAAGCCGAGCACCGCGCGCTGCGGGAGCCAGTCGGGTCCGGCCGAGCGGTACAGCGGCGTGCCGTCCAGGCCCCAGACCTGCACGATCAGGTCGATGCTCTGCTCTTCGCCGAGCGGCAGCGGCAGGCCCGTGCCCATGCCCGCGCGCAGCGAGAGCGCGACCTGCTGCATCTGGTAGTCGAAGATCTCGTCGGTCTCCATCAGCGCGTTGCGGTAGGCGCTCATGCCCTGCGCCAGCGCGCCGGTGAGCACCGCGCCCAGCAGGAACAGCAGCAGGCGGTAGCGCAGCGAGCTCGGCAGCCACTGCATGCGGCCGAAACGCCGGCCCGGACGCCCGCCGAGGCGCCCGGGGGCGTCGGCGCCGGATCCGGGGTCGGCCTTCCTTTGCGCCGTCATTCCTTGGGCACGCGGTAACCGACGCCGCGCACGTTCTGGATCAGCTCCGCGCCGAGCTTCTTGCGCAGGCCGTGGATGTAGACCTCGACGGCGTTGCTGCTGATCTCGTCCTTCCAGCCGTAGAGCTTCTCCTCCAGCTGCTGGCGCGAGAGCACCATGCCCGGACGCGCCAGCAGGGGCTCCAGCACCGCCCACTCGCGCTGGGACAGGGTGACCGGATGGCCGTTGGCGGTGACCTCCCGCGTGGCGGGATTGATGCTGACGCCCATGTGCTCGTAGACCGGCTCGGCGCGGCCGGCGGCACGGCGCAGCAGCGCGCGGATGCGGGCCAGCAGTTCGTCGAGCTCGAAGGGCTTGAGCACGTAGTCGTCCGCGCCGGCGTCCAGGCCGGCCACGCGCTGGGCGGTCGCGTCGCGCGCGGTGGCGATCAGCACCGGCACCGCCTGCTTGCGGCCGCGCAGCGCCTGCAGCACGCTCATGCCGTCGCGCCGGGGCAGGCCCAGGTCCAGGATCACCAGGTCGTAGGTCTGGGATTGCAGCGCGGTGTCGGCGATCTCGCCGTCGCGCACCCAGTCCACGGCATAACCCTCGGCGCGGAGCAGCTCGAGCAGCTGCTCGCCGATCATGAGGTCGTCTTCCACCAGCAGGAGTCGCATGGCCGCAATTGTGCACGCGGCAAGGCGTTCGCGCGGGAGCCGGGCGGCCTCGATCAGGATCGCAGCGGCGCGGAATGCAGTGCGTTCAGGACGCACATCGTGGCCACGGCCTTCATGCGACGATCCGCCTCCCCGTCCGGCGCTTGCCCGTTGCGTTCGCAGCCGGATCGGGCCAGCCGCCAGGCCTCCGCGAAGACACCGTTCCCGCGATGGCTCACGCGCTGTCGCCAATGCTTGCCGCTGGCGGGTCGACACGCCTTGAAGGTCTGGCCGAACCATTCCCCCAGCAACACGCCCATCTGCCGCTCGGCGATGTCCGCGCCGCAATCCTGGCGCTGCTGCAACGCCTGCATCAGCGGGACGCCTATCCGTTCCGCCATGGCCAGCACCTCGTTCCCCGGCACCGTGGGCTTGGGGCCGAAGCGCTTGCGCCACCATCCGCGAAGTCCGGTGTGCCGGGTCATGCGGCCCGTCAACTCGCCCAAGGTCTCCAGATGGGGAAGGAGGAGGCGCTCCTTGTCGCGCGCCCCCAGCGGACCGGCGCCTGCACGCAGCGGCTTCAGCGGCGGCTTCAGCGGCGGCTCGGTCGGCAGGTTCTGCCCCGGGCTGGGAGGACGATGAACCTCAGCGGCGATCGGCAACGTCACGTCTTCGGGTGTCGCCAGGGGGGCCCGGGAAGGAAATCCCGGCCGCCACGGCGCGGTGTTCGACGCCGCGCGATGGAAGACCTTGCCCCGCGGCTGAACCAGGGTCGCGGCCGGCGGTCCCGGCGGCCGACGACGTTGGGCCTCCGCCGCCAGGTCGCGCCTGTCCCACGCCGCGACCTGGGCCCGGATCGCATCGTGGTCGTTGGTCGCCGGCACGGGACCGGCGAAAGGTCGGATCGATGGCAGCACGGCGGGTTCCTTTCATGAACGGCCCGTCGAGCGGGCCAAGGGTTCATGGGTGCATGCCTGACATCGGAGGTTCCCGATTCCGTGACTACAATGCATCCCTGTCAGGAGAGAGCCCCCTCGCGGGGGCCGCCGAAGGCGCAGTGGCATGGCTTTTCCCACGCTGCGAACGCTCAGGCAAAAGGACTGACGAAACGCTCGAGACTTCGGGCGTCCTCACTGGAGAGAGACGGGGCGGACCTGCCGGTCGAGCCCGTCCACCGAAGGGGCAAGCCGCCGGTCAACCGCCGACGGCCAATCTCTCAGGTAAAGCGGACAGCGAGGGCATCTCCCCACCTTGACGTGACCGGTTCACGGTCGGGGTGGTCATGACGAATGCCCTCGGAGCGAGACATGTCCGCTGATCAGTCCCCGCAGTCCCTGAATACCCCGGCCCCTCTGCACAAGACCCCGCTGCACGCGCTGCATGTCGAACTCGGCGCCAAGATGGTGCCCTTCGCCGGCTACGACATGCCGGTCCAGTACCCCGCCGGCGTGATGGCCGAGCACAAGCATGCGCGCGCCCAGGCCGGCCTGTTCGACGTGTCCCACATGGGCCAGGTGCTGCTGGTCGGCGACGACGCCGCCGCCGCGCTGGAGACGCTGGTCCCCGTCGACATCGTCGATCTCGGGATGTTCAAGCAGCGCTATGCGCTGTTCACCGCCGACGACGGCGGCATCCTCGACGACCTGATGGTCGCGCGCCGCACCGACGGGCTGTTCGTCGTGGTCAACGCCGGCTGCCGCGACCAGGACATCGCCCACATGCAGAAGCATCTGTCGGGCCGCTGCGAGGTGCGTCCGCTGCCGGACCAGGCGCTGCTGGCGCTGCAGGGCCCGCAGGCGGTGACGGCGCTGTCGCGCCTGAACCCCGACGTCGCCAGGCTGGTCTTCATGACCGGCGGCTTCTTCGACCTGGACGGCATCCCGACCTTCGTGACCCGTTCGGGCTACACCGGCGAGGACGGCTACGAGATCTCGGTCCCCGCCGACCGCGCCGTCGACCTGGCCCGCAAGCTGCTGGCCCAGCCGGAAGTGATGCCGATCGGCCTGGGCGCGCGCGACTCGCTGCGCCTGGAAGCCGGCCTGTGCCTGTACGGCCATGACATCGACACCACCACCACCCCGGTCGAAGCCTCGCTGACCTGGGCGATCCAGAAGGTGCGTCGCGCCGGCGGCGCCCGCGCGGGCGGTTATCCGGGCGCTGCCGTCATCGACCGGCAGTTCGCCGAAGGCGCGGCGCGCAAGCGCGTGGGCCTGGTGAGCCCGGAACGCATGCCGGTGCGCGAAGGCGCGAAGCTCGTCAACGCCGACGGCGCGGAGATCGGCGTCGTCACCAGCGGCACGCTGGGCCCCACGGTCGGCAAGCCGGTCGCGCTGGCCTACGTGCAGACGCCGTACGCGGCGCTGGGCACCGAACTCTTCGCCGAAGTGCGCGGCAAGCGCACCCCGATGACGGTCTCTTCCACGCCGTTCACACCCAACGGATACTTCCGCGGCTGATCCGCGATTCCGGCTCGCACCGGATCTCGCTGGATTGCGCTGAATCACGCTGATTCACGTTCCCCCTTTCAACCTTCAGCAACCATCAGGTAGCACGGAGCCTCTCCATGAGCATCAAGTACACGTCCGACCACGAGTGGGTCGACACCACCGACGGCATCGCCACCGTGGGCATCACGGTCCACGCGCAGGACGCGCTGGGCGACGTCGTGTTCGTGGACCTGCCGGACGTCGGCAAGTCCTTCGCCGCCAAGGAAGTGGCCGGCGTGGTGGAGTCGGTCAAGGCCGCCGCCGACGTCTACGCGCCGGTCTCCGGCGAGATCGTCGAGGTCAACGAGGCGCTGCGTGCCGACCCGTCGCTGGCCAACACCGACCCGCTCAAGACCGGCTGGTTCTTCAAGGTCAAGCTGTCCAACCCGTCGGAACTCGACGCGCTGATGGACACGACGGCTTACGACGAGCTCGTCAAGAACAGCTAATCGCCTGAGCGATGCACGCAGGGCCTGCGGGCCCTGCGGCAATGAATTCTTCTCTCCAGGATCGCCCCGCCATGTCCGCCCTGCCCTCGTTCGCCGAACTTGAGAACGCCTCCGAGTTCCACGCCCGTCACATCGGTCCCGACGCCCACGACGAGACGCTGATGCTGTCGGCCATCGGCGCCGCATCGCGCGCCGCGCTGATCGACGCGATCGTCCCGGCCGCCATCAAGCGCGCCGCGAAGATGGACCTGCCGGACGCAGTGACCGAAGCGCAGGCGCTGGCCGAGCTCAAAGGCATCGCGGCGAAGAACCAGATCCTGAAGAGCTTCATCGGCCAGGGCTACCACGGCACCATCACGCCGGGCGTGATCCTGCGCAACATCCTCGAGAACCCCGCCTGGTACACCGCCTACACGCCCTACCAGGCCGAGATCTCGCAAGGCCGCATGGAGGCGCTGGTCAACTTCCAGACCATGGTCTGCGACCTGACCGGCATGGCCATCGCCAACGCGTCGATGCTGGACGAGGCCACCGCCGCCGCCGAAGGCATGACGCTGGCCGCGCGCATGGGCAAGAGCAAGAGCCAGGTGTTCTTCGTCGCTGACGACGTGCTGCCGCAGACGCTGGAAGTCGTGCGCACGCGCGCCGAGCCGCTGGGCATCACCGTCCAGGTCGGCAAGGCCGAGGACGCCGGCAAGACCGAGTGCTTCGGCGCGCTGGTGCAGTACCCGGGCGTGACCGGCGTGGTGCGCCCGCTGCAGGCGATCGCCGACGCGGTGCACGCGCAAGGCGGCCTGCTGGTCGCCGCCGCCGACCTGCTGGCGCTGACGCTGATCGCGTCGCCGGGCGAGCAAGGCGCCGACATCGCCGTGGGCACCACGCAGCGCTTCGGCATGCCGATGGGCGCCGGCGGCCCCCACGCCGCCTACATGGCCTGCCGCGACGAATTCAAGCGCTCGCTGCCGGGTCGCCTGGTCGGCGTGTCCGTCGACGCGCACGGCAAGCCCGCCTACCGCCTGTCGCTGCAGACCCGCGAGCAGCACATCCGTCGCGAGAAGGCGACCTCCAACATCTGTACCGCGCAGGTGCTGCCGGCCGTCGTGGCCAGCATGTACGTCGTCTATCACGGCCCGCAAGGCCTGAAGCGCATCGCGCAGCGCGTCGCCGCCTACACCGCCGTGCTGGCGCAAGGCCTGAAGGCGCTGGGACTGACGCTGGTCCACGAGACCGCGTTCGACACGCTGCACGTGCAGACCGGCGCGCACACCGGCCCGGTGCTCGCCGCCGCGGTCGCCGCCGGCATGAACCTGCGTCGCGCGAGCGAGGACAGCATCAGCCTGACCCTCGACGAGACGACGACGCGCGCCGACCTGCAGGCGCTGCTGACGGTCTTCGCCGAAGGCAAGCCGGTGTCGGATGCCTTCGTCGGCGCGTCGGCCTCCACGCTGATCCCGGCCGCGCTGTCGCGCACCAGCGCCTACCTGACGCACCCGATCTTCAACATCCACCACTCCGAGACGGAGATGCTGCGCTACATCCGCCTGCTCTCCGACAAGGACCTGGCGCTGGACCGCAGCATGATCCCGCTGGGCTCGTGCACGATGAAGCTGAACGCGACCAGCGAGATGATCCCCATCACCTGGCCCGAGTTCGCGCAGGTGCATCCGTTCGCGCCGCAGAGCCAGCTGCAGGGCTACGCGCAGCTCGACCAGCAGCTGACGGCCTGGCTCTGCCAGGCGACCGGCTATGCGGGCGTCTCGCTGCAGCCCAACGCCGGCTCGCAGGGCGAATACGCCGGCCTGCTGATCATCAAGGCCTGGCACGAGTCGCGGGGCGACGCGCACCGCAAGATCTGCCTGATCCCGGAATCGGCGCACGGCACCAACCCGGCCTCGGCGCAGATGGTGGGCATGCAGGTCGTCGTGACCAAGTGCGACAAGGAAGGCAACATCGACCTGGCCGACCTGAAGGCCAAGTGCGAGCAGCACAGCGCCAACCTGGCCGCGATCATGATCACCTACCCCTCGACGTACGGCGTGTTCGACACGCACGTCAAGGAGATCTGCGCCCTGGTGCATGAACACGGCGGTCGCGTCTACGTCGACGGCGCCAACATGAACGCCTTGGTCGGCATCGCCGCGCCCGGTCAGTTCGGCGGCGACGTGTCCCACCTGAACCTGCACAAGACCTTCTGCATCCCGCACGGCGGCGGCGGCCCGGGCGTCGGCCCGGTCTGCGTGGTCGAGGACCTCGTGCCCTTCCTGCCGGCGCACCGCTCGGCCGGCCTGGGCGAGAAGACCGCCATCGGCGCCGTGTCCGCCGCGCCGCTGGGCAACGCGGCGGTGCTGCCGATCTCGTGGATGTACATCCGCATGATGGGCGAGGTCGGCCTCAAGGCCGCGACCGAAACCGCGATCCTGTCGGCCAACTACGTGGCCGCGCGCCTGTCGGGCCACTTCGACATCCACTTCAGCGGCAACATCGACGGCGTCAAGGGCGGCGGCGTGGCCCACGAGTGCATCCTGGACCTGCGTCCGCTCAAGGACAGCAGCGGCGTCTCGGCCGAGGACGTCGCCAAGCGCCTGATCGACTACGGCTTCCACGCGCCGACGCTGTCGTTCCCGGTCGCTGGCACGCTGATGGTCGAACCGACCGAAAGCGAATCGAAGTTCGAGCTGGACCGCTTCATCGCCGCGATGATCCAGATCCGCGAGGAGATCGCGAAGGTCGAATCGGGCGCCTGGTCGAAGACGGACAACCCGCTGGTCAACGCGCCGCACACGGCGGAAAGCCTGCTCAGGACCGAGTGGTCGCACGGCTACAGCCGCGACGACGCCGCCTATCCGGTGCCGGCGCTGCGCCATGTGAAGTACTGGTCCCCGGTCGGCCGCGTGGACAACGTCTACGGCGACCGCAACCTGGTCTGCTCCTGCCCGCCTCTGTCGGCCTACGCCGAGGAGTAACTCCTCCCACGAGGTCCGCCATGGCTGTCTCCGTCTTCGACCTCTTCAAGATCGGCATCGGGCCGTCGAGCTCGCATACCGTGGGTCCGATGCGCGCCGCGCGCATGTTCGTGCAGCGCCTGCGGCATGAGGGCGTGCTCGAGCGCACCGTGCGCGTCGCCACCGGGCTCTACGGCTCGCTGGGCGCGACCGGCAAGGGCCACGGCTCCGACAAGGCGGTGCTGCTCGGCCTGGCCGGGCACGAGCCCGACACCGTCGACATCGAGTCGATTCCCGGCCTCCTCGACGGCATCCGCAACGACAGGCGCATCGCCCTGGGCGGCGACCACGTGGTGGCCTTCGACGAGGCCCGCGACCTCGTGATGTACCGCCGTCAGAGCCTGCCGCTGCACGCCAACGGGATGCGGCTGATCGCCTACGACGCCGACGGCAACGAGATCCAGAACCGCGTGTACTACTCGGTGGGCGGCGGCTTCGTCGTCAGCGAGGAGGTGCTGGCCGACGGCAGCAAGCAGAAGCAGATCGCCCCGGACACCACCGTGCTGCCCTACCCCTTCAAGTCGGGCGCGGAACTGCTCGAGCTGACGGAGAAGGAAGGCTGCTCGATCGCCGAGATCATGCGTCGCAACGAGCGCCACTGGCGCACCGACGAGGAGACCCGCGCGGGCCTGCTGAAGATCTGGCAGGTGATGCAGGAATGCGTCCATCGCGGCTGCCGCACCGAGGGCATCCTGCCGGGCGGCTTCAAGGTGAAGCGCCGCGCGGCCGCCCTGCACCGCGACCTGATCGCCCACCCCGAGGCCGCGCTGCGCGATCCGCTGCAGGTGATGGACTGGGTCAACCTCTACGCGCTGGCGGTCAACGAGGAGAACGCCGCCGGCGGCCGCGTCGTGACGGCGCCGACCAACGGCGCGGCCGGCATCGTGCCGGCGGTGCTGCACTACTACGCGCGCTTCGTCCATTCCGCGAACGAGGACGGCATCGTCGACTTCCTGCTGACGGCCGCGGCGATCGGCATCCTCTACAAGGAGAACGCGTCGATCTCGGGCGCCGAAGTCGGCTGCCAGGGCGAGGTGGGCGTGGCCTGCTCGATGGCCGCGGCCGCATTGTGCGCGGTGATGGGCGGGACGCCCGCGCAGACCGAGAACGCGGCCGAGATCGGCATGGAGCATCACCTGGGGCTGACCTGCGATCCGGTCGGCGGCCTGGTGCAGATCCCCTGCATCGAGCGCAACGCGATCGCGTCGGTGAAGGCCATCAACGCGGCGCGGATGGCGCTGCGCGGCGACGGCACCCACCACGTCAGCCTGGACAAGGTCATCAAGACCATGCGCGAGACCGGCGCCGACATGATGACCAAATACAAGGAGACCGCCCGGGGCGGTCTCGCGGTGAACATTGTCGAGTGCTGACACGCCGCCGACGTGTCAGAGGGGGAGGCCGATTCGCGTGCCCCGGCGGTACTGCTGGCCGGAATCAATCGCGAGTCAGGCGGCGAAAGCTGTCAGCACTCGAGCAAACGGCCGGTCCGATGAAGCAGGATCGGGACCGGGGTCGGATCAGCCTCAGTAGCTGATCGTCACGGTGACGGTGTCGGTGTAGCTGCCCGGCACGACGCTGGCCAGCGACGGGATCCGGCCGTAGACCGACAGCGACTGGGCGGAGCCCGTGCCGGTGCCGTTCTTGGCGGTGGACGAGGCGGTGCCGTCGCCCCAGACCGAGCTGCGGCCGGAGTCCAGGTACAGCTGATAACCCAGGGTGTCCGAGCCGCTCTTCATCGTGCGGCTGGTGAAGTTGGTCGCGCCGCCCGCGTTCGCGCCGGCGTTCAGCGCCACCGTGTACGGCGTCGTGTTGGAGCAGGTGACGGTCAGCGTGGACGTGGCGTCCAGCGGCGTGCCGGCGACCAGCGGGTCGATCGCGGAACCGAAGTTCAGGTTGGAACCCGACACCGTGCAGGAGCTCGTGATCGTGGCCGTCACCGGGAAGGTGTTGGTCACCGGCGTGGCGCCGCGTGCTTCCTGGACCGCGCTGAACATCAGTCCGGCGCCGATGGCGAGGCTGCTCAGCAGCAGCGCGGACTTGAAACCGCTGTTGCGCTCGGCGCGGATCGCTTTCAGGTACTTGGTGGTGCTCATGTGGTGTCCCCCTGTTGATGGAACGAATCTTCCGCGTCAGTGCGTTCCGGCGGCAGACGTGCATGTCGCATCGCGCGGTGCATCGATGTCGGCTCGCCGTGTAGGCGATCGACGGACAGCTGACAGCCGGTGACAGCACGGGAGGCCGGACACGCCGGCGTCAGGCCAATGGCACTGGCGACCCGCCCCCGCGCGCTGCTACAAACGCGTCCGTGTCGATGTCACGGCGGCTCGCCCGTCGTGGAGACAGACACCTTCCGATCGATCACGAACCGGTTCATTCCATGACATCCCACCTTGATCCGAAACGACGCCGCTGGCTGGCGCTGGGCGTGCTGTGCCTGGGCGTGCTGATGATCGTGCTGGACACGACCATCGTGAACGTGGCGCTGCCGTCGATCCGCGCCGACCTGCACTTCACCGAGACCTCGCTGGTGTGGGTCGTCAACGCCTACATGCTGAGCTTCGGCGGCTTCATGCTGCTGGGCGGCCGGCTGGGCGACCTGTACGGCCACCGGCGCATGTTCCTGGCGGGGCTGGCACTGTTCACGGTCGCGTCGGCGGCCTGCGGCCTGGCGCACACGCAGGCCCTGCTCATCGCGGCGCGCGCCGTGCAGGGCCTGGGCGGTGCGGTGGTGTCGGCGATCTCGCTGTCGCTGATCATGACCATGTTCACCGAGCCCGGCGAACGCGCCAAGGCCATGGGCGTCTACGGCTTCGTCTGCGCGGGCGGCGGCAGCATCGGCGTGCTGCTCGGCGGCCTGCTGACCAGCGCGCTGAGCTGGCACTGGATCTTCCTGGTCAACCTGCCGATCGGCGCGCTGGTGATCGGCCTGTGCCTGTGGCTGATCGAACGCGGCGGCCCGACGGCGCCGGACGAGACGCTGGACTGGGCCGGCGCCGTGACGGTCACGCTGTCGCTGATGCTGGCGGTCTACGCGGTGGTGGACGGCAACGAGGCGGGCTGGACCTCGGCGCGCACGCTGGGGCTGCTCGGCATCGCGGTCGTGCTGCTGGTCGCGTTCCTCGTGCTGGAGACGAAGGTCGCGCATCCGCTGATGCCGCTGTCGCTGTTCCGGCTGCGGTCGGTCGCGGTGTCCAACGTGATCGGCGTGCTGTGGGCGGCGGCGATGTTCGCGTGGTTCTTCCTGTCGGCGCTTTACATGCAGTTGGTCCTGGGCTACGACGCGATGCACGTGGGCCTGGGCTTCCTGCCTGCCAACCTGATCATGGCGGCGTTCTCCGTGGGCCTGTCGGCGAAGCTGGTGATGAAGCTGGGGCTGCGCAAGCCCTTGTGCGGCGGGTTGCTGCTAGCGGCGCTGGGCCTGGCGCTGTTCGCGCGGGCCCCGGCGGACGGCGGCTTCTGGATCGACGTGCTGCCGGGCATGCTGCTGCTGGGCCTGGGCGCGGGCGTCGCGTTCAACCCGGTGCTGCTGGCCGCGATGAGCGAGGTCGCGCCCAGCGAGTCCGGACTGGCCTCGGGCGTGGTGAACACGTCCTTCATGATGGGCGGCTCGCTGGGGCTGGCCGTGCTGGCCAGCCTGGCGGCGGCGCGCACCGCGGAACTGGGCGCGCTGGGGGCGGCGATGCCGGCGGCGCTGGCGGGCGGCTACCGCGTGGCGTTCGCGGTCGGCGCGGCGTTCGCGGCGTCGGGCGGCTTGCTGGCGCTGCTCTTGCGCGAGCCGGCACCGCAAGGCGGCGCGGCCGCGCCGGTGGCGCATCCGGGATGAAGCCTCGCCGGGCCGGCGCCTCTCCTGGCGCCCCTCCTTGCGCCTTCCCCGATGCCTTCCGCCTCCCCGTTCCCGATCACTTCGCCAGCAGCGGCCACACGTATTTCACCGGCACCGCGTAGGTGATGCCGCTCGGCGCGCTGAGCGCCGACTCACGGGTGCCCTTGAGCACCACCATGTTGACGATGCCCACCACCTTGCCGGTGCGGATGTCCAGCAGCGGTCCGCCGCTGTTGCCCGGGTAGGCGGTCGCGTCGAGCTGCAGGAATTCCATCGCGCCCTCGCGCAGCTGGCGCACCGCGCGTTCGGAGAGGCTGTTCGACGTCGGCGCCGGCAGCGCCGCGCGCGTGATCGCGGCCACGGTGCCGCGGTGCGTCGCCATCGTCACGCCCAGCGCCGTGCCGATCGGATAACCCATCAGCGCCACCGCGGCGCCCTCGCGCACGACCGGCTGGTCGCCGTCGACCTCGGCCAGCGGCAGCACCTCGATCAATGCGCCCTTGTCGTCTGCCAGCTCCAGGATCGCCAGGTCGCGGGCGGTGTCACGGCGCAGCAGCTTCACGGCCCGCATTTGCGGCTGCCCGGACGCGTTGCCCGTCGCGGGCACGGTGATCATGAGGTCCTTCTCGATCGGATTCGGGATCACGTGCGCACAGGTGACGATGCGCCGGCCGTCGCCCACCGCGAAACCGGTGCCGCGGAAACTGAAGCGCGGGTTGTCCGTCGCCGCGAAGGTCCCCACCGCCACGACCGCTTGACGGCTGCGATCGATCAGGTCGGGCAGCGTGTTGGACATCTCCTGCGCACGCGCCGGCGTCGGCGTTCCGGCCAGGCCCAGCGCGGCGCCCCCGCCCAGCAGGAGCAAGTCGCGTCGTTGACTCATGCGGCCAGGTCCTTCGTCGTGGTGCCCATCTCCAGCGTGGAGACGAAGCTGCGCCAGTGGCGGTCGGGTTCGTCGATGCGGAAGCCGTAGAAGCTCCCCTGCTCGGTGTCCTTGCGGCGCACCGCGCGCGCGGTCACGTGCGCGGTCTCGTTGTGACCGAGCTCGATCTCCACCGTGCCGTCCTGGTCCAACGGCAGGTCGTGATCGCACTCGGCCTGGAAGCCGTGCGCCGAGACCTCGATCACGTCCAGGTCGAAGTGACCGAGCTGGCTGTCGTTGGCCGCGCGGATGTCGAGGTGGCCCGGGCAGCGGATCGAGTAGCGCGGGTATTGCCGCAACGACCGCCCCAGGTCCTGTCCGCCGCCGCTGAGCATCGGCAGCACGTCGCGGAACTGGGCGTCGTCGCGGTACACCGACCACAGCAGCGCCTTCTTGCGGTCGTCCATCGTCGAGAAGACCGGCACGACGCGGTTGAAGAAGTGGTCCAGCAGCGCCGGCGTCATGACCGGGTCGTTGGTCGTGTGGAAGCGGCGCTCCGGCAGCCGGATGTTGGGCAGGCGGTGGCGGAAGAAGTAATGGTGCAGGTTCTTCTCCGGCCGGCGACCGCGGTAGCGGCGTTCGAACAGCGCGTCGGCCTCGTGCAGGTCCAGCGTCGCGCCGACCGCGGGCGCGCCGTTGGCGAAGTCGTACTCGGCCACCGTCTGCTCGCGCAGTCGCGTGAAGGACAGCAGCGCCTCGTACAGCTCGATCTTGTCGGGGTTCACGGCGATCACCAGGTGCCGGGTATCGAAGTACTCGGTGCAGTACTGGTGCATGAACTTCATCAGCGGGAACAGGATCGCGCCGCCGGTCTTGCGGAACGCCGGCGCGATCGCCAGCGCCGAGATCTCCGCGACCTTACCGCCCTTGGCGCGCACGCCTTCGAGGTCGAAGACCGACTGCAGCGGGAAGCCGAAGACGCCCTCGCGCACCATCGAGATCGTGCCCACCACCACGCCGTCGTACTTGGCGCACAAGGTCGTGGTTGTCGGCAGCGCGTGATAGATCGTCACCCGCAGGCCGCTGGGGTCGGGTTTCATGAAGCCGCTGCCGACGTAGGCGTCGTGCAGGATGCGGAAGCAGGCGTCGAGTTCCTCCTGCGTGTCCGCGACCTTCAGCTCCAGGCGCTCCGAGGGCGCGGGATCGCAGTCCACCATGCGGCGGTAGACCGCGAAGCGCATCGGCTTGGGCAGCGATGAGAACAGGCGCCGCAGCCCCTGGTGGAGCCGCTTGCGCAGGCTGGATCTTCGAATCTGGCTCATGACCGTCCCCTCCCCGGGCGCGGTGGTGCCGCCGTCACGCAGTCCCCGCGGCGATCGACCTCAGGGTCGGGCGCCTCAACGGATCGCGGCCTGCAGCTTGCGCACCTCGGCTTGTTGCTCGAAATTCGGTCCCAGGTCCGCCAGGCGCTTGAGTTCCGCCTCGGCTTCGCCCTTGTTGCCGCCGGCCACGTACAGCTGCGCCAGGCGCAGGCGGTACGCGGGAATGGTCGGCGCCTGCTTCACGGCATCCTTCTGCACCTCGATGGCCTTGGCGTTCTGCCCCTTGGCGGCGAGCGCCTCGGCCAGCGTGTCCATGTACGGCGGCACATTGGGACGCAGCTTGTTCGCTTGCTGGGCAAATTTCAAGCCCTCGTCCGCCTTGCCGGCCCGCAACCGCAGCCAGGCGACGTTGTTGGCGGCCGCCGCGTTCTCCGGATTGGCCGTCAGCACCGCCTGGTAACGCTGCTCGGCCTCAGGATAACGGCCCGCATTCAACGCCACGTCGCCGAGGTGATACATGAACAGCTCGTCGGACTTGAACTTCGCCAGGTAGGCGGCGGCCCAGCGGTCCGCCTCGTCCTTCTTGCCGGCCTCGATCAGCGCGCTGTGCAGCGCGATCGCGAGTTCGGTGTTGGGTACCGTCGCGCCGGCCTCCGCGGCCAGTTGGTCCGCCTTGCGATAGGCCGCGACCGCGGCCGGCGGATCCTTGCGCACGCGGGCGATGTCGCCCTCGAGCTTCCAGCCCAGGCCGAATTTCGGCTGCGCCGTCTGCAGGGCCTTGGCGGTGGACAGCGCCAGATCCAGCAGCCCCAGCTGCAGGCTCTTGTCGACCACCTGGCGGGCCAGTTCGCCGTCGCCGGGCGCGATGGCTTGGGCGCGCTTGAGCGCCGCGGTCGCCGCGGCCTTGTCGCCCGCCTGGGCATGCAGATCCGCCAGCCGCAGCGGGCCCAGCGGCGAACGCGGCTGCAACGTCGCGACCTTGTTGAAGCTGCTGATCGCCTGCTGCCGGTCCCCGCTGGCGGCCTGCACCTGCCCCAGCAGGTCGACGAGCGACGGGTTGTCCGGGCTCGCCGTCACGCCGTCCTGGGCCAGCGACAGCGCGGTCTTGAAGTCCTTCTTCTCCATCAGCAGGCCGACGGCCGCCTGACGCGGCGCCGCCTCGTCCGGATGTTGCTTGGCCAGCTCGACCAGGCGCTTGACCGCGCCTTCCTTGTCGATCAGTTGATGGGTCAGTTTCAGGCCCAGGATGGCCATCTCGGCGCGCAGGTTCTTCGGATCGGCCTTCAGCACCACCTCGTAGCGCTTGACGGCCTGATCGGCCTTGCGATCCTGAAGGTCCAGCGCCGCGAGACTGTTGGCGGCGGTCATCGAACCCGGGTCGCGCTTCACCGCTTCCTCGAAGCCGGCCCGCGCACCCGCGCGGTCGCCGCGCAGCAGCGCCAGGCGGCCGCGCAGCTCGGACGGCGTCGCGGACTTGGGATCCTTCTTCTCCAGCGCCGCGATCGCCTCCGCGGCGCCCTCGCTGTCCTTCTTGCGCGCCAGGACGCTGATCAACGCGATGTCGGCCGTCGTGCCCTTGTCTTCGGCCGCCAGCTTGCGCAGCGCGGCCAGCCCGGCCGCTTCCTGGCCCTTCTGGATCTGGTTGAGCGCCAGCCCGACACGGCTGCGCACGTCGTTGGGATTGGCCTCGGCGGCGCGCGCCAGGAAGCGTTCCGCGTCGGCGCCCTGCCCTTGCTTGAGGCGGATCTCCGCCGCCAGCGCGAGCGCCTCGGACGAGGTCGCCTTCGCGTCGAGCGCGGGTTGCAGCGTCGTCATCGCCTGCTCGGCGTCGCCGCCGCGCAGCTGCAGCTGGGCCAGGGCCACGCGCGCGGGCTGCGTCTCCGGGGAAGCCTGGATGATCTTGCCGTACTGCGCCTCGGCCTGGCGGAAGTCGCCGTTGGCCTGCGCCACGCGACCGGCGAGGAAGAGCGCGCGCTCGTTGGTCGGTGCCGCCTTCAGCAAGGCCTGCGTGAGGTCGTTCGCCTCCTTGACCTGGCCGGAGTCCATCGCGAAGACCGCGCCGTAGTAATAGGTCTGCGGATGCTGCGGCGCCGCCGCCTTCATCGCGGCGATGGCTTCCTTGGCGCCGGCCTTGTCGCCGCTGCGCATGAGCTGGTTGATCAGGCCGGCATGCGCGCCGACTAGCTTCTTGTCGATCTCCAGCGCCTTGCGGAAGCTCGCGACCGATTCGGCCGACGGGGCCTCCGCCAGCACCTGCAGCTCGCCCTTGAGCTGCCAGGCCTCGGCAGACTGCGGCGATTTGGCGAGGATGCGATCGACCTCGGCCCGCGCCTCGGGCAACTTGCCCTCGCTGGTCAGGAGCCGGACGTTGACCAGACGCACCGCCGTGCTCTCGGGCGCCGCACGCAGCGCCGCATCGGCGGCCCTGCGGGCCTCGGCCATCTTCTGCTTCGCGACATAGGCGCCGACCAGCGTCGTCTGCAGGTCGGCCTCGTCGGCGGCGTTCTGCAGATGGGCGGTGCCGTAGCGACCCAGCAGCTCGTCGACCTTGCCCTGCATCAGCAGCAGGCGCACCTGCAGCGCGACCAGCGCGTCGCCGCCGAAGCCCTGCGTCTTGGCCTTGTCGGCCTCGATCGCCGCGCCGGCGACGTCGCCGCTGTCCAGCAGCGCCTTGGCGAGCAGGAAACGCGCCTCGGCCAGGGTCTCGTCCTTCTGCAGCGCGTTCTTGAGCTGGATGATCGCCGCCTTGTTGTCCCGCTTCTCCAGATGGCCCTTGGCGGACTTCACGAGGTCCTGCGCGGACTCGCCGAAGCAGCCCGCCAGGAGCAGCGCCGAGCCCACGGCCAGCGCGGTGGCGCCGCGCCGCAGCGTGCGACGGCCGTCGCGCGGCATGCCGCCACGGGCGTGGCCGGCGTCCTCCACGCCGAGGCCGGCAGGCAGGGATCCGGTCATCTTGGTGTTCTCAGGCTTGCGGGACATGCGTCGTCTCTTTCCAAAGAATGCTCAGGCCTTGACGCCGAGGCGGGCCATCAGATCGTACAGAGTCGGCCGGCTGACCCCCAGCAGGTCGGCGGCCTTGGCGATGTTGCCGTCGGTGCGCGACAGCGCGGCCACGACGGCCTGGCGCTCGGCGCGCTCGCGCACCGTGCGCAGGTCGAGGTCGGCGGCGTCCACCGGCGTGTCGCCGCCGGCCGGCACCGGCAGGTTGAGGTCGTCGGCCGTGATGCGGTCGCCGTCGGCCATGATCGATGCGCGCTTCATGACGTTCTGCAGTTCGCGCACGTTGCCGGGCCAGCGATGGGCCTCGACGGCGCGGATCGCGTCGTCGGCCAGGCGCAGGATCGGGCGGCGCTGCTCCGACGAGAAACGACGCAGGAACGCGTGGCTCAGCAGCACCGCGTCGCCGGCACGGTCGCGCAACGGCGGGATGTCGACCACGATCTCCGCCAGGCGATAGAAAAGGTCTTCGCGGAACAGGTTCTGCGCGATCTTCGCCTTCAGGTCCTGGTGCGTCGCGCCGACGATGCGCACGTCGACCGGGATCTCCTGGCGACCGCCCAGACGTTCGATGCTGCGTTCCTGCAGGAAGCGCAGCAGCTTGGCCTGCAGCGGCATCGGCAGGTCGCCGATCTCGTCCAGCATCAAGGTGCCGCCATGCGCGGTCTCGATCTTGCCGACCGTCGTCTTGGTCGCGCCGGTGAAGGCGCCACGCTCATAGCCGAACAGCTCGCTCTCGAGCAGCGCCTCGGGGATCGCCGCGCAGTTGATCGCGACGAAGCGGCCCTTGCGCTTGGACGCGTCATGCAGCGACTGCGCCAGCACTTCCTTGCCGGTGCCGCTTTCGCCAAGCAGCAGCACGGTGGCGTCGCTGCCGGAGACGCGCTCGACGGTGCGGCAGATGCGCTGCATCTGCGCGTCGCGCGTGATCAGCTTGCCGGTGGGCTCGCCGTCCTGCTGGGTGAGCAGGCGCTGGTTCTCCTGCTGCAGCTCGTGCAGGCGCATCGCGCGCTCGACGGTCAGCACCAGCACGTCCGGATCGACCGGCTTGGCCAGGAAGTCGTAGGCGCCCATGCGGATCGCGCGCAGCGCGTTGCCCTGGTCGTTCTGTCCCGTCAGCACGATGACCTTGGTGCCGGGCTCGAGCTCGATCAGCTTCTCGAGCAGCCTGAAGCCTTCCGACGTCGAGTCCTGATCGGGCGGCAGCCCGAGGTCCATCGTGACGACCGGCGGCTTGTGCCGGCGGAACTGCAGCACGGCGCTGGCGACGTCGTCGGCGGTGACGGACTCGAAGCGGTCCATGGACCACTTGAGCTGCTTCTGCAGCGCGAGGTCGTCCTCGACGATCAGCAATGAGGGAGGCTGAGCACTCATGGGAGCTCCCCCCGCTGCGCGGGACCCTCCGGGAGGGTGGGCGTGCCGCCTTCGGGCGGCCGTGCGTCGGCACTCATCGCGCCTCCACCAGGCCGGCGTCGCTGCCCGACTGGGCAAAGAACAATGGCAGCAGGATGGTGACCTTGGTGCCTCTTCCAGGCGCGCTTTCCACGTTGATCTTTCCTCCGAGTTCCTGCAGGTACTGGTAGCTCTCGTAGGCGCCGATGCCCATGCCCGCCGCCTTCGTCGTCTGGAACGGCTTGAACAGCCGTTGATCGATGAACTCCTGCGACATGCCGCAGCCAGTATCTTCCACTTCCACCTGCGCATGGCTGCCCACGCGCTGCAATCGCAACGTCACGCGGCCGTCGATCGGCGTCGCGTCCAGCGCGTTCTGCACCACGTGGCCGAGCACGCGCTCGATGCGCTCCTCATGACCGCGCGCGCTGACCTCGTCGCGCAGTTCCAGCTCCAGCGCGCGGCCCTTGCTCACGGCCGCCGCGGCGAGCCGCCGCGCGATCGCCGTCAGCGCGACGCCGCCGGCGCTGCCGTGGTGCGGCTTGTCGCCCTCGCGCAATTGCAGCATCAGCTGGCGCATCTTCTCCAGCGAGTTGTCCACCGTGTCCAGCATGTCCTGCTGGAACTCGGGGTTGTCCCGCAGGCGCCTGGCGTTCTTCATCATCAGCGACAGCTGCGTGACGATGTTCTTGAGGTCGTGCACGACGAAGGCCGACATGCGGTTGAAGGCCTCGAACTTGCGCGCCTCCAGCAGCGCCTCCGCGGCCTGCATCTGCGCGAGGTAGCTGGCCGCCTGCTGGGCCGCGGTGCGCAGCAGGTCGCGCACTTCCCAGTTCAGCTCCAGCCGCGTGCGCGGCTGGCCCAGGATCACCCAGCCCGTCAGCGTGCCGGCGTTGAGCAGCGGGATCAGCAGCCAATGGCGCGCATCGCCGGCGATCGCCTCGGGCAGCGGCGCATGCTCATAGGCCGCCGGATCGCGGCGCCATTCGTCGAGGTCGACGATCCACGCGCGTTCCTGCAGCAGGCGCAGCAAGGGCTCGTCGGCGGTCAGCGGCTGGCGGTCGTCATTGAGGTTCCAGCGCGCGGCCTGCTGGTACTCCGCGCCGGCGACGGTCGTCGGGGCGCGGCGCAGCCAGAGCGCGCCCGCGGGGCTCTCCACCAGATGCGCCAGTCCGCGGATCACCGATTCGCCCAGCTCCGTCGGCGACGCGCTGGCCGACAGCATCGCGGTGAAGCGCAGCCATTCCTGCCGGTAGTCGTAGCGGTAGCTGAAGAAATGCTTGCTGATGTAGACGCGCAGCTTCGCGCGCAGCGAGCCCGACAGCCCCATCGTCAAGAGCGCCAGCACGCCCACCGCGAGCAGCACCTGCTGCAGCGCGCGGCCCCATTCGCCGCCGGTGTAGCGCACGTAGTAGCCGATGCCGGACACGCCGAGCAGATACACGCCGACGATCAGCAGCGTCGCGGAGTGGAAGGCCGCGGTGCGCGAGACATGGAGCTTGTCCAGCCACTTCTTGTGCCGGCGGCTGGCCAGCCACAGCAGCGGCACGGCCAGGGTGTGCACGGCGGCGCGCACGCTCAGGGCGTCGCCGTCGAACTGCGCGAACAGCGAGGCCTGCGAGAACACGAACACGTCGAATGCGAAGACCGCGCCCAGGCCGAGGCTGACCGGCTTGGCGTTCCAGCGCGCGTCGCTGTCGATGTTGCGCAGCATCTGCTCGATCAGCACCAGCCCGAAGACGCCCAGGCCCAGCCAGGCCATCGTCATCGGACGCTGCATCGCGGCCAGCGGCGCGTCGCCCCAGTAGCGCCACAACGGCAACGCGATCGCGGCGGCCACGCCGGCCCACGCCAGCCACTGCAGCGGGCGCGCGACGCCGGCGCTGCGCGCACGGCCGTCGTCGTCGCGCGATTCGATCAGCGCCAGGATGAAGGAGAACCAGGCGCCGTAGCGCAGCGCGTCGCAGATGGGGAGCAGTACCAACGTGGGCCACTGGTGGCCGGCCAGCCAGCCCTGCTCCGACGCGGCGTCAAGGCCGGCCCAGAGGGCCGTGAGCAGCAGCGCCGCCTGCAGTCGCAGCGCCCGGCGCCGGTGCTGGCCGAACTGCGGCAGCACCACGACCGCCAGGGCCAGATGCGCGAATACCGCGACGATCCCCGACGCGGCGCCGAGGCTCAGGGTGTTGGCCCACATGGATCAAGGTCCCGGCGCGTGCGCCGCGATCAGGCACGGGCGCAGGAACGCGACGCCCGGAGCGGGACGCTCCGCCGTCGCGCTCAGCGCGCCCCCCGGCCCGTCAGGACCACCGCCACCGTCTCGAGCATGATCAACAGGTCGAGGAACAGCGTGTGGTTCTTGACGTAGTACAGGTCGTACTGGAGCTTCTCCAGCGAATCTTCGATCGTCGATCCGTATTCGTAGCGGACCTGCGCCCAGCCGGTCACGCCTGGCTTCACGCTGTGGCGCACCGCGTAATACGGGATCTGCGCGACCAGTTCGTCGACGAAGAACGGACGCTCGGGACGCGGGCCGACCATGCTCATCTCGCCGCGCAGCACGTTGATGAGCTGCGGCAGCTCGTCGATGCGGACCTTGCGGATGAAGTTGCCGACGCGCGTCACGCGGGCGTCGTTCTTGGTCGCCCACTGGGGACGGCCGTCCTTCTCGGCGTCGTTGCGCATGCTGCGGAACTTGATCACCTTGAAGGTCGCGCCGTTCAGGCCGACGCGTTCCTGCGTGTAGAAGATCCCGCCGGGCGACTCCAGCTTGATGAGCAGCGCGGTGACGGCCATGATCGGCGCGGTCGCGACCAGTAGCACCAGCGAGGACAGCAGGTCGAAGGCGCGCTTGACGGCGCTGCGCAGCACGCCCTGGTTGAAGCCGTCGCCGAAGATCAGCCAGCCGGCGTGGACGTGGCTGATCTTGATCTGCGCCAGCGTCTTCTCGAAGTAGGTGGCCAGGTCCACGACGCGGATGCCGTAGAGCTTGCAGTCCAGCAGCTGGCGCAGCGGCATGCTGCCGCCGCGGCGCTCGGACAAGGCGACGACGATCTCGTCCACGCCCAGGCGCATCGCGGCATCGGTGAGGCTTTCGGCGGCCAGCAGTTCGTGCGCGGGCACCTGCGGGTCGACCTCGTTCGGGCCGGGCAGGAAACCGACGATCTGCGCGTGCGGATCGGCGGCGCGCAGGCTCTCGCTGACGGCCAGCGCGGCGTGGCCGCTGCCGAAGATCAGGATCTTGGTCCGGCCGGCGCCCTGGGCGCCCGAGTGCGCGGCGTACACGCGGTGCACCATGACCAGCGCGACGGCCAGCATGGCGGTCGTGGTCAGCAGGTCGCGGTGGGAGACGGTGGCGGGGATCAGGCTGAAGAGGCCGTAGGCCAGCGGCAGGCCAATCAGCAGCGCGAAGAGCGCGCGGGCGCAGGACTGCGTCAGCGAGCGCTTGTGGGATTGGGAGTAGAGGCCGGACGCGGAGTTGATGACGAACATGCCGCCGGCGAGGGAGAGGCCGTAGGACGCGGCGAAGCTCACCATGTGCTCGTTGCTGCCCTGGCTCAACGCGACCGCGAACACCGCCGCCACGATCAGGCCCAGGTCGAACAGCACCTGAACCAGGGTACGACGATGAAGGTAATGGTTGAAAATTCGAATCATGCCCGTCCCCAAAGCTGGTCACGGCATCCTCTTGGGATGCTGTCGCCGACCCGGGTGAACCTCTCAGGACTGCTCTTCGCGAACACCGCTTCCGCCCGAGGAAGCCCCATTCGCTGCGGGGGGCATCATGCCTCCCACCCCCAGGCTTGAAAGCCCCCTGTTTGCAGGGGCGTCCGCCTTGCAATCCCGCTCGGTTGAACCCGTCTCGCCGACCGCCGCTGGATCCCCGAATCGACCCGGCGGCACGTTGACGGGGGCCATTGTCTGTAGGCCCAGTTAGGTGCAAACCCCCTGACTGAATGCTTTGAGGGGCTCTCGTGCGGGAATGCACGTGAGTGAGGGGGGCACCCCTCGATCAGGGGACAGGCCGGTGTCGTCCCGACGTCGTCCTGTCAGAGAGGACGCGTGAAGGGCGGACGACCGTGCGACGGACGAAAAAAAACGCCCACCGGAGTGGGCGTTCTGTGGTCCGCGTGACCTTGGCGACTTCCGGAACCCTTCCGGGGAAAGGTCCGTCGGGTCGGTGGATCAGCGCACGACGGCGAGCTGCTCGCGGTTGCCGCCCTTGTAGGTGTACAGGGTCAGCGCGCCGTTCTTGATGTCGCCCTTGGCGTCGAACGCGATCGTGCCGGTCACGCCCTTGTAGTCGGCCGTCTTGGCCAGCACCGGCAGGTAGACCTTCGGATCGGCGGACTTGGCCTTGACCATGGCGTCGACCATCACGTTGACCGCGTCATAGACGTACGGGGCGTAGATCTGGACCTCGACCTTGTACTTGTCCTTGAACTTGGCCTTGAAGGCGTCCAGCGACTTCTTCGACTCGCCTTCCACGCCGCCCGCTTCCGCGCAGACGACCTGGCTGTCGGCGAGGGTGCCGGCGGACAGCTTGGGCAGTTCGGCCGTGCAGATGCCGTCGCCGCCCATGAACTTGGCTTCGATGCCGAGTTGCTTCATCTGGCGCAGCATCGGGCCGGCGACGGCGTCCATGCCGCCGAAGAAGACGACGTCGGGCTTCTTGCCCTTCAAGGAGGTCAGGATGGCGGTGAAGTCCGTGGCCTTGTCGTTGGTGAATTCACGACCCACGACCTTGCCGCCCGCGGCCTTGACGCCCTTCTCGAACTCGTCGGCGACGCCCTGGCCATAGGCGGTGCGGTCGTCGATCACGGCGATGGACTTGCCCTTCAGCGAGGTCACCGCGTACTTGCCCAGCGTGCCGCCCAGGTGCACGTCGTCAGCCACGACGCGGAACGCCGTCTTGTAGCCGTTGCGGGTGTACTTGGGGTTGGTCGCCGACGGCGAGATCTGCGGGATGCCGGCGTCGCTGTAGATCTTGGACGCGGGGATGGTCGTGCCCGAGTTCAGGTGGCCGATCACGCCGTTGACCTTGGAGTCGACCAGCTTCTGGGCGGCCGCGGTGCCCTGCTTCGGATCGCCGGCGTCGTCTTCGGCCAGCAGTTCGAACTTGACCTTCTTGCCGCCGATCGTCACGCCCTTGGCGTTCAGCTCGTCGATGGCCATCTTGGCGCCCAGTTCATTGTCCTTGCCCAGGTGCGCGATGGCGCCGCTGGTGGGACCCACGTGGCCGATCTTGACCACCGCATCCTGCGCCAGGGCGGCGCCGCTTGCGGCAATGGCGATTGCGCCCACGATCACATTCAGCTTGGATTGCATCTAGGAACCTCCGACTCGGGATATGTGGAATGACGTTGAGTTCTCAACGCGAGCGACCATACCCCGAAAGACGGAAGCGTTTCCATAGTGAAAATGCTGTGAACGCGGTCACGGCACAAGCGTTGTCGCGCCCCTGTCACCGGGGCAAACCCGGATGGTTTTCGCAGGAGTGCGACAGCGTGCACACAGGCCGCACGCGGAGTGCGGATTTCCGCCCACCCGATCGATCAGGAGAGGGATTCATGCCCTGCCCATGGGCCTTGCGGCACCACGACGGCGCGGACCGGCACCCTGTTGGCGCGGCCTTCGTCCAACGACGCAATGACAGGAATCGGTCGGCTCAGGTCGACATCACGTGGTGATTCAGCGTCAGGCCGAGCGCCTTGTACGCCTTGAATCGTCCGCGTCCCGCGGCGACCTGCTCGGCGTCGGTGGAGACCAGCTCCAGCACGCGCTCGAAACGCTCGAGGCCGGGCGGCACGCCGGGCTCGAAATTGAGCAAGACCTGGCACCCGGCCAGCGCGTCCAGCTGGTCCGACAGCAGGATCGGCGTGCGTTCCCGCAATGGCGCCGGCGAATCGGCACGCAGCAGCAGGTGGGGGAGGAACTCGCCGGGCTCGAAGGTCCAGAGCGTCTGGTCCAGCCGCTCCAGCAGCCGCATCGGCCCCCAGACCCCGACAGTCAGCCCGGCCGCCTGCGTCTTGCGCAGCAGGCGGCAGGCGTAGACCTGACGGTCGGGCACGCCGGTATAGAAGTTGACTTCCGTCACCGGACCCGCCCTTCCGACTTCAGCTTCAGAGTCCCGGGAACGCCGATGGCGTTCAGCGGACCTGCGACAGCACGAAGTGCGTCAGCAGGCCGACCGGACGGCCGGTCGCGCCCTTGGCGCCGCCGCCCTTCCAGGCGGTACCGGCGATGTCCAGGTGGCCCCAGCGGTACTTGGAGGCGAAGCGCTGCAGGAACTTCGCGGCGGTGATGGAACCGCCCTCGCGGCCGGCGACGTTGGCGACGTCGGCGAAGTTGGTCTTCAGGCCGTCGGCGTAGTCGTCGTCCAGCGGCAGGCGCCAGCACGGGTCCAGCGCCGTCTCGCCGGCGGCGCTCAGCGCGGCGGCCAGTTCGTCGTCGCTGGCATACATGCCGGAGCGCACGCCGCCCAGCGCGATCACGCAGGCGCCGGTCAGCGTCGCGACGTCGACGACGGCCGCGGGCTTGAAGCGCTCGGCGTAGGTCAGCGCGTCGCACAGGATCAGGCGGCCTTCGGCGTCGGTGTTCAGGATCTCGATGGTCTGGCCCGACATCGAGGTCACCACGTCGCCCGGCTTGACCGCGCGGCCGCTGGGCATGTTCTCGCAGGCGGCGATCAGCACGACCAGGTTGATCTTCGGCTTGAGCTCGACCACGGCGCGCAGCGCACCCAGCACCGAGGCGGCGCCGCCCATGTCGAACTTCATCTCGTCCATGCCGGCGCCCGGCTTCAGCGAGATGCCGCCCGAGTCGAAGGTGATGCCCTTGCCGACCAGCACGAGGGGCGCCTGCGTCTTGGCGGCGCCTTCGTACTTGGCGACGATGAAGCGCGGCGGCACGTCGGAGCCCTTGGCCACCGACAGGAAGGAGCCCATGCCCAGCTTCTCGATGCCCTTCTGGTCCAGGACCTCGACCTTGATGCCGTGGCTCTTGGCCAGGGCCTTGGTCTGGTCGGCCAGGTAGGCCGGCGTGGCGACGTTGGGCGGCAGGTTGGCGCACTCGCGCGCGACGGCGATGCCGGCGCCGATGGCCTGGCCGCGCGCCAGGCCGGCCTTGACCGCCTTGGCGTCGTCCTTGCCGTGCAGCAGGGCGATCCTCGTCAGCTTGGACGCGGCGGGCGCGCTCGGCTTGGTCTCGCGGTAGACGTAGGTGGCGTCCTCGGCGGCGAGCACGGTCTGCTCGGCCAGCGACTCGGTCAGCTCGGCGCCGAAACCGGCGTAGGCCACCGACGCGGCGGCGGCGCCCTTGCCCTTGAGCTGGCCCAGCGCGGCGCCCAGCGCGGCGCGGGCGGCCTTCAGCGTCGTGCCGCTGCCCGCGACGACCAGTCTGGGGGCCTTCAGGCCGGCGGGACGGACCAGGGACAAGACCTGACCCGCCTTCAGCTCGAAATCGCCGAGCTTGACCGCATCCTTGACCAGGGCGGCGACGGTCTTGTCGAGCGAGGCCGGCAGGCTGTCGCCCGCGACGACCAGCACGAGGGCGTCAGCGCCGTGCGACGACAGGGCGTCGAGGGAAACGAGCTGAGAGCGGAAGTCCATAATGCCGAGAAGTAGATAAAGTGCCCGGATGTTATTCGATTCAACCGTACGCAAGGAACTGGCCCGCAGTTTCGGACTGGCCTTCGTGGTCATCCTGACCATCGTCGTGACGATGCTGCTGGTGCGCTCGCTCGGCATGGCCGCCAAGGGGACGGTGGCCCCGCAGCACGTGCTGCTGTCGCTGGGTTACCTGGCCCTCGCCCAACTGCCGGTAATGCTGAGCCTGTCGCTGTTCGTCGCCGTCGTCATGTCGCTGGGGCGCATGTACAAGGAATCGGAGATGACCATCTGGTTCGCCAGCGGCCTGGGCCTGACGCGCTTCGTGCGGCCGGTGCTGACGATGGCCTCGCCGGTGCTGGTCGTCGTGGCGGTGCTGATGACCATCGTCTGGCCCTGGAGCAACGACAACAGCGCCCAGCTGCGCGAGCAGTTCGAGCAGCGCAGCGACCTCTCCCGCGTCGCGCCGGGCCAGTTCCAGACCTCCAACGACGGCTCGCGCGTGTTCTTCATCGAGCGCGATCCCGCCGATGAATCCGCCGCGCGCAACGTCTTCATCATGAACAACACCGAGCATCTGGAGTCGGTCACGACCTCGGCGCACGGCGCGTTGCAATACAAGGACAACCAGCGCGTGCTGGTGCTGGACCACGGCCAGCGCAACGACGTCGACCGGCGCAACGGCGACAAGTCGGTGGCGCGTTTCCAGCAGTACCAGGTCGTCGTGGACGACGAGGTGATGCGCGCCGGCGGCACGCGTCCGCCCAAGGCGCGCCCGACGCTGGACCTGCTGACCGACCGCACGCCGCAGAACGACGGCGAACTGGCCTGGCGCTTCGGCATGATCCTGGGCTGCGTCAACCTGGTGCTGCTGGGCATCGGCATCTCGGCGACGAATCCGCGCCGCGCCAGCAACTGGAACCTGCTGTTCGCGCTGCTGGCGTTCATCGTCTATTTCAACCTGATCAACCTGACCCAGACCTGGGTGGTGGGCAACAAGATGAAGCTGGGCCCGGCGCTGATGGCGCTGCACGGCGGCGCCTTCCTGGTGACGCTGCTGCTGCTGCTCTGGCGCGAACAGGGCGCGCGCGTGGGTGCCCCGCGCAGCGGCGTGATCCCGGCCCCGCCGGATAATCCGGCCTATGCCGAGACGGTCTTCGCCGCGCCCCCGGCCGGCATGGTGATCGCACCGGCGTCGATGTCCTCCTCCATGCCGGGAGTGCCCACATGAGAACCGTGCGGCGGCTGCTGTACCGCGACATCCTGAGCTCCTTCACCCTGGTCATGGCCGGGTTCCTGGCGCTGTTCTTCTTCCTGGACTTCATCGACGACCTGGACCGCTTCCAGCGCCTGGGCCTGGGCATCGGGCTGGCGGTGTGGTCCAGCCTGCTGAAGCTGCCGGGCCGCTTCTACGAGCTGATGCCGATCGCGGTGCTGATCGGCACCATCTTCAGCATGGCGCGGCTGGCCCAGTCCAGCGAGTTCACCATCCTGCGCACCGGCGGCCTGGGGCCGCAGCGCGCGCTGGGCCTGCTGAGCGTGATGGCGCTGGCCTTCGCCGTGCTGGCCTTCGTCGTGGGGGATTTCGTCAACCCGTGGGCCGACCGCCAGGCGCAGCTGCTCAAGTCCAGCGCCAACGGCGGCGTCACGAACGCGCAGGGCGCGTGGCTGAAGGACCGCATCGGCGACTTCAGCTACGCGGTCCACGTCGGCCGGGCGCGCGCCAACGGGACGATGGAGGACGTGCTCGTCTTCGAATTCGACAGCAAGGGCGCGATGGCCACGCGGCTGACCGCGAAGGACGCGACCGTCGACCCGACCGGCCGCTGGCTGATGAACGACGTGCGGCTGATGCAGTGGTCGCGCACGCCGACGCCGCTGAACCGGCCCGCCCTGGCCGCGCCCGAGCATGCGGACCCGGCGGCGCCGCAGGACAAGCTGGCCGAGAACCCGGCAGTGCGCGAGATCCTGCTGCCGAAGTACGAGTGGCAGAGCCAGCTGCCGTCCGGCGTGGTGGCCGCGGCGGTGCAGCCGACCTGGAACATGTCCACGCTGGAGCTCTACCGCTACACGCGCCACCTGTCCTCGCAGGAGCAGTCGTCGGCGCAGCCGGAGATCCAGTTCTGGCGCAAGGCCTTCTATCCGTTCGCCTGCATGGTGATGGTGGCGCTGGCGCTGCCGTTCGCCTACCTGCACTTCCGCTCGGGCGGCATCAGCGTGAAGGTCTTCGGCGGCATCATGCTGGGCATCAGCTTCGTGGTGCTGAACGCGATCACCGGCCACCTCGGCCTGCTGCGCGACTGGACGCCGTGGCTCGTGGCCTCGGCGCCCAGCCTGCTGTACCTGGGCATCTCGATGGGCGCGTTCTACTGGCTGGTGCGGTATCGATGAGCGGCGGGAACGCCGCCTGCCCGACCGTCCACCGGTCCGGATCACCGAGGTTCCACCTGAGGGAGGACTGCTGATGGACGGTCTGCTGCTCTTCGCCCACGGGGCCCGCGATCCGGCCTGGGCCGGTCCGTTCCAGGCCATCGCCGCGGAACTCCAGACGCAGCGCCCGGACCTGCCGATCGCGCTCGCCTACCTGGAACTGATGGCGCCCGACCTGGCCACCGCGGCGGGCGCGCTGGTCGCCGTCGGCTGCACACGCATCCAGATCGTGCCGATGTTCCTCGGCGCCAGCGGCCATGTGCGCCGCGACGTGCCGCCGCTGGTGGAGTCGCTGCGCGCCGCGCATCCGCGCGTGCTGTTCGTGCTTCATGACGCCATCGGCCAGCAGCCGTCGGTGATCCGCGCGATGGCGGGCGCGACGCTGGACCTGATCTCGTCCGTGACCCTGCCCGCCGACCCGCTCGACCCCGCCACGCCGACCGTGCTTCCCGCGTCCTGAATTCGCCGATGACCGTGCGACAGCCCTGCGATGAACCCGCGATGAATCCGTCATGAACCTGCACCAGTTCCGCTTCGTCCAAGAGGCCGCGCGCCGCAACCTCAACCTGACCGAGACGGCCAAGGCGCTGTACACCTCGCAGCCGGGCGTCTCCAAGGCGATCCTGGAGCTGGAGGAAGAACTCGGCGTCGACATCTTCTCCCGTCACGGCAAGCGGCTGCGCAGCATCACCGAGCCCGGCCGCCAGGTGCTGAAGTCGATCGAGATCATCATGCGCGAGGTCGGCAACCTCAAGCGCATCGGCGAGGAGTACTCCAAGCAGGACGTCGGCACGCTGTCCATCGCCACGACGCACACGCAGGCGCGTTACGTGCTGCCGGGCCCGGTCACGCAGCTGCGCAAGCAGTTCCCGCAGGTCAACATCGGGCTGCACCAGGGCAGCCCGGACCAGGTCGCGAAGATGCTGATCGACGAGACCGCCGACGTCGGCCTGGCGACCGAGTCGCTGTCGCAGTTCGAGGAACTCGTCACCCTGCCCGCCTACGAATGGCAGCACGTGCTGGTGATGCGCGCGGAGCACCCGCTGGCGCAGCTCGAGCGCATCGACCTCGAGCACCTGGCCGCGCAGCCGCTGGTCTCGTACCACCCGAGCTTCACCGGCCGCACCCGCATCGACCGCGCCTTCGCGCAGCGTCAGCTCAAGCCCAACATCGTGCTGGAGGCGATCGACTCCGACGTCATCAAGACCTATGTCCGGCTGGGCCTGGGCGTGGGCATCGTCGCCGAGATGGCGGTGCGCGAGGATCCGCCCGGCGGCGAACTCGTCTCGCGTCCGCTCGGCCACCTGCTGGGCCAGAACGTCGCGCGCATCGCCTTCAAGCGCGGCGCCTACCTGCGCAACTATGTCTACAGCTTCGCCGAACTGCTCTCCGACCGCCTCAACCGCACGCTGCTGCAGCGCGCGATGAGCGGCGAGGCCAGCGACTACGACCTTTGATCCCCGGCAGCGTCCAGCGCCTCCCCCGCTCACGACCCGCCCCACTTCAACGATAGCGACCATGCGCGTTCACACTCCCGTTCCCGCGAGCCGCCTGCCCCAACTGGGCGTGACGGTGTTCAGCGTCATGTCGGCGCTGGCACAGCAGCACCAGGCGGTCAACCTGGGCCAGGGATTCCCGGACTTCGAAGGCGATCCGGCGCTGCTGGATGCCGTCGATGCCGCAATGCGCGCCGGCCACAACCAGTACCCGCCGATGCCCGGCGTGCCGGCGCTGCGCCAGGCGATCGCCGCGAAGATCGCGACGCTCTACGGGCACGCCTACGACCCCGACACCGAGATCACCGTCACCGCCGGCGCGACGCAGGCCATCCTCACGGCGCTGCTGGCGATCGTGCATCCCGGCGACGAGGTGGTCGTGCTGGAGCCGGCATACGACAGCTACGCGCCCAACATCGCGCTGGCCGGCGGCGTGATGGTGCCGGTGCCGCTGGATCCGTCGAGCTTCCGTCCCGACTTCGACCGCCTCCGTGCCGCGCTGACGCCGCGCACCCGCGCGATCATGATCAACAGCCCGCACAACCCCAGCGGCGCGGTGTGGAGCGCGGACGAACTGCGCCAGCTCGCCGAACTGCTGGACGGCACCGAGGTGCTGCTGATCAGCGACGAGGTCTACGAGCACATGGTCTACGACGGCCACACGCACCAGAGCGTGTCGCGGCTGCCCGAACTGGCGGCCCGCAGCTTCGTCGTGTCGAGCTTCGGCAAGACCTTCCACGTGACCGGCTGGAAGGTCGGTCACGTGACCGCGCCGGCGCCGCTGATGGCGGAGTTCCGCAAGGTCCACCAGTACAACGTGTTCACCGTGAATTCGGCGATGCAGCACGGCATCGCGGCCTACCTGCGCGATCCGGCGCCCTATCTGGGCCTGAGCGACTTCTACCAGCGCAAGCGCGACCGCTTCCGCGCGGGCCTGGCGGACTCGGCCTTCACCCTGCGCCCCTGCCCCGGCAGCTACTTCCAGTGCGTCGACTACAGCGCGCTGCCTGCGGCGCAGGCCGCGATGGGCGACATGGCGGTCTGCCAGTGGCTCACGCGCGAGATCGGCGTCGCGGCGATTCCGCTGTCGGCGTTCTACAGCGGCGGCAGCGACGCGAAGGTCATCCGCTTCTGCTTCGCGAAGAAGGACGAGACGCTGGACCTCGCGCTGGAACGCCTGAAGAAGATCTGATTCAGCGCGCCTTGGGGGCGCGCGGCGTCTCGTCGTCCTCGACGAGCGAGAGATCCAGGTCCACCGACTGCGTGAGCGGCGTCCGCGACGGCGCCGCCGTCGGCGTCTGCCAGACCATCGTGGCCATCTGATCCGTCGGCGCGGTCGCATCCAGCGGCAGCACGACGTCGATCGAGTTGCCGTCGATCTCATGCTCGGCGCGATCGCGCGCCACCGCGTACAGCAGCAGCAGGTCGCGGTAGGCCGGCAGGCCCAGGTCGCCGCTGTATTCCTGGTGATTGGACAGCAGGTCCTGCAGCAGGCTCATGCTGCCCTCGGGATCGGACCAGGCGGCCTCGAGCCGCGCCATCAGTTCCTCGTGGGTCTCCAGCGCCTCGCCCTGGTTCAGGTCGTCGCTCCAGGACGGCGCGCGGGCGTGGAACTGATCGGCGAAGCGCGCGCCGACGCGGTCGAAGGCTTCCCGGTCGCCGCGGCGCTGGTAGAGCTCCATCAGCTTCAGGAACGGCAGGCCGCCAGCCGCGTCGCGATGGTTCAGGCGCGAGGACAGCAGCTCGATCGCCGCATCGTCCTGGCCCAGCACCATGAAGAAGTCGACCTGCTGCTCGAGGTCGATGAGTTCCTCGACGGTCACGGTCACTGCGCCGCCGCCCAAGTCGGCCGACAGCGGCGCCGGCAGCGTGTCGCCGCGATCGAAGCGCAGGCTCAGCGGTTCCATCGCATCGAGCGCCGCCAGGGCGTCCAGCGCGTCGTCGGCGGCGGTCGTCGGCGCCCGGGCCGGCGGGCGCGGCGGCGCGGGCGGCGTGGACGTCATCAAGGGCGCGGGACGCGTCGGCTCCTCGTTGAGGCTCAACGGCATCGGGATCGTCGACGGCGCCATCGACGCCACCGGGCCGTCGCTCGACAGGTGCGACATCAGCGGCGCCGGCGAGCTGTGCGGATCGGTGGGCGTGAACGGCGACGGACCGGTGGCCACGGGCGGCAGCACCGTCTCGGCTTCCTGCGCGTCGTGGCGGGAATCGCCCAGCCAGTGCTGGCCGGCCTCGCGCTTCTGCACGCGGTTGCTGCGCCACAGCAGCAGGCTGCTCGCCGCCAGCGCCAGGCTGAGCAGGCTCAGGCCCAGCACCCAGACCGACGACGCGTTGCCGCCGCTCGCCGCCTGTTCGCGCGCCGCCTGGAGTTCCTGGCGCAGGGTGGCCATCGCCGCCAGCGAGCGCTTCTGCTCGGTCTGCATGTCGGCGAGCTGCTTCTGCATCGCCAGCATCTGCTGGCGCGCGTCCTCGGCAGCGCTCGCGGCACTGGCGGCGGCCTCGGCCGCCAGCAGCGCCGGCGCGGGCGACTGCAGCGCTTCCACGGGCTCCAGCGACAGGCGCGGGGTCACCGGGCGCGCGGCGCGGGCGTCGCGCGTCTGCGCCTGGCGCGTCGCGCTCTGGCGCGGCTCCCGCGACGGCGCTGAACGTGCGGAAGGGGCGGCGCCCTCGGTGCCGGGACTTGCCTCGGTCGCCCGTCGCGATGGCCGACGCGGACGCTCCACGGAGGAGGCGCCGGGCGTCGCCGCAGCAGCAATCGCCAGCTCATTGCCGGCGCGCGGCGCCGACGAACGGGCGGACGCCGAGTCGGACGATCGCGCCGGCTGGCTCTCCTGCAAGGCCTGCAGCGCGGGCGACACGGTCGCCGCGGGCGGCGGCCCGGGATCGACCATCGGCTCGCCGTTCAGGCCGGGCGGGTCGATGAAGGCGGTGTACTGGCGCGTCAGCCGCGCCGGACAGCCCACGCTGAGCTGCACCGAGACGATGGGCTCGTCGATGCGTTGCATGCTGCGCAGGCGCACACCGGTGACGCGCGAGCCGTCGCCCTCGACCTGCCAGTGCAGGCCCGAGCTGGCAAGCGGGTTCTCGCCGGCGCTGACCTCCGCGCGCACGCACTCGGGCGTCACGGTCTCGCCCGGGTTGAGCTGGACGGGGAACAACAGGTTCAGGGGCTGGCCCAATGACGATGCCGCCTGGGGGCGACCGACACCGAGACTCCAGGCCGGCGCCGACATCATGAGGATGGCAAGCACGAGAACGCTGTGCGGCGGCAGAGCGCCGCGCGGGTCGTGATGATCTCGATCCATTCCCGCTGTTGTTGCTGTTGGTGTGCGTTTCACTCTAGCACGGCACTTACAGGGACAAACCCGGAAAAGCGCCCGTCCTTCCCCCTGGATGCGCATCGCCCACGCATCATGCACGCATCGGCGCGGCGCCCGCCGGCACGGCGCGGGTCCCTCACAATAAGCCGGAATGGGCAGCAAGCAGGTCGGAAGAAGCCGCGGCCCGCGCGATCCATCCCCACATTTCAGGAGACGGCTGGCTTGTCACGCCAGCGACAAAGCATGAACAGCTCGGTTCTTACAATTTCGGAACGCAACAACATCGAGACGGGGCCGTGGTTTTCCAAGCTGTCACTGCCGCTGCGCAGCGACATTCTGGCGCGCGCCACCGTGAGACGTCTCTCCGACGGGGCGCTGATGTCGGTGCGCGGCGAACCGGCCGAGGAATGGATCGGCGTGGCCAAGGGCGCGGTGCGGGTGAGTTCGGTCTCGCTGTCGGGCAAGCAGGTCACGCTGACCTACGTCGAACCGGGCATCTGGTTCGGCGACATCGCCCTCTTCGACGGCCTGCCGCGCACGCACGACGCCAGCGCGCATGGCGAGACCACGCTGCTGGTGATCCGCAAGCCGGATTTCCGGGACCTGCTGCAGCGCCACACCGAACTCTACGAAGCGCTGCTGCGTCTGAACTGCCGGCGCCTGCGGCTGATGTTCGACCAGGTCGAGGACCTCAACACCCGGCCCCTGGCCTCGCGCCTGGCCAAGCAGATCCTGCTGCTGGCGCGCAGCTACGGCGTGTCGCAGGGCGAGGAAGTCCGCATCGGCCTGCAGCTGGCCCAGGAAGACCTGGCGCAGTTGCTGGGCGCGTCGCGGCAGCGCGTGAACCAGGAGCTCAAGGGCTTCGAGCGCGAAGGCGCGGTGCGCGTGGAGCCGACCCGGCTGGTGGTGTTGAGCAAGGAAAAGCTGTTGGCCATCGCCAACCGCTGAGCGTTCCAGGAAGGTCGACCGCCTCGCGGCGGTCGACGCCTTCTCCGGAGCGCTCGCATCAAGAATCACGACAACTCCAGGAGACCTTGTGGACGACGCTTTCACCGGCACCCGCGCCCCTTCGCAATCGATGGATGCAGAGGCCCTCGCCGCCTGGCTGGCGCGCGAGATCGACGGCTTCGCCGGCCCGCTGACCATCGAGCAGTTCAAGGGCGGCCAGTCCAATCCCACCTACAAGCTGATCACGCCGGGCGCGACCTACGTGATGCGCGCCAAGCCGGCGCCGGTGGCCAAGCTGCTGCCGTCGGCGCACGCGATCGAGCGCGAATTCACCGTGATGCGCGCGCTCGCCGGCACCGACGTGCCGGTGCCGCGCATGCTGGCACTGTGCGAGGACGAATCCGTCGTCGGCCGCGCCTTCTACGTCATGGAATTCATCCAGGGTCGGGTCTTGTGGGACCAGACGCTGCCCGGCGCCTCCAACGCGGAACGCACGGCGATCTACGAGGAGATGAACCGCGTCATCGCCGCGCTGCATCGCGTGGACTTCCGCGCGTTGGGGCTCGAAGGCTACGGCAAGCCGGGCAACTACTTCGAGCGCCAGATCGGCCGCTGGAGCAAGCAGTACCAGGCGACCATCACCGGCCCGAACGAGGCGATGGACCGCCTGATCGAGTGGCTGCCGGCGCACATCCCCGACTCGGCGCGCGACGAGCGCGAGGTGGCGATCGTGCACGGCGACTACCGGCTGGACAACCTCGTCTTCCACCCGACGGAGCCGCGCGTGCTGGCGGTGCTGGACTGGGAGCTGTCGACGCTGGGCCACCCGCTGGCGGACTTCAGCTACCACTGCATGTCCTGGCACATCCGCAAGAGCGGCGCGGCGCGCGGCCTGGGCGGCGTGGACCTGGCGCCGCTGGGCATCCCGAGCGAACTCGACTACGTGCGCCGCTACTGCGAGCGCACCGGCCGCGGCGACGCGGCGACGGTGATGAAGGACTGGAACTTCTACCTCGCCTACAACCTGTTCCGCATCTGCGCCATCCTGCAAGGCATCGCCAAGCGCGTCGAGGACGGCACCGCGTCCAGCCAGCAGGCCCGCGAGGCCGGCGCCGGCGCCAAGCCGATGGCGGAACTGGGCTGGCAGTTCGCGCAGAAGCTGTCAGTCTGAGCCCGGCCACGCCGCGATCACGGCGTCCCAGGGCGAAGGCGTGGGGAACAGCTCATCGAGGAAGGCGACGAAGGCCTTCACGCCGGGATTCGCGCGCCGGCTCTCCGGCCAGACCGCGGTGATCGTCGAACGCTCCACGGCGAATTCGCTCAAGACCGGCACCAGCAGGCCCCGTTCCACGTAGGGCGCCGCGATCCACGATGCCGCCATGCCGACGCCTCCGCCGGCGGCCAGCACCTCCACGACCGCATCGCTGACATCCACGACGATCGCGGCGTGGGGCGTGAATTCGACGAGGCGCTGCCCCACCTTGAACTGCCACTGCAGCGTCTGCCCCGAGGTCTGGTAGCGGAAGTTCACGCAGTCGTGCGCGCTCAGGTCCTCGGGCCGACGCGGCGTGCCTCGCGCAGCCAGGTAAGCGGGCGACGCGAAGGCGCTCAAGCGCACCGGCGACAGGCCGCGCGAGATCAAGCTGGAGTCCGGCTGGTTGCCGATGCGCACGGCGACGTCGATGCCCTCCTCCACGAGATTGACGTAGCGATCGCTGAGGCGAAGGTCGATGTGGACCTTCGGATGGCGCCGACGGAACTCCGGGAGCGCCGGCGCCAGCAGGCGCGTGCCGATCGGCAGCGGCGCGGCGATCTTCAAGGTGCCGGCGGGCTCCGCCTTGGCGGCGACGGCCGACTGCACCACGTCGTCCGCCGCGCGCAGCAGTTCGAGCGCGCGCTGATGCAGATCCCGGCCTTCCGGCGTCAGCACCAGCGAGCGGGTGGTCCGGGTGAACAGGCGCAAGCCGAGTTGCTGCTCCAGACGCTGGATGGTCTTGCTCACCGCGGACGGCGAGACCGACAGCGATTGCGCCGCCGCAGTGAAGCTGCCATGCGAGGCGGCGCGCGCGAACGCGACGATGCCGGTGAGGCGCTCCAGGCTGATTTGTTCCGTCATGGCACTTGACAAGTGATCGATGGGAGGATTATCAAACTGACGGCGAATATTCACACTGCGATTTCAGGACACCCCCGGCGGTGTCGTCCCTCCCCATTCGAAAAGGAAGCAGTGATGACTCAAGACACGATGAAGGCCGTTCGGATCCACGAGTTCGGAGGTCCGGAAGTCCTGCGATACGAGGACGCGCCGATCCCGACCTTGAAGCCCGGCGAGGTGCTGGTCCGCGTTCATGCGGTGGCCGTCAATCCACCCGACTGGTATCTGCGCGACGGCTACCGGAGCCTGCCCGCCGACTGGCGGCCGCCGGTCAGCCTGCCAGTCACTCCCGGGTCGGATGTGTCGGGCGTCGTGGCGGCCGTGGCGGCGGACGTCACAACGCTGGCCGTCGGCGACAAGGTGTTCGGCATGGTGAAGTTCCCCAGCTTCGGGGAAAGCGCCGCCTATGCCGAATACGTGGCCGCGCCGGTGACCGATCTGGCGCGCAAGCCCGCGGGCGTCGATCACTCGCACGCAGCCGGTGCGGCAATGGCCGGTCTGACCGCATGGCAGTTCCTGATCGAACTCGGCCACGACGCGTCGAATCCGTTCCAACCCGCATCCCATCGTCCCGTGCCGCTCGCCGGCCGGACGGTGTTGGTCAACGGCGCGGGCGGCGGCGTGGGGCACCTCGCGGTGCAGTTGGCGAAATGGCAAGGCGCGGAGGTGATCGCCGTCGCCTCGGGCAGGCACGAGCCGTTCGTGCGCGGGCTTGGCGCCGACCGCTTCATCGATTACACGGCCACGCCGCCGGAAGACGTCGCGCGAGACCTCGACCTGGTCCTGGACACCCTCGGCGGTCCGACGACGGCGCGGTTCCTGCGCACGCTCAAGCGCGGCGGCGCCCTCTTCCCGGTCTATCCGCTGGGTTTCGACGGGGCCGATGAAGCGGCGCGGCTCGGCGTCACCGTGTCGTCGACGCAGGTGCGATCGAACGGCTCGCAACTCGAGGCTTTGGGCCGGCTGCTCGCGGAGGATCGACTCCGCGTCGCGATCGACAGCACGTTCGCGCTGGCGGATGCGCGCCAGGCCCACGAACGGGCGGCCCGCGGGGGGATCCAGGGCAAGATCATCCTCCGGGTCGCGTGAGATCGAACGCCTCTCAAGGATGTGCGGGCGAATTCCTGGGAGCGTGGATTTTCCAGGCTAGAATGCGAGGCTCAGTCGGGGCGTAGCGCAGCCTGGTAGCGCATCTGCTTTGGGAGCAGAGGGTCGCGAGTTCGAATCCCGCCGCCCCGACCACCTAACACATTGAGCCGCAACGCTTTTTTAGCCTTGCGGCTCTTTTCATTTTCGGGCCGAATTTCTAACGAAACGGATGCCTTCTAACGACGTGGCTGGCGCGGCCGTCACCTCATGCTGTATAAATACACAGTATGTTCTGCCTCGTCACACCACTCTTTCGCCGCGGCCGCAAGGCGCCGCCGACGCTGCACGCCAAGATGACCAAGGGCGGCCGCTTCAGGCTTGCCGAGACCTTCGATCAGGACTCGCGCCGGACGCTGCGCATCGCGCGGCTGCTGCCGCTGACCAAGGAGGACAAGGGGTTCGACAGCGATGAGCTCCCGCCCTTGTGGGATGCGACCGTCATCTACGCCAGCGGCGGCAGCTACTGGACGGTGACCGGCATTGAGCGGGAAGTGATCGACGGGACGGAGGTGTCGCTCCGCCAGACATGGGCCCTGCGCGAACTGCCGCCCGAGGTGTGCGAAGAACTCCGGCATGACGTCACGGCTGGGCGCGAGGGGACAATTCCTCTCACGATGTATGGCGAGACTGGTGTGCCGCCGCCACCTCCTGCGCCCATCAACCCGCGTGACCACGGCGCCCACAATCTCCTCCCGGCGTCGCAGCACAACAAACGGACAACCCCATGACCTACACCATCGGGATGCACCAGGTCGTCGTGCTCGAGCGCGACCTTGACGGAGCCGAGCGAACGATTCGCCGCGTGCTTGAGCAACACCTCGGCGGCGCCGCTGGCGTGGTGGAAGCGTTCGTCGCCGCCGGCGGGCCGGACTACGGTGTTGGGCCGTCGCGCGGTGCCGCCAGCGATCGCTGGCGCGATGCGCAGCTCGCTGCCTTGGACGCGGCGCGCCTGGAGTTCCCCGCCCTCGTGCTCCGACTGGCCGGCGACGAACTCGACGAGGCGCTCGGCGAGGAATTCATCACCATCGATGCGCGCCCTGCCGCAGTCACAGCAGCGTGGTCAGCAGCGCATCCGTCTTGACCGCGTCGGCCTGATCGAAGACCTCAGCCCTCGGCAGGCGGAGCAGCCCGCGCGCGCCGTCGACCGGCCCCGTCAGCCATTCGGTCCAGTCCTCCGGCTCGACATGGACGACAGCCCGTTTGTCCTGCTCGTCGGGCGGAAGCTTCGGGTCCGGCTTGTGCAACCTCCGCAACAGCGAGTGGTCATCGCAGTTGCGGGTCAGCATCGTGTACGACGGCACGATCTCGCCGGTGGCCGGGTCGGTCCAGTGGTTCCAGATGCCGGCCAGCATCCACGGCAGGCCGTCAGCCCTGCGCAGTTGCCACCAGATGTTCTTCCCGGTCTCCCAGTTCGGCTCCTGGTACCAGGTCGCCGGGATCAGGCAGCGGCGGCCTTCCGTCCACGCGGCGCGGAATGTGGGCGAGGTCGCAACCGTCTCGGACCTCGCGTTGTTTGTGCTGCGCGGCCGCGGCGCGGGCGGCTTCTTCCCCGGCACGGTCTTGGGTTGCATCATGTCCTTGCGCGTCGGCGCGCCGGGCCGGATGAGGCCCCATTGCCCGACCTCCCCAACCGCCCCGCCCTCGCCGTCCGGTCGCAGGAACAGGCCCGGGTCGAAAGGTCCGACGAACGGCTTTTCCGGCAGCGCCTCGGGGAGCCACAGCTTGCCGAGGTGCCGGCGGACGTAGATCTCGAAGTCGTCGCGCGGGCTCATGTGGTAAAGATTGCACATGCATCTGAATGTATCGCGTCGGCTGCTCGCCCGGTACGATCAGGTCGGAGACGCTCGTCAACGGGCGCGCGTCATCGAGGCCGGCGCTGCCGGAGGGAGTCAGCTTGAAGATCAAATATGCGCTCGCCGCGGCCGCCGCGTCAGGGCTTTCAGCGGCGGCCATCATGGCCCACTCCGACGGGGATGACACCCGCGTTGACGCGATGGGCGATGCCCAGTCCCACATCGACCATTGCTGGCAGGCCAGCCGGCGTGATGGCTTCCTTCCCGAAGTCGGGCGCGCGACGCCGCAGCGATGCGAAGCGCTTGAAGACTCCTATCAACAGCGCTTCGGCACGCCGCCGGCGGCCTCACGCTGAGCTGACGACATCATGGACACATCGACCTCGCGGCCGGCTTCGGCCTCCCTGATCCTCGCCATCGCGATCGGTGTCGCGATCGGGCTGCTCGCTGCCAAGCACCTACGCTTCAACGATGCGCCGAAGCGCGCAACTCACCAGCCTGCCGTCGCTGGCGGAACACGCGTCACGGAGCACGTTCTTCCTCAGGGGCAACTGCTGGTAGTCGATCTCACCACGCCGAGCCCCGCCGCGCCCGATGAACTGGAGGGCCGTCGATGCTTCATCTGGAGGGAGCCGACGCAAATGACCAGTTCGATGTCTTGCGACCCTCGGCCGGACCCGGTCGTCCAAGAGCCTTAGGCACACGCGGGCCTACACCCGCAAGGGCGGGACCGACTTCACGCCGCCATTGCGGTCGTATTCGAAGGCCTAGAGGTCACCCCATCGGGATCGCCCCTCGAATACCGGCGGCGGCACCTTCCGCTCCGTCGGGTCGACGGGTTTGTAGCTGACGGCGCGGAAAAGGCCATCGCGGCGGCGGCGCATCAGCAGGAAGTGCGGAAATCTGCCGTACCTGGACCGTCTGATGCTCAGGTAGACCTCGTCACCCTTGCGCCGACGTCGGGCGTACAGGGCAAGGGCGAAGATGAGGCAGTTCGAACGCACGTCATACCTCCGCGAGCATCTCCGGCGTGACCGTGTACCGGCCGACCTCGCCGTGCTGATCGTGCAGCAGAATGACCTTCATGTCCCGCGGCGCCCGGTAGCCGCCCCAGGTCGCATAGGCGTCCTTCGCGGCCAAGGTTCTGAACGACTCGACGGAAACGCCGGGGTGGTCCTTCATGACCGACGCGTGATGGACGTGACCCATCCACCAGTAGCGGTGGGACGTCTCGCCCCAGTCCTTCGCGCGGTCGGTCGCCATCACGCCCGGCAGGCGCTCCGGCTTGATGCTGTGCCCGTGATGAACACCGACCAGCGTGGCGCCGTGGCGGATGTAGTGGCACGGGGCCGGCGTGGTGTCGACGATGACGCGCGGCTCGTTCTCGTAGATGTGGGCGAGGCAGATGCTGAGCATCAGCGAGCCGGTGTCGTCGTGGTTGCCCACGGCGTTGATCACCCGCACGCGCTTGTGCTTGGTCAGCGCCGTCTCGATCATTGTGCGCATGATCCGGACACCGGTGCGCGCCATCTTCGCGTAGCGGCTGTCCATGTCCAGGCGGTGGCCGCTGCGCGTGGTCACGCCCTCAAGGTTGTCGGCGTGGTACCAGTCGCCGAGGTTCACGATCGCGGCTTCCTCGCAGGCCGGCGCCATCTCGACGAGGCTCGCCATCGCCGAACTGTGCATCTCCTCGGCGATCTTCAGGTCCCAGGCCTCGCCAGTCTCCTCCGGCCACGACATCATGCCGATGTGGGCGTCGCCGATGGGGTAGCAGGCCATGAGCCGCGCGCTGTAGGCGGCTTCGTCAAGTGGCTGGCGCGGCTTGACCTTCGGCAGATCCTCGGCGAAGGCCTCCAGCCCGGCGCGGATCGCCTCCTCCTGCGCTGACTGCTCCGGCGACTGCCGCTCCCAGGTCCGCTCGACCTCCCCATCCTTGCTTCGCTGGACGGTGACCTTGCCCATCAGGTATCCCGGCGCGGTGCCGCTGACGAAGTGGCCGGGCGCATGGCCTTGGCGAGCCGCCTTCACCGCGCGCGCCTTCAGGTTGCGAATCGCACCCTGGATGGACCCGCGAGCGACCTTCATGTCCTCCGCCGCTCGGATGATCGACCTGGTTCGCTCGATCGCGTCCAGGTACTCCAGCTCGCGCGCAGTCGCGTGCGGCCGGAGTTCTGGGATCTCGTCCTTGTTCATCAGCGGGCTTTCTGGATTCGGATTGGCTGGACGCTGCGGATCATTCCGCGCGGGATCTGGTCGCGCGCGGCGACGATGTCGTCCGACCACGCATGCGTCAGGATCACGCCTTCGGGCGTGTCGGAGATCAGGAAGCCAACCTGCTGGAAGACCTTGGGCTTGTAGTCGACCGCCTCGTTGACGGCCCACGGGCCGACGTCGATCTGCGTCGCGTCCTCCCATTCGACGAGGACGAGAGGCGGCGGCTTGGTGCTCATGGTCTGTCCTTCAGGGCGTCGCGCTTGGCTCGAAGCTCTTCAAGGTGTCGCGGACCTTCTTCAACCAGGCTCGCGCCCTCTCCGAGTAGCTCAAGGAGTCCGGGGAGTCTTGGGTCAGGGACGCAGCCTGAGGCAGCGGAAGCGGGGGCGGCGCCGATGACGGCGAGACTGTGCTGCACGCTTGCAAGGTCAGAGCGAGCAGGCAGAGCCCGAGCAGCGTTGCGCGCCGCTGTGACGCTGTAGTCGTCCATGCGACGGATCGTGGCGACGGCGTTGGCATGCTCGTCCTTTCTGGCCTTCTCGCTGGCCTGCAGGTTGGCGGCGTCAGACTTCGCCTTCGCGATGCGGGCGTGGCTGACCATTCCCGCCATGAAAGCGGTCGTCATGGCTACGAGCCAGATCAGGATGCGGGCGGACCAGTTCACGGGCTGTCCCCGGCCAGCCGCTTGGACATGGCGACGAGGTGCGCGTTGAACCATCGGCGGATCGCGTACTGCCGGACGATCGAGACCGCCGTGTAGATCCAGCCGAGCCAGAAGTTGCTTCCCGCCGTGAGCGTCGCGCCGACGAGGGGCAGGATCAGCAGATTGACCGCGAAGTTGAACGTGAAGCCGACGGCGATGTTGGCCCACGCCTCGATGATGGCGCTGCGCGGCGATTGACCCGGCCCCGGCGCGCGCGTGTAGGCGCGCCAAGTGAAGACTGCCACGAAGACGAAGCTGAGCAGGCCCAGCGTGACGAGGATGCTCATTCGCTGCTCCCGTTGTCGGCGATCGTAAAGTGCCGCGGCGACTTGTCCTTGAACAGGTCCTTCAGGTGCGCGATGTGCGGCATCAGTTCCTCGACCAGCGCGCGATAGCCGGCGCCGTTGAAGTTCCGGTCGTCGATGAGCTTGCCGGTGGTCTTCGCGTCGACCAGGATCGCGAGGCAGGCCAGCGCGTTGGACAGGTGAGGCGAGCCGGAGTCCGGCGCCACCTCCTCGCCCTCGAACCACGCGTCGAGATGGCGCTTGCACGCGTCCACGTAGATCGAGGCCTTCACACCGGCCTCGCGCCAGTTGCCGCGTCCGTACTTCAGTGCGCCCTCGGCCAGTCCGATGCAGCCGTAGGCGGTCGCGGCCGGCGGCCAGAGATGCAGCGGCAACTTGTTCGCGCCGATCGCGTCCTTGGGGTTTGTGGGCTTCTCGCTCATGTGCGTCCTTCGCAGAGAGCCCGCTCGGCCGCGCGGCGCTTCACAAGGCCGGGCAACTGCTGGCCGCCGGCATAGGTCCATCGGGAGAGTTCCGCGCAGCCGCCCGCGTAGTCGCGCGCCATCAGCTTGCGGGACATCGTCGAGCCGCAGAAGGCCGCGGGGCCGACGTTGTAGGCGAAGGAGGCGGACGCGGCCTTGACGCGGTCCGGCGCGTCGGCGGGAACGCAGTGCGCGACCTTCTGCCAGTGCTCGGCCAACGACTGGGCGAGCATGTCCTGGCACTCGGCGGGCGTGTAGGGGCGCATCGCGACGTTGGTCTCGCCGTAGCAAACGGTGAGGATCCCGACCGGATCTCGGTAAGGCGTCGTCGACAAGCCCTCGAAGTGCATGACGACCGGCGTCGCGAGAGCCAGCAGCGCAGCGCAAGCGCCGGCAGCGACCTTACCCTTCGTCATAGAACCCCCTGACGGCGGCGTCCTGCTCAGCGCGCTGCTGCGCGAGCTTGAAATGCTTGCGCTTGTAGATCCAGTTCACGACGAAGCCGGCCAGCGCAATGGCGAGGCCGGCGTAGCCAATGAAGTTGGTCGAACTCAGCACGCTTCCCACGACTGCTGCGCCACCGCCGACGCTCGTGACCTTATTCGCGCTCGCGGCGACAGCCGCTTCCCATGCGCTCAGTGCGCCGCTCGTGTCCGACATGGCCGGCCTTCCCTGTTCTGTCCGGCGCACGGCGCCAATGAAAAAGGCCCTCCGGGTGAGGGAGGGCCTTCTGTCTACGAGCCTCAACTACTTGCAGAGGCTCGGGTGTTCCTGGCAATTCGGAGGTCTGTTGTCGACTTGCTCGTCGTCTCCATCATCTCCACCGCCACCGCACGCCGAGAGGGCGACGCACAGCATCATCACGATCAGTTTCTTCATCGATTCAACTCCCCTGGATTGTGCTTCCAGCGTAGTCAAACCGGACTCGGAAAGCTAAGTGAGAACGAGCCGCAAAGTATCGTTGTCAGGCTTCTGGCAGCTCGGGCCATTCGACAGCCCGGGGCCACCCGGGCTGAGTCGGAGCGTCGCGCAGCAGTTGCCGATACTCGCGCCACGCCAGCGGCACAGGCTCACCGGTGTCCATGGCGCGAAGCAGCACCCAGTCGGAGGCGGCGAGCTTGGCGCCTCGCTGGCGCCTGGCTTCGAACTCGAATCGCGCCAAGTCCTCCTCGAGCGGATCGTCTCGCTCCACCGCGGTGCTGTCGATGACCCGATGTGACCGTCGATCGAACTCGCCGGCCAACATCGAACACCCTTCGGCGCAATGGTTCGTCAAATTGGCGTCCTGCTGCAGGTCGAACATGCGCCCGGTGAACTCACCGGACTCGATGCAGTATTCAGAGAACCAGCTCATCGTTTGATCGCCTCTGCGCGGAGTTCAACGTTCGTCAGCGTCGCGGTCGCGCTACCTTGAACGTGTTGGCTGTAGAAACCGAATGTCGTTGAGACGTTACCGGGGACGCTGAGTCGAACGTACCGGGTGAAGCTGCCGGCGGCGTTAGTAGCAGGGGAGACGTAATCCGAGATCGACGTCACCGCGAAGCCGTCATAACTGCTGGACTGTCCGAGGAAACAGAACAGCTCATCCGCGAACGATGCGGTGCTGATCTGCCAATTCCCGGACACGTAAAGAACCACGTCGACATTGCCGGAGTCGGTCGAGGAAGGGGTGAAGGTGAACGAGGCAATCAGATTGAAGCTGCCGAGGTTGTTCGGCAGCGTCTGCGTCGCCGTTACGGTCGTTGGACCGGCCACGCGGGTGACGTTGACGCCGGTCGCTGCGCCGCTGCCAAGCTCCGGCGTGCCGATGTCGCCAGATCCGACGGCACGCTGCGCCACCCAGGCGCCACCATCCCAGCGGTAGACCCGCTTGTCCGTGGTGTTGAACCACAGGTCGCCGACCGCATGGGCGCCGCCCGGCGCCGACGACGCGTAGAGCGTAGTGACCTTGCCGTCAGCCGTGGCCTGCGCGCCGGCCGCCGCGGTGATGGCCTGGCCGATGCCGGTGTCGCGCGCCAGCGTCCAGACGCCACCCACAGCAACGTACTGCTTGTTCCCGTCGTCCGTGTCAAACCAGATGTCGCCATCGGAGAACGAAGTCGGCGCGCTGATCTGGTAGAACGAATCGATCTTTCCGTCGGCGGTCGCTTGCGCAGTCGCGGCGTTGGCGATGGCGGTGTAGGCCACAGACAGCGCATTGCGAGCAGCCGTGACGTCTGTGAGCCGAAGATCCTGGAACCCTTGCGTCACCGACGACGACCCCGACCCTCCGACCTGCATCCAGACGCCGATCTGGACGAATGCTGCTTCGGTCGGGATCGGCTTCGAGGTGCCGACGCCGAAGTCATCCCCGTACCTATGGAAGGCACTGTCGGACGTGGGGATGCCCGACCAGACGTAACCGGAGTAGGTATTTCCCCAGCCGGTGGACGCGCCGCTGATGTACCCGCCGTCGACTCGGTACAGAGAGACGACGAGGATCATGTACCGGTTGTTTCCCGTCTCGCAAATCAGGTTCGCCGACAGGTTATAGGTCTTCCTCGAGTCGATCGGCATCAACTCGCTGACACTCGAGAAGACCAGTTTGTCCGTCGCGGTTGCGTTGCGGAAATAGACGCCGCCGACCGAATTTGCTTCGGTGGTCACGGTTCCACGATTGGTCCCCGAACCGATGAACTCCCAGGCGTCGTTCGTCATCACGCCGGGGTCGCGATTCAGCGCATCACCGACCCCGAACAGGTCGTATGTGAGCGTCGTCACGTCGTAGGTCACGGGCGACCCCACGTTGCCCGACGAGTCCACGTCGCGCGCACGGATGCGCAGCGCGCCGACGACGGGGTTGTCCCAGTCCGCGCCGGCGCGGTCGCTTACGGCTGGGATCGACAAGTAGGTGCTGTAGCCGGGACCGACCGCGTATTCGTAGATGGCGGTGTCCCAATCAGCTTCGGTGCTGGGCGTCCGATTGATTCGAAGCTTTGCGCCGATCTGAAGCGCCGAGAGGCCTGCCACTGCAGCGGGGGGCTGCGATTTCCCGATGACCTGGTGGATTTGGACCAGCCCCCACTTGCCGGCGACGAGCTTGTTGCGGAACCGGGCCATGAAGCCGTAGATGCGCTGGTCCTCCAGGCCGGTCAGGTAGAGCTGCGTGTCGACGCCTGGCACGGTGGCGATCTGCCAGTCGTCCGGGTCCTTGTCGAGGGTGCCGTAGCGGATCTCGACGGCGCCGCCGTTCTGCACGGCTTCGTCCGCCGCCTGGGTCCACGACACCAGCACGCGCGAGACGATGGTGCCGTCCGACTGCACGAAGAGGTGTGACGTTCCACTCTGCATCGTCAAGCCGGCGACCGCCGGGACGATGAAAGGACTGGGCAGCGAAGAATTGGGCAGCGCGTCGTCGCGCTTGAACTCAGCATCCGGATCGAAGATCGCGGCGCTCGTCGACTTCAGCGTGAGGTAGCAGCACGACTGCTCGAAGTCGAGCTTCCAGCCGACGCAGCGCATGAGTTCGCTGGACAGGCCGATCTCGGGGATGTTGACGGTGACGTTCTGGCCGACCTTCACCTGCAGGCCGCGCAGGTTGCACGGGAGCGTGTAGGTCTTCGCCGCGCGGGCGTCCTTGAGCATGACGCTCGCGATGTGGCCGGCGTGGTCCGAGTCGGTCACACCCTCCATCTGGATTTCCTGCGGGTACTCTTCGCCGTCGACTGCGATGTAGGCGTCCGCAGCCACGCGCGGGAGCGGCGCCGCGATGTAGCGATTCGCGCTGTTGGCAATGGTGGGGATCAAGACGTTGATGAGTTCCGACCGCGGGGCGTCCTTCACCATCTGGATCTCGGACTTGTCGCTCAGCCAGTCGCCGTCGATAGTCCACTCCGGAGCGGAGTAGGATCCGGCCCGAACCGACAGCAGGCCTCCGGGCCAAGAGAAGTCGCCCGCCATCGACTCGCAGATCGCCGACAGGGTTTCCATCGGGTTTGCCGAGGTGTCGCACACGATGCCGCAGGTGAACATCGGGCGCGTCGTGGTGCTCGAGGCGCCGTTGCCATTCACGCTCGTGAAGGCATGCGAGACATCGCACGCATTCGCCGCGGCGACGAAGTCCTCGGTGACAAGGTCGGACGCTTGGCAACCTCCACCGTTCGCATACAGCGACCAGTCGCGCGCGATGAGCGCAGGGTTCTCGGACCAAGCCGTCACACCGGTGCGCGGATCGTAGACCTTCGCGCCACGGAACACTGCCGTGATCGGGTTCGGCACGCCGTTGGGGAACGAGTCTTGGTTGTAGGCGAGCTCCACCAGCAGGCAGGCCATGCCGGCGAACCTGTGCGCGCCTGGCACGATCTGGCCGGGGAAGCGCGTCGCGAGCGCGGAGGACAAATCTTGGCCGCTGCCGCCGTTGTAGACGGTCACGACAGCCCGGGAGTCCTGCTTCGTGTTCTGGTAGACGAAGCGCTTTACGAGCCCCGACAGGCCGCCCGAGAAGGACACCGTGTTGCCGCTCACCGTAGCAGTTGCAGCGGAGTCGCCGTCGGCGCCTTCGGCGACACCCACGACAGAGCCGGCATCCGGCGAGACGGTCACGGTCGTGCTGTTCGAGCCTGCCGGAACCGTACCGGTGTAGGGCGTCGTGACGTTCACGCCCCACGGCGCGGTGAGCACACGGCCTTGAGCGTCGAGTGTCAGTTCGACGTCGCCGAACATGACCTTCTCAACGCCGTCGATCTCATGTCCAGCCAGCGCGATCACGAACGTGTAGAACTGCTTCTTGTCGCCCCACGTCCCCTTGAAGACGATGCCGTCCACATTGCGGACCCGTCCATAGCAGCGGGTACGCGCCTGGTCGACGGTAGCCGTCATGATCAGCCGATCCTGAAGACTGGCGTTGTAGCTGTCGCGAGCCTTCTTGCGCATCCGGCTCGCCTGGTACTGGCTGAGCCCGTAGGCGATGGCGGTCAGGATCAGCGTAGATACCTCCGCAAGGCCAACGTACACCGCAATGGCAGAGATGATGACCGGCGGCATTAGAAGCACCTCCAGGCCATCACGGCCGCACCGATGTCGAGGCGAACCAGCCCGTCAGGTCCCGGGCCAATCCAGCAAGCCCCGCCGCACATGACGAACGACTCGCGTCCGTCGATCTCCACGAGGCCGACGTCCCCCACCTGAGCCTGCATCGGGTGGATCTCAGCCCCGAAACGTGAGTTCCCGATCGCGCGCATGCCGCCGAGCTTGCTCACTACTCGTGCCGCGCCCTTCGCGGTCTTGTAGCCGCGCACATCGGCCGCCGGGTCGTGCCCGCTGATCGCAACGATGGCGTCGCACGGGAGCAGCGCGCAGTCCTGTTCGCCCCACGCGAACGGCGTGGTCTCACGGGACGCGACGAAGTCCGCGATTCGGCTCTGCCAATCGCGGTAACGCTGAATCGAAGGGTGCATGTCAGGTCCTAAACCATTCCGCGCTAGGCCACACGTCCTGCTTCTGCGATTGGTCGATGAGGAACTCCAGGCACTTGTCGCCCGGCTGGAGACGACGCTGGTCGGCGTCGGTGTAGCGGAGAGGCTTCGGGCGCGCGAAGGCGACGGCCCGGTGCTCGGCGGTCACGCTGATGGCCGCGGTGTCGGGGCCGAATCCGACTGGCATCTGATCCAACTGCCCGCCCCACAGCGGTACCAGGTCGAGGATCGCGTGACTGTCCGGATCCAGGATCCCGATGTAGACCCTCACCGTCTTGCCGCGGATGTTGGTCGTGAGCGCCAGCGCGAGGTTGGCGTTGGGCACTGCGGGCAGCGAGAACTTCATCTGCTCGGCCTGCTGGGGACCTTCGCTGACGGACTCGACCTGCAACTGTTGGACGCCAAGCCACGTGTGCCCGGCGGCATCGATGTTCACGCCCGCGTTGCACATGTAGATCGGCGTGTCGAGTTGCATCTCGACGAAGATCGCCGCGCCGAAGCGCGTGCCGAGGACCGAGCGCGCAGCGCTGTTGACGTCGCGCCCGGTCATGCGAACACCTCGTCGAAGTCTTGCGTGAATCGATTCAGCAGGCCGTCGCTGTAGGACGACCGGTTCACCGTCGCCGGCAAGATGAAGAGCGCGGTGGGGCGATCCCACAGCACCGCGGCGCCAGCGTTCAGCGTCGATCGCACGCGCTGCACGAGCGGCACCGTGAGCACGCCGCTCACCGGCGACACGTCGGACATGGACTGGAAGAGCTGGTCGCCGATCTTGAAGAGGTCGCCCGCCTCAAGCGTGCCCGTGGTGTTGATCGTCAGCGACTGCGCTCCGCGCGTGACGGTGGCGGCAAGCGTGGGCGTGCCGCGCATCGTTCCCCACGGCACAGGCCGGCGGAAGTTGTAGACGCGGACACGGTCCACGCCTCCCACCACACGCGAGAAGAATGCCTCGGCCAGGCCAGCGACTCGGTGCATGCGCGGCGGGTAGGTCACCGAAATCTGCCAGCGCTCCGCCGGGAACTCGATAGACTCCGTCGCGCCGGTTGTGGGGCTGCGAGACTGGATCGCGCGCTTGATGCTTCCCCACTCGATGCTTTCAGGCACGAGCGCGGTCGGATGGTCAAAGGTCGCCATCAGTTGGTCCCCAGGGTCGCGCTGCGGCGCTGTTGAAGTTGGACCGCCGACTGCACCTGCTTGACGATCGTCGGGACCATGGACTGCACCTCAGCCCGCGTGACGCCGGAGCCGATGTTCACGGTGACGTTGACGGGCGCGCCGCCGCCGTCCGAGGCCGGGCTCACGGTGCCGCTCTGGCCGCCGGTCAGCAGGTAGTCCTTGCCGCCGAAGTTCGCGACCTCGGGGCGGTTCTGCTCGTTGATGCGGTAGATACCGCCGGCAGACACAGGGCCGCCGATCGCGCGACCGCCTCGCAGAGAGTCAGGAAGCGTCGCGCCGCCGGTGATGCCGCCGCCGCTGCCGGCACCGCTGGTGTCCACCGTCTGGCCGCCGAAGTAGGACATCGCGTAGCCGGCGATTTGGCTAAAGATCGAGCTCGTCGCGCGCTGCGCTTCCACGCGCAGCATGTCCGCGATGATCGAACTGGCGAGCTGGGCGAAGTTGATCTTCCCGGTCTGAGCGAAGGTGACGATCGCGTCTTCCATGCTCTTGGCGGCGTTCTCAAACACCCGTTGCGATTGGGCGGCGATGTTGTTGGCCGAATCGGCGTAGTTCGCCAGGGCCTCAGACGCTCCGTAGACCCAGTCGCCTTGCATCTTCTGCAGGCGGTTGTAGTAGTCGTCCCAACCCTCCAGCGCCTTCGCCCGGAACTCTTCATTCACGGACAGCAGAGACGCGTACTGCTTCTCCTGATCCGGGCGCAGGGCTCCCTGTTGGATCCTCAGCGCCTCGCGCTCAGCCTCAATGCGACGTCGCTCCTCGTCGTACCGGTCGGCGATCTGGCTGCGCGCGGCGTCGCGCGATCGGGCCTCCGTGCCGGCGCCGAACAGCGCCAGTTCGCGATCCTGCTGGCGCGTCAGCGTCTGCAGGTAGGCCTCAGCTGCCGCGCGCACCTCGGCATAGCCCTTGTTCACGTTCCCGAGCGCCGCGCCTGCCTGGATGCCGTAGTTCTCGACATCCGCCGATGCCTTCTGCTGAAGCCGCCCGATCTCGGCGAGGTTGTCCTTGATCTTGTCGTCGATGGCCTGCCGGTCGGCCGTCATGTTGTCGGGGTTGCCGCGCTGCCGACGGAGTTCCTCGTTCTCAAGTTCCAGCGCGAGCTTGCGGGCCTTTGCGTAGCGCTCGACGTAGGCGATCTTCTCGGTGTAATAGGTCTGGTCGTCGAGGATGCCCGCCTGCCGCGAAGCCTCCAGCGTGGACTCGCTCGCCTCGTAGGCCGCGACGATATCCGCGAGCGATCGCTTGATTCCGTCGATGCGCGACTGACTGATGGCTTGGGACGCCCCGGGGTCGAGCTCCTTTTGCAGCTGCGCCAGGATCTGCGACTGCTGAGCCGCGTCGAGGTCAGACTTCGCGAGCTTGGCTTTCGCATCGCTGAGGGTCTTCGCGGCCAACGCTTGGCGCGACATCGCACGCGCGAGGACGTCGGTGTACTCGATGCCCACCTTCGCGCGCTGCGCGTCCTCAGCCTGGCCCTGCGCGGCCCGGCCCTGCAGGCGCTGCTGCTCCTTGAGCGCGTCGATCTGCTCCTGGATCGCCTTTTTGCGCTGGGCGGTGAGCGAGGGGTTCGTCGACCTCCGGTTGTCCAGCGATTCCAGGCCGCGCTCGAGCGACGTGATCTGCTGCTCAATGGTGTCGGTGCGGCCGATGCCCTTGGCCGCCTCCCAGAAGTCGCTGACGGCCTTCTTGGCCTTGTTCCAGGACCGCTCGATCAGGCCGATGTTCTGTTCCTGGTCCTTGTAGCGCCCATTGAGCGCCTCCATGGTCACGAGGATGGCTTTGCCGGTCTGGCCCTGGTCCTCCAGCGACTTGATGTAGCGGTACTGCGCCGAGGTCAGGAAGTTGAGGCTGCGGTTCTGTGAGGCGGCGAAATTCGCGACGCCGTTGGTCACGCCCAACAGCTGCTTCTGCACTTCGTCGATCGACGCACCGGTGGCCTTGGCGATGTTCAAGCCGGCGGTCACGGTCGCTTCGAGCGCCTGCCCGCTCAGCTGGCCGGACTGCACAAACGCGAGCGCCATGTCGCGGGCCGCCGACTGCGACACGTTCGCGAGTTCCGCGGTGCGCGCAATCAGGGAGTTGAACTTGCCCTCGGTGAGGCCGGCGGCATTGCCGGTCTGCGTGATGGCGTTCTTGAAGGCCTTGCTCTGTTCAGAGCCCTGGTAGTAGGCGGCACCGAAGGTGGCGATCACCGCCGCGGCGCCCGCGAGGATGCCCGTCGTTCCACCCACCGCCGCACCGAGCGTCTTCGCTGCAGATCCGATCCCGCCGAACGTGGATGCGACCTGGCTCCCCTGCTGCACGATTGCCGTGAGCGGGTTTCCGCCGCCGGCCAGTTGCACGCCCAAGTCTTGCAGCTGGAACGACAGCTGTTGCGTCTGGTAGGCCGTGAGCTTGGCGCTTGCGGCGAACTTCTCTGCGCCGGTGGCCGCGTTCTTCAGCACGGACGACGCGGGTGCGATCTTGCCGATCGCGGCGGCGGCCTGATTCGCGGGCTTGGCGCTGCTGTCGATCGCGCGCTCGAGCACCGAGGCGGACTTGGCCGCCTCGTTCCCCGCCTTGGCGAAGTTCTTGAGGTCGCCCTCAGCCGTGCGGACGCCGGAGCTGTCGACCGCAATGCCAAGGGTGGTGACGTTTTGATCGGCCATGAAAAAAGGCCCCGAAGGGCCTCAGTTGCTTGCGTGGATCTGCGACAGCGCTCCGGCCTCAAGGACCTGGATGTCGTCGAAGAGATCGGGCCATCGGCTTCTCGCCACGCCCATCATCCGCAGGGCTGACTCGACCGCTTGGTAGTTCAGGGCCGTGGGGCCGGCCGGTCCGTGCACCCACTGGTGGCGCACTCGATCGAACAGCACGAACGCGTCGTGCGTGTCGGGCCAGAGTTCGATGTCGAACTGGTCCGCCACGTCTTCGAAGGTCAGGCCGAGGTCATCGAGCTCTTCGGCTTTTGGCCGCTTTTTGTAGAGCTTGGCCCCGGCCTGTCTCAGTTTCCCCGGCGGGCCGGTCCGAGTTCTCGGACGTAGGTGGCGGCGATGATGTCCGCCGCGTCGTGGAAGTTCTGCAGGAGCTCCGCGACGGAGTCGCGGCTGAACGCTTCGAGCATCCCCTCCCAACCTTCCAGCACGTCCAGGACGGCATCCAGGTCCTGCTTGGGGTTCTCGCGCGCATCCTTCGCCAGCGCATCGAACTGATCGCGCGTGCGGTGCTTGAAGATGCCGGTGAACTTCATCGGCTCATCGCCGGGGCGGCGGATCTCGACGGTCGCCTTGAAGGTCGGATTTGCCTTGATCGATGCTTGCATTCATCTCTCCAATGGAAAGAGCCCGCACTCAGGCGGGCTCATGTGTCGGTTGATCAGCTGACGTAGCGCGTGGTCGGGGCCGACAGCGACAGCGTCACCTCGATCGCCATGACCTCATCCTGCGTGAGCGACGGCGAGTCCGCCATCGAGACGATGGCAGGCATGTAGATGAATCCGCCGTTCGCCAGCGCAAGACGAATCCCGCGCGAGACGGTGTCATCGTCGGCCGCCTGCAGCACCGGGTAGTGTGCGAGGTTCGGGTCATCGGCGACGTTGAACGTGTAGCCGCGCGCGCTCTTGCTGGTCGGGATGCGACGCTTCGTCGAGTCTTCCAGGAAGGAGTACTCGGTGAACTGCTGCTCGCCACCGCTCGAGGACGAGGAAAGAATCTGCTGAATCTGCTGCCACGTGGTGATCTTGCGCACCGACCCGACGCCGCTGCCGGCCGGGAACTTGGTCGTGTTCGACGTGTTGATCCCCTCCAGGACGTAGGAGGTGCTCGCGACCACCGACTTGACGCGCGCCAGCCGGCCATTCAGCTTCGACCAGCCGGAGGTGATTTCCAGGATGTCGCCGACAGCGAAGGTGTGGGTCGCATCGGTCACGACCGCTTCGGTGGCATTGGAGATGGCGGTGAAGGCCTTCGCGGTCGCGTAGGCCGACGCGACCGCGACGGTGCTGCCATTTGGGAGAGAGACGGCCATTTGATGTGCCCTTTCGTCAGACAAAGAAAAAGCCGCCCGAAGGCGGCTTGGTTGCGATGCCCTGCTGGGCGGAAATCAGGTGGGGTAGGTGTCGGCGCGGTAGGCGCAGGAGACGGGGACGGCGTAGCAGTCGTCCTCTTGGATTCCGGTGGCCCGGCTCATCGGACGGGTGATGAAGACGCGCACACCGGAGCGCACGATCGGCGCCGCCGGGGACAAGGCCTGGCCCAGCGAAGCGCACAGGTCGTCGGCATCACCGTTGCCGGCGTTCTTGGGCATGCACAGCGTGACCTGGAAGACGCCTTCGTAGCTGCGATGGAGCATGTCGAGCGTGTCGGACTCGGTCGGAACCGGCAGCATGAAGGCACGGGCGTAGCGCGCTCCATTGGCGGGCGGCGTGAAATCCACGTTCTCGCGCGCGACCGGAATGGCTGGCGTCTGGGCGTCTGCCCACGCCTGGGTGGCCGACATGAGCGCGGCGCGGATGATCTTGTCACTCACGGATGATCTGCCTCACGAATCGCTTGAACTGGACGGCGCTTTTTCTGACCATGCCCGTCGGCGCCTGCTTGGACCATCCGTGCTCGAGCCGGACAGCGTAGGGCAGGCTGTTGGCGAGGTACACGACGCCGCCGACCGGGAACGTGTAGACCTTGTCAAGGCGATTGGTCGAATCGTTGGCCTGCGCGCTGTCGTTGACTTGCTTCAGGATCACGCCGTGAGACGGGATCCAGTTGCCCCGGAAGCGGCCTGTGTCGACCGGGCTCAGGTTGATCACCGACTCGAAGAGCTTGACCGTGCTGCGGCGGACCGCGGTGTCGATGTCGAGCTTCGCCTTAGCCGCCAGCTGGTCGAAGGGGATGCTCCAGTTGCTCATCCGCGCACCTGCAGCTCGTGCAGCACCGCCAAGCCGGCCGGCGCCAGGGTCTTCACCACGGAGATTGGAAGCTCTACGCCGCCCCACAGCAGCTTCGCGCCGGGCTTGGGTGTGTCCATGCCCTGAGGCGGCACCAGCGCCACCTTGTGTCCCGCCTGGATCAGCGTGCCGTCGATGTGGCTCTTTTCGGCGTCGATCACGCAGGCGGTGCAAGGCGTGCTCAAACACATCGGACTGGCGCATCTCGTCGACCAGGTCAGCGATGGAGAGGAATTCGCCCTTGCCGTTGACGCGCGGGTTGCCCTGCGCATCGACGACCTGGACCTTGAAGTCGCCGCCGTCTTCCACGACCTTGACCGAAGCCCGGACGTGAGGGAGCAGCAGCGCGGGGATGCCCTTGGCGCCGGCGATGGCGGCGGTGGCATCGGCGTCGATCAGTCGGCGCTCCAGGCTCTTGGTCAGAGACCCGATGCGCTCGTCCTTCTTCGCCAGTTCGCCCTTGTGCTGATCGATGATCTGCTGCTTCAGCTTCTCGAACTCGCCGCCCTTGAGCGCCTTGTCCTCATCGGCCTTGCGCTGGGCTTCGACCAGAGCCTGAATCTCTTCAGGGGTCTTGCCCATCGCCGCCCAGGCCTTGGCCTGCTTGTCGAGGGTATTGGCGCGCTCGCGCTCCTTCTGGAGAGCGCTCTTCAGGTTGGTCGGGTCCTCGTAGCCGTCCACGTCGAGGACGAACTTCCCGTTCGTCTCCTTGTAGAGGCCTCGCTGCGTCTCCGGGATCGCATCCAGCGCATCGACGGACATCGCCAGGGCGAAGTTCATCAGGCCGGCGCTCGCCAGGAGCGAGGTGAGGTAAGCGCGCATCGCGCGGGTCTTCGTGGTCTTCATTGCTGGGCCATCCTCTCGATGGTGGTGATGCGCCGAATCACTCGGCATTGATGACCTGCCCGCGTCGCGCGAGCCGGTCGGGAACGTCAGTGCGGGTCCAGCCGGGCCGCGCGGTAAAGATTCAGTGGGTGGTCTCCCAGGCGCCGCAGCGCGCGGGCCAGGGCCACACCGTGTCCGCGCCTGGCGGCGTAGTCGTCAGCTTCGAGTTCCTGCAGCAGCAGGCCGCGAGCCGAGCGCTTCAGGAACACGCACGAGCGGGTGAGGTTCCTGAGGCTGTGGGCGTGCGCCCGGTGTCCTCGTTCGTGCGAGATGACCGCGGCCAACTCATCGGCGTCGAGCATCTGCGCGACTGCCGGCGGGATCCTGATGAACAGACCATTCGTGAGCGCGCCGTGCCGGTTGCCGGCGATCAGCGGCCCGAGCAGCAGGCCGGCGACGTTCAGCGCCACCCAGCCCATCCATGCGATCCCGATCGGGTAGAGGATGGCTTCCATGGGCGGCCCAGAAATGCGAAAGGCCCGCTCGGTGGCGGGCCTCGCTGTTGGCGCGATGTCTCAGGGCGCTTCTACGCGCTCCCCCCTCGCTGCGTAGCAGGGCAAGCACAGCAGCGTCTTTTTTCCGCCGACTGCCTTTCCTGCTGGTGTGACTTCGACCCCGAATCGGGTCTCGATGAACTCCGATCCGCCGCATTTTCGGCAGACCAGCATGTGCCGCGGCGCGGCGGCTGCGACCCGGCGCCGTACCTTATCGGCGTGCGTCGGCTCGGGCTCAGGTGTGGGCGGTACCAGCTTCAGCGTCACGCCGCAATCATACGCGCGCGTCCCTGAAGGCCTGCGGCCGGCGCTCCCGCAACTGCGTGAGGTTCAGCATCTGGCCTCGGTTGTTGCTGAAGTCCGCCAGATCCAGATCGCCCGTCCGGTACAGCTTGCCCCGGGTGGGTCCGAGGATCGAATCCTGACGCTCTGCCCCCTGCCGCTTGAACCACTCGGCGTAGGTCATGTCCGCCGGCACCGCGCCGTCCATGCTCGCGCGCTGGCTCGGCGTCCAGTCTGCGATGTCCGCGCCGCCCAGTTCTTGCCAGGACTTCAGCAGCGGCGAGCTCGTCGACCGGCAGTTCCAATGCAGCCGGCCAGGACCAGCAAGCCACGGGATCTTGTGTCCGATCGGCTTGTGGGTCTCGAGCGCGTACTTCAGGCCGTCGCGAATCCGGCACATCTGGCTTGTGCGCCCGTCCAGCGTAGAGCGCCACACGACGCCCTTCACCAGATCCGCATTCGCGGACAGCACCTGGTCCCGCGCGAAGCCGGCGGTGTGGCTCACCGCCGTGCGCACCACCGATTCAGCGTGCCGACGATCGATCTCGATGATGCCGTCGGTGTAGTTCTGAGCCCTGGTGCCGCGCACCTCTCTGACGATCTGCGAGATCGCCTTCCCCTCCACGAATCCCATGCGCACGGCGTCGCGGATGCGAGCCATACGTCCTTGCTCCAGCCCCTCCCCCCACTCTCGCAGCAGCCGGCCCTGGAACGGGCGTGCCAGCGAGGCGGCGTGAACCTGTTCGATCGACACCGCATTGAAACGCGTCGCGATCTGCACGGGCAGCGGCTGCGTCAGCGTCTCCGTCTGAAAGCGAACTTCCGTTTCGGTCAGGCCGTGCAGTTCGTTGCCAAGCTGCTCGACGAGTTCGGCGTAGACCTGGGCATTGAGCGTGCGGACCGATGACAGCAGCGACTCGATGCGCTCGACCGTCCATGACCCGACCGGCATCGAGTCCAGCGCAGCCTCAAGTTGGGCCGCCAAGTTCGCGTCGGCCCGATTCAGTATCGCCAACAGCCGGTAGACCAGCCAGTTGGAGTACTTCGTCAGGTCAATGCTGCGAGCGACCGCCTCATCGGCCAGCCACTCATTCGCGGAGACCATTGCCGCCCAGCTGATTGTTCATCCCCGGCGCGCCCAGCGGCGGGCCCTCGGCGTCGATGCGCTCCTTCTCGTCGTTCCACTTCAGGTCGGGCGAGATCGTGCCGCGGCGCTGCAGTTCGTTGAACACCGTCTCCTTCGACAGTAGGCCGGATGCGCCCATGTCCTTGATCAGCTGCGCCATCGCGTCGCTGAGCGTCATTGCACCGAAGTCACTGAAGATCTTGCAGTGGCCGCCCTGCCCCGCGCTGATCCAGTCGGCGAAGATCTGGAGCATCTGATCGATCGCGTCTTCTTCGCCCTGGACGATGCGCTGCAAACAGGACCGCAGTCTCGCGACGCTTCTCATACGACGCAGGATCCTCGTTCGGCCACTTCGGCAGGTACGCCTCGCCGGCCTCACGCATGGCCTTCGTCCCACCCAGAAGAGCGCGCGCGAGCTCCCAGTCGGGAGACATCGCGGTCACTTCATCGGATGGAGTTGAGACGTCTGTTGCCATGGACTCAGATGCGCAGCGTGGAAGCCGTCGCGGTTTCCCTTCGCGCGCTTCGGATGATTGACGACTTGATGACGACTCATCGCCGACGACTCGCTCGGTCCGTGCCCCTGTCGACGAGGACCCACCACTGCCCCTGCTGCCACACCAGGACCATCTCGGCCGGCTCGGCGAAGTGCTCCGGCAGGTACCGGTGAAGCAGCGCGGCGCACTCGCGCGCGCGCTCGGCGTGTTCCGGCGCGAGGAAGGCGGCTGGCAGTTGCTCCGTCGTGACGAGGCCCATGCGGCCCTTCGTCGGCAACGTGTGCAGCGGATCCGCGAGGTCGCTGCTCTGCCCGCCGCTGCTGTAGTACTTCACGCAGTAGGCGGTGATCAGGCGCTGATTCGCGCCCTTGGACATGATGGTCGACACCGGCTGATCCACCGGCCGGCCGTCGTTGCCCTCGTTGAATCCGCCATAGGCCTGCTCCAGACAGGCGGCGACAAGCCCACTGGTCGCGCCGCTCGCGGTGACGGTGTTCAGCGGGACTTCGATGTCGCGAATTCCGTGGCTGAATCGCTTCGTGCCGCACTTGCCTTCACCGTGGCCCATGTCGACCAGATGCGCAGCCACCACGCCCAACGGCGCGGCGCCGCCGGGGCGCTTCACGAAGCTGTTCGCGGTGATCGTCGGCATCGGCTCGTCGAGGCTCTGTCCGACGCTGCCGGTCCGGAACTTCGTGAGGTGCGCCTGGCTGACGTACTGCTTCACGCCGCCCGCGACCACGGTACCCAGCGGGCTTTGCACATCGTTCGTGCGCGGCTCCTGGCCGGGACGCTCGCCGTACCCAACGGTGACGAGGTGCGCGCCGGTCAGCGCGTGGTGCGTGCCGCCAGCGGAGACGGTCGACAGCGGCTCTTCGATGCCGTGCCCACCCATGTGCCCCTCGCTCGTGCCGCGCAGCGGCGCCAGCGAGGGCGCGATGACGGTGAAGTGCCCGCCCTTGACCTCGGCGCATGCAGTGCGCAGCGGCTCGTCGGCGCCGGCCGTGCGCGCCTCCGCCGGGCGCGACTGGTCGCCGATGAACGGTGCGAGCACCGGAGTCGCGAGGCACGAATCGGCCTTCGACGTGATGGTCTGCGCCGGCGCGGCGACGCTGCGCGCAGGGCTTTGGCCCATGCGCCCGCCGACGCCCACGATGAACGGCGATGCGCTCGTCAGGACGTGACGGTGTAGTCCCTTCGCCACGCGGCGCAGCGTGTTCTCGGCGAGACCCTTCTTCCGCCCGAAGACGCTCGTCGCCGGCAGGCTGAAGTCGATGCACTCGGCGGCGGTGCGCCACGCGCGGCGGCGGCCGGCGATGACTTCGCGGCTGTCCGGCTTGCCGAACTTGTGGTCGGGGAACTGGATGGGCAGTCCGTCGCGGCGCGCGACCAGGAACAGGCGCTTTCGGATCGTCGGCGCGCCGTCATCGCACGCGCGGAGTTCACGCCAGTCGACGGTGTAGCCGTGCCCGCGCAGTTGCCTCACGAACGACTCGAAGGTCTTGCCCTTCTTCGCCGGATCTGGCCGCGCGGTGCCGTCGGCGCCGATGATGAGCGGGCCCCATTCCTGAAATTCTTCGACGTTCTCCAGCATGAGGACGCGCGGCTTCGTCAGCGCGATCCAGCGCATCCCGACCCAGGCCAGGCCGCGAATGTGCTTCGCGACCGGCGTGCCGCCCTTGGCCTTGCTGAAGTGCTTGCAGTCCGGGCTCAGCCAGACCAGCGCGACCGGCTGGTTTCCAGTGACCTCGATCGGATCCACGTCCCACACGCTCTCGCACAGGTGCTTCGTGTGCGGGTGGTTGATGGCGTGCATCGCCAGCGCTTCGGGATCGTGGTTGATCGCGATGTCGACCGGTCGGCCAAAGGCTTGCTCCAGTCCGGTCGACGTGCCGCCACCGCCAGCGAAGTTGTCGATGATCAGTTCCCGCCCGAGATCGAGCGGCATCGTGAAGTCGTCGCGCCTCATCGGGTTCCCATCGTCCGAGCCACGTCCCGCGCGATCTGCTCGCGCACCTCGGCAGTCCACATGTCCGACGGAGCGAACGCTTGGCACGGCGGAGAGACGGTCAAGATGGTCACGCCCTGTGGAAAACACATCAGGTCCAGCAACTCGCCGGAGGAGAGTCCGCGATCGACCATCAGCGCGCCGGGCTTTGGCAGGTCCGTGCGACGCTTCCCGTCCTGGTTGATCTCGATGCCCGTCGTTTCGGTCTTGCGCCAGACGTCGGACTTCGGTTGCGGAGCCGCCGCGGGCTTCGCGGGGAGACGGAAGTTGTCCGTCGGCTCATTGGGGGTGCGGAGGCTCATGCTGCTCGCTCCAAGCGCTTGAGAACGGAGAGGGTGTTGGTCGCTTCGATGGTCATGCCGGCTTCGATCAGCAGGTCGGCCATCAGCTCGCCAGCGCGGGTCAGGCCGCCGAAGCCGCAGGGCTCGCCCTTGTGGTCGGTGAACCAGAACACGAGCCCACGATCGCGCAGACCTCGCAGCGAGTCTGTTTGGACGATGCTGATGTGGGCCGGAGATTCCTTGTTGCCGCTCCCGCGCTCCATCCACGCGGACACGCCGGCATTGCGCTCCGGCTTTCCGAAGCGATCCTCTTGCGCCTTGACGCGGAGGAGCGTGTTGCACTGCCGCTTCGACAGCGTGAGGACGAAGGCGATCCCGGTGGTCGCCTCGGCGAAGGTCGAGTTCATGCTGTCTCCAGGTCGAAGATGCCGCGAGGGGTCGCGGAAAGACGGATGGCGCCGTGTCGCTCGAGCGCGACGAGGTGGCACTGCGCGGCGTTGGGCGAAGCCCAGTTGAAGTGCGACGCGATCTCAGCGCGCGTCGGTGGCATCTGGTTCTCGGGGCGGTGCTCGCGGATGAAAGCGAGGACCTTGCGCTGCGTGGTGGTGAGGTCGGCGGGGGTCACGCATTCACCTCGCGCTCGGTCTTGATCTGCTCGGGCGGCTTGGCGTCCGGCGGGAGCTTGCGCAGCCACGAAGCAGCGAAATGCGCGGTGCCGGGCGTGTAGCGGCTTCCGACCTGCTCCAGTTCGGCGAACTCGGCCTCGCATCGCCAGATGGGGCCATACAGGGTGTGGTCGCCTTCGTACGACAGGACGCGGACGATCAAGCCCAGGTTCGGGCTCGCCTTGCCGCGCATGCCGTCGATCACCTCGGCGAGGTCACCAGCTTTGATTGGTTCGCTCATGGCGCCTCCACGGATTGCAGGTGCTCGTCGACTGCCGACTGCAGCGATTCGGTCTTGAGGTGGAACTTCTTCGCCGCGGCGATCAGTACCTCCAGCGCGGGCTCGTGCGTGAGTCCAACGGCGTGCAGGTACTCGCGCACGGCGGCGTTCATCACGACTCGCGAGATCTCGCCCGGGAAGACGCCGAACGAGGAGGCGACGCCACGCAGCGCGTCCATCGGAGCAACGCGTTCAGCGAGGACAAGGAACTGCGCCACGGCGGCGGCGCGATCGAATGATTGCTCGGTGCTCATGGCGGCCTCACGCGACGCGAAGATGGGCGGGCTTGGAGTCCTCGTGCTTGCGCGCGGCCCACGCGCGAAGCTGAACCAGCGCTGCCATCGCTTCCAGGCAGCGGGCATCGATCTCCTTCAACTCGTTGAGCTTGATCTGGCCGTCCGCCGTCGCGGCGCCGATGGTCTTGAAGTAGTCCGAGCAGCGCGACACCGACTCAACGAGGTGCTCGGCGCAGTCGCCCAACTCGCGCGAGGCGGCAGGGTTGGCGAGGCAGAGATACCCGAGTTCATCGGCCATCGCGAAGAGCGCGCCGTGGTCGCCGGTGATCTTCTGCACCTGCGCCATTTCCTCCGGCGAGAGGTGGGTCTCGCGGCGGTTGGGATCGACTTTTGCCAGCAGGACCTTGTCGCTGCTGATGCCCATCGCGGCGGCCAGTGAGGCGGTGCCCCACTGGTAGGCCTTCACCGCTGTCTGCAGCGCCCTCGTGATGTCCATGGTGGTCTCCGTGAAAAAACGCCAAGCGTTCTCGTTGATTCAGATCAGTTCCCGTCCGACCATTCAGTCCATGGACAGGGAGAGAGAAGAAAAGACCCCGGGGAACAAACCCCGGGGCAAAACCTCAAGCCCTCGCGTCGTCTCGCGAGGTGTGAATGCCGAGGTGGAGGGATTCAAAAGAGAGGACTGGGACCGCGCCGGGGACGCGGCTCGCCAGCTGATCGCGCACACCATGTACTGCGTGCTGCGCGCCGAGCGCGAGCGGAGGGGGTGATGGCGCATGGCCTATCCCACCTGCCCCGCCGTGGCGCGGGGGCCGCGCTTCGTTGCGCGCGCGGCGGTTCGCTCGGCGTTCTGGAAGTAGGTGATCAGCGGCTGGATCGTCTGGACGCCGGGGTTGTCACGGTCGCCGTACGCGATCTTTCGCGGCAGCGTCTTGGCAACGCCGCATGATTCCGCGATCCGTTCCCACTGAGCAGGCCCAGCCTCCAGGAGCTTTCGCTTCAGGAACTCAACAATTGGTTCGTCCATGGAGCGAGTCTAATCCCACTTCTGGGATTTTGCCAAGCCCATTTTTGGGACGGACGTTTAGGCATGCTCCTGCCTCAATGAGAGCAATAGAACTCCTGCGCAAGAACCTCAGCTCGTTGATGGACAAACGGGGATGGACCTCGAACAAGCCCATCATTACCGCCAGCGCCGGCCGGCTCACAAACGGCACGCTGGGTCGCCTTCGCAGCGACGCCGACGACTGCAAGCTGAGCCACATTGAGGACCTCGCCGAGGTCTTCGATGTGCCCCTGGCCGCGCTCGTTTCACCTGAAGCATCGGAGTCCGCGGCGCCGCGCGGCGCCGGTGGCGCCTTGGACATCGACCTGCTTGCCGCGGTCCTCACGCGACTGGATCCAGAGTCGAGGGCTGAGGTGTCCAGCGCGCTACGGGACCTGGCGCAGTACCCGGACAGCAGGCTCGCCATCCAGCGAGCTCGGAACGCGTTGGCTCACGGTGGTGCCGTGGGTCTCCCGACCTGGCGCGAAACGGCAATCGAGTTCCTGGCGGAAGCCGAACATCGCGGCCGCCAGGTCAACCTCGATACCCTGATCAGCGACATCGACGCCGCTCATTCCGAGGAGTTGACTCGGGTAAGCGCGAAGTCCGCACGCTCGGCATTGACGGAATCGTGATTCACTAGCATCCGTGGGGCGAACGCCACCACCCAAAAGGGGGATCGCTGTACTGCAGCGTCGGATCGAAAAACGATAAATCCGGCGCCGCGGTGATTCCGGTAGCGCCATGTCTGACGATCGCGAAGGACCTATCTCGGTCCATGCCACCCACGCCTACGTGGGGCAAACAGCTGACGGTGACGTCATCTTCCAAATGAGCAAGCCGCCCCCTGACGGCGTCGGTGTGCCGTGCAGCATCGAAGGCTGCGGCGCCCACAACTGGCCCCACGCCAAGATCTGCCACAACTGCCTGAAGGACTTCAGCGCCAAGCGGCGTTTTGTCTTCCTGGCGACGATCGTTGCACTGCTAGTTCTGATAGCGATCACCAACGTTTTGCTGGTGCAACGGATTTAACGACCGAATCCCGACATATCGCTTTCCACTACAGCGCCGCTTGCCGGGGCCGAGATCATGGGGGCACGAAAGGGAACCTCATGACTGACAGACAGCGACGGATGACCAACGACGTGATGTCGAAGATCATCGACAACTTGCCGTCCAGCAAGGCGAAGGACGACGCCGCGAACGCGCTAGAGAAGTTGCCTGGGGTGAGCATCACCGGCAACGTGGAGCAGCTCGCGATCACGTTGAGCGGGCCGATCAACTTCTCAGCGCCGCGCCGCGCCGAGCGACGCCCGTGAGGCGGCGCGCGCTCGTCCTCATGCTGGCGGCCTTGGTGGTCGCCGCATGTGGCGGTGGTGGCGACGACGAGGATCACGAGGACCCGCCGCCTGCGGACACCAGACCGCCCCAGTGCGTGAGGAACCCAACCCTCTGCGCATGACCCGAGCCCGCCTCCCGGCGGGCTTTTTCGCGGGCCTATCGACCCCAGCTGCAGTTTGGGAAGTCGTCTGGGCAACCCTCTTTCCGCGCCGACCCGCCAGCCTCGCGCAGGTACGGCAACCCAGGGCCTCCGCACGCCTCGTCGATGGCCTTCTCGTAGGCGACCTTATCGGAGTAGTTCCGCGTGCTGTGCCCAATGCCCGAGGTGATTGCGGCTTCGCACGCGGCTTTCCGATCAGCGGCGTACCTGGGATTCGCTTGGTGTTGGGAGCCGACGTACAGGATGAACGCGAACACGGCCGCAACCACGCCGCCAGTCCACTTCAGCGCCGTGACGGCGGTCGACGATTTCTTCTTCTCCGGCATCGGCGGCATCCGCACGATCCCAGGCGCTGACACGACCTTCGGCGGCGCCCCGCACCCCGGGCAGGCCGCCGCCTGCGTGCTCACCTGCTTGCCGCACTCGTGGCAATTGACCAGAGCCATCTTTCTTTCCCCCCTCTGAATTGACCGCTCTGCGCTATTAGGTGAAAACCCCTACGCGCGATAATCCCATATTTGGGCTTGCGCAATCCCATTATTGGGATTAGAGTCACTCCCAACGCATCCCTCAACGCGTTCAGGAGAGACCGACATGGCACAGATCCTCAGCTTCGAAGCCGCCGCGAAGGCCAAGGCGCAACGCCAGGCTAATCCGCTGGGCTTCCCCGCGATCGTACTGCCCAAGGCTGGCCGCCGCGCGACCTCGCGTCGTGCTCGTGCCCAGGCGGTTCACTTCGCTGCCCGGCAGGCGCTGTGAGGTCCGTCATGAACACGATGGAGCTCGACATCCTGATCGCGGAGGCGCGCCGCAAGCGCGAGCGCCTGGACCGCGCGATCGAATCGGTGAACAACGCCGCGCGCCTCTACCGCGACCTCGCGGCGGACCCAGAGTACTCGCCCTCCGCGCAAGCCGACTGGCTCAAGAAGCAGACCGACGCCATTGCGACGTCATTCCGCCTGGAGGGCGAGATGCACGTGGTTCTGAAGGACCTGCGCGGCCTGCTCGATCAGCGCGCGGACGCCGAGGAGGCACAGCAAGGACGCGAGCGCCTCTTCGGCTGCGTGCGTCAGGTCGTGCAGGTCTCCAACGTCGTCGCCCTGCCCTTCCCTGCAGATCACTCGCCGGAGGCCGCATGAGCATCCTCGCAATCGTGCGCCGCGTGGCGCCTGCGCCTGCCGCCGCGACTCGTCGCATCGAGTGGCTGGAGTCCGACACCTGCCCGGGTGAGCTCGACACGCCTGAGTCCGTGTACCAGCGAGACCTCGAGTCCAACGGCTGGACCGGCACCGACTTCGCGATCGTCGTCGTGGCCTTCGTCCTCTTCGTGATCCTGCTTGCGCACTTCGCCACGCAGATCGCTCGCGCAATTCCGACCTGAACGCAGCCGCCAGCCCGCGCGGCTGGCGAGTGCGAACAGCACCTCATCAACCGACACGGCAACCTTGGAGAGAACAATGGCGAAGAAGAATGCGGCGGCGCAAGCGGCAGCGACCGAGACGGTCACGGCCTACAAAGGCTTCGACAAAGATTGGAAGTGCCGCGGCTTCCAGTACTCGCTCGGCGAGACGGCTGTTCACGATGGTGAGGTCTCTGCCTGCCATGGCGGTCTTCATGCCTGCGAGTACCCGTTGCACGTTCTCCGCTACTACTCGCCCAACAAGGCTCGCTACGCGATCGTCGAGCAGAGCGGTCAACTGAGTCGTCACGGTGAAGACTCGAAGGTCGCTAGCTCGAAGCTGAAGGTGGTCGCCGAAATCGACCTCGTCGGCCTCATCAAGGCCAGCATCAAGTACACGATGGATCGCTGCACGCCTGCCGATGGCGCGATCAGCGATGTCGACAACACCGTCGTCAAGGCCGAGGGGAAGAACAAGTCCGCATCCGCCAGCGGCAACTCCGGCGCGGCCACCGCCAGCGGCTACTACGGCGCGGCCACCGCCAGCGGCAACTCCGGCGCGGCCACCGCCAGCGGCAACTCCGGCGCGGCCACCGCCAGCGGCTACTACGGCGCGGCCACCGCCAGCGGCAACTCCGGCGCGGCCATGGCGTCGGGCCGAAATGGCCGCGCGAAGGCCTCGCTCGGTTCCGCGATCTTTCTGGTGGAGCGCGACTCCGAATGGAAGGTCATCCACGTGTGGGCCGGCATCGCGGGCCAGGCAGACATCAAGCCGGACACCTTCTACAAGCTCGTCGGCGGCCGGCCGGTCGAGGCCTGAGGCGGAGACGACGATGAACGCCACGACGAAGCCGGAGGGTCAGGCGGTGCAGGCCGCTGGACTCGCCTTGCTGCGCGAGCCCGTGCCCGAGCACCTCATCAGCAAGCTGCCGAAGGGAACGAAGGCGCAGAACGACTGCCCGAACGATCAGAAGATCAACTGCACCGTCTGCGGCGGTTGGCACCACCCCAACGTCCGCCACCTCGACTACGTCGGCCACGCGGCCACGACGCACCGCCTGCTGGATGCGGACCTGCTGTGGGACTGGGAGCCACTGGCTTTCGACGCTGATGGTCTCCCGAAGTTCGACTCCAAGGGCGGGCTGTGGATCAAGCTGACCGTCGCCGGCAAGACGCGCCTCGGCTACGGGAACGCGGACAACAAGCCTCACATGGACGCCGGATCGCGCGAGAAGGAGGTGATCGGCGACGCGCTGCGGAATGCTGCCCTCCGATTCGGCCTGGCGCTCGACCTGTGGAGCAAGGCGGACATCCACGCTGGCCAGCGAGACGGCTGGTATCAGGCCGCGATGACCGGCATCTACGAGGCGCCCAACGTCGGCGAACTGAAGGCGCGGGTCGCGGCGGCTATCGAGCTGGCCCGCGCGCGCGGCGACCAGGACGCCGAAGACGACTTCATCGTGGCCCAGGCCAACAAGATGGCCACCGCCAAGCGCGCGCCCGCGCCGCCCCCTGCCGCCTCAACCGCGCGGCCCAAGCAAACCCCGCCGCCGTCCGACGTGAACGAAGACGACGTGCCCTTCTGACCAGGAGATTTGAATGTCCCTCGACCTCGACGACTCGACCGGCTTCGATGAGCCGACCACCGACAGCCCGGAAGTGACCGTGGCGAAGGAGCAGAACGCCCTCGCCATCACGCAGGACATGGAGCGCGTGAAGAGCGCCCTCACCGAATTCGATCGCGTCGAAGCCGGTCTCGCCGATTTGGAGGCGCGGTTCCCCAAGGACGCCGTCTACATGGTGGGCACGACCAAGGGCATGAAGGACGCCATCGAGCACCGCGCCGCGTGGCGCGATCCGCGAATCCTGGTCGACAAGAGCCGCAAGATGGCGAAGGCGCCGGTGCTGGCTCTGGGCAAGAACATCGATGCGCGGGCCAAGTGGCTCACCGCGAAGCTGCTGGAAGGCGAGGAGCCCGTCGATCAACAGATCAAGGTCGAGGAAGCGCGCAAGGAAGCCGAGCGTCAGGCTCGCGCCGCCGCCGAAGCCGCGCGCATCCTGAAGATCCAGGAAGCGCTCGCCGAGATCGGGCAGAACGTGCTGATCGCCTGCAGCAAGACCTCCGTCGAGGTGCGCGCGCTGTCCGAGCAGATGCACGCCACTCTGCCCGATCCGGACGTCTTCCAGGAGATGCTCGATCAGGCGAAGGCCGCGTGGGCATCGGGCATCGAGAAGTTGGAGACCACCCTCAAGGCCAAGCTCTACGACGAAGCCGAGGCCGCACGCGTCGCCGCGGAACAGGCCGCCGAGGAGCAGCGCCGCAAGGATGAGGCCGCGCGCCTGGAGGCCCAGCGCATCGAGAACGAGCGCGCCGCCGAGGAGCAGCGCAAGGCCGCCGAAGCGATGGCCGAGGAACGCCGGCAGTTCGAAGCCGAGAAGGCCGCGATGCAGGCCGAGAAGGACCGTCTCGCCAAGTTGGAAGCCGACCGACAAGCCCGCGTGGCCGCGCGCTTCGACCGCTACGAGGAACTGCTGGCCTTCGACTGCACGAAGCCCGCCGACGAGATCCGCACGACCATCGCACGGCTGACCTCCAACGCGCCGAGCGAGGACACCTACGGTGACCGCCTGGAGGAGGCGCAGCAGAAGCACGCGCAGGTGCTGGCGCACCTGCAGTCGATCCTGCCGACGGCAATCGAGCGCGAGCAGGCCGCCGAGATGGCGCGCCTCGCAGCGGAAGCCGCCGCCTCTGCGACTGCGCCAGAGCCGGAACCTGCCCCCGCGCCGGTCGACGTCATCCCCGTCGCCGCTCCTGTCTCCCAGGTCCGCCAGCCCGATCCCGCGCCGGCACCCGCGGAGGAGGACTACACCTTCAGCATCATCGACATTAACGCCCTGATCGCGCCGATCAAGATCGACGCCGCCGGCATGGCGCACTTCGGCTTCACCGGCCAGAGGCGCGGCCCCTCGACGCTGTTCAAGCGATCGGACGTCCTGAAGTTCGGAAGCCTAGGCTCCAACCACCTGCTGACCGTGATGGCGGCGGAGAGCCTGGAGAAGGCAGCATGAGCGCGGCACAGCACACGCCCGGTCCGTGGACCTTCGGTGACTGGGCGACGAAGTCGAAGGGCATTGCAGGCGATTCCGGGTGGGTTGAGGTCTGGTCGGAGGCCGGCTCGGATCGCCTGAACCTCCCGTTCATCGCCTGCAAGCACCACGACGAGATCGCCAACGCGCGCCTGATCGCAGCCGCGCCGGACTTGCTGAAGTCCGTGAAGGAGCTGCTCCCGATGCTCGCCCAATGGCACGAGGAGTTCCCGAGCGACGTCGGCGACAAGGAAGGTCCCGCCATTGACGCGGCGCGCGCCGCCATTGCGAAGGCGGAAGGGGCTGCATCGTGAGCGTCACCTCCAGCATCACCATCAAGGCCGACGAGATCAGTTCGATCCAGGTTGATCGACCGAGCGCGCTGGAGATCGAGGTGTGGCTCACGCAGGACCAAGCCGAGGATCTGATCACCGAACTCGACAGCGCCTTCGGCTTGCGCACCCTGCTCGACAAGGTCACGCCGCACCTCGTCAGCGAAATCCACGCGGAGGGCGCGGCTGACGCTGTGACCTCTCTGGAGAACGGCCAATGACCGCCCAGCCCTTCTTCCTCATCGGCCTCGCGGTCGGCTGTCTGATCGCAGCACTGGGGGTTGTCCTGTACATCGTCGCCGCGATCCGCCGCGCGCCGCTGCCCGGCAACGGCCCCATGGCGCTCCCCGAAGCTGCCCCACCCTCCGCCACCTTCCACGACGTGGCCCTGATTGCAGCGATGCAGGGAATGCTTTCCCACGGGGAGACGCTGGACAGGAATCCCATCTACATCGCCAACCGGGCACAGCAGATCGCGGACTACATGGTCCGGGTCAGGAGAGCAGCATGACCCTCTACGCCGTTCACATCCCCGGCCCGAACGAGTTGTTCGCAGCCCCAAGCCTCGAAGAGGCAGAGCGCGTCGCGGCGGCCTACAACGCAGCGTGGCGTGTGACCTACGCCGGAATGCAGGCGAAGTCCACCTGCCCGGAGGCTATGCCCTCCATCGAATCCACACTCATGCATGTCGTGCGCTGGCCTCACAGCGAGCCCGGCCACAAGGTCGACGTCATGCAGTGGCGGCCCGAGGAATGGGGCGTACCGCCGGCTCCGGCTCCCGCTGTCGACGACAAGACCATGGACCTGTTCGGAGGTGGCGCATGAACGCCGACAGGGCAGTCGCCCTCGTGCAGCGCTACGCCCGTCTGCAGTCGGTGATCTGCCAGCGGCGCAAGCTGTTTGGCCGCCTCTTCGATAACTGCGAAGAGCCAGCCTATGACGGCGACATTCAGGTCGGCTCTGGGTGCATCTCGGCGCTACGCGAGGCAACCCGCGAGGGTGGACTCAGGTACGGACCAGACGGCGAGTCCAACTGGCATCAGGTGCTCGACGACCTTGAGGTCTGCCGCTCCTGCCGACTGGGCCTGCGTGTCCGGAAGCAAATCACCAAGCGCCTGCTCAAACGTCGAGCCTCCACGCTGGCCGCGATGCGTCGGCTCGGAAGCAAGTCATGAGCCGCCGCTATCGCCAGCGCGCCAACGCGCGCCCATGGACCAACCCCGCTCCCGAGTCGCCGATCGACTGGGAAGCCCTGGCCGCCGATCGCGCACGACGCGAGCAGCAGCCCACACCTCAGCAAGGGAAGACGCAATGACCCACGATCAACTCGAATCCATCCGTGCCGCCAGGCTTCAACTCATCGACCTCGGCAACGAGAAGGCAGCGGCTCTGCTGGATTGGGCGGTGACGGCAGAGCCGAGCGAAGACGCCGAGGACGCGGAGCTTCTCCGCTGGCTGCGACCGCGCTTCCTGGCCGTGGACTGGGACTGGAACGGCAATGGCTCGACCATCGTGTTCCAGTTCCCATCCGAAGCGACGGTGAGCGCGGATCTAGACGCCACGCTGCATTCCGCCATGACCTTGGAGGCCTGACATGGACACCGCCAAGAAGCTCACCCTAACCCAGTGGTACGACCTCGCCCAGCGCCACGCAAATCGCGACTGGAACGCAGATGGCTACCTCGAATCGATTAAGGCCGTTTGCGCCGACTTCGAAGCTCTCTCCACCCCTGCCGCAGCAGATGCGCCGGAGCGCTACAGCATCGACGCCGATCCGCAAGGTATTCGCGCGCTGGTGTCCGACGCCATCACCGGCGCAATCGCGCTCGGGGCTCAAGACGAAGGCCCCGCGCCTGATGGTCACTGGCTCGCGCAGTTCTGGAAGATCGGGCGCGATGCTGATCAGTGGCGGTCGACGGTCTGGGCCATCGCGCGTGCGCTGAACTGCCTGCCGTCCACCTACGCCGATGCCAATGGGCACGTGCTTCGGCAGGCTGAAAAGCTGATGGCAGACCTCAAGGCATCTGCGCCGGAGCCGGTGGCGCTGACGGATGCATCCGCGTTCAAGACCAGCTACGAGGGCCGCTCCGAGGTGATTCGGTTCTTCACCCAGCACCTAGGTCGGCACGACTTCACCCGATACATCGAGAAGACGCTGGCCGCCGACTTCGCGTGCGCCATCGCACCGGCCCTACATCAGCTGATGGCCGCATCCCAGCCCGCTCCGGTGGAAGCGAAGGCGCGCCCTGACGACGATGCGTTGTGGGATCAGACGCTGAAGGAGCGCGACGACTATCACGAGTGGGCCGACCAACTCGCCGCACGCATCGCCACCATCACGGGCGCCGACATCGGCGAGCACTCTAGCGCGAACTGCCCCTGGCGGAACGCGGTCGACGCGGCGGATGAGTTCTCCACCCCTGTGCAAGCGCAGGCTGTGGCGGTGCCGGAGGGCTGGCGAATCCGCCCACAGCTCGATGGATTCACGGTCGTCCATACGCCGAGCGGGACGAGCCTCAAGGTCCATCCCGAGGGGTTCCACATCCAAGAGCGCGTCTTGGCGAAGCTGTGCGCCGCTCTTGTCCCCGCCCACTCCAATGGAGAAAGCGCATGACCGTTGATCCGATCGGAATGGTGATCGCGTTCACCGTCGCTGGCGTATTTGGCGCTTGGGTCGGATGGCTCGGCGGAATCGCTGAAGGCCGCGCTCGCGAACGGAACAAGGAGGACTCCCATGAGCAATGACCTGATCGAAGCGCTGGAGCGCGAACTACCGCTGCTGCATTCCATCATGGACGGGTACCCGCGCGGGTTCGCCCAAGCCGACGCTTTGCGTGCGATTCGATCGCTGCAATCTGCCCTCGCTGCCCATCGCTCGCAGCAGGAGGCGGCGCAAGAGCCGGTGTATCAGATCACCAGCGCGTTCTTAGGCGACCCCGCCAACACTTGGCGCGATGCGACGCGCGCGGCGTTCGACCTCCAACCGGCAGAGCATCGGCGCGTGCTCTACACAGCCTCCCCCGCCCCGTCCGAGAGTGCTGCGAGGGCTGCGGCGCTGCTGGCCGAGAACGCGCGTCTCATCGAGGACCGCGCGAGGTTCCCCGACCGACCCGACCACATCGGCAGGATGATCGGTAGCCACTACAACAACCTGCGCGCAGCCGCGAAGTCGCATGAAGATGCATGGCGCGCGCAGATGGCTCGGTCGGATGCGCTGCAATTGGATGCGGCGCGGTATCGGTGGCTGCGCGACCAGATGCAATTCTCTTGCGTCGGGAACGACCCTCCTGTGCTTTCGCTGCCAGACCGAATCCCAGCACCGAATCACGACAGGGTGCACGGGTTCCTCCCTGAGATCTTCGAGCGTGACGCCGACGCAGCCATCGACGCCGCCATGGCCGCATCGGGCAGGGAGTCCGCAACATGAGCCCCGCAATGCAAGCGCTGCACGACGAAATCGCGTGCGTCATCGAGCAGCACATCAAGCCGCTCATCAGCAGTGACTACCACGACGAGATCCGCGCCACCGTGCTGATCCGGTTCACCGACAACCCACGCGCCGACATCCTGGTCACCAGCGATGACGACGCCGGCATCCGAGCGATCGTTGAGCGTCGGACGTCGGGCGGGGAGTCCGATGCTGGGCGGGAGGGGAAGTGATGAGCGCGCCGAACATCTTCCCATTCACCGTTCACGCCTACGACGGAGCCTATGTATCCAGCCCTGAACTGGCTCGCCGTCTTTGGCTTCGAGACAGGAAAGAGGTCGCCCCAGGCGTGGGCTGGTACGGGCTAGACCTGACGGTCAAAGGTCCCTCGTCCGTTGATATTCATGTTCGTGACATTGCGGATGCCTTCTCTGGCGGCCTGGGCCAAATCACGTTCGTCTACGAGCCGACGCTTTCCGAAGAGGACATGACAGGGCTGCGCAGCTTGATCCTGAAGAAGCAGCTTGAGTACGCCTATGCGGAGTTCACCCGCCGAGATGCTGCGAAACAAGCTGAGGTCATCGAGTCCATCCGGCGCGAGATGTTCGACGAAGCAACGGAGGCCGTCGAATGACCGCCGCCCGCGTGGCCGTGCTGCGCTGGCCTTCTTTGAAGGAGACGAGATGATCCCGTACGTCGGACTCCCGATCACACCAGCGCCCGTAGCGGTGGCAGCTGTGCAGTGGGGTCATGCGTTCGTCAGTCTTGCGCATCCGGAGCAATTGGATCTGGCGCTCGAAGTCTGCCAGTCCATCGCGCTCGACAACGGCGCTTTCAGTGCGTGGACGAAGGGGAAGCCAATCACCGACTGGCAGCCCTACTACGAATGGATCGCTGCGCTGCATCGTGAGCCGTGCTTCGACTTTGCGGTGATCCCTGATGTCATCGATGGCGATGAGGCGGCGAACGATGCCCTGATCGAGGAATGGCCGTGGCGCGTTCGTGCCCCATGGATCGGCGCACCGGTGTGGCACCTGCATGAGAGCTTGGAGCGGTTGGAGAGGCTCGCGCTGAATTTCCCTCGGATCTGCCTCGGCAGCTCAGGCCAATTCGCCAAAATCGGCACCGGCGCGTGGTGGAACCGAATGGCCGAGGCCTTCAACGTCATCTGCGACAAGGAAGGCCGACCGGTCTGCAAGGTTCACGGACTTCGGATGCTCGATCCGGAGGTCTTCACGCGCTTCCCCTTGGCGAGCGCCGACAGCACGAACATCGGCCGCAACGTCGGGATCGACTCGAACTGGCGGCATGCCTACCCGCTCCCGGACAAGGAATGGCGCGCCCGAGCGATGCGCGCCCGCCTTGAGCCGAACCAGAGTCTGCGCAGGTGGGAACGACAGCCGATCACCCAATCACTCCTGGAGGAAGTTGCATGACAACGACACAACAGCCGGATCCCATGGACATGGCGAGAGCCATAGTGGCCGCCGCGATGCGCGAGTTTGTCGCGCACCATGCCGACACCATCAAGGCCGCCCAGAAGATGCTGGACGACTGGAACCACTGGTACGGCGAGCACGGCGCCAACATGCCGTTGCCGCCCGCCGGTATCGTCAACACACAGGAGGCACTCGAAGCCGCCCAAGCCGCAGTCCTGGCAGACCGGGAGAGGCGCGAGCTCGACGACTTCACTCGCCAGACGCTTCAGCACGCCCTCAACGCAATCGAGGCCGGCCCTGTTGCAGCTTGGGAGCTGAACGTCGAGGCCTTGAAGGACAACATCCGCCGGCTGATCGCCGCCGCACCCTCTAAGGTGGAGGACAGCCATGGCTGATCACCCGCGGGTGACGCTCTCCGTCGGCGAGATCGAGGAGCTGACGCACTACAAGCGCGCGGCCGACCAATTGCGTGAGTTGCACGAGCGCGGCTTCAGCCGGGCCTACGTGCGCGGTGGTGTGGTGGTGCTCGAGCGACCGCACTTCGAGGCGGTGTGCCGCGGTGCGGTCGAAGCTCCACGCTTCAAGGTCAAGCCGCCGATCGTGAAGCCTCGCAAGACGGGCACGAACGGATGAAGGGTCCAGTCAAAGGAACCCAGATCAAGGGGGGCCGGTACTACCGCGTCAAGGCTGATGGACCGAAGCGAGTATGGATCCCGCTTACGCGGGTCAGGGAAGGCCTGCCGGCGCTGTACATGGCGTTGGCGGACTCGCTGGGGCGCGACGCTCGTGACGACGCGATGCCGAAGCTGATCGCGGAGTGGCAGGCTGACGTGATGTCCAAGCACTCTCCGAAAACGCAGGTTGACGAGAAGCGGCGAGCCTTGGTAATCGCCGAGAGCTTCGACGGCGGCAGCGCCGGCCAGATCGAGACGCCCGAGTGCTACGAATTCCTGAAGCCGTTCCAAGTCATGCCGCGCACGCACGATCTCTTCCGGTCGCAGCTGCGCAGCATCTTCCAGCTGGCCGAGCTCAAAGGTTATCGCAAGGCTGGCAGCAATCCCGTGTCGGCCATCCCGACGATGGGCAGCGCGCCGCGCAGACGGTACATCACCGACAGCGAGTTGCGGCGGGTCAAGATCGGCGGCCTGTACGGAGCCAACGGCCGGCGTACGCCAACGGGGATCACCCTCGCCTGCTTCCTGGAGGTCGCGTTCCTCACCGGCGCCGACGTCGGGGTGCTGCTCCGACTGCGCGAGGACCGCGACGCCGAGAACCCGGACGAGCCTCACGTGTGCGCCGACGGGATCTTTGTCCGCCGGGACAAGACCGAGCGGACCTCCCGGCCCGTCATCGTGGAGTGGACGCCACGATTGCGCGCCGTGGTGGCGAAGCTGAAGGCGATCAAGGCCAGCCAGCAGACGAAGAAGCGGGCTGGCCAGCGCGTCGTGACCCCGTTCCTGTTTATCGGTATGGACGGAACACCGTGGACCTATGAGGCGCTGTCCTCGGCCTGGCAGAAGGCGCGCGCGCGCGCCAAGCTGCCGCCGACCATGCTCCGCGACCTCCGGGCCAAGGCCGGGACGGACAAGGAAGAGAAGGACGGGATCACCGGCGCCAACGCGCTGCTGGACCACACGACCGAGCAGCAGACGGCGGACTACATCCGTCGAAAGAAGGCGCGCAGGACTTCGGCGGCGGCCTGAAAAGCTTCTAACGTACCTCTTTAGAAGCCGATGGATAGGCGCTGCAACCGGGACAAATCGTTAGAAGATTCTGCGATTTTGCTCGATGGTTGCTGGATTTCACACCTGCTTTGGGAGCAGAGGGTCGCGAGTTCGAATCCCGCCGCCCCGACCACCCTTCTCGAAAGCCGCAAGGAGTCCTGCTCCTTGCGGCTTTTCCTTTTGGCGCACGCCCTTCATCTGGGCGTCCGCACCTGGCGCGCCGCGCGGTCGATGAACTCCGCCACTTCGCCGGGGTGCGACAGCATCGGCACGTGGCTGGCCGGCAGCGTCAGGGTGCTGGCGTTCAGCCGCTCGACGAACTGGCGTTGCAGCGCCGGGAGGATCATGCGGTCCTCGGTGGCGACGACGTACCAGCTGGGCCGCGTCTTCCACGCGGGTTGGCCCGTGGGCGTGCCGAAGGTCGCGCCATGCGTGGGCGTCTGGACGGCGTGCATCAGGCGCGCCTCGTCGGCGGGCAGGTCCTGCGCGAAGTTCTCGAGCACGCCCTGCACCGTCATGCTCAGGAAGCCGTGGGCGTCCGGCCGGAGTTCAGCCAACCCCGGCGGCGGCGGGAACTCCTTGCCCAGTTCGCCGACCGCTTCGCCCTCGTCCGGCGCGAACGCGGTGACGTAGACGAGCCCCACCACCTTGTCGTCGTTGCCGGCGTTCGTGATCACCGCCCCGCCGTAGGAGTGCCCGACCAGCAGCACCGGGCCGTCCACCAGCGCGAGGGCGCGCAGCGTGGCGGCGACGTCGTCGGCCAGCGAGGTCAACGGCGGCTGGACGGCCGTGACCCGAAGGCCCTGTCCGAGCAGGATGGGAATGATCTTGCGCCAGCTGGAGCCGTCGGCCCAGGCGCCGTGAACCAGCAGGATGTGAGGTGCGCACATGGCGGTGTTCCTTGTTCAGTTGAAGGGGAGTCGGGGAAAAGCTCAGGGACCGCGCGCGATGAACCGGTCCGCTCGCGCGGCCTGGAGGACCAGGTGGTCCTGCTCGACACAGCTTGCCGGCGAGGCGCCGGCGAGCCAGGCATTGGGGCTGGCGAACCAGGAGGCCAGCTCCCAGTCGTCGAAGACGGCCTCCAGCTCGCAGAGCACGCGCGCGCAGCAGGGGCGCACGGCGAGGGCCGGCGCCGCGAACTGGAACGCGGGAATCCACGTCCTGGCCTGCCATTGCACGGTGACGATGGACCGCGACACGATCCACCGCGCGATCTGGGAGATGGGCTGATCAACCGTGGGCCGCAGGCGGCGCTCGAGCTCCTCACTGCAGAGCAGCCCGCCCTGATCGGCAAACGCGTGCCGCATGACGTCGAACTGGGTCTGGCGCAGCAGCTCGTTGCCATACCAGTCCAGGCGCCGCGAGGCGTCCATGATCCGACGCGCAGGCCGCGCGGGCGCCTTGGCGGATACGCCGTCCAGATTGAAGATCGTCATCGGGGCACCTCGCACACGGGCCGTTGGTCATGCCCTACTGTCGAAGTTCCGCGTCACCGGCGAATCCTCCAGAGGGGAGGCGCCGCATTGGCCTTAAGACGGGCTTCGCCCCTGCCCCATCGAGCGATCGCGCCGACCGCGGCTTCACCACGTTTAACCAGAGCCAACGCCGCGATGCGGCGGAAGCAGATACCTTGGCCGGGCCTCACCGACTCCGATGCGGCGATCGAAAGGACCTCCTCATGCGCGCGATCACGCTCCGCTCTCCTGTTCACTTGTCTCCTCCTATTTCTCTTCCTCGTTCTCTTTGTCTTTCAGCGGCACTACTGTTCGGCGCGAGCACCAGCGCCATCGCGGCGCCACCGTCGACCGAGCCGCCCGCGGCCGCTTCTGGCACCACGACTGCAGCCCCCACTGCCACTGCCACTTCTGCTTCGCCGATCGTCGTCCGCCACGACTTCGCCGATGTCGACGGACACCGGGTCTTCTACCGGGAGGCCGGTCCGGCCGACGCGCCGGCGATCCTGCTGCTGCACGGCTTTCCCACCTCGTCGCATCTGTTCAGCGCATTGATCCCCAAGCTCGCGCAGCGCTACCGCGTCATCGCGCCGGACATTCCCGGCTACGGCCTGACGGAAGTGAAGGCGGGCGCCTCGTTCGGCTACACCTTCGACGAGCTGACGCAGGTCATCGCCCGCTTCGCCGAGGTCCGGCAACTCAAGCGCTACGCGCTCTACGTCTTCGACATCGGCGCGCCGATCGGCTGGCGCCTGGCGGTCGCGCACCCGGAACAGATCACGGCGATCGTGTCGCAGAACGGCAATGCCTACGAGGAAGGCCTCAGCCCCGGCTGGGCGCCGATGCGCAAGTACTGGGCCGACCCCTCCCCCGCCAACCGCGAGCCGCTGCGCGGGCTCTTCAAGCGGGAGACGACGAAGTGGCAGTACCTCGAAGGCGTGAAGCCGCCCGACCGCGTCGCGCCCGAGCACTACCTGCTGGACCAGTCCTTCCTCGACCGCCCGGGACAGGAGGACATCCAGCTGGCCGTGCTGTTCGACTACCGCTCCAACCTGAAGCAATACCCGGCCCTGCACGATTATTTCCGCCGCCACCAGCCGCCGCTGCTCGCGATCTGGGGCGCCAACGATCCCTTCTTCCTGCCCGCGGGCGCGAAGGCTTTCCAGAAGGACCTGCCGCGCGCGGAGGTCCATCTGATCGAGGGCGCCGGCCACTTCGCGCTGGTGTCGCATGGCGACGAGGTCGCCCGGCGGATGCTGGACTTCCTCGATCGCCAGGTCCCGCGACCTTCGCCGGGCCCGTCACCGCGCTGAGCCGGATCCGACCCGGGCTGGACGCAGGTTCAGCCCTCGCTCACAGCGACGCGAGGAAGCGCAGCAGGTGACCGAAGTACACGGCCTGGTCGTCCCACATCGCGAGGTGGCTGCCATCCGGGCAGATGGCCGCCTTCGCATGGGGCATCAGCGTCGCCATGCGGCGGATGTCCTCGGGATCCATCGTGTCGTGCCGCGCGCCCAGCAGCAGCGTGCGGGTGTGGATGTCCTTCAGCCGGTCCCACAGCGCCCAGTCCTTCAGGTTGCCGCTGACCTCGAATTCGCTCGGCCCCTGCATCTGCACGTAGATGGCCTTGTTGAGGTGCTTGAAGCTGCGCATCAGCGCGTCCGGCCAGGGATCCAGCCGGCAGATGATCTTCGTGTACAGGTGGTCGAGGATGATCCGCTCGTACTCCGGGTTGTCGAAGTCGCGGGCGGCCTCCAGCGCGTTGAGCCGCGCCAGCAGCGGCGCGGGCAGCAGCGTCTCCTTCAGGTGGTTCACATGCTTCAGGTAGGCCTGCATGCCCGCGACCATGTTGGAGACGACCAGGCCCTTCAGCACCTTCGGATGCTTCAGCGCGTACTCCATCGCCAGCACGCCGCCCCACGAATGGCCGAACAGCACGAACTGCTCCAGGCCCAGCGCGCGACGCACCTCTTCCACTTCCTCCAGGTAGCGCGGCAGGGTCCAGAGCGTCGGATCCTCCGGCTGGTCCGAGTTGTTAACGCCGAGCTGGTCGTAGAAGTAGATCTCGTAACCCGCTTCCGGCAGGAAGGCCGCCATCGCCTCGAGGTACTCGTGCGAGAACGCCGGGCCGCCGTGCAGCAGCAGGACCTTGGTCTTGCCGCTGCCCACGCGTTTGGTCCACACCTTGTACTTGCCGCCGACGACCGGCACCAGCCGCACGCCGGCCGTGCGCACGCCGACGGGATTGATCCCGTCCGGCACGCGGATCGCGATGTCGGACGCGCCCGCCGCGGTCTTGGCTGCGGTCTTGGCCGCGCTCTCGGCCGCGCTCTTGCCCGCGCCTGGGGCCGCGTTCGCGCCGGTCGGCGCGAGCAACGCGCCGGCGGCTGCGGTGGCCGCACCGGCGGCCAGGAAACTTCTTCTGTCAGTCATGGATGTCTTTGCTCCGAGGAAAAGTCCTCCGGGACAAGAGGCGCCGTCGACGCCGGAGGATTCGCGGCCTCGCGGCGACTGTGCGCAGCACGCCCCCGGACACCGTCGCGCCTCACGCCACGGGAGGGTCGGGCCGCGCGTGGGACGCCGCGCCGCCTGCCTGCAGATCGGCCAGTTGCGCCTTCAGCGCCTGCACCTGCGCGCGCAGCGGCGCCATCTGCGCCTCGATCTCGGCTTCGGTGAATCGGCGCGTGATGTGCTGCGGACAGTTCCAGTCCCAGCCCTCGATGCGGATGAGGAAGGCGCGCTCCACGTCCGCCGGATAGCCGGGGACGCTCACCGCGTCGATCGCGGCGTCGCCGTGCCCGCTCGCGCCGGCCTCCACGAGCTCCACGCGTCCCAGCAGCTTGAGCCGGCGCCGACGCGCGTAGTCGACGACGATGATGGAGATGCGGTCGTCCCGGCGCAGGTTGCCCACGCTCAGGTACTGCACGTTGCCGCGGAAGTCGGCGAAGGCGATGGTGCGCGCGTCGATGACCTTCAGGAAGCCCCGGGGTCCGCCGCGATGCTGCACGTAGGGCCAGCCCGTCTCGCTGACGGTGGCCTGGAAGAAGTGATCGGCGTCTTCGATGAACTGCGCCTCGCGCGGCGTCAGCGCGTCGCCGCGGTCCTGCATCGTGTCGAGGAACTCGTACTGGGCGCGGCTCCCCAGCTCGGTCTGCGTCTCGCGCACGCCGGGCGTGAACATGAGGTCTGAATAGGCTCGGCCCATGGCGGTCTCCGGTGATGGCTGGAAGCGCCCCGGATCGGACGACGCCTCGCGATGACGATCTCAGTTCAGCGATGCGAGCTCGAAGCGCGGCGAGCGCGTGAACTCGACGATGCCGAGCTCGGCGGCGATGCTGGCGGCCTCGGTCCGCGTGGACGCGGCGAGCTTGCCGAGGATGGCCTTGACGTGGCTCTTGACGGTGCCCGGCGCGATGCCGAGGTTGGTCGCGATGGACTTGTTGCACTGCCCGCGCGCGAGCAGCTGCAGGACCGTCTCCTCGCGCAGGGTCAACGGCTCGCGCGAGAAATTGGCGGCCACCCGCTGCGCGACTTCGGCGCACACGTAGCTGCGACCGGCCGCGAGCGCATTCACCGCGACCAGCAGCTCCGCTTCGCTGCAGGACGCCAGCAGCACGCCGCCCAGGCCCCGGCGCAGCGCGGACAGCATCGGCTGGTCGCGCGCCTGCGTCGAGACGACCAGCACGCTGGCGGCGCGCAGGGGATCGGCCCGGTCCGCGGACAGCCATCGCATGCCCTGCGCCCAGTCCGTCACCAGCACGTGCGCCGGCAAGCCGGCCAGCTCCTCCCCGCCTTCCTCCCCGCTGCCCGCGAGGTGGAGGTGCGGCGCCCGTTGCAGCGCGGCACGCAGGCCCATCGCGAGGAGCGGCTCCTCGTGATCGATGAGGACTCTCGGCAGACCGGAGGGGAGACGAACCATGACTTGCTCCTGTACGTGCATTGGCACGACTGGCCGTCATGGTCGATCCCGGGCCGATGCGCCGTCGAGTTAGTTCCGGTTAATAACCATGAGGCGTGGCGCTTCCCCCGCATCGATCGCCTCGCCCGCCTCGGCGCGGCGCGCGCCGGAAACAGCCGCGGCGCGGGGCCGGCGGGGCGCCACCGGTTAATCGTGGTGAAACGGGGTGAGAAGCGGCGGCGGCGTCGCGTCGATCGGGCCTGCGACTTCCATACTCGTCTCACCGCAACGTGCTGGAGGTCCTCATGGAACAACGCCCGCCCTTCCCGCCCTTCACCCTCGAGACCGCCCTGCAGAAGGTGCGCGCCGCCGAGGACGGATGGAACTCCCGCGACCCCGCGCGCGTCTCGCTCGCCTACACGGCCGATACCGTGTGGCGCAATCGATCGGAGTTCCCGCGCGGGCGCGATCAGGTCCAGGCCTTCCTCACCGCCAAGTGGCAGCGCGAGCTCGACTACCGGTTGATCAAGGAACTGTGGGCCTTCCACGAGCACCGCATCGCCGTGCGCTTCGCCTACGAATGGCGCGACGTCCACGGCGCCTGGCACCGCAGCTACGGCAACGAGAACTGGGCGTTCGCGCCCGACGGGCTCATGGCGCATCGCCACGCCAGCATCAACGACCTGCCCATCGCAGAAAACGCGCGGCTGTTCCGCTGGGAGCTGGGACGCCGACCCGACGAACACCCCGGCCTGTCGGAGCTCGGACTCTGAACGCGCCGGTCCGCGCCGGTCCCGCCCCCTTTCACCGGAGTGCCGCGATGTCTCTCCCCTCCACCGTGATCGAGCTGTCCCACGCGCTGCCGATCGTCGAAGCGGGGCTTCGACAGATCCTCGGCGCGTGGCCCGAATTCGAATTGCGGCCGTCGTCCCACGACGACGCGCAGGCGAGGTCGCCACACGGGTCGCGGGCGGCGCCGGACCTGCTCGTCCTCGATCACGACCGCGCCCTGCAGCATGCGTCGTCGCCGCCCGGCGCGCCCTCGACGCACGCGCCGGTGCTGATCGTCGCGATGGACGGCCAGGCGCCCGACGTGCGCGCCGCGTTGTCGGCCGGCGTCCGCGGCTACGTGATGGTGGGCTGCGGTCGCGAGGAGATCGTGCGCGCCGTCCGGGCCGTCGCGGCGGGTCGGCGTCATCTGTGCACGGCCGCGTCGCTGCATCTGGCCGACAAGCTCGGGCAGCCGGCGCTGACCCTGCGCGAGGGCGAGGTGCTCGCCCTGGTCCTGCGCGGCCAGAGCAACAAGGGCATGGCGCGCGCGCTCGCGATCTCCGAGGGCACGGTCAAGGCCCACCTGCGCACGCTGTTCTCCAAGCTCGGCGCGCGCTGCCGGACCGAGGCGCTGTGGATCGCCTCCGAACGCGGACTGCTGACGCGACCGACGCCCGCCGACGGCGCACCTGTCCGAATGGGCGAGCGGCCCATGACCGCAAGTGCGTTGGCGCCGCACGTGCTTGTTCCGAGACTGGGGACTCGTCACGCAACCCCATCTTTCCCAGAGGACGCCCCATGCCCATCACCGCCACCGTCAGCCCTGCATCCCGCCTGATCACGCCGACCGACCACACCCTGGTGCTGATCGACTTCCAGGCGCAGATGGCCTTCGCCACGCAGTCCATCGACGGCGTGAGCCTGCGCAACAACGCGGCCATCGCGGCCCGCGCCGCGGCCGGATTCCAGGTCTCGACCATCCTGACCACCGTCGCGGCGCGCAGCTTCTCCGGCCCGATGTTCGACGAGGTCACCGACGCCTTCCCCCGGCACGAGCTCATCGACCGCAGCACCATGAACTGCTGGGAGGACGCCAACGTCATCGCCGCCGTCAACGCCATCGGCAAGCCGCGCGTGGTCCTCGCGGGCCTGTGGACCTCCGTGTGCATCGTCGGGCCGGCGCTGGCCGCGCTCGAACAGGGCTTCGACGTCCACGTGCTCACCGACGCCTGCGGCGACGTCACGTCGGAGGCCCACGAACGCGCCGTCGCCCGCATGGTGCAGGCGGGCGCGCAGCCGATGACCGCGCTGCAGTACCTGCTCGAACTGCAGCGCGACTGGGGCCGCGCCGACACCTACGAGCTGACCACCGGCATCGCCCGCGAACTGGCCGGCGCCTACGGCGTGGGCATCGCCTACGCCACGGCGATGTTCGGCGCCTCCGAAGGCTGAGGCTTACCGGCGCTTTCCCGCCTTTTCTCGCGCTTTCCCGCCCCGCCCCCCGGGGCTCCTTCACCTCGTTCCTCCAACCCCAGAAAGGTATTCCCATGAAGCACTCCGCCTCCGCGTGGGTTCTCGCCTCATCGCTGCTGCTCGCGTTCGCGCCGCACGGCGTGCAGGCCGGTCCCGCCGCCACCCAGGAAGCGACGAACGTCGCCAGCACGGCCGCCGTGAGCTACCGCACGGTGAAGATCGACGGCCTCGACATCTTCTACCGCGAGGCGGGTCCGAAGGACGCGCCCGTGCTGCTGCTGCTGCACGGCTTCCCGACCTCGTCGCAGATGTTCCGCAACCTGATCCCTCGACTGGCCGACCGCTACCGCGTGATCGCGCCGGACTACCCCGGCTACGGCCGCAGCGACATGCCGGCGATGGACAAGTTCCAGTACAGCTTCGACAACCTGGCCAAGGTGGTCGACAAGTTCACCGAGGTCGTCGGCGCGAAGAAGTACGCGATGTACGTGCAGGACTACGGCGCGCCCATCGGCTACCGCCTCGCGGCCGCGCACCCGGATCGCATCACCGCGATCGTGGTCCAGAACGGCAACGCCTACGACGAAGGACTCGACAACGAGTTCTGGGTGCCGGCCAAGGCCTTCTGGGCCGACAAGTCGGTGGCCAACGGCAACAAGCTGCGCGCCCTGTTCGAGCTGCCCGCGACGAAGTGGCAGTACGCCGAGGGCTACCGCGACGCGGCCCACATCAGCCCGGACGCCGCGGCCACGGACCAGTTCTACATGGACCGTCCCGGCAACAAGGACATCCAGCTCGAGATGTTCTACAGCTACGGCAGCAACCCGCCGCTGTACCCGTCGTGGCAGGCCTACTTCCGCAAGCACCAGCCGCCGATGCTGATCGTCTGGGGCAAGGGCGACAAGATCTTCCCGCCCGCCGGCGCGCACCCCTACCTGCGCGACCTGCCCAAGGCGGAGCTGCACCTGCTCGACACCGGCCACTTCGCGCTCGAAGAGGAGAGCGAGAAGATCGCCGGCCTGATGCGCGGCTTCCTGCAGCGCAACGTCAAGTCGTCGAAGTGATCGACCGGGTCGGCGCGGCCGATCCGATCGCCAGGACCGGCACCGTCGGCGGCGTCGGCACTGTCGGCACTGTCGGCACTGTCGACGGGTTCTCCGGGCCGCCGAGCGCGCCCAGCAGCCCGGCGGCCCCGCGCAGATCCCGCGTCTCGAATCCTTCGGTGAATTCGTCGATCACGGACTGCAGCAGCCGGCGCGCGTCCGCGATCCTGCCGCGATCCCGCCACAGCCTCGCGAGATCGCAGGCCGCGCGCAGGCGCCAGGCCAGCGCGCCCGACGCGCTCGCGAGGGCCAGGGACTCGACCAGCAGGGCCTCGGCGACGTCGACGCGGCCTTGGGCCGACGCGATGCCGGCCTGCACGCGGACCACCTCGGGCAGGCACCAGCCCTCGTTCTGCGACGACGCGATCGCGCGCGCCGCGGTGATCGTCGCCTCCGCCTCCTCCAGCCGCCCTCGATCGCGCTGGGCCCCGGCCAGCACGGCGAGGTAATACGGCATGCGCGCCAGATGGTTGACGTTGCGGAAATCCTCGATGGCCGCCTCGATCGCCGCCACCGGGTCGACGTCCGGGTCGCCCCGCACAAGCAGCAGCGCCGCGCGGAAGAAGCGCGCCACCGGACGCCGGGCCACCAGCCCGTGCCGTGCGACGTGTTCCTCCAGCAGGGCCACGACGCGGTCGCAGTGCTCGTACTGCCCGCTCCAGAAGTACACGGGGCAGACGTAGGACAGCACGTTGTTCAGCGAGAGTTCGTGCCCCAGCGCCCGCGCGTTGTCGAGCGCGATCCCGGCCATGCGCATCGCCGTGTCGGCGGCGCCGCCCAGCCAGTGGACGTGGCTCAGCACGCTGCGCACCAGGATGACGGGATCGGACAGGTAGCGCACGCCGTAGGAACCGAAGTAGCGCAGGTCCCGGCGCTCCAGGCTCTCCAGCCGGCGCCGGGCGTCGGCGAGGCGACCGAGGAAGAGTTCGCCGATGCCGACGTGGGTCTCGCCCTCGGGCAGCACGGACGGATCGCTCCGCCCGGCGACCGTCGTGAACCGCTCCAGCGTGCCCAATCCCGCCTCGTGATCCCCGGTGAACAGCTGGTGGATGCCGATCATCATGAGGCAGCGCAGGTGGTAGTCCTCGTCGCCGATCTCCCGCGCGATCGCCAGCGCGCGCTGGGAGGCGGCCATGGCCTGCGGATGCAGGCCGCGCGTGAACATGGTGGAGCCGCCCAGCCACAGCTTGAGCTTCATCTCGTGCGCGCTGCCCGTCATGCCCGCCGCGTCCAGGGCCTCGACCGCGCGCGAGGCGTGCACGCGGCTCTCCGCGGTGAGGGAGAAGTGATTCCAGAGCAGCAGGCCGGCGACCGTCAGCCGGATGTGCAGCGACCGGTGGGCCTCGTCCGTGACCAGCCAGGCCAGGGCGCCTCGCAGGTCGTCGATGAAGCGGCCGTAGACCGCGGCCCATTCGTCGGCCGGCCGCTTGGCCCACTCGGCGCCGGCGCGCTCGAGCGTCGCGCAGAGGTGGCGCGCATGGCGCCCGCGGACCTCCCGTTCCTGCGCGGCGGCGCGCAGGCGGTCGACGCAATAGGTCCGCGTCGTCTCGAGCAGCCGGTAGGCCGCGCCGGACGCGTCCAGGTCCGTCGCCAGCAGCGACTTCGCGGCGAGCTGCGACAGCCCCTCCGCGGCCTCGGCGCGAGGCAGGTCCGCGACGGCCGCCGCGCCCTCGCTGTCGAAGGCGCCCGCGAACACCGAGACCGCCCGCAGCAGCGCGGCCTCCTCGTCCGACAGCAGCCCGTAGCTCCAGTCGAGCGTCGCGGTCAGCGTGCGCTGCCGCTCCGGGCCGGCGCGCCGTCCCCGCAGCAACCGGAACCGGTCGTCGAGCTGCTGCAGCAGGCCGTTGATGCCGAACGCGTCCACACGCGTCGCGGCGAATTCGATCGCCAGCGCCAGACCGTCGAGCCGGCGGCAGATCTCGGCGACCTTCGGCGCGTCGCCGTCGCTGAGCTCGAACGCGTCCACGCGCTCGGTCGCCCGCTCCACGAAGAGCTGGATGGCGGGGAACGCGAGCGACTGCGCCGCGTCCAGCGTGACGGACGCGGCCGGCGCCGCCAGGCCGGGCAGCCGGCGCACGCGCTCGCCCTTCACCAGCAGCGGCTCGCGGCTCGTGGCCAGGACCTTCACGCCGGCCGCCTCCGCGAGGAGGCGGTTCACGCACGCGGCGACCGCGTCGATGAGGTGCTCGCAGTTGTCGATGACGAGCAGCAGCGACTGGTCGCGCAGGGACTCGCACAGCGGCGCCAGCATGTCCGACGAATGTGCCGTCAGGCCGATCGCCGACGCCACGGCGTTGGGCACCAGGGCGCCGTCCTTGAGCAGCGCCAGATCGATCAGCCAGACGCCTTGCGCGAAGGACCCGAGTTCGAGCTCGGCCGCCGCGAGCGCGACCGTGGTCTTGCCGATGCCGCCCGCGCCCACCAGCGACACCAGGCGGGACCGCGCGAGGTCGCGCCGAAGCGCGGCGATGGTCTCGGTCCTGCCGAAGACCCGGGTGCCACGGGTCGGCAGGTTGTCACGCCGAGCGCCCGGACCCGGACCCGGACCTGGGCCTGGGCCTGGGCCTGGGGGTCCCGACGGACTGTCCGGCGTCACCGCCCGCACGGGAGCGACGAAGCGGTAGCCGCGACCGGTCACGGTGGCGATGTACGGGCCGGGGGGCGTTCCGGCGTCCGGTCCGAGGGTCGGTCCGAAGTTCAGTCCGAGGTTCGATCCGGTGTTCGGCCCTTCCCCCAGCGCCCGCCGCAACGCTGCCATGTTGACCTTCAGGTTGCCGTCGTCCACGACCGTGTCGGGCCAGACCTGCTCGATCAGCTCCCGCTTGCCGACGAGGTCGCCTGCGCGCGACACCAGCAGCGTCAGGATCTCCAGCGCGCGACCGCCGATGCGCACGGGCACGCCGTCCCGCAGCAGCAGCTGACGCTCGGGCAGCAGCACGAACGGGCCGAACGCCAGATGCCGCGCGCGCGGCGTGTCGGGGTCGCGGTTCATGCCTCCTCCGGACCGGGGGCATCCCCGGGCTGCAGGTCGGCGAGCACCTGCGCGGCGGCGACATGGTCCCGCGTGCCCGAGCCTTCGCTGAAGCGGGCCAGGACCGCCCGGAGCAGGCGCAGCGCCTCCGCCCCGCGCGACCCCGTCCGCCACAGCCGCGCGAGGTCGCAGGCGGCCCGCAGTTCCCAGCTCAGCGCGCCGATGGCGGTCGACAGGTCGAGGGCGCGGCGCAGCAGCACCTCGGCGTCGTCATGCCGCCCCTGGGCGGCCAGGAGGCCGGCATGGATGCGCCGGATCTCCGGCAGGCACCATTGATCGTTCTGGTCCAGGGCCAGCGCTTCGGCTTCATGGATCGCCCCCTCGGCTTCCTGGAAGCGCGCGCGTCGGCCGAGCGCCTCCGCCAGCACGGCGATGTAGAACGGCAGACGCGACAGGTGCCCGATCTGGCGGCACTCGTCGATCGCCTGCCGCATCGCGGCGATGCCGTTGGTGGCGTCGCCGTTGCCGCCGTTGCCGGCGCTGTCGATGTCGCTGTGGCTGTGGCTGTCGCTTCGGGCCGCCACGGCCCCGCGGCAGAAGGTGGCGATGGGTCGCCAGGTCACGATGCCGTGCCGTTCGACGAGTTCGTCGAGCATGGCCGCGTGGCGGGCGCACTCGTCGTCCCGGCCGATCCAGAAGTAGACGAGGCTGTTCCAGGCGAGCCCGATGCTGAGCGACAGCTCATGCGTCGACTGGCGTCCGTAGACGAGGATCTTCGCGGCCGTGCGGGCCGCCGCGTCGACCTGTCCGGTCAACCACTGCGCATGGCACAGCACGACCAGCATGTTGACGCTGTTGCTGTACTGGAAGCGGGCGAAGCGCGCATCGTTGAAGTCCGGCGAGTTCTGCGCGCAGAGACGCTCCATGCGCCGACGGGCCTCGCCCAGGCGGCCGACGAAGGTCTCGCCCACGGCCAGATGCGTCTCGCCTTCGGCGAGCGCGGACGGGTCTTCCGCGCTGGCGATCGACAGGAAGGTCTCGAGCGTGCGCAGGGCCGCGTCGTTCTCGCCGAAGAAGAGCTCGAAGGTCCCGAGCAGACGCAGGCAGCGCAGGCGGAAGTCCGTGTCGCCCAGGCGCTCCGAGATCTCCAGCGCGCGGCCGATGGCCAGACGCGCTTCGGGCTTGATCCCGCGCGTGTACAGGATCGCGCCGGCGAGCGCGAACTGCAGGTGCATCTCCACCGGCGAAGCGTCGTCGGCATCGGCATCGGCGTCCCCGCTCGCCGCCCTCGCGGCGGAGCGCCTGGCGATCCCGTGGCCGAGATGGATGCGGCTCTCGTCGGTCAGCGAGAAATGGTTCCACAGCAAGATCCCGGCGGAGGTCAGCCGGATCATCAGCGCGTGGTGCGCGGGCTCGGCATCGGTCCAGGCGAGCGCGGCGCGCAGGTCGTCGAGGTAGGGTCCGTAGGTGTCGCCCCAATCGCGCGACAGTTGCCGTCCCCACTCGGCCGCCGCCCGTTCCAGCGTGTCGCAGACGTACTGCGCATGTCGCCGCCGGGCCGCCGGCTCCTCGCCGGCCTCGCCGAGCTTCTCGACACCGTAGACCCGCGTGGTGTCCAGCAGGCGGTAGACGGTGCCCGCCGCGGCTTCAGATCCGGATTCGGCTTCGGTTCCCGCACCCGCGCCCGCACCAGGACCGGCACCGGGCTCGACCGACAACAAGGACTTCGACGCAAGCTCCGCCAGCAGCGGGGCCGCGACGTCGGCGCCCGTGCCGGCCACGGCCGCAGCGCCCTCGAGCCGGAAGCTCCCGCCGAACACGGACACGGCGCGCAACAGCCGGGCTTCGTCCTGGCCGAGCAGGCCGTAGCTCCAGTCCAGCGTGGCGGCCAGCGTGCGATGCCGCTCGTGTCCGGCGCGCCGGCCGGCGAGCACACTCAACCGGCCGTCCAACTGCTTCTGGAGGTCCTTCACGCCGAAGGCGTCGACGCGCATGGCCGCCAGCTCGATGGCGAGCGCGATGCCGTCGAGGCTGCGGCAGATGGCGGCGACGGTCGCGGCGTCGGCGTCGTCGAAGACGAAGCTGTCCAGCCGGTCGCCGGCGCGATCGACGAACAGCCGCACCGCGGGGAAGGTCAAGGCCAGCGCGGCCGTCAACGCGGCCGATCGCGGTGGCGAGGCCAGCCCCTCCAGCCGGTGTTCCAGTTCGTCGTCGAGCTGGAAGGCGCAGCGGCTGGTCGCCAGGATGTGCACGCCGGAGGTCTCGCGCAGCAGTTCCTCCACGCAGGCGGCGACGGCCGTCACGAGGTGCTCGCAGTTGTCCAGCACCAGCAGCGCCCGGCCATGGCGCAGGGCGCGGCACAAGGCGCCCAGCACGTTGGCCGAGTGCACGGCCAGGCCGGTCGCGGCCGCGATGGCGTGCGGGACCCGCGACGCATCGCGCAAGGGCGCGATGTCGACGAACCAGACGCCGTCGGGGAAGGCCTCGTCCGCCCGCTCGGCGACGGCCAGCGCCACGGTCGTCTTGCCGATGCCGCCGGGACCGACGATGGTGATCAGCCGGGCATGCGCCACCTGCCGCAGCAACTGGTCGACGACCGCCTCGCGCCCGACCACGCGAGGGATCGTGGCCGGCAGGTGGGTCCGGGGCCTGGCCCTGGCGGGGAAGTCGAACAGCCTGGCCGAGGCGGCGGTCGGGCGCCCTTCCCCTGAGTCGCTCATGTCGATGGGTCTTCCGCCTGGAACGCGGCAAGGCGCCGCCATGCGTCGTCCCACTCGCCGAGCGCGGTCAACTGCTCGATCGCGAAGGCGCGGGTCAGCGGGGTCTGGCGATACTGCATCTCGCCGTCCCGCACTTCGGCCACCAGCAGCGACTTCGCGACCAGTTGCCCGACGTCCTCGACCACGGCCGCGTGCGTGATCGCCTCGCCCGCGCCCGCCGCGGCGCCTCCAGAGGCACCACCTTTCGCAACGCCTTCCGCAGCGCCTTCAACGGCACCCTTCGCAGCACCCTTCGCAGCACCTTCCGCAGCACCTTCCGCAGCACCTTCCGCAGCACCTTGGGCCACGCTTTGAACCGGCTCGTTGGCCCCGCCGACCCGGCAGGCGGCGGTCAGGCTGAACGGCCCGTCGAACACCGCCAGCCGTCGCAGCACCGTCTGCTCGCTCGCGGACAGGAGGTCATAGCTCGAGGCCACCGTCGCCGTCAACGTGCGGTGCCGCTCGGGCCCTTCGTGGTGGCCGTCGAACATGTGGAAGCGCCGCGCCAGATGGTCCAGCGTGCCGGCGATGCCCAGCGCGCCGACGCGGCGCGCGACGCGCTCGATGGCCAGCGCGTGGCCCTCCAGCCGTCGGCAGATGGCGACCACCTCCTCGGCATTGGCGTCATCGAGATGGAACGCGCGCTGCGGCTCGCTCGCCCGCTGGACGAAGAGCTGCACCGCGGCAAAGCCGATCGCGTCCTCGGCGCGAAGACGGTCCCGTCCCGATGACGATGACGGGAACGAGGACGGGGACAAGGTCGACGTCGACACGGACGTCGACATCAACGTCGAGGTCGAGGTCGAGGTCGAGGTCGAGGTCGAGCTCGAGCTCGAGGTCAACGATGCAGGCGGAGGGGGCAGCGCCAGGCCGGACAGGCGCCGGACGAGCTCTCCACGGATGCACAGCGGCTCGCGGCTGGTGGCGAGCAGCTTCACCTGCCGGGTGCCGGCCAGCAGCCGGTCGGCGCAACTGGCGACGGCGCCGATCAGGTGCTCACAGTTGTCCAGGACCAGCAGGACCTCGTGATCCCGCTCCGGCCCGGCCCTGGCCTGCGCCGGCGGCGACGACGGCGGACCCGCGCTCTCGCGCAGGGCCTCGGCGATCGCGCCCGCCACCCGGGCCGGGTCCGTCAGCCGCGCCAGGTCGACGAACCAGGCGCCGTCCCGGAAGTCGCCGGCGCCTCGATCCGCGGCCGCCAGCGCCACGGTGGTCTTGCCGATGCCGCCGGGCCCGACGATGGACACCAGCCGCGAGTCCCGCAGGTCGCGCAGCACGGCGGCGATGGTGTCGTCCCGGCCGCAGGGCGGGCTCCGCAACGGCGGGAGCTTGCCCGTGCGCGCGGGCGGCCCGGGGCGTCCAGGCGAGGAGGACGGCCAGGAGGACGGCCAAGAGGACGGCGACGATGGAGGCGACGCGCGGTGCGACAGGCAGCGCACCTCCGCGACGAAGCGGTAGCCCGTGCCGACCACGGTCTCGATGTAGCGCGCCGGATCGGCGCCGGCGCCCAGCAGCCGCCGGAGCGCGGAGATGTTGACCTTGAGGTTGCCCTCCTCCACGACCAGTCCGGGCCAGACCCGGGCGATCAGCTCGCGCTTGGAGACGACCTCGCCCGGGCGTTCCACCAGCGCCGTCAGCAGGTCCAGGGCGCGACCGCCGACGCGCAGCGCCTCCTGGTTCTCCAGGAGCTGCTGCCGCTCGGGGATCAGGAGGAACGGTCCGAACGCGAAGGCATTGGCCGCCTCGGAAATCAGCGCCGTCAAGGTCACTCCCAGGGAAAACTGCGAACGTAGCGGTGTACCTGCTCGGCGCGCGGCGCTCAAGTAAATTGCGGTTAATGGCCGGTCCGGGCGGCCTGTTGCATGCGCCCCCCCCGGCGGACCACCAGCGATGGCCCGGTCGACACCGCCGAAGCGCTCGACGGCCCAGTCCGGGCACGGTGCCCCCGGGGACGGGGTCACTCGTTGCCTCGCCCTCAGGTCACCTGAAGGACGCTCCGGGCCTTGCGCAGGTCCTTGGTGTCGAAGCCTTCGCTGAATCGTCCGTAGATGAGCGCCAGCTGCGCGAGCGCCTGATCGCGCAGAACGACGTCGGCATCGGCATCGGCACCGGCATCTACACGGGCGTCGGCATCGGACCACAACGCGGCCAGGTTGGTCGCCGACCGGAGCTCCCACGCCAGCGCCGCCTGCTGGTGCGCCATCGTGATCGACTCGCGGTAGCACCCGGCCGCCGCGGCCGCCCAGCCCGGCCGCCGGCCCGCCTCGATGTAGGTGCCTTTCAGGCGGAGCATCTCGGGGATCCCCCACACCTGTCCGCTGCGCGCGGACAGGGCGATGGCCTCGTCGATGCTCGCCATCGATCCCTCGGTGTCGCCACGCAGGGCTTGCACGTGTCCGAGGTTGGCCAGGAACGGCGCATACCGGATGCCGAGACTGCCGTCGCGGATCATCGCGAGCGTCGCCTCATACCGCGTCTGGTCGACCGCTCCGCCGGCGTCGAGCAGCCATTTCACGCGCACGCATTCGGTCATGGCGCCCCACATCGGCAGGCCATGCTCGGCCGCGTACCGGGCGACGAAGTTCAGCGACTGGTCCGCGTCCTCGAAGTCGCCCGTGTAGATGGCCAAGGGCGCCGAGGTCAGGACCAGGGAGGAACAGACGGGCGCCGCATAGTGGCTGGCCTGGGCCTCCGCGCGTTGACGCCGCGCGGTCTCGATGGCCTGGTCGGCATGACCCAGCAGCCAGAGCACGAACGCGAGGGACCCGCGGGCCTCCAGGCGCTGGTCGAACTGGAACCGGGCCGTCTCCCAGCCCGTGCGCGTGTGCACCGGCGAGTTCAGGAAATCCTCCAGGTGGCGGCGCGACTGGTGCAGGTCGCCGAGGTAATGCAGCGCGGAGCCCGCGTGGGCATCGGCATTGGCGATCGCGGCCAGGTCCCCTTGCGCGCTGGCGAGCACCCGGATCTCCGCCGAGACCTCCAAGGAGGCCCGCGAGTCGCCTTCCCACAGGTGGTACTCCGACAGTCGCTTGAGGCACTCCAGCCGCAGGTCCCCGCGGCCCAGCCCGTCGGCGATCGCCAGGGCCTGCAAGAAAAGCGCCTTGACCTCCGGCATGGGGCCGCGCGTGAAGAGCTGCGCGCCGCCGGAGGCCAGGGACAAGGTCAGTTCGTCCCGCGGGGTCCGGTCCGTGGCGAGGCTGTTCTCCAGCGCGCGCTTCACGAAGAGGCGGCATTCCTCCAGGAGCGACAGCCGTTCCCACAAGGGGATGGCGGCGACGGTGAGCCGCACGCCGAGCGCGGCATGCGCGGGACGGGAGAAGCTCCAATCCAGCGCCATGCGCATGTCGGCGATCGTCTCGCCGTACCGGGCGATCCAGGCCGCCTGGGTCAGCGCATCGCCGTCCGTCCGCGCGTGGCCGGCCAGCTCCAGGACATGCCGGGCGTGGCGCCAGCGGACCGCGTCCGGATCGTCGCGCGCGGCGAGCTTCTCCGACGCGTAGCCGCGGGTGGTGTCGAGCAGCCGGTACACGAGATCGACCTCGCCCGGCTCCGCCGCGAGCAGCGATTTGGCCACCAGCGTGGCCACGCCCTCGACGACGTCGACCGGCCCGATGCCGTCGTCGGCGGCCACCGCCACCGCGGACGACAGGGTGAAGGCGCCGGCAAAGACGGAGAGCCGGCACAGGATGGTCTGATCGCAGGGCGACAGGAGATCGAAGCTCCAGTCGATGGTCGCCATGAGCGTCTGGTGCCGGTCCGGACCGGATCGACGCCCCTTGAGCAGCCGGAAGCGATCGTTGAGCAGCGCGAGGATCTCGCCGATGCCGAAGGCATCGACGCGCGTGGCGGCCAGCTCGATCGCGAGGGCCAGGCCGTCCAGACGCCGGCAGATCTCGGCGACGGCCGGCGCGTCCGCATCGCTCAGGTGGAACGTTTCGAGCCGGTCGGACGCGCGTTCGACGAAGAGTTCCACGGCCGGGAAGCTCAGGGCCTTCGCGCGGTCCATCGACGGCGCTGCCGCGGATGCCGACGCCGCCGATGCCGATGCCGATGCCGATGATGCGGGTGGCGCCGGCGGGGTCTCCAGGCCGGGCAGCCGTCGCACCCGCTCGCCCTGCAGGCACAGCGGCTCCCGGCTGGTGACCAGGATCCTGACGCGGGGCGCCTCCGCGAGGAGGCGGTTCACGCAGGCGGCGGCGGCATCGACGAGGTGCTCGCAGCTGTCGAGCACCAGCAGGACCTCGCGCTCGTGCAGGTAGCCGCACAGCGCGGCCAGCATGTTGGCCGAATGCGCGGCCAGGCCGAGGGCGATGGCGATGGCATTGGGGACCAGGGACGGATCCTTCAGCGGCGCGAGGTCCACCAGCCAGGCGCCGTCCTTGAACGACGGCAGCGCGCCCTGGGCGACGGCCAGCGCCACGGTGGTCTTGCCGATGCCGCCCGGTCCGACCAGCGACACGAGCCGCGCGCCGTCCAGGTCCAGCCGGAGCGTGGCGATCGCCTCCGCCCGGCCGACGATGCGCGTGGTGCCAGTGGGCAGGTTGTGGCGGCGCAGCGGCGGCTCATCGGCCGTCGCGGACGCCGCCGGGTCTGTCGGTTCCGCCGCGCCTGCCGGCCCCGGTGAGTGCACGTCGCCCACGAACCGGTATCCCCGGCCCACGACGGTCGCGATGAACCGCGGGTCGCCCACGCCCTCGCCGAGCACGCGTCGCAGGCCGGCCATGTTCACCTTGAGATTGCTCTCGTCGACGACCGTGGTCGGCCAGGCGCGGGCCATCAGTTCCCGTTTGGTCACCAGCTCGCCGGGACGCTCGACCAGCGCCGTCAGGATGTCGAGCGCGCGCCCGCCGATGCGCAGCGGCACGTCGTCGTTCAGCAGCAGTTGCCGGTCGGGCAACAGGGTGAAAGGCCCGAAGGCGAATTTCCTGCGAGGCCATTCCGCGACATTCATGATCCATTCCCCGGAGCTTGACCCGGACGTCCGGGCCTGCGGGCACTCTAGGGTCGGGGTCCCCGCCCCGCCAGCCGCGACGCAGGGATCGCCGACTCACTCGATCGAGTGAGTCGGCGGCCGTTTTCCTTGACCCCGCCGCGAACGCGGCGTTAAGGTCGCCTGCAGCTTCCGAACCGCGTCCCGTGCGCGCCCCCCATGACCGTGTCCGAGTCCCCCGATCGCCCGATCCGCCTCCTGGTCGTCGACGACCATCCGATGGTCCGCACCGGCATCGGCGCGGTGATCGCGGGACAGCCCGACATGACGCTGGTCGCCGAGGCCGAGGACGGCCTGGAGGCGGTGGCGATGTACGAGCGGCACCGGCCCGACGTCATCCTGATGGACCTGCAGATGCCGCGCATGAACGGGATGGTCGCGATGGGCGAGATCCTCCAGCGCTGGCCCTGGGCGCGCATCGTCGTGCTGACGACCTACCGCGGCGACGTGCAGGCGCTGCGGGCGCTCAAGATCGGGGCCTGGGGCTACCTGCTGAAGAACACCCTGCGCAAGGAGCTGGTGTGCGCCGTGCGCGACGTGGCGGCCGGCAGGCGCTACGTCGCGGCCGAAGTCGCGCTGGAGCTGTCCCGCCGGGTGACCGACGAGGCGCTGTCCGCGCGCGAGGTCGAGGTGCTGGGCGAAGTGGCCGCCGGCGGCGCCAACAAGCAGGTCGCCGACCGGCTGGGCGTGTCCGAAGAGACGGTCAAGTCCCACATGAAGAACATCCTGGTCAAGCTGGGCGCCAGCGACCGGCTGCAGGCCGTCGTCATCGCGATGCGGCGCGGCATCCTCAACGAGGAGCTCTGACGGGCCGGCTCGCGGATCGCGGCGTCGACGCCGCGCCGGTCAGCCGTTGCAGCCAGCCGCGCCGCGTCCGCCGGTAGGCGACGCGCGCCGGCACCCGCAGCCGCACGGTGGTGCCGCCGGCGTTCGAGCGGACCTCCAGCATCGCCCGCAGACGTGCCGCGCGTTCGCGCATGCCGACCAGGCCCCAGCGGCCGTGGTGCTTGAGCGCCGTGTCGAAGCCCCGGCCGTCGTCCGACACCTGCAGCGTGAACGCCCGCGACGCATGGACGATGTCCAGCCGCACCGTCGCGGCCTCGGCGTGACGGAACGCGTTGTTCAAGGCCTCGGTGGCCAGGCGCTGGCACTCCTGCAGCGCGATGGGGTCGAGCGCCCTTGCCTCGCCCTGGACCACGGCCACGAAGGCGACGCCCGTGTCCAGCGACCAGCGTTCGCCGATCAGGTGCAGGTCCGCGGCGAGATCGATGGACTCGTCCGCCGGCTCGCGCAGGTTGAGCACGGCGTCGCGGCCGAGCGCGGTCACCTCGTCGGCGCTGTCCAGCGCATGCTCCATCAGCTTGCGCGCCGGCTCATGCGCGGGGATGACTTCCATCGCGGAATGGAATCGCAGCATCAGGCCTTGCACGGCCTGCAGGAAGGTGTCGTGCAGCTCGCGCGCGATCCGCTCGCGTTCCACCATGCGTTCCTCCAGACGCAGCCGCAGCCGGTCGTTGACCGCGCGCAGGCGCATCACCGACAGCCACCACAGCAGACCCAGCGCCGCGATCACGCACAGCGCGAGGAACCACGGCGTCTGGACGAAGGCGGGCGGGATCTCGACCTCGACGCTGGCGCCGGCGTCGCTCCACAGGCCGTCGTCGTTGGAGGCGCCGACCTCGAACCGGTACCGTCCCGGCGCCAGGTCGCGGAAGTACACCTCGCGGTGATTGCCGACGTCCTGCCAACCGTCGACCTTGTTTGCGGCCTCTGCGGCCTCTGGGGTTTCTGCGGCCTTGTCGGCGCGGCCCGCCCCGCCCTGCCCGCCCGCGTCCACCAGGCGATAGCGGAAGTGCACCCGCTCCGGCATCGTGAGGCTGGGCGCGGTGAAGGTGATCTTCAGATCCCGCGTGCGCATGGGCAGTCGCACCGGTGCCTTCGCGGAGAAGGGATAGACCGTGCCGTCCGCGAGGATGGCCTTCAGCACCACCGTCGGTGCCACCGGGTTGCGCAGCCGCCGGGACGGATCGATCCACACCACGCCGTCGACCGTGGCGAACCAGATCCGCCCGTTGTTGCCCACGGCCCCGTCCAGCACGCCGGGCAGACCGTCGAGGTGATTGAGCGACTCATGATGCAGGCGATGGCCGGGATGCTCGCGCGCCCGCGCCAGCTCATCGGCGCCCAGGCGGACGGCGGACTCGACGGTGCTCAGCCACAGGTCGCCGGCGGCCGTCGGCACGATCCCGGTGACGCCGTCGAAGGCGCCCTGCGCCCCTTCGACGGCCTGGATCCGGCGCTGTCCGTCCAGGCGCCACAGGCCCTTCTGACTGCCGATCCAGAGGGTCTCCCCCTGCTGCACGAAGACGGACACCTCGCCCAGGACGGCACCCGGGGGCGTCTGCGCGGCAGGCACCACGGTCGTGAGCCGGTCCCCGTCCAGGACGGTGACCAGGCCGTCGTCGTAACCGAACCAGACGCGACCCGCGGGATCGGTGAACAAGGCGGTCACGTTGTGGCCGGGCATGTCGGTGCGCCCGCCCCACAGCGTCCACTGGTCGCCGATGACACGGTAGACGCCGACGCGCAGCACGGACACCCACATCGCGCCCTGCGCATCCTGCGTCATCGCCTCGATGCTGGAATAGTTGTAGCCGCCAGCCGCCACCGCCGCCGCGCCGCGCGCCGATCGACGCCAGCGCTGGTCGGGCCGCCGCTGCCAGATCGAATCCCCCGCGGCGACCCACAGGGTGCCGGCGGGGTCGGTGTAGAGGACGTCGATGCCGATGCCGAAGTGCGGGTCCGTGGCGATGCGTTCCACGATGCCGGGATCGGCGCGGGCGATGCGCCCCGCCGACGTCCCGATCCAGACGCCGCGATCCCCCGCCGGCGCGAGCGCGAACTCCATGGCCTCGGGGTCGAACGGCACCTTGCGCAGCGCGGGCGCGCGGATCCGCTCCAGGCCGCTGCGGGTGGCGATCCAGAGGTTGCCCTCACGGTCCTCGAGGACCCGGGTGGCGGGTCCCGCAGGCAGGGACACGGGCTCCGCTGTCTCCAGGCGCGCCCCCGGCGACGCCGCGCCGGCCTGTCGGGGGACGGGCGGGAAGCGTCCGCCGCCCTTGGGATTGCCGAACCACAGCTGCCCCTGGCTGTCGAAGCCGCAGCGGTTCTCGCCGAGGTCCACGGGACGATCGACCCAGGGCGGCACGCCGCGCGGCGAAGGCGAAGACGAAGACGACGGCGATGGCGATGGCGACATCGTCGACAGCGCCAGCACCCGGGTCGCCTCGCAGACCATGGCGGCGCCGTCGGGATGCAGCACCAGGGTGGAGAAGTTGCTCCCGCGGATCTTCACCGGCAGCGGCTCGAAACGGCTCGCGCCGCGCCTGAGCCGGTAGACGTGGTCGTTGGCCATCACCCACAACGTGCGATCGCGGTCCAGCACCATCTCGTCCACGGGGTCCGCGGGCACGTTCCAGGCCGTATTCACCGCCGACCAGCGGCCCTGTTCGAGCCGGTACAGGCCGCGGGTGGTGCCAACCCACGGGGTGCCGTCGCCGTCCTCGCCCAATGCGGAGAGCGACGCCCGGGGCAGCCCCTGCTCCGGACCGTAGTTGACGAGCCGCCCTTCATGCAGCCGGCTCACGCCGCCGAGGTGATGGCCGATCCACAACGCGCCGTCGCTGGCGACTTTCAGGGAATAGATGTCCTGCGACAGGAGCGGGACGCCGCCGGCGCCCGTGAAGCGCTCGAACTCCACGCCGTCGAAGCGGAACAGTCCGCCCGGCGATCCCAACCATAGGAAGCCGTCCGCCGTCTGGACCATCGCGGCGATGCCGGTGGGGACGCCCTCGCGGACGGTCCACCGCGTCTGGTAGAGCTCGGCGACGCTGTAGTCCGCCGGCAAGGCCCAGGCGCCGGCGCCCTGCAGCGACGCCACGACGAGCACCGTCTGCATCAGCCGGGTCCAGGCCCGGCTCAGGGGCCAGGAGAATCGGGGGCGGTCTCTGGTCAATCGCGGGGCCTGTTCAGGGGAAACGAGCTCGGAACGAAGCTCAGAAGCGGCGCTCAAGCGCGTGCGGATTATGGTCCGGCAACACCTGACCCCGTCGCCGCGCGCTTCGCACTCACCAGCTTTGGCGCCATCGCGCCGACGGTCTTGCGCAGGTGCGCCACCACGTGCTGCGCGCGCGCCGACAGGGGCCATTCGGCGCGGTGGATCAGCCACAGCGTGTCCACCACCGGCGAACCGCAATCGAGCACGCGGATCTCCTCCTGACGAGGGAACGCGCGACGCGCATGCTGCGTCAGCACCGTGAAGCCCAGACCCCGCGCCACCGGCTCCAGCAGCAGGCCGATCTGGTTGCTGAAGCCGCGCACCGGCAGGTCGCGCACGCCCGGCGAGCCGGGGAAGTGCCGGCTCAGCAACCGGTTGGCCATCGCCTGTCCGTCGGGGTGATCGATGAAGCCGATGCGGCGCAGGTCGTCCCACTGGATGCACTGCTCCGCCGCCGGCAGCACGAGTTCCAGCGGCTCCTCCAGGAAGGCGCAGCTCGAGAGCCGCGCGTCATCGGGCCGCAGCGTCACCAGGCCGAGTTCATAGCGGTTGTCGAGCACCGCCTGCAACACGTCGGGATCGGGCGCGAAGCGGTGCCGCACCACCAGCCCGGGACGCTGCGCCTGCAGGTCCAGCAGGTGCGGATACACGAACAGCCCGATGCCGCCCGGCGTGATCATGCCCACCTCGCCCTGGCAGGCATCCTCGTCGGCAAGCCGGCCGCGCAGGCGCTGGTCGGCCTCGTCGAGTTCGCGCCAGTAGTCCAGCGTCGCAAGACCGGCCGGCGTCAGTTCGATGGCGCGCGGACGGCGGATCAGCAAGGGACCCAGCGAACTCTCCAGATGCCGCACATGCTGGCTGACGGCCGCCTGCGTCAGGTCCAACGCCTCGGCGGCGCGCGTGAAGCTGCCCAACCGCGCCAGGGTGGCGAAGCTCCGCAACCATTGAGGATTCAACATAAGCAAGTCTTATCGCGGCAATAAGACCGCATCGCTTTTCATTATGGACCGCAGTTCCTAGACTGCCGCCTCCGCAGGTCTTTTCCTGCTTCCTTTTCCTGCTTCCCCACCCCGAAGGCCAAGGTCTCCATGTCCAGCTTGTTCTCCCCGTTCGCCCTCAAGGACGTCGTCCTGCGCAACCGCATCGCCGTGCCGCCGATGTGCCAGTACAGCGCCACCGACGGCCTGGTCAACGACTGGCACCTGGCGCATTACGCCGGCCTGGCGCGCGGCGGCGCGGGGCTGGTGATCGTCGAGGCCACCGGCGTCGCGCCGGAAGGCCGCATCACACCGGCCTGCCTGGGCCTGTGGAACGACGAGCAGGCCGCGGGGCTTGCGCGCATCGCCGCCGCCATCGCCTCCTTCGGCGCGGTCCCCGGCATCCAGATCGGCCACGCCGGCCGCAAGGCCAGCGCCCACAAGCCCTGGGAAGGCGACGACCACATCGCCGCCGGCGACCCGCGCGGTTGGGCCACGCTGTCGCCGTCCGCCGTGCCCTACGGCAAGGGCCTGCCGCAGGTGCCCAAGGCCATGGACAAGGCCGACATCGCCCGCGTCCAGGCCGACTTCGTCGCCGCCGCGGCGCGCGCCCGCGATGCCGGCTTCCGGTGGCTGGAGCTGCACTTCGCCCATGGCTACCTGGCGCAGAGCTTCTTCTCCGTGCACGCCAACCAGCGCGACGACGAGTTCGGCGGCAGCGCCGAGAACCGCGGCCGCTTCCTGCTGGAGACGCTGCGCGCGGTGCGCAAGGTCTGGCCCGAGCACCTGCCGCTGACGGCGCGTTTCGGCGTGATCGAGTACGACGGTCGCGACGAGCAGACGCTGGCCGAGGCCATCGGCCTGACGCGGGCGATGAAGGCCGAGGGACTCGACCTGCTGAACGTCAGCGTCGGCTTCACGACGCCGCAGGCGCAGGTGCCGTGGGGCCCGGCCTTCCTCGGACCGATCGCGCAGCGGGTGCGCAGCGAGGCCGGTCTGCCGGTGGCCGCCGCCTGGGGCTTCCACACGCCGGAACTGGCTGAACGCGCCGTGGCGGACGGTCAGCTGGACCTGGTCATGATCGGCCGCGCGCTGCTGGCCAATCCGCACTGGCCCTACCAGGCCGCCCAGGCGCTGAAGGAGGACAAGCCGACCTGGGTGCTGCCGGCGCCGTATGCGCACTGGCTGGAGCGCTATCAGCCGCAACAGGGCTGAGGCGCTGAGGAGCGGAGGGCTGAGGGCCGCGGACGGCGCGATTCAGCGCCGCGCGACGTCCAGCGGCACGGCCGCCGTCTCCACGAAGATCGACGGCCGGAAGCCCTCGGCATGGACGCTGGTGGCCTTGCCCGAGTCCGAGGCCAGCACCTCGATCGCGCGCGCCGACATCGGCTTGGCGAACAGGTAGCCCTGCAGCTCGTCGCAGCCCATGGCGACGAGCTGATCGCGCTGCGCCGGCGTCTCCACGCCCTCGGCGACGACCTTGAGCTGCAGCACCCGCGCCATCTCGACGACGGCGCGCACGATGGCCTGCGCCTCGACGCTGGTCGCCACGTCCGCGACGAAGCTGCTGTCGATCTTGAGCTCCTGGGCCGGCAACTGACGCAACGCGGACAGGCTGGAGTAACCGGTGCCGAAATCGTCGATCGACACATGCACGCCCAGCGCGCCCAGCCGCTTGAACGCGCGCCCGGTGACGGTGGCGTGCTCCATCGCGACGGATTCGGTGATCTCGACGGTGAAGCGCTCGGGCCGCAGGCGGTGTTTCTTGAGGCCCTTCTCCAGCCGGGCGATGAAGTCGTCGGACCGCATCTGATACCCCGACACGTTGATGGCCACGCGCATGCGCAGGCCCATCTCGCGCCAGCGGGCGGCCTGAGCGAGCGCGGTGTCGGCGACCCAGTCGCCGATCGTGTCGATCACGCCGTAGCGCTCCGCGATCGGGATGAAACGCGAGGGGCTCACCATGCCCAGCGTCGGATGCCGCCAGCGCAGCAGCGCCTCGACCGCGGTGACCTGCATCGTCCCCGCGTTCATCTTGGGCTGGTAGACCAGTTCGAGTTCCTTGTTCCTGATCGACTCGCGCAGCTCGCGCGCCAGCGTCAGCTCCTCGCGCAGCTCTTCCTCCTGCACCGCGTCGAAGAACGCGTGGCCGTTGCCGCCCAGGCGTTTCACCGACCGCATCGCCGTCTGCGCGCGCCGGATCAGCCGGATCGAGCTGCCGTGTTCGGGCGACATCGCCACGCCCACCGACAAGCCCACGCGCAAGGGCGTCGCACCGATCACGACGGGCTCGCCCAGGCTCTCCAGGACCTGGCGCACGAGGGCATCGGCCTGCCCTTGCGGGAGCTCGCTCCAGAGCGCGAATTCATCCCCGGCAAGCCGGCCGACGAGCGCCCTCTTGCCGCCGATGTGCCGCAGGCGCTCGGCGGTGCGCACCAGCAGGTGATCGCCGAACGCCTTGCCGTGCTCGTCGTTGACCAAGCGGAAGCCGTCCAGGCCGATGTACAGCAGGCTGCCCTGCCCGCCGCGGCGCTGGAGCGCATCCAGCGTGGCGGCGAACTCATCCTCGAAGCGACGCGACAGCAGCAGGCCGGTGAGCCGATCCCGCTGGCGCCGACGACCGACGCGACCGAAGCGCCCCTGGGCCGCCGTCAGCAGGACCAGGGTCAGCACGACGCCCAGCAGGACGCCCAGGAGAACCCACATCAGCGTCAACAACGGCTCCGGAAGCAGCAAGGGCAGGAAGTTCGCATGCTAGGCGTTCAACGTGCGTTCGTGCGCTGTCAGCACCGGAATGCGGGGGCAGGTCCGACCTCCTGTCGCGCGGTGTTGTGAAGAACTCGGCGTGACCGGGGCGTTCATCGCCGAAGCGGCCCGTGCGACGCGGCCTGCGCGCGACATCCCACCCTTAGGGGCGATAGGCAAGCGCCGATAGGTGGAAACCCCATGCGCACAGCCCTGTCAGCACGATGTCAGGCAGAGACAATGCGCGCTGTTTTTTTGTTTCAAGGCAGCGCCTTTCCCTGTGTTCCTGGTCACGAGCCGGGAGTCGGGCGACGGGCGCGGCAACGGGGACGAACCCGGAAAGATCGAGCACAGCATGGCGCTACAGCATTTGACCGACGAGCAGGTGCAGACCTGGTCGCGCGCGCAGAAGGACGAGTGGTGGTTCAAGAACGTCTTTCGGGGCGACATGGCGCAGCTCTCGCTGCGCTCCGGCTTCACCGGCTTCATGCTGGGCGGCATCCTGGCGGCGACCTCGCTGTACATCGGCGGCAAGACCGGCATCAGCGTCGGCGTCGGCCTGACCTCGGTGATCCTGGCCTTCGCGATGTTCCGCATCTTCGCGACGCTGGGCTGGGCCGCGGACTACACGATCCTGGAGAACAACTGCACCCAGTCGATCGCGACGGCCGCGGGTTACGTGGTGTCGCCGCTGTTCTCGTCGCTGGCGGCGTACATGCTGGTGGTGGACCACATCGTGCCGTGGTGGCAGATGATGGTCTGGATGATCGTCATCGCGATCCTGGGCGTGCTGGTGGCCTTCCCGATGAAGCGGCGCTTCATCAACGAGGACCAGCTCCCCTTCCCTGAAGGCCGCGCCTGCGGCGTGGTGCTGGACTCGCTGTACACCGGCGAGGGCGGCGAAGGCATCTACAAGGCCAAGCTGCTGGCCAAGGTGGCCGGCGCCGCGGCGCTGTACCAGGCGATCGTGAGCGACGGCTGGATGAAGCTGCTGCAGTTCAAGATCCTGCGCATGGACCAGTGGGCCGGCATGACCGAGCCGTGGACCTTCCATGAGCGGCTGGACCAGTACTACTACGGCCTGGCGGCCAAGGCCGAGATCTGGATCCCCAAGATCCTGGGCACGGACATCCGCGCGCTGGGCCTGCGCCTGACGCTGGACGCGGCCATGCTGGGCGTCGGCGGCCTGATGGGCATGGCGGTGGCGACGAGCTGCCTGCTGGGCGCCTTCGTCAACTTCGTGGTGCTGGCGCCGATCATGATCCAGGCCGGCGACATCGTGCAGCGCGTGGGCCCGACGGGCGCGCTGATCCCGATCTCGCGCGTGGAGATCGTCAACCAGTGGTCGATGTGGTGGGGCGTGGCGATGATGGTCGCGGGCTCGCTGACGACGCTGCTGGCCAAGCCCGACCTGTTCCTGGCGGTGTTCAAGGTCTTCAAGAAGAAGCCCGCCGGCAAGAGCGACGGCAGCGACCTGCTGAACCACATCGAGGTGCCGCTGTGGATCTCCTACGTCGGCGTGCCGGTCTTCGGCGTGCTGGCGGCGTGGACCTCGCACGCCTTCTTCGGCGTGCCCTTCCTGATGGCGCTGATCTCGCTGCCGCTGATCTTCGTGCTGACGGTGATCTGCACGAACTCGATGGCGCTGACTTCGTGGACGCCCACCGGCGCACTGTCCAAGATCACGCAGTTCACGATGGGCGCGATCGACCGGTCCAACCCGGCCTCCAACCTGGTGCCGGCGGGGATGACGGCGGAGATCGCGTCCAACGCGGCCAACCTGCTGAGCGACATCAAGCCGGGCTACATGCTGGGCGGCAAGCCGCGCCACCAGGCCATCGGCCACATCATCGGCGTGGTGGCGGGCGTGCTGTTCTGCGTGCCGCTGTTCTTCCTGCTGTTCGTGCCGAAGAACGCCGAGGGTGTGCGCAGCACGGCGACCATCATCTCGGACCAGTTCTCGATGCCGGCCGCGGTGCAATGGCGCGGCGTGGCGGAGATCATCGCCAACGGGCTGCACAGCCTGCCGGCGTCGGCGCTGATCACGATGGCGATCGCGGCGATCTGCGCGGTGGTGATCGAGGTCATCAAGATGGCGACGAAGGGCAAGTTCCCGCTGTCGTCGGTGGCGATCGGCCTGGGCGTGGTGCTGCCGCCGGAGTCGACCTTCGCGATGTGGGTCGGCGCCATGATGTTCTTCGTGATGGGCAAGCTCTACAAGACGCCGGGCACGAAGGGCTGGAAGCGCTGGGTGGACGGTTGCGAGCCGATCTGCGCGGGCCTGATCTCGGGCGCGGCGCTGATGGGCATCGGCAACGCCATCGTCAACGTGCTGATCTGAGCGCGAGCGCGAGCGCGATGTTGAGCTAATCGACAGTGGATCGGGAGTCGATCAAACAAGGATCGACTTCGAACCGTTCCACGGCCGCCGTTGACGGTGGATCGCGTGGCACAATTCGGGCCCTTCGGCAGGCGTGGGAACGCCTTCCAAGGGCCCGAAGTCGTTTCCGGACGTCGGGCAGTCAGATGACTGATTTCAGTCTGCCCGTAGCTCAACTGGATAGAGCAGCTGCCTTCTAAGCAGCAGGTCGGGGGTTCGAGTCCCTCCGGGCAGGCCAACCTTGCAAGACGGGAGGAACGCCTTTGACCCCGATTCGATGCGTCGCGCTGGCGGCCTTGCTGAGTGTTTCCCTTGCCGCGCGGGCGGAGCCCGAGATCCAGGTCGGGTTCTCGCCGGAAGGTTCGGCGCGGCAGCTCGTGCTGGAGACCATCGGCGGCGCCAAAGAGCGCATCCAGATCCTGGCCTACGCCTTCCAGGCGCCGGACATCATGCAGGCGCTGGTGGACGCCAGACAGCGCGGCGTGCAGGTGCAGGTGGTCGTCGACAAGAAGCGCAACCAGAACAAGCCGAGCAAGAAGGCCATGGACTTCGTGACGGGCAACGGCGTGGAGCTGCGCACCAACGACCACTTCCACATCCACCACGACAAAACGATCATCGTGGACGGTCAGACAGTGGAGACGGGATCGTTCAACTTCGCGCCGTCCGCCGAGACGCTCAACTCGGAGAACGTGGTCGTGATCCGCAACGCGCCGGAGATCGTCCGGCAATACCTAGCGCACTGGCAGTCGCGTTGGGATCTCGGCCAACCGTACGTCTCCAAGTCCTTCCCGGACAAGGCCACCGCAGCGCCCGTGCCTTGAGCGCGCCGATCCCGAATCGGACGGGAACATAGGGGCACGCGGATCCGTTGATACTGTTCCTTTCCGTGCCGATCCACGCCCTTCCCCGTCGCCTCTCGATGCTGCTGTCCGCGCTCCGCAAGCTCTTCAAGTTCCTGCTCTTCCTGCTGCTCGCCCTCGCCTTGCTGGCGGTCTGGGGCCTGCTGATCGAGCCCCGTTGGGTGGTCCGGCGCGACCTCCCCGTCGAGGTGCCCGGCTGGCGCGGTCCGCCGGGACTGAAGGTGGTGGTTGCCTCCGACTGGCACATCGCGCACGAGTTCAAACGCGTCATGACAATCGCGCGCGCCAACGCCATCGTCGACGAGATCAACGCCGCCAAGCCCGACGTCGTGCTGTTGCCGGGCGACTTCATCTCCGGCCGCGGCGAGGACGGCACGACGCCGGAAGACGTGGCCGCGGTGCTGGGCCGGCTGAAAGCCACGCGCGGCGTCTACGCGGTGCTGGGCAATCACGACTGGTGGACCGACGGCGCGCGGTTCAGCCAGGCGTTGGGCGCGGTCGGCATCAAGGTGCTACTCAACGAGGCGGTGCCGCTGCCCGGCACCGACGTGTGGGTGCTGGGCATCGGCGACAGGACCTCGATGCACAGCGATCCGGCCCGCGCGGCGCGCCAGCTGCCGGCCGGCGCCCAGGCGCTTACGCTGATGCATGACCCGGCCAGCGCGCTCGGGCTGCCGCCGGTGCCAGGGCTTGCCGTGGCCGCGCACACGCACGGGGGCCAGGTCTGGATCCCCTTCGTCGGATCCGCCGTCGCACCGCACGGATGGCCGAAGGACAAGACCCACGGGTGGGTAAACGTCGGCGGCCGGCCGGTCTACATCACCAGCGGCCTGGGCGTCAGCATCTATCCGATCCGCATCAACATGCGGCCGGAATGGGTGATGTTCAGCGTCGGTGCCCCAGCGCGCCCCTCCTGAACCGGCGATGCCGAAGATGAGATTCGCCGCGCCCTCGCTCTTGTCGCTGCTGACCCTGATCGTGTGGAACACGCCCGCCCACGCGGCGTGCGACCGCAGTTCGTGGACGGGCACGATAGGCGCCGCTCCGATCTCGCTGACTTTCGGCGATCGGGAGAGCGACGGGCAGCCTGTGCCGGCCCGCTACTACTACCGCCGCTCCCTGAAGGAGCTCTATCTGCGCGCGGGCAAGGCAGATCCGGCCACCTGGGAAGAGTCCGATGAGTCGGGTCGCGTCACGGGCAGCATCCAACTGGATTGCCGTGGCGACAGGCTCACGGGCACCTGGCGCTCGCCGGATCGCCGACGCGCGCTGCCCGTGTCGGCCCGCCCGACTTCGGACATCGACGGGTACCACGCCGAACACCTGCGCGATCTGAAGGTCGACGAGGAAACCACGCACGACTTCGAGGGCCATGTCTACGACAAGCAGGGGGTGTCGGGCATCCCGTCCGTGTCGACGATCGCGCTGTGGGGGGACGAGCCCGGCATCGCAGACATCAACGCACAGCTCTGGCTGGAGGCGAAGGCGGCCATGGGAGAGGCGCTCGACTGCACCGGCGAAGGGCGCATGCGCCGCGGACCCCAGCATGGCTACGGATACGGCTGGAATCACTGGCCCACGGCTTGGAACGAGCGCTACGTCGTGATCGTGAGCAGCCACGAGCTGTATTGCGGCGGCGCGCATCCGATATCCGGCAGCTATGCCACCGTCTACGACCTCATCAGCGGCAAGGAGGTCGACGCGACGCAGTGGCTGATGCCGGCCTATCGCAAGGAGATCGATCTGGCGTCCTTGCTGGGCCGTCTCCTGATCGGACGTTATCTCTCCGTCGAGGACGGCGAGACCGAGTGCCTCGACAAGGTCGCCGCCAGCGGGAGGCTGATGTACCCCACGCGCGAAGGGCTCGTCTTCAGGGTCGCCGCGGGGGCCTATTTCTACAGCCCCTGCATGCGCGATGTGACGGTTCCGTGGGAACAGGCCGTACCGTTCCTGGTGCCGGAAGGCCGCCTGGCCGCGAAGGCGTTTCGCTGAAAGCCAGCGGGCGTGCGGCGGGAGGCTTCTGCACTGCCACCGCCGCTGGCCCTCACCCCCACCCTCTCCCGCAAGCGGGAGAGGGAGTAAGAAGGGCGTGGCCCGCGATTGAGGGAGACAGTCCGCAGCGCCCCGGCGCTAGCATCGCCCCCATGTGCTACAGCGCCCGCATCCGCCAGGAGTGGAAGACCTTCTGCGCCCGATTGGGCGTGAAGGTCTCGCTGGCCGAGTACATCGAGCTCTTCTGGGAACGCGCCGACGGCCGCAAGCTGACGATCCCCAAGACGATGGAGGCGATGTTCTCGGACCCTCGGACGGAGGAGGAGCACCGCGTCTGGGACGCCATCGTCCGCTACCGCGAGACCCGGACCGGGGAGATCGAGCAGGAACTCTTCGATCTGCGCCGCCGCGTCGCCGACGCCGAACGCAAGCTCGCGGGCAAGCCGACCCGTTCCGCCGAGGACAGCCGCCGCATCGCCACCAACAAGGTCGAGCAGCGGCTGCGCTGGCTCGGCAACCTGCGCCGCGACCAAGCGACCGAGGAGCAGGACGCGCGCATCTACCCCGGCTGGTACGTGCCCGTCATCGTCATGGAGGATGGCGAGCGCGTGCTCAAGCCGATGCGCTACCAGTGCCGCCCCGCCGGCAAGCCGGCCTTCTTCGACGCCAAGTACCCCGGCACGTACAACGCGCGGCGCGACAGTCTCTCGAGCTTCTGGAAAGGCCAGTTCGGCGTGAGCCACGGCGTGATGGTCGCGGACGCATTCTTCGAGGTCGTCGAGCGGGACGGCGCCAAGACGGTCCTGGAGTTCCGTCCGCAAGGCCATGGCGACATGCTGGTGGCGTGCCTGTGGTCGCGGTGGGAGGCGCCGGCAGCGAGCGGCGAACCGCCGCTCCTGTCCTTCGCCGTCATCACCGACGAGCCGCCGCCCGAGATCGCGGCCACCGGGCACGATCGCTGCGTGATCCCGATCAAGGAAGCCCACCTCGACGCGTGGCTGGACCCGAAAGACGATCTGGCGGCCATGCACCACCTCCTGGACGACCGTGAGCGACCGCTCTACGAGCACCGGCTCGCGGCCTGAGCGCGTACCGGGCGCGACCTGATCGGATCGCCCCCGCGACCGGCGACGACGTCCTCTCTCGAGGAGCCGGACACGCGTGATAGCCTCGCGCCCCATGTCCCAAGAGCGCCAAGAGCCCAAAGAGCCCCGAGAGCCCACCGTCGACGACGCCCCCGCGCGCGCCTCGCTGCCCGAGGTCCTGCTGCTCGCCAGCGTCTTCGTCATCGCCGCGTGCGGGCTGGTCTACGAACTGGCCGCCGGCGCGCTCGCGAGCTATCTGCTCGGCGACTCCGTCCTGCAGTTCTCGACCATCATCGGCGCCTACCTCTTCGCGATGGGCGTGGGGTCCTGGCTGTCGCGCTACATCGACCGGCAACTGGTCGCGCACTTCCTGCGGCTGGAGCTGCTGGTCGGCGTCATCGGCGGCCTGATGCCCGCCGCGCTCTTCACCGCGCACAGCCTGCTTCCGCCGTCCCAGGTCGCCGCCTTCCGCGTGCTGCTGTACGGGCTGGTGCTGCTCGTCGGCACCCTCGTGGGCCTGGAGATCCCGCTGGTGATGCGCATCCTCAAGCGCCACTTCCGCCAGCGCTACGCGCTCAAGGAACTGGTGTCGCAGGTGCTGACCTTCGACTACCTCGGCGCGCTGCTGGTCGCCGTCGCCTTCCCGCTGCTGCTGGTGCCCAACCTCGGGCTGGTGCGCACCGGCCTGTTCTTCGGGCTGCTGAACGTCGCCGTCGCGGTGTGGGCGCTGTGGCTGTTCCGCGCGGAGCTTCGGAGCTGGCGTTCGCACGCGCTGACCTGCGTGGTCTCGATCGGCCTGCTGGCCGCGGCGATGGCCGGCGCCGACCGCCTCAGCACCTGGGCCGAGGACCGCTTCTACGGCGAGCAGATCGTCTTCAAGGAAAGCAGCAACTACCAGCGCATCGTCGTCACGCAGGGCGCGGCGGGCACGCGGCTGTTCCTCAACGGCAACCTGCAGTTCCACTCGCGCGACGAATACCGCTATCACGAGGCCCTGGTGCATCCCGCGATGGCCGCGCAGGGCGCGCCGCGCAAGGTGCTGGTGCTGGGCGGCGGCGACGGCATGGCGGTGCGCGAGATCCTGCGCTACCCATCCGTCGAGCAGATCACGCTGGTCGAGCTCGACCCGCACATGACGAGGCTGTTCTCGACGATGCCGCTGCTCAGGCAGCTGAACAAGGACGCGCTGCTCAGCCCGAAGCTGCGCATCGTCAACGCGGACGCCTTCGGCTGGCTGGAGACGACGGACGAGATCTTCGACGTCATCGTCATCGACTTCCCCGATCCGAGCAATTTCGCGCTCGGCAAGCTGTACACGGCCAGCCTGTACAAGATGGTCGACCAGCACCTGAGCGCCTCGGGCTACGCGGTGATCCAGTCGACCTCGCCGCTGGTGGCGCCGCGCGCCTTCTGGACCGTCGTCAACACGGTGGAGTCGGTCGGCCTGATCGCGACGCCGTATCACGCGCATGTGCCGAGCTTCGGCGAATGGGGCTTCGTGCTGGCGAGCCGCCGGCCGTGGTCGATGCCGCGCAAGTTGCCGGAAGGCCTGCATTTCCTGAGCATCGACGGCATCCCCGCGTTGATGAGTTTCCCGCCGGACATGGCGCGGCCGGAGCACCTCGAAGTGAACCGGCTGTCCAACCAGGTGCTGGTCCACGAGTTCGAACGCGAATGGGGCAAGCTGCATTGAAGCGCCGCGACCTGCTGACGCGCACGCTGACGGCCTCGCTCGCGGCGTCGCTGCTGCCGCTGCTGTCGGCCTGCGGGCGCGAGGCGCGGCCGCTCGCCGACCGGCTGGCGGAGCGTCTGGCGGAACTCCCCGGCGGGTGGACCGGCGCGAACTGGGAACGCGGCCATCGGCTGCGCGGCGCCCTGCCCGCCTGGTCCGCGGTCACGGGCCCGCCGAAGCGCGCGCAGGTGCTGGTGCTGGGCGCGGGGATCGCGGGACTGGCCTGCGCGCGTCGCTTGCGCTTGCAAGGCGTCGATGTCGCACTGCTCGATCTCGAGGACCATCCCGGCGGCAACAGCCGCGGCCACCGCATCGGCGCGGGACCTGCGCTCGGCGAGGGCCTGCGCTGCCCGCTGGGCGCGCACTACCTGCCGACGCCGGGGCCGGAGGCGGTCGAGGTGCGGGCGCTGCTGGAGGACCTCGGCCTCGCGCGCCAGGAGCACGGCAAGACGGTCTACGAGGAGCGCTGGCTCTGCCACAGCCCGCAGGAGCGGCTCTGGTGGCAGGGCCAGTGGGTCGACGGCCTGCTGCCGCCGGCGGAGTCGCCGATGGTGCAGGCGCAGTACCGCCGCTTCGGCGAGCTGGTCGATCAGGCGCGGCACGAGATCGGTTTCGCGATGCCGAGCACGCATCACGCGTGGACGCCGGCGCATCAGGCGCTCGATGCAAAGACCTTCGCCGCGTGGCTCGACGAGCATCAGCTGACGGCGGCGCCGCTGCGCTGGTACCTCGACTACTGCTGTCGCGACGACTACGGCGCCGATGCGACGCAGGTGTCCGCGTGGGCGGGGCTGCACTACTTCGGCAGCCGTCACGGGTTCATGAGCGGCGAGGAGCGCGAAGCCGTGCTGACCTGGCCGCAAGGCAACGGCTGGTTGTCGGAACGCCTGGCCGCACCGCTGGCGGACGCCTTCCACGGCAGCCGCACGGCGCTGCGCGTGCGCGAGGAACGACACGGCGTGCAGGTGCTGGTCTGGAACGACAAGGACCAGGCGGTGGAGCGCTGGGAAGCCGATCAGGTCGTGATGGCGATGCCGCTGTTCATCGCGGCGAGGCTGCCGGAGCAGCCGCCCGCCGCGTTGACGGAGGCCGCCAGCGGCATGCGCTACGCGCCGTGGCTGGTGGCGAACCTGCTGCTGGACGGGCCACCGCTGGAGCGGCTTGGCGCGCCGATGTCCTGGGATAACGTCGCCTACGGCGGCGAGGCGCTGGGCTACGTGAACGCGAACCAGCAGGACCTCGATCCGAGCCGCGGCCCGATGGTGCTGACGGCCTACCGCTCACTGCACGAGTCGCAGCGCAAGGACCTGCTGCAGGACGACTGGCGCGCCTGGGCCGCGCGCGTGCTCGCGGACATGGCGCCCCTGCATCCGGACCTGCCCGAGCGGCTGCAGCGCATCGAGCTGATGCGCTACGGGCATGCGATGAGCATTCCGCATCCGGGCCTGCGCGGGTCGCCAGCGCTGGCCGCGCTGCGCGAGCGTCCGCAAGGCCGGCTTCACTTTGCGCATGCGGACCTGCCGGGGTACTCGGTGTTCGAAGAGGCGTTCACGCAGGGGGAAGTGGTGGCGGCGCGATTGACGCGTCGGCCACCGGTCTAGGTGAGCACGGCTTGATGCAGCGCCTGGAGAGCGTCAGCAAGCCCTTTCTCGTCCAGAATCCCCTCCGCCACCCACACCATCGCCTCTTCGAGTTGGGGAGCCCTCGGCACCTCGATTCCCTCGCGCTGCAGGTAGGTCAACGCAGCGACAAGGCCTGTCCTCTTGTTCCCGTCGTTGAAAGCGTGCCCCCTGGCGATGGCCACCGCGTACATGGCAGCAGTCTCTCAAATACATCGCTCATCTGGCCATACTGCACTCGATAGAGAACGCGAGCCAGCGCGCCGTCCAGCGTACCGACGCCACGATCACCTGGAAGTCCTTCCTCGTTCAACAGGATGGACTCGTGAAAGTTCCTGACCTCTTGCGCGCTGAGCATGACCTCATCGCTTCGCGAGGGCTTGAAGGACGTCCCGGTGCTCTTCCATGACCTTCCTGGCCGCAGCCATCGTCTCCGGATCGACTCCCTCCCTCGGGGTGATGTTCTTGGCGGGACGCATGATCCGCTCCTTCAATTCGGGAATTCCGAGTCGTTTCCTGAGCGCTTCATCCATCGTCGTGACTCCTGATGCCATTGATAAGGGTCAGATCTTGCGCGCCGCACCGGCGAGCGTCCATGACTCGGATCAGTAAGAATTGCCCCCAAGGAGCCTTGCATGCCACACAACCTCGACCAGGCCATCCTCCTCGCCCCCGCCGGCGGACACCGCTTCGCCGGCGCGACGAACCCGGCCTACGCCAACATGGTCGGACCGTTCGGCGGCACGACCGGGGCGGCGATGCTCAACGCCGCCTTGCTGCATTCGGAGCGCATCGGCGAGCCGATTGCGCTGACGATCAACTTCTGCAGTCCGCTCGCCGACGGCGCCTTCGAGATCGAGGCCCGCCCGGCTCGCACGAATCGTTCGACGCAGCATTGGGTGCTGGAACTCACGCAGAACGGCGAGGTCGCCGCGACCGGCAGCGCCGTCTTCGCGCAGCGTCGCGAGACCTGGTCAGCCAAGGAGGCTGAGTTGCCCGCGGACGTCCCGTCCGCATCGGAACTCCAGCCGCTGCCGAAGGTCGGCTTCCTGCCCGCCTGGGTCTCGCGCTACGACATGCGTTTCCTGCCCGGCTTCGCGCCGGGGCCCTTCGACGGCCAGGAACAGCCGCATTCGATCAGCCGCTACTGGGTGCGCGACGAGCCCGCGCGGCCGATGGACTTTCCGTCCCTCGCCGCGATCTGCGACAGCTTCTTCCCGCGCATCTTCGTCCGCCGCCGCAAGCCCGGCGCCATCGGCACCGTCACGCTGACGACCTACTTCCATGCGGACTCGGTCCTGCTCGCGCAGCAGGGCGACCGCCACGCGCTCGCGATGGCGAAGGCCCTCAACTTCCGCAACGGCTACTTCGACCAGACCGCCGAAGTCTGGAGCGACGACGGCCACCTGCTGGCCAGCACGCACCAGATGGTCTATTTCAAGGAATGAGGAAGGACGCCGGACTCAACCGCCCGTGACCGGCGGGAAGAACGCCACTTCCGCGCCGTCTTCCACGGGCGTGTCCTCGGGCAGGATCTGCTGGTTCAGCGCGCAACGGATCGCACGGCCGCGCGCGAGCGCTTCCGCGTGCGCCGCGTCGCTCGCGATCAGCGCATCGCGGATCGAGCCCAGCGTCGCGCCGGCATGGTGCGGGAAGCGCTCGTCGGTCCCCAGGGCCTCGCGCAGCGAGGCGAAGTAGCGCACGGTGATCGTCATGTCGGGTCGATTCGTCAGAACAGCGGTCAGAACAGCGTCAGAACAGCTCGTTGAACGGAATGAAGCGCAAGACCTGACCCGGTGTCACCGTGCTGCCCGGCGGCAGGTCGATCAGGCCGTCGGCCCACGCCGCCGAACTCATCACGCCCGAACTCTGGTTGCCGAACAGCTGCAGCCCGCCCGCGTCGCTCAGCTTCGCGCGCAGGAACTCCCGCCGCTTGTCGGCCTTGGTCCACGTGAACTCGGCCGGCAGCGGCAAGGCGCGCGGCGTCAGCTGCGTCGCGCCCTGCATCCGCAGCAGCACCGGCCGCACGAACAGCAGGAAGGTCACGAAGCTCGACACCGGATTGCCCGGCAGTCCGATGAACCAGGTGCGCCCGCCCGTACTCGTGACTTCGCCGAACGCCAGCGGCTTGCCCGGCTTGATCGCGATCTGCCAGAGGTCCAGCCGGCCTTCGCGCTCGAGCGCGGGCTTCAGGTGGTCTTCCTCACCGACGGACACACCGCCCGAGCTGAGGATCAGGTCCGCGTCCTTGGCCGCCTCGCGCAACGCGGCGCGGGTCGCGTCGAGCGTGTCGGGCACGATGCCCAGGTCCCGCACCTCGCAGCCCATCGCCAGCAGCAGCGCGTGCAGCGTCGTGCGGTTGGAGTTGTAGATCTGGCCGGGACCGAGCGGCTGGCCCGGCAGCACCAGCTCGTCGCCGGTCGAGAACAGCGCGACACGCGGCCGCGCCGCCACCGTCAGCGCCGCCGCTCCGGCCGTCGCGGCCAGGCCCAGCGAGGCCGCGTTCAGGCGCATGCCGGCGCGCAGCACCGGCTGCCCGACGCGCAGGTCCTCGCCGCGTCGACGGATGTGGAGACCGACTGTCAGCGGCCCGTTGATGCGGACCTGGCCGAGGTTTCCCGCCGCGCCCGTGGCGTCGGCGATGGCCTCGCACTGCTCCTGCATCAGCACCGAATCGGCGCCCTCCGGCACCGTCGCGCCGGTGAAGATCCGCGCCGCCGTGCCGGGCTGCAGCCGCTGGGGCACCGAGCCCGCCGGCACGCGCTGCGACACCGGCAGCACCGCGCCTTCGCCGCCCAGCGCCGCGACATCGGCCGCGCGCATCGCGTAGCCGTCCATCGCGCTGTTGTCGTAGGGCGGCACGTCCAGCGGCGAGTCCAGGTCCTGCGCCAGCACGCGGCCGCGCGCCAGCGGCGTCGTGACGGACTCCGTACGGCCCAGCGGCGTGACCTGCGCGAGCAGGCGCTCCAGCGCCTCCTCCATCGGCATCATCGGCGCGCGCGGCGCGGCCGCGTCCGTCCCTGGAGCGTTCTTCGCGTCAGACATGGTCGACGATGAACTGCTTGACCTGTTCCACCGAGACTGGCATCACGCTGACGCGCTTGGGACGCGTCTCGAGATCGTCGAGCGCGGCCGGCCGCGGCGGCACGATGCCGAGCGCTTCCTCGATGGTGCCGGCGAACTTGGCCGCCAGCGCCGTCTCCAGCACCAACATGGTCACGCCAGGCTCGCGCCGGGCGAGCGCCACCTTCAAGCCATCCGCCGTGTGCGTGTCGATCACGACGCCGTACTGTTGATGGCACAGCCGGATCGTCGCCACGCGGTCTTCATGCGTGCTGCGACCCGAGACGAAACCGTAGCGTTCGCCGATGCGCGCGCGCTCCTCGGCGGTGATCTCGAAGAAGCCCTTCGAGGCCAGTTCCTCGCCGAACAGGCGCTTCACGCGGTCGCCATCCCGGTCCAGCAGGTCGAACACGAAACGCTCGAAGTTGCTCGCCTTGGAGATGTCCATCGACGGGCTGGAGGTCTCCAGCGTGTGTTCGGCGCCGCGCGGGCGATAGACGCCGGTGCGGAAGAACTCGTCGAGCACGTCGTTCTCGTTGGTCGCGACGACCAGGCGCTCGATCGGCAGGCCCATGCGCCGCGCCACATGGCCCGCGCAGACGTTGCCGAAGTTGCCCGACGGCACGGTGAAGCTCACGCGTTCGCCCTCCGCCTTCGTGGCCTGGAAGTAGGCGGCGAAGTAGTAGACGACCTGCGCCAGCAGCCGCGCCCAGTTGATCGAGTTGACGGTGCCGATGCGGTGGCCGCGCTTGAACGCGAGGTCGTTGGACACCGCCTTGACGATGTCCTGGCAGTCGTCGAACACGCCCTGCACCGCGATGTTGTGGATGTTGGGATCCTGCAGGCTGAACATCTGCGCCTGCTGGAACGGACTCATGCGGCCGTGCGGGCTCAGCATGAAGACCTGGATGCCGGCCTTGCCGCGCATCGCGTACTCGGCGGCGCTGCCGGTGTCGCCGGAGGTCGCGCCCAGGATGTTGAGCGTCTCGCCGCGGCGCTGGAGCTCGTACTCGAACAGCTGGCCGAGCAGCTGCATCGCCATGTCCTTGAACGCCAGCGTCGGGCCGTTGGACAGGGCCACCAGGGCAAGACCTGGCTCCAGCGGCTTCAGCGGCGTGATCTGCGGCGTGCCGAAGACCGCTTCGGTGTAGGTCCGGTGGGCGATCGCCTTCAGGTCCGCGGCCGGGATGTCGTCGATGTAGAGCGACAGGATCTCGAACGCCAGGTCGGCGTAGGACAGGCCGCGCCAGCGCGCGAGCGTGGCGCCGTCGACCTGCGGGTACGACGTCGGCAGGTACAGCCCGCCGTCGGGCGCCAGGCCCTCCAGCAGGATGTCGCAGAAGTGGCGCTCGGTCTTGTCGCCGCGGGTGCTGAGGTATTTCACGCCAGCTCTTCCTTGCGCAGCTTCACGATCGGCGCCAGCACCGTCGTCAGCGCCTGCATCTTGGCCAGCGCCTCGCTCATGCGGCCTTCCAGCGTGTCGTGCGTCAGGATGATCAGGTCGGTCTGGCTCTCGCCTTCCGCCGACTCGCGCTGCAGCACCGCATCGATGCTGATCTCGTGTTCGGCCAGGATGGTCGTGATGCTAGACAGCACGCCGGCCTGGTCCGCCACCCGCAGCCGCAGGTAGAACGCCGTCTGCACCTGCGCCATCGGCAGGATGGGCGTGTCGTTCATCGCGTCCGGCTGGAAGGCCAGGTGCGGCACGCGGTGGTCCGGATCGGCCGTCGCCAGGCGCGTGATGTCGACCAGGTCGGCGATCACCGCCGACGCCGTCGGCTCCGCGCCCGCGCCCTTGCCGTAGTACAGCGTCGTGCCGACCGCGTCGGCCTGCACCAGCACCGCGTTCATCGCGCCTTCGACGTTGGCGATCAGACGCCCGGCCGGGATCAGCGTCGGATGCACGCGCAGCTCGATGCCGTTCTCTCTTCTGCGCGCGATGCCCAGCAGCTTGATGCGGTAGCCCAGCTGCTCCGCGTACTTGATGTCGGTCGCCTGCAGCGCCGTGATGCCCTCGACATGCGCCTGCTCGAACTGCACCGGGATCCCGAACGCGATCGCGCTCATGATCGTGGCCTTGTGCGCGGCGTCCACGCCCTCGATGTCGAAGGTCGGATCGGCTTCGGCGTAGCCCAGCCGCTGCGCTTCCTTCAGCACCGTCGCGAAGTCCAGTCCCTTGGAGCGCATCTCCGACAGGATGAAGTTGGTCGTGCCGTTGATGATCCCGGCGATCCACTCGATGCGGTTGGCCGTCAGGCCTTCGCGCAGCGCCTTGATGATGGGGATGCCGCCGGCCACCGCTGCCTCGAAGGCGACCATCACACCCTGCTCGCGCGCCGCGGCGAAGATCTCGCTGCCGTGCACCGCCAGCAGCGCCTTGTTGGCCGTCACCACGTGCTTGCCGGCCTTGATCGCGTCCAGCACCAGCGTGCGCGCGATGCCGTAGCCGCCGATCAGCTCGACGACGATGTCGATCTCCGGATTGGCGATCACCTCGCGCGCGTCCGAGACCACCGTGCAGGCGTCGCCGACGATGCTGCGGGCGCGCTCGACGTCCAGGTCGGCCACCATCGCGATCTCGATGCCGCGGCCGGCGCGTCCGCGGATCTCCGCCTGGTTCCGGCGCAGCACCTGGAAGGTGCCGCTACCCACGGTGCCAATGCCCAGCAGGCCAACTTTGATCGGGTTCATCGTCTTGTCTTTCAGAAGGTCGGGAGGTCAGCGTGCGTGGCGTTTGCGGTATTGCGCCAGGAATCGCTCGATGCGGCCGATGGCTTCACGGAGATCGTCCGTGTTGGGCAGGAACACGAGCCGGAAATGATCGGGGGCTTGCCAGTTGAAGCCCGTCCCCTGGACGATCAGCACCTTCTCTTCGGCCAGCAGTTCGTAGGCAAACTGCTGGTCGTCCTCGATCGGATAGATCGTGGGGTCGAGGCGGGGGAACATGTACAACGCGGCCTTGGGCTTGACGACGCTCACGCCGGGGATCTGCGTCAGCAGCTCGTACGCCAGGTCGCGCTGGTGGCAGAGCCGGCCGGTCGGCGCGACCAGGTCCTTGATGCTCTGGTAGCCGCCCAGCGCCGTCTGGATCGCCAGCTGGCCCGGCGTGTTGGCGCACAGCCGCAGCGAGGCCAGCATGTTCAGGCCCTCGATGTAGTCGCGGGCATGGCGCTTCTCGCCCGACACCACCATCCAGCCGGCGCGGTAGCCGCAGCTGCGGTAGTTCTTCGACAGACCGTTGAAGGTCACGAACAGCACGTCGTCGGCCAGGCTGGCCATGCTGGTGTGGGTGTTGCCGTCGTAGAGCGTCTTGTCGTAGATCTCGTCGGCGAAGACGATCAGCTCATGACGCCGGGCGATCTCGATGAGGCCCAGCAGCACGTCGTCCGGATACAGCGCGCCGGTCGGGTTGTTGGGGTTGCAGACCATGATGCCGCGGGTGCGCGACGTGATCTTGGCTTCGATGTCCTGCAGGTCCGGCAGCCAGCCGCTGCCCTCGTCGCACAGGTAGTGCACCGGCCGGCCGCCCGACAGGCCGACCACCGCGGTGTAGAGCGGGAAGTCGGGCGACGGGATGAGGATCTCGTCGCCGTCGTTGACCAGCGCGTTGATCGCCATCTGGATCAGCTCGGACGCGCCGTTGCCGAGGTAGACATCGTCCACCGTCACGCCGCGGATGCCCTTCTCCTGCGTGTAGTGCACGACCGCCTTGCGCGGCGCGAACAGGCCTTTGCTGTCGGTGTAGCCGCCGGCGTCGGCCAGGTTGCGGATCATGTCCTGGACGATCTCGTCCGGCGGCGTCAGCCCGAACACCGCCGTGTTGCCGATGTTGAGCTTGATGATCTTCTGGCCCTCTTCCTCCATCTGCCGCGCCTTGTCCAGCACAGGTCCGCGAATGTCGTAACTGACGCTGGAAAGCTTGCTGGACTTGGCGACGGTTCTCAAGATGACTCCGGGCGAGGTTTCAAGGGAAGCCCGGCAGAGCTTCCCGAGGGTTCCAATGGTTCCGAATGGGGAACGCACAGGGGAAAATCAGGGCTGTCGATTTAAACACAGGGTTATCGCGGGTAATCCCACGCCCGCGGGGAGACACCCTCCGTCGCTGCCAGAATCACCCTCAATGAAATTTCAACCCGACCAGCCGCTCGGCGGCAACATGATTTCCGCCCACGACCTGAACCACGTGTGGGTCAACGGCGTCGAGCAGGCGCACAGCGTCCTGGTGCCGTGGCAAGGTCAGCCGGAGAACTGGGGCGTCACGCGCTTCGAGGACCTTTCGGAGGCCCATTTCGAGCGCATCCTGGCACTCAAGCCGGAACTGGTGATCTTCGGCAGCGGCTCGAAACTGCGGTTCGCCCGACCCGCGCTGCATCGCGCGCTGATCCAGGCCCGCATCGGCATGGAGACCATGGACATCGGCGCCGCCTGCCGCACCTACAACGTGCTGGCCAGCGAAGGCCGCGCGGTGCTGGCGGCCCTGCTGATCGAGTCGTGAGTGCGGCCCGCCTCCCACTCTCTGGGAGGCCGCTGACTCGTCCATGTCAGAGGGGGCGAGGAACGACCCATTCAACGTATAATCGATGGCTATGCCCGCCCGGGCACATCTCTCTGAAGAACGCCACATGACGCCAGCGCTCAACAAACCCCTCCCGGACATTGAAGCTCTTGCCACGGGAGGCGTGAAGTTCACTCCCAAGGAATTTCTGGGTAGGGTCGTGGTGCTGTACTTCTACCCGAAGGACAACACCCCGGGCTGCACGACCGAAGCGATGCAGTTCCGCGATCATCACAAGGAATTCGTCAAGGCCGGTGCCGTCGTGCTGGGAGTTTCCCGCGACAACATGGCCTCGCACGACAAGTTCAAGCAGAACCTGGAACTCCCCTTCGAACTGATCGCCGATACCGAAGAGAAACTCTGCCACATGTTCGGCGTGGTCAAGAACAAGATCATGTACGGCAAGAAGGTCAAGGGCATCGAACGCTCGACCTTCCTGATCGACGCCCAGGGCATCCTGCGCGAAGAGTGGCGCGGCCTGAAGGTCGCCGGTCACGTCGAGGAAGTCCTGAAGGCCGTCAAGGCCCTCAAGAAGGAAGCGGCCTGATCGGCGCATGATCTGCGCCTGAACTTCTTCCGCCCGTCACGAGCGGAGGCCGGGAGTTGTGCATAATCAGTCGCATGCCCCTGTGCCTGATCGCAGCGAATGACCTCCCGAAGACGAGCCGCACCGGCCCCGGTGCGGCTTTTTGTCTTCTGGGATCCGCGCGCGAGTTCGAGGCCACCGATGCCGCCGACACCTCCGGCATCGCCAGCGCCCGTCAGGCCCGGGGCATGACCCCTGGTCGGCATCGCCCCAGGCTCATCACGCAAGCCCGTCACCCCCGCACATGCCACTGCCCAAGCCTCCGACCAAGCGCGCCAGCCGCCTAGATTCCGACGCCTTCGCGACCGATCTGTCGCCCAGCAAACGCCCTCCCGCGCTCGAGGCCAGACCGTCCGCCCCCATCGCCTCTTCGCGCACCGAATCCCGCGCCGAACCCGCGCCCCGGGTGGATGCGCGCGCGGAGTTGCCGGCCTCGGCCGCCGCACCGTCCAGCGCCACCGCCCAGCCGCCGGCGGACAACGTCCGCGCCCGGACCGAGCCGGTGGAAGCCCGCGGCGGTCAGTCGCCGTCGCTGGCGCTGGTCTCGCCCGCGCCGTCCAAGGCCCCGGCAAAGAAGAGCTCCCCGACCCGCAGCAAGGCGCGCAAGCCGGTCGGCGATCCCAAGCTGTTCGTGCTCGACACCAACGTGCTGATGCATGACCCGATGTCGCTGTTCCGCTTCGAGGAACATGACATCTATCTGCCGATGATCACGCTCGAGGAGCTGGACGGCCACAAGAAGGGCATGACCGAGGTCGCCCGCAACGTGCGCCAGGTCAGCCGCGACCTGGACGCGCTGGCCGGCAGCCTCAAGTCGAGCACGATCGAGGAGATGTCCAAGGGCCTGCCGCTGGACCAGACCGGCCACCGCGAGGCCGGCGGCAAGCTGTTCTTCCAGACGACGCTGTTCGAGACCCCGCTGCCGCAGGGCCTGCCCCAGGGCAAGGCCGACAACCAGATCCTGGGCGTCGTCCAGGCGCTGAAGCAGCAGCAGCCCGGCCGCGAGGTGGTGCTGGTGTCCAAGGACATCAACATGCGCATCAAGGCCCGCGCGCTGGGCCTGCCGGCGGAGGACTACCGCAACGACAAGACGCTGGAGGACTCCGACCTGCTCTACACCGGCGTGCAAGCGCTGCCGGCGGACTTCTGGGAACGCCACGGCAAGACGATGGAGAGCTGGCAGCAGGGCGGCACCACCTTCTACCGGATCAGCGGCCCGCTGGTGCCGACGCTGCTGGTGAACCAGCTGATCTATCTGGAGGCGCCCGGCGCCGCGCCGCTCTACGCCAAGGTGCAGGAGATCACCGGCAAGACCGCCGTGCTGCGCACGCTGAAGGACTTCGGCCATCAGAAGCACTCGGTCTGGGGCGTGACCGCGCGCAACCGCGAGCAGAACTTCGCGCTGAACCTGCTGATGGATCCGGACTGCGACTTCGTCACGCTGACCGGCTCGGCCGGCACCGGCAAGACGCTGATGACGCTGGCCGCCGGCCTGTCGCAGGTGCTCGACGACCGCCGCTACACCGAGATCATCGTCACCCGCGTGACGGTCCCGGTCGGCGAGGACATCGGCTTCCTGCCCGGCACGGAGGAGGAAAAGATGGGCCCGTGGATGGGCGCCCTCGACGACAACCTGGAAGTCCTTGGGCGCGGCGAGAGCGGCGCCGGTGAATGGGGTCGCGCGGCCACCAACGACCTGGTGCGCAGCAAGATCAAGATCAAGAGCCTGAACTTCATGCGCGGGCGCACCTTCCTGAACAAGTACGTGATCATCGACGAGGCGCAGAACCTGACGCCCAAGCAGATGAAGACGCTGATCACGCGCGCGGGTCCGGGCACCAAGATCGTCTGCCTGGGCAACCTGGCGCAGATCGACACGCCCTACCTGACCGAAGGCAGCTCGGGCCTGACCTTCGCGGTCGACAAGTTCAAGGGCTGGGCCCACAGCGGCCATGTCACGCTGGCGCGCGGCGAGCGCTCGCGGCTCGCGGACTTCGCGTCCGAAGTGCTCTGAGAAGTGCGCTGAGAAGTGCTCTGAGCCCGGCGTGAGCGCGGGGCCTCACGGGCCTCGGAACTTTTCCAAAGCCACCCTTCGGGGTGGCTTTTTCATTCCGGCTCCTACTCTTCGGGGGTCAGCTTCGACTGGACGGTTTCCTCGGCCGCGCCTTCGTCGCGACGCAGCTGGTAGAAGATGAAGGCCGCGAGCGCGGCCATGGCGCCCAGCGCCAGGTAGGTGCCGTGGAAGGCGGGCACGATCGCGGCGCCTTCAGTGCGCGGCAGCCCGTGCGAGAACAGCAGCAGGAAGGCGCTGGACGTCGCCACGCCCAGGCTCATCGACAGCTGCATCACCACCGCCAGCAAACTGTTGCCGGGGCTGGCGGTGCGCTCGTCGAGGTCGCCCAGCGTCAGCGTGTTCATCGCGGTGAACTGCATGCTGTTGACCATCCCGAACAGGCCGAGGTGGATCGCCAGCCACACGTGCCCGACGCCGCGCGGGATCAGCGCGAAGCTCGCGATCAGCACGCCCAGCAGCAGCGTGTTGACGATCAGCACGCGCCGGTAGCCGGCGCGCTTGATCAGGCGGATCGCCAGCGTCTTGGTGAACATCGCGCCAAGCACCGAGGGAATCATCGACAGCCCCGCCTCGCTGGGCGAGAACCCCAGTCCCACCTGCAGGAAGAGCGGCGTCAGGAACGGCGTCGCGCCGCTGCCCAGCCGCGCGAAGACGTTGCCCAGCAGCCCGATGCGGAAGGTCGGCACGGCGAAGAGCGCCGGCGTGAAGAGCGGCTCGTCGGCGCGGGTCGCATGCAGCCAGTAGGCCATCATGCAGGCCACGCCCGCGATCAGCATCACGAAGCACACGGCGACGCTGACCATGTGCTCGCCGAAGCCCTGCAGCGCCAGCGACATCAGCATCAGCCCGACGCTGAACAGCCCGTAGCCGCCCCAGTCGAAGCGCTTGCCGATGGGGCCCCGGATCTCCGGCATGAAGCGCCGGCAGGCGACGGCACCGGCCAGGCCCACCGGCAGGTTGATCAGGAAGATCCAGTGCCAGCTGACGAATTCCACCAGCACGCCGCCCAAGGTCGGCCCGAGCAGCGGCCCCAGCAGCCCTGGCAGGCTGATGAAGGTCATCACCGCGAGGAACTCGGCCTTCGGGAAGGCCCGCAGCACCACCAGCCGGCCGACCGGTACCAGCAGCGCGCCGCCGATACCCTGCACCACCCGCGACGCCACCAGCACGTGCAGGCTGGGCGAGACCGCGCAGGCCAGCGAGCCCAGGCTGAACAGCCCGATCGCCCACAGGAAGACGGTCCGCGTGCCGAAGCGGTCCGCCAGCCATCCCGAGGCCGGGATGAGCAAGGCCACCGTCAGCAGGTAGGCGACGACGGCCGACTGCATGCGCAGCGGGTCCTCGCCAAGGTCGCGGGCCATGCCGGGCAGCGCCGTGTTGAGGATGGTCGTGTCCAGCGTCTGCATGAAGAACGCCAGCGCGACGACCCAGGGCAGCCAGCGGCGGGTGGCGTCGTCGAGGACCGGGCGGCCGAGCACGTCGAGCGGCGTCGTCGAGGAGGAAGGCATGGGCGGCATCCGGCAAGTATCGGACCCCGGCGGCGTAGGATGTGCGCCTGTCGCGGCACGCGGTGGCGCCCTGCCCCCGATCACCTCCCGCGCGACTTCCAGGACCCATGCGCTTCTACGTTTCCGACCTCGACGGCACCCTGCTCGATCCGCAGGCCCGCCTCTCCGCCGCCACCCGCGCGGGCCTTACCGAACTGCTGGCCGAAGGCCTGGCCTTCACCGTCGCGAGCGCGCGGCACGTGGTGTCGATCGCCCGCATCCTCGAGGGCCTGCCGATCTCCTTGCCCGTGGTCTCGTCCAACGGCGCCTACATCAGCGACCTGCGCACCGGCCGGCACGAACTGGTCAATGCGATGGACCCGGCGCTCGGCCAGTCGATCTTCGCGCTGGTGCGGCGCCACGGCCTGATGCCTTTCATCGCGACGCACGGCGTCAAGGGCGACCAGCTCTTCTGGCAGGAGGTGCAGAACGAAGGCCAGCAGCGCTTCGTCACCGAGCGCCAGCGCAACGCCGACCCGCGGCTGCGCCACGTCGACCGCCTGCAGGACCAGCTGGACGATCCGCTGGTCACGCTGCTGGTGGTCGGCCGCGCCGAGCCGCTGGAAGCGCTGCAGGCCGAGATCCTGGCCACCTGCGGCGACCTCGTCACCACGCACCTGGCCGAGGACCTCTACATGCCGGGCTGGCCCTGGCTGAACGTGCACGACCGCCGGGCGAGCAAGGACCAGGCGATCGCCACGCTGGCGCAGCGTTACGCGCTGCACGAGCGCGAGCTCGTCGTCTTCGGCGACCAGGTCAACGACCTGACGATGCTGAAGTCCGCGCATCACGCCATCGCGATGGCCAATGCCAGCGACGACGTGAAGCAGGCCGCGCACCGCATCATCGGCTTCCACCATGAGGACGCCGTGGTGCAGTTCATCCGCGACGACTGGCGGGCGACCTACTTGCGCAAATAGTCGTAGAACGCGTTGGCGTCGGACTCGCGGCCGAGGAAGTCGCGCACCAGTTCCGGCGCCGGCTTCTCCGCGCCGCGCGACAGCACCGCGTCGCGATAACGACGACCCACGGCGGCATCGAGCTTGTCGGCCGCGAACGGCGTGCGCAGGTCCATCGCGACGACCAGGCTCCATAGATAGCCGTAGTAGCCCGCGCCGTAGCCGCCCGCGATGTGCGCGAAGCGCGACGGGAACATCGTGCCCGGCACATGGCCCAGCGGCGTGTCGCCCTCCATCTTCGCCCACAGCGCCAGCGGATCCTGGATCGTGGCGCCGTGCAGCGCGAGGTCATAACTCGCATACAGATGCTGGCGGCCGAACTTCGTGCCCTTGGCGAAGTCGCGCGCCTCTCGGGCCTTGCCGACGAGTTCGTCGGGCACCGGCTTGCAGGACGGGCAGACCTCGGCCATCAGCTTGAGCACGCGCGGGTCGTAGACCCAGTCCTCGAGCATCTGCGACGGCGCCTCGACGAAGTCGTGCATCACCGCCCACTGCCCCAGCGAGACGTAGCGCGTTTGCGCCAGGTTGTTGTGGACCGCGTGGCCCAACTCATGCAGCAGCGTCTCCAGCTCGTCGAGCGACAGCCCGCCGCGATCGAGGTTGACGACCAGCGCCGCCGCCGGATGGCGACCCAGGCGCGTGCTACTGGAGCGCAGCGGCCAGACCGCCGCGTGGTTGTACTTGCCGTCGCGCGGGAACGGATCGACGTAGAGCGTGCCAAGCGCCTTGCCCGTCGCGGTATCGCTGACCACGTAGGCCTTGACGTCGGGATGCCAGAGACCCGGCACCGTCACCGGGGTGTGCGTCACGCCGAGCAGCCGGTCGACGATGCGCAGCGTGAAGGCCAGGCTTTCCGCCGGCGGGAAGTACGGCCGGAAGGCCTCCTGGTCGACGGTGAAGCGCTGCTTGCGGATGCGCTCCGCGTAATAGACGCCGTCCCACTGCGTCACGGTGGTGGCCTCGACCGCGGTGCCGAGGTGCGCCGCCTTGGCGCGGCGGAGCGCCTCCAGATCGGCGCGCTCGCCCTGCTGGACGGTGCCCTTGACCTCGCCAAGGAAACGCGTGGCCGTCGCCGCGTCCTTGGCCATCTGGCGGCGCAGGTTGAAGTCGACGTAGTTGTCGTAGCCGAAGAGCCCGGCGTACGCCTTGCGCAGCGTGATGATCTCGGTGAGCAGCTGGAGGTTGCCTTCGCCGCCCTCGTTGGTCTTGGCCCGCCAGATGCGCTCGCGCGCGGCGCCGCTCTCGGCGGTCTGCATCAACGCGGTGTAGGTCGGGTTGTCGACGCCGAGCAGGTAGCGCCCCTGGTCGTCGCGCGGCTTGTCCTTCCACACGCCGTCGGGCACGCCGCGCAGTTCCTCGGCGCTGAACGCGACGCGGATGTTGGCGTCGCGGATCGCTTTCGAGAACTGCTGGTCGAGCGCGGAGAGCCGGTCCAGGATCTGCTTGGCACGCGCCCGCTTGTCTTTCGACAGGCCGACGCCACTGTCCTCGAACATCCCCAGCGCGTTGCGCTTGAGCTCGCGATCGATCGCGTCGGCGGCGGGTGCGGTCTTCAGGCCGCGATAGATCTTCTCGTTCTGCGTGAGCGCCGTCTGGAAGTCGGACCAGCGCAGCGCGCACGCCTGGGCGGCGTCGCGCACGGCCTTGTCGGCGTGCACGTTCTGGACGAAGTCGATCGGGAAACGCGCATCCTCATGATGCGCGATCACCAGGTCGTAGGCGGCCAGCCAGCCCTTGTCGACCTTGCGCGTGGCCAGCTGCGAGACCTCGCGGTTCAGCGCTTTCAGGCCGGCATCGCAGGCGCGGTCCACGGCCTTGCCGTCGGCGAAGCTGGGGAAGGCCGGCGTGGGCAGCGCGGGCGGGCGCGCCTCGGATTGAGCGAACGCCGGCGCGGACAGCAGCGCGCAGGCGGCCAGGATCAACGCATTCCTTTGCATCATCAGGACCTTTCCTTCATCAACTCATGGATCTGTTGCAACGCGGCCGGATCGTCGAGGGTGATCAGGTCGCCGGGATCGCGATGTTCGCAGACGGCCTGGATCGCGCGCCTCAGCAATTTGCCCGAGCGCGTCTTCGGCAGCAAGGCCACGAAACGCACCCGCGACGGCCGCGCCACCGCGCCGAGCTGCTGGTCGACGCGCTTGAGGATCTCGCCCTCCAGCGCCAGCGCGTCCTGCGGCGTCGCGGCACGCGCCGGATCCTTCAGCACCGCGAAGGCCATCGCGACCTGACCCTTGAGCGGATCGGCGACGCCGACGACGGCGACTTCGGCCACCGCCGGATGACCGGCGATGCATTCCTCGATCTCGCGCGTGCCGAGCCGGTGGCCGGCGACGTTGATGACGTCGTCGCTGCGCCCGAGGATGAAGTAGTAGCCCTCCTCGTCGCGCAAGGCCCAGTCGAAGGTCGAGTACACCTGCCGGCCCGGCACGCTGTCCCAGTAGGTGCGGACGAAGCGCTCGTCGTCGCGCCAGACGGTCTGCATGCAGCCCGGCGGCAGCGGATAGGCGATGGTGAGCAGGCCCTTCTGGTTGGGCGCCTCGAGCACCTCGCCCGTGCGCTCGTCGAGGAGCTGGACGCGGTAGCCGAACATCGCCACGCCGGGCGAGCCGAACTTCGGCTCGGCCGGCTCGACACCGCGCGCCAGCGTCAGGATGGGCCAGCCGGTCTCGGTCTGCCAGTAGTTGTCGACGATGGGCTTGCCGATCGCGTCGGCGATCCAGCGCGCCGTCGGCTCGTCCAGCGGCTCGCCGGCGAGGAACAAGGCCCGCAGCGACGACAGGTCGTGCCGCGTCAGGCAGGCGGGGTCCTGTTTCTTCAGCACCCGCACCGCGGTCGGCGCGCTGAACATCACCGTCACGCGGTGCCGCTCGACGAGCCGCCACCAGATCGCCGCATCGGGGCTCACGGGCGTGCCCTCGTACATCAGCGTGGCCATGCCCGCGATCAGCGGGCCGTAGACGATGTAGCTGTGACCGACGACCCAGCCGATGTCGCTGGTGGAGAAGAAGGTCTCGCCCGGATGACCGTCGTAGATGTGCTTCATGCTCGCGGCCAGCGCGACCGCGTAGCCGCCGACGTCGCGCTGCACGCCCTTGGGCCGGCCGGTCGTGCCGCTGGTGTAGAGCGTGTAGCTGATGGCGTCGGAAGGAAGCCACTCGCAGGGCACGCGCGTGCCGAGCAGGCGCTCGCGCTCCGCGGCGTAATCGAGGTCCCGGCCCTCGATGCGTTCGAACGCGCTGAGCCCGCGATCGACCATCAGCACCTTCGCCGGCTTGTGCGCGGCCAGGCGGATCGCTTCGTCGAGCAGCGGCTTGTAGGGCACGACCTTGCCGTTGCGGCTGCCGGCATCGGCGCTGACGATGAGCACCGGCTCCGCGTCGTCGATGCGGTTGGCCAGCGCATGGCTGGCGAAGCCGCCGAACACCACCGAGTGGATCGCGCCGATCCGCGCGCAGGCCAGCATCGCGAAGGCCGCCTCGGGAATCATCGGCAGGTAGATCAACACCCGGTCGCCGACGCCGACGCCCTGCTCGCGCAGCATCGCGGCCATGGCCTCCACCTCGCCCTGGAGCTGGGCGAAGCTGAACACGCGCTCCTGGCCGACCTCGCTCGACGCCCAGATCAGCGCCGCGTCGTCGGGCCGGGATGCCGCGTGGCGGTCGACCGCGTTGTGGCACAGGTTGGTCCGCCCGCCGACGAACCACCGCGCGAACGGCGGCCGGCTCGTGTCGCAAACCTGCTCGAACGGATGCGCCCAGTCGATCAGCCGCGCCTGCTCGGTCCAGAAGCCGTCCGGATCGTCCATCGAACGTCGGTACATCGCCGCGTAGGTGTCGGTCATCGGGGTCTCCTTGGATGTTGGTATTGAATGCGCGAATTCCGCACGGATCCTCGCATCGGCAGCTTTTTTGAAACTTTCGTTCACAGCGTTCCAGCAAGGGGCTGTGGTCCAATCCGGGTTTTCCTGGGAAGGGTCTCGTGGCCACGCCCGGACTTTCCCTAGCCAGGCGCGCACCTGCGGGCATTCGCGCTTGACCGGTACGGAGATGGTGCCTAGTCTCCGCGCCCAACACCGATGAGTACTGTTCGTCCTTCCCGCTCCGCTCCCCGACACAAGCAGCTCCAGCGCGCCATGGCCGCACTGGGGCTGATCTGCGTCTTCGCGAGCGGTGGTTGCTGGGCGCAACAGTCGACTTCGTCCACCAACGCGTCGCAGGACAAGCCCAAGGCGCAGGCCAAGGCCGCCGCCAAGCCGGCGACGAAGAAGACCGCCCCAGCCAAGCCGGCCGCCAAAGCGTCGAAGGACGGCAAGTCCTCGAAGCAGGTCGCGGCCAAGGACGCCGGCAAGGACAAGAAGGCCAAGGGCGACGAAGACAAGTCCACGGCGACCGAGCTTGTCGCCGACAAGTCCGCTGCGGACAAGGTCGCCGACAAAGTCGCGTCGACCAAGCCCGAAACGAAGGCTGCGGACAAGACCGCACCGGCGAAGGCTGACGCGAAAGTCGCCGACGCCAAGACCGAGGTCGCGCCGCCCGCCGGCACGATGATGGGCGCCTACGGGCAGAGCCTGATGCGCTCGCCCGCCGGCGCCGCGACGATCGCGACGACCGTCGCTGCCGCGGGTACCGCCGCCGCGCTGGTCGCGCCGGCCACGCCCGCCGCCAATACGACGGCCGCGCTGCCGCCGACCGCCCTGATGGGTGCGGCCGCCGGCAACGCGAACGCCGGCGATTCCGTCGCCCGCTTCCTGCAGCAGCGCGGCATCGTCGCGCAGGCTCAGCAATCGCCCGCCTCGCCAGGCGTCGACGCTCCCGCGCCGGGCCTGCTGAACCGGGTGCGCGACAACGCCTCGGACCTGGTGCTGTCGGCGATGAATTTCCTGGGCGTGCCGTACAAGCGCGGCGGCAATTCGGTCAACAACGGCTTCGACTGCAGCGGCTTCACGCGCCACATCTTCGAGATGAGCGTGGGCCTGGTGCTGCCGCGCCGCGCCGACGAGCAGGCCAAGCTGTCCAGCCTGGTGCCGATCAAGAAGGAAGACCTCAAGCCCGGCGACCTGGTCTTCTTCAACACGATGCGCGCGACCTTCTCGCATGTCGGCATCTATGTCGGCGAAGGCAAGTTCATCCACTCGCCGCGCGTCGGCGGCGCGGTGCGCGTCGAGGACATGCGCGAGGCGTATTGGGCCAAGCGCTTCACCGGCGCCCGCCGCGCCGATCTGAACCAGGCCAATCCGGGCACCTGAGCGGGCCCGGAGCCCGCCGTCGGCGCCCGCCACGGGCGCCGCCTCTGCCGCGCAGACGCGCCCCCCTCTCGCAGACAAGTCCTGACACGGCACGCCGCTGACTCCGGCTATGCTGCGCCCCAGCGCCGTCCGCCGCGATCCTCCGCGATCCACCTTGTCCGCCGTCCTCGATCCCGCCCAGACACCGCTGCACCGAGTGCCCGACCAGATGGGGCAAGCCCTGCTGCTGGCCGTGCTGCTGCATGTGCTGCTGCTCGTGGCGATCGGCAATGCGCCCGGCGGGGCGGCGAAGCTGGGCGAAGGTGCTTGGGGGCCGCTGAACGTGCGGCTGCAGGGCGACCGCTACGAGCCCGGCTCGGGCGAACCCGCCGTCGTGCTGCCCGAGCGCGGGCCGGTCGGCGATGCCAGGCAGCCGCGCTCCGGCGGCGCGGTGCGGGAACGCCCGCCCACGCCCGAGGAACAGAAGACGCCCGGCGCCGCGCGCCAGGGGCAATGGCGACAGCAGCCCGGCGACGAACTGACCGGCGACGCGCCTGCGGATCGCAGTGCGCCGCCGGCCGCCACGGCGCCGGTGCCCGCGCCGACCTCCAAGCCCGCACCGCCGCCGCCGGCGCCGACACCTGTCCCCGCACCGACACCCGCGCCGACGCCTGCACCAACGCCTGCATTGACGTCTCCGACGCCGACACCACCGACCGCACAGCCGGCCCCCTCGTTCTCGCCCACCGCGGAACCTGCGCCGACGATCACGACGCTGACCACGCCTGGCGAAGCCACCGTGACGGCGCCGACGCGCATCGCGCCGGCCGCGCGCGAGACGACACCCACGCGCCCTGCCGTACCGACGGACGCGTTGCAGGCGCCTTCGCCGACGCTGCAACTGCCGGAGCGCCCGGCGCCCATCCTCAGCGAGACGCCGACGACGGTGAGACGCATCGACCGCTCACCGATCGAGCGCACACCAGCGCCTCCCATCCCGACGGAACTCAAGGCACCCGCGGAACTTCCGCCGTTGACCGCGGCGCCAGCCGCTGCGCCGGCACCCGCACCAACCCCGACGCCCGCGCCGCAGGTGGCACCACCTGCCCCCACGCCAGCGCCCGCGCCGACACCGAGCCCTGCGCCCACGCCGCCCACCACGGCCGCTCCCACGCCCAGTCCCGCGCCTTCGCCTGCACCGCAGCCGCGCGTATCGACCACGCCGTCTCCGACGCCGACACCGGCCAATCGGATCTCGCTGGATGGCGCGACGTCGCCCACGACGACGCAGCCCAGCGTCGGCGCGCCGGACGCCGGCTCGCGCACGGGACATGACGTGGCGACGCCGGCCTCGACGCCACCGAACGCGCCGAAGCTGAACCTCGACATGAACGCGGCCCGCGGTCCGATGCGTCCCCGCGGAACGCCTTCGGGCGTGATCTCGGCGATGCCCAAGCCGCCGGAGGACAAGGATGCGCTGGCCGAGAAGATGCGCGAGGCCGGCCAGCAGGAGTGCCGCAAGGCGTATGCGGACAAGGGTCTGCTGGCGGTGGTGCCGCTGGTGCGCGATGCCGCGCGCGACAAGGGTTGCCGCTGGTGAACCGGGCGCGCCCGACGACCGTCAGGCGTGTTGTGCGAACTCCGTTCGGGATCCCGCCGGCCTGGCTGACTTCGTGAAATCTCTGCTATAGTCGATGTCTTCGTTGGGGGGGTAGCTCAGCTGGGAGAGCGTCGCGTTCGCAATGCGAAGGTCGGGAGTTCGATCCTCCTCCTCTCCACCAACAGATCCGGAAGGGGTCGCACCGAAAGGCGCGACCCCTTTCTCTTTGGCGCTGCAGCTTCAGGCTCCGCCAGTGTTCTAAAGAACCGTCGACGCGCCACAGGCCGGACATCCGAACTTCCTTTCGCGCGCGCGACGCCATCGGCTCGCGGTAAAGCCCCAATCGCCATCTGCCGCATCGCTCAAGACAATCCACGCCTCCCTGCAGTCCGGCGGCGTCCTTGAGTCACACAACATTACAGCGGTCGTACGAAACGCAAGGTTGGCGCCGCCTGGCCGCCCGCAAGATGCGACGCATGGTGGCGCTGACGGTCTTGCCCTGGAGTTGCTCGGTCATGGCGGCCGGGCCGATCGCCGCCGCCCCACCGGTGGACGGCGCCGGTGAGCTGAACGTGCTGCACTGGTGGACCTCCGCCAGCGAGCGTGCCGCGGCCAACCATGTCGCCGCGCGCATGGCCGAGAACGGCCTGAAATGGGTCGACGGCGCAGTCGCCGGCGGTGGCGGCGGCCCCGCCATCAAGGTGCTGAACGAGCGCATCCTGCGCCGCATGGCGCCCAAGGTGGCCCAGCTCAACGGCGCGTCCATGAACGAATGGGCCGACATGGGCCTGCTGCTGGAACTCGACGGCGTCGCGGCCCGGCGCAACTGGTCCACGGTCATGTTCCCGCAGGTCATGGCGCAGGTCACCGTGCGGGGCCACGTCGTCGCGGCGCCGCTGGGCATCCAGCGCATCAACAACCTCTACCTGAACAAGGCGCTGCTGAAGCGCCACGGCATCGCCCCGCCCGAGGACTGGGACGGCCTGGAGCGCGCCGCGGTCAAGCTGCGCGCCGCCGGCGTCACGCCGGTGGCCTTCAGCGACGAGCCCTGGCAGGTGGCCACCGTCTTCGAGGCCCTGCTGCTCAGCGAAGCCGGCCCGGCCCTGTACCGCCGCATGCTGGAGCAGCGGGACCTCAGCGCCTTCGACGATCCGGCGCTGGAGCGCGCGCTCAGACGCCTGCGCAACTGGCGCAACCTCGCGTTGCCCGCCAGCGGCGTGGCGCCCGGGGAGCGGCCCTGGACCGACGTCGTCGCCGACTTCGCCAACGAGCGCAGCGCCATGATGATCATGGGCGACTGGGCCCGCGGCGAGCTCGGCGCGATGGGACTGGAAGGCGATCGCGACTTCAGCTGCAAGGCCGTGCCGGGCACCGCCCAGGCCCATCTCTACAGCATCGACACGCTGGCCATGCTGGCCGGCAACGGCAGCAGCCAGGCCGACCAGGAGAAGATGGCCGAGCTGCTCGGCAGCGCCACGCTGCAGCTGGGCTACAACCGCATCAAGGGGTCGATCCCGGTGCGCCGCGACGTGCCGGTGGACGAGCTCGACCCCTGCGCCCAGGCCTCGTTCCACCTCTTCGCCAACCCCGCCACGCCGCGCGTGCCCAGCCTCGTGCACCGCATGGCCTTCGGCGAGATCGGCAAGAACGCCATCATCGAAACCGTCCACCGCTTCGCGCTGGACCCGAGCCAGTCGCCCGCCGCCGCCCAGCGCAAGCTGCAGGGCCTGCTGCGCGCGCTGAGCCCAAGGAAAGCCGCCCCATGACCCCTCGAAAAATCCTGATCGTCGACGACGACCAGAAGATCCGCAGCCTGCTGAAGACCTACCTCGAGAAGAACCAGTACGAGGTGCTGCTGGCCCACGACGGCGCCAGTTTCATGGCCGAGTTCGAGCGCCACCGCGACGAGATCAGCCTGTGCATCCTCGACGTGATGCTGCCCGACACCGAGGGCTTCACGCTGTGCCAGTCGGTGCGCCGCCGTTCCGAGGTGGCGGTCATCATGCTGACGGCCAGCGCGGACGAGACCGATCGCATCGTCGGCCTGGAGCTGGGCGCCGACGACTACCTCGGCAAGCCCTTCAACCCGCGCGAGCTGCTGGCGCGCATCAAGGCCATCACCCGCCGCACCGGCCAGGAGAAGGCCAAGGAGCCGCGCTACTACGCCTTCAACGGCTTCACGCTGGACCTGCTCGAGCGCAGCCTGGTCGACCCCGACGGCACGGCGACGGCACTGTCGGGCATGGACTTCCAGCTGCTCAAGCTGCTCGTCGAACACCCCGGCGAGGTGCTGGACCGCAGCCGCCTGGCCGAGGTCACGCGCGGGCGCGACCTGGGGCCGCTGGACCGCTCGCTGGACGTGCAGGTCAGCCGCCTGCGCCAACGCCTGCAGGACGACGGCAAGCAGCCCGCGCTGATCAAGACCGTGCGCGGATCGGGGTATGTGTTCTCGACCACCGTGACGCCGCGGCATGCGCCTTGAGCAGCGCGCCCGCAAATTCCTCTTCGACAGCCTGCAGGGCCGCTTCGTCCTGGCGATGCTGGGCGGCCTGGCCCTGGTGCAACTCACGGTCAACCTGGTCTGGTACAGCCAGATCGAGCAGCGCGTGCGGCGCCAGACCGAACTGGCCGCCCATCATGTGACCAGCGGCGCCATGGGCGCGGTGCGGGCCCTGCGTGAACTGCCCGCCGCCTACCGGCCGCTGCTCATCGAGCAGTTGCGCACCATGGGCGGCACGCGCTTCCAGGTCTTCTTCAACAACGCGGCAGTGCCGGTGACGCCGTTGCCCGACCAGCCCATGGCGCGCCTGCTGGAACAGCGGGTCACCCAGGAGCTGACGGCCCAGCTGCCCCCGGGCACGCCGGTGCGCGTCGCGCTGGCCTCGCCCATCGGCCTGGCGGTGGCGCCCAGCGGCGCGCTGCTCAGCGACCTTCCGGAGAGCTGGGTGGAGCCGTCGCTGATCGCCGTCGAGCGGCCGGCACCCTTCCTCGTCATCCAGGCCGAGACCGAGCCGGGCGTATGGCTCTACCTCAGCAGCACCCTGCCCGACCCTTATTTCCTGGAACAGCTGGAGTTCTTCACCTGGCAACGCCTGACCCCGCAACTGCTGGCGCTGGGCCTGGCGGTGCTGCTGACGCTGATCGCCGTACGCGCGATCACGCGGCCGCTGGCGGGCCTGAGCCAGGCGGCCGCGCGCGTGGGCCGGCGGGTGGCGCCCAAGCCGCTGCCCGTCAGCGGCACGCAGGAGGTGCGCCAGGCCATCGAGGCCTTCAACGACATGCAGGAACGCATCCGCCGCTACATCGGCGATCGCGAGCGCCTGTTCGCGTCCATCTCGCATGACCTGCGCACGCCGATCACGCGCCTGAGGCTGCGCAGCGAACTGCTGGACGACACCGCCGTGCAGGACGAGTTCCACGAGGACCTCGACGAGCTGGACATGATGGTGAAGACCGCCCTGCAGATCGTGAAGGACACCGACATCCACGAGAACCGCGCGCCGCTGCGCATCGACCTGGTCCTTCAGAAGATGGTGCGGGACGCGCGCATGGGCGGGCACAGGATCGAGCTGCAGAACGAGCCGCTGACCGTGTTCGGCAAGCCGCTGGCGCTCAAGCGCGCCATCGGCAATCTGCTGGACAACGCGATGTTCTATGGCGATGCCGCGCAGGCGGTGGAGGTGAGCGTGGGCAGCGACGAGGAAGGCCTCGTGCTGGTCACCGTGCGCGACCACGGGCCCGGCGTGCCCGACAGCGCGCTCACCCGACTGGGCCAGCCCTACACGCGGCTGGAGCATGGGGCCAGCCTGCGTCAGGACGGCCTCGGCCTGGGCCTGTCCATCGTGCGCGAGATCGTGGCCGACCACGGCGGCACGGTGCGCTTCCGCAATCACCCGTCGGGCGGTTTCGAAGCGCGCGTCGCCCTCCCGGCGGGCTGAGTTCTCACCCCCTCCCTCACCCGACGTACTGCGACCGCCGCAGTCAGCCAGACCCGCCGTGCAAGAAGGACCGCCTTCACCACCGCCTGAGGCGGCTGCCGAACAGGGCGTAGAGCAGGATGAGCCCGTACCAGGGCAGCATGACCCAGTAGCCGAGCTGCGGGCTGGTCACATCGGCCAGGTGCCCGTAGAGCATGGGGATCAGCGCGCCGCCGGCGATGCCCATGATAAGCAAGGCGGAGCCGGCGGCCGTGTACCGGCCCAGGCCCTCCAGCGCCAGCGGCCAGATGGACGGCCACACCAGCGCGTTGGACAGGCCCAGCAGCGCCAGGAAGAACACCGTGTCGGGCACCGGCGGCACGCCCGCCCAGCCCAGCAGCGCCTGCGAGATACCGGAGGCCGTCGGCGACGACAGTGCGACACCCAGCACGAACAGGAGGCCGCCCGCTCCCGACAGGATCAGCGCGGTGCGCTGCGACATCCACTTCGGGATCAGCGCCACGCCCAGCAGATATCCCAGCACCATGAAGCCCATGGTGTAGGACGTGAGCACCCCGTAGTGCGTCACCCCAAGCTCGCGGCCATAGAGGCCGATGGTGTCGCCCGCGATCACCTCCACGCCGACATAACCGAACAGCGCGATGGCGCCGAGCACGACCTGCGGATGCTGGAAAACGCCCCAGCGCCTCGCCCTGTCCGGCGGCGCTTCAAAAGCCGCTTCAAAAGGCGCTTCAGAAGGCGCGTCAGAAGTCGAGGCTGAACGCGCGTCGTTCTCGTCCAGGTCCGGCTCGCGCAGCGAGGAGAAGTGGATCAGGGCCATGAAGGCCAGCAGACCCGCGGCCATCACCGCGTAGGGCAGGACCAGACGCTGCGACAGCTCGTTGCGCAGCGCCTCGCGGCCCGCGACATCCAGCGCCGCGAGGGCCGACTCGGAGAAGCGCTCCATGCCCGACAGGATGAGCGCCGAGAACACCAGCGGCACGACGATGCCCGCGCCCTTGTTGAACAGGCCCATGATCGAGATGCGCATGGCCGCGCTCTCGCGCGCGCCGATGCAGACGATGTAAGGGTTGATGGCCGTCTGCATCAGCGTCATGCCGCTGGCCAGCGTGAACAGCGCGGCGAGGAAGATCGCGTACTGGCCCGAGCGCGCGGCCGGGATGAAGGCCAGCGCGCCGGCGGCCATGACGCCCAGCGCGGCCGTCATGCCCTTCTTGTAGCCGATGCGGGCCAGCAGGGCCGCCGACGGCAGCGCCATCACCGTGTAGGCGATGTAGAAGGCGAAGGCCACCCACAAGGCCTGGAAGTTGTTGAGCGCGCAGACGATCTTCAGGAAGGGGATCAGCGAGCCGTTGAGCCAGGTGACGAAGCCGAGGATGAAGAACATCAGCCCGATGAAGATCATCGGCAGCAGCACGCCCTGGCGCGCCGGGGGGGTGAGGGTTGTGGTGTGCATGGACAAGACAGCCCCTTAGAACTTGGCCCGGACGCCGACGCTGTAGCGTGCGCCGTTCTCGTACAGGCCGATGGGGATGCCGTCGACGGTGTTGGACTTGATGACCTCGTTGTTGATGTTGACCGCGCTGGCATAAAGCGCAATGTTGCGCGTCACGTCCCAGCTGGCCGACGCATCCCACTGGCCGTAGGCGGCGTTGACGACCTGGCCGCCCATCTCGACGTTGCCGTAGCTCTTGGAGCGGTAGTTGTAGGACACGCGCAGCGTGATCGGTCCCCGCTCGTAGTAGCCGCTGAAGTTGAACTGGTCGCGCGAGTTGCCCAGCACCTTCAGGCGCGGCTGGCCCGCCACGGCGCCGGCCTTGGCGTCGGTGAAGGTGTAGTTCACGACGGTGCCGAAGCCGGTGTGGCCGAAGGGCTGCTGCCACTGCAGCTCGACGCCCTTGATGTCGGCGCCGTTGTCGGCGTTGTAGGGGCGTTCCACCGTCAGCGTCTCGCCGCCCACCTGCTCGGACTTGGACGCCTTGTAGGTGAAGGTGTCGAGCTTCTTGATGAAGAAGGTGCCCGAGAGCAGCGCGGCATCGGCGTAGTACCACTCCGCGCCGATCTCGGCCTGGTTGGCGTGCACCGGCTTGAGCAGCGGGTTGCCGGCGTAGCCCTTGGACAGCACGGTGCCGTCGCGGCGCAGGCCGGGGCTGAGCAGGTCGAAGGTCTGGCGGGCCATGGCGCGCGAGACCGCGCCCCGCAGGACCACCTCCTTGCTGAGGTCGTAGACGACGTTGAGGCTGGGCAGCGCGTCGGTGTAGTTGTGATCGACGCTGGTGGGTGAGAAGCCTCCGCCGGCATTGCCGAGATAGCCGTCCGAGGTCTGCTGCGTGCGCACGACGCGCAGGCCGAAGTCGCCGCGGAACCTGGCCACCGAGAAGTCGGCCTTCGCATAGACCGCGCTGATGCGCTCGTGGATCTTGTAGTTCTCGTTGAGCACGTCCGTGTAGGTCATCGCCTTGTCGAACATCGGGATGCCCTTGCCGACGACGAGACCGTCGTCGAACCAGGCGTACTGCCTCAGCGCGTCGGACGTGCCCCCGGCCTGGCTCAGCAGCGGCGACGGGCCGGTGGACAGGTCGGCCAGCGAGAACGACTGCCAGCCCGGCGATCCCGGCCCGGCCGTACCCTGGATGCGGGTGTTCTTCAGCGTGTTGTCGCGGAACTTGGCGCCCACCTTCACCGCCTTGATGACGCTGCCGTCGATGTCGAAGGTGACGTCGCCCTGCGCGTAGTTCTCCTTGGCATCCATGCGGCGGATGCGGTCGTCGCCGGACTTGAGCGTCAGCGCATTCGGATCCAGCGGGTTGATGTCGAGGTACTTCACGCCGTAGTGATCGGGCCCCAGCGAGATCGTCGTGCGCGTGTCGCCTTCCATCCAGAAGTGGCGGTCATGCTTGCTGCCGCCCGAGCTGCTCGTGGTGCCGGCCTGGCCGTGCACCTGCCAGCTGCCGCCCTGATAGGTGCCGTCGAGGTCCGCCACGCGCGACTTGATGTAACTCTCGCGATAGATGGGCTCGAAGGACACGCCGGTCCTGGGCCCGAAGGTGCCGCCGACCAGCGCCTTGCTGCCGTCGGCCACGGTGATGAACTTCGGGTCGACGGCGCTGATGACGCCGCCCACCGCCAGGCCGCCGGCCTGCCAGAGGTAGTTCTGGTTGTTGTTGTTCATCTTCATGTCCGAATCCATCAGGTTCAGCACGAGGTCGGTGGCCGGATTGGGCTGGAACTGCAGCGCGAGGTTGGTCGTCGTGCGCTCGCGCTCCTGGCGGAAGATGGCCGAGCCGCCGCCCCAGGACGCGTAGGCGTTGGTGACCACGCCGTTCTGGTCCTTCACGTCGTACTTGCCGTCGGAGAACTGCTCCAGGCCGTCGCGGCGCATGTGGCGCTTCTGGCTGCTGATGGCCAGCAGCACGCCGAAGGTCTTGTCGTCGTTCTTCCAGTTCAGCAGGCCCGAGAGCTGCGGATCGGTCTTGTCGGGCAGCTTGCTGTACAGGGCCTCGGCGGCGACCTGCACCGTCAATGGGTCCTTGAAGGCCAGCGGCCGGCGCGTCTTGACGATGACGAGGCCGCCGATGGAGCCTTCATCCTGGTCGGCCGACGGGCTCTTGTAGACGTCCAGGCTGCCGACGATCTCGGACGGCAGCACGTCGTAGTTGAAGCTGCGCGTCTGCGGCTCGTTCAGCCACCACTCGGACGAGGCCACGGCCTGGCCGTTGAGCTGCGTCATGTTGAGGTTCTTGTCGGTGCCGCGCACGAAGATGGCCTTGCCCTCCCCCCAGATGCGGTCCACCGAGATGCCGGGCACCCTCTGCAGCGAGTCGGCCACGTTCTTGTCGGGGAACTTGCCCACGTCCTCGGCGCTGATGCTGTCGACGATGTTCTGCGCCTCGCGCTTCTCGGCCAGGTTCTTCTTCAGCGTCGCCCGCACGCCGCGGACCTCGACGGTGTCGAGCTGCTGGTTGGCCTCCTGCGCGGTCGCGGAGCCGAACGCCGCGGCGCCGAGCGCGAGGCCGATGAGCCGGGGCAGCAGCAGCGGCTTGGGCAGCGGCTTCGAGACCGGCTTCGGGAGGGGCTTGCAAAGGGACTTGAAGGGGGGCTTGGCCACGTAGGTGCTCCTGGGCAACGAGTTCGGTGGCCCGCAATCTAGGGGCGATGCCTCCGCCCGGCGCGCCGCGTTGCGCTTTGATGGACTTCATTGCGCCGACGTTACGTTGGCGCAAGACAGGGTCAGGGTGTTATCGGACGCGTACGGCAACGCAGCCCCGGGGGCGCCCGGTCGGAGCACGCCTGGAAGGAATGCGCAACCCGCGCCGGGAATCCCCCGAACGGGCGGTGGGACACCGGCGGACGCGATTGCGGCGAGGCGACGGACAGGTCTAGTATTGATCGCTCCCACCCGGAGATCCGGGCCTTGCGCCCGGGGAACCGGGCGCCCGCCGCGACGCGGCATCGCCACAGGAGCACCCCATGCTTGAACTGATCGGCGCGATTCTCGTGGGCGCTTTCGCGCTCACCTTCGGGGTCCTGTGCGTCGGCCCCATGATGCTGAAGCCCGACGACCTCTGAACGGGTGACGGGAACATGGCTTGCCTGGGCAGGCCATGAAATTCACCGTCCTCACCGTCAATCTCCACAAGGGTTTCGGCTTCTTCAACCGCCGCTTCATCCTGCACGAGCTGCGGGAGGCGGTCCGGGCCGTCTCGGCCGATGTCGTCTTCCTGCAGGAAGTGCTCGGCGAGCACGAACTGCACGCGGCCCGCGTCCCCACCTGGCCGCAGACACCCCACTACGAGTTCCTCGCGGACAGCCTGTGGAGCGACTTCGCCTACGGCCGCAACGCGGTCTATCCGCAGGGTCACCACGGCAACGCGCTGCTGTCCAAGTTCGCGATCACGCGGCACACCAACCACGACGTCTCCATCGAGGGCCCCGAGCGACGCGGCCTGCTGCACAGCGTGCTCCAGCTCGCCGACGGCCGCGAACTGCACGCGATCTGCGTCCATCTGGGCCTGCGCGAATCGCACCGCCAGCGCCAGGTCGAGCGCCTGTGCCAGCTGATCAACAGCCTGCCGCCCGAGGACCCGGTCATCGTCGCGGGCGACTTCAACGACTGGCGCCAGCGCGCGCACCGGATGCTGAGCCGCTGCGCCGGCCTCGCGGAGGTCTTCGTGAAGTCCTACGGCGCCGCGGCGCGCACCTTCCCCGCGCGTTTCCCGCTGCTGGCGCTGGACCGCATCTACGTGCGCGGGGCGTCGGTGCACGATCCGATCGTGCTGCCGCGCCGGCCCTGGTCGCACCTGTCCGACCATGCGCCGCTGGCGGCGGAGATCCGGCTGTGAAGCGCCCCGACTGGAGCGCCGGCAACCGCCTCGAGCTGCTCGAGAACGGCGAAGAGTTCTTCCCCGCCGTCTTCGCCGCGATCGAGGCCGCGAAGCACGAGGTGCTCATCGAGACCTTCATCCTCTTCGAGGACAAGGTCGGGCTGGCCTTGCGCGAGGTCCTCATCGCCGCCGCGAAGCGCGGCGTGCGCGTCGACATGACGGTGGACGGGTTCGGGTCGCCGGAGCTGTCGATGAATTTCGTGAGTGGTCTCATCGACGCGGGCGTGCGGCTGCACGTCTTCGATCCGCCGCCCAAGCTGTCGCGCCGTCTGAAGCCGTTCCGCCGGCTGCACCGCAAGATCGTCGTCGTCGACGGCGAGACGGGCTTCATCGGCGGCATCAATTATTCGGCGGACCACCTGCTCGATTTCGGTCCGGAGGCGAAGCAGGATTACGCGGTGCGCGTCCAGGGGCCGGTCGTGGCGCAGCTCCGTCGCGTGACGGGAGAGATCCTCGCGACCGCGACACCGCAGACGCCCTCCGCCGGACCGACCGCCCAGCGACGCTGGTGGCCAAGCCGCGCGCAGGAACCTCGAAAGAGCAACCCGTCCACCGGAGACACGGCGACTTCGGCCGTCGGCCAGGCCAAGGCGGTCATCGTCACGCGCGACAACCACCGCCACCGCGACGACATCGAGCGCATGTACCGGCTCGCGCTGCACGCGTCGCGGCACGAGGTGATCATCGCCAACGCCTACTTCTTCCCCGGCTTCCTGCTGCTGCGGAGCATGCAGCGCGCAGCGCGCCGCGGCGTGAAGGTCCACCTGATCCTGCAAGGCCAACCCGACATCGCCTGGGCGCGTTGGGCGGCGCAGATGGTCTACGACCAGTTGATGCGCGCCGGCGTCCATATCCACGAGTATTGCGAACGACCGATCCACGCCAAGGTGGCGCTGGTCGACGACCACTGGGCGACGGTGGGTTCCAGCAACCTCGACCCGCTGAGCCTGTCGCTCAACCTTGAGGCCAATGTGATCGTCGAGGACCGCGCGTTCAACCGCGCCTTGCGCGACAAGCTCCTCCCGCTGATGAAGAGCCAGTGCAAGCTGCTCAAGCTCGAACACACCAACGCGCACCGCTGGTGGTGGCGTCTTGGCATGGGCGCTTTCGTCTTCCACGTGATGAGGCATTTCCCGCGCTGGCTGGCGCGATTGCCGCGGCAGACGCAGCCGGTGATGCCGGTCGCCGACACGACGGTGCTCGTCAGCGCCCCGCAGACGCCGGGGGCGGAAGCCTGGCAGTGGCAGCAGGCCGTACAGCGCGTGCGAGATGAGCAAGACGCACTGGACGTGCAGGACGTGCAGGGCGCGCAAGACCCGCAAGGCGCGCGCTGCCTGAGCAAGGAGACCGCCGCGTGAGTGCCACGCCGACGCCGGATGCCGCGGCGCGGCGCCCGGTGCGCTGGCGTTGGAGCCGATGGCTGAGCGGCCTGTTCGCGGTCGCGGTGGTGGGGTTGCTCGCGTGGGCGGCGCGCCAGGTCGATTGGGCGGACGTCGGCGACGCGTTGCGGCAGCTGCCGCCGGGCGTGCTCGTCGGCGGCGCGGCGCTGTGCGCGCTCAGCCATCTGATCTACAGCGGCTACGACCTGATCGGCAAGCACTGGGCGCACCATGCGGTGCCGACGCGGCGGGTGATGCTGATCACGTTCATCAGCTACGCGTTCAACCTCAACCTCGGCTCGCTGGTCGGCGGCGTCGCGATGCGGCTGCGGCTCTACGCGCGCGAAGGCCTGCGACACCCGGTGCCGGCGAAGATCCTCGCGCTGAGCATGGCCTCGAACTGGCTCGGCTACGGGCTGCTGGCGGGCGGGCTCTTCCTCTTCGGATGGCTCGAACCGCCGGCCGAGTGGCGCGTCGGCACCGGCGCGCTGCGCGGGCTGGGCGCGTTGATGTGGGGCGTCGTGGCCGCCTACCTGGCGCTGTGCGCCTTCTCCCCGCGTCGCGAGTTCCGACTGCGCGGCCACGACTTCTTCGTCCCGAGCCTGCGCCTGGCGCTGATGCAGCTGACGATCTCCTCGGCCAACTGGCTGACGATGGGCGCCGTGCTCTGGGTGCTGCTGCAGCAGGGGGTGGACTACGGCCACACCTTGTCCGTGCTGCTGGTCGCCGCGGTGGCGGGCGTCATCGCACATGTGCCCGCGGGCCTGGGCGTGCTGGAAGGCGTGTTCGTCGCGTTCCTCGGTCCGACGCTGGGGCACGGGCAGGTCCTCGCCGCGCTGATCGCGTATCGGGCGCTCTACTACCTCGCCCCGCTGTCGATCGCCGCCGTCGCCTATTTCGTGCTGGAGGCGAAGGCGAGGAAATGACCACCCCGCGCGAGTGCGGGCCTGAGTGCGCGCCAGACAGCCGTGTCGCTGCCCTGTGCTGCACATGCAGGATCGCGACGCCATTCGAGCAGGCACGGCGCGCGATCGCGCTGCATCGACCCAGTCGAAATCGATGACGCGCCATGGCGGGCTGCCGGGATTTGCGTCCTCCGCACGCGTCAGCGCGGGCATCGGCAGCGCGGAGGCCGACTCGGCACATGGCGCGCTACATCTTCGAGGAGATGCAGGCCATCGACACGCTGATGCGGTGCAGCCCGACGCTGTACTCGCGCAAGCAGGCCTTCTATGCGGAGCAGGAGCAGGTGCTCTTCACCCAGCTGTGCGAGGTCTGGCGCCAGCCCTCGCAAGCCGATGTCCAAGCTGCTGCGTGAGACCTTCGAGCGCCTGAAGTCGGAGTTGTAGGACCGCCCTCCCCGGGGCGTCTTACGATCGCGTCCTCCCGTCACCTCCTCACAGGCCAGGCGTCAGCAGCTGGCATGCAGGCAGGCTCACGCGTCCCTCGATCGAGGTCGTGCGACAGTGATTCCTCCCTGCATGCCGGTGGTCCGGCTCGTTCTTGTCGGCGCTTTCCAAGGCGCCGCGCGGGAGATTAACCGATCGGGCACCCGGCTTGCTGAGCCGAGCGCGAGCATCCGCATCGGATGCGCCGCACCGCTCAACAAGGACGTCGCCATGCCCCGCCTTCACTTCCAGGTCGCCGCGCTCAGCGCGCTGCTGTTCACCCTGCCCTTCGTGCATGCCGCCGACGACGCCGGCAAGGGCACGGGCAACGAGCAGCCCAGCAAGGTCAAGACCGCCATCGCCAAGACGATGGGCCGGATCCGGCTCGACGGCGACATGCGCGCCGTGCTGACGGCGCATGAGGGCCTGCGACCCAAGGCGATCGAGAAGCTCGACGTGCCCGCCGCCCGCGCCAACCCGACCGTCACCGACGCCGTCAACGCGCTGCTGCGCCAGAACGGCCGCAGCACCGATCCCGCGCAACTCGTGCCCGGCGTGACCAGCACCGACGGCGCCGTGCAGGGCGGCGCGGGCATGATCCCGGCGCGCTTCTACACGCCGGCCGGCCCGGGCCCCTTCCCCGTCGTCGTCTACTTCCACGGCGGCGGCTGGGTCATCGCCGACAAGCAGGTCTACGACGCCAGCGCGCGTGGCATCGCCAAGCAGGCGCAGGCGATCGTGGTCTCCGTCGACTACCGGCAGGCGCCGGAGAACAAGTTCCCCGCCGCCTGGGACGACGCCCTGGCCGCCTACAAATGGACCATCGCCAACGCGGCCAGCTTCAAGGGCGACATCAGCCGCATCGCGCTCGCGGGCGAAAGCGCCGGGGGGAACCTCGCGCTGGCCACCGCGATCGCCGCGCGGGACGCCAACCTGCAGAAGCCGTCGCACGTGCTCGCCATCTACCCCGTCACGCAGAGCAGCCTGAACACCGAGTCCTACCTCGAGAACGCCGCCGCACAGCCGCTCAACCGCGCGATGGTCGAGTGGTTCATCGACAAGCTGCTCGACAACAAGGAGCAGCTCAAGGATTGGCGTCTGAACCTCGTCGACGCGAAGCTCGCGGGATTGCCGTCGGTGACGCTGATCAGCGCGCGCGTGGATCCGCTGCGCTCGGACAGCGCGAAGATGGAAGAGGCGTTGAAGAAGGCTGACGTGCTCGTCGAGCGCCGCGACTACGAAGGCGTCACCCACGAGTTCTTCGGCATGGCGGCCGTGGTCGAGAAGGCGCGCAATGCGCAGGCCTTCGCGGGGGAACGGCTGCGCAAGGCGTTCGGGAGCTGAGACCGGCCGCGGCGGACGACCGGGTCCTGCGTCAGCCGCCGTTGGGCAGCAGTCCGCTGATCCAGGGCGTGACCAGCTCGCGCAGCAGCACGCCCAGGCCGCCGGCCACCGCGATCACCACCATCGCCAGCGCCAGACGCGCGATCAGGCGCCGGTGGCCGGTCTTCACGATGAACGAGAGGCTGAAGGCCAGGCTGGTCAAGGACGCCAACACCGCGCCGTTGGCGGCGACGTCGAAACCGATCGCACCTTGCGACGCCATGCTGGCGGCCGCAGCCACCGCGCTGGCACTGGAGAGCAGCCCGCCGACCACCGTCACCAGATAGAAGCCGTTCTCGCCGAACTCGCGCTGCATCAGTCGGCCCACCACGTGCAGTGCCAGGAACAGCACGCCGTAGCGCAGCGCCACGGGCAGCGAGAACGGCAGCTCGAGCTTGATGTCGGTGACGTCCTCGGCGCCGGCGCCGTTGCGGCGCGACAGGATGCTCAGCACCACGAAGCCCGCCGCCGCCAGCACCATGAATCCGAAGGCCGCCGCGGCATTGATGAACGCCAGCGGCGTGAGGATCAGCAGCAGCACCGCGTTGCGCATCACCATCGCGGCAACGGCCACCAGCACCGCGCGGTAGGCGCCTTCGGCGAAGCGGCCGGCCGTCTCGCGCACGCGGGTCGCCATCTCCACCACCGTGAAGTTGCTGTTGACCAGACCGCCGAAGAATGCGGACAGCTCCGCGCCCTTCGAGCCGTAGAGCTTCCACAGGATGTAGTTCACGAAGCCAATGCTGGCGATCAGGATCACCGTCACCCAGGCCGCACGCGGCTCGATCAGATGCCAGGGTCCGATAGGCCCCGCCGGCAGCGCGGGGTAGATCACGATGGCCAGGATGGCGAGCAGCAGCGCGGAGCGCACCTCGCCCTCGGTCAGGCCCATCGACAGACCGGAGAGGCGCTCCTTCCATGCGAGCAGCGCGGTCGTGCTGACCATCACCGCCGCCGGAGTCACGGTATGCCCGAGGCCGCACAGGATGCCCGCCATGCAGGTCACCAGCATGGCCGCCGAGGTGGTGAGTTCCGGGCCGTGGCCACCGCGCATCGTGTGGACATTGAGCGGCACCGCCAACCCGGCGGCGAGCAGCAGGCTCAGCAGCGCGTAGTGCTCGCCGAGCGAGCCGCCGAGCGCGCCCAGCAGCGCGATGAAGCCGAAGGTCCGCAGCCCCGCCTCCTTGCCGCGCCGCTCTCGCTCGAGACCCAGCAGCAGGCCCAGGGACAGGGCCAGCGCCAGGCGGATCAGGATCTCGAGATAAGGCCACTCCGCATTGGGCAGTGGCGTCGACGTCGGGAGCACGGGAGTCATCCGACCCAGGGTACCGCAAGGCGGCCGTGCGACTCAAGCGCCCGCCTCCATCGGGAGGGTCGCGCTCGGGATGGCCGCGCCGGACCGTCGGTGTGGAAGGCCCCCCGGCCCTTCAAGCACCGACGGCCGGCGGGCGCTCCTACACCGCCCAGCGCAACATCGGCGCGGCGACGGAAAGTGGTGCCGGTTCGTGAGCGGCTTCAGGCTCACGACCGGGCGTGCTCAGCACGCGGTCGAGCAGTCGCTGCTCCAGCGACGCGAAGGTCGCATCGCGGCGACGCGGACGCGGCAGGTCGATGCGCAGGTTCAGCGCGAGCTGGCCGTCCTCGATCAGCAGCACGCGGTCCGCGAGCGCGACCGCCTCGGCCACGTCGTGCGTCACCAGCAGCGCGGTGAAGCGATGGTGCGTCCACAGCGACTCGATGAGCCGCTGCATCTCGATGCGGGTCAGCGCGTCCAGCGCGCCGAGCGGCTCGTCGAGCAGCAGCAGCTTGGGCGCGTGGACCAGCGCGCGCGCCAGCGCCACGCGTTGCCGCTGACCGCCGGACAGGCGCGCGGGCCACTCGCCGGCGCGGTCCGCAAGCCCGACCTGCGCCAGCGCCTGTCGCGCCCGCTCGCGCGCATCGTGCCCCTTCAAGCCCAGCGCGACGTTGTCCAGCACCCGCGCCCACGGCAGCAGTCGCGCGTCCTGGAACATGAAGCGCGTGTCCTCGGACGCGCCCGCTGCCAGCGCGCCGACGCTCGGCGTCTCCAGTCCGGCGAGCAGGCGCAGCAACGTGCTCTTGCCACAGCCGCTGCGGCCGATGATGGCGACAAACTCGCCGGGCGTGATGTTCAGGTCGATGCCGTGCAAGACCTGGCGCTCGCCGAAGGCCTTGCCCAGGCCGTCGAGCTTCACGGCCTGGCCACTTACCTGGCCGTTCACCTTCCCGTTCACCGTCCCGTTCGCTGGTCCATCCGGCTGTGCATGCGCGGGACCTGTCGCGACGGCCTCGCGTTGCACGGTCGTCGCGCGCGGCGACGCCGCGGCAGGCAGCGCCGCGGGCTGCGAATCCTGCCATTCGGTCAGGACGTCGATCTCGGTCACGCTCATCATGTCTTGCCCGTCATGTCTGATACCCCGGATGCCAACGCAGCCACGCCCGTTCCAGCGCCTGCGCCGCGACGTCGGCGAGCTTGCCCAGCAACGCGTAGATCAGGATGCCGACCAGCACCACGTCCGTCTGCAGGAACTCGCGCGCATTCATCGTCATGTAGCCGATGCCGCTCTGCGCCGAGATGGTCTCGGCCACGATCAGCAGCACCCACATCAGGCCCAGCGAGAAACGCAGCCCCACCAGGATCGACGCCACCGCGCCCGGCAGGATCACCTGGCGGTACAGCGACCAGCCGCTGAGGCCGTAGGAGCGCGCCATCTCGATCAGGTCGCGGTCCACGCCGCGGATGCCGTGGAAGGTGTTCAGGTAGACCGGGAAGAACACGCCCAGCGCGACCAGGAACAGCTTGGCCGTCTCGTCGATCCCGAACCACAGGATCACCAGCGGGATCAGCGCCAGCGGCGGGATGTTGCGCAGCATCTGCAGCGTCGTGTCGAGCGCGGTCTCGGCCCAGCGCTGCGACCCCGTCAGCAGGCCCAGCAGCAGCCCGAGCCCGCCGCCGATCGTGAAGCCGATGAAGGCGCGTCCGGTGCTCACCGCGAGATGCCGCCAGAGCTCGCCCGACAACGCCAGCTCCCACGCGGCCTTGGCCACCGCCGACGGCGCCGGCAGCACGCGCGTCGACAGCCAGCCGGCCTGCGCGCTCAACTGCCACAGCGCGAGCACCGCCAGCGGCACCAGCCAGGGCACCAGGCCCTTGAACACGCCCGCGCCGCGGCCCGGACGTCGCTGGACCCGGGACTGGGCCCGAGACTGAACCCCGGACTGGGCCTGGGGTTGGGACTCGGCCTGGATCGCGACGGCGCTCATCTCAGCTCGCCGCGGCCAGCTTGGCCGGACCGGGCACGAAGTTGTTGGCGACGATCTCGCCGAACGGGCCGGTCAGCTTGGGCGCGCTGAGCTTCTCGCGCACGTCCAGCGGCAGCAGCGGGAACACGAGCTCGGCGAAGCGGTAGGCCTCTTCCAGATGCGGATAGCCGCTGAGCACGAAGTACTCGAGGCCCAGGGCCGCGTACTCCTGGATGCGATGGGCGACCTGCTGCGGATTGCCGACCAGCGCCGTGCCCGCGCCCCCGCGCACCAGGCCCACGCCGGCCCACAGGTTGGGCGAGATCTCCAATCCGGCGCGGATGTCGTTCCTGTCGAAGCGGCCGCCGTGCAGCTCCGCCATGCGGCGCTGGCCGACCGAGTCCATCGACGCGAACTTGGCCTGCGCCGCGGCGATCACGTCCTCGTCCAGATGCTTGACCAGGTCGCCGGCGGCGGCCCACGCCTCCTCCTCGGTCTCGCGCACGATGACGTGGAGGCGGATGCCGTACTCGAGCTGTCGGCCCTTCGCTTCCGCCGCCGCGCGCACCTCGCCGATCTTCTCGGCGACGGCCTGCGGCGGCTCGCCCCAGGTCAGGTAGGTGTCGACCTGCTCGGCCGCGAGGTCGATCGCCGGCCCCGACGAGCCGCCGAAGAACACCGGCGGGTACGGCGTGTTGATCGGCGGGTACAGCAGCTTGCCGCCCTTGACGCGCAGTTGCTCGCCGTCGAAGTCGATGGCCTCGCCCTCATGGCTGGCGCGCAGCACGTCGCGCCACACGGTCAGGAATTCAGTCGACAGCGCGTAGCGCTCCTCATGCGGCAGGAACAGGCCGTCGCCGGCCAGCTCATCGGGGTCACCGCCGGTGACCAGGTTCACCAGCAGGCGTCCACCGGACAGGCGATCGAGCGTCGCCGCCATGCGCGCCGATTGCACCGGCTGCACCAGCCCGGGCCGCAGCGCGACGAGGAACTTGAGCCGCCGCGTCGCGTCGATGAGACTGGCCGCGACGATCCAGCTGTCCTCGCAGCTGCGGCCGGTGGGCAGCAGCACGCCTTCGTAGCCGAGGCTGTCGGCCGCGATGGCGATCTGGCGGTAGTAGTCGAAGTCCGCGACGCGGGCGCCCTTGGAGGTGCCGAGGTAGCGCGAATCGCCGTGGGTGGGGATGAACCAGAGGATCTTCATGGGGGGAAGCTCGTGTGAGGAGCCGCGACGTCGCGGCGGTGGGCTGGCGGCGGCGCTTACTTGGCGGCGGTGGTGACCGACTTCGGCAGCGCGTCGGCGATGCGGATCGCCTTGGGGATCAGCTTCAGCGCATGGAAGGCGTCGGCGATCTTCTGCTGCTCGGCGGCGATGGCCGGCGTGATCGGCTGGATGCCGTAGGCGAAGCGTGCGGCGGCGACTTCCGTCGTCGCGAGGTCGAGTCCGATCTGCGGCGCGAGCAGCGCGGCGACGGCGGCGCTGTTGTTCTCGGACCAGCGGTCGAGCTTGGCGAGTTCCTCGATGATCGCCTGCACGACCTGCGGATACTTCTCCGCATAGCCGCGCTCGGCCAGGTAGAACTGGTGGTTGGCGACGACGCCCTTGCCGTCGGCCACGACGCGCGCGCCGAGCTGGCGTTCCGCCGCGGCCAGGAACGGATCCCAGATCACCCAGGCGTCGACGGCGCCGCGCTCGAACGCGGCGCGCGCATCGGCCGGCGGCAAGTAGACGACGGTGATGTCGGTGTACTTCAGGCCCTGCTTCTCCAGCAGCTTGACCAGCAGGTAATGGACGTTGGAGCCCTTGTTCAGGACGACCTTCTTGCCCTTGAGGTCGGCGAGCGTCCGGATCGGCGAGTCCTTCGGCACGATCAGCGCTTCCGCCGTCGGCGCGGGCGGCTGGTTGGCGACGTAGACCAGGTCCGCGCCGGCGGCCTGCGCGAAGATCGGCGGCGCCTCTCCGACGGTGCCGAAGTCGATGGAGCCGACGTTCAGGCCTTCCAGCAGCTGCGGGCCGGCGGGGAACTCGGTCCACTTCACGGCGATGCCCTGCGCGCTCAAGCGCTTGTCCAGGTCGCCCTTGGCCTTCAGCACGGTGAGCGTGCCGTACTTCTGGAAGCCGATGCGGACTTCCGTCGGCTTGGCCGCCGTCTGCGCGCTGGCGACGCCGGCGAACAGGCTGAGCGAGGTGGTCAGCGCGGCCGCGAAGGCCAGTGCGCCGCGGCGGTCGAGGAAGAACGGCATGGTGGTGGTCCTGGAATGAGAGGAATCGGAGAAGTCAGCGACATGGGCGCAGGGTCGGTGGGCACCTTGCGCGGGGCGTTCACAGCGTCGGGGGCATTCAGAGCACCAACGCGGGACGCGAGACCGGCGCGGCGGGCTGCGCCGCCGGCACGCGGTCCAGCACCTGCGACGCCCCGGCGAGCAGGCGGCGGGCGATGTCGTCGTTGATGCGGTATTCGCCGGCGGCGTCCTTGGCGATCTGCGCGTCGCAGGCGTAGACGCCGTCGACATGGGAGCGCGCGCCCAGCGCGGACAGCACCGGCAGCAGGCCGTAGTCCAGGGCCAGCAGGTGCGCCATGCTCCCGCCGGTGGCCAGCGTCCACACGCTCTTGCCCGCCAGTCCGTCCTGCGGCAGCAGGTCGAGGAAGACCTTCAGCAGTCCGCTGTAGGCGGCCTTGTAGATGGGCGTCGCGAGCACGACGACACGCGCCTGGGCGACGGCAGCCAGCGCGGCACGGAGCTCGACGTCGTCGAAGTCGGCATGCAGCAGCGGCTGGGCCGGCAGGTCGCGGATCCGCAGCGTGCGGGTCGAGAGGCCGTGATGGTGAAGCCGCTCCGCGGCGGCGCCGAGCAAGGCGCTGGAACGCGACTTCAGGCTGGGGCTCGCGGCGATGAGCAGAACGGGCGAGCCTGGAAAGTCGTTGGCCAGGGCTGCGGTCGGGGCGGTGGCGGAGGCGGTCATGGCGGGGGGAGGAAGCAGGAACCGCCTCATTCTGCGAACCGTCCCTTCCTGGCCGAACGAAGGAGATCGTCGATGCTTACACGCTTTGCAGCTATGGGCAGGGAGACGCGACTGATCATCCTCGGATCAGGAAAGGCGTTCCAGCTCCCGCAGCACTTCGCCGCGCAGGTCCGCCACTGCGGCGCTCCCGCGACCGCGCGGATGCACCAGCGGCACCTCGATGCGCCGCACGATGCGGCCCGGCGCCGCGCCGAGCACCAGCACGCGATCGGCCAGCAGCACGGCCTCCTCCACGTCGTGCGTGACCAGGATCAGGCTGGTGCCATGTCTTGCCGCGACCTCGCGCACCAGGTCCTGCAGCCGCATCCGCGTGAACGCGTCCAACGCGGAGAACGGCTCGTCGAGCAGCAGCACGCGCGGCCGCGTGTACAGCGCCCGCGCGATCGCGGCGCGCTGTGCCTGGCCGCCGGACAGCTGGCGCGGCAGCGCCTCGCCGTGCTCGCCCAGGCCGACCTCGCGCAGCAGCGTGTTGACCCACGCTTCGTCATGGCCCTGGCCCAGGTCGAAGCCGACGTTCTCGGCCACCGTCAGCCACGGGAACAGCCGCGGCTCCTGGAACACGACGCCGATGTCGCGGTCCGGCCCGCGACGCACGCGGCCGTCGAGCCGCACTTCGCCGTCGAAGTCGGGATCCAGCCCCGCCGCGATGCGCAGCAGCGTGCTCTTGCCGCAGCCGCTCGCGCCGACCAGGCCGAGGACCTCGCCCGCGTTCAGATCGAAGTGGACGTCCTGCAGGATGGGCACGTCGCGGGCGAAGCGCTTGGCGCGCACGGACACGGTCAACAGGCTCATGCGTGGCCTCCGAAGCTGTCGCGCCAGTGCAGCGCGCGTTGTTCCACCGCGGCCATCAGGCTGTCGGTCAGTTTGCCCAGCAGCGCGAGCAGCACGATCGCCGCCATCACCAGGTCGGCGCGACCGGTCTCGCGGCCGTCGGTCAGCAGATAGCCCAGGCCGCGGCTTGCCGCGATCAGCTCGGCCGCGACCATGAACATCCACGCGAGGCTCAGTCCGTTGCGCAGGCCGGTGAGCAGCGCCGGCAGCGCGGCGGGCAGCAGCACGCGACGCGCGAGCGCCACACGGCCGAGCCCGCGCAGGCGCGCGACCTCCACCAGCTTGCGGTCCACGTCGCGGAAGCCCGAGGACACGCCCATGTAGACGGGGAAAAAGGCGCCGATCGCGATCAGCGCGACCTTGGACGCCTCGTCGATGCCGAGCCACAACAGCAGCAACGGCACCCACGCGAGCGACGGAATCGCGCGCAAGGCCTGGAAGCTCGGCGTGAGCACGGCTGCCGCCAGGCCCGACAGGCCGACCAGCGCGCCGAACAGCACCGCCAGCACCGCGCCGAGCGCGAAGCCGCCCGCCACGCGCAGGCTGCTCGCAAGGACGTGCTGCGTCAGTTGCCCGTCGCGGAGCATCTGCGCCAGCGCCGCAGCGACATCGCTCGGCGCCGGCAGCAGGTTGGGCGCGATCCATCCGAGCCGCACCGCGGCCTCCGCCAGCGCGAGCACCGCCACCGGCGGCAACGCGCCGAGCACCCAGGACGATGCGTTCACGCCTTGATCAGGCCGTTGGCGAAGCGCGTGTCGACCAGCTCCGCGATCGTGCGGTTCAGGTCCACGCCGGGCTTCACCAACTGCTCCGCGGTCAGGATGGGCGCCGCCGCCTGCAGCGCCTTGACGTGCTCGTCCGACGGCTGCGGGTGCGAGAAGTCGCTGCGCAGCTTCACCTGCAGCAGGGCCACCGGCAGACTGACCTTGGCCTCTTCGGACAGGATCTTCGCGGCGTCCGACGGATTCGCGATCGTCCACGCGCGCGCCCGCTCGTAGGCCGCGATCACGCGCTTCACCGTCTGCGGATGGCGGTTCAGGAACTCTTCGCGCACGTTCAGGAAACCGTAGGTGTTGAAGCCGACGTTGCGGTAGAGCAGCTTCGATCCGGCATCGAGCTCGCTCGCCGCCATCAGCGGATCCAGCCCGGCCCAGGCGTCGACGCGGCCCTGCTCCAACGCCGCGCGCCCGTCGGCATGCTGGAGCGCGACATGCTCGATGTCGCCGCGCTTGAGCCCCACCGTGTGCAGCGCGCGCAGCAGGAAGAGGTAGGGATCGGTGCCCTTGGTCGCCGCGATCTTCCTGCCCTTCAGGTCCGCGAGCGAGCGGATGCCGGAGTCCGGACGCACGACCAGCGCCGTCCACTCCGGGCGCGAGAAGATGTAGGGCGCGCGGATCGGATTGCCGTTCGCACGCGCCAGCAGCGCGGCCAGGCCGGCCGTGGAGCCGATGTCGATGCTGCCGGCGTTGAGGTACTCCAGCGCGCGGTTGCTGCCGGCGCTCAGCACCCAGCGCACCGTCGTGCCGTCCTTGGCGAGGTCCTCCTCCAGCCAGCCGAAGCGGCGCAGCACCAGGCTGGTCGGCGAGTAGTAGGCGTAGTCGAGCTTCAGCTCCTTCGGCGCGGCGGCGCCTTGCGCCCGCGCGGTGCCGGCCGCGAGTCCGCCGGTCAGCCCCATGGCCAGTCCGGCGCCGATCACCAGCGCGTCGCGGCGCGTCGGCAGCTGGTTCTTCTTCGATTCAGTCTTGCGGGTCATGCGACGGGCTCCGTCAGGGGAATGTCCAGGGAAGTCGGCGGGGGAACGCGATCGTCGGCGGTCGCTGCGGCACTTGTCGCGTCGGTGCCTTCGCTGCCTTCGCTGGCTTCGGCGGCGGCCGCGCTCGGCTCGCCCAGGCGGACACGACGTCCGGCGTGCGTCGGCTTGAGGCCGTCGCCTGCGCCGAACAGCCGCGCGCGCAGCGTCTTCGGCGCGGCGTCGACGTCGGCGCCTTCGCCGGCCTCGGGTCGGTAACGACCGCGGCGGCGCAGCTCGGGCACGACGAGGTCGACGACATCGCGGAAGGTCTCGTGCGCCAGCGCGAAGGCCAGGTTGAAGCCGTCGAGGCCCGTGGCGTCCTGCCACGCGACCAGTTGATCGGCGATCTCCGACGGATCGCCGACGAAGACGGGCCCTCGCCCGCCCAGGCCGATGAACGCCGCCGCTTCGCCCACCGTCCAGCGGCGCGTCGGATCCGCGCTGCTGAACGAGGCCAGCGCCGTGCGTCCCGCCTGCGTGTCGAGGTAGTCGATCGTCGCGTCCAGCGGATAGCGGCTGAAGTCGACGCCGGTCCAGCCCGACAGCAGCGCCAGCGCGGCCTCGATGTCGACGTGGGCCTTCAGGTCCTCGTGCTTCGCATGCGCCTCGGCGCTGGTCGGCGCGGTGATGATCAGCGCCTGGCCGTAGATCAGCACGTCGTCGCGCGCGCGGCCCGCCTCGGCCACCGCGTCGCGCAGGCCGCTCACGTAGCCCTTCACCACGGACGTGCTGGGACCGCTGACGAAGACGCACTCCGCATGCCGGCCGGCGAAGGCGCGACCGCGGCTCGACGTGCCCGCCTGGAACAGCACCGGCGTGCGTTGCGGCGACGGCTCGCACAGGTGCACGCCGGGCACGCGGTAGTGCTCGCCGCGATGGTGGATCGCATGGACCTTCGCCGGGTCCGTGAACACGCGGCCCGCCTTGTCGCGCCGCACCGCGCCGTCCTCCCAGCTGAGTTCCCACAACTTGTAGACGACGTCCAGGTACTCGTCGGCCAGGTCGTAGCGCTCGTCGTGCGCGCGCTGCCCGGTCTGTCCGAGGTTGCGCGCCGCGCTGTCGAGGTAGCCGGTGACGATGTTCCAGCCGATGCGCCCGCGCGTCAGGTGGTCCAGCGTCGACATGCGCCGCGCGAAGCTGTACGGCGGCTCGTAGGTCAGCGCCACCGTCACGCCGAAGCCGAGGTGCTTGGTCACCGACGCCATCAGCGGCACCAGCGCCAGCGGGTCATTGAGCGGCACCTGCACCGCATGACGCAGCGCCGCGTCCGGCGAGCCGCCGTGCACGTCGTAGACGCCCAGCACGTCGGCCAGGAACACGCTGTCGAAGCCGCCGCGTTCCAGCAGCCGCGCCAGCTCGATCCAGTAGTCCGGATCGGTGTAGCGATGCGACTCGTCGCGCGGGTGCGTCCACAGCCCCGGCGACTGGTGCCCCACCGTGTTCATCGCGAAGGCGTTGAAACGGATCGGCCTGGCCTTGCCGGCGCTCATTGCAGGAACGCCGGCCGCGCGTAGCCGGGGAACTTCTGCACCAGCACCGCCTTGAACTCCGGCGCGCGGAAGGCGTCCGCCAGCGCCAGGGTCCACGGCGCCTGCTTGTCCTTGGCCTTCACCGCCAGCACCAGCATGTAGTGGTCGGGCGTCTTCTCCAGCAGCAGCGCGTCGGTCAGCTTCAGCCCGCTGGAGATCGCGAAGTTGCCGTTGACGATCGCGTACTCCGCGTCGTCGAGCGTGCGCGGGATCTGCGCCGCCTCGATCGGCTGCAGCTTCAGGTTGAGCGGGTTGCTGGCGATGTCCTTCTCCGTCACGCGGATCGGATCGGCGCCCGGCTTCAGCGTCAGCAGCTTCTGGTCGGCCAGCAGCGCCAGGCCGTGCGCCAGGTTGGCCGGATCGTTGGCCAGCGTGATGCAGTCGCCCGGTTTCACCTCGGCCAGGCTCTTGCGCTTCTTCGAGTAGATCCCGAACGGCGCCATCGGCCCCTGCACGACGTCCACGATGTCCAGCTTGCGGTCCTCGCGGAAGCGGTTGAGGTAGGTGATGTGCTGGAAGAAGTTGGCGTCGAGGGCGCCCTGCGCCAGCGCGATGTTGGGCTGCACGTAGTCGTTGAACTCGACCAGCTTGACCGTGTAGCCGCGCTTCTCCAGCAGCGGCTTGATGCCCTGGCGCAGCACCTCGATGTTGGAGCCGGCGGTCGCGCCGATGGTGATCTCCTTCTTGTCCTGCGCCTGGACGACGGGCGCGAAGAAGGCGGTGGCAGTGGCGGAGGCGGTGAGCGCGAGGGCCAGCAGCGTGCGGCGGGCGAGGGTCATCGGGAGGTCCTTGGAGGTCCGGGAGGGAGGGAGAGGAAGGAAAGTCGCAACGAGGCTGGCGACGAGGCTGGCGACGAGGCGGGTGGGAGTGCGGCGGGCAGGCAGAGGAAGGACCCGCGGCGCGTGACGTTCATCGCTTGTCGAGCCGCCGCGCGACGCGTTGTCCGGTGAACTGGATCAGTTGCACGAGCACGACGAGGATCGCGACCGTCAGCACCATGACGTCGGTCTGGAAGCGGTAGTAGCCGTAGCGGATCGCGAGGTCGCCGATGCCGCCGCCGCCGACGACGCCCGCCACCGCCGAGTACGACAGGAAGCTGATCGCCAGCACCGTCAGCGCGCCCACCAGGCCGGCGCGCGACTCGCGCACCAGCACGCGCAGCACGATCTGCGTCTCGGAGGCGCCCATCGCGTGCGCGGCCTCGATGACGCCGCGCGGCACCTCGCGCAGGCATTGCTCGACCAGGCGCGCGAAGTACGGGATCGCCGCGAAGGACAGCGGCACCGCGGCGGCCAGCGGCCCGATCGAGGTGCCCGCGACCACGCGGGTGATCGGCACCAGCGCGACCAGCAGGATGATGAAGGGGAAGCTGCGCACGGTGTTCACCACCGCGTTGATCAGCCGGTGCAGCAGGCCCGCGCCGCGGTGACCCGACAACGACTGGCCCGGGCTCAACAGGAACAGCAGCACGCCCAGCGGCCCGCCGAACAGCACCGCCGCGCCCAGACCGATGGCGAGCATCAGCCCGGTCTGGCCCAGCGCGATCCAGATCTCGGGCAGCAGCCCGATGAGGTTCTCAAGCATGGCGGACCTCCCGGCGTCCGATCGAGGCGATCACCTCGGAGGTCGCCAGCGCCGAGGCGTCCAGCGCGGCGAGGTTGGCTGCCTGGCGCTGCAGGCGCGCCAGTTCCAGTCCCAGCGGCGAGGTCGCCACGCGGGACGCGTCGACGACGTCGAACTGCTCCACCAGCCGGCCGTCCGCGATGACCGCCGCGCGGCGGCACAGGGTCTGCACGACCTCGAGCTCGTGCGTGACGATCACGATCGTGACGCCCAGACGCGCGTTGATGTCGGCCAGCGTGGCCAGCAGCTCGCGCGTGGTCTCGGCGTCGAGCGCGGAGGTCGGCTCGTCGCACAGCAGCACGTCGGGCTGCGGCGCCAGCGCCCGCGCGATCGCGACCCGCTGCTTCTGGCCGCCGCTGAGCTGCGCGGGGTACTGGTCGGCCTTGTCGGTCAGGCCGACCAGCGCCAGGCACTCGGCAACGCGGTCCGCGATCTCGCGGCGCGAGCGGCCCGCATGCAGCTGCAGCGGGAAGGCGACGTTCTCCGCCGCGGTCGCGTTCTGCAGCAGGTTGAACTGCTGGAAGATCATGCCCAGCCGCTGCCGCTCGCGGCGCAATTGCGCCGGCTTCAGCGCGGTCAGCTCGCGGCCGGCGACGTGCACCTGGCCCGCGTCGGGGCGCTCCAGCAGATTGATCAGCCGCAGCAGCGTGGACTTGCCGGCGCCGCTCTTGCCGATCAGGCCCAGGATCTCGCCGGGGCGCACGGACAGGCTCACGTCGCGCACGGCGTCGAAGCGCCGCCCGTCGGGCAGCGCGAAGGACTTGGACACGCCGTCGAGGCGGATCAGCGGGTCGTTCTCAGGATCGCTCATCGGAGCCCCTCGATCAGGAATACGCCGTCGGATCGGGGATCCGGTCGTCGAGGAAGAAGCGGCCCAGGTCGCGCAGCTTGTAGTCGACCGGGTCGTGCAGCGTGTGCACCCGCGCGTTGCGCCAGAAGCGGTCGAGGCCGAATTCGGCGGACGTGCTGCGCGCGCCGGTCAGCTCGAACAGCTGGCTGCCGACCTCGACACCGGCGCGGTGCGCCAGCACCTTGGCTTCGGCGCCTGCCAGCGCGACCTCGCCGCGTTCTCGCGCGGTCAGCGCGTCGCCACGCTCCAGCGCGCGCCGCAGCAGCTCGACGGCATCCGCGGAGACGGCCTGGGCCGCCCGCACCTTCAGCCACAGGTCGCCGTAGCGGTGCTGCACCAGCGGATCGTCGACCGCGCGCGCCACGCCCGACGCCGACCAGGCCCGGCCACGCGTGGCCGTGTAGCGGCGCGCCTCGTCGAACGCGCCCTCACCGAGGCCCAGGTACAGGTGGGTCATGATCAGCTGAGCGATCTGCGAGCGCAGCGTCGCGCGCGGTGTCGGGCTCTGGCCCGGCACCTGCAGCAGCTCGTCGTCGTCCAGCCGCACCGCGTCGAAGCGCACCGTGCCGCTGTCCGTCTGGCGCTGGCCGAAGGCATCCCAGTCCTGCTCGACGCGCACGCCCTCGCGCCGCGTCGGCACGATGCCGATCAGGAAACCGCCCTCGCCCGTCGTCGCGGACACCGTCAGACGGTCCGAGCCCAGCGCACCCGAGCAGAAGCTCTTCACGCCGTCCAGGCGCCAGCCGGCGCCATCACGCCCATCACGCCCATCACGCACCGCCGTCAGCCGCGTGTCGGCGGGATTCAGTGCATTGCCCCAGAACAGGCGCTGCTCGGCCGTCTCGCGCAGATGGCGCGCGCCGTGCGCCGTCGCCGCCGGTCCGCCGTACAGCGACACCCCGAAGAGCTGCAGATGGTGGAAGGCCAGCACATGCGCCAGCGCGCTGTCGACTCGGGCGATGCGCCGCACGACCTGGAAGAACTCGGCGAGGCTGCCGCCCAGGCCGCCGTGCGCCTCGGGAATCGTCAGCCCGAGCAGGCCGCTGGCGCGGATCAGCTCGCGCTGCTCGGCGGCATGGCCGCCCTCGCGGTCGCGCTGCACGGCCGTGGCGGCCAATTGCTCGACAAGGCGATCAACGCCTGACCCCAGCAGCTGCGCGAGCGGCGACGCAGGGTGGCCGCCATGGACGGCAGCGCCGCCAGCGGGGGCATCGGAGGAAGTCGGGAAGGCGTCGTCAAGACGCCGCAGCACGGGAGCGGTCATCGGCGGGGAGGAACTCGGGGGCGGCAATGCGCGATGACGCCGAGTGTTCCTGTCCGACCGCGCGGACCGAAGCGAGAAAATCGTCTGTGCTTATGCGCTCAGTTGAACGCTCGGTTCAGCGCTCAGTTAAACGATCACTTCAGCGCTCAGTCCAGCGCCCGGTGAAGGGCCCAGTGAAGCGCCAAGTCAAGCGCCCATCCACGTGCAGTCGTTCTTGGCCGCCTGCGCGTTGCTCTGGATGCCGACGTCCTGCGAGAGCAGCGCCCGCATGCGATGCGCGCATTGCTCGATGTGACGCTTGTCGGGATGCCACGGCCCTGCCGCGTCCCCGCTGCTCTGCAGGTTCGCGTTCTTGGTATAGACGACGCGCCAGAGCGTCTGCTTGAGGTCGCTGGCTTGCATGGCGGGAGTATTCCGAAGGCAGCGCGCCCTGCGCGAGAGGGCATCGTCGTCACCGCGTGTCAGGCGTTGCCCTACAGGCCCTGCACCGCCAGCACCCCTGTGCCGAAGTCCTCGGTCCGAGTCGCCGGAAGGCGGGCCGGGGGTCTGCGACCTGCGGTTAAGCCCCGCCAGCGTGGGAGCAGACCCCCGGCCCGCCTTCCGGCGACGAGCGCCGTGCACCGTGAGCGCGCCCCGGGCTTGCCCCAAGCCAGTGCGCGCGGCCGGGCTGTTAATCTTCCATTCATGAACCTGCTGCTCGCCGAAGACGACGCGATCCTGGCTGACGCCCTGTGCGAACAGATGCGTGCCAGCGGCTTCTCCGTGGAGCATGCGCCCAACGGGGCGGTGGCGCAGTACCTGCTCGCCAAGCAGCAGTTCGACGTCGTCGTGCTGGACCTCGGCCTGCCGATGGTCGGAGGCATCGAGGTGCTCAAGCAGCTGCGCCAGACGGACGCCTCACTGCCGGTGCTGATCCTGACCGCGCTGGACAGCCTGGAGGACCGCGTCGCCGGCCTCAACGCCGGCGCCGACGACTACCTGACCAAGCCCTTCGACTTCCCCGAACTGGAGGCCCGCCTGCGCGCCCTACTGCGCCGCAGCCGGGCGTTGAAGGCCAGCACCGAGCTCGGCCAGCTCAGCATGCATCGCGAGACCCGCAGCGCGCAGGTGCGCGGCGAGATGCTGGAGCTCAGTCCGCGCGAGTTCGACCTGCTCGACCTGCTGCTCACGCACCAGGGCCGCGTGATCACCAAGGAGCAGATCAACCAGGCCTGGTCGGGCGACCGCAACGGGGGCCACGCCAACGCCGTCACCAGTCCGGCCGACAGCGGCGCGGCCACCAACGCGGTCGAGGTCTACATCCACCGTCTGCGCCGCAAGCTCGAAGGCTCGCAGGTCGCCATCCGCACCGTGCGCGGCCTGGGCTACCTGCTGGAGCTGGAACGCGCCTGAGGCGCCTCCACCCGCCTGCCGCCGACACCGTCCGCCGACGCCCTCTTCCAACGCCCCCCGATGGCCCCCGCCCGGTTCTCCCTCAAGCGCCAGCTGCTGCTGTGGCTGCTGCTGCCCCAGGTCGTGCTGTGGCTGGCGGGCGCGGTCTTCAGCTACCGCCTCGCGGGCCGCTACGCCAACGAGGCCGTCGACGCCACGCTGCTGCAGGCCACCCGCTCGCTCGCGCGCCAGGTCAAGCCGATGGGCAACGGGCTGCTGATCGACTTCCCGCGCGCGGCGCAGGACGTGCTCGAGGCCGACCCCAGCGACAAGCTGCTCTACACGGTCAGTTCGCCGCCGGGCAAGTTCATCCTCGGCAACCGCAACCTGCCGAGTCCGCCCGCCCAGCCGGCCAGCCCGCCGCTGGGCCAGGCGCAGTTCTACGACGGCGAGATCGACGCCGAGGAGGCGCGCACCGCCTCGCCGGTGCGCGTCGCCGCGCTCTACCTGCAGTTCGGCGAGAACCCCAAGGCACAGCAGACGATGCTGGTGCAAGTGGCGCGCTCCAGCGCCAACCGCGAACTGCTCGCGCGCCGGCTGCTGATCGACACGATGCTCCCGCTGTCGCTGCTGATCGTGCTGATGAGCATGATCGTGTGGGCCGGCGTCGGCGCCGGGCTCGCGCCGATCGCGCGGCTGCGCCGCCTGGTCGAGGGCCGCAAGCCCAACGACCTGCGCCCCATCGAGCTCGACGCCGCGCCGCAGGAACTGCGCTCGCTCGCGCAGGCGATCAACGACCTGCTCGAGGCCGTGCGCCACAACGTCCAGGGCCAGCGCCGCTTCATCAGCGACGCCGCCCACCAGCTGCGCACGCCGCTGGCGGGCTTGAAGAGCCAGAGCGAACTCGCGCTGGCCGAAGCGCCGCCCGGGCCCCTGACGATGCGGCTCGCCCGCGTGCATGAGAGCGCGACGCGCAGCGCCCACCTGGTCAACCAGTTGCTGGCGCTGGCGCGCACCGAGCCCGAATCGCTGACGCGGCAGACGCCGGTGCGCTTCGACCTCGGCCGCCTCGCCCGCGAGGTCACCGCCGAGCTGGTGCCGCGCGCGCTCCAGCAGAACGTGGACCTGGGCTATGACGGCCCGGACTGCGATCCGGACTGCGCCTCCGCCTCGCAGCTCGAGGAGCCGGTCACCGAACCCCGCGCGCCCGGCCTCGGCGACGATCGCGAGGACCGCGAGGACCGTCCCGTCGAGGTCACCGGCATCCCGCTGCTGCTGCGCGAGGCGCTGGTGAACCTGGTCGACAACGCCCTGCGCTACGCCGGCCGCGGCGCCCGGGTCACCGTGCAGGTGAAGGGCACGGCCGACAGTGCGGAACTCGTCGTGACCGACAACGGCCCCGGCATCCCGGAGGACCTGCGGGAGCAGGTCTTCGAACGCTTCTTCCGCGCCACCCACGAGGGCAACGGCTGCGGACTCGGCCTGGCGATCGTCAAGGAGATCGTGGAGCGGCACGGCGGCCGCATCGCGCTGACCACGGCCCAGCCGCGCGGCCTGCGCGTGTCGATGAGCCTGCCGCTCGCCGCCTGAGCGCCACGGGACCGGTCATTGCCGATCGGTCGATGTTGATCGGTCAATGCCATCGGTCCCCGCAGGACTTGCCATCGCGACGAGTCGCTTGAACCTGCGCGCGATGGGCGGCAACTGCGCACCAAGACGGATCCAACATCACGCCAGGCGCCCGAAAGACCGCCATGGCGCCCGTCGTTCCCACTTTTCATGCACCAGAACGCTAGTGGTAAGCACCAATATAGTTTCATTAATGAATTATTAAAGTTCAGCCCGCATGCAAGAAAGATAAACGTCCGATTAACGGCGGCACGCCCGGAGCACCGTTGGTCGGAGACAACCGGAGACTGAACATGACCCGCACCTCGCGCTTGCGCACCACCACGCTCTCGACGCTGTCCACCGCCGCCGGCCTGCTGATGGCCGCCGGATCCGCCCACGCCCTGGACTACACCGGCTACTTCCGCGCCGGCCCCGGCGGCACCACCGACGGCGGCGCCAGCCGCGCCTGCTACGCCCTCAACGGCGGCACCAGCGGCATGAAGTACCGCCTCGGCAACGAGTGCGACATCTACGGCGAATTCCAGCTCGCCCAGGGCTTCAAGAAGGACGGCATCGACTACAAGGTCGTGCTGATGACGGACTACTTCAACCCGCATTCCGACGCGGACGACGCCAAGCACCTGCGCCTGGCGCAGATGTATGCCGAGGCCAAGGGCTTCGACTTCGCCCCCGAGGCGACCGTCTGGGCCGGCAAGGAACGCGGCCGCCGCGGCGACGTCCACATCGTCGACACCTACTTCACCGAGATGGCCGGCATCGGCGCCGGCTTCAAGGGCTTGAACGTCGGCCCCGGCAAGCTCGGCGTCGCGTACTACACCAACGACAAGGACAACAACCAGCGTCCGGCCCACCGCGGCAACGTCGAGTACGTCGACATCAACTCCAACACCGACGGCACACTGGCCTTCTTCGGCACCGCGACCAAGTCGCAGTTCGCCGGCGGCACCAACGGCTGGGGCCTGACCGCCAAGCACGTGCAGGCCAAGCTGTTCGGCTCGGACTTCAACAACGTGCTGTGGGTGCAGTACGCGCAGGGCTCCACCGGCCTGAACTCCAACTTCGGCAACCAGACCGACACCTCCGCGGCCAAGAAGTTCCGCGTCGTCGAATCGGTGAACTTCCAGCAAGGCGCCTGGGGCGGCATGGGCATGCTGCTGTGGGCCAACGAGAAGGACAACGCCGGCAAGGCCACGGTGTCCACGTCGGTCGGCGGTCGCCTGTCCTACGGCGTCACCCGCAACTTCAAGCTGCTCGGCGAAGCCGGCGTGTCGCAGTACAAGCCCGACGGCGGCCAGCGCGCCCGCCTGACCAAGGTGACCTTCGCGCCCACGCTGTCCACCGGCCCGGCGCTGATGGACCGCCCCGAGTTCCGCCTCTACGTCACCCACGCCAAGTGGAACAAGGCCGCCGGCAACGTGACCGGCGTGGCCGGCTACGACGGCGAGACTTCGGGCACCAGCTTCGGCGCGCAGGTGGAAGTCTGGTTCTGACCCCCTCACACTCACTGCCCGACGCTATTCAAGTCGAGATGGAGACAACGGAATGATGAAGCTCAAGCAACTGTCCCAGGCCGCCGCGCTGTGCGCGCTGATGGCCGCCGGCGCGGCCCAGGCCGGCGAGGTCGAGGTCCTGCACTGGTGGACCAGCGGCGGCGAGGCCAAGGCCGCCACCGCGCTGAAGGCCACGCTGCAGAAGCAGGGCCACACGTGGAAGGACTTCGCGGTGGCCGGCGGCGGCGGCGACTCCGCCATGACCGTGCTGAAGTCGCGCGTGGTGTCGGGCAACGCCCCGGCCGCGGCGCAGATCAAGGGCCCGTCGCTGCAGGAATGGGCGGCCGAGGGCGTGCTGACCAACGTCGACGCCGTCGCCAAGGCCGGCAAGTGGGACGAGGTGATCCCGCCGGTGGTCGCCAACATCATGAAGTACCAGGGCCACTACATCGCCGCGCCCGTCAACGTGCACCGCGTGAACTGGCTGTGGGTGAATCCTGAAGCGCTGAAGAAGGCGGGCGCCAAGCTGCCCACGACCTGGGACGAGTTCTTCGTCACCGCAGAGGCGCTGAAGAAGGCCGGCATCATCCCCGTGGCGCACGGCGGCCAGAACTGGCAGGACTTCACCACCTTCGAGGCGGTGGCGCTGGGCGTGGGCGGCACCGAGTTCTACAAGAAGGCGCTGGTGCAGCTCGACCCCGCCACGCTGACCGGCCCGCAGATGGAGAAGGTGCTGACCACCTTCAAGCGCATCAAGGACTACACCGACAAGAACGCGTCGGGCCGCGACTGGAACCTGGCCACCGCGATGGTGATCAAGGGCGAGGCCGGCATGCAGATCATGGGCGACTGGGCCAAGGGCGAATGGGTCGCCGCGGGCAAGACGCCGGGCAAGGACGTGCTGTGCGTGGCCGCCCCGGGCACGCAGAAGGCCTTCACCTTCAACATCGACTCCTTCGCGCTGTTCAAGCTGAAGAACGCCGCCAACGAGAAGGCCCAGCAGGACCTGGCGACCGCGATCATGTCGCCGGAGTTCCAGGAGCTGTTCAACCTGAACAAGGGCTCGATCCCGGTGCGCACCGGCATGAAGATGGACAAGTTCGACGACTGCGCCAAGCAGTCCGCGACGGACTTCGCCGCCGATGCCAAGTCGGGCACCCTGGTGCCGTCGATCGCCCACGGCATGGCGGTCCCCGCCGCGGCCGAAGGCGCGATGAAGGACGTCGTGAGCCAGTTCTGGAACAGCGACAAGATGACGGCCAAGGACGCGCAGACGAAACTGGCGTCGGCCGCCAAGACGAAGTAATCGTCACAGGCGTCGCCGGCGACGCCGGCCCCGCAGGGGGCGGACCACCTCACCGACTGGACCGCCCCCGCTCCGTTTTCCCCCGACGCGCCGCACGCGGCGCGTCCTCAGGTCCGCTCCCACGCATGTCCGCTTCCCGAGCCCCCCGCAGTCCCTGGCTTCCCAAGCTGGTGGTCGCGCCGACCTTCCTCGTCTCCTTCCTGTTCATCTACGGCCTGATGGCGTGGAACGGCTACCTGTCGCTGTCCGCGTCGCGGCTGCTGCCGAACTACGAGTTCGTCGGCCTGGACCAGTACCGCGCGCTGTTCGACAACGAGCGCTGGTGGCTGGCCCTGACCAACCTGGGCATCTTCGGCGCGCTGTTCATCGGCGGCGCGATGGCCGTGGGCCTGCTGCTGGCCATCCTGCTGGACCAGAAGATCCGCGGCGAAGGCGTGCTGCGCACGGTCTACCTGTACCCGATGGCGCTGTCCTTCATCGTGACCGGCACGGCGTGGAAGTGGATCCTCAACCCCGGCCTCGGCATCGAGCACCTGATGCAGCAGTGGGGCTTCGAGAATTTCAGCTTCGGCTGGCTGGTCGATCCGGACATGGCGATCTACTGCGTCGTCATCGCCGGCGTGTGGCAGTCGGCGGGCTTCGTGATGGCGCTGTTCCTGGCGGGACTGCGCGGCATCGACGACTCCATCATCAAGGCCGCGCAGGTCGACGGCGCCTCGCTGCCGCGCATCTACTGGCGCATCATCATCCCGACGCTGCGGCCGGTCTTCTTCTCGACGCTGATGGTGGTGGCGCACATCGCCATCAAGAGCTTCGACCTGGTGATGGCGCTGACCGCCGGCGGCCCCGGCTACGCCACCGACCTGCCGGCGACCTTCATGTACACGATGGCGTTCTCGCGCGGCCAGATCGGCCTGGGCGCGGCCAGCGCCACGGTGATGCTGGCCACGATCGCCGCCATCGTCGTTCCCTATCTCTATTCCGAGCTCCGCTCGAAGAAGTAACCCCGGGCGCCGCGACATGAGTACCCTCACCTCCCCTTCCCGTCCCCCTTCCGGCCCTCCCTCCTCGGGGGGATCCCGCAGCCTGACCGTGCAGCGCGTGCTGCTCTGGGCCGTGCTGCTGGTGTTCGCCTTCTTCTTCCTGCTGCCGCTGTACGTGATGGTCAGCACCTCGCTCAAGGGCATGGACGAGGTGCGCAACGGCACGCTGCTGTCGGTACCGCTGGCGCCGTCCCTGGCCGCCTGGTCCAAGGCCTGGACCAGCGCCTGCACCGGCACCGACTGCGGCGGGCTGAAACCCTTCTTCATGAACTCGGTGTTCATGGTCGTGCCGGCGGTGCTGATCTCCACCGCGCTGGGCGCGATCAACGGCTACGTGCTGACCAAGTGGCGCTTCCGCGGCAGCGAGCTGCTGTTCGGGCTGCTGCTGTTCGGCGTGTTCATGCCGATGCAGGTCGTGCTGCTGCCGATGAGCCAGGTGCTCGGGACGCTGGGCATCGCCAGCTCGGTGTGGGGCCTGATCCTGGTCCACATCCTGGCCGGCATGCCGTCCACGACGCTGTTCTTCCGCAACTACTACGCCGGCCTGCCCGACGAGCTGATCAAGGCGGCGACGCTGGACGGCGCCTCGTTCTGGCAGATCTTCTGGCGCATCGTGGTGCCGCTGTCCACGCCCATCCTGGTGGTGACGCTGATCTGGCAGTTCACCTCGATCTGGAACGACTTCCTGTACGGGGTGGTGTTCTCCGGGGCCGACAGCAAGCCGATCACGGTCGGGCTGAACAACCTGGCCAACACGTCCAGCTCGGTCAAGGAATACAACGTGGACATGGCCGCGGCGCTGATCGCCGCGCTGCCGACGCTCGTGGTCTACGTGGTCGCGGGCAAGTACTTCGTGCGCGGGCTCACCGCCGGCGCCGTCAAGGGTTAAGAGGAGTCAAAGCATGGGCGCGCTCGCCATTTCTCAAGTCCGCAAGAGCTACGGATCGGCCGACATCCTCAAGGGCATCGACCTGTCGATCGAGGCCGGCGAGTTCCTGATCCTGGTCGGCCCGTCGGGCTGCGGCAAGTCGACGCTGCTGGCGATGATCGCCGGCCTGGAGCACCCGAGCTCGGGCGCGATCCACATCGGCGACCGGGACGTCACCTACCTGCCGAGCAAGGACCGCGACATCGCGATGGTGTTCCAGAGCTATGCGCTCTATCCGAACATGAACGTCGCGCAGAACATCGCCTTCGGGCTGGAGATGCGCAAGGTGCCGAAGGCGCAGCGCGAGGCCACGGTGCAGCGCGTCGCGAAGATGCTGCAGATCGACCACCTGCTGGACCGCAAGCCGGGCCAGCTGTCGGGCGGCCAGCGGCAGCGCGTGGCGATGGGCCGCGCGCTGGCGCGCGACCCGAAGCTGTTCCTGTTCGACGAGCCGCTGTCCAACCTGGACGCCAAGCTGCGCATCGAGATGCGCGCCGAGATCAAGCTGTTGCACCAGCGCACCAAGACCACGACCGTCTACGTCACCCACGACCAGGTCGAGGCGATGACGCTGGGCGACCGCATCGCGGTGATGCGCGACGGTCTGGTGCAGCAGTTCGGCACGCCGGAAGAGATCTACGCGCGGCCGGCCAACCGCTTCGTGGCCGAGTTCATCGGCTCACCCACGATGAACTTCGTCAGCGCCGAGCGCAACGGCGGCGGCGCGCTGGCGGCGCAAGGCGTGACCCTGCCGGTGAACGCGGGGCAGCAGGCCTCGATCGACGCGGCGGGCGCCGTGCTCTACGGCGTGCGTCCGGAACACATCCGGCTGGCGGAGACCACCGACGCCGGCGCGGGCGGCATGCCGGGCGTGCTGAAGATGAGCGAGCCGACCGGCCCCGAGACCTACCTGCTGGTGGACACGCCGAGCGGTCCGATGACGGCGCGCGTCTCGGGCAATCCCCACCTCAATGTCGGTGACGCGGTTCGCCTGCAATGGGCGGCGGAGTCGGCCCACCTGTTCGACGCGAAGGACGAGCGCCGCCTGGCGTGACGGGACCGGTGGGCGCGGCAGGTCTCACACGCAGCCAGAGGGTCTGCGCGGCGAGCATCGCGGCCAGCGCCAGCGCGATCCAGGCGGAGCCGTCGGAGCCGGTCATCGGCGAGGCGGTCTGCTTCACGTACACGCCCACCAGGCCCCACACTGCGGCGCCGGCATAACCGAGCGCCGCGGGGCCGGTGCCCGGCGCGTGCAGCCGCGCATTGGCGACCAGCAGCAGCAAAGCGGCGAGCGCCCACAGCACCATCGTCCAGGGCAACTGGTCCTGCGTCGGCAGCATCTGCGCGGCGACGACGGTCTGCGCGGTGTCCAGGAACGCGGCCAGCGACAACCATCCCGTGTGCAGCGCCAGCGGGAACACGGCGAGCCACGACTGCGCGCCGCGCGGCATGGCGCGCGCCACCAGCATCAAGGCCCACAGCAGGCTCGCCAGCGCGGCCCAGATGACGGCCAGCGCCAGGCCGAACCACTGCTGCGAGAACACGATCATCCAGCTGGCCGTCAGCGTGAAGCCGAGGATGACCAGCCAGTGGCAGCGGTGGGAGTCGCGGTGCCCTTCCCGGTCCGGGACGGGCTGGCCGCGCAGCAGCCAGGCGGCGAAGACCAGGTCGAGCAGGAAGATCACGCCCCAGATGGAGAACGCGTAGCCGTCGGCGACGAGCAGCGTCGGGAAACGGTCGGAGATGGCGCCGTTGTCGGGGCCGAAGACGCCGCGCTGGGACGCCCAGGCCACGAGGGGCATGGACAGCGCGCTGAGGATGACGAGGATCTGGAGCATGGGATCGAAGGGAGCAGAGCGAGTCTGTTCCGATCCCGGCAAGCCATATGCCCTCCTCGTCAATGGCCCGCCTGCGAAGACCGCGGCCCTCACCCCCCGCCCTCTCCCGCGGTGCGGGAGAGGGAGCCAGATCGGCGCCCTTCTTACTCCCCTCTGCCGCGGTGCGGGAGAGGGAGCCCAACCGAGGCCCTTCCTGCGCTGCCTCCCTGGCAAGAGAGGGGCGCAGAGAAGAGCCAGCGCCGCGAGTCGAGCCGATCGGGCTCCCTCTCCCGCTTGCGGGAGAGGGTGGGGGTGAGGGCCAGCGGCGGTGGAAGTACTGAAGGTCGGGTCAGGCATGCAATCACTGTTGATGCATACAGCTATGATCGCGGCCATGTGCCCCGATGCCCTCGCCGACACGCAGAACGACGTCTTCGCCGACCTCAACCCCGAGCAGCGCTCCGCCGTCGAGCACGGCCTGGATAAAGGCGTTCCGGACCACGGGCCGCTGCTGGTGATCGCCGGCGCAGGATCCGGGAAGACGAAGACGCTGGCGTCGCGCGTGGCGCGCCTGATCCAATCCGGCGCCGATCCTCAGCGATTGCTGCTGCTGACCTTCTCGCGCCGCGCCGCGGGCGAGATGGAACGTCGCGCGGGCCGCGTGCTGCATCGCGCGCTCGGCCTGCGCGCGACGCAGGCACCGCCGCGTTTCCCGTGGGCCGGCACCTTCCACAGCGTGGGCGCGCGGCTGCTGCGCGAGTACGCGCATCGCATCGGCCTCGCGCCCAACTTCACCATCCTCGACCGCGCCGACGCCGAGGACCTGATGGGCCTGCAGCGCCAGGCGCTGGGGCTGGCCGAGACCACCGAGCGCTTCCCGCTGAAGGCGACCTGCCTCAACATCTATTCGCGCGTCGTGAACAGCGAGGCGCGGCTGGACCAGGTGCTGCAGGAGCACTTCCCCTGGTGCTTCCCGGTCCATGACGAGCTCAAGCGCCTGTTCAAGGCCTATGTCGAGGAGAAGCAGCAGCAGCAACTGCTCGACTACGACGACCTGCTGCTCTACTGGTCGGCGCTGATGAGCGACGACACGCTGGCCGCGGAGCTGGGCGAGCGCTTCCAGCATGTGCTGGTCGACGAGTACCAGGACACCAACCGGCTGCAGGCGACGATCCTGAAACGGCTCAAGCCGCGTGGCGACCGGTTGACGGTGGTGGGCGACGACGCGCAGGCGATCTACTCGTTCCGCGCGGCGGAAGTGCGCAACATCCTGGAATTCCCCGCCCAGTTCGATCCGCCCGCGCGCGTGGTCGCGCTGGAGCGCAACTACCGGTCGACGCAGACCATCCTGGACGCGTCCAACGCCGTGATTGCGATGGCGCGCGAGCGCCACGACAAGCGCCTGTGGACCGACAAGGCCTCGAGCGAGCTGCCGCATCTGGTGACCGTGGACGACGAGGCGCGGCAGGCGCAATGGGTCGCCGACAAGGTGCTGGAGCGCCGCGAGCAGGGCCTGAAGCTGACGAAGCAGGCGGTGCTGTTCCGGACCTCGAGCCACGCGGCGCCGCTGGAGCTGGAGCTGACGCGACGCAACATCCCGTTCGTCAAGTTCGGCGGCCTGAAATTCCTCGAGAGCACGCATGTGAAGGACGTGCTGAGCGTGCTGCGCTGGGCGGAGAACCCGCGCGGCCGGCTGGCGGGTTTCCGCGTGGCGCAGCTCCTGCCGGGCTTCGGCCCGGCGAGCGCGAGACGGCTGCTCGACGCGATGGCGCCGGCGGCCGACCCGGCGCAGGCGCTGCGCGATTTCGAGCCACCGCGCGCCGCGGCGTCTTCCTGGACTGCGTTGCGCGATCTGATGCTGCAGCTGATCTCGGGATCGAGCTGGCCCTTGGATCTGGAGGAGGCGGTGCAGTGGTACGCGCCGCATCTGGAGCGGCTCTACGACGATGCGCCGGTGAGACTGTCCGACCTGGAGCAGATCACGCGCATCGCGCAAGGCTACGGCTCGCGGGAGCGCTTCCTGACCGAGCTGACGCTGGACCCGCCCGACGCGAGCAGCGACGAGTCGGGCGTGCCGCTGAAGGACGAGGACTACCTGATCCTGTCGACCATCCATTCGGCCAAGGGGCAGGAGTGGAATGCGGTCTACCTGCTGAACTGCGTGGACGGCTGCATGCCGTCGGACCTGAGCACCGGCGCGCAGGCGCAGATCGAGGAGGAGCGACGACTGCTCTACGTCGCGATGACGCGGGCGAAGGACCACCTCGCGGTGATGGTGCCGCAGCGCTTCTACGTGACGCAGCAGACGCGGCACGGCGACCGGCACCTCTACGCGAGCGTGTCGCGTTTCCTGCCCGGCAAGGTGGTGCGCCACTTCGAGAAGGTCGGTCCCGCCAACCAGGCGCAGGCGCCACTGCCGGCGCTCGTGAAGCCGGCGATGGATGTCGCCGCCAAGCTGCGCAAGGCCTGGGACTGACATCCCGATTCAATCCCTCACTGGTGCGCATCGGACCGGAAGGGTCCGGGCGCGCGCGTAACGCACGTTACGGCGGGCTCGGCTGGCAGTTCGCCGCGAAGAACTTAAACTTCGCGACGGTCAAACCCTGACCCCCTCCTCCCTCCGGACCCAGCCGCCAGCCCAGCCCGACCGCCGTGACGATCCGCGACACCGTTCTCCGCACCCTTGCCCACACCAACTGGAAGCTCGCGCTGCCGGCGCTGATCCTCACCTGCGGTTGCCTGATCGTGCAGGCGGCCAGCGACGACCCCGAGGTCGTCGTCCCCACGGCCGCCCCCACCACGGCGGCCATCAGTCCCAATGGCGTCCTGACGCCGGCACCCGCCGCATCGGACGGTACGTCCACGCCGGCGCCGGCACCGATGGCCTCCTCTCCCTTGATCGCCAAGTCGCCCGGCACGGTCGTCGCCCCGACGCCGTCCGACGAGCCGCTGATGAAGCTGCCGGTCAACGCCCGCCACATGCTGGTCGTCGACGACACCGGCCGCGTGCTGATGGCCAAGGAGCCGGACTCCGTCGTGCCCATCGCCTCGCTGACCAAGCTGATGACCGCGATGGTGGTGTTGGACGCGAAGCAGGACATGAACGAGGAGATCAAGATCGACGACGCCGACGTCGACCGCCTCAAGCACAGCAAGTCGCGCGTGCGCGTCGGCGCCACGATGACCCGGGAGGCGGCGCTGGAGCTGGCGCTGATCTCGTCCGAGAACCGCGCCGCGTCGGCACTGGCCCGCCACTTCCCCGGCGGCCTGCCGGCCTACGAGGCGGCGGTCGCCGCCAAGATCCGCGCGCTGGGCCTGTCGCACACGGCGCTGGCCGATCCGACGGGTCTGTCGCCCAACAACACCTCGACGGCCGCCGAGGTCGCGCGCATCGCCGCCGCCGCGTCGCGCTACCCGGTGATCGCGCGCATCAGCAGCGACAAGTCCAGCGAGGTCGAGGTCAACGGCCGCCCGCGCGAGCTGCGCAACACCAACCACCTGGTCGGCGCCAAGGGCTGGGACATCCGCCTGTCCAAGACCGGCTACACCGAGGAGGCAGGGCGCTGCCTGGCGATGCGAATGAAGAGCGGCGGCCAGACCATCACGGTCATCCTGCTCGACGCCGACGGCTCCGCGCAGCGCCTGCGCGACGCGGCCGCGATCCGCAAGTCGCTGGCGAAGATCGCCGCGGCCTGACCCCCGCGTTGGCGCTCGTTCTCCCCCGTGCGGGGGACGCGAGCGGGTTCTTTGAGGCTGATCAAACATCCGTCTGATTCGGCATTCGCGCCACGCCATCCTGGCTCGATGGCTCCTAGCATCTGCGGCTCCTCCCACCGCATGTCCAGGAGTAGACGCATGCACCCTGACTCTCAGAAATACACCAACGTCACGCCGATTCCGAATGCGCAGCCCGATCTCCATCATGTGATGTATCGAATCGACCAACTGGCCGACGAGACCCACAAGCTACGCGAGGAGATGCAGACCGGCTTTGCCCAGGTTCGAAACGATATCGCGTCGATCAGGACGGAACAAGCAGCTTTCAAGAAAGAGCTCGCCGATCAACGTCTGGAGTACACCAAGGAATTCGGCAGTTGCCGTGCCGAGTTCAAGGCCGATCTCGCCGCGTCCCGTGCCGAGTTCAAGGCCGATCTCGCCAAGTCGCGGGCCGAGTTCAAGGACGATCTCGCCAAGTCGCGAGCCGAGTTCAAGGACGAGCTTCAGAAGATGCGCGAGAAATCGCGGGAAGACTTCGACGCCATGGTCGTGCGCACGAAGATCGACATCAAGGAACTTGTCGCCTCCGTCGTCGCCTCCGTCGACGATCGCATCAAGATGAGCGGCCAGGCCTCGGACCTCCGCCTGCTCAAGTGGTGCGCCCGCGCCGCGATCAGCTCGTCCGCCGCCGCGGGCAGCCTCGCGTACGCGGTGTCCAAGCTGATGCCGTGATCGGTGCTCGGCGGAGGCGCGCCCTCGCGCCCACCTCGCGCCTCACCTCGCGCCTCCCTCCGTCACCCGCAGTAGGCCCCGTCCTACCCACCCCATGAGCCGCCCGGGCTACTGTCGAGACATCTTCGGCAGACTGGGTCCAGCCCTCATGGTTTCTCCCTCCTCCCCCGCGACGGACCTGCCGCCGTCCGCCGCTCCGGGTTCGCGCTCGTCGTCCTCGACCCGCCCACCCGCGCCTCCGGCCGCGCCGCAGAAGAAGCAGAAGCGGCGCCGTCCGCCGCGCCTGTCCGCCGCCGCCTGGCGCCAGTTCATGCAGATCGCCAAGCCCTACTGGCTCGGCGACCAGCGCAAGGCCGCCTGGGGACTGCTGCTGCTCATGATCGTGCTGATGCTGTGCGAGACCCAGCTCGCCGTCATGCTCAACGACAAGACCGGCGAGATGACCTCCGCGCTCGCCGAGCGCAACCACTCGCGCTTCTGGCTCGCGGTGCGCGACAGCCTCATCGTCCTGGGCTTCGCGGTGCCGGTGTACGCCTTCTACTACTACATGCGCGACGCCTTCTCCAACCATTGGCGGCGCTGGCTCACCGGCAAGTTCCTCGATGGCTACCTCGACGGCCGCAAGTACTACGAGATCGGCACCGGCGCGGCCGGCGACATCGACAACCCCGACCAGCGCATCTCCGAGGACATCAACACCTTCACCGGCCGATCCACCCACTTCGGGCTGCTGATGATCGGCTCCCTGATGCAGCTGGTCGCCTTCTGCGCCGTGCTGTGGTCGCTGTCCAAGATGCTGGTGGCCTTCCTCGTCGTGTATGCCACCGTCGGCACCTTCCTGGCGCTCTACGTCTTCGGCTCGCCGCTGATCCAGCTGAACTTCTGGCAGCTGCGCCGCGAGGCCGATTTCCGCTTCGGCCTGATGCGCCTGCGCGAGAACGCCGAGTCCATCGCCTTCTACCGCGGCGAGCCTCAGGAACGCGCCCATATCGAAAGCCGCTTCGACTCCGTCTACCAGAACTACTGGAAGCTGATCCGCAAGCAGCGCGCGCTCAACCTCTTCCAGCGCGGCTTCAGCCAGCTGACGCTGGTCGTGCCCGCCGTGATCCTGGCCGAGCGCGTGCTCTCGGGCGACCTCGAGGTTGGCGCGGCCGTGCAGGCCGCCGGCGCCTTCGCCGCGGTGCTGACCGCCGTCTCGCTGATCGTCGACAACTTCGAGAGCCTGAGCCGCTTCGTCGCCGGCATCGACCGGCTGCACGCGCTCTCCGAAGTCATGCACAAGCGCAAGCCCCGCGACGAACGCGCCCGCGAAAAGATCGAGACGAAACACGCCGAGCAGCTCGCGCTGCGCGCGCTCACGCTCTACACGCCGCAGTTCGACCGGCTGCTGGTCGAGAAGCTCGACGTCGCGCTCCAGCCCGGCGAGAGCCTGCTGATCACCGGCGTCAGCGGCTGCGGCAAGAGTTCCCTGCTGCGCGCGATCGCCGGCCTGTGGCGCTGCGGCGAAGGCACGATCGAGCACCCGCCGCTGGAGGACGTGTTCTTCCTCCCGCAGCGCCCCTACCTGCAGCCCGGCACGCTGCGCAGCCAGATGATCTATCCGGACACGACGACCGAGCTGGACGACGACGCGCTGCGCGCCATCCTCGACGAGGTCGCCCTGCCCGAGCTCGCCGATCGCGTCGGCGGGCTGGACGCCTCGCAGGACTGGGAGAAGCTGCTGTCCATGGGCGAGCAGCAGCGCCTGGCCTTCGCGCGCGTGCTGGTGCGCACGCCGAAGATGGTCATCCTCGACGAAGCCACCAGCGCGCTGGACAGCAGCAACGAACGCCGCCTCTACGAGCGCCTGTGCCGGGACGGCATCACGCTGGTGAGCATCGCGCACCGCCACGCGGTGCTGCAGCATCACACGCACGTGCTGCGCCTGACCGGCGGCGGCGCGTGGGAATTGCATCCCGCCGACGGCTACGACTTCGATGCGGTGGAAGCCGAGGCCGAGGCGGCGCGGGAAGCCGCGCTGGAGGCGAAACTGGCCGACGGCGCGCGGACCGGCCCGACCGTCCAGCCGACCGAGAAGGAGACGTCATGAGCCTGGTCATCGGCACCGCGACCGGCACCGCGACCGCCGCCGCATCCGCATCCGCGACATCCACCGCATCTGCAGCATCCGCGGCATCCCCCGCCGCCATCACCGCCACCTCGTGGACCGACGAGGTCATCGACACCGTGCGGTCCGAGTTCTCCGACGTGCCCGACGTCGCACAGATCACCCGCATCGCCGTGCGCCTGCTGCTGGCGGCGCTGCTGGGCGGCATCCTCGGCTACGAGCGCGAGCACCACGGCAAGGCGGCGGGCATCCGCACGCACATGCTGGTGTCGCTGGGCGCGGCGCTGTTCGTGCTGGTGCCTCAGCAGGGCGGCATGGCGCTCGCCGACATGAGCCGGGTGCTGCAGGGTGTGATCGCGGGCATCGGCTTCCTCGGCGCGGGCGCCATCCTCAAGCTCAAGGACGAGGAGCAGGTCCACGGCCTGACCACCGCCGCCAGCATCTGGATGACCGCCGCCATCGGCATCGCCTGCGGCCTGGGCCGCGAGGCGACGGCCGTCTTCAGCATGCTGCTGGCGCTGCTCATCCTGGCCGTGCTGCCGCTGTTCACGCGGCCGCATCCCCGGAAGGCCGAGGACCCGGCACCGCCAGCCTGACGGCGCGCCGCATCGGCTGCGATCCCGTGCCGACGCCGGACCGTGCCCCCAACCGCGACGCGGGCATGACAGTTGCCGCTCATTGCGTTAGGGTCCGTCCACGAACCGGCGACGCCCCGGAGCTCAGCATGGAACTCGATACCGTCTCCTACGTCTTCCAGAGCCTGGACGGCACGTTCACGATCAAGCCGCGGCTGTCGCGCCGCTGGCGCGTGAAACACGACAGCATGCCGTGGGGGGATTCCTTCGCCTCGGCGGAAGAGGCGGCCCTGGCGCTGTCCGCGCGGTTCGCCGTGCCCGCCGACCTCAAGGAATGGACGGAGATCGGCGACTTCCACACCGACGTCGGGGGTTTCAACCTGTAGGCCGGGGCAACCCCGCTCCGGGCGCGGACCACACCGCGCCGCCACCGACCGCGTGACAGCGCGACCCTTCGGGCAATCCGACCTGCGTCGTGCCGGTGAACGCACCGAACGCGGGCAGGATCATCAGACCGTCGGATTCGGCGAAGCACGGCAGCCGATGACGCTCATGCGCGCGGCCGTGCAACGTCGTCGCGGGGTGCAGATGCCCGGCGAGCACGTGAGCCCCAGCGACGCGGCGCGGATGGTGGCAGGCCGTGAACGGTCCCATCGCATGGGGCTCGTCGACGATCTCGAAGCGCAGCGACGGCGGCGGATCGCCGGCATGGCTGTCGTGGTTGCCGCGGATCAGCAGGCAGGCGAGCTGCGCATGCCGCTCGCGCCAGCGATGCGCGGGCGCGAGCACCTGCGGCTGCTGCGCCGCGGCCGCATGGAGGAAATCGCCCAGCACCACCAGCCGTGCCGCGCGCAGTTCGTCGATCAAGGCGCTCAGTCGGTCGAGGTTGTCGCGCGTCGTGCCCGACGGGACCGGCTGGCCCAGCGCGCGGAAACTCGCCGCCTTGCCCAGATGGACGTCGGCGACGAAGACCGTGCGCGTGGCCGGCCACCACAGCGCACGCTCGGGCAGCAGCCAGACGCGCTCGTCGGCGAGCGTCCTGGCCAGCGCGCCCGGCGGGGGAACGAGGTCCGTCATCGCCTTCTCCGCCCGCCGGCCTCGCGCCGCCTGGCGGGCGCCTCGCCCCGCGTCTCCAGCGCCAGCGACTCCCGCACCGCCTCGACCGCGAACTGCGGCGAATCCTTCCTCGCGAACACCGCCAACGCCCGCTCCGCCGGCTCATGCGCGGTGCCGACCGCGTCGCCGCCGGCACTGCGCTCCAGCTCCGACACCATCCGCGCGATGCGGTCGCCGAGCGGCTCGTTGCTGAGCTTCTCGCGGAAACGTTCCACCATCAACGGAAACGCAAGCGGCGTCGGCTTTTTCAACGCATGGATCTGGAGCGTCTGCCGACCCATGCGTTCCAGCGCGGCCGCGAGCTGGCGCACGTCGAGCTCCTGCGTCAGCAGTTCCTGCTCCGCCTGCGCCAGCAGGCGGTTGCCCGGATCGTGCCGCTGGAACACCTCGAAGAACAGCGTCGCCGAGGCCTGCAGCTGGCGGTTGCTGCGGCGCTCGCCGGGATGGCTCTGGAAGATCAGGCCGGCGATGCGCGCGATCTCGCGGAAGCGTCGTCGCGCGAGCTCGGTGGCGTTCAGGCTCGCCAGGACCTCCCGCAGCAGCGTCTCCATCGGCGGCAGCGCCAGCAGGCCCGGCAGCCGCTGCGCCCAATCGATCGGCTTGGCGCTGAGCAGCTCGATGCCGTAGTCGTTCAGCGCGATCGAGAAGGTGCCGGTCTCCGGCTGCGCCGCGCGCCACGCGATCAGTCCGGCCAGGCCCAGATGCACCTGCCGGCCGGCGAAGGGATGGAGGAAGAGGTGCCAGCCCTCGCGCGACTTGAGCGTTTCCGCCAGCAGCACGTCCGGGCCCGGCACGCCGGACCAGCGCCGCTGGATGTCGATCAGCGGCTTCACGCACTGCATCTCGGGGGAGTCGAAGCGGCCGGCGTCGGCCGCGGCGAACTCGCGCAGCACCGCGTCGGCCAGCGTGCTCGACAGCGGCATGCGGCCGCCGTTCCAGCGCGGCAAGGCCGCGCGCCCGGCCGTCGCGCGCCGCACGAGCGCCGTCATCTGCTCGACGCGCACCAGCTCCAGCAGCCGGCCGCTGAACATGAACGCATCGCCCGGCTTCAGGCGCGCGATGAAGCTCTCCTCGACGCTGCCCAGCTTGCCGCCGGTGAGGTACTGCACGCTGATCGACGCGTCGCTGACGATGGTGCCGATGTTGACGCGATGCCGCCGCGCGAGCCGCGCGTCGGGCACGCGCCAGACGCCCTCGTCGTCGGGCACGACGCGGTGGTAGTCCGGGTACGCCGTCAACGACGGCCCGCCCTGGCGGACGAAGTCCAGGCACCACTGCCAGTTCGTCTCGCCCAGGGCCTCGTAGGCGACGGTGCCGCGGACTTCGGCGAGCAGGTCGTCCGGGCGGAACCCGCCGCCCAGCGCGACCGTGACCAGGTGCTGGACCAGCACGTCCAGCGGCTCGCGCGGACTGTGCCGGGCCTCGATCCGGCCGGTGCGCACGGCCTCGCGCGCGGCGGCGGCCTCGACCAGCTCCAGGCTGTGCGTCGGCACCAGCGTGATCCGCGACGGCCGGCCCGGCGCATGGCCGGAGCGGCCCGCGCGCTGCACCAGCCGCGCGACGCCCTTGGCCGAGCCGATCTGCAGCACGCGGTCCACCGGCAGGAAGTCCACGCCCAGGTCGAGGCTGGAGGTGCACACGGCGGCCTTGATGCGGCCTTCCTTGAGGCCGAGCTCCACCCACTCCCGCACCTCGCGGTCCAGCGAGCCGTGATGCAGCGCCAGCACGCCGGCCCAGTCGGGCCGCGCCTCCAGCAGCGCGCGGTACCAGCGCTCGGCCTGCGAGCGCATGTTGGTGAAGACCAGGCAGCTCGCGCTGGCCTCGATCGCCTCGACCACCTGCGGCAGCATCCGCAGGCCCATGTGGCCGGCCCAGGCGAAACGCTCGGCGGTCTCCGGCAGCAGCGTGTCGATGACCATCGTCTTGTCGGTCTCGCCGTGCACGATCACGGCGTCCGTGGGGGCGGACGACGTGCCCTGCAAGGTCCGCATCGCTTCGTCCAGGTTGCCCAGCGTCGCCGAGAGGCCCCAGGTCATCAGCTGACTTCCCCGTCCGCTGGCCCTCACCCCTGCCCTCTCCCGCAAGCGGGAGAGGGAGCCAGAGCGCGCGCGATCCGGCGCGGAAGCTGCGCTTGCCTGACTCCCTCTCCCGCTTGCGGGAGAGGGCGGGGGTGAGGGCCTGGGCTCTCCGCAGTGCTCCTGCCGGAAGCGGCGCAGCCGCGCCAACGCCAGCTGCGTCTGCACGCCGCGCTTGTTGCCCATCAGCTCATGCCACTCGTCGACGACGACCAGCCGCACCTGTCCGAGCTGATCGCGTGCGTCGGCCCGCGACATCAGCAGCGACAGGCTCTCCGGCGTCGTCACCAGCACGGTCGGCAGCCGCCGGTCCTGCGCGGCGCGCTGCGCGGACGTCGTGTCGCCGCTGCGCAGCGCGGCGGTCCAGCCGGGACACAGCGCCGCCATCGGTGCTTCCAGCGCACGCAGCGTGTCCGCGGCGAGCGCGCGCATCGGCGTGATCCAGAGCACCGTCAGCGGCGGCGCGATCGACTTGCCGCCGTGCACACGCGCCTGCGCGCCGACGTCCTCCCGCAGCGCCGCGAGCGCGCCCAGCCACACCGCCAGCGTCTTGCCGCTGCCGGTGCTCGAATGCAGCAGTCCGCCGCGACCGCGCGCGATCTCCTCCCAGACCCGGCGCTGGAACGGGAACGGGGTCCAGCCCTTGGCCTCGATCCAGGCGTCGATCGCGGCGATCCCGGCGATCCCGGCGGATCCGGCGACCGCTTCATCGCTTCGACTCCCTCTCCCGCTTGCGGGAGAGGGTGGGGGTGAGGGCCAGCGGCCGTGCCCGCCCACCGCATCGACTTCATCGCTCCCGCCGCTCACGCGCCCTCCCCCGGCAGCAAGGCCTGCAAGGACTGCAAGGTGTCGGCCTCCTCGACCGGCTTGTCCTCGCGCCGGCGCAGCATGCGCGGGAAGCGGACCGCGATGCCGCTCTTGTGGCGGCCGCTGCGCGCGATGCCTTCGAAGCCGAGCTCGAACACCATCGTCGGCGTGACGCTGCGCACCGGGCCGAAGGTTTCGGTCGTGGTCTTGCGGATCACGGCATCGACCTCGCGGATCTCGGCGTCGGTGAGCCCCGAGTACGCTTTCGCGAACGGCACCAGCTGCCGCGCCGGATCCTCCGGCGGCCCGTTCCACACGGCGAAGGTGTAGTCGGTGTAGAGGCTGGCGCGCCGCCCGTGGCCGCGCTGCGCGTAGATCAGCACGGCGTCGGCCGAGAACGGCTCGATCTTCCACTTCCACCAGACGCCGACGTCCTTGGTCCGCCCGACGCCGTAGCGCGCGTCCCGGCGCTTGAGCATCATCCCCTCGACGCCCAGCGCCCGCGCCTGCTCGCGTCGCCGGGCGAGGTCGGCCCAGTCCTCGCCCGCGATCAGCGGACTGAGTTCGAGCCCCGCCAGCGGATGCGCCGCAACCAGGCGCTCCAGCCGCGCGCGTCGCTCGTGCTGCGGCGCTGCGCGCAGGTCCTCGCCGGCCTCCTCGAGCAGGTCGTAGACGCACAGCGCCACCGGCAGCTCGCCCAGCAGCTTCACGCTCAGCGTCTTGCGGCCGATGCGTTTCTGCAGCGCCGCGAACGGCATCGCGCGGCCCTCGCGCCAGACGAGGATCTCGCCGTCGAGCACGGTGCCGTCGGGCAGCGCCTCGCCCATCGCGCGCAACTCGGGGAAGCGGTCGGTGACCAGTTCCTCGCCGCGCGACCAGATCGCGACCTCGCCGCCGCGCTGGACCAGCTGCGCGCGGATGCCGTCCCACTTCCATTCGACCAGCCAGTCGGACGCCGGCCCGATCGCGGCGTCGAATTGCTCGACGGGGAGGTTGAACGGATGCGCGAGGAAGAACGGATACGGCTGCAGGCCGCGCGAGACGCCGTCGGCCCCGCCAGGATCGGCGGGCGCGACGAGGGCGAGGTAGTCGGCGGCCGACGGCGTCGCGCCGATGTGGATGTAGCCCATCAGCCGCTGCGCGACGAGCTTGGCGTCCAGGCTCCCGACGGCCGCCAGCGCCTGCGTCACCTGCAGCTTCGACACGCCGACGCGGAACGCGCCGGTGATCAGCTTGAGGTGGACGAAACGCTGCTCGACCGCGAGCGCGGCCCACTGGGCCTGCAGGGTCAGCGCGAGCGTCTCCGGCGGCTGACCGCGCAGCGGCAGCAGATGCCCGGTCATCCATTCGGACAAGGGGCGCTCGACCGCCTGCGTCGGCTCGGGCAGCAGCAGCGCGATCGTCTCGGCCAGGTCGCCGACGGCCTCGTAGCTCTCGTCGAACAGCCACTCCGGCAGCCCGGCCGCGAGCCGGGCCTGCTCGCGCAACAGCTTCGTGGGCACCAGCTGGCGCGGCTTGCCGCCGGCCAGGAAGTACACGGCCCACGCGGCATCCTCCGGCGGCGCCTGGCGCAGGTAGGCCTGCAGCGCGGATTGCTTCGCGAGGCTCGACGTCGACGCGTCCAGGTCGCGGAACAGCGCGGCAAAAGCTCTCATGGGGGCGATGCTAGCGAGCGCCCCACCCGCGCGGTGTAGGACGCGGGCGCGTTCGCGGGTTGACAAGCGCCGGCCCGCCCTCCAACACTGCGCCGACACCATCCGACGAAGGAACTTCGCGATGACGCAGGCGCCGAGGGGCAAGGGAACGCAGGGATGGCGCGAGGCCCTGGTGGACCGGCCGCGGCTGACATGGCTGCTCATCGGTGTCGCGACGGCGGTAGCGGCGTGGACCGCGCAGTTCGCCCACGCGGCCTGGGCCGAACACGAGACGCGCTTGGAATTGGGGCGGTCCGCGCGCGGGCAAGCCTTCCTGCTCACTCGCGTGACGATCTCCGGCCAGGGGATGGGCGCGCTCCGCATGATGGGCCGCGTCAGCGACGAAATCAAACGCACGGCCCGCCTTGAGCGCCTTGAGAACGCAACCAGCGTGCCGCTTGCGCAGCGCAAACTCAACGCCCTCGCGCTGGGCACATACGCCCAGGCAGCCTTCGTGGCGAACCATCGCGGCCTCATCGTGACGAGTTGGAGCCATTCGCAGCAGGACCCGCAGCTCGGGCAGGACATCGCGCTCCACCCCCACTTCCAGCGGGCCATGACCGGCCAGGTCGCGGTGAGCGCCGCGATCAGTCTGTCGAGCGGCCAACGCGCGATCTACAACTCCGCGCCCATCTGGGCGGAGGACAGCGAAACCCGCTCGGAGGAAGGCCCCGCAGCCCGCCCCCCGGGTCGGCCGATCGGGGTCCTCACGATCCGCACGTCAGTGGACGGGGTGGACGAGATGCTGGCCGACCCCCAGTTCGACGGTGGCCGGTCGGTGTCCCCCGATGCCAGGTACGCCGGCGGCCTGTTGATCTCCCCGGACGGCGTGGTGCTGGCGGCCAGCGAGGCTGGCTGGCGCCTGACCGTCGTCGGTCCGTTCGACGCAACACGTGCCGCGGCGCTCACCGCCAGCCGCCAGTACGGCAACGCGTTCCTCGACCTCGCCCGGGTGCGTCGTCTGCCCTTCGACCCGGAGCAGACAAGGATCGAGATCGGTGATCGACAGCTCCTGACGGGCCGTGCCGATGTGGACTGGGGCGATCCACGCGGTCTCTGGCGGCTGGTGCTGCTGAAGGATGATGCCCTGGTCGCCCCGATGGCCGAGCGGCTCGTCGTGGCCGGCGTGGCAGCACTGCTGTGTCTGGCGCTGCTGGTCGCGCTGCATCGGACGGTGGCCCACGGCATCGCCACGCGCCGCGCCAAGGACGCCGCCGAGGACGCCACGCGCGCCAAGTCCGACTTCCTGGCCAACATGAGCCACGAGATCCGCACGCCGATGAACGCCATCCTCGGCATGTCCCATCTGGCCCTGCGGACGGCGCTCGATCCGCGCCAGCGCAACTACATCGAGAAGGTGCACCGCTCCGCGGAACATCTGCTGGGCCTCATCAACGACATCCTCGACTTCAGCCGCATCGAGGCGGGCAAGCTCGAGCTGGAATCCGTCCCCTTCCGGCTCCAGGAGGTGCTCGACCACCTGGTCAACCTGATCGGCCTGCGCGCCGAGACCAAGGGCCTCGTCCTGCGACTGGACGTGCCGCCCGACCTGCCGCCGCTGCTGTGCGGCGATCCGCTGCGGCTCGGGCAGGTGCTGGTCAACCTGGGCAACAACGCGGTCAAGTTCACCGAGCGCGGGGAGATCGTCGTGGCCGTCGAACGCGTCGTCCCGGCCGACCCGGCCGCCCTGCAGGACGACACGATCGCGCTGCGCTTCCTGGTCCGCGACTCCGGCATCGGCATGACCGCGGCCACCCTGTCCCGGCTGTTCACCAGCTTCAGCCAGGCCGACTCCTCGACCACCCGGCGCTACGGCGGCAGCGGCCTGGGACTCGCGATCTGCCGCCAGCTGGTGGAAATGATGGGCGGCGAGATCGGCATCGCATCGACGCCGGGCGAGGGCACGAGCGTGCACTTCACGGTCCGGCTGGGCGTCGTGGTGGACGGAACGGGATCGGACACCGGACAGGACATGACAACGGCATCGGGCAACGCGCCGGGCGCACGGCCCCGCGGCACGGCCGTCGCAACGCCGCAGTTGACCGGCGCCCGCGTGCTGCTGGTCGAAGACAACGAGTTGAACCGGGAGCTCGCCGACGAGCTGCTGCGGGACGTCGGCGCGGTCGTGACGCTGGCGGACAACGGCGTCCAGGCGCTGGCCCTGCTCGCGGCCTCGCCGCGAGGATTCGACGCGGTGCTGATGGATTGCCAGATGCCGGAGCTGGACGGCTACGAAACCACGCGGCGCCTGCGCGCGGATCCGCGCTGGCGCACGCTGCCCGTCATCGCGTTGACTGCCAACGCCATGGCCGGCGACAGCGAGCGCATCCTGGCCGCGGGCATGGACGCACACCTGGTCAAGCCGCTGGACATCGAGCTGCTGTATGCGACGCTGACCCGATGGGTGGCGGTGTCCCGCGACGAGACGCCGACATCCTCCGACCCCCGCGATGACACGGCGATCGACCGCGACCGCGACCGCGCCAACGATGACGGCAACGACAACGACAACGATGACGACGACGACAGCGGAGAGCGCCTGTCGCCGCGGGATCTGCGCCTGATGCGTGCCGGTCTGGCGGGCGCGAATCAGCGGCAGCCCTTGTACCGGCGGCTGATCGCGACCTTCCTGCGCACGCGCGCCGACTTCGACGCGCAGTTGACGGCCGCGCACAACGGCGGCGACGCGCGCGCGATCGGTTTCCTGGCGCATTCGCTGCGGGGGGCCGCGGGCGCGATCGGCGCGCACGAGCTGATGGAGGCGACCGCGCGGCTAGAACACGCCTGCCGCGAGGGCCTCCCCGCCGCCGACCGATCGGTGCTGCTGGCGCGGGTGCGGGAGCTTCTGGACGAGCTGCTGCCGGCGCTGCGGCGCATCCAGGCCCGCATCGAGGCCCACGATGGGACGCAGACGTGCGGCATCTCCCTCACCGCCCCGGGCACCGGCATCGCGGGCGATCAGGAGAACCGGGATCGACTGCTCCGGCTGCTGGATGCCGACGACGCCACCGCCGTCGACCTGGCCGAACGGATGCGCACGGCCCTTCAGGACCGGACGTCGAAAAACGAGGACCACCGCGTGCTGACGGCCGTGCAGACGTCCGTGCTGATCACGGCGCTGGATGCCGTGCAGCGCTTCGACTTCGAAGGCGCGCGGGAGCGGCTGAGAACGCTCGCGAGGAGCGGCTGACGCTCACGGTGGCGAGCCGGTCGGCGCCTGCGCCTGCGCCTCCCCGCGGTCGTCCTCGTCGCCGTATTCCGTCGCGAAGCCCTGCGCGCGCAGGCCCTGCTCGCCCAGCCAGCGCACCATGGTCGCGACGCTGCCGTGCGTGACGAAGACGCGTTCCGCGCCGGTGCCGCGGATCGCCGCCATCAGGCCCGGCCAGTCCGCGTGGTCGGACACGACGAAGCCGCGATCGACGCCGCGCCGCCGGCGCGTGCCGCGCAGCTGCATCCAGCCGCTGGCGAAGGCGTCGGACAGATCCGGACCGAAGCGCTTGAGCCAGGGCGAACTCGCGGCCGACGGCGGCGCGATGACCAGCGCGCGCGACAGCGCGGCCTTGTCCAGCGCCGGATCGCCGACTCCCAGAGTCGGCGGCAAGGCCACGCCCGCCGCGCGGTAGACGGCGTTCAGCGGCTCCACGGCGCCGTGCGCGACGATGGGCCCGATCGATGCGTCCACGCCGTGCAGCAGCCGCTGCGCCTTGCCCAGCGCATACGCATACAGCACCGAGGGACGCCCCGCCTCGGCGTTGCGGCGCCACCAGGCGTCGATCTCGGCGAACAGCGCCGCCTGCGACGGCCAGCGGTAGATGGGCAGGCCGAAGGTGGACTCGGTGATGAAGGTGTCGCAGCGCACCGGCTCGAACGGCGCGTTGGTGCCGTCGGCCTCCAGCTTGTAGTCGCCCGACGCGACCCAGACGCGCCCGCCGTGTTCGAGCCGCACCTGCGCCGACCCCAGCACGTGCCCGGCCGGATGCAGCGACACGCGCACCCCGTGGTGCTCGATCGCCTCGCCGTAGGCCAGCGTCTGCAGCGTGATGTCCTCGCCGAGCCGGCGCCTCAGGATGGCGGCACTGTCGCGATGCGCGAGGTAGTGCGCATTTCCCCAGCGCGCATGGTCGCTGTGGCCGTGCGTGATGACCGCGCGGTCGACCGGTCGCCACGGGTCGATGTAGAAGTCCCCGGGCGGGCAGTACAGGCCCTGCGGCCGGGCGACGACGAGATCGTCCGCTGCCGGCCCGCGCCCGGCCGTGGCGATGTGCGTGTCCATGGGGCCGATGCTAGCCATGGCCGGCGCCGCCAGGTGTAGGACGAGTCCGCGTCCTGCGGGCGCGACAGCCGTCACCCCCGGCCTCCCCCCGGGCCTCACCCCGGGCCGCCGCCAGGGCTTGCGCCCCGGGCCGCCTCCCCTACACTGGCCTGGCGTTCATCCACCAACGTCCGGCGCCCGTCGACCGGACGGTCCGGGGAGGAGGAGAAGGATGGGTCGTCTCTCAGACTGGCTGCTGGGACATCGTCGCGTCGCGTGGCCGCTGGCCGCCGCGGCGGCGTTGACGCTCGGCATCGCCGCCAGCGAGCTGCACCGCCATTCGCTCGAGCACGACTTCCAGCGCACCCTGAACAACGCCGCCCAGCGCGAGGCCATGGCGCTGCAAGGCCTGACCCTCACCGGCAAGGGCATGGGCGCGGTCGTGCTCGCCGGCCAGTTGAACCCGGCGCTGAAGCTCACCGCCACGCTCACCGACATCGACGAGGCCCGGCGCGTGCGCCCCGCCGCCGACACGCTGGAGGTGATCGGCACCAGCGTCGGCGCGCAGCTGACCTATGTCGTGAACGTGCAGGGGCGCATCATCGCCGGCTGGGACGACGAGGGCTCGCCTCCGATCGGCCTGGACGTGGGCTTCCGCCAGTACTTCCGCCAGGCGATGCGCGGCCAGCCCAACGTCTTCGGCGGCATCAGCATCAGCACCGGCCAGCGCGCGTTCTGGCTCGCCGCGCCGGTGTACCGCCGCCCCGGCCAGGAAGGCGAGATCATCGGCGTGGTGGCGGCCCGCCTCTACGCCGACGCGCTGGACCGTTTCCTGGACACCCGCAGCTACGCGGGCGCGCTGCTGGTCTCGCCCTCCGGCGTCGTGCTCGCCGCCAGCCGGCCCGGCTGGCGCATGAGCCTGGACGGCCCCGCCACCCCCCAGCGCGCGCAGGCGATCACCGCCGCGGGCCAGTTCGGCAGGCGCTTCGAGGATCCGTCGCGCACGCACAGCCTGCCGTTCACGCTGGACGGCGCCGCGGTGACGATCGGCGGCGTGCGCCATGCCGTCGCCCAGTCCGATGTCGCCTGGAACGATCCGACCGGCGCCTGGCGCGTGGTGCTGCTGGGCGACCTGGACGCGTTGGAGCCGCTCCCGACGCGGGTGGGGATCGCCGCGCTCGTCGCGCTGCTGGCCTTCGGGCTGCTGGCCGCCACCTTGCGCAGCCTGGCGCACGGCGCCTCGCGCGACCGCAAGGAGCTCGAGCTGCAGGCCCAGCACGGCCAGTTGCAGGCGCTGCTGGCCGAACGCGAGCGCGCCCAGGGCGCGCTGCAGCGGGCCAAGGACGACGCCGAGAGCGCGACCCGCGCCAAGTCGGACTTCCTGGCCAACATGAGCCACGAGATCCGCACGCCGATGAACGCAATCATCGGCATGTCGCACCTCGCCCTGCAGACCGGGCTGGACGCCCGGCAGCGCAACTACATCGAGAAGGTGCACCGGTCGGCCGAGAACCTGCTCGGCGTCATCGACGACATCCTGGACTTCAGCCGCATCGAGGCCGGCAAGCTCAGCCTGGAGTGCGTCCCCTTCCGGATGGAGGCCGTGCTCGACCACCTGGTCAACCTGATCGGTTTCCGCGTCGAGGACAAGGGGCTGGAGCTGCTGCTCAACGTGCCGCCGGACCTGCCCACCGCGCTGATCGGCGACCCGCTGCGCCTGGGCCAGGTGCTGGTGAACCTGGGCAACAACGCCGCCAAGTTCACCGACCGCGGCGAGATCATCGTCGGCATCGAGGCCGTGGCGCTGACACCCACGCAGTCAGCGCAGTCAGCGCAGTCAGCGCAGTCAGCGCAGTCAGCGCAGTCCGCGCAGCCTGCGCCGTCAGCTCAGTCGGTCCTGGCCGCCCCGGCCGCCCCGTCCATCGACGCGTCCGGTGCCGACCCCACCGGCACGGCCTGCACGCCCGAGGTCGAGCTCCACTTCCAGATCCGCGACAGCGGCATCGGCATGACGCCGGAGCAGCAGGCGCGGCTGTTCCAGAGTTTCAGCCAGGCTGACAGCTCCACCACGCGCAAGTACGGCGGCAGCGGCCTGGGCCTGGCGATCTGCAAGCAGCTGGTGGAGATGATGGGCGGCCGGATCTGGCTGGAATCGACGCCGGGCGAGGGCTCCACCTTCCACTTCACGGCCCGCTTCGAGCTGCAGTCCGAAGGCTCGGACCTGCCGGCGCGCCGTGCGCTGATGGCCCACGAGCTGGAGAGCCTGCGCACCCTGGTCGTCGACGACAACCGCGCCGCGCGCGAGATCCTGTCCACGCTGGGCGCGAGCTTCGGGCTGGAGGTCTCCACCGCCGCCGACGGCGCCGAGGCGGTGCGCGACGCCGAGCGCGCGCAGGCCGACGGCCGCCCCTACGCGCTGGTGCTGATGGACTGGCAGATGCCGGTGCTGGACGGCCTGGAGGCCACGCGCCGGCTTGGCGACGGGCGGCTGCGGACGCCGCCGGCGGTCGTGCTGGTGACCTCGTTCGGACGCGACGACGCCCTGACCGCGGCGCTGGCGAACGCCGGCCAGCCGCGCCGGCCGGTGCTGCTGACCAAGCCGGTGACCGCCTCGTCGATGCTGGGCGCCATCGGCGAGGCGCTTGGCCATGTCGACCTGCCCGCCCCGGCGGCGCAGCGTCGGCGCGACTCCGCGCGCGAGGCGATGCGCCAGGTCGCCGGCGCCCGCCTGCTCGTCGCGGAGGACAACGAGCTGAACCAGGAACTCGTCACCGCGCTGCTGGAGGACGCGGGGGTGCACGTGACGATCGCCGTCAACGGGCGCGTCGCGCTCGACCTGCTGGAGGCGGCGCCCGACGGCTTCGACGGCGTGCTGATGGACTGCCAGATGCCGGTGCTGGACGGCTACGCCACGACGCGCGCCCTGCGGGCCGTCCCGTGCTGGCGCGACCTGCCCGTCATCGCCATGACCGCCAACGCGATGAGCGGCGACCGCGAGCGCGTGCTCGAGGCCGGCATGAACGACCACATCGCCAAGCCGCTCAACGTGGACCACCTGTTCGAGATCCTCGCGCGCTGGATCCGCCCGGCGATGCCGGCCGCGGACGTGCCGATGGACACGCGCTCCGGCGCCGGCCGGCGCGTGGACACGCAGCACGGGCGCAGCGAGGCGCTGAACCCCGGCGACGAACCGGCGACGGACTCCGCCGGCGGGCGGCGGCCGGACGGCCTGCCGCAGATCGCCGGGCTGGACGTGCAGACGGGGCTGGCGACGGCGGGCGGCCACCTCCCGCTCTACCGCAAGCTGCTGCGCACCTTCCACGACACGCAGACGGGCTTCGCCGCCGATTTCGCGGAGGCCGTCGCGGCCGGCGACGCGGTCACGATGACACGGCTCGCCCACTCGCTGCGCGGCGCCGCGGGCACGCTCGGGGCGCGCGCGCTGGCCGCCGCGGCCGGCGCGCTCGAGCAGGCCTGCGCGCAGC
>NZ_JBWKOG010000006.1:0-474372 GCF_059415965.1 Roseateles sp. GW821-FHT09G09 | reverse complement strand
CGTCGCCCTTGCTGAACGTGCCCAGCGGCTTCGATGCGATATGCCAGCCACCGTCCGTGTTGCTCAGCCTCAGGCCCTTGCCTGAAGGCACCGCGTTCGCGAGTTCGCGCTTGGCGATCACTCGCCCTGTCGCGTCGTAGTCGAACTGCGTCACTGAGCCGGCCGCATCCACGCTGTAAGTCTGACGACCCGCTGCGTCATAGACGTAGCGCGTGATGCGATCTCGTACCGGGTCCGACAACGTCGACAGCAACCCGTTGAACGCCGCCGAGCTGCCCGCTCCGACGAAGTCCGAAGTACTCACGAACGCCCCGGGCTCCAGCCACCAGCCGCGGCTCTGGATGTCGGGCTGCTCGAAGTCCTCCGACACCACCACGCCCTTCATCACGCTGCTGATGCGAAGACCGTCGTAGATCACCCCGGCGTTCGGATCCGCCGACTGCACCAGGTTGTACAGGTACACGTACATCGCATCGTCGTGCGACATCACCTGCGTGAGCGTCAGCGTGCGCCAGCCGTCAACCTCGTACGAGGCTGTCGACGTGTCGTTGTCGTAAGGGTCCGGCCCGCCGGCATCCCCAAGAAAAATTTCTCCCCGCAGCCCAGGCGTGGCCTTGTAGCGAATGGTTGCCGTGACCACGTCCCCCTTGCTGAAGGTGCCCAGGGCCTTCGACGCAATGTGCCAGCCACCGTCGCTGTTCGTGATCTTCAAGCCCTTGCCGGAGGGAATGGCGTTGGCGAGCTCTCGCTTGGAGATCACACGCCCAGCCGCGTCGTACTCGAGCTTCGTCACCGAACCGGCCGGGTCCACGCCGTAGATTTGACGTCCGACAGCGTCATAGACATAACGCGTGGTGCGATCCCGAGCCGGGTCCAGCAACGTCGGCAGGAACCTCGACAAACCTGCATGACTCCCAGCGCCGACGGATTCTGTCGCCACCAGCAATGCATTCGGAGCGAACGACCAGCCTCGACCTTGAAGGTTGGCCTGCTCGAAGTCCTCCGTCAGCACCTCGCCCTTCAGCGTGCTGCTGACGCGAACGTTGTCATAGATGATGCCGGCATCGGGATCACCCGACGGCGAGAGGTTGTACAGGTACACGAACATGACGTCGTCGTGAGACATCACCCGTGTCAGTGTCAACGTCTGCCAACCGTCGGCGTCGGTGGCGTACTGATCCACATTGTTGTCATACGGATCCGGGCCGCCGGCGTCGCCCAGGAACATATGCGCCAGCAGCCCTGGCGTCATCTTGAACCGCACCGTCGCAGTGACCACGTCCCCCTTGCTGAATGTGCCCAAGGGCCTTGATGCGGTATACCAACCGCCATCGGCGTTGACCAACTTCAGGCCCTTGCCCGACGGCACCGCATTGGCAAGCTCGCGCTTGGCGATCACACGCCCCGCCGCGTCGTACTCGAACTGCGTCACCGAGCCGGCCGCATCCACGCTGTAAGTCTGGCGACCTGCTGCGTCATAGACGTAGCGAGTCGTTCGATCCCGCACTGGATCCAGCAGCGTCGGCAGCAGCTTCGCAAGTGCCACCTGGCTTCCCGCACCCACCGACTCCGTGGTCGCCAGCGACCAGCCCGGCTCGGCCCACCAGCGATCCGCGACGCCCGGTTGATCGAAGTCCTCCGAGACCACCTCGCCCTTCATCACGCTGCTGATGCGCAGGTTGTCGTAGATCACCCCCGCACTCGGATCCGCCGACTGCACCAGGTTGTACAGGTAGACCATCAGCGTGTCGTCGTGCGACATCACCTGTGTGAGCTTCAGCGTCTGCCAACCATCCGCGTCATAAGAGTAGGTCGACGAAGAGTTGTCGTAAGGATCCGGCCCGCCCGCGTCTCCCAGGAACATCTCGCCGCGCGTCCCCGGCGTCGCCTTGAAGCGCACCGTGGCGGTGACGACGTCGCCCTTGCTGAACGTGCCCAGCGGCTTCGATGCGATATGCCAGCCACCGTCCGTGTTGCTCAGCCTCAGGCCCCTGCCCGACGGCATCGCATTGGCCAGTTCGCGCTCGGCGATCACACGCCCCGCCGCGTCGTACTCGAACTGCGTCACCGAGCCGGCCGCGTCCACGCTGTAGGTCTGACGACCCGCTGCGTCATAGACGTAGCGCGTCGTGCGATCCCGCACTGGATCCAGCAGCGTCGGCAGCAACTTCGCAAACGCCACCTGACTCCCCGCGCCGACCGCCTCCGTCGTCGCCAGCGACCAGCCCGGCTCGGCCCACCAGCGATCCGCGACGCCCGGTTGATCGAAGTCCTCCGAGACCACCTCGCCCTTCATCACGCTGCTGATGCGCAGGTTGTCGTAGATCACCCCCGCACTCGGATCGGCCGACTGCACCAGGTTGTACAGATAGACGTACATCGCGTCGTCGTGCGACATCACCTGCGTGAGGGTCAGTGTCTGCCAGCCGTCCGCGTCGTAAGAGTAGGTCGACGACGAGTTGTCATAGGGATCCGGTCCCCCCGCATCCCCGAGGAACATCTCTCCGCGCGTGCCCGGCGTCGCCTTGAACCGGACCGTCGCGGTGACCACATCGCCTTTGCTGAAGGTTCCCAGCGCCTTGGAGGCGATATGCCAGCCACCGTCCGTGTTGCTCAGCTTCAGGCCCTTGCCTGAAGGCACCGCGTTGGCGAGTTCGCGCTTGGCGATCACCCGCCCTGCCGCGTCGTAGTCGAACTGCGTCACCGAGCCGGCCGCGTCCACGCTGTAGGTCTGACGACCCGCTGCGTCATAGACGTAGCGCGTGATGCGATCTCGCACCGGATCCGACAACGTCGACAGGAACCCGTTGAACGCCGCCGAGCTGCCCGCTCCGACGAAGTCCGAAGTACTCACGAACGCCCCGGGCTCCAGCCACCAGCCGCGGCTCTGGATGTCGGGCTGCTCGAAGTCCTCCGACACCACCCCACCCTTCATCACGCTGCTGATGCGAAGACCGTCGTAGATCACCCCGGCGTTCGGATCCGCCGACTGCACCAGGTTGTACAGGTACACGTACATCGCATCGTCGTGCGACATCACTTGCGTGAGCGTCAGCGTGCGCCAGCCGTCAACCTCGTACGAGGCTGTCGATGTGTCGTTGTCGTAAGGGTCCGGCCCGCCGGCATCCCCAAGGAAAATTTCTCCCCGCAGCCCAGGCGTGGCCTTGTAGCGAATGGTCGCCGTGACCACGTCCCCCTTGCTGAAGGTGCCCAGGGCCTTCGACGCAATGTGCCAGCCGCCGTCGCTGTTCGTGATCTTCAAGCCCTTGCCGGAGGGAACGGCGTTGGCCAGCTCTCGCTTGGCGATCACACGCCCAGCCGTGTCGTACTCGAACTGAGTGACCGAGCCGGCCGCGTCCACGCTGTAGGTCTGACGACCCGCCGCGTCATAGACGGAACGAGTCACCAGATCAGAGCTTGCGTTCCGAGTGATCGATACAAAGCTGTTGGAGATCAGCCCCTGCCCGATGTCGAAGGTATCGATGCCGGTCTGCTTTGCGGCGTATCGGACGGTCTCCGCGACGCGGCCCAGTCCGTCATACACGTTCTCGCTTAACCCGTACTCCGCATCGAGCGTGTACTTCAGTCGCCCCTGCGCGTCGTAGACGTAGCGCGTCACCTTCCCGTTCGGATCCGTGACCCGGGCGAGGTTGCCTTGCGCGTCGTAGGTGTAGCCGGTCGTGATGTTGAGTCCAGCCGGATCGACGCGCTGCGACGCCTTCCGCCCCAGCGCGTCATACCCGTACTGCGTCACTGTCCCCGCGGCATCGGTGGTCGTGAGCACCCGGCCTTCCGCGTCGTACGTCGACGACGTCGTCAGACCGAGCCCGCCCTGGTCCACCGTCACGCTGCGCGCGTTGCCTTGCACGTCATAGACCGTTCGCGTCACCGTGCCCGCCGGGTCGGTCACGTCGAGGCGCCGATTCGCATCGTCGTACTGGTAGCGCGTCGTGAGGTTGAGACCCGCGGGATCCGTGCTCTGCGTGAGCACGCGGTCCACCGCGTCGTAGCTCCAGCCCGATTCCTGCATCACCGCGCCGCTGCGCAGCGAGGCGACGCTGCTGGCTGACGTCGCAGCCGGACTCTTCGCCGAATACCGCAGCTCGCGAACCACGTTGTCGTTGGCGTCGTAGCTCTTCTCGGTGAGGTAGTTGAGCGCGTCCAGCGTGGCGGCCAGACGGCCTTGCGCGTCGTAGAAGTAGCGTGTGGTCGCATCGCCATCGGCCGGCGTCGGACGCACCTGTGCCAAGGTCCCCGTCGCCATCAGCGCGCTCGGCGCACGGTTGGCGCGCCGCACCGTGGTCACGAGTCTGCCGGCGTCGTCGTACTGGCTCTCCACCACCGTCCCGACCGCATCGAGCGTGGCGGCCACCCGGCCGTCCGCGTCGTAGAACGTGCGCGTCCAGCCGTCGCCCGCGTTCTGCGCGGGTGCGATCGCGCTGGCGACCGGCTTGTCACCCAGCGTCGAGACATCGATCAAGGTCGCGTACCGGCGGGTCATCACCACGCGTGAGCTCCGGTCGTAGGTGTACTCGACCACCTCGCCCAACGCGCTCACTTCCTTCACGAGCCGGTTGACCTCGTCGTACACGCGCCAGCCGCGCTGGTCCTTCGCGGTCACCGCGGGACGCAATGCGTCGATGGACACCGTCAGCGGATTGCCTGAGCCGTCCACCAGCACCGCGGTATTGATCAACGTGCCGTACCGCAGCGTCGACGTGATCTGCCCGTTCCTGTCGAAGCGGTACTCGGTCAAGGTGCCGAGTGCGTCCACATCACCGACTCGGCGGCCCGCCGCGTCGTAGACGTACCAGTGCCGATTCCCCGTCGCATCCTTGCTCATCAGCAGTTGGTTGCGCGCCTCGTAGGCGTAGGTGGTCTCGCCGAGGTTCGTCGTCTGCGCGCTGCCTTCGAGCACGGAGACCAAACGCCCCCCGCGGTCGTAGCTGCTCGTCGTGATCAGCCCGTTGAACGCCGAGACCTGGATCTTGCGATTGGCATCGTCGTAGATCGTCGTCGTGAGGCGCTGCGCGGCGTCCGTGGTCGTGCGCACTCGCCCCAGACCGTCGTACGTGTAGCTCGTCGTTCCGTTGCGCGGATTGATCGTCGAGAGCAGCTTGCCGTGCCGGTCGTAGACGTACTGGGTCACCGAGCGCGTGTCATCCGCGATGCCGACGCCTTGTGCGTCGACCTTGCCGTACTCGATGGACTTCGCCAGTTGCCCCAGGCCGTCGTACTCGAAGTCCTGACGTTGCGTGCGAGTCAAATCGCGGCCCGAGGCCCACGTTGCCATCGTGGCTTCGCTCGGCACGGCGTCGTAGGCAAGGCCTGCCACCGCGTAAGCGCCTGCGGCGTACTGGATCGCCGCCGTCCGCTCGCCGAAGCCGTTGTAGCGGTACTCGGTCACCCGGCCTTCCGGGCTGATCTGGAAGCGGAGTTGCGTCGGGTTGGACTGGGCGTAGATGAAGCGCGTCGAAGCCGATGTGCTCGATCCATCTCCGGCCACCGATTCCGCGATGAGCTGCTGCGACCCGTTGTACGCACGGACGACGACATTGCCAGCGCTATCCGTCTGCCTCGTCGCATTGCCCCAGCCGTCGTAGTCGGTCGCGACCCAGCGCCCTTCCCCGTCGGTGACGCGCGTCACATCGCCGTTGCCGTTGTACTGGAAGCTCGTGCTGGCGATGATCCCGTTGACCGCCGGCGCGTCGACCTGCAGCAACTGCCCTTGTGCGTCGTAGGTGTAGACGGTGTTCTGCAGCCGCGCGTCGGTCACCGCCGTGCGGCGGTTGGCCGTGTCGTACGCGAAGCGCGTCACCGCGCCCAGCGCGTCGGTGAGCGTCTCCACCCGGTAGTCGCTGCCCACGAGCCTGTAGGTGATGGCCAGGCTCGTGCCATCGCTCTGCGCGACGCTGGCCACGCGCGTGCTCGCGCCGTCGTAGGTGTAGGTCGTCTGGTAGACCTTGCCGTCGGCAATCGAGCCATCCTGCGGCGTCAGGTCCACCGTGACGGTGCTGAGGCGGTTGCTGGCGTCGTAGCCATAGCGCACGCGCGTCTCGCTCGTACCGTCCTGGCCGACGGTACGGATCTGCGTCAGCAGCGTGCCGTTGTAGTCGTAGTAGGTCCGCTGCGTGCCGTTGCCATGGCTGACCAGGGACACCAGGCCGTTGGACCCGTACGTGTACTGCAGCGAGTTGCCCGCAGCGTCGTTGGTGGCGATCAGCCGACCTTGCGCGTCATAACGCTCGCGCAGCCGCGTGCTGCCCTCGGTCCAGACCAGTTCCCCGGTCCCCGCGACGTACTCGATGACGTCGTGCGCGCCAGCGCCCGCCGTCGAGAGGTAGGTGCCGGTGCTCGTGTTGAAGCTGAACACCTGCACCGCGCCATCCCGGCCGATGCGCTGGATCGTGCTGCCCGCCGTGTTGACCGTGCCGAAGAGCTGGATCTGGCGGGCATACAGCCCCAGCGTCCAGTTGTCACCGTTGTCGTCGTTGAGCTGGCCCTGGCTGTTGTACGTCCGCAGGCTGGAAGCGCTCAGGCCGTGTCCGGCGAGCAGCTCGTCCTGGTTCTGCAGGATCAGGTTGCCGGTCGACGCGTTGACGTAGGCCAGCGCTCCCGCCCGACCCAGCGTCGAGTCCCCGAACGATCCCCGTGACCCCAGCCCGCCCAGCGAACCCAGACTCAGACCCAGGCCATTGCCCGCAACGATCGCCACCATCTCTCACTCCCCGCGGCCCGTGCCGCCCCATGTACGGGCCGCAGGAAAGCAGCCTCTGGGGAAGTTGTCCGGACTTTTGGAGAGCGGTTTAGGCGATCCGCAAATTTTTTTGACTCAGACCCGCGTGATGGTCGGCCGCACGTCAAGGCGCTGCTTGAGCAGCCCCACCTGCAGATAGAAATCCGCGCTGCGCTGCTGGTCCGCGAGCACCTGGTCGTCCAGCGCGATCCAGCGCGTGGCGCGACGCTCGAACTGCAGACGCGCCGCCTCGACCGGAATGCCGATGATCCGCGCCAGCGTCGCGGAGAACTCCGGCACGTGTTGATAGGACCAGGCCTGCGCACGCTTCACGCGCTGCGCCAGGTCCGCCAGCGCTTCGCGCTTGGTCGCGAGCGCCTTGTCGGTCGCCGCCAGAAAGCTCAGCCCCGACCATTGCCCTCGCCCGCTCACCAGCACGCGCGCATGGCCGGCCGTCTCCGCGAGCGCCGTGTAAGGCTCCCACGTCGCCCACGCGTCGAGCGAGCCCTGCGTCAACGCGAGCTTGGCCTCGGCCGGCGGCAGGAAGCGTACCTGCGCGTCCTCCGGCTTCAGTCCCGCCGAGGCCAGCGCCTTCAACGCGATGAAGTGACCGATCGAACCTCGGTTCGTGCCGATGGACTTGTCCTTCAGGTCGGCCGCCGTGGTCAGCGGCGAATCCGGCCGTACCAGCACCGCCGTGCCGTAGGCATCGGACCGGTTCACCGCGAAGGCCTTGATGCGCGTCCCGGCGGCGATCGCGAACAGCAGCGGCGCGTCGCCGATCGGGCCGAAGTCGACGGCTTCCGCGTTGAGCGCCTCGGCCAGCGGCGCGGCGGCGGGAAACTCGCTCCACTGGATGTCGTAGGGCAGTTGGCGCAGTTCATCCGCCGCTTCCAGCAGCGCGCGCAGGTTGCCCTTCTGGTCGCCGGCCTTCACCACGACGCGGCCCTGCGCGCGCGCGGAGCGCACGTAGGGAACGGCGGCGAGCGCCGCGAGCGCGGCGCCGCCGGACAGCACGCGACGGCGCGACCGGTCGTGAGCCTCGGACCGGCTCTTGGCATCGTCGGTGCCGTTGACGACGACGTCGTCCTTGAAATCAATGCTCATGCAGTCCTCGAAGCTGAGAAGGTGAAGCGGGTCCCGTTCAAGCGGCCTGGCGCTGCGCCAGCCGCTGCTCGACGAGCGCCCGGGTGCGCGGGATCAGCTCGCGGCCGTAGTCGATCGCGTCTTCGAGCGGATCGAAGCCCCGGATCAGGAAGGTCGTGACGCCCAGGTCGTAGTAGTCGAGCAGCGCCTCGGCCACCTGCTCCGGCGTGCCGACCAGCGCGGTGCTGTTGTGCCGCGCGCCGGTCTCGCGCGCGATCTCGGTCCACAGGCGTTTGTCGACGCGGCTGCCCTTCTCCGCCGCGGCCAACAAGCGCCGCGCGCCCTCGCTCTGCTGCGGCCCGCCGCGGCTGTAGCCCGCGGCGACGCGCAGGCGGCGCGTGTCCGCCAGGATGCGCTCGGCGCGCGCCCAGGCCGCCTCCTCGTTGTCTGCGAGGATGGGCCGGAAGGACACGGAGAACCCGATGCCCCGCCCGTGTCGCGCCGCCTCCGCGCGCACGCGCCGCGTCAGGTCGGCGGTCTGCTCCAGCGACTCGCCCCACAGCGCATAGACGTCCGCATGCTTGCCCGCCACAGGCAGCGCCGCGTCGGACGCGCCGCCGAAGAACACGGGGAGGTGCGGCGACTGGCGCGGCTTCACCTCGCTGAATCCGCCGTCGAAGCGGTAATGCGTGCCCGCATGGTCGAAGGGCTGGTCGCTGGTCCACAACCGCCGCAGCAGGCCGACGTACTCGTCCGTCCGCTCGTAGCGCTGGTCGTGGTCGAGGTAGTCCCCGTCGCGGCGTTGCTCGGCGTCCGAGCCGCCGGAGATCACGTGCACCGCCAGCCGGCCGCCGGTGAACTGATCCAGCGTCGCGAGCTCCCGCGCGGCCAGCGTCGGTGCGACGAAGCCCGGCCGGTGGGCCAGCAGGAATCCGATGCGCGAGGTGTGCGCCGCCGCGTGGGCGATCGTCAGCTGCGCGCTCGGCCCCGTGGAATGGTGCGGCACCAGGATGCGGTCGAAGCCCGCCGCCTCGTGCGCCTGGGCGAAGGCGGTCACATAGTGCGGATCGACGACCGGGCCGCTGGCCGGGTGGATCTCGGAGGTCTTCTGCGACTGGATCATGCCGATGAATTGGATGCTCATGCTGCGTGCTCTGCGTGGGTCGGACAGGACCAGACCGTAGGGACCCGGGCGGCGGCCCGCAAAGAACGAATCCGACTTTCCATGCTCGGATTGCAGGATTCACGGCCGCCAGCGCCAAGCCCACACTGGGCCGGTCCGATGAGGGGAATCGACATGCCACAGCCCGAGGTCGAGACGCCCGACGCGGCGTCCGCGCTTTCCACGACATCCGCGCCATCCGCCGCACCGGCGCCTTTGGCACGCTTCATCGACGGCACCGAAGATCTGCTCGATCAAGGCCTGCGCGAGTCCGAGTTGCTGGCCGCGTTGCGCCCGCTGCTCGCGGAGCTGGTCGCGCGCGACGACTGGCTGCCGTCGAGCCACGCGCAACCGGGCGCCGATCGCTATCGGCAGTACCCGCTTCACGTCGACGCGCAGGGGCGCTTCTCGGTCGTGTCTTTCGTCTGGGGACCGGGGCAGGCCACGCCCATCCACGATCACACCGTCTGGGGACTGATCGGCATGCTGCGCGGCGCGGAGGACTCGCAGGGCTACCGCTTCACCGGCCCTCACGCGCTGGTGCCGGACGGTCCGCCGGTGCGGCTGTCACCCGGTCAGGTCGAAGCCGTCTCACCGCGGCTCGGGGACATCCACCGCGTGCACAACGCGGTCGAGGGTCAGGTCTCCATCAGCATCCACGTCTATGGCGCCGATATCGGCCGCATCGAGCGCTCGACCTACGACGCCGATGGCACGCCACATCGCTTCGTGTCAGGGTATTCGCCGCCGGCCTGACTGCCGGGGCGAGCAGCTGCAGCAGTCAACAGACGTGCCCCTGCTGGCGCTTGTGCGAATACACGACCAATTCAAATGAGAAACTTCTCAATTGAGAATTATTATCAACAACTCGCGGTCCGCTCGACCATGTCTCACCTCATCACCTAGATCTCCGCGGCACAGGCCGACGTGATGCCCCTCCCCTGAGGGCCACGGCAGGAGACGCCCTGCCATGCCCACTTCACTCCGGTCCTCGCGCGGCTTGCCCCGCCCTGCGCTTCCCTTGCTCGCCGCCGCCCTGTCCGGCGCCGGCCTCCTGATCGCCACGCCGGTCCTGGCGCAGGAAGCGCCGGCCAAGCCCGCTGCCGCTGCCGCTGCCGCTGCGCCTGCGGCGTCGGCGGCCTCCGCCGCCGCGGCTGACGTCGCGCTGCCCTCGGTCACCGTCAACGCCAACCGCCTCGGCGAGATCACCGAGAAGTCCGGCTCCTATGCCTCCGGCACCATCGCCACGGCGACGCGCCTGGTGCTCTCGCCCAAGGAGACGCCGCAATCCATCAGCGTGATCACGCGCCAGAAGATGGACGACTTCAACCTCACGTCCATCGACGACGTGATGGCGCAGACCCCGGGCATCAGCATCGTCACCTACGACAGCGAACGCACCGAGTACTACTCGCGCGGCTTCGCGGTCCAGAACTTCCAGTACGACGGCGTGCCGATGACGCGCGATTCGTCGTACTCCGCCGGCAACACGCTCAGCGACACCTCGATCTACGACCGCGTCGAAGTGCTCAAGGGCGCGACCGGCCTGCTGACCGGCAGCGGCTCGCCCGGCGCCACCATCAACCTGATCCGCAAGAAGCCGACGCGCGAATTCCGCGGCCACGCCTCGGCCAGCATCGGCAGCTGGGGCACGTGGCGCAGCGAGGTCGACGTCGGCGGCGCGCTCAACGAGAGCGGCAGCCTCCGCGCCCGCGGCGTCGCCGCCTACACCGACCGGCAGTCGCAGGTCGACCACTACGAGCGCAAGACCACGGTGCTCTACGGCATCGTCGAGGCCGACCTCACGCCCGACACGCTGCTCACCGTCGGCTTCGACTACCTCGACAGCAAGCCCAGGGGATCGAGCTGGGGCGGCATCCCGCTGCTGAATTCGCTCGGCGAGTTCAACGACCGGCCGCGCTCGTTCAACAACGGCGCGACCTGGAGCCGCTGGGAGCAGTACACCCGCACCGGCTTCGCGACGCTGGAGCACGACTTCGACAACGGCTGGGTCGCCAAGCTGCAGCTGAATCACCAGATCAACGGCTACGACGCGAACCTCGGCGCGGGCGCCTCCGGTTTCCCCGATCCGGCGACCGGCGCCGGCGTGTCGATGTGGATCGGGCAGTACATCGGCAAGACGACCAGCGACGCGGCCGACGTCTACGTCAGCGGCCCCTTCACGCTGGCCGGCCGCAAGCACGAGCTGGTGGTCGGCGGCAGCCTGGCACGCCGGCAGTGGAAGAACGACGGCTACTACGTCGCCAACGGCTACGACACCAGCGTGCCCGACTACTACCAGTGGAACGGCCAGGTGCCCGCGCCGGTGTGGAACAGCACGCCGGACTTCACCAACGACGAGACGACGCGCGAGCGCGGCCTCTACGCCGCCGCGCGCTGGAACCTGCCCGCCGACCTGAAGCTGATCACCGGCGGCCGCTGGTCGGCCTATCGCAACAAGGCGCAGGGGCTGGACGAGTCCGGCGTGTTCGTGCCCTACGCCGGCGCGGTCTGGGACCTGACCCGCGAAGTCGCGCTGTACGCGAGCTACACCGACATCTTCACGCCGCAGTCCGCGCAGGACGAGGCCGGCCGCACGCTGGATCCGCTGCGCGGCAAGAACTACGAGGCCGGCGCCAAGGCCTCGTGGCTGAACGGCCGGCTCAATGCGTCGGCGGCCTACTTCCAGCTGCAGCAGGACAACTTCGCGATCGAGACCGGCGGCAAGACGCCCACCGGCGGCATCGCCTACCGCGCGGCAGACGGCATCAAGACCAAGGGCGTGGAATTCGAGATCTCCGGCCAGGTCACGCCAAGCTGGCAGCTGCAGGCGGGCTACACGCACAGCGTGTCCAAGCAGCAGGGCGAACGCGTCACGACGCTGACGCCGGCCAACCAGTTCAGCCTGTACACCACGCACAAGCTGGACGGCGCTTTCGGTGGCGCTTTCGGTGGCGCGTTCGGTGGCGCGTTGAACGGACTGCGCGTGGGCGGCGGCGCGCGCTGGCAGGACAAGACCTGGGGCGACATCGCCACGCCCAGCGGCGGCACGATGCGCCACACCGTCGACGGCTACTGGATCTTCGACGCAATGGCGAGCTACGAGTTCAACAGGAACCTGTCCGCCTCGATCAACGTGACCAACCTCTTCGACAAGAAGTACTACACGATCTTCAGCTGGTATTCGACCTACACCTGGGGCGCGCCGCGCGCCGTGTCGGTCAACGCGACCTACCGCTTCTGAGCGAGGATCTCCTCGACGCTTCGATCGAGAGTCTCCTCGACGCTCCGGTCGAGGATGTGGACTCCCTCTCCCGCTTGCGGGAGAGGGCGGGGGGTGAGGGCCAGCGGCCTCCGCAGTCAGATCAGTCCGGCCGATCCAGCACCGCGCGGACAGCCGCGGCGAGTTCGTCCAGCGTGAACGGCTTGCCCAGCAGGTCCACGCCGGGATCGAGCACGCCGTTGTGCACGACGGCGTTGCGCGAGTAGCCGGTGGTGAACAGCACTTTCAGTCCGGGCCGGCGACGTCGCGCCTCGTCGGCGAGCTTGCGACCGTTCATGCCCGGCATCACGACGTCGGCGAAGACCAGCGCGATCTCGGGATGCGCGTCGAGCAGCTTCAGCGCCGCCTCGCCGCCGTCGGCCTCGAGCACGCGGTAACCCAGCTCCGTCAACGCGTCGACGGAGGACGCGCGCACCGCCGCCTCGTCCTCCACCACCAGCACCGTCTCCTGGCCCAGCTTCGCGGACGCGAGCGGGACGCGCTGCGACTCGATCTCCTCCTCGTGATCGTTGAGCAGGCGCGGCAGGTAGATCTTCACCGTCGTGCCCTGGCCGGGCTCGGAGTAGATCTTCACGTGGCCGCCGGACTGCTTGACGAAGCCGTAGACCTGGCTGAGGCCCAGGCCGGTGCCGCGGCCCACTTCCTTGGTCGTGAAGAAGGGATCGAAGGCCCGCGCCAGGACATCGGGCGTCATGCCGCTGCCGGTGTCGCTCACCGCGACCATCACGTACTGGCCGGGCAGCACGCCCATCTGCTCGGCGACGTAGCGCTCGTCGAGGTGGGCGTTCGCGGTCTCGATGGTGAGACGCCCGCCCTCGGGCATCGCGTCCCGCGCGTTGACCGCGAGGTTGAGGATCGCGCTCTCCAGCTGGTGGGGGTCCGCGTGCGTGCGCCACAGGCCGCCGGCCTGCACGGCCTCCAGCGCGATGGCGCCCCCGATCGAGTGGCGCAGCAGGTCCGACATGCCCGCCACCAGCCGGTTGGCGTTGATCGCCTCGGGCCGCAGCGGCTGCTGGCGGGAGAACGCGAGCAGCCGTTGCGTCAGTTGCGCCGCGCGCTGCGTGCCGTTGCGCGCGGCGTTGACGTAGCGCATCGCGAGCGGGTCGTCCTTCAGGAACTTGCGCGCCAGCAGGTCGAGCGAACTGACCACCACCGCCAGCATGTTGTTGAAGTCGTGCGCGATGCCGCCGGTCAGTTGACCGACGGCCTCCATCTTCTGGGACTGGCGCAGCGCCTCCTCGGTGCGCAGGCGCTGGTCGACCTCTTCCTGCACGCGGCGCTCCAGCGTTTCGTTGAGCTCGCGCAGCGCCTGGTCGGCGCGATGGCGGCGGGTGACGTCCTGGAACAGCACGGCGACCTGGCGGCGCTCGACCGGCTCGATGCGGAAGGCGGAAAGCTCCAGATGGCGGCCGGTCCGTTCGAGCTGGCGCTCGAAGCGCACCGGCACGCCGCTGAGCAGGACCTCGCGGTAGATCTCGACCCAGGCGCCGGCCTCGTCCGGCACCATCTCTCGGACCGTCTGGCCGACCACGTCCTGGATGCCGGCGTTGGCGGCGTAGGCCGGGTTGGCGAGCACGTGCACGTAGTCGCTCAACGGGCCGTGCGGCCCGTCGATGAACTCGATGACGCAGTAACCCTCGTCCATGCGCTCGAACAGCGTCCTGAACTGGGCCAGGTCGTCGGACCGGTGTCGCGATGCCGATTCGGCGCTCGCTTCGGGGTTCGCCGCGGCGGCGGGGAGATCGGCAGGGTGGCGGGGATCGTCGGTCATGGCGGGCGGCTGGCGCTGAGCCCTTCCGGAGTGAAGGGGCGCCGCAGTATCGCAGCCGGGTGCGGCGACGCCCGCGCTCAGGCCCCCCGTGGTGGGTGGCGGGCGCCCAGGCGATCGCGCAGCGACGCGGCTTCGAGGGTCAGGCCGTTCGCCTGCGCCGCGCGGATCGCCAGCAGGTGGGCGCGCCGCGTGGGACGCTCGCGCAGGTTGGCCTGCGCCCAGGTCCGGGCGCGTCGCGGATTGCGGCCGGCACCGAGGTAGAACTCGGCGGCGTGGTCGGCGAACGCCTGCGGATGCCGGGACAGCAAGACCTCGTAGCGACGCCTGGCGCGGGCGATCTCGCCACGGCCGAGCGAGGTCCGGCCCTGCCGCACGTGGAGTTCGCCGAGCAGCGCGAGGGCCTCGGGCTCGTCGCTGTTGCGGACGACGCGGGTCAGCCTGGCCAGCGCCGCGGCCTCGTCGCCGCGGGCGAGATCCAACTCGGCGAGATGGATGCCGGCGGCCGCGTAGTCGGGCAGCAGGCGCAGCGCCTCCTCGTAGAAGGCTGCGCCGCGGGCGGCGTCATCGCCCTGCTCCGCCCACATCTGCCCACGAGCGAACGCAATGGCCGCCGCGGGGAACGGCCACGTCGTGTCGAGCGCCGCCAATGCCTGGGTGTAATGGTGGTCGGCCTCCTCCAGCCGGCCAACCGCGGCTTCGGCGCGGGCCAGCGCGCTGAGGCTCGCGAAGTCCGGCCGGCGCGCGGCCTCGTCCTTCAGCGCGGGCAAGGCCTGACCCGCCCGCCCGGTGGCGACCAGCAACGGCGCGCGCTCGAGCGGCGTGGCATCGACGGCGTCGAGGAGGGCCTCCGCTTCCTGGAAACGATGCAGGGTCATGAGGGCACGCGCCCGACGCAGCCCGGCGGTCTTGCCGGCCGCACCGCCGAATGAGCCCGCGCCGAGCGCGGCCGCGCGATCGAGCACGCGGTAGTCGGCCAGGAACTGCAGACGCATCAGCGAAAACTCCAACGCCGCCGGATCGTCGCCGTGCTGCCGGATCAGGTGATCGAGGTTGGCGACGGCGATCGTGCCCTGCGTCGTGGCCGGGTTCCGCGGCGTGGCGACCGTGGGTGTCGGTGACGGTGTCTGCGTCGGCATCGGCGTTGGCGTTGGCGTTGGCGTTGGCGTCGATGTCGCGGACGCCGCCGCATTCGCCGGTGCGGCGAGGAACGGAAACGCCACGGTGGAATGCGCGCGATCGTCCTGCGTGACGCCGTCGTCGGCGATGTCCGGCGTGCCACGGATCAGCAGCGAGCGGAACACCGCGTTGACGTTGACCAGCGGCGTGCGGCCGCCGCAGTCGGGCGGAATCGTCGCCCCGGCGGCGCGTCGCTCCACCGCCAGGTAGAGCACGCAACGCGTCTCCCGGCTGTCCACCCAGAGACGGTCGTCGGCCAGCAGCGCGGCCAGACGTCGATAGCGACCGCGCGACGTGTCCTTCGCGTCCGCGAGCCACTGGTTCCCGACCACGCCGTCGAAGCCGTCGTACAGCGCGAGGTTGCGGCCGATCTCCGGCGCGAAGTCCTGCCAGCCGGCGGGACCGGCGCGGTTGTAGGCCTCCTTCAGCGCGTTCGCCGCCTCGTCCGAACCGAGGGTGGCCAGCAGCGCGTTGCCGGTCAGCGCGCGGCCCATGCGGTCGATGGGCGCGCCGGGCGGCGGCGGACCGGCCTCGCCGGCCGCCTGACGCCGCTCCGTGCGTCCCCAGAGGGCCAGCATCGGCCCACCGGCGTTCACGAGGCCCAGGTCCACCGAGACGACCAGCGCCGACGTGGTCCATCCCGCGAGGAAGTTGCGCGCCGGCCCGCCCTCGGTCTGGCCCCACAGCGCGGCGACGCGTTTCAAGGTCTTCCCGTCGAAGCGATGGAAGCCGCTGGCGTCCTTCGACGCCAGGCCGGTGCGGACGGCATCGGCCGCCGCGTTGAGCGCCGCGCGGGTGCCGCGCACGTTGTTGAAGTAGGGATCGTCCCGCTGGCCGGCGAAAACGCGCAGGCGCCCGTCCCGGCTGGACAGGCCCGTCGACAGGCCGGCGTCGCCCTGCACGCGGTCCTCGCGACCGGCCCAGCAAGTGACGAGGCCGGCGGCATCGAACTGGCAGAGCAGGCGCGTGCCCACGGTCGTGGCGCCGAAGCGCTGGCCGCTGTCGACGTGGAAGACGTATTGCACCTGGTCGGAGAAGCGCTTGCCGACGACGTCCATGACAAGGTTCAGGCGCTTGCCGTCGGCGGACGTCCAGGCGTAGAGATCGCCAATGTCGGCGGCGGGGTCGGCAATGACGGTCGGCGTGTCGAGGTGATCGGCGGCCAGGGCCGGTGCCAGGAGAAAGAGCCCTGTCCACGCCCAGCGACGCAGCAGCGCGGCGAGCGGGAAGGCGTCGGTGGTCGCGATCGCGTTGGCGTTGGCGTTGGCGTTGGCGTTGGCGTTGGCGTTGGCGTTGGCGTCGGCGTTGAACATCGTTGGCGCAGCGAGGTGTTTCATGCTGGCAAGCCTAGGGACGGGCGCCGCAGAAAACTTGGCAAAAACTGCGATGCCTGCTGACAGGCTTTGGAACCATCGCTCCCTAGCATCCCGACCATGCCGCCACCCCGCCCTGCCCTGGTCGACGCCGTTCCGCACGACCGCCGCGACCGCCACTACCGCCAGCTGCAATCGGGCACCGACCTGCGCCTGATGCATTGCCAGTGCCACGCCGCCCGCGGCGAGCGGCCGGTGGACGAAGCGCACCTGCAGTGCTCGATCACGCTGGTCGACCGCGGCCGCTTCACGTACCGGACGCGCACGGGCGGCGCCGTGCTCGGACCCGGCTGGTTGATGCTGGGCAACGCCGGCGACGGCTACGCCTGTTCGCACGAAGACAGCGACGGCACGGGCGACGACTGCACGGTGCTGTCGATGTCGACGGCGATGCTCGAAGGGATGCTGGCGGCTGAACGCTTCACGCATGCCTGCCTGCCGCCGCTGCCCCGGGTGGCCGCCCTCTTCCACGGCCTGGACAACGGCGGCGACGAAGGCTTCGCGCTCGAGGAGGCGGCGCTGGCCATCGTGGCCCAGGTGCGCCGCGCGCTGGACGGCGGCGAGGCGCCCGCGCCCTTGCCCCGGCAAAACGAGCGCGCCCGCGCGGCGGCGCATTGCATCGAGACCCGCAGCGCCGAGGCGCTCACGCTCGACGACGTCGCGCAGGCCGCCGGGCTGAGCCCCTTCCACCTGCTGCGCGTGTTCCGCCAGGCCATCGGCGTGACGCCGCACCAGTACCTGATCCGCCAGCGGCTGATGCACGCGCTGCGCCTGCTGCGCGACACCCGCCGCCCCGTCACCGACGTCGCCTACGACAGCGGCTGGGCGGACCTGTCGAACTTCAACCGCGCCTTCCGGCGTGAGTTCGGCTGTTCTCCGCGAGCGCTCAGGGCTGAAGCAAAACTACAGCCCTCGGTTTGAAACCGTGGCTTTTTCACCAGGATCCTGCCTAAGTCCTGTCCCATCCGTGTCCCATGAACGTTCGACATGTAGTCCGACTTCGGGATTTCACGGTCACATGATGTAGTTTTACTTCCTTAGCATCCGCCCACCTTTGAGGAGGGTTCGGACATGCAGGCATGGGCTGACGGTTGGTCGCGCACGGCGCGACGGGTGGCGGGTGCGTTGGCGATCAGCCTGTGCGGGCTGCTGGCGGCGTGTGGCGGCGGCGAGGCGGGACTCGCCCAGAAGGCCGGCACCAGCGCGGTGGCGGTCGACGAGAACGGCGTCGCGCTGATCGCGGAAGTGCCGACCGGCTCGACGCCGCCGTCGGCATCGACACGCGCGCGGATCGCCGCGGCGGCAACCCCCGACACCCCGGCCACCTCGCTGCGCGTCCACTACCGCCGCGCCGACGGCAACCCCGCCGGCTGGCAGATCCACACCTGGAACGCCGCGCAGAGCCCCAACTGGAACGAGGGCTGGAACGCCGCGGGCAGCGACGCCTTCGGCGTCTACTACGACGTGCCGCTGGCCGCCACGAGCGGCACCGTGGGCTTCCTCTTCCACAACGGCGACAACAAGGACAACGGCGGCGCGGACCAGAGCCTCGTGCTCCAGGCCGGCGCCAACGAAGTCTGGCGCCTGCAGGGCGACAGCACCAATTACCCGGGCAATCCGCTGCAGCTGGCCACGCCCGACATCACCACGGTGCGGGTCCACTACAAGCGCTTCGACGGCGCGTACACCGCCTGGGGCCTGCACCTGTGGAACGGCAGCGGCCTGAACGTGGCCGCCCTGCCCGGCGGCGTCACGATCGACAACTGGACCCAGCCCGTCGCCTTCAGCGCCATGCCGGGCTACGCGGCCGGCAGCGACGAGGTCGTCTTCGACATCCCCGTGCTCAATCCGCAGGGCGACGCCAGCCGCAAGGGGCTGGAGTTCATCGTCCACGGCATGCCGCCCAACGAGAACGACAAGGACGGCCGCGACAACAACATCCGCGTCGAGTTCTCCGCGCTGACGATCCAGAACCAGGTCGGTCACGTGTGGCTGGTGGAGCGCGATGCGACGGTCTACACCGCGACGCCGGACCTGCGTCAGGTGTCGAGCACCGACGCGCGCGCCGTGTGGCTCGACAAGACGCTCGTGAAGTGGCCGCGCATCGGCGCCTCCGGCACGGGCTCCGGCACCGTGCGCCTGTACCACTCGGCGACGGGACAGATCAGCGTCGCCGCCGGCGCACCGGTGGGCGGCGCCGACGGCTTCATCACGCTGGACCTGTTCACCGGCACCGTGCCGCCGGCCGACGCGCTGCGCTTCAAGTACGTGGCCAGCGGCGCGGTCTTCGCGGTGCGCGCGGCCGACGTCGCGCGACTGCCGGGGCTGCACCAGCGCCAGCTCGTGCTCGTGCAGGAGGACGCCGACGGCCGTGTGCAGAACGCGACGACCGCGCAGATCGCCGGCGCGCTCGACGACCTCTACGCCGCCGCCAGCGACGTGCCGGACCTCGGGGCCGTCGTGGCCAACGGCTCGACCAGCTTCAAGCTCTGGGCGCCGACCGCGCAAGACGTGGCCCTCGTGCTGACGACGCCGATCGCCGGCTCGACGCTCACCCGCACCACCACCGAGCCCATGGCGCGCGACGCGGCGACCGGCGTCTGGCGCCTCAGCAAGCCCGGCAGCCTGCAGGGCGCCACCTACCGCTACCAGGTGCAGGTCTTCGTGAAGGGCGTGGGCCTGGTGCGCAACCTGGTCGCCGATCCGTACTCGCTGGGCGTGACGCTCGGCGGCCAGCAGAGCGTGGTGATGGACCTGCAGTCCGCCGCGACCAAGCCCGCGGGCTGGGACGCCGGCGCGCCGCCCGCCACGGTGTCGGCGCCGTCGGACCTGAGCATCTACGAGCTGCACGTGCGCGACTTCTCGATCAACGACGCCACCGTGCCCGCCGCGCGCCGCGGCAAGTACCTCGCCTTCGCGGAGTCGGGCTCCAACGGCATGCGCCACCTGGGCGCCCTCGCCGCCGCGGGCCTCACCGACGTGCACCTGCTGCCGGTGTTCGACTTCGCCACCGTCAACGAGAAAGGCTGCGTCACGCCCTCGCCCGCCGGCGCGCCCGACGGCGAATCGCAGCAGGCCGCCGTGGCCGCCACCGCCGGCACCGACTGCTTCAACTGGGGCTACGACCCGCAGCACTTCTCGACGCCGGAGGGCAGCTACTCGAGCAACGCGAACGACCCGGTCGCGCGCGTCGTCGAGTTCCGCCGCATGGTGCAGGCGCTCAACGCCGCCGGCCTGCGCGTCGGCATGGACCTGGTCTACAACCACACGACGTCGTCGGGCCAGAACGCCACCTCGGTGCTCGACAAGGTCGTGCCCAACTACTACTTCCGCTACAACGCCGCCGGCGGCATCGAACGCTCGACCTGCTGCGAGAACACCGCCTCCGAGAACCTCATGATGGCCAAGCTGATGATCGATTCGGCGGTCACCTGGACGCGCGACTACCGCATCAGTTCGCTGCGTTTCGACATCATGGGCCACCACCCGCGCGCGGTCATCGAAGCGCTGAAGGCGCGTGTGATGCAGGCCGCCGGCCGCGAGGTGCAGATCGTCGGCGAGGGCTGGAACTTCGGCGAGGTCGCCAACGGCGCGCGCTTCGTGCAGGCGGAGATGCTGTCGCTGAACGGCTCGGGCATCGGCAGCTTCAATCCGCTGATCCGCGACGCGGTGCGCGGCGGCGGCTGCTGCGACTCGGGCGAGGCGCTGCTCGCCAGCCAGGGTTACGTGAACGGCTTCTTCTATGACAGCAACGGCCACAACGGCGGCCAGACGCGCGGCGAGCTGATGTGGCAGGCCGACCGCCTCCGCGCGGCGCTGGCGGGCTCGATCCGCAGCTTCCAGATGCAGACGAGCTGGGACGCCACGCTGCGGCTGGAGCAGATCGACGTCGGCGGCATCCCCGCGGGCTGGGTGCTGGAGCCGGGCGAGGTCGTCAACTACGTGGAGAACCACGACAACCTGACCCTGTTCGACAACAACGCGTTCCGGCTGCCGGTCGGCACCAGCCGCGAGGACCGCGCCCGGGTGCAGATCCTGGCCAGCGCGATCAACGCGTTCAGTCAGGGCGTGGCCTACTTCCACGCGGGCACGGACACGCTGCGCAGCAAGTCGCTGGACCGCAACAGCTACGACAGCGGCGACTGGTTCAACCGGCTGGACTGGACCTACGCGGACAACAACTTCGGCGTCGGCCTGCCGCCGTCGCGCGACAACGCCGACAACTGGCCGTATGCGAAGCCGCTGCTCGCCAATCCGCTGATCAAGCCCACCGCGGCGGACATCGCGTGGACGCGCGACGCCTTCCGCGACCTGCTGCGCATCCGCAAGAGCTCGACGCTGCTGCGGCTGCGCACGGCCGAGGACATCAAGGCGCGCTTGACCTTCCTGAACACGGGTTCGTCGCAGGAGGCCACGGTGCTGGTCGGACGCCTCGACGGCGCCGGTTACCCCGGCGCCAACTTCAACGAACTGGTCTACCTGATCAACGTCGACAAGACGGCCAAGGACCTGACGCTGCCCGCGCTCGCGGGACATGCGCTGGTGCTGCATCCGGTCCACACGGCGCCGACGGCTGCCGACTCGCGTGCTCGACAAGCCAGCTTCGACCGGACGACGGGCCGCTTCAACGTGCCGGCGCGCACGGCGGTCGTGTTCGTGGTCCCCGCCGCCGCTTCCGCCACCCCAGGCGCCACCGTTTCCCATTGAAAGCCGACGTCATGAAGAGCCTCCCTCACCTCGTCGCCGCGTCCGTCGTGGCAGCTTCCGCCCTGCTGGGCCTCGCCAGCGCGCCCGCGCAGGCCACGCCCGTCGTCGTCGATGTCGGCGGCGCACAGAGCATCAACCTGCAGGGCGAAGCCGGCAACACGGTCTGGTTCATCGATGTGGGCGCGAACGCGGTGCTGAACGCGCTGTCGTGGTCGCTCGATCTGAATGCCTTCGCGCCGAGCGTGCTGTCGGAGATGCAGGTCAGCTTCGGCGGATCGAGCGGCCTGGACCTGCTCACGTTCGCGCCGGGCGGGGCCGACTTCGCGAGCGGGGTCGGCAGCTACAGCGGCTCGCTGGACCTGAGCCCGTTCGGCCTGAGTGTCGGCGCGGACGGCCTGCTGCGACTGGAATTCAGCGAGGCGTACAAGGACTTCGCGCTGGATGTCGCCGAAGGGGAATGGCTGCGCGGGAACCTGACCTTCGATGTGACGACCGCCTCGGCGGTGCCGGAGCCGGCGAGCGCGGCGCTGGTGCTGCTCGGACTGGGCCTGCTCGGCGTCCGGGCGCGCCAGGCGAAGGCCCAGGCCGCGCGTCGGCCCGTCGCCGGCTGAATCCGCGGGCCAGGGGCGCCGCCGCTGCCGCGGCCCGGTTCCGTTCCTCGCCCGGTGGAGATCCGACCTTGCGTGTGGCAGCCCACAGACCCCGCAGCCGCGCGCACTCAAGCTCGGCATGTCGCCTCCACCTTGTCGCGGGAATCCAGTCCATGAAAACCCTGTTCGCCTTCTCAATCGCCGCGCTGGCCGTGCTGGGCGCCGTGCTCGTCGGCTACGGCGCATTCGGCTGGGGCGTGTCGCTCTGGCTGTTCGCCGTGGCCCTGACGCAGGTGAGCTTCCTGGCCGACGTGTGGACCGAATACAGGCAGCAGGATCGCGACGCCGTGTCCCTCTACGCGGCGTTCATGACCTGCATCCGCCGGATCGCCTGACACGCACCATGCGCCGGGCGCCGGGCGCCGTCGTCGCCGTGGAAGGCGCGGGAGTGGCGTAGCATTGCACCCGGCTGACGACAAGCCGCAGCGCCCGACCGGGACAAGCGGCGTTCTCCCTGACCCGACCGGGTCCGGATCCTCCCCTCACGAAAGCGCCGATGTGACCCAGCAGGCCTACCCCATCGTGGGCATCGGCACCTCCGCTGGCGGTCTGGATGCCCTGAGCGACCTGCTCGCCCACCTCCCTGCGAACGCCGGCATGGCGCTGCTCGTCGTGCAGCACCTGGACCGCTCGCATCCCAGCCTGCTCACGGACATCCTCGCCCAGCGCACGCCGCTCGCCGTCACGGAAGCGACGGACGGCCAGCCCGTCGAGGAGAACCACGTCTACGTCATCCCGCCCGACACCAGCATGACGCTGGCGCAGGGCCGCCTGGTGCTGCGCCCCCGCGGCGAGACGCTGGGCCCGCCCATGCCGATCGACGACATGCTGGACTCGCTGGCCAAGGACCAGGGCAGCAAGGCCGTCGGCGTCATCCTCTCCGGCAACGGCACCGACGGCGCGATCGGCATGCAGGCGATCAAGGGCTGCGGCGGCATCGGCTTCGCGCAGGACGACGACTCGGCGCGCTTCACCAGCATGCCGCGCGCCGCCGTCGAACTGGGCGGCGTCGACCTCACGCTGCCGCCCGCGCAGATCGCCGCGGCGCTGCTGCGGCTGGTGCGCAACCCCTTCCTCGACGTGCAGGCGCTGGACGCCGACGACCGCGGCGGCGTGCAGGACCTCGTGCTCATGGACCGCGTGTTGCGCCGGCTGCACATGGTCTGCCACGTCGATTTCACCCACTACAAGCGCGGCACGGTCGAGCGGCGCCTGGGGCGCCGCCTCGCCCTGCACGGCCTCGACCACCTGTCGGACTACCTGACGGTCCTGGAGGCGGACCCGGCCGAGGCCCATGCCCTGTGCCGCGACCTGCTGATCCGCTACACCGAGTTCTTCCGCGATCCGGAGGCCTTCGCCGCGCTGTCGGACACCGCGCTGCCGCGGCTGATGCAGCACGGGGATCCCGCGATGCCGCTGCGGATCTGGGTGCCCGGCTGCGCCACCGGCGAGGAGGTCTACTCCATCGCGATCTGCGTGCTGGAATACCTGGCCGAACAGGCGTCGAACCGGGAGGTGCTGATCTTCGGCACCGACGTCAGCGAAGAGTCGCTGGCCGTCGCGCGCAGCGGCCGCTACATCGAGAACATCGCCCGCCACGTCAGCGCCGACCGCCTGGCCCGCTACTTCGTCCGGGACGGCGATCACTACCGCGTCTCCAAGACCATCCGCGACTGCTGCACCTTCGCCCGCCAGAACGTCGCCTACGACCCGCCCTTCTCCCGCATCGACCTGATCAGTTGCCGCAACCTGCTGATCTACCTCGATCCCACGCTGCAGAAGCGCGTCATGCCGGCCTTCCATTTCGCGCTGCAGCGCGAGGGCCTGCTGATGCTGGGCCTGTCGGAAAGCGTCGGCGCCTATTCCGAGCTCTTCACCGCGCTGGAAGGCAAACGCACCCGCCTGTTCCTCAAGCGCTCGGTGCCGCATCGCATCCTCGCGGCGATCGGCCGGCCGACGCGGCCCTCGATCGCGCCGCCTCCCGGCCTGCGCCGGGCCGGCAGTTCCGTGACCGCCGAGCGCGACGGGCTGCGGCGCGAGATCGACCGCGTCTCGATCGCGCGTTTCGCGCCGCCGTGCGTGCTGTGCGACGACGACCTCAACGTGCTCGAGTTCCGCGGCGACACCAGCGCCTTCCTGTCGCTGCCGGCCGGCGCGCCGACGCAGCAGCTGCAACGCCTGGCCCGGCCGGGCGTGTTCAGCGCCATCGGCGACGCGGTGCGCCGGGCGCGCGCGGACTCGGTGCCGGTGCGCCGGAGCGGCCTGCGCATCGACACCGGGTCGGGCCAGCTGCGCGACGCCTCGATCGAGGTCGTGCCCCTGTACCCGGGCGAAACGGAGTCGCGCTGGTTCCTGGTGTTCTTCATCCTCTCCGAGGACGTTGTGCCGCTGCCCGAGACCGCGGTCCAGGCGGGCATCTCGCAGGCCGTCCGGGCCGCGGTGCTCGCGCGGCTCGCGGGCGGCGCCGCGCGCCGCAACGACGCCGATCGCAGCGAGATCCGGCGCCTGACCGACGAGTTGCGCGCCTCCCGCGAGCACACCCGCGAGATGCTCGAGGAACACGACCGGGCGATGGAGTCGCTCCGCGCGCTGGAGGAGGAAACGCAGTCGAGCAACGAGGAGCTGCAGAGCACCAACGAGGAACTGGAGACCGCCAAGGAGGAGCTCCAGTCCCTGAACGAGGAGCTCTCTACCACCAACGACGAGCTGCGCTTCCGCAACCGCGAATTGAAGGTCCTGCACGACGAGGTGACGCAGGGACGCGACTTCGCCGACGCGATCATCGAGACGATGTCGCAGCCGCTGCTGGTGCTGATGCCGGACCTGCGCGTCACGCGCGCCAACCAGGCGTTCTACGCCTGCTACGAGACGAGTCCGCGCGAAACCCTGCACCGCGTGCTGTACGAGCTGGGCGACGGGCAATGGAACATCCCCGCGCTGCGGGAACTGCTCGAGACCCTGGTCCCGCGCCACACGAAGGTGCGCGACTTCGAGGTCAGCGCGGTCTTCCCCCACATCGGCGCGCGCACGGTCAAGCTCAACGCCGCCCGCGTGGCCTGGCCGGACCGCGCGCTGATCCTGCTGACCATCGACGACGTCACGACCAAGCACCGGGCCTTCGACCGGCTGACGCAGGCGGACCGGCAGAAGGACGAGTTCCTGGCGATGCTCGCGCACGAGTTGCGCAACCCGATGGCCGCCATGAACAACGCGATGCACGTGTGGCGGCATGAAGGCGCCGACGACGCGTTGAAGCAGAAGGCGGTGGCCACCATCGAGCGCCAGCTGCGCAACCAGGCGCGCATGGTGGACGACCTGCTGGACGTCTCGCGCATCAGCCGCGGCATGGTGACGCTGCACATGGAACTGCTGGACCTCTCGCAGATCGTGCAGCAGGCGCATGATGCGCTGCGCCAGGCCTTCGTCGCCCGCCGCCACGAGGTCACCGTGACCGTGCCGCCGCGTCCGGTCCTGATCAACGGCGACGCCGTGCGGCTGGAGCAGATCGTGACCAACCTGATCGGCAACGCCATCAAGTACACGCCCGCCGGAGGCGTCATCCATGTGTCGCTGCAGCGCGGCGACAAGGACGCCGTGCTGACCGTCGCGGACAACGGCATCGGCATGACCGAGGAATTCCAGTCCGAGCTGTTCACCGTGTTCGTCCAGGCCGACCGGTCGGCGGGCCAGAACATGGGCGGCCTCGGCATCGGGCTGGCCGTGGTGCGCCGCCTGGCGGAACTGCACGGCGGGCAGGTGACCGCCTTCAGCGCGGGGCTGACCCACGGCAGCCGCTTCGTCGTGAGGTTGCCGTACGCCGAGGAAGAGACGTGGCTGCCCGACGCGAACCCGCCGCCGCCGGTCGAGCGCGGGGCGACGACGGCGCGCCGGGTGCTGGTGGTCGACGACAACGTCGATGCGAGCCAGAGCACGGCCGCGTTGCTGAGACTCGCCGGGCACGAGGTGCAGATCGCCGACGACGGGCCGTCCGCGCTCGAGCAGGTGCGGAGCTTCCAGCCCGACGCCGTGGTGCTCGACATCGGCCTGCCGGGGATGAACGGCTACGAGGTCTGCCGGCAGCTGCGCGAGATGCCCGGTCACGAGGACACGCTGGTGATCGCCGTCAGCGGGTACGGCCAGTTGGACGACGTCGATCGCGGCCGGGAGGCCGGCGTGACGCACTACCTCACCAAGCCCGCGGACCCCGAAGAACTCAAGCATCTGCTCGAGAGCTGAACCGGGCCGGACACCCGGCCGGGCACCCGGCCTGACACCCGGCCTGACACCAAGCCAGATACCGGGCGGCCGACGGGCCAGACAGCGGGCCGGACGGTCCGGGGCGCCGGGCGGATCGTCCGCCGGACAACAGCGGGTACGCCCCTTGCTGAAGGGAAGTCGATCCGAGCCGCTTCTGCTGGGTAGACCGTGAGGTCTCTGGTGTCCGTCCCTCGTCTCCTCCCATCGTGCGCAGTACCGGCCGGCGATGGCCGCCCGCCTGCCGCACGTTCCCTGGAGCCTCGCCATGACTGCCACCGCCGCGACGTCCCCGTCGTTCCCCTCGCCACGCGCGTCCGACGACCGCCTCCCCACGCCGCCCCTCACGTCGACCCCCACGCCGCCCCCTGCGTCGACCCCCACCTCGGCGGCTGAAACCGCCGACACGCCCTCGCTGGCCGGCCAGGTCGCCCTGATCACGGGCGGCAGCCGGGGCCTGGGCGCGGCGATCGCGCAGGTGCTCGGCGAAGCCGGCATGCGCGTCGTGCTCGCGGACCTTGACGTCGAGCGCGCCCGCAACCACGCCGCGGTCCTGGCCGAATTCGACATCCAGGCCATGCCCATGGCGCTGGACGTGGCCGACGCGCGGCAGTGCGAGCAGGCGGTGGCCGACACGGTCCGCGAACTGGGCCGGCTCGACGTGCTGATCAACAACGCGGCGATCGACGTCACCGCGCCCCTGTCCGAGCTCAGCGTCGAGGATTGGCACCGCGTGCTCGCCACCAACCTGTCCGGGCCGCTGCTGATGGCCAAGTTCGCCTCGGCGCGGATGTTCGGGCAGCCGCGCGGCGGCCACATCGTCAACATCGCCTCGACGGCGTCCAAGCGCGCCTGGCCCAACGCCAGCGCGTACCACGCGACCAAATGGGGCCTGCTGGGCCTGTCGCACGCGCTGCATGCGGAGCTGCGCGAGCGGAACGTGCGCGTCTCGGCGATCGTGGCCGGCGGCATGAAGACCCCTTTCCTGCTCGACCGCTTCCCCGACATCGACGAGGCCACGCTGCAGGACCCCATCAACGTCGCCCGCGCCGTGCGCTGGGTGCTGACGCAGCCCGCCGGCACCGTCGTGCCCGAGGTGACGGTGCTGCCGATGCGCGAGAGCTCCTGGCCGTGAGCCTGCCCCTCGATCCGCTCGGCATGCTGCCGGTCCAGGACCTGGACCTGGCCGCGCCGGCCTCGGAACGCGCCCGCGGCGCGCCCCTGCGACCCTGCCTGTTCATCGACAAGGACGGCACGCTCATCGAGAACGTGCCCTACAACGTCGATCCCGCGCGCCTGCGCTTCATGCCCGGCGTGGGTGCGGCGCTGGCGCGGCTGCAGGCGGCGGGGCTGGCGCTGGTGATCGCCACCAACCAGAGCGGCATCGCGCGGGGCTACTTCTCGCGCGCGCAATTTGCGCAATTGCAGGAGGTGCTGCTGCAACGACTGCGCGACGAGGCCGGTGTCGCCGTCGACGATCTCATGCTCTGCCCCCACGAACCCGATGCCCAGGGCCGTCCCGCCTGCCTGTGCCGCAAGCCCGCGCCCGGCATGCTGATCGGCGCGGCGCGGCGGCTGAACCTGGACCTGTCGCGCTCGTGGATGGTGGGCGACACCCTGGACGACGTCGAGGCCGGCCATCGCGCCGGCGCCGGCGGCCTGCTGTTCGACAGCGGCGGGGAGACCGTGTGGCGCCGTTCGCCGCTGCGCGAGCCCGACGCCGTCTTCACCGACTGGGACGCGCTGGCGACACACCTGCTCGCGCGGCTCGGCGACCCAACGCAAGGGAGCTCGTCATGCTCGACAAATGGAACAGCACGCTGAAGGTCCTGCCGCCCGAGCGGCTGCGGGACACGGTCTCGCGCGTGGCGCGGCCGCTGGTCTTCACCAACGGCGTCTTCGACATCCTCCACGCCGGCCACGTCGCCTATCTGGAGGCCGCCAGCGCGCAGGGCAGCAGCCTGGTGGTCGCGCTCAACAGCGACCGCTCGGCGCGCGGCCTGGGCAAGTCGGGCCCATCGGGCCTACCCGGCGAACGGCCATTCCACGCCCTCGCCGACCGGGCCCGCGTCGTGGCGGCGCTGGCCTGCGTGTCCTGGGTCACCTGGTTCGACGAAGCGACGCCGGCCCTGCTGCTGCAGGCGCTGCGTCCCGAGGTCTACGTCAAGGGCGGCGACTACCGGATCGAGGACCTGCCGGAAACGCCGCTGGTGCGCAGCTGGGGCGGCCGTGTGACGATCGGCCCGCTGCTGCCGGGGCATTCCAGCACCGCGCTGATCGAGCATCTGCGGGCGGCGGCGCCATGACGCCCCCGGCCGCCATGCCCGAACCGGCGCGGCCCGCGGTCCTGATCGTGGGCGACTGCATGCTGGACGTGTACCTCGAGGGCGCCGTGGAGCGCATCTCCCCGGAGGCGCCGGTGCCAGTGCTGCGGCTGCATCGCCAGACGCAACGGGCGGGCGGCGCGGCCAACGTCGCGCTCAACCTGTCCCAGCTGCGCTGCCCCTGCACGCTCACCGGCCTAGTCGGCGCGGACAACGCGGGCGCGTGCCTGATCGCGCTGCTCGACCAGCCGGGCATCACGCAGCGCTTCGTGCGCAGTCCCGGCGTCGACACGACGCAGAAGATGCGCCTGGTCAGCCGGCGCCAGCAGCTGCTGCGCATGGACGTCGAGTCGACGCCGCCCGCCGAGGCCGTCGACGAGCTGACCCTGCTGGCCGTCACCCTGACGGAGCGCCACCGCTGGATCGTCCTGTCGGATTACGCCAAGGGCGCGCTGCGCGACGCGAGCGTGCTGATCGAGCGCTGCCGCGGCACGTCGCGCCAGGTGCTCGTGGATCCCAAGCGTCGCGACCTCGACGCCTACGCCGGCGCCTGGCTGATCAAGCCCAACCTGGCCGAACTGCACGAAGTGCTCGGCGACTGGCCCAACGAGGCCCAGCTGGACGAGCGCGTCGCGTCGCTGCTGGCGCGCCTGGACATCGATCACCTGCTGCTCACGCGGGGCGACGCCGGGATGAGCCTGTACTCGCGCGGTCGCGCCGGCCTGCACATCGCCGCGCAGACGCGCGAGGTCTACGACGTCAGCGGCGCCGGCGACACGGTACTGGCCGCGCTGACCTGCTTCCTCGCGCGCGGCGAGACGCTGGAGGACGCGGTGCGTGCCGCCAACCAGGCGGCGGGTCTCGTCGTCGGCAAGTTCGGGACGGCCTCGGTCACCTTGGACGAACTCGGAGTGCCTTCATGAAAGCCCTGTCCTTCCCCGCGCCCTTCCCCGCGCCTTATTCGACGACCCCCGTGGCGCCGGCCGCCCGGGGCCGGCGCGCATTGCCCCGCCCGCCCCCCGGACCTTCGCCGGCGACGGCCCTCTTCGACGAGGGCCTGCGGGATCATCGCGCCCTGTTTGACCGCCTCGACACCCTCTGGCCGGCCGTGGCCGACGCGGCGATCCTGGTGACCCACACCTTGCGGGCCGGGCGCAAGCTGCTGCTGATGGGCAATGGCGGCTCGGCCGCCGACTGCCAGCATCTGGCCGCGGAGTTCGTCGGCCGCTTCCGCGCGGAACGCGCGCCGCTGGCTGCGATGGCCTTGACGACCGACACCTCCGCCTTGACCGCGATCGGCAACGATTACGGCTTCGACGAGGTTTTCGCACGGCAGATCGCCGGACTCGGTGTCGCGGACGACTGCGTCATCGCCATCTCCACCTCGGGCAACTCCGCGAACCTGCTGCGGGGACTGGCGCAGGCGCGTGAGCTCGGCATGAGCACGATCGGATTGAGCGGACGCGACGGCGGCGCGATGAAGGCGCTGTGCGACCTCAACGTGATCGTGCCGCACGGGGACACCGCCCGCATCCAGGAAGCCCACATCTTCATCGGGCACAGCTGGTGTGCGCTGGTGGAGCAGGCACTCGCCGCGCCGTCGTGAGCGGCTTCCCGGAGGACCCCGCGTCGCCGTTCCGCTCGTTCTGGATGGGCGGCTATGAAGGCGCCGATCACGTCAACGAAGCGGGCGACGCGCTCGACATGGTGCGTGGCACCGGCCATGACCGCCTGGTGCGCGGCGACTACGCCGCGGCGCGCCGCCTCGGCCTGCGCTGCGTGCGCGAAAGCGTCGGTTGGCGGCTGAGCGAGCGCAGGCCGGGCCGCTGGGATTTCTCCCGCGCGCGCCACATGGCCCGCGCCGCGCGGCGCGAAGGCCTGCAGGTGCTGTGGACGCTGATGCATTACGGCGTCCCGCCCGACCTCTCGCTGCGCGACGATCGCTTCATCCCGCGCTTCGCCCGGTTCGCGGCCGAGGCGGCGCGCGCGTTGATGCCGCTCTGCCCGGCGCCGCGCATCTACACGCCGGTCAACGAGATCAGTTTCCTCGCCTGGGCGGCCTCGGCCACCAACGGCATGGGGCCGGCGGGGGTGCTGGGCGACGCCGGTCACGAGGACACGGGCGTGAGCGGCTTCGAGATGAAGCGCCGGCTCGCGCACGCCGCGCTCGCCGGCATGGCCGCGATCCGCGAGGTCGATCCCGACGCGCGCTTCCTGCACATCGAGCCCGTCGTGCATGTCGTGCCGGCGCAGGACACGGACGAGTTGCGCGAACTCGCGCAACGCATCGCGTCCTACCAGTGGCAGTCGCTGGACATGCTCGCGGGCCGCCTCGCGCCGGAGATCGGCGGGCATCCCGCGGCGCTCGACCTCATCGGCGTCAACCATTACCACAGCAGCCAGTGGGAAGTGCCGACCGAGCGCCGGCTCGCCTGGCATCTGCAGGATCCGCGGCGCATGCCGCTGTCGGAGATGCTGCAGCTCGTGTTTGAACGGTATGGCCGGCCCATGGTCGTCGCCGAGACCGGGCACTTCGGACGGGGCCGCGCGGACTGGCTCGCCGACATCGCGGGAGAAGCGCGACGCGCGTCCGCACTCGGGCTGCCGTTGCTCGGCGTGTGCCTGTATCCCCTGCTCGACCGGCCGGACTGGAACGAGCCCGGGCGCTGGCACCGCAGCGGGGTGTGGCACGCCACGCGCAATGCGCAGGGCGTGGTACACGGCCGGCGCGTGGTCCCCCGTTATGCGCGCGCGCTCGCCGCGCTGTGCCACGGGCGATGACGCTGACCGGGTCCGGCGTTACCTGTCGCGTCCGCCGCGGAAGATCTCGAACTCGATCGGCTTGAACGCGCCGTTGTTGGAGTTCTCCGCGGAGCAGGCGGTCAACGCGCACAGCAGGTCCATCTCGGCGCGCAACTCGACCCACTGTCCCGCCTTCGACGTCGGCGGCTCGACGCTCACCGTGCCGTCCTCCTTCACCCGCACATTCATGAAGACGTTGAAGGTGGTCGAGATCTGCTCGGGACGGATCCCGTGCGGCGCGAATGCGGTGTACAGGTTCTCGAAACAGCTCGGGTGGTGACCCCGGACCTTGTAGAGGATCTCGAACATCTCCTGGCTGCACGGCGTCAGCAGGAAATCGTGACGGCCCACCTGATCCTCGAGGAGGGTGAACATGCGCCGACTGTCGTTGGCATACAGCACATCCCCCGTGCTCAGGTAAATCTTCGACGCGTAGTCGATCGAACGGCCGGAGGAGAGCACGCAGGAGAAGTCGTCGCGCTTGAAGGCGAACAGATCGGCGACCTGCTCGCCGAGCGGATCGATGATGCGCAGGACATCGCCCTTGTCCAGGGTGAACGCAGTGCCCGACTGAGGCGCGATGCGGCGCGTGCCGCCATGGGCGTCACACATGGCGGCTCCTGGCAAACGGACAGACCCAGTCGGCCGGCACGTCGCGGCCGGCGTACTGGCGGGCCTCGGACGCTTCACCGAAGCGGGTCAGCACCGGATTCACGCTGCCCTGCAGCGCCACATCGCGCTTGCGGATGGCGCTCTGCATCGGACCGTACTTGCCGGTCGCCTTCAGCAGCTCGAACTGGTTGTGGAAGTTGAAGACCAGACTCGGCATCGGCGCGCGGCGCGCCAGTCGCGAGGACTGGGGGTGCATGCCCACGACGAAATATGCCCGGCCGGCAATGCTCATCGAGAAATTCTGGCTCGCGGGATCGTCGCTGACGCTCTGGTCCCAGCAGCACTCGCCGCGATCCAGGTCAGCCAGCAGCTGCAGCTGCGTCCAGAGGTGACGCTCGAACGCCGCCTCGGTGGCGATGGCCTGATCGAACAAGGCGACGAAGCTGACGGGCTGCGGTCCCGGCTCGGGGAAGGTCGCGGAGAAGCGCCGCAGGTCCTCCCGCAGCGCGCGCACATCGGCCGGGTCGCCGAATCGCCCATATTGCCCGTGCCACAGGCGACCCTTGTTCAGTGCGGACCGTGCGCCCACACAAGGAAAGGCGGCGTCGTTGACAAAGGCGTCGAACTGCTCGGAGGCCGTTCGATCGCCGCGGACAGGGAGCGCGGAGGGAGGGGTCATGGGGACGTTGATCGTTGTGTACTGCAAGGCCTCCACGGTAAGGAATTTCAAGGTCGCGAGAAGCAGGCGCCGGGGCCCATCACCGGTGGGAGGCGGACGCGGATCCACGTAGGCGCGGTCCCGCATCCGCGTGTGGCGTACGGCGCCAGTGCCGGCCCCTCTCCTCCGGCAAGTGCGGGGAACCAGGACGGCGGCGAGGAGCGCCGCGGGGTGTCGGGCATCGCAGGCGCACCGATTGCTGGCGAGGGGCATCATCAATTCCTGGAGTGCCTCATGGCCATCACCCGTACCTCGCGCCGCCCCGCTCTCTCCGCGATCGCCGCGGTGTCCATCGCCCTCGGAAGCCTGCTGGCGTCCGGCGCCATCTCCGCCCAGGCGACGGCACCGGCCGGCGCGTCCGCGCCGCGTGCAGCGCATGCGGACAGCAGCTTCATGAAGAACGCCGCCGAATCGAGCTTCGCCGAGATCGACGCCGGCAACCTGGCCCTGCAGAAGGGAAGTGCCGCGGAGGTCAAGGCTTTCGCGCAGAAGATGGTCGACGACCACAAGAAGGCGGACGGTGAGCTGCAAGGCCTGGCGGCGTCCAAGAGCGTGAAGTTGCCGACGGAGGCCACCATGGTGGCCAAGGGCAAGGCCAAGCTCCTGGAGAAGCGCGACGGCACGGGCTTCGACCACGCCTATGCCGAGAACCAGGTATCGGCCCACAAGGACGCGGTCAAGCTGTTCGAGAAGGCCGCCAAGGACGCGAAGGATGCCGACGTGAAGGCCTGGGCCGCGAAGACCCTGCCCACGCTGCAACACCACCTGCAGGAGGCCCAGGCCCTGGAGGCCAGCACCAAGGCCGCCGACAAGAAGAAGTGAGGGGCGCTGCCGGCCGTCAAGCTCGGTGACGCCATCAGGCGACGCCGGGGTGGCGGCCGGCGCATCGCTCGGATTCCGCGGCTGGCCGCGATGTTCTCCGGAAGGGGAATGCGATCGATCGAGGACTGGTTCAAGCCACCGTCCGCGTGCGACCCCCGAGCACGGCGCGGAAGTGCTCGATCGTCCTCGTCAGCCCGTCTTCCAGGCTGACCTCGGGTCGCCAGTCCAGCTCGGCCCGCGCGAGGTCGATGTCCGGGCAGCGACGCCGCGGATCGTCCTCGGGCAGCGGCATGAACACGAGCGGCGACCGGCTGCCGGTCAGGCGAAGGATCATCTCGGCCAGCGCGAGCATGGTGTGCTCGCCTGGATTGCCGACGTTGATCGGGCCGATGTGCGCGCCGTCCATCATCCGGATCAAGGCGCGCACGGTGTCGTCGACGAAGCAGAAGCTGCGGGTCTGCGCGCCGTCGCCGTAGATCGTCAGCGGCTCGCCCTGCAGCGCCTGGACGATGAAGTTGCTGACGACGCGGCCGTCGCCCGGCCGCAGCCGGGGACCGTAGGTGTTGAAGATCCGCGCCAGGCGCACGTCCACTTGCCGCTCGCGGTGGTAGGCCATCAGCATCGCCTCCGCGCAGCGCTTGCCCTCGTCGTAGCAGGAGCGCGCGCCGTTCGGATTGACGTTGCCCCAGTAGTCCTCGCGCTGCGGATGGCGCTCGGCGTCGCCGTAGACCTCGCTGGTCGAGGTCTGCAGCAGCCGCGCGCCGCTGGCCTGCGCCATCGTCGCCAGCCGCCACACGCCCAGCACGCTGCTCAGCACCGTCTCCACCGGGGCGGTCTGGTAATAGGCCGGACTCGCCGGGCAGGCCAGGTTGAAGATGCGTGTCGCGCCCGCCATCTCCGGCGTCACCGTCTGGCAGATGTCGCGGCGCTGGAAGGTGAACCCCCGATGACCGAGCAGCGCGTCCAGGTGCGCGGCCTCTCCCGTGCTCAGGTTGTCCACGCCCATCACGCGGTCGCCCCGGCGCAGCAGCGCCTCGCACAGATGGCTGCCGACGAAGCCGGCGGCGCCGGTGACGAGCACGGTGGGCGCGGCCTGCGGGGATTCGGTCATGTGCTCACCTCATGCAGTGTCCGCATCCAGTCCGCGACGAAGCGGTCGATGCTGAAGCGTTCCCTGGCCAGCGCGCGGCCGCGTGCGCCCCACTCGCGCGCCAGGCCGGGATCGCGCAGCAGGCGCCGCATGGCGTCCTCGAGGGCGTCGGGCCGGTTGTCGAGGAAGCCGCTCTCACCGCTGCGGATCACCGTGCTCAGCTCGGTGGTCGCCAGGCCGATCACCGGCTGCCCGATCAGCATGGCCTCGATCAGCGCCAGGCCGAGGCTGGTGTAGCGCGCCGGATGGAAGAAGAAGCGGTGCGAGGCCATCCAGGCGGGCAACGCCAGTGGCGAGGCCTCGCCCTGCCCGCCCGGCATGTCGTCGCTGCCCATGCCCACGAGCGCCAGCGGCAGACGGCCGCCCAGTTCCCGATACAGGTCGGCACCCAGACGCCGGCCGCGCCGGGCCAGGTGGTTCACCACCACCAGGCCCTTCTCGACCTCGCCCGTCCAGCTCTGGCGCGTCAGCGGCAGCACGCCGTGCTCGATCACGCGCGACGGCGTCTCGCCCGCGTCCCACATCAGCGCATTGAAGGGGGTGCAATGGATCAGCAGCGCCTCCCGGTCCTGCACCCAGTGCCGCGTGTCGGTCGGATGCTGCTGCGGCGGATCGTGCTCCAGGTAGAGGCGCGGCAGCCGCTGCTGCGCCCCGGCGAGCCAGCGCACCCGGTCCTCATCCCAGCCGGCGCGATGCTGGTAGAGCACCACGTCGAAGGGCATGCGCGCGATCTCGTCGATCGGCGCCTCGTGGACGTTGTCGCCCCACGGCAGCGCGCCGACGCGGCCGACGCGGCCCGGCGTGCGGCCCGGGTCGGTCACCAGATAGAAATCATGCGGGACCTGCGTCAGGTTGAAGAGGTAGTTGCCGTGGACGTGCCACGTCAGGATGCGCAAGCGTCGGGGCATGGAAGCCCTCCTTGATCGTTGGCCCGGGGTCGGGGCGCGGCTGCCGGAGCTGGTCCTCGATCGCGGCGAGCACCTCGGACACGGTCAGCGCCTCGGCGCAGGGATGTCCGTAAGGACAGTCGGAAAACGCGCAGGGACGGCACGGCGCCGCCTTGGCCAGCACGCGGTGCAGGCGCCGGTCGGCCGGCGCCCACCGCGCGGCCTCGCCGCCGCAGGAGGTCACGACGCTGGGCACGCGCAAGGCGGCGGCCACATGCGACGCGCCGGTGTCGTTGCACACCAGCAGCCGCGCGCCGCGCAGCAACGCGCCGAAGCTCCACAGCGAGGTCCGGCCCGCGAGATCGACGCTGGGGACGCCGAACGCGGCCAGCCGGTCCGCGAGCGCCGCGACCAGCGCACGCTCGTCGGCGGTGCCGGTCAACACGATCGTGTGGCCGGCGTCGTGCAGCGCCCATCCGACGGCGGCGAAGCGCGCGAACGGCCAGCGCCGCGATGGCAATTGCGCGCCGGCGTGCAGGCAGACGTAAGACGGCGCCGCGTCCCGGCCGGGCCAGGCCTCGCGCAAGTGACGCTCGTCGTCCTCGCGCAGCGGGAAGGACAGCTGTTCGCCCGCCGGCGGGAGGTCGAGATGGCGGCACAAGGACAACAGCCGCTGCGTCTCGTGCCCGCCTGGGGACCAGGGCAGGAAGCGCCCGGCATCCGGTGTCGGCACCCAGGCGCCCGGGCCATGGAAGCCGGCATTGCGGCGCGCGCCGAACAGGGCCAGCAAGGGATTCGTCCGCTCGCCGCTGCCGTGCAGCTGGATCGCCAGGTCCCAGCCGACGGCCTGCATCCTCGCGAGGAATGCCGGCAGCGCCGCCAGGTCCGGGGCCTGCTCGGGCAGGCCGGGCCAGCCGGGGAACGGGATCCATTCGTCGATGCAGTCCAGGCGCGAGGCGTACTCGCGGGCGGCCGGCAGCCCCATCAGCGCGATGTGCGCGCGCGGCCACGCGCCGCGGAAGGCGCGCAGCGCCGGCACGGCGCAGATCAGATCGCCCAGGACCAGCGCGCGCAGCACGACGACGCGCCGTATCGGCGCATCGATCGGCGCATCGATCCGCACATCGATCGGCGCATCGATCGGCACATCGATCGGCGCGTCGACCGGGACGGTGGCAGCGCGGCTCGTCACAGGAACGGCGTCCGGAAATGCCAGGCGCCGCGCAGCCGCCAGTACACCGACAGGAACGGGATCGCAGCCGACGTGCACAGCATCTCCACGACATGCGCGGGCGCGCGCGAGGTGTGCAGCAGGCGCTGTGCCGCCAGGCGCAGCACCAGCAGGAGCGCGCCGGCCATCGGCATCGTCGCCGCGCCGATCAGCCCGGTGCCCGCCATGACCGCGGCGACCAGCGTCAACGCCACGATCGCGTAGTAGTCCCACGGCGGCACCCGACGGATGCGGCTGCGATACAGCGCGGGATGCTTGCGGTAGAGCAGCGCATCGAAGAAGACGTTGCGCTGCTGGCGCAGCGACACGCCCCAGCGCTCCGGCCGCACCGGATGCCAGACCAGCGCGCGCGTCGCCTGCCCGACCGGGCCGAGTGGCTCGAGCCGGAACTGCAGGTCGGAGTCCTCGCGCCACGGCCGACGGAAGCGCTCGTCGAAGCCGCCGATCGTCGCCAGCGCCGCGCGCCGGACGAAGGCGTTGGCGGTGACGAACTCGGCGATCTCCAGGCCGCGGGTCATCAGCTCATGGTCGGTCGGCGCGCGATGCACGCCGCGCCGACGGCGCGTGACCGGTGGCACGCGGACACGGCCGGACGCGGCCACCCAATCGGGATGCCGCGCCATGGCGGTCAGGCCCAGGCGCAGCCAGCCGGTCTCGGGCCGGGTGTCGTCGTCGGTGAACGCGACGACGGGCGCGTTGGCCGCCCGCCAGCCGCAGTTGCGCGCCACCGCCGGCCCCTTGCCGAGGATCGGACACAGGTAGCGGATGTGCGGCGCGCCTTCCAGCGCGGCGATCGCGTGCACGCGGTCCCGGCAGCGGCTGTCATGGCCGTCGTCGACCACGATGATCTCGAAGCGCTCGCGCGCGAGCGTCTGCGCCAGCAGGGCCATCAGGCAGCGCTCCAGCAACTGGGGCCGCCCGCAGGTGGGAATGACGACGGAGACGTCCAACGGGCGCGGGGCGCGTCCGGGTTCCGCGACGGCCGTCATGCCACCGCTCCCATCGCCGGCCGCAGCAGGGCGCCGGCCGCCTCGGCGATCCGGTCGGGGGCGATGCCGCGGAGGCAGGCGTGGTGGACCTGCGGGCAGACGCTCTGCTGGCAGTCGCGACACGGCACGTCGTGGCTGAGCACGCGCGAGGCGACCTGCCACGGCGTGTGCTGCGGATTGGTCAGCGCGTAGAGATCCACCACCGGCGTCCCCACCGCGGCGGCGAGATGCACCGGGCCGCTGTTGTTGGCCACCAGCAGCCGCGCGTCCGCGATCAGCGCGGCCAGCTCGCCGATGCCGGCGGTCGCCGCCACCACGATGGCGGGCGCACGCATCGCGCGCCGCATCTCCGCCAGCAGCGCCATCTCGCCCGGTCCCGCGCACAGGACCGCCATGGTGCGGCCGGTGCGGTCCTCGCGGACGATGCGGTCCGCGGCCTCCCCCAGCCGGTCCGCCGGATAGCGGCGCGACGGGGCGCTCGCGCCCGGGTGGAACACCACGTAGGGCCGCCCCTCGGCCAGTCCGGCCTCGCGCAAGACCGCGCGGACCGTCAGGCGGTCGCGCTCGCGCAGCGCGAAGCGCAGCCGCTCGTCCTGCGTGCGGCAGCCCACGCTCGCCACCAGGTCCAGCTGGCGACGCACCTCGTGGCGCATGCCGGGGCCGATGGCGTCCGGGTCGGCGACCTCGTCGCTGAGCAGGCCGTAGGCGCGCTCGCGCGCATGTCCCAGCACCAGCGGGATGCCGGCCAGCCGGCACAGCGTCGCCGCCGGAAACACGCTCTGCGTGCACACGGTGAAGATGATCGCGGCGTCGGGGCGTTCCCGGTCGCCGCCGTCGGCGCCGCACAGGCGCTGCACCAACCGCCGCTCGGTCCAGCCGCGCGGCGGGTCGCCGGCGTCCGACGCCGCCGCGCCGGCCTTGGTCCAGGGCGCGTCGAAACCGACGATCTCGTCGACCATCGGCAGATGCGGCGCGAGCGCCGCGATCGACGGCGCGGCCAGCAGGGTCAGATGCGCGCCCGGCAGCGACTCCCGCACGGCCGCGATCGCCGGCGTCGTCATCAGCACGTCGCCGAGGTTGTCCAGGCGGATCAGCAGCACGCGGCGCGCCGCGCGCCATCGATGGGCGCGGCGCTCGTCGCCGCGAACGGCGGCGGTGATCCCGGCGGCGGTCATCCCAGCGGCAGTGATCCCGGCGGCGGTCATCCCGATGGCGGGGGTCACGGCGGCGGGGGTGACGGCGCTCGTCATCCCTTGGCCTCCACGACCGGCATCGCGGCGATCGAGGGGGGACGCGCGGCCGCGAGGCGGTGGAGGCCCGCCACCTGGCGCGGCTCGCGCCGCGCCGCCAGCGCGCCGTAGACCGCGGCCAGCCGGCCCGCGACGCTGTCCCAGGTGAACTCCCGCTGCGCCCGCTGCAGTCCGGCGCGGCCCATCAGGCGACCGAGCTCGGGCTGGCGGCGCAGATCGTCCAGGCGCAGGGCCAGCACCGCGGGATCCTCCGCCGGGACCAGGAAGCCGGTCAGGCCGTCCACCACGCTGTGCTGGATGCCGCCGACCGCCGCGCCGATCACCGGCGTCGCGCAGGCCATGCTCTCCAGCGGCGTGATGCCGAAGGGCTCGTACCACGGCGTCGTCACGAAGACGTCGGCGGCGCGGTAGTAGTCGCGCAGCTGGGGACGGTCGCGCCGCCCGACGAAGGTCACGCGCGCCTGCACGCCGCAGTCCTGCGCGATGCGGCGCAAGCGCGCAATCTCGGGGGTGCGGGTCTCGTCCGGTTGCGTCGATTCGCCGCCGACGATCAGCAGCCGCCACGGCGTGCCGGCAGGGAGACGCGCGACGGCGCGGATCACGTTGTCCACGCCCTTGCGCGGCACCAGCCGGCCGAGCTGGAGCACGATGAACTCGTCCTGGGCGAGCTTCAGCTTGCGCCGCGCCTCGGCGCGGTCGCCGGGTCCGAACTCGTCCAGGTCGACGCCGCAGGGCACCTGCGCGATGCGGTCGGGCGACGCGCCGCAGTGCCGGATCAGGTCCTCGGCGTCCTGCGGACATTCGGCGATGACGCAGTCGGCCTCCTCGGCGATGCGGCGTTCGATCGCGATGCGTTCCTGCGGGAAGCGGTCCGCCTCCTTCTGATGCAGGCGGCGCACGGCGCCCAGCGCATGGAAGGTCTGCACCAGCGGCACGCCGACCACGCGGCGCAGCCGCAGGCCGACCAGCCCCGACATGAAGAAGTTGGCGTGCATCACGTCATGGCGCAGGCTGCCGCGCATCAGGCGCAGCGCGGCGGCGCCGAAGGCGCGCATGTGCGGCAGCAGTTCCTCCTTGGGCACGAAGGCCGGCGGGCCGGCGTCGATATGGAAGACGCGCACGCCGGGCCGCATGTCCACCGCCGTCGGCAGCGCGCGGTGGTCGCGCCGGGTCAGGACGTCGACGTGATGCCCGCGCCGCGCCAGCGCCGCGGCGACGTGCGCCACGTAGACGTTCTGGCCGCCGGCATCCACGCCGCCCTGCTGGGCCAGCGGCGAGGCGTGTTCGCTGATCAGCGCGACTCTCAAGGGTGCTTCCATGATGAACTGCTCCATGGTGGGATTCGGGAATGCCTCAACGCTTGCGCGCCGGCGCCGTGACGCGCGTGGCGCGCGCCACCTCGAGCGCGCCGCCGGGCCGGGTGATGTGCCGCATGCGCTCGCCGAGCGCGTCGAGCTGGCGATCGAGCCGGTGGTGGCGGACCATGCGCGCGCGGGCCTGCTCGCCCATGCGCCGGCGCAGCTCGGGCTGCGTCAGCATCTGGTGCATGCGGCCCGCCAGCTCCTCGGCGTCGCGCGGCGCGACCAGCCAGCCGGTGCCGCCGTGCTCGACGATCTCGGGCACGCCGCCGACGCGGGTCGCCACGACCGGCAGCCCGCTGGCCATGCCCTCCATCAGCGCCAGCGGCATCGCCTCGGAATGGGAACTCGACACCAGCAGGTCCAGGTCGTGATAGACGGGCCGCACGTCGTCGACGCCGCCGGCGACGTGGACATGCGTGCCCAGCCCCTGACCGTCGATGGCCTCGCGCAGGCCGGTTTTCATCGGCCCCTCGCCCACCAGCACGAAGTGCGCGTCGGGCAGCGACGGCCGCAGCAATGCGGCCGCGCGCACGAACAGGTCGGGCGCCTTCTCGGGCGACAGGCGGCCGACGAGGCCGGCGAGCATCGCGTGCGCCGGCAGTCCCAGCGAGGCGCGCAGGCCCTGCGCCGGCCGCGGGCCGGGCTGGAAGGCGTCGACGTCGACGCCGTTGGGCTCCAGGCTCAGGCGACGGCGCTCCACGCCCAGGCCGAGCGCGTGGTAGTAACTCTGGCGGCAGACCACGCTGAGGAAGCTCCCGGTCGCGCGGTGCAGCTCGAGGTCGGACAGGCCGGCCTGACGCGCATGGATGGTCGTCATCACCGGCACGCCGGTGAGCCGGCCCGCCAGCCCGGCCAGCAGGTGCGCGTTGGGCAGGTGGGCATGCAGCAGGTCGACGCGTTCCGCCGCGATCAGGCTCGCCACCAGCTGGATCGAGGACCACGGCGGGTCCTCGGGCATCGCCACGATGACGACGATCGCCCCCGCCCGGCGCAGCCGCTCGGCGAAGGCGCCCTCCGACGGGCACAGCGCGGTGAAGCGGAATCCGCCCTCCCGGCCCAGGTGCGCCACCAGCCGCTCCACGCAGCGCTCCATGCCGCCGACGATGTCGTTGCCGACGACCTCCAGCACGTGCAGCGGCGCATGCGAGCTCGGCACCGGGTGCAGCGAGGCGTGACCGTCGTCGACGAGCGCGGCGACAGCGTGGGGGGAGGCGGTGTCCATGATGGGTCTTGGTGGGTGACGGGGGATCGGGCCTCGACGTTCAGCAGCACATGGGCCGCCAGCGTCCGGCGCCGGCTTCGAGGGCAAATGGCGGATGGCGCGGAGGGAGCGGATGGCGCGGAGGGAGTGAACCGAGCGAACCGAGCGAACCGAGCGAATTGAGCGAACTGGGCGAACTCGGCGAACTCGGCGAACTGGGCGAATTGAGCGAACTGGGCGATGGGACCGGGGCGGCGGGGCGGGCGGCTTCGGCCAACCCCAGCCACGCGGCGGCGGTGCCGCTCCAGATCTGCCGCCGGTCGCCCTCGCCCAGCGTCAGCTGGTCCATGAGGTCCGCGACCCACTGCATGCGCTCGCGCAGCTCGGCGCCGGGACACGGCAGGAAGCAGTCGCTGCCGAACTGCAGCGACCCCGCCCCGAGCACCGCCAGCATCCGCGACAGCACCTCGAGCCGGTACGGCGGCGGCGGGCCGAAGGAGATGTCCAGCCGGAACTGCGCCTGCGCATGCGGCACGCCGTGGATGCGGTCGATCAGCGCGACGGCCAGGGCCTCGTCGGTCCACGGCCAGCCCATGTGGGCGAGCGTGACCCGCGTATGGGGGTGGTCGCGCAGCGCCTCGAAATAGGTCGGCCGGCAGAAGCGGCCGGAGCGCCCGTCGATGAAGATGCCGCTGTGGAACAGCAGCGGGAGCGCCAGCGCGTCCGCGACGGCGAAGACCGGCTGCACGCGCGCCTCATGGGGGTACCAGCCGGTCGGCACCATCTTCGCGCCGCGCAGGCCGAGGTCCTCGATCGCGTGGCGCAGGTCGGCCGGCGCGTCCGGGCTGCGGGGATCGACGACGGCCAGGCCGATCAACCGGTCCGGGTGATCGCGCACCAGCCGCGACAGGTGCGCGTTGCCGCGCCGCAGCGAGGCGGCGTCGTCGAGCGAGTACCCGTCGCCGAGGAACGGCGCCAGCAGCACGCCGACATCGACGCCGGCCTCGTCCAGCGTACGCAGCACGTCGTCGGTCGTCTCGCGGCCGGTGCAGTGCAGATGGGCGTCGATGATCATGGTCAGGCCGCCCGCCGCACGGAGGGCGTCGCAGGCACGCTCGGGCTCGACGCCGTCCGGTCCGGCGCGATCGGGTCCGGTCCACGCTTGTCCGGCGCCGTCCGGGCCGGCACGGTCGCCGTCGGCGCGCTCGGCAGCGCGGCGGCCGGCAGTGCGGCCAGCCAGCCGCGCACGCGACCGGCCGCCACTTCCCAGGTGCCGGCCGCCACGACGGCGGCGGCGGCCTTCTGCCAGCTCGCGTGCATCTGCGGCGATTCGTACAGCACCGCATCGCAGGCGGCGATGAAACCCGCGGCGTCGCGCCCGATGCGCACCGCGCCGCCGTACAGGCTGATCACGTCGTGGATCGCCGTGCTGACGACCGGCTTTCCGCCGGCCAGGTATTCCAGCGTCTTCGTCGGACTGATGAAGCGCGTCGATTCGTTGAGCGCGAACGGCATCAGGCAGAGGTCCCACCCCGCCAACAGCTGCGGCAGCTGCGCGTAGCTCTGCATCCCCAGCCAGCGGATGTTGGGACGTCGCGGCAGCGAGGCTGCGTCGATCTTCACGACCGGTCCGACCATGACGATCTGCCAGTCGGGCCGCGCGTCCGCGAGGGCCGCGACCAACTCGAGGTCCATCCGTTCGTCGATGACGCCGAAGTAGCCGAGTCGCGGGCGCGCCAGGTCGCCCTGCAGTTCGGCCGCGCGCGCGGCCAGCGGATCGCCGTCGGCATCGCCTTCACCCGCGCCCGCGTACTCTCCCGCGTCCTTGCCCTCGCCCTCGCCCTCGCCCTCGCCCTCACGCCCGCCGTCCGCCGCGTCACCGCCCACCGGCCGCGCCGTCGGCGGCGCGAAATGGGCCGGGTCCACCGCGCTGGGCAGGCAGTGCAGATTCGGATGCAGGCCCTCCCGCGCCGCATAGAGCGATGGCCCCCCGCAGAGCACCAGGTCCGCCGACGCCATCAGCGCGCGTTCGCGCTGGCGCAGTTGCGCGGGGGCGTAGCGGAAGGCCGAGAGCTCGTCCATGCAGTCGTAGATCAGCGCCCGCGGACCCAGGCTGGCGATGAGTGGCAAGGCCATCGGCGTGTACAGCCACACCAGCGGATCGACGATCTCCCGCCGCGCGATTTCTCGCTCCAGCAGCGGCAGCAGCACGGTCAACTGGGCGTCGTCGAAGCCGGGCGCCGCCACCGGCGTGAAGGGCACCAGCACCTCCACCTCGGCGCCGTCGTCCGCGGCTTCGAATCGCGCCTCGACGCGGGCGGGGCCGTTCGCATCGAGGATCGGCTCCTCGATGAAGATCACGCGGTGGTCCGCCGCCAGGCGGGACATCAGATGCTGCGGGCGCTGGAAGACGAAGTTCCATCGCAGGTGCGAGAACACGATCAAGGGTGACATGGGAATTCCCGTTGGCGCGCGCTGCGCGGCGCCTGGGTGAAGAACGTGGCGCGTACGGGGCGGGTACGGCAGGCCACGAGGGCAAGGTCCCTCCTCGTTGTCCGACGGCCCCGTCGCGATGAGGGGGTGGCGCCACGGAGGGCTTGTGAATACCGGTTCGGCAAGAGCGGGGCCCATGCCCGGTCGTGCCTGGTCATGCGGCCTTCCCGTCGCGGCCGGCGGACCGGCGGCGGGAACCGGTTCTCAGAGCAGCGCTGCTCGATTCGACGCATCGCCGGACGGGGAGAAACGCGCGACATCGCGCCGTCGTGCCGCCGGCGCGGCGTCGTCGAACGACCGACGCGACAAGCACCGATCGGCTTGGATTACCGATTCCATCGTGGTTCTCGGTCATCTCAACCGAATTCTCCGGGCATCCGTCTTGCGAAGGATCGCGAGGATGGACATCCCCGCCTCAGGTCCCTCCGGCTCCTCCGGAGGCGCCGACCCCGCCCCTTCCCCAGGTCGCCGCGTGCTGGTCGGTCTGGGCCGCGCCCTGTGGCGCTGGCGCATGCGCACGCTGCTGGCCGTGCTGCTGCTGGTGCTGTCCAAGCTGGCGGCGGTGGGCGTGCCGGCCTTGCTCAAGGCGATCGTCGATCACCTCACGCCGCAGGCCTCCGCACTGACCATCCCGGTCGCGCTGCTGATCGGCTACGCGCTGCTGCGCTATGCAAGCACGCTGTTCACGGAGCTGCGCGACCTCGCCTTCGCGCGGGTCGGCAAGCAGGTCGTCGGCAGCTTCTCGGAGAGGGCCTTCGCGCACCTGCTCGCCATGAGTCCGCGTTTCCATGCCGAACGCAACACCGGCTCGCTGATCCGGGAAGTCGAGCGCGGCACCGATGGATTGGGCTATCTGCTCGGCGCCGGGGTCTTCACCGTGGTGCCGACGGCGGTGGAGTTCGGCGCGGTGCTGCTGATCATCCTCGCCAGCTTTGGCGTTCCGTACGTCCTGGTCGTCGCCGCAAGCATGGTGGCCTATGGCGCATGGACCACCGTGATGACGCGCACGCGCGTGGCCCGGCAACGCCTGATGAACGAACATGACTCCCAGGCGCACGGACTGCTCGTCGACACCCTGCTGAACTACGAGGCGGTGAAGACGCATGGCCGCGAGGCCGGCGAGCGCGAGCGCTACGCCGGCGTGCTCTCGCGCTGGATCGACGGCAGCGTGCGCAGCCAGCGGACGCTGTCCCTGCTGCATCTGGGCCAGGCGGCGATCATCGCCGTGGGCGTGGGGGCGGTGATGCTGATGGCCGGTCGCGACACGGTGGCCGGGCGCATGAGCATCGGCGACCTGGTCATGGTCAACGCCTACCTGATCCAGGTCTTCCTGCCCTTGAACACGCTGGGCTTCGTCTTCCGGGAAACGCGCGACGCGCTGCTCAACACGGAGACGCTGTTCGCGCTGCTCGACCGCCGGCCCGACATCCGCGACGCGCCCGACGCCCGCCCGCTCGCGGGTGCGGACACGACGGTCCGCTTCGACGACGTCACGTTCGGCTACGACCGCCAGCGGCGCATCCTGAGCGGCCTGACGCTGGAGATCCCGCATGGACAGACCTACGCCGTCGTGGGCAGCAGCGGCTCCGGCAAGTCGACGCTGGCGCGGCTACTGATGCGGCTGTACGACCCGGACGGCGGCGAAGTCAGCATCGGCGGCCAGCCGCTGAAGGGACTGACGCAGCACAGCCTGCGCGAGGCGATCGGCGTCGTGCCGCAGGATCCCGTGCTGTTCAACGACACGATCGCGTACAACATCGGCTACGGCCGGCCGGAGGCGGGCGAGGACGAGATCGTCGCCGCCGCACGGGCCGCGCAGGCCGACGAGTTCATCGCCCAACTGCCCGACGGTTATGCGACCCGCGTCGGCGAGCGGGGCGCGCGCCTGTCGGGCGGGGAGAAGCAGCGCATCGCGATCGCGCGGGCCTTCCTGAAGAATCCGCCCATCGTGGTGCTGGACGAGGCCACCTCTGCGCTGGATTCCAAGGCCGAGCGCGCGATCCAGGGCGCGCTGGCGCGCGTGGCGCGGGACCGGACCTCGCTGATCATCGCGCACCGGCTGTCCACCGTGGTCGACGCCGACCAGATCATCGTGATGGAGCGGGGCGAGATCGCCGAGCGCGGACGCCACGAGGAGCTGCTCGCGCATCGCGGGCTCTACGCGCAGCTGTGGGAGCTGCAGCGCCAGCAGCAGCAGACCGAGACGCTGGAGCGCCGCATCGCCCACCACCCGGTCAACCTGGCGGGCCTGCTGGTGCTGAGCCTGGACGGGCTGCGCGAGACGCTGGCCGAGGCCGACATCGATCTCTACACGGACATCGACCTCGACGTCGCCAGCGCGCATGGCGATGCCAGCCGACTGGCGCGCATCGTGCAGCTGATCTGCCTGCTGGCGCTGCACGGCGCCAGCCGCGGTCGCATGGAAGGCCGGCTCGAGCGCGAGGACCGCGCGAGCCGGCTGACCGTCGGCGTGCAGGGGCGGCTGGATGCGGACGCGGCGCCGCCCGACACGCTGGAGTTGCGCACGCTGATCAACGAGGCCGGCGGCCACCTCGCCATCGAGCGGGATCCGGCCGGCGGGGTGCAACGGTATGAACTCGAGCTGCCCTTGCCCGCGCTGGCCGATGCGCCCCTGTCGCGCGAGGCGCTGCGCGCCTCTCCCCAGGCGGTCGTGGAGGCCGCGCTGATCGCCGAGACCACGGCGATGGAGACGGGCTTCGGCCTGTCGCCGCACCCGCTGGCCGGGCTGCAGGTGATGTGCGTGGACGACGACGAGGACGCGCTCGACTCGCTGAGCCAGCTGCTGGAACTGGAAGGCGCGCGCACGGAACGCATCGGCAGCGGCCACGAGGCGCTGCGCCGCCTCAACGAACGCGAGGCCCACGCCTGGCCGCAGGCGCTGGTGTGCGACATCGCCCTGGGTCCCGAGGACGGCCACGCGGTCGTGCGCGGCATCCGCGTGCTGGAGGCCCGGCGGGAGGTGCCGCTCGGACAGCGCCTGCCCGCGATCGCGCTGACCGGCATGGCCCGGCCGGAGGACCGCCTGCGCGCGCTGGTGGCGGGCTTCCAGCGCCACATGGCCAAGCCGGTCATGCCGCAGGAACTGATACGCGCGCTGCACGACATGGCCATGGCGCCTCCCTGAACGCCGCCCCCGGCCGAGCGCCGGACCATCCCTTGTGAGGAACCGTCATGCCACCCCAACCGCCCCCCGCGGTCCCCGATGTCCCCGCTGCTCCCGCTGCTCCTGCTGCGCCCAATGCGCCCGGCATCGCCGGCATCGCCGGCATCGGCGGCGTCTCCGGCGTCCCGGCTCCGCGCCTCTGGACGCTCGGCATCAACGCCACCTTCCATGATTCCGCCGCCGCGCTGATGTGCGACGGGGAGGTCGTCGCGGCCGTCGAGGAAGAGCGTTTCACCCGGATCAAGCACGGCAAGCGTCCCCTGCCCTTCACCGCCTGGGAGCTGCCCTGGCATGCGATCGACGACTGCCTGAAGCAGGCCGGCGTGACGCTGGCCGAGGTGACGGACGTGGCCTACAGCTTCGACCCACAGCGCTTCATCGGCGACCGCGCGCCGGAAGGACGCTTCACGCTGCCGCTGCGGCCGTCGGACGCGGCGGCGGCGGCGGACGCATCGGAAAGCCCATGGGAGAACCCCTGGGACCCGCTGTTCGCGGCCTACGTGCTGAGCGCGCCGCGACTGCTGACGGACGGCGTGCCGCATCACCTGCGGCGGCGCTTCGCCGGCGTGCGTCATGCCGATGCGCCCTATCGCTGGCACTTCGTGCCGCATCACCTGTGCCATCAGGCCAGCGCCTTCCTCGCGGCGCCGTTCTCGCGCTGCGCCGTCATGACGCTGGACGGTCGCGGCGAGCGCGCCACCACCGCGTACGGCCGGTATCGCGACGGCCGCTACGAGTCGCTGGGCGAGGTGCAGGTGCCGCATTCGCTCGGCCTGATGTATGAACGGGTGACGACCTACCTCGGCTTCCTGCATTCGAGCGACGAGTACAAGGTGATGGCGATGGCGGCGATGGGCCAGCCGCGCCACATCGACGTGCTGCGCGAGCACCTCGTCGTCGATGCCGACGGTCAGTACCGCAACCTGCCGCTGGACCTGGTGGCACGGTTCGGTCCGGCGCGCGTGCCGGGCTCGACCCTGGACCAGCGCTTTCTGGACCTCGCCGCCTCGGTGCAGCTGGTGCTGGAGGAGACCGTGCTGCGCCTGGCCACCTGGCTGCGCGAGCGCACCGGCGAGGATCAGCTGGCGATGGCCGGCGGCGTGGCGCTCAACTGCGTCATGAACTCGACGCTGCGCGACGCCGGCCTCTTCCGGCGCGTGTGGGTGCAGCCGGCGGCGGGCGATGCCGGCACCGCGCTGGGTGCCGCCCTCTGGATCGACGCGCGGGCGCGCGGCGGGATCGCGGCCGACGGGGGCAGTCCCCCGTCCGCGACACCACTCGCGCACACGCGGACCTCCACGCGGCCCCCCACGCGGGAGGTCGACGGCGGCGGCGGCGGCGGCGGCAGCAGCAGCAGCAGCAGCAGCAGCAGCAGCAGCAGCAGTAGCAGCACCAGCAGCAGCAGTAGCAGCACCAGCAGCAGCAGTAGCAGCACCAGCAGCAGCGAGAGCTTCACGCTGGGTCCGCGCCGCTGGCAGATGGACCACGCGTACCTGGGCCCCTCGTACGATGACGACGCCATCGAGTCCCTGCTCCGCTGGGCGCAGCTGCGCTACCGGCGCGTCGACGACGTGGCGGCGGCAACGGCCGCGCTGCTGGCGCAGGACAAGATCGTCGCGTGGTTCCAGGGCCGGATGGAATTCGGACCGCGGGCGCTCGGCGCGCGATCGCTGCTGGCCTCGCCGATCGACCCGGCGATGCAGGCGCGGCTCAACGACCTGAAGGACCGCGAAGACTTCCGGCCGGTCGCGCCGTCGGTGAACCACGGGGACTTCGCGGACTGGTTCGAACCTGCCGACGCCAACGGCGGATCCTCCCCCTTCATGCTGTTCGTCTACGGCGTGCGGCCGGGACAGGCGGCGCGCATCCCGTCGGCGCTGCACACCGACCGCAGCGCGCGCGTGCAGACGGTGCACGCGGACACGAACCCGCTGTTCCACCGCCTGCTGAAGGCGGTGGGCGAGCGGACCGGCGTGCCGGTGCTGGTCAACACCTCCTTCAACGTGCGCGGCGAACCCATCGTCGGCACGCCGAAGGCGGCGATCGACGCCTTCTTCAGCACGCCGATCGATGCGCTGGCGATCGGGTCGTTCATCCTGGAAAAAGAGACGCCATGACCTTGCATCGAACCGAACACGGCGCATGGTCGCCCATCGACGTCGACCTCATCCTCGCGCTGCTCACCGTGCGCGAGTGCCAGTACGGCATCACCTTCCTGGACCCGGACGGCACGATCACCGGCTGGACCGAGGGCGCCCACGCCGTCACCGGGTTCACGGCCGACGAGGTCATCGGCCAGCCGTTCTCGCTCCTCTTCATTCCCGACGATGTCGCGCGCGGGCAGCATGTGCATGAGCTCAATGCCTCGCGCACGCTCGGGGCCGCCGAAGACGAGCGCTGGCACATGCGCAAGGACGGCTCGCGGTTCTGGGCCAGCGGGCTCACGCTGCCGATGCACGACGGCGACCACTTCCACGGTTTCGCGAAGGTGTTCCGCGACGCCACCCATCTGCAGCTGCGGACGCTGCGTCTCGAGAACGAGGCGCAGCGCCTCGAGGGCGAGCGGCAGGAGCATGAGGTCTTCCTCGCCACCATCGCGCATGAACTGCGCAATCCGCTGCATCCGATGCGGCTGGCGACGCGGCTGCTGTCGCCGCCCGTCGAACCGCCGCGGCAGGAACAGGCGGTCAAGATCCTGACCCGGCAACTCGCCCTGATGGACCGCTTGGTCGAGGATCTGATCGACATGACGCGCGCCGGACACGGCAAGATGACGCTGAGCTACGAGCGCGTGGATCTGCAGCGGCTGCTGCAGGAGACGCTAGACGCCAGCCGGGAGGCCGCCGAGGCCGGCGGCGTCGCCCTGATCGGCGTGCTGCCGCCGATGCCGGTGCTCGTGGAGGTCGATCCGGGACGTCTCCAGCAGGTGGTGATGAACCTGCTGAACAACGCCATCAAGTTCACGCCGCGCGACGGCCAGGTGTCGGTGCTGCTGAATGTGGACCAGTCCCACTTCGTGCTGAAGGTGCAGGACACGGGACGCGGCATCGGGCCGGCGCTGCAGCCGCGCATCTTCGACATGTTCACGCAGGCCGACGGCGCGACGACGCATCGCGGGGACGGCCTGGGCATCGGGCTGGCGCTGGTCAAGGAGATCGTCTCGCTGCACCACGGCACCGTGGAGGCGAAGAGCGAAGGCGTCGGCCAGGGCAGCGAGTTCCTCGTGCGGATGCCGCTGGACAAGCCGCCGACCTTCGATGCGTCGGAACATCCGGTGGCGGCGCCGCCGTAATGACGGGCGCGGGGAGGGAATCAGCAGGCTTGCGGACTGCCGCGGCCGCTGGCCCTCACCCCGGCCCTCTCCCGCAAGCGGGAGAGGGAGTGACGCCACTCCGGTAGCGAGGGCGCCTTGCGTTGCGACCTGACGTCAGACCTTCGGCGGGTCGGACTCGCGCTCGAAGTGGCGGTGGGTCGCCAGGCCTTCGATCAGCGCCTTGGCGCCTTCGGCCGCCGAGTCGCCGGTGATGAGCCCGGGCGTCATGACGTCGGGTTCCAGCGCCGGTCCCAGGCCCGCGGCGCGCAGCAGCGAGACACCGGCACCGAGGGCCAGGATGGGCTTGCAATGCCGGAACTGGTCGCGGATGAACTCGTAGACATGGGCGTCGCGACCGAGGGCGCGGATCGCTTCCTCGCCGTCCGGCACGACGAGCGCGTCGAACAGGAAACCGGGTTCGTTCTCCAGCGACACGTCCGCTTCCACCGCGACGCCGTCGGCCGTCTGCACCGGTCCGATGCGTGGCGCCGCGAAGCGCGGCACGGCCCCTTGCGCGAACAGCGCGGCGTGGACGTCGGTGACGCCTTGCCCGTTGACGCCGTCAGCCACCAGGATCACGACCTTGCGGCCGGCGATCGAGCCGTCGCCGGGACGCGCCATCAGCGACAGCGCCGGGGACACGCGCACCTCGGGTTCGGGCGCTGCCTCGATGGCCAGCGGCATCGCCGGCGGCAGCGGCATGTTCAGGCCCTCGGCCACCTTCGCCGCCAGTTCTTCCGACGCGTTGCGCAAGGACGCCAGCATGCGCTCGCGGATCGCCGGCACCGTGACCTTGCTCAGCTCGAAGCGGAAAGCCGCCGCGATGTGCGCCTGCTCCGGCGGGGACTGGCTGTCGAAGAACAGCCGGGCCTGGTTGTAATGCTCGGCGAAGAGCTCCGGCTTGGCGCGCACCTTGGCCTGCTCGTCCGATCCGCGCTGGCGCGCGGCCACGGACGTGAACCCCTGTGCCGCGCCCGCCTGGAACGGACAGCCGCCCGCGAGCGAGTTGGGCTCATAGGACACGCGACCCCGCGGGATCGCCTGGCGATGGGCGCCGTCGCGCTGGTTGTTGTGGACCTGCGCGACCGGTGCGTTGATGGGGATCTCATGGAAGTTCGGCCCGCCCAGCCGCGTGATCTGCGTGTCCACGTAGGAGTGGATGCGGCCCGCCAGCAGCGGGTCGTTGCTGAAGTCGATGCCGGGGATGATGTGGGCCGTGCAGAACGCGACCTGTTCCGTCTCGGCGAAGAAGTTGTCCGGGTTGCGGTTCAGCACCATGCGGCCGACCGGGCGCACCGGCACGAGTTCCTCGGGAATGAGCTTGGTCGCGTCCAGGATGTCGAAGCTGAACTGGTCCGCCTGCTCCTCGGTGAAGACCTGCACGCCGAGTTCGTACTCGGGGAAGGCGCCGGCTTCGATGCGCTCCCAGAGGTCGCGGCGGTGGTAGTCCGGATCGGCGCCGGAGATCTTCACCGCCTCGTCCCAGACCAGCGAATGCGTGCCGGCCTTGGGCGTCCAGTGGAACTTCACGAACACGCTGTCGCCGGCCTCGTTGACCAGGCGGAAGGTGTGCACGCCGAAGCCCTGCATCGTGGCGTAGGAACGCGGGATCCCGCGGTCGCTCATCACCCACATCAGCATGTGCGTCGACTCCGGCATCAGGGAGACGAAGTCCCAGAAGGTGTCGTGCGCGCTGGCGGCCTGCGGCATCTGGTGATGCGGCTCGGGCTTGACCGCGTGGACCAGGTCGGGGAACTTCATCGCGTCCTGGATGAAGAACACCGGGATGTTGTTGCCGACCAGGTCCCAGTTGCCTTCGTCGGTGTAGAACTTGACGGCAAAACCGCGCACGTCGCGCGCGGTGTCCTTGCTGCCGCGCTCGCCCTGCACGGTGGAGAAGCGCACGAACACCGGCGTCTGCTTGCCGGCTTCCTTGAACGGCGCCGCCTTGGTGAGGTCGGTCAACGCGTCGTAGCACTCGAAGAAGCCGTGGGCCGCCGAGCCGCGCGCATGCACGATGCGCTCGGGGATGCGTTCATGGTCGAAGTGGGTGATCTTCTCGCGGAGGATGAAGTCCTCCAGCAGCGCCGGGCCGCGCGGGCCGGCCTTCAGCGAGTTCTGGTTGTCGGCGATGCGCACGCCCTGGTTGGTCGTCAGCATCTGGCCGGACGAATCGACGCGCACGCGGTCCAGCGGCGCGATGGTCGCGTTGCGTCCTTCGGGCGCCTGCGTGCCGACCTTTTCGTTGGTCTGGCGCTCGGACAAGGTGCTGCCCAGCGGCACGCGCGACGGCGGCGTCGCGGTCGCGCCGGCCTGCGGCTTCACGCCCTGGTCGAAGCCGTGCTCGCCGGCCTTGTTGGCGTTGAACGGAAAGGCCGCGGCCAGTTGGCCGGTCTCGACGGCCTTCTGCAGCGCGACATCGCCGCCGTCATCGGACGGCGCGGTGGCGGGACCGCTGTCCGTGTTGCGGGCGGCGGCCTTGGGGCCGGCATCGCCCGGGGCGTTGCTGGCAGCCGACCCTTTGCGGGAAGGGGAAGCGGGCGGAGTGGGTGATTTAGGCATGGTCGTCCTCTTGGTTCTGCGGAAAGCTCGACGGCATGCGGCAGAAACCGTTCCTGCCGGGCGCGTCGAGACCGGCGGCGCCGGTCGGTGTCATGCCTGTGGGCGACAGCCTCACGAGGCGGCTTCTTCCTCGGACTCGACGAGGAGTTCCGCCTTGCGGGCGCTCAACTCGTCGCCGAGCGCGTCGAGGTCCAGCGCGGATTGCCGCACCTTGGGGAACAGCGCCTTCTCTTCTTCCTTGACGTGGTGGGCGATGTACTCGCCGAGCACCTTGACCTTGGCGTCGTAGAGCTCGTCGGCGGCGGAGCCCTCGGCGATCTGCGCGATCAGTTCCTTGGCGCTGGCGTGTTCGACCTCGGCCTCGTCCAGCAGGTCGTCGCCTTCATCGTCCTCGAGCGCGTCGCGCGCGGCGGGATAGAAGATCTCTTCCTCGATGGTCGCGTGGATGGTCAGCTGGGCGCAGATCTCCTGGGCGAGCTGCTCGCGCAGATCGTCCTCGCCATCGTCATCGACGAGCTTCTGGTAGGCCTTGAAGAGCGCCTGCACGTCCTTGTGATCGTCGGTCAGCAGCTTGATCGCGTCGACCGCGCCGTCGGAGGCGCGCGCCGCGGCCTTCGGCTCGTCGGACCCGCTGGCGCCCTGGCTGCCGGCCTTGTCGGCCGTCCGGTCGGAGGGCTTGTCGGAGCTCTTGTCGGAGGCCTTGGAGGGCCCGGTCTTGGGGGATGACTTCGCGGATGACTTGGTGGAGGTCTTGGTGGTGCTGGCGGGCATGGTCGGTCCTTGGCTGGGAAGCCCGATGGGGCTTGCCTGGCGTGGGTGAGGGGGGGATGGAGAGGATGAGCCGGAAGCCTCGTGGCGCCCGGCGCGCGGTGCCCTTCCGTACGCAAGATCGAGGCCGTTCCCCGTGGCCATCGTGTAAAGACCGGATCGCTTGGCGTCAGCCAAGGTGACGGCCATCCATGCCCCAGCATGGATGTCGCGTGGTCCGCACGCGATCGGTAATCCACACCGATACCGAGGAACCGTAGAGAGAACTTCCCGGGCCCGTCCGTGCTCGCCGGGGCCGCCCCCATAGGCAAACGGCCCGGGCACACCGGCACGGGCGGGCGGGGGCCCGGTATGCCTTGTCCGGGCATGCAGGCCACATCGGCCTCATCAACAAGCAGGAATCAAGATGAACCGCATCTCAACCACGCTCAGTGCGCTGGTGCTCGCCACCGCGGCACACGCCGCAGGCGCACAGGGCACCGCCGCCTCGGGCGCGCCGGCGACGGCGCCGACCACCTCCGGCAGCACCGCCGCCACCGCGACCACCGGCACGACATCACCCCAGGCCATCGGCGTCTCGCCGCAGGCCGCCAGCGCGGCGCAGCAGAAGGCCATCCCGCGCAGCGACACGGCCACGGTGGTCCGCACCGGACCGTCCGCCGCCGACAAGGCCACGCGCGCCAGCCGGCAGATGAGCACCGACGGCAAGCGCACGGCGGGGTCCGCCCGCACCGCGGCTTCCGGCACGACGCCCACCGGTGACCTGCCTCCCCGCGCGGATCGTCATTGATCCCGGTCCGCCCTTCTCTGTCCTTCTCTGCCCGTCTCTGTCTGTCTCCGCCCGCCTCTGCCCCTCTTGCCGGTCATCGGCCTCTCCTCCTCGAACAAGGAACTCGTCATGAACATCCCCACCACCCCCACCGGCGCCACCACTGACACCACCGCCGGTACCACCGCCGGCACCTCCACTTCCAAGGACCGTCTGGTCACCGGCCTCTTCCCCGATCGCGCCAGCGCGGAGTCGGCTTACGGCTCGGCCAGCGAGCGGGGCTACGACCCGAAGGACATCGACCTGGTCATGTCCGACGACACCCGTCAGCGTCACTTCAGCGACAAGAGCGTCGAGACGGAACTCGGCAACAAGGCCGCTGAGGGCGCCGGCATCGGCGGCGCGATCGGCGGCACCGTGGGCGCGATCGCCGCGGCGATCGCGGCGGTCGGCACCAGCATCGCCCTGCCGGGCCTGGGCCTGGTCATCGCGGGTCCGCTCGCGGCCGCCGCCGCGGGCGCGGGCGCCGGCGCGGCCGGTGGCGGCCTGATCGGCGCGCTGGTCGGCTGGAACATGCCGGAGGAGCGCGTCAAGCACTACGAGGAAGGCGTGCGCAACGGCGGCATCCTGATGGGCCTGCGCGCGAAGAACGACGAGGACGCGGAGCACTTCGAGCGCAGCTGGACCGCGGCCAACGGCCAGAACGTGACCCGGTGATGCGCCGCCTTCCCTTCGCCTTCCCGGCCGCCCCTGGGGGCGCCGCCGCCCGCGCGGCGTTCGCCGGGGTCGCCGGGTTCGCCCGGTGTCCCTGCGTCAAGAAAGAACCGTGATGAATCCCGACTTCCAACGAATGATGTCGCGTGCTGCCCTGCAGACGCGCGGCGGCGATCTGATGGGGGCCACGCGTTCCATCCAGAACGCCCTGGCCGGCGCGGCCGAGACCGCCACCCAGACGGAGACCGACGCACCGGACGGCGACGTCATCGATGTCGAGGCGCGCGTGATCGAGGATCGCCACGTCGAACTCGGCATGGCGGAGGGACTGCGTCCCCCACCCGTCCGGCGCGAGGTCCCCCCCGTGCAGGACACGCCGCACGCTCCGAACGTCCAGGACGTGCGGGACGCCCGCGTGGCCCGCGCGCCGGTCAGGGACGAGGAACGCTTCCTCGCCGCCACTTACGCGCACGGCCGCGTGTCCATCGACTACAAGCTCTACGTGCCGCCCGGCGATCCGTCGGTGCCTCGGCCGCTGCTGCTGATGCTGCATGGCTGCACGCAGAACCCCGATGACTTCGCCATCGGGACCCGCATGAACGAGGTCGCCAGGCGCAACGGCTGGCTGGTGCTCTATCCGCAGCAGTCGACGAAGGTGAATCCGCAGGGCTGCTGGAACTGGTTCAAGGCCAGCCATCAGGCGCGCGGCCGCGGCGAGCCGGCATTGCTCGCGGCCTTGACGCACCACGTCATGGCCGGCCACCGCGTGGACGCGCGGCACGTGCACGTGGCGGGGCTGTCCGCCGGCGGCGCGATGGCGGCGGTACTGGGACAGACCTATCCGGAGCTGTTCGCGTCGGTCGGCGTGCATTCGGGACTGCCCTGCGGCGTGGTCGCCAGCGCGCCCGAAGCGCTTGCCGTGATGCGGACCGGCCAGTCGGCGCGCAACACCGCGCATCCTGCCGCATCCCCCCCGCGGGCGGTGCCGACGATCGTCTTCCACGGCACCCGCGACATGACCGTGCATCCGCTCAACGGCGAGCATGTCTACGCCGACGCGACGGCCGGCCTCAAGACCTCGGAACGCGTCGAACACGGACGCGAAGGCGGCCGCGCCTACACGCGCAAGACCAGCGTCGCCACGGACGGCCGCACCCTCGCCGAGCTCTGGCTCGTCGACGGCGCCGGCCATGCCTGGTCCGGCGGCGACCGGCGCGGCTCCCATGCCGACTGGCAGGGGCCTGACGCGGCCGGCCAGATGCTCTGTTTCTTCTCCGCGCATCCGCGCACCGGCGACGCGTGATCGCAGGCCCTGCGTCGACGCCATGCCGTCGGCGCCCGCCCCGCCGGATTCCCGTCCCTTCCCGTCCCCCCACTTCCAGGAGCGCCACCATGGCCACCATCTCCACGCTTTCAGACCTGTACCTCGACGAGCTCAAGGACCTCTGGTCCGCCAACGACCAGATGGCGCGGGCCCTCGAGAAGATCGCCCCGCAAGCCACCAACGAGAAGCTGTCGCAGATGCTCGAGGAGGCGCAGACCGGCCTCGCCGATCACACCGCCCTGCTGAAGGCCTTGATCGCCAATCAGGGCGACGAGGTGTCCAAGGAGCACTGCAAGGGGATGGAGGGCCTGGTGAAGGAGGCCTTCAAGCACGTCCTCGAGGACCCGCCGGAACAGGGTCCGGTGCTGGACGCCGCGATCATTGCGCAGTACCAGCGCATGACGCATTACGGCATCACCGGCTTCGGCACGGTCGCCGCCTTCGCCAATGCGCTGCAGCTCGACGACGACGCCCGGCAATTGAAGGACGCCGTCGACGACATGTATGACGCGGACGAGCTGATGTCGGAGCTGGCCGAGGCGGCCGTCAACCGCGAAGCCGCCGAGGAGTGAACCGGGGCGCGGCCGGGCGGGGACACGTCGTGTCCCCGCTTCGGCGGCGCTGGCGGTGCCGTCGGCACCGGCGGCATGCGGCTGCTCAAGCGGCCAGCGACGGCTCGATCCAGTAGCGCTCGCGGCCGTGGCCGTCATGCAGCCGGGATTCGTAATCGCGATCGATGGAGGCGACGTCCTGGAACGGCGGGCTGGCACGGACCGCGGCACGGTCGACGGACACGCGGATCTGTTTCGCCTCGACGTCGATCGCCTCGATCCATCGTACGCCGATCAGGACGCGGTGACCGCCCGGCCACCACGCGCTCGTGTCGACCAGCAGATAGCGCAGCGTCCAGTCCACGTCGTCGTAGACCAGATCCACCACGCGGCCGATGCCGACGCCGTCCGACGACAGCTCGCAGTCCAGCAGCGCGGTCTCGATCAGCAGCGGGAGGTCCGCGGCCGCCGGCGCCGCCTGACCGTAGTGCATCAGCGCGGCCTGGGCCTGCTGCGCGGAAATGCCCTGCAGCGGATGCAGCGTGGGGCTGGTCCTGACGGTGCGCCGGATGACGTCCATGTGCATGCTGCCGCGCTCGATCGGCTGCAGCAGCAGGGACGGCAGGATCAGCACCCAGCGACCGAACAGCCAGGGACTGGATTCGAGCACCAGGAAGTGGATGCGCCAGTCCGTCGTGTCGAAGAGCGCGAGACGCACATGCCCGATGTCGCCGTCGTTGCCCGTGACCTTGCAGCCATGCAGCAGGCTCAGGCTGTCCAGGCGGCCGGGGCTGGGCGAGGCCATCTACCGCCGGCCGACGCGCGGCGGCGCCACCGGGAGGGTCGCGGGGACGGGCATGGCGGGCGTCGGCATGGGCGGCCGGGCCTGCTTGGGCTTCTTCGCTTCCTTGTTGCCGTGTTGACGTTTGGACATGGGGGCTCCTGGGCGGTTGGGGGAATGACAGCGATCAGCCCGCAGCCTGCGCCGATGCGCCCGCCGGGTCGGTGCGCCACCGTACCCACGCCGGGCCGCGGACGCCGCGGACGCGGGGAACCCCGGTCCTGAGCTCCCGCCCCCCTCCCCCTATACTCGATCGACGGCCCCCCGGCCGCAAGGAGCGCTGATGGTGAGCATGCAGTTGGCACGCGGGAACCGGCTCCTCGCGGCGCTGTCGGACGACGAACTGGCCCGGTGGCTGCCGGATCTGGAAGTGGTGGAGGCCTCGCTCGGGCAGGTGCTCTACGAGTCGGGCGGACAGCTGACGCACGTCTACTTCCCCACGAGCTGCATCGTGTCCCTGCTCTACGTGCTCGAGGACGGCGGCTCCGCCGAGATCTCCGTCGTGGGCTACGAGGGCGTGCTGGGGGTGGCGCTCTTCATGGGCGGCCAGACCACGCCGAGCCGCGGCGTCGTGCAGAGCGCCGGCCAGTTGCTGCGGCTGCGCGCGGACCTGATGCTCAAGGAGTTCAACCGCGCCGGCAAGGTGATGCAGCTGCTGCTGCGTTACACGCAGGCCCTGCTGACGCAGATGTCGCAGACGGCGGTGTGCAATCGCCACCATTCGCTGGATCAGCAGCTCTGCCGCTGGCTGCTGCTGAGCCTGGACCGCTTGCACGGCGACGACCTGGTCATGACCCAGGAACTGATCGCCAACATGCTGGGCGTGCGCCGCGAAGGGGTCACGGAAGCCGCGGGCAACCTGCAGGATGCCGGCCTCATCCGATATCGACGCGGCCACATCACGGTGCTGGACCGCCCCGGGCTGGAGCTGCGCACCTGCGAGTGCTACGCGGTCGTGAAGAACGAGTACAACCGGCTGCTGACGGCATCGCCTGTCCCCGACCTGTGAGTCCCGTCGGCGATCGGTTCGCCGCCGTACAGACGGATCCGTCCAGCAGGATCAGCGTGGAGGTCCTTCTTGCCTCCAGGATCCGCGATGCCGCCCTCCCACGATTTCCCGCAGCCCGACGGGCATGGTGCGAGCGCGGGGATGACGCCCGGCGCGCCGCTCGACCAGACGCTGAGATTCGGTGCCTTGGCCCTGCAGGCGTCGGAGCAGCGGCGTAGCGACATCCTGGCGCTCGTCGCGCACGAACTGCGGGATCCGCTGGCGGCGATCGGCTCCGCGTTGCGGGTGCTCAACATGAGGTCGAGCCCGGACGACACGGCGGAGCGCGCCGTCATCGAACGTCAGTTGACCACCTGCCAACGCCTGGTGGAGGACCTGCTGGATCACGCGCTGGTCTCGCGGAACACCTTGGCGGTGCACCGCGTGCCGGTGTCCGTTCGCGAGTTCCTGTCGAATGCGTTGGAAGCGACCAAACCTGGACGGGCGCACAAGCGGCACCGGCTGATGACGATGCTGCCGGAGGCCTCGCTCCAGGTCTGCGGCGACGCCACGAGGCTGGCGCAGGTGATGAGGAACCTTCTCGCGAACGCCACCCGGTACACGCCTGCGGACGGATGCATCGAGGTGTGGACGGTGAAGTCCGCCCAGCATTGCGTCGTGCATGTGAAGGACAACGGCCAGGGGATTGCGGTCGATCAGATCGGGCGCATCTTCGAACCGTACGTCCAGGGCCGACATCCGCTCAACACCGAGTACCACGGCCTCGGTCTGGGACTCGCGCTGGCCAGGGCCATCGCCGAGCTGCATGACGGCGCGATCACGGCCCACAGCGAGGGCCTGGGCCACGGGAGCGAGTTCTGCCTGAAGCTGCCCCTCTGGGAGGCGCCGAAGGCGATCTGACGTCTCCTCGGGGGGTGCATGCCGGACGCCCCGGCACCGGTGCAGGACCCGTCCGACCCGCTGTCGACGCCGCAATGCAAAACGCCCGCAGGACTTGCGTCTTGCGGGCGTTCTTCATTCGGTGGGGTGGCTAATGGGACTCGAACCCACGACAACCAGAATCACAATCTGGGACTCTACCAACTGAGCTATAGCCACCACTGGAGAAGCCTTAGATTATGGCCACTTTTCTCCTCTGTGGGAAGCACTTTCTGCGATTCTTTTGAGAAACCCTTCGAATCGCGCGAGTGCCGCCCTTTGCCTTGTCTGGCGAGCGATCAGTTCGCCGGCGCCGAGGCGGCCGTCGCCTTCAGCACCGCCGGCTTGATCGCGGCCTTGTAGTCGGCCTTGAGCACGTTGTAGTAGCCGGCCATCTCGACCGCGCTCCACGCCCGGGCGTACTGGTCCGCCGCGCGCTTGGCATCGATCAGCGCCGGATCGCGCGGCAGGATCCTGGCGATCTTCACCACCAGGAAGTCGCCGTTGCCGGCGTCCGCGCCGACATACGCCGGCAGCTTCGAGGCATCCGCGCGCAGGACCTGGTCCAGCGCCTTCTGCGGCAGCACGCCCGGCTTGGCGCGCGACACGGTCAGCGCCTCGCCCAGGCCCTTGGCGTCGCCGCCCTTCTGCAGTTCGGCCAGGCGGGCCTCGCCCGCCTTCTTCGCGGCTTGCGCGGCGTGATCGGCCACCCACGCCATCGTCAGCATCGGCTTGACCTCCGCCAGCGGCGGCACGCGCGCCGGCTTGTAGGCGATGACGCGCGCCGACACCAGCTGGTTGCCGCCCGCCTCGACCGCGGCCGTGTTGTGCTTGTCCTTCAGCGAATCCGCCGCGAACACCGCCTCCAGCAGCTTCGGCGACGCGAGGACGCCGGTCGCGTCCGGCGCGGCCTTGCGCTGCACGGTCGCCTTCTGGATCGTCAGCTTGAACTTGTCAGCCGCCGGCTTCAGCGAATCGGCGTCGCTGTAGACCGTGTCGCTGAAGCTGTCCGCCTGCTCGGTGTAGCGCTTCTGCGCCAGTTGACGGCGCAGGTCGGCTTCGATGCCGGCCTTGACCGTCTCGAACGGACGCACCTGGCCGCCGCGGACGTCGGTCAGCATGATGATGTGGTAACCGAAGTCGGACTGGACCACGTTGCTGATCTCGCCCTTCTTCAGCGCGTAGACCGCGTCCTCGAAGGGCTTGACCATCGCGCCCTTGCCGAAGAAGTCCAGGTCACCGCCGTTCGCGGCCGAGCCCGGGTCCTCGGAGTTCTTCTTCGCCAGCTCGGCGAAGCCGGCGGGGTTCTTGCGCGCCTCGGCCAGCAGCTCGTCGGCCTTGGCCTTCGCCTTGGCCTTGTCGGCGGCCGGCATGTCGCCACCGGCCTTGATCAGGATGTGGCTGGCGCGACGTTCCTCGTCGCTGGTGAAGCGCGCCTTGTTCTCGTCGTAGTACTTCTGCACGTCGTCCGCGTTGACGGTCACGCCCGCCTGCAGCGCGCCGGCGTCCAGCACGACGTACTCGATGTCGGCGCTTTCAGGCAACTGGAACTTCGCGGCCACCTTCGGGTCCTTGTAGTAGGCCTCGAGGTCCGCGTCCTTCGGCGTCAGCGTCGCGGCGAAATCCTTCGCGGCGAAGGTCTGGAACTGCAGCTCACGCTGCTGCAGCAGCGCGTCGAAGGCCAGGCCGGCGCTCGCCTGCGTGGGCAGCGCGCTCTGCGCGATGGGGCCCAGCACGCCGTTGATCTGCAGGCTCTGGCGCACGTTCTGCAGCAGGCCGTCGACCGTCAGGCCCTGCTGCGCGGCGATGCGCTTGGCGGTCTCCACGTCGCGCAGCGGCGCGAGCTGCGGATCCGTGCGGATCAGCTCCAGCAACTGGTCGTTGCTGATGGTGCGATGTTCGTCGGCCACGACGGCGGCGAGCACGCGTTCGCGCAGCAGGTTCTCCAGCACGTCCTTGCGCACTTCCGGCGAGTCGAAGACCTTGGGGTCCGCCGTCGGCGCTTCCATGCGCATGCGCTCGACCTGCGTCTTCTGCGCCTGGTCCCACTCGGCCTGCGTGATCTTGTGGCCGTCGACGGAGGCGACCGCCGTGTTCCCGCCTTCCATGAAGCGGCTGTAGCCCTCCACGCCGACCAGCACGAAGGACGGCACGATCAGGATCAGCAGCAGGAACTGGAACAGCCGCGTGTGCTTGCGTACGAAATCGAACATCAACAACCTCAGGTCTCTTTAAGACACGTTTCTAAGACACGTCTCAGTGGCACGTCACATACGACAAAGGCGAACCGGGGTTCGCCTTTGGGCCGCGGCATTCTAGTCCACGGATCACGTGGACCGGCCTCGGTTTTCTGGTGGGCGCTGACGGGCTCGAACCGCCGACAATCTCCGTGTAAGGGAGGTGCTCTACCAACTGAGCTAAGCGCCCGGAAACTTGTCAGTTCACGGCGTCCTTCAGGGCCTTGCCCGGACGGAACTTCGGCACCTTCGCCGACTTGATCTTGATCGCCTCGTTCGTGCGCGGGTTGCGGCCGGTGCGGGCCGCTCTCTTCGTGACGCTGAAGGTGCCGAAGCCCACCAGCGACACCGTCCCGTTCTTCTTGAGCGTGGTCTTCACGCCGCCGATGACGGCTTCCAGTGCGCGCCCCGCGGCCGCCTTGGAAATGTCCGCCTGCTTGGCGATGTGCTCGATCAATTCGGACTTGTTCACGAAGGTACCCCCTCATTGGTTTGCCAGGCCGCCCGAACGGCGCGGGAAGCGGATTCTAGACGCATTGACCCGCGGCCCAGACAAGGGGGAAGTCCCGATACGAGGGGGGTGTCCGACGGTCACCCAGGGGACAGCGGCCGGCTTGAAATCGCGCATCCGAACGCACACGTCACACGCTGTTGCAACGTGGACTTCAGCGTGCACTGCAACGTGCGATGCAACGTGACTTTCAGCGTGGACGGCGACGTGCCCGCCGATGCCGGGGGTTCAACGCGCCTTGGCCCGGATCTCGGGCAGCGCCTTCTGCAGGTAATAGACCATCGACCAGATGGTCAGCACCGCGGCCAGGTAGATCAGCCAGGTGCCCCAGATCCGGGTGTTGATGACCTCGAACACCTTGCCGTCGAACAGCAGGAAGGGGATGGCCACCATCTGGACCGTCGTCTTGAGCTTGCCCAGCACGTGCACCGCCACCGAGCGCGAGGCGCCGATCTGCGCCATCCACTCGCGCAGCGCGGAGATCGCGATCTCGCGCCCGACGATCACCAGCGCGACCAGCGCGTCGACGCGCTGCTGCTCCAGCAGCACCAGCAGCGCCGCGCAGACCAGGAACTTGTCGGCCACCGGATCCAGGAACGCACCGAAGGACGAGGTCTGGTTGAGCTTGCGCGCCAGGTAGCCGTCCGCCCAGTCGGTCAAGGCCACCGTGATGAACAGGACGGTGGCCAGCAGGTTTTGATGGGCGGGCGAGATCTGCAGGTGGAACACCCCGACGATCAGCGGGATGGCCACGATGCGGGCCCAGGTCAGCAAGGTTGGCAGCGTCCAGAACATGGGCGGCATTGTGCCCACGTTTCCAGGCGAGGAACCGTCGGTCGACGCCTAATCGTCGAGCCTCAATCGTCCAGCGTTCGCGGCTTGAAGCGCCGGTCGTCGTCGAACAGGAAGACCTCGACGAACTTCCAGGGCTTGGACAGGCGGCTCACGTCGCCGAACGGCGCGGCGCGGCGCACCGCCGCGATGGCGACCTCGATGGTGTCCTCGGCCTGGGTCGGCTTGCGCAGCACGCGGATGTGCCTGATCGAGCCGTCCTGGTTCAGTTCGACCTCCAGCACCGGAATGGCCAGCAGCTCCGCCGGCACCTCGCCCATGTAGGTGCCGTCCGGATTGGCGGCGACCATGCGCTGCGCGGCCTGGCGGCGCAGGTCCTCATGCGAGCTGACCGCGTGCGGTGCCGGCAGCGGCAGGCCGCGGCGCACCGCCGGCGAGGTCGGCACCGGCCCGCCCGGCGCGATCGGGGTGGCGATCGGGGTGGCGATCGGGGTGGCGATCGGGGTGGCGACCGGCGCGCGAGGCGTCTCCTGCACGGGAGGACGCTCCGGCTGGCGCTGCGTCGGCGAGCCGCAGGCCGCCAGCGACAGCGCGAGCGCCAGCTTGCCGCTCCAGCGCGCCGCAAGCAGCCAGGAACGGCGCCCGGAAGTTCGATGGATCGATGTCATGTCTGTTCCCAACAAGCCGCGCGCCGTTCAATGCAGCGCGCGATAGATTTCTTCCGCGAGTTCGCGCGAGATGCCCTTGACGCTGCAGAGCTCCTCGACGCTCGCGCCGGCCACGCCGCGCACGCCGCCGAAACGCTGCAGCAGCTGCGCGCGCTTCTTCGGGCCGACGCCGGGCACGTCCTCCAGGCGCGAGCCGCCGGTGCGGATGGACGCGCGCTTGGCCCGCATGCCGGTGATGGCGAAGCGGTGGGCCTCGTCGCGGATCTGCGCGACCAGCATCAGCGCCGCCGAGTCGCGCCCCAGGTACACCTTCTCGCGGCCGTCGGCGAAGACCAGCTCCTCGAGACCGACCTTGCGCCCCTCGCCCTTTTCAACGCCGACGATCAGGCCCAGGTCGACGCCGAGTTCCTCGAAGACCTCGCGCGCCATCGACACCTGGCCCTTGCCGCCGTCCACCAGCACCAGGTCCGGCATCCGGCCGGTGCCATTCTGGGCGGCCTCGGCCATCTTGCTGTAACGGCGTGTCAAGACCTGGCGCATCGCGGCGTAGTCGTCGCCGCCGGTGATGCCTTCGATGTTGAAGCGCCGGTACTGGGCGCTCTGCATCTGGTGGCCCTCGAAGACGACGCAGGACGCCTGCGTCGCCTCGCCGGCCGTGTGGCTGATGTCGAAGCACTCGATGCGGAACTTGTCGAGCTCGGTGACGCTGAGGTCCAGCGCGTCGATCAGCGCGCGCGTGCGCGCCTGCTGCGAACCCTCTTCCGAGAGCAGTCTCGCCAGCGCGATCTCCGCGCCCTTGACGCACATCTCCTGCCAGATGCGGCGCTGTCCGCGCGGCTGGGCCTGCGTCGTCACGCGGTAGCCGGCCTGCACGCTCAGCGCCTCGGCCAGCGCCGGGTCGACCGCCTCCGACAGCACCAGCAGCGACGGCACCGCCATCTCCAGGTAGTGCTGCGCGATGAAGGCTTCCAGCACCAGGCGTTCGGGGCTCGGCGGCTCCACGCGGGTGCGGCGGGTGCCGTCGCCCTGGACGCCGCCCTGGACGCCGCCCTCGCCTTCGCCTTCCACTTCAACGGGCGCCAGCTCATCGTCGTCCAGCAGTTGGACGGCGGTCGCATCGTCGACGTGCTTGGGGAAGTAGGCGCGGTCGCCCAGATGCCGGCCGCCGCGCACCATCGCCAGGTTCACGCAGGCGCGCCCGCCCTGCAGCTTCACGGCCAGGATGTCGACGTCGCGGTCGCGACCGGTCGCGCTGTTCTCGTCGACGGCCTGCTGCTGCAGCACCTTCGACAGCGCGGTGATCTGGTTGCGGATGCCCGCCGCCTGCTCGTACTCGAAGCGTTCGGCGTGCGTCATCATCTGCGCCTGCAGCGCGTCCATCACTTCCTGCGTCTCGCCGAGCAGGAAGCGCTCCGCGTTGCTGACGTTGCGGCGGTAGTCGTCGTTCTGGCCTTCCGGCACGCAGGGCGCAGTGCAGCGATGGATCTGGTGCAGCAGGCAGGGCCGGCTGCGGTTGTTGAAGACGGTGTCCTCGCAGGTCCGCAGCTGGAAGACCTTCTGGATCAGCTGGATCGATTCCTTCACCGCCCAGGCGCTCGGGAACGGGCCGAAGTAGCGGTGCCGCCGGTCGACCGCGCCGCGGTAGTAGCTGATGCGCGGCCAGGCATGGCCGGACAGCCGCATGTAGGGATAGCTCTTGTCGTCGCGGAACAGGATGTTGAACCGCGGATTGAGCGCCTTGATCAGGTTGTTCTCGAGCAGCAGCGCCTCGGCCTCGGTGCGCACCACCGTGGTCTCGAGCCGCGCGATGCGCGCGATCATCATGCCGATGCGCGTGCCGCCGTGGTCCTTCTGGAAGTAGCTCGAGACGCGCCGCTTCAGGTTCTTCGCCTTGCCGACGTAGAGCACGTGGTCCTGCGCGTCGAAGTAGCGGTAGACGCCGGGCAGCGCCGGCAGCGCCAGCACCTCGGCCAGCAGGCGGTCGCGGCCTTCGCGCGCGGCGCGCTCCATGTCGGCGACGCGGCGCGACTCGGCCGCCTCGATGGCGGTCGACTGGGCGTTCCACTCGTCGGCAGGGGACGCCGCGGGCGCGGCGGGGGCGGCGGCGGCGGCGGGGCCGGATGGGCCGGATGGGCCGAGGGAAGGATCGGGGGTCGGCTCCGGCACTTCGCTGGCGCCGGCGGGGGTCGTGCTCATGGGGCGCGATTGTGCCGCCGGATAATCCGGCCATGCCCGACACCCCCGCCGAATCCTCTCCCGACGCGCAGACGCCTGACGGACGGACCTGGGACATCTTCTGCCGCGTCATCGACAACTACGGGGATCTCGGCGTGTGCCTGCGCCTGGCGCGCGACCTCGCGCGACACGGCGCGCGGGTGCGGCTGTGGAGCGACGATCTGTCGCCGCTGGCGTGGATGCAGCCGGACGCCGTCGAGGGCCTGGCCTGCCTGCCCTGGGCCGGCAGCGCGCAGGCCGAGCCGGGCGATGTCGTCCTCGAGACCTTCGGCTGCGAGCTGCCGGCGTCCTTCGTCGCGGCGATGGCCGCCCGCGCGGTGAAGCCGGCGTGGATCAACCTCGAATACCTCAGCGCCGAAAGCTATGTCGAGCGCAGCCACGGCCTGAGTTCGCCGCAGTTCTCCGGGCCTGGCGCGGGCCTGGAGAAGCGTTTCTTCTACCCCGGCTTCAACGACCGCACCGGCGGACTGCTGCGGGAGCCGGGCCTGGTCGAGGCCGTCGACGCGCATGACGGCGCGTCCTGGCTGCGGGAACGCGGCTGGGCAGCGGCGCCCGGCGAACGGGTGCTCAGCCTGTTCGCCTACCCGCACGCGTCGCTGGCGGCGTTCCTCGACGCGCTCGGCCCGGGATGGCTGCTGCTGCTGCTGTGCCCGGGCGCACCGCAGGCGGAACTCCCGCCGCTGCTGCGGACCGGGCAGCGCGCCATCGCCCTGCCTCACCTCAGCCAGGCCGACTATGACCGGCTGCTGTGGTCTTGCGACCTGAACCTCGTACGCGGCGAGGACTCCTTCGTCCGCGCGCAGTGGGCCGGGCGGCCGATGCTCTGGCAGATCTATTTCCAGGACGACGGCGCCCACGGGCCGAAGCTGGAGGCCTTCCTCGCGCAATCGCTGGCCGGCGCGCCGGCGCCGCTGCGGACGCATTGGGGCGCACTCTCCCGCGCCTGGAACGGCCTGGCGCCGTGGGCGCCGGACGCTGCGCAGGCCCTCCGCGACCTGGGCGCCGCCACGGCGCATGCCCGCGCGTGGCGCGCCGGGTTGGCCGCCCGACCGGCCCTGACCGCCCGCCTGCGGGACTTCGCCGGGCCGCCGGTTGGCGCGTGAGGGGCCTTTCGAGCTAGAATGCGCGGCTTTTCCGCGTTCTGATTGCGCGGCTTTCGGACTCTTTCTCCCGGAATCATCATGAAGATCGCACAAGAAATTCGCGCCGGCAACGTGATCATGCACGGCAAGGACCCCATGGTCGTGCTGAAGACCGAATACAGCCGCGGTGGCCGCAATGCCGCCACCGTGCGCATGAAGCTCAAGAGCCTGCTGAACAACTCGGGCACCGAAGTCGTCTTCAAGGCCGACGACAAGATGGACCAGATCATCCTGGAGAAGAAGGAGTGCACCTACACGTACTTCGCCGATCCGATGTACGTGTTCATGGACTCCGAGTACAACCAGTTCGAGGTGGAAGCCGAGAACATGGGCGACGCCATCAACTACCTGCAGGACAGCATGGAAGTGGAAGTGGTGTTCTACGACGGCAAGGCCATCTCCGTGGAACTGCCCACCAGCGTCGTGCGTGAAGTCACCTGGACCGAGCCGGCCGTCAAGGGCGACACCTCGGGCAAGGTCCTGAAGCCCGCCAAGATTTCCACCGGTTTTGAGATCCCCGTGCCCATCTTCGTGGCGCAAGGCGACAACATCGAAATCGACACGCGCACGCACGAGTACCGCAAGCGCGTCTGAGTCGACGGCAACGCGCCAGCGCCTGAACGGCCCGGCGCCCCACGAAAAAAGCAGCCCGCGGGCTGCTTTTTGCTTTTCGAGATCCGCGATCCACGACCCGATCTCCGGCACGGCCCCTCGGAGGGGGCCAGGCGTGCCGGCATCAAGCCGCAGCGTGACGCTGCTTGCTCTTCTTCGGCTTGGCGTTGGCGACCTTCTTCGAGCCCGACTTGCCCGACGAGGCATGCTGCGCCGGCTTCTTCTTGGCGCCGGACTTCTTGGCGCCAGCGTGCTTGCCGCCTTGCTTTACGCCTTGTTTAGCGCCTTGTTTCGCGCCTTGCTTTGCACCCTGCTTCGCCGTCTTGCCGGCCGCCTTGTGCTTGCCGGCGCCGTGGGTGTCCTCGGCCGGCTTGGCCATGGGCGCGGCCGGGGCCGCCATCTCGGCACGCGCGGCCGGGATAGGCGCCGTCGCGGGAGGCGCCGGTTGCGCCTGCGGCTGGACCTGCGCCTGCGCGACGGTGGCCAGCAAGGCGGTGCTCAGGGCGGCGATCAACGACTTCATGGGGATTTCCTTCTTCTTCGGGACGCGCCGGCCGGGGCCGGCGCTCGTGGCGATGGACACGAGTCTAGCGGGCGGCCGGTGAAGGCCGCGTCAAACGAACTCGCCCTGGCGTAACCATTTTGTGGCGACCCACTTCTCGCCATCGACCACCGGCGCGCCGCCGTGCAGCGTCAGCGTCGCAGGGTCGGGCCGGTCGTAGCTGAAGAACACGGCGTTACCCTTCTGCGCCATCACGTCGAGCTTGATGTCCGGGAACACCGTCGCGCCGCCGCGCGTTGGCGTGTTCAGGTACATCACGATGGTGGCGACCCGCTGGCCGCCGCGCTCCAGGATCGCCTTGCTGCTGGCGTGACGCGGGTCGAAGTAGTCGTAGTGCGGCTGGTACTCGGCACCGGCGCGGTAGCGCAGCACCTGCAGGCCCTCGCCGTTGCGCACCGGCCAGTTCAGCAGCGTCGCGATGCGGCGTTCGATGCGGGCCACGACCTCGTTCTCGCCGCGCTCGAAGAACATGCCCTCGCTGGTGCGGGCGGCGTTGACCTCGCTGCCCTCGCGCTGCGCCGCGACCGTTTCCGAGCGCGCCAGACGCTGCCCGGCGTTCGTGACGATCGCGTCGCACTCCTGCTCGGACAGCAGGTTCCCGAACACGATCACCCGCGGCCGCTGCAGCGCCATCAGGATCTCGACCCGATGACCGTCCGGCAGCAGCACGCTGCGCTGCTCGCTGAGGTCGGGTTCGGGCAGGGAGCCGGCCGCGATCGCGGGCTCCGGGAGCTCCGGCAGCCGCAAGGGCGTCTCGATCGGCGCCTCGAACGGTCGATGCTCGGCCAGCGCCTGCTGCGCCATGTCGGGCTGCCAGCCGCTGGTCAGCATGGCCTGGTACAGCGCCTCGCGGGTGATGCCATTGCGCAGTTGCGTGGCCACCCAGTCGCGCAGTTCGGGCGTGAGGTATTGCGAGTTGCTCATATCCGCGACGGTATCAAACTGATCGGTCTGTGCCTGTATCCCGGTGTGCCCGAAAGCAGGTCCTGCTGACGCGTGGCCGCTCACTCATCGATGATCACTCGGCGATCCGGCGACGGAACACCAGCCGGTCCGGCTCGCTCGCCTCGGGCGCGTAGGCGTAGCCGTCGGCGGCGAAGTCCTGCAATCCGGACGGCGTGCCGATGCGATGCTGGATCGCATGGCGCGCCATCAGGCCGCGCGCGCGCTTGGCGAAGAAGCTGATGATCTTGTAGCGGCCGTTCTTCCAGTCCTCGAACTGGCATTCGATGACGCGCGGCTTCAGCACCTTGCGGGCGGCGGCCTTGAAATACTCCTGCGACGCCAGGTTCACGATCACCGGCGACTGGAGTTGCGCGCTCTGCGCGTTGAGATGCTCGGCGATCGTGTCGCCCCAATAGGCGTAGAGGTTGCCGCCCCGGTCGTTCTTCAGCGCCGTGCCCATCTCCAGCCGGTAGGGCTGGAGCCGGTCCAGCGGCCGCAGCACGCCGTACAGGCCCGACAGGATCGCCAGGTGGCGCTGCGCCCATTGCAGGTCGTCCAGCGACAGCGTCGACGCCTGCAGGCCGTCGTACACGTCGCCGTCGAAGGCGAGCACGGCCGGTTTGCTGTTCTTGTCGGTGAAGCGGGTCGACCACGCGTGGTAGCGGGCGACGTTCAGGTTCGACAAGGCTTCGGAGAGGTCCATCAACCCGCTGATGTCCGACGCGGACTGGGTCTTGAGGATCTCGATCAACTCGGCCGACTGCGGCACGAATTGCGGACGGGTCGCCAGCGCGGCGAGGGTGTCCGGGGTCGGGGTGTCGTAGTCCAGGGACTTCGCGGGAGAAATCACAAACAGCATGGGCGCTGATTGTCGCTCGTTCCGGGCGCAAGACCTGGCCCTTGCCGGCGCAAGACCGCCCACCCGCAGACGTTCGAGCGTTGGCCCGCCGTCCCCGACCACCACCGTGCTTCGACGGATTTGCGACCGGGGATTGCGGGTGACTTCTTTTGCTTATTGCGCCAGCAGCGTGTTGATCGCCGTCACGTCCTCGGGGCGCAGTTGGCCCGACGCCTGGCGCAGCTTGAGGCTGTTCACCAGCACGTCGTAACGCGCCTTGGCCAGGTCGCGCTGCGTCGTGTACAGCTGGGTCTGGGCATTGAGCACGTCCAGGTTGACGCGCACGCCCACCTTGTAGCCCAGCTGCGTCGCTTCCAGCGCCAGCTTGGTGGAGGATTCGGCCGCCTCGTACGCCTTCACCTGCGCCTGCAGCGACTGCACGCCGAAGAACGCGCGCTTGGTGCCTTCCTCGACGCTGCGGCGGGCGAAGTTGAGGTCGTTGCGGGACTTCTCCTCCAGCGACATCGTTTCCTTGATGCGATTGGTGATCTGGCCGCCGGTGTACACGGGCAGGTTCACCGACACGCCCAGCGACCCCTGCTTGGTGTTGCCGGTGTAGCTGACGCCCTCGCCGGTCTGGCGCTGCACGCCCAGCGAGGCGTTCAGGTCGACCGTCGGCCACCGGGCGCCCTGGGCGCGTTCGATCTCGATCTTGGCGATGTCCAGGCCCAGCTGGGCCTTGCGGATGGCCGGATGGGCGCCCTCGGCCACGCTGACCCAGGGGTCCACCGTCGACGGCACCACCGGCGGCAGCGCCACCGGCACGGCCAGCGGACGCGGCTCGACGCCGACGCGGCCGACCAGTTGGTCCAGCGTCACGCGCTTGACGCGCAGGTCGTTGTCGGCGGCCAGTTCCTGCGCCGTCGCCAGGTCATAGCGGGCCTGCGCTTCGCGGGTGTCGGTGATGGTGGCGGTGCCGACCTCGAAGTTGCGCTTGGCCGAGGCCAGCTGCTCCGCGATCGCGGCCTTGTTCGCGCTGGAGGTCGACAGCGTGTCCTTGGCGCCCAGCACGTCGAAGTAGGCCTGCGCCACGCGCACGATCAGGTCCTGCTCGGCCGTGTCCAGGTCGGACTGGGCGACGTCCACGCCCAGGCGGGCCTGCTCGATGCTGCCGATGTTCGGGCGGTTGAAGATCGCGTACTTGGCGTTCAGTCCGGCCGTGCTGACCGTGTTGCCCTGCCAGCCGGAGTTGACCGTGCCGCCCTTGCCGTCGGCGATCGCCGGCAGGTCGACCTCGTTGCGCGTCGCGCCGACGCCCAGGCCCACGCTCGGACGGGCCAGCGCCTGCGCCTGGCCGTAGCGGTACTGCGCCGAGTCGGCCGTGGCGCGCGCCGCCAGGTAGGTGGCGTCGTAGACACGCGCCGCGTCGTACAGCTCTTGCAGGCTCTGCGCCTGGGCCGCGCCCGCCGCCAGGGCGAGCGCCGCGGCCAGGAGCGAGACCCGCGGCAGGCGGGAGATGGGAGACGGACGGCGTTCAGCGGCCATGAGGCATCCTCGTGTCGATGTGATGTTCTTCGGATCGATCCAACTGCGGACCGGCCGCGGAGGGTCCGCGACCGGGATTCAGTACCTCGGCACCGCCGGATCGATCGCCTCCGATCCGACCCCGGTGCCGCGGGCGAGGTTATAGATCACCTCCCCCGCTTGTCTCGAAAGAAATGCGACGACTTGCAGTCTTCGCACCCCTTGACGGCAATTCCGCGCGACGGGCTGCAAGCCCCCCCGCCGCGGCCTTCCTCAGAACGTGAAGTGCGAACCGGTGTCGAAACCGTCCAGGCGCTGCACCACCGTCTCGAACAGGTTCTTCGTCGTGAACGCGCGCTCGCCGGTCCGGGTGACGATGCGCGCGGTCATCGCGGGCTCCTCGCCGACGATCACGCCCATGCGGCCGCCGACCTTGAGCTGGTCCAGCAGCGCCTGCGGCGCCTGCGCCACCGAGCCCGACAGCAGGATCACGTCGAAGGGCGCCTCGCCGGGCAGGCCCTTGACGCCGTCGCCCTCGACCACGGTCACGTTCAGCACGCCGTTGCGGCGCAGCGCGTCGCGGGCGGCGCCGGCCAGCTGCGCATCCGGCTCCACGCTGAAGACCTGCTGCGCCTTGTGGCCCAGCAGCGCGGCCATGTAGCCGGCGCCGGTGCCGATTTCCAGCACCTTCTCATGGCGCTCGATCTGCAGCTCCTGCATCCAGCGGGCCTCGACCCGGGGCGGCAGCATCTTGCGGCCGTGGGCCAGCGGCAGTTCGACGTCGGTGAACGCCACGTTGCGGTAGGCGGCGGGCACGAAATCCTCGCGCTTGACCACGGCCAGCAGGGCCAGCACCGAGGTGTCCAGCACATCCCAGGGGCGGATCTGCTGTTCGATCATGTTGAAGCGGGCTTGTTCGAAGTTCATGTTCTTTGATCCTCTGGCGCCGCACGGCGCGCCAAATGCGGTCAGGAAGCGGTCAGGAAGCGGGGGCGTCAATGCGGGCGGTATTCTAGGCGGCCGGATGCGGCGTGGCCGGCTCCGATGGGGGACGCGGGCGGTTGAGGAGTCCCTCGAACATCAGGTCGAGCTGCAGCCTGAGCACGGCCTCGGGCGCCGGCTTGTGGTCGTGCACCACGCCCGCGGCGCCGATCGAGTGCTGATGCAGCACCAGATGCAGCACCGGCCCGATCAGCACCATCACGCAGACGTCGGGGTCCACGTCGCGGAACTCGCCCGAGGCGATGCCGCGGCGCACGACCTCGGCCAGCAACGCGCAGCTGGGCTCGATGACCTCGTCGTTGTAGAAGGCGGCCAGCTGCGGGAAGTTGCCCGCCTCGCTCATCATGATCTTGTGGATGCCGCCGGCGGGCGTCAGTCCCATGCGTTCCCACCAGCTCCACAGCATCCAGGTCAGCAGCTCCGCCATCGACCCCTGGTGCTTGCCCAGCTCCGAGACGCCTTCGGCGATCTTGGTGCCGATGGCCTCGCGCACCACCGCCTTGAAGAGTTCCTCCTTGGACGGGTAGTAGAGGTAGAGCGTCCCCTTGGAGACCCCCGCCCGGGCGGCGACCTCCTCCGAACGGGTGGCGGCGAAGCCCTTCTCCACGAACAGCGACAGCGCCGCCTCGAGCAACTCCTGCGGCCGCGCCTCCTTGCGCCGCTGTCGGGTGGACGACGGCGCCGGAGCAGCTGACGAGGGCGCCGGAGCGGCCGTCTTGGCGGAAGCGCGAGGCATGTGGAAGGAACTGCGGGAGAGGGGGTGAGAGGCGCGCGCAGCGCGCGGGGTCGGCGCAGTCAATAACTGACTAACCGGTCAGTAATGTAGCGGCCAGCTTTCGACCCGGTCAAGCGCTCCCCCGGGCGCGGCACCCTTCAGGAGGGACTGACGACCTTCACATTGCCCCTTCACGCCCCCCTCACGCCCCTCTTACGCCGGACCGCCCATCCGGGTGCTGCACTGCGGCAAACCGGGTTCGAGCCACGGCTATGATCCCCGCCGACCCGCCTCCACCCCGAGCGAGGCGGCATTCTGGAGTCGTCGTTTTGGACACTGTGCTGCTGATCAAGGCCGCGATCATGGGGATCGTCGAAGGCCTGACCGAATTCCTGCCGATCTCGTCGACCGGCCACCTGATCCTGGCGGGCTCGCTGCTCGGCGGCTTCGAGGATGCCCGGGGCAAGGTGTTCGACATCGCGATCCAGACCGGGGCCATCCTCGCCGTGATCATCGTGTACTGGCAGCGCCTGCGCGAGACCGCCGCCGGGCTGGGCAGCGACGCGCGCGCCCGCCGCTTCGTGCTGAACGTGGCGATCGGCTTCCTGCCGGCGGTGATCCTCGGCCTGCTGTTCGGCAAGGTCATCAAGGAACACCTGTTCACCCCCGTCGTGGTGGCCAGCACCTTCATCATCGGCGGCTTCATCATCCTGTGGGCCGAGCGCCGCCAGCAGACCGCCGTGCGCATCCAGGACGTCGACCAGATGTCGCCGATGGACGCGCTGAAGGTCGGCTTCGTCCAGTGCCTGGCGATGGTGCCGGGCACCAGCCGCTCCGGCGCGACCATCATCGGCGGCATGCTGCTGGGCCTGTCGCGCAAGGCGGCCACCGATTTCAGCTTCTTCCTGGCGATCCCGACCCTGATCGGCGCCGGCCTGTACAGCCTGTACAAGGAGCGCTCGGTGCTGTCGACGGGCGACATCCCGCTGTTCGCGGTGGGGCTGTTCTTCTCCTTCGTCAGCGCCTGGATCTGCGTGCGCTGGCTGCTGAAGTACATCGCCAGCCACAGCTTCGTGCCTTTCGCCTGGTACCGCATCGCCTTCGGGATCGTGGTCTTGATCACCGCCTACACCGGCGTGATCGTCTGGGCTGAATAAGCTCCCCCCTACCGGCTACGCCGGCCCCCCAAGGGGGCGAGCCCGTGCGCCTGGCAAAGCCAGATCGCCGGGCTCCGCTTGAAAAGTCGGCCGCCTTCGGGGCCTCCGCCGACGGTCCGGCGTTTCCGACTGGCGGCAGCTAAAATCGAACCCATGACCATCACGATCAAGACCGGCGCCGACATCGACGCCATGCGCATCGCCGGCCGTCTGGCGTCCGAGGTGCTGGACATGCTGACCCCGCACGTCAAGCCGGGCGTCACGACCGACCACCTCGACAAGCTGGCCCACGACTACATCGTGAACGTCCAGCAGGGCATCCCCGCCCCGCTGAACTACCAGCCGCCAGGCTACACGCCCTACCCCAAGTCGATCTGCACCTCGATCAACCACCAGGTCTGCCACGGCATCCCCAACGACCGTCCGCTGAAGAACGGCGACATCGTCAACATCGACGTCACCGTCATCAAGGACGGCTGGCACGGCGACACGAGCCGGATGTTCGTCGTCGGCGAGGGCTCGATCGCCGCCAGGCGGCTGTGCGCCTTCACCTACGAGGCGATGTGGAAGGGCATCCAGAAGGTCAAGCCGGGCGCGCGCCTGGGCGACATCGGCCATTCGATCCAGACCTTCGCGGAGAACGCCGGCTTCAGCGTCGTGCGCGAGTTCTGCGGCCACGGCATCGGGCAGAAGTTCCATGAGGAGCCGCAGGTGCTGCACTACGGCCGTCCCGGCACGCTCGAGGAGCTGGTGCCCGGCATGGTCTTCACGATCGAGCCGATGATCAACGCCGGTCGGCGCGAGATCCGCGAGATGGGCGACGGCTGGACCATCGTCACGAAGGACCGCTCGCTGTCGGCGCAGTGGGAGCACACGGTGCTGGTCACCGAGACCGGCTTCGAGATCCTCACGCAGTCGGCCGGCACGCCGCCGCCCCCGGCCTTCGCCCTGCCCCAGGCCGTTCCGGCCTGATCCGCGCGACGCCGCCCATGAACGCCAGGACGCCCGGCGACGTCGGCATGGGTGCCAAGGTCGCGCCCGACGTGCCTGCCGTGCCTAACGTGCCCCACGTGCCGAACGTACCCACAGCGCCGGCCGCCACCCTGTCGGTCGCCGAGCTGCGCCAGCACTTCAAGGCCGGCAAGCAACTGCTGCTGGACGATTTCGCGTCCGCCAAGGCCAGCGTGTCCGCGGCGGCGCGGCTGATGCGGCTGCTGGCCAGGCACGTGGACGGCACGCTGCAGGCCTTGTGGGCGCAATCGGGCATCGCCGCGGCGGCGCCCGACGCGGCGCTGGTCGCGGTCGGCGGCTACGGGCGCGGCGAACTGTTCCCGCACTCGGACGTGGACGTCCTGCTGCTGCTGCCCGATGCGCTGCAGGACGGTCCCTCGCCCATCCAGCCGATCCAGCCGGACCAGCCCGGGCCGCTCAAGCACGCGATCGAGGCCTTCATCACCGCCTGCTGGGACATCGGGCTGGAGATCGGCTCCTCGGTGCGCTCGGTCAAGGAATGCCTGGACGAGGCCGCCGGCGACGTCACCATCCAGACCGCGCTGCTGGAATCCCGCTGGCTGGCGGGCGCCAAACCGTTGGTGAAGCGTTTCGACCAGGCCTTCCGTGCGGCGATGGATCCGCGCGCGTTCATGCGCGCCAAGACGCTGGAGATGCGCCAGCGCCACACGAAGTACGAAGAGACGCCCTACGCGCTCGAACCCAACATCAAGGAAAGCCCCGGCGGTCTGCGCGACCTGCAGGTGCTGATCTGGATCGCGCGCGGCGCCGGCCTGGGCAAGACCTGGCCCCAGCTGGCGACCCGGGGGCTGATCACGCCCTTCGAGGCGCGCCAGCTGCAGCGCAACGAGGGCGTGCTCAAGAGCATCCGCTGCCAGTTGCATCTGGCGGCGCGGCGGCGCGAGGATCGGCTGGTCTTCGACCTGCAGACCTCGGTGGCCGAGCGCTTCGGCTACGAGTCGACCCGGTCGCTGCGGGCGTCCGAGAAGCTGATGCGCCGCTACTACTGGGCGGCCAAGGCGGTCACGCAGCTCAACCAGATCACGCTGCTCAACCTCGAGGAGCAGATCAACGGCACCGTCGGCAACGAGCTGCGGCCAGTGGACGAGCGTTTCCTGGAGCGCAGCGGCATGCTGGAGATCGCCAGCGACGATCTCTACGAACGCGAGCCGCGCGCGATCCTCGAGACCTTCCTGATCTACCAGCAGACGCCCGGCATCAAGGGGCTGTCGGCCAAGACGCTGCGCGCGCTGTACAACGCGCGCGGGCTGATGAACAGCGCGTTCCGGCGCGACCCGGCCAACCGCGCGATGTTCATGCGCATCCTGGAGGAGCCGCAGGGACAGACGCACGCGTTCAGGCTGATGAACCAGACCTCGGTGCTGGGGCGCTACCTGTGGGTGTTCCGGCGCATCGTCGGGCAGATGCAGCACGACCTGTTCCACGTCTACACGGTGGACCAGCACATCCTGATGGTGCTGCGCAACATCCGGCGCTTCTTCATCCCCGAACACACGCACGAGTACCCGTTCTGCTCGCAGCTGGCGGCGCAGTTCGACCGGCCGTCGTCGCTGTACGTCGCGGCGCTGTTCCATGACATCGCCAAGGGACGCGGCGGGGACCATTCCGATCTGGGCGCGGCCGAGGCCAAGCGCTTCTGCCGCGCGCACGGGCTGCCGAAGGCAGACGCGGCGCTGGTCGTGTTCCTGGTCGAGCACCACCTGACGATGTCGCGCGTCGCGCAGAAGGAGGACCTCTCGGATCCCGAGGTCATCCAGCACTTCGCGCAGCTCGTCAGGGACGAACGCACGCTGACGGCGCTCTACCTGCTGACCGTGGCCGACATCCGGGGCACCGGACCCAAGGTCTGGAATGCCTGGAAGGGCAAGCTGCTCGAGGACCTCTACCGGCTGACGCTGCGCGCGCTGGGCGGCGCCAAGCTCAACATGGCCGCGGAGATCGAGGCGCGCAAGCAGGAGGCGCGGCAGGAGCTCGCGCTGAAGGCGCAGTTGCCCGGCACCGAGGACGCGCTGTGGAAGACGCTGGACCTCAGCTACTTCGCGCGACATGACGCCCCCGACCTCGCCTGGCACGCCCGCGCGTTGTGGCGGCACGTCGAAAGCGTCGAGCCCGTCGTGCGTTCGCGGCCGTCACCCGTCGGAGAAGGCCTGCAGGTGCTGGTGTACGCGAAGGACCTGCAGGACCTCTTCGCGCGCATCTGCGGTTACTTCGACGGCGCAGGCTTCAACATCCTCGACGCCAAGGTCCACACGACCCGCAGCGGGTATGCGCTCGACACCTTCCAGGTGATCGCGCCCGAACTCGACCTCCACCATCGCGACCTCACGGCGCTGGTCGAGTCCAAGCTCAGCCAGGCGCTGGTTGCGCAGGGGCCGCTACCCGAGCCCCGCAAAGGCCGCCTCTCGCGGCGCGTGAAGAGCTTCCCCTTCACGCCCCGCATCGCGCTGCGACCCGACGAGCGCGCGCAGCGCTGGCTCCTCTCCGTCAGCGCGACCGACCGCGCGGGGCTGCTGTACGCGATCGCCCGCGTGCTGGCGCGGCACGGGATCAACCTGCAGCTCGCCAAGGTGTCCACCCTCGGCGAGCGCGTGGAAGATACGTTCCTGCTCGACGGCGCGGCGCTGCAGCAGAGCCGCATGCAGCTCCAGATCGAGACGGAACTGCTGGACGCACTGTCGGTGCAGTGAGGCGATGAGCCAGTACCACGTGATCCCGTCCACCGAGGCCTTCGCCCGGCTCGACGGGTTCAGCAGCGTGATCGACGTGCGGTCGCCCGGGGAGTTCGAGGAAGACCACCTGCCCGGCGCCCTGAACTGGCCGGTGCTGGACAACGAGGAACGACGCGTCGTCGGCACGCTCTACCGGCAGGATCCGCTGGAAGCGCGCAAGCTGGGCGCGGCGATCGTGGCGCGCAACATCGCCAACCACCTCGACGCCAACCGGCCGTTGATGCGCAAGCATTGGCGGCCGCTGGTCTATTGCTGGCGCGGCGGGCAGCGGTCCGGGGCGATGAACTGGTTCCTGAACCAGATCGGGTTCAAGTCGCTGCAACTGGTGGGAGGGTACAAGGCCTTCCGCGGCGAGGTCATCAAGACCCTGGCGGAGCAGCCGGCGCGGTTCGACTTCGTCGTGCTGTGCGGGCGCACCGGGTCAGGCAAGACGCGGCTGCTGCAGGCGCTCGCCGCGGCAGGCGCGCAGGTGCTCGACCTCGAGGCGCTGGCCCGTCATCGAGGCTCCGTGCTGGGCGCCCTGCCCGATCAGCCGCAACCCAGTCAGAAAGCCTTCGACACGGCGCTCTGGCAGGCGATGGTCGGACTCGATCCGTCCCGGCCCGTCTTTGTGGAAAGCGAAAGCCGCAAGATCGGCGGCGTGCAGCTGCCCGAGTCGCTTCACCTGCAATTGCGGCAGCACGGGCGCTGCGTCTGGATCGACATGACCGACGCCGGGCGCGTGCAGTTGCTGCTCGAGGACTATGCGCACTTCAAGGACAGGCCGGAGACGTTCAACGCGCTGATCGGCGGACTGGTGGCCCTGCGTGGACGGGAGCGCGTCGGACGGTGGCAAGACCTGGCCCTCGGTGGGCATTGGGCAGAAGTCTTCGGGGAGCTCATGCGGGATCACTACGACCCCGGCTATGAACGCTCGCTCACCAGCCACTTCCCGAAACTGGTCAACGCGCCTCGGGTCACGCTGGTGGACGGCAATGCGGGGGAAACCAGCAGGGCCGCACAGGAACTCATCGCGCTGGCGGCGCTGCCGGTGGGCTTTCTCACCGCGTGAGAGCCCGCCGGGTCTCGGCCCGGCACCCGAGTCCCTTTGTCAGCCGACAAAGGAACCAAAACGGCCCTGACGACGCTCATATGCGCTCGCTGTCCGGCACTCGTCGCTCGTCACTCCGCTCCGAGACTCCTCGGACGATGCCCTCAAACAACCACCACCGGAGTCCTCGCACCACCTCTCTCTACAGGCTTGCTCGCTTCGCTCGTCGCGCCAGCCACTCAACGCGGCCCTCGTCAGCCGTGCACGCTCGCCCCTACCGGGGTCTCGCAGCAACAGGTCGCTCAACAGCCAAAGCCCTGATGAAACCACCGAAGCGCCAAGACTGATCCCCGATCACTGGTCCGCGCTCAACGGTCTCCGTCACTGGTCCTCGTTCATTGGTCACCGATCGCTGGTCACCGATCGCTGCGAGACCCCGGTAGGGGCGAGCGTGCAAGGCGGATGCAAGGCGCATTGAGTGGCTGGCGCGACGAGCGGAGCGAGCAAGCCTGTAGAGAGAGGTGGTGCGAGGACTCCGGTGGTGGTCGTTTGAGGGCATCGTTGGAGGAGTCTCGCGAGCGAAGCGTGAGAGCGACGAATGCCGGACAGCGAGCGCATATGAGCGTCGTCAGGGCCGTTTTGGTTCCTTTGTCGGCTGACAAAGGGACTCGGCAGCCGGGCCGAGACCCGGCGGGCTGCAGAGAGTCGAAGAGAAAGAGAGTAAAAGAGACAGCCGGCTCAAACCGCCAGCAGTTCCACCTCAAACAGCAGCGTCGCATGAGGCGGAATGACGCCACCTGCGCCATAGGCGCCGTAGCCCAGTTCCGACGGAATGACGAGGAACCGCGTCCCCCCGACCTTCATCCCTTGGACGCCTTCATCCCATCCCTTGATGACTTCCCCCGCGCCGAGGTGGAAGCGGAACGGATCGCGCCGGTCCTTGGACGAGTCGAACTTGCGACCTCGCTGCCCGTCCTTGTAGAGCCACCCGGTGTAGTGGACGGTGACGCGCTTGCCGGCTTCCGCAGTGGCGCCTTCGCCTTCCTTGACGTCCTCGAACTGGAGGCCGCTGGCGGTGGTGGCCAGTTGGTTCAGCTCGATGGCTTCCGCGCCGCCGGACACGCCCAGCAGTTCCACTTCGAACATCAGCGTCGCATTCGGCGGAATGACGCCGCCTGCACCACGCGCGCCGTAGCCGAGCTGGGGCGGGATGACGAGCACGCGGGTGCCGCCGACCTGCATGCCCTGGACGCCTTCATCCCAGCCCTTGATGACCATGCCGCCGTCGAGTTCGAACTCGAAGGGTTCGCCGCGGTCCTTGCTGGAGTCGAACTTCGTGCCCTTCTCGCCATCCTTGAACAGCCAGCCGGTGTAGTGCACCTTCACGTCCTGGCCGGCGCGGGCGGTCGCGCCGGTACCGGCGGTGGTGTCGTCGTATTGCAGGCCGCTGTCGGTCGTCTTCATCGAGTTTTCCTTGAAAGGGGGACGCCGGACCGCGTCCCAAGAAACAGAAACAGGAGCAAAGGCGTGATCATGCCAGCCGCCGAGGGTCCTTACTCCCCGCGCTGCCGTACAGGCCACGCTGCGACGGCGCTGGCGAGCCATTCGGGCATCGTCCGCGCCTGTAGCGCCGGCAGCCCGAGGCGGGCGCCGGCGCGCTGCAAAGCGGCAAGCGGGTTGCCCAGGTCGAGGGCCTGGGCGCCGTTCTGCTTGGAGAGCTTCTCGCCGTTGTCGCCGAGCACCAGCGGCGTGTGCAGATGGCGTGGACGGGGCAGGCCGAGCAATTCCTGCAGCCGGATCTGCCGGGGCGTGTTGTCGGCGAGGTCCTCGCCGCGGACCACGTCGGTGATGCCCTGCCAGCCGTCGTCGACGACGACCGCGAGTTGATAGGCCCAGAGCCCATCCGCGCGCAGGAGGACGACATCGCCGACCTCGTCGGTCAGGTCCTGCGACTGCGGACCGAGCCGCCGATCCCGCCACGCGATGCGCAGCGGCTCGTCGCCGTCCACCGTCGCCGTGCTGCGCAGCCGCCAGGCCCGCGCGGGCTTGCCGCGGAGTCCGTGCCGGCAGGTCCCCGGGTAGACGAGTTCCCCATGCCGCTCCCGCTGACCGCCCCGGGCGGCGATGGCCTCGGCGATGTCCTTGCGCGAGCAGCCGCAGGGGTAGGCCCACCCCGAGGCCTTGAGCCGATCCAGCGCGGCCTGGTAGGCCGCATCCCGCGTCGATTGCCAGACCGGCGGCTCGTCCGGCAGCAGCCTCACCTGGGCGAGCTGCGACAGCACCACCGCGTCCATGCCGGCCGGGCAGCGCGGCCGGTCGACGTCCTCGATCCGGATCAGCCAGCGGCCGCCATGCGCACGCGCATCGAGCCAGCTCGCCAGCGCGGCGACCAGCGACCCGTCATGCAACGGCCCCGTGGGCGACGGCGCAAAGCGGCCGACGTAGCCCCGTCCCGCCTGGGTCACAGCAGCAGACCCTCGTGCTGCTCGATCAGCGAGCGCCGCGTCGTCTCGCTCTGCAGCCGCTCCAGCCACCAGGCCAGCGCCTTGGCCGGGCGCTGGCTGCTGTTGCGCCACGCGTAATGCATCGGCGAGATCCGCTTCCCCTGGAAGGTTTCCTTCTGGACGAGCCGCCCGGCGTCCACATGCCGCCGCACCATCGGCGTCGGCAGCGACCCGACGCCCAGGCCGCGCAGCAGCGCCTCGAGCTTGATCGCCATCGACGGCACCGTCAGCACTTCCTGCCCCGGCACCACGCCGACGGTCATCGGCGCGAGGCTGCGCGCCGTGTCCGCCACCGCGACGATGCGGTGCCGCGCGATCTCGGCCGAGGTCAGCACCCCGTCGAATCCCGCCAGCGGGTGATGCGGCGCGACGCAGAACACCATCTCCATCGGTCCGAGCACCTCGCAGACGACCGAACTGCCCGGCGGTTGCGCGCTGGTGCCGATCGCCAGATCGGCCTGGCCCGAGATCAGCGCCTCCCAGGTGCCCGACAGCACCTCCGTGCGCAGTTTCAGGCGCGTCGGCGGCGGCTTGCCGTCCTCGGCCTGCTGGTAGAAGGCCTCCATCAGGTCGAAGATCGCGCGCCGCGCGATCGCATCGTCGAACGCGATGGTGAGTTCGCTCTCCCACCCGGTGGCGACGCGCTTGACGCGGTTCGCGACCGCGTCCATCTCCTGCAGCAGGCGCCGGCCTTCGGTGAGCAGCTCGTGCCCCGCGGCGGTCAGCACGGCCTGGCGCGAACTGCGGTCGAACAGCAGCACGTCCAGCGCGTCCTCGAGCTGCCGCACCGAGTAGGTCAGCGCCGACGGCACCTTCCCCATCTCCCGGGCCGCCGCGGCAAAGCTGCCGCTGCGCGCGATGCTGTCCATCATGGCCAGCGCTTCCGGCGTCAGGACCCGTCGTTTGTCTTGTTGAGCCATTGCTTCATCTTATTTGAACGCTGGCTTCAAGCCCCCTCCCCCTCGGCAGAGGGCCGCGTCCCTACAGTGAGTCCATCGCCAACAAGCAGGCCCCCTCCACCCCCCGGGGGGGCCCCACCAGGAGCATCGACATGCGTGAAGTCATCAAGTCCTCGGATCGCGGCTACGCCGACCACGGCTGGCTGAAGAGCTTCCACAGCTTCTCGTTCGCGGACTATCACAACCCGCGCCGGATGGGCTTCGGCCCGCTGCGCGTGATCAACGAGGACCGCATCGCCGGCGGCACCGGTTTCGGCACGCACGGCCACCGCGACATGGAGATCATCAGCTACGTCCTCAGCGGCGAGCTGGCGCACCAGGACAGCATGGGCAACGGCACGCCGGGCGGCGCCAACGCGGGCGTGATCCGTCCGGGCGACGTGCAGCGGATGAGCGCCGGCACCGGCGTGCGGCACAGCGAGTTCAACCACTCGAAGGACGGCCAGACCCACTTCCTGCAGATCTGGATCATGCCGGACCGTCAGGGTGTCGAACCGGGCTACGAGCAGAAGCACTTCACCGACGCCGAGAAGCGCGGCCAGCTGCGGCTGGTGGCGTCGCCGGACGGCGCGGCGGGCTCGGTGTCCATCCATCAGGATGCGCGCCTGTACGCCGGACTGTTCAACGGCGATGAACGCGCCGAGCTGCCGCTCGCGGCGGACCGGGTCGCCTACGTGCACGTCGTGCGCGGTCAGGCGACCGTGAACGGGGAGGCATTGGGCACGGGGGACGCGCTCCAGCTTGCCAAGGAGACCGGCGTCTCGATCGAGGCCGGCCAGGACGCCGAGGTGCTGGTGTTCGACCTGCCCATCTGAGCTGCCGGACTGGGCTGCCGACTGGGCCGCCGGACCAGGCAGCCCGATGTCGGCCACGGGCGGGCATGAACCCGCCCGCGCAGGGCCGGCACTTCGCCGCTTCACTCCGGGACGGACCCGTCGCATGCCGCGGCGGGCCGCCACCGGATGGAGATTGCGCATGAAGTCCGGCCGCTTGACCTTCCCCACTCCACCGCTCGCCGTCGACGCCGGCCCCGCCGGCTGGCCCTCGCCGTCCGCGTTGCCGTCCGCCTTGCCGTCGCTGATCGACCTGCTGATGGACCTGAGCGACTGGCCCAAGGACCATGGGATCCGCGTGCGACGCGTCGGCCGACAAGCGTCGCTCACCGCCTGCCGCGTCGCCACGTCGCGGCACGTGATCGAGATCCTGTTCGATCCCTCGACCGGTCGCTACGAGTGCACCAACTGCCAGTCCGCGGACTTCGACCTGCCGCCCTCGGTCCAGGGTGAGTCGGACGGCGGCTTCGTCCGCGCGGTGGTGCGCGGCCTGACCGCCGCGGCGGCGGCGGCGCTGTTGCAGGGTGCCCTTGCGCTGCTGGAGATCTGGCCGCACGGCGTGCCGCCTGCCGAAGCCACGGGGTTGGCCCTCGACAGCGAGATCGACAACGACAACGACAACGACAGCGACAACGCCAACCACAACGATCACGACGGCATCGCGGCGCCGTCCGCCGCGGTTCGCGCGGTCTGGCGCAAGCCCTCCGTCTGAGTCCGGCCTCCGACGCCGCGCGCACGACGGCTCTCCCTGCGTTCGCTGTCGTGGTCCTGCCAGTGCTCGTGGTCGTACTCGTGCTCGTACTGCCCTCTCGCGCGGCAGCGCGCCTCTACACTGACGCGATGCAATCGCTCCGACAACTCCTGGCCGCGTTGCCGCTGCTCGACTGGGCCTCGCTGGGTCTGTTCTTCGTGGCCTGGATCGGCTACGCCCAGTTCTCCAAGCGCCATGCGGATGGTCGCGGCTCGCTGCTGGCCATCACCAACCGCGTGCGGCGCCAGTGGATGCTGCAGCTGACCTACCGCGAGATGCGGGTGCTGGACGGCGCGGTTAGCCAGGCGCTGTTGTCGAGCCCGTCCTTCTTCGCCTCCACGACCATCCTGATCATCGGCGGCCTGCTGGCCGCGCTCGGAGCGAGCGAGCAGACCAGCGCCCTGGTGCTGGGACTGCCGTTCGCGGTGAAGACGAGCACGCTGGTGTTCGACATCAAGCTCGCGCTGCTGACCGGCATTTTCGTGTACGCCTTCTTCCGCTTCACCTGGAGCATGCGGCAGTACACCTTCGGCGCGTTGCTGGTGGCGTCCGCGCCGGAGGCGGGCCAGTTCGCGCAGCTGGGACCGGAGGCGAAAGAGGCGCGCGAGGAATTCGCCGACCGCGCCGGCGCGGTCGTCGGCATGGCGGCCGAGGCCTTCAACGACGGCTTGCGCGGCTACTACCTCGCGTTCCCCGTGGTGGCCTGGTTCTTCTCGCCCTGGGCACTGGCCCTGTCCACGGCCGGCGTGCTCTACGTGCTGTACCAGCGAGAGTTCAGATCGGAAGTGCTCGAAAAACTGCGTTGAGGCGCCGAGCCGGGCAAGACCCGGCACCGGCGCCCCGCGGCGTCAATGCACCACGCGTCCGAAGCTGAACTCGCCGGGCTCTCCGGCGGCTGACGTCTCCACGCTGACCGGGATCACATCCTTCGGACCGAAGCGGCCCTGCAGGATCAGCTTGGACAGCGGGTTCTCAATCCGCTGCTGGATCGCGCGCTTGAGCGGCCGCGCCCCGAAGACCGGATCGAAGCCGACCTTGGCCAGCTCGGCCAGCGCCTCGTCGCTGACGTCGAGCTTCATCTCCAGCTTGTCCAGCCGCTGTTCGAGCTGGCGCAGCTGGATCTTCGCGATCGACTTGATGTGGTCCGCGCCCAGCGCATGGAAGATCACGGTCTCGTCGATGCGGTTGAGGAACTCGGGCCGGAAGTGCGCCTTGACCTCGCCCCACACCGCGTCGCGGATGACCTCGTCGGACTCGCCCTGCAACGCCATGATGTGCTGCGAGCCCAGGTTGGACGTCATCACGATCACGCAGTTCTTGAAGTCGACCGTGCGGCCCTGGCCGTCGGTCAGGCGACCGTCGTCCAGCACCTGCAGCAGCACGTTGAACACGTCCGGGTGCGCCTTCTCGACCTCGTCGAGCAGCAGCACGCTGTAGGGCTTGCGGCGCACCGCCTCGGTCAGGTAGCCGCCCTCGTCATAGCCGACGTAGCCCGGAGGCGCGCCGATCAGCCGGCTCACCGAGTGCTTCTCCATGAACTCGCTCATGTCGATGCGGATCATGTGGTCCTCGCTGTCGAACAGGAAGCCCGCCAGCGCCTTGCACAGCTCGGTCTTGCCGACGCCGGTCGGGCCCAGGAACAGGAAGCTGCCCAGCGGCTTGTCCGGATCGGACAGTCCGGCGCGCGAGCGCCGGATCGCATCCGCGACCGCGACGATGGCCTCGTCCTGGCCGACGACGCGCTCATGCAGCTTGTCTTCCATCTGCAGCAGCTTGTCGCGCTCGCCCTGCATCAGCTTGGCGACGGGGATGCCGGTGGCGCGCGCCACCACCTCGGCGATCTCTTCGGCGCCGACCATGGTGCGCAGCAACTGCGGCTGGCTCTTGTCCCTGGCCTTGCCCATCTCCTTGGCCTGCGCCTCGTTCAGGCGCTTCTCCAGGTCGGGCAGCTTGCCGTACTGCAGCTCGGCGACCTTGTTGAAGTCGCCCTTGCGCTTGAGTTCCTCGATCTGGAACTTGATGCGGTCGATCTCTTCCTTGACGTGCGCGGAGCCCTGGGCCTGGGCCTTCTCCGAGGTCCAGATCTCTTCCAGGTCGTTGTACTCGCGCTGGAGCTTGAGCAGCTCGTCCTCGATCAGGGCGAAGCGGCGCTGGGAGCCCTCGTCGGTCTCCTTGCGCACGGCCTCGCGCTCGATCTTGAGCTGGATCATGCGGCGGTCGAGCCGGTCCATCGCCTCGGGCTTGGAGTCGATCTCGATCTTGATCTTGGCCGCGGCCTCGTCGATCAGGTCGATGGCCTTGTCGGGCAGGAAGCGGTCGGTGATGTAGCGGTGCGAGAGTTCGGCCGCGGCGACGATGGCCGGGTCGGTGATCTCGACGCCGTGGTGGACCTCGTACTTCTCCTGCAGGCCGCGCAGGATGGCGATGGTGGCCTCGACGGTGGGTTCCTCGACCAGCACCTTCTGGAAGCGGCGCTCCAGCGCGGCGTCCTTCTCGACGTACTTGCGGTACTCCTCCAGCGTGGTCGCGCCGATGCAGTGCAGCTCGCCGCGCGCCAGGGCGGGCTTGAGCATGTTGCCGGCGTCGATGGCGCCCTCGGCCTTGCCGGCGCCGACCATGGTGTGGATCTCGTCGATGAACAGGATGATGCGCCCTTCGTCGGCGGCGACTTCCTTGAGCACGGACTTCAGGCGTTCCTCGAATTCACCGCGGAACTTGGCGCCCGCGAGCAGGCCGGCCATGTCCAGCGACAGCACCCGCTTGCCCTTCAGGCTTTCGGGCACTTCCTCGTTGACGATGCGCTGCGCCAGGCCTTCGACGATCGCGGTCTTGCCGACGCCGGGTTCGCCGATCAGCACGGGGTTGTTCTTCGTGCGGCGCTGCAGCACCTGGATGGCGCGGCGGATCTCGTCGTCGCGGCCGATCACGGGGTCGAGCTTGCCGGCGCGGGCGCGTTCGGTCAGGTCGAGGGTGTACTTCTTCAGCGCCTCGCGCTGGCCTTCGGATTCCTGGCTGTCGACCTTCTGGCCGCCGCGCACGGCTTCCACCGCCGTCTCCAGCGCCTTGCGGGTCAGGCCGTGGCCGCGCACGACGCCGGCCAGGTCGGTCTTCGCGTCGGCGAGCGACAGCAGGAACATCTCGCTGGCGATGAAGTGGTCGCCCCGCTTGGAGGCTTCCTTCTCGGCGTTCTGGAGCAGGCTGATCAGGTCGCGGCTGGGCTGGACCTGCTGGCCCTCGCCCTGCACCTGCGGCAGGCCGCCGAGGATGCCGTCCAGCGCGCCCTTGAGGGCGGGGACCTTGACGCCGGCGCGCTCGAGCAGCGCCTTCGGGCCGTCGTCCTGGGCCAGCATCGCGGCCAGCACGTGGACGGGTTCGATGTAGGGGTTGTCGCGCGTCACCGCCAGGCTTTGGGCCTCGGCCAGCGCTTCTTGGAATCGGGTGGTGAGCTTGTCGACTCGCATGGGTGAAATACCTCCGTTGCGAACTCAAGTAGGACTGTGTCCCTAATTTGCAAGAGGCTTCGGCAAGGAACGCGCCCAAGTTTTTTTTATCGTTTCACTCCCACCCCATCCCCGCCCTCCAAGCGGGCGAGGGTTCCGCAAGCGGATCCCTCCCGGGGGAGCCATTCACTCCCACCCCATCCCCGCCCTCCAAGCGGGCGGGGCAGCAGCCACCCCATCCCCGCCCGCCCCCAAGGGGCAGGAGCCATTCACCTCATGCGAGGAACTGGCTCAAGGTCGTCTGGCCGGGATGCCAGTCGATGCGGCCAAGCGCCCCTTGGACAATAGTCCACTGGGGGCCGACGTGGCCGATGTCGAGATCCACCAGCACCGGGCACGACAGGTCGCCGAGCGCGCGCTGCAGCGCGTGTCCTTCCGTGAAGTCGCCGCCCGCGGCGATCTCCTTGGCCACGGCACTGCGACCGAAGACCACGCCGGCGGCGCCGTCGAACCAGCCCGCCAGCCGCAGGCCGTGCAACGCGCGGGCCAGCTCGAAAGGCGGCAGCTCGGCGACCTCGAAGAACCAGAGCGGCCGTTCATCGTCACCCAGCGCGTCGCGCCAGGCGGCGACGTCGGCCACCCTGGTGCCGGCCAGCCGCGACAGCGAGTCCAGGCAACCGCCGACCAGACAGCCTTCGATCGACAGCGGCTCGACGCCGCCGTCGAGCCGACGCGCTACCGTGCCCGGCGCCGAGGCCTGCTCGAACGGCGCTCCGCCCTCGGCGAACCACAGGCCGACGATCCGTTTCGAGACGACGTCCAACGCCGGATCCCACAGCTGCATCAGGTTCGGCCCGTGGAGCGATGCCCAGCCGGCGTGAAGCAGCAAGGGCACCTGGATCGTCGACAGGTCGGAGAAGCCGCTGAACCACTTGGGCGGCGCCTCTCGCAGCCGGTCGAAGTCCAGCAGCGGCAGCAGCTCGATCGCGAGTTCCCCGCCCCAGGGCGGAATCACCGCGGCCACCTCCGGATCGAGCAGCACTTCCATCAACTCCGCCGCGCGCTCGGCGGCGCTCGCACTGGCGCCCTGGACCTGCTGCCTGAGCGAGCGCCCTTCGCGGACGATGAATCCCTGACGCCGCAGCATCGAGAGCGCGGCGTCCAGGCGCTCATGCATCGCCGGCTTCACGCCGGACGACGGCGCGACGACCGCGACGACGTCGCCCGCACGGAGCGCGCGGGGAAATCGGATCGACGTGTCTGGCGTGCCGGACATGCCTGTTGCGGCGCTCATGCCGAGGTCAGCGTCTGCATGACCTTGAGCCCCGCCGCGGCGGCCGCCAGCGAGCCGATCACGTGGGCGGCCGAGTGCGACAGCGCCATCAGGAACTCACCGCGCTGCAGCAGCGACAGCGATTCGCCGGAGAAGGACGAGAAGGTCGTCAGGCCACCGAGGAAACCGGTGACGAGCAGCAGCTTGAGCAGGTCGTCGGGGTACCGGCCGAACCATTCCAGCGCCATGCCGATGAGGAAGCCGCCGACGATGTTGACGGCCAGCGTGCCGAGCGGGAACCCCTGCCACTTCGCATTCAGCATCAGCCCCGCGCCCCAGCGCGCGAGCGCGCCGCCCGAAGCCCCGACGGACACCGCCGCCACCTGCATCCAGCTCATCGACCGTTCCCCTCCACGTTGATTCCCCATCGCGCGAGCGCGTCGTCGTCGGCGACACGCGCGTCCACCCAGCGGGCGCCGTCCGGTCCGTGTTCCTTCTTCCAGAACGGCGCCTGCGTCTTCAAGTAATCCATCAGGAACTCGCAGGCCTGGAAGGCCTGGCCGCGATGGCGCGAGCTCACGAGCACCAGCACGATCTGATCGCGCGGCTGCAGCGCGCCGACGCGATGGATCACGCGCGCACCGCGGATGTCGAAGCGCCGGAAGGCCTCGTCGATCATGGCTTCGATGGCGGCCTCGGTCATGCCGGGATAGTGCTCGAGCTCCATGAGCGACACGGGCGTGCCGGCCGCGCCGTCACGCACCGTGCCCACGAAGCTCACCACCGCGCCGACACCGCCGTCCTCGGCGCGCAACGCCAGCGTCTCGGCGCTGAGGTCGAAGTCGGCGGTCTGGACAGAGGCGCGCGGCAGGCGGAGGGACGGCGAGTTCATCTCAAGATTGTGGCATTCGTCCCTCTCGGCTGCACCCTGCGCCCCTTGATGACTTCTTGATGCTTCGGGGGCAGGTCTTGCCCCGGCCTTGACGCGCGGCTCCCTACGCTGGAGTCCTCGAAACAACGGGGCGCGATCCGCGCCTCCTCGCATGAGACCCGTGTTGATCCTCCAGCACGAACCCGCGCAAGGTCCGGGCTACCTCCTCCAGTGCCTGCGCGCGCATGACGTGCCGGTGCACCTGCTGCGGCCCGACCTGGGCGACACCCTGCCGCGGACGGCGGGGGCGTTCAGCGGCCTGGTGCTGCTGGGCAGCGACCACAGCGTCAACGACGGCAAGCCCTGGATCCGGGCGGAGCAGGCCCTGCTGATCGACGCGCTGCGGCACAGCCGCCCGATCCTGGGTCACTGCTTCGGCGCGCAGCAACTGGCACGCGCCATGGGCGCGGGGGTGGCCCGCAACCCGCGACCCGACATCGGCTGGCGCGAGCTGTGGATCACACCGGCCGCGCGCGGACTGTTCGGCGGCGAGGACCGGCTGCTCAGCTTCAACTGGCATTACGACAGCTTCCAGATCCCGGCCGGCGCGACGCGGACGCTGTTCGGCTCCAACTGCCTGAACAAGGGTTTCTCGCTGGGACCGCACATCGGGCTCCAGAGCCACCTGGAGGTGACCGAGCAAAGCCTGCGCGACTGGTGCACGCAGGGACGCGACGAACTGAGCCGCGGTCGGGGCGTGACGGTGCAGAGCGAGACCGAGATCCTGGCCGCCCTGCCCGAGCGGCTGGCGCGCCTGCGCGGCGCGGCAACGAGCGTGTATCGGCACTGGATCGGGCAGCTGGACCGGCCGCCGGTCTTCGGCGCGCGGGCGGCGTGACTTTCCGCGCCGGACCGGGGAGCATGCGACGCTGAGCCGTCGCCACGGTAGCGACCGCGCCACCGTCTGCCCTGCTTTCCGGAGTCGTCCGCCATGGCCCTGCCCCGCTTCGCCCGCGTGCTGCCAACCACCCTGCTTCTCGCCGTGCTCGCGGCCTGCCAGACGCCGACGACGACGGCGCGAGGCGGGATCGACTTCGCCTCGCCGCTGGCCGCGTGGGACCATGACCCGGGCCAGGACCCGGGCAAAGACCAGGACAAGACGCTGCAAGGCATCGTCGTGATGCGCGAGGGCCGCGTCGTCGCCGAGCGCTACTACAACGGCGCGACGGCCGCCTCGCTCAACGACATCCGTTCCGCCGGCAAGAGCGTCACCGCACTGCTCGCGACGATCGCGATGGATCGGGGCGCGATCGCCACCGCGTCGGATCCGGTGCGCCAGTACTGGCCCGAGGCTGCCGGATCCGCGCTCGGCGACGCGACGATCGACGACCTGCTGACCATGCGCTCCGGCCTCGCGGCGGACGACGAAGACCCCGCCTCGCCCGGCAGCGAGGACCGCATGGACGAGGCGGCCGACCCCGTCGCCTTCCTGCTCTCGACGCCGCGCAAGGATGCGCCGGGCGCCACCTACCGCTACAACTCGCTGACGGCCTACGCCACGGGGATCGTCATCGGCAGGGCGACCGGCGCGGACCTCGGCGCCTTCGCCGGCACCGCGCTGTTCGAGCCCCTGGGCATCGCCGACTGGCGTTGGAACAAGGACGCGGCCGGCCACACCAAAGGCCAGGGCAACCTGTGGCTGAGCACGCGGTCGCTCGCCACGATCGGCGAGATGGTGCGTTGCGGCGGCGAGTACCGCGGCCGCCGCATCGTCAGCGCCGGCGGCATCGAGGCGATGCTGCGCCCCCGCGTGCCCATCGCCGCCACGGACCCGTATGCCGACGAGTACGGACGGCTCTGGTACTTCAAGTCGCTGCCGGTGGGCGACTTCCGCGTGCCGGTCTGGTTCGCCTCCGGCAACGGGGGCAACAAGATCTATGTCGTCCCCACCCTGCGCATGGTGGTCGCGATCACCTCCCAGGCCTATGGCCGGGGTTACGGCCAGCGACGCTCGCAGGAGATCCTGACCCGCCTGCTGCGCGACGCGATCGCGCATCCAGCGCCGCGCGCGATCGACAGCGGGCCGCCCGGCCTGCTGGCTGCGCATTGCGGGCGCTGACAGATCCGGGAAACCCCACCCCTGGCCCTCCCCCATCCGACCGATGCGCGCGCCCTGGCACACCGCTTAAGGTGTCCGCAGGAGCGCGCCGCGCTCCGGCCCGCCGCGGCGACGCGGCTCAGCAGGAGCACGCATGTTCGGTCTGACCCTTCTCGGCGCCGTCCACACGGCGTTCTCGATCGTCGCCCTCGTGGCCGGCTACGCCTTGATCATCCGCAACGGCCGCATCGAGGGTCAATCGACCCTTGGCCGCACCTACCTCTGGTGCACCGTCGTCAGCTGCGTGACGGCGTTCGGCATCTTCCGCCACGGCGGCTTCAACATCGCACACGTGCTGGCGATCGTCACGCTCGTTGCGCTGGCAGTCGCCGTCGCGGCGCATCGCACCCGTTTCCTCGGCGGCCTCTCGCCGTATGCGGAGACGCTGGGCTACAGCTTCACGCTGTTCTGCCACATGATCCCCGGCCTCAACGAGACCTTCACCCGCGTGCCTGTCGGCGCCCCGCTGTTCACCGGCCCCGACGACCCGGCGCTGCAGAAGGCGATCGGGGTCGTGTTCCTGCTCTTCCTGATCCTCATGGTGGTGCAGGCCTGGCGCATCCGCAAGGGATCCGCGTCGGGGCGGTTGCCGCATCCGGCCTGAGCCTCCGCCGACGATCCTGCGCGCATCGGTGGCGCACCTCGGCGGCGCACATTGGTGGCGAGCCTGGACGAATGGATGCGTCGACTGGACGCTCTGACGCGTCCTGAGCGGCAAGGGACGCGACGAGCGCGGATACTGCGCGCGTTCCTATCCGCTCACGCGCCCGACGCGCCCCGACCATGTCCATGCCCAAGACCGTCCTCGCCGTCCGCCACCTGGCTTTCGAAGACCTCGGTCTGCTGCGCCCCGTCCTGGCGGAACGCGGCTTCGAGCGCTTCCTCACACTGGACGCGGGCGTCGACGACCTGCGCGACGTGGACCTCGACGCGGTCGATCTGCTGGTCGTGCTCGGCGGTCCGATCGGTGCGTATGACGATGCGCTCCATCCCTGTCTGAACGACGAGATCGCGCTCATCCGCCGCCGCCTCGCAACGCGCCGGCCCCTGCTGGGCATCTGCCTCGGCGCGCAGCTGATGGCGCGGACGCTCGGCGCCGACGTGCGGCCAATGGCGCACGGCAGGAAGGAGATCGGCTTCGCGCCGCTGACGCTCACCGCCACGGGCCGCGACTCGGCGCTCGCGCCGCTGGCGAGCGGGCAGCCCGTGCTGCACTGGCACGGCGACCAGTTCGAGATTCCCGATGGCGTCACCAGCCTCGCGACCACGCCCTCGTGCCCGAACCAGGCTTTCGCGGTCGAGGACTTCGCGCTCGCGCTGCAGTTCCACCTCGAAAGCGACCCCGCACGCCTGGAGCAGTGGCTGATCGGTCACTCCGGCGAACTCGCGCAGGCACGCGTGCCGCTCGAGGTCCTGCGGCGCGATGCCGCCGCGCACGGCGCGGGCTTGCGGACGGCGCTCGAAGCGGTCGTCGATCGCTGGATGGCGGGCTGGCCCACACGCGACTGACGTCTGTCCGTCGCTCGGGGCTCATCGCTGCTCCGCCGCCTCGACGACAAGCGCCTTCAAGGCGCCCAATGAACGCAGCGACTTCACGCCCACGTCCCGCCAGGTGACCGTCGGCTCGGAGGCGAACAGGTCCGCGCCAGGCGCGAGCCCGTTGGGCAGCAAGGCACTCACGGGCGGCGGCATCGGCATGGCTGTCGACGCCTCCTTCTGGCCAGATCGCGCGTCGTCGACCGGCCGCAGCAGAAAGCGTGCATGCTCGCCGTGGTCCTCCTCGACGGTCACGATGAGAGCCGCCGCCGGCATCTCCCGATCCGCGCGCGCCTGCCACAGTTCCGCCGGCAACGCGTCACGCAGCGCCGCGGCCTCGAACGCACGGCGCCAACCGGCGGACCGCGCGATCGGGCGACGCATCAGCGTCTCCAGCCATTGCGATTGCGTCGGCATCGGCCCCGCGTACAGGACCGGCACCGACAGGACGGGCGAGCCGGCGAGCAGCGCCTCCCGCTGCGCCGCCGCCAGGCAGCGCCCGGTCTCACGGTCGAACACATCGGTCGCGTGGAAGTAGTGGGGCAGCCGGTCGTACCAGACGCGGCGCATGGCGTAGCTCCACACGCCGTGCAGCTCGTAGCGGTCGCCGAGGCGCTCGCTCAGACGCTGTTCATGGGCCATCGCCCAGATCTTCATCGGGATGAACGCGCGCTCGCCGAATCCGCCGGCCAGCGGGCGACCGCTGGCACGCAGCATCAACTCGCCGCGAGGTCCGAACGCGAGGTCGGCCTCGGCGCCGTCGATCAACGCGTCGATGCGAACCTGACGGCCTGCCAGCGCCGCGATGGGCAGGGGTGCGGCGAGGCGATCAGAAGGAAGCGGGCGAACGTCCGCGGGTTCCCGAGCGCGCAGGGGCTGCGGCCACGGCAAAGGAATCAGATGCATGAATCCGTCGGCCTCCCGCGTTGTTGGCGCGGGAAGGTCCTGGTGAGGTCAGGAGACCGACGGAGAGCGGAACGGGCGCGAACGATGCAGGTCCAGGGGTGGACCGGTCAGGGGCATCGCGGCAAAGGAAGCGGAATGATCCGGACAGCCGTCGGCGATCAGCGAACGAGGAAAGTCGGGGTCTTCATCGGGGCACCTCCGGAAGAGTGAGGGATCGAGCGCGGGCGGACGGAGCCGTCCGGCGTGGGCGTGATTCTTCAACGCGAGGTGGGTTGCGTCAACCCGAACCGACGCTTCGATCCGACACCCGGATCGGGGACGTCGCCGTCATCCCCGCAGACGTTCTCGCCGAGTTTCATCGGTCCAGTTCGGGCAGGACCTCGTGGCCGAGCTCCTCGATCACCTCGCGCGCCGGCCGCCCCCGTCCGAGGTTGAACAGCACATGCGCCACGCCCATGGCCTGCAGGCGATGCAGATAGGCGACGAGCGCGTGGCGTCCCGTGCGCAGGCCGAGTTCCAGGGGCTCCGGTGCCGCGTCGGGATCGGCGAGCAATTCGAGCTGCACCGACTGCACGAAGGGCTTGGGGCCGACGCCCTTCTGTTCGAGCGCGCGTTGCCACAGCTCGATGCGGCCTTCCTGCCGGGCTTCCTCGCGGTGGTAGGTCGCCCAGCCGTCCGCATGCGTCGCGGTCCATTGCAGCGACTGCCGCGCCGAACCCACGACGATCATCGGGATCCGCCGCGCCGGCGCGGGGAGTACCTGGAAGCCGCCGGTCGCGGCGAGCACCGCGCCACGCTCGTCGGCGTCGGGCGAGAGCGCCGCGCGCACGATGGCCCAGCGGCTTCGGAAAGCCTCCGCACGCTGCTCCAGGTCTTCGCCGAAGGCCGCAAATTCCGCGGGCCGGTCGCCCGAGCCCATGCCGAGGAGGAATCGTCCGCCGCTGAGCCGGTCCAGCGACAGCGCGGCCTTCGACACATGGAGCGGATGCCGCAGCGGCAGCACGATCGCGGCGGCGCCCACGGCGATCTCGCGCGTCGCGCCGGCCAGCGCGGCGAGCCAGAGGAAGGGATCGTCGAGCGCGCTCGCCGTGTTGTCGCTGCCCTGCGGCACCATCAACGGGACGTCGCGCGTCCACAGCGCCGCGAAACCGAGCCGGTCCGCGAGCGCGGCCAGCTCGAGCGCCTCGCCGACGTCGGCCATCCGATCGGGTCGGGCATCGACGGACGACGCAGGCGCCACAGGCGTCATCAGCCCGACCGTGAGGCGGCCGGGCTGGAAAACCCGTCTCACTTGGTCTTCTGCTGCACCACCTTGGCGTAGTCCGTCTGCAGCTTGGTCATGAAGTCGGTGGTGACGCGGAACTGCTGTTCGTGGAAATCGATCAGCTTCTGGAACTGGTCGGCGGCGACCTCGAACGGCGCGCCTCCCGCCCGCATCGATTCGAGGATGGCCTTCTGCGATGCGAGCACCGTGCTCCACGCCGCGTAGTTCTGTTCGAACGCCTTCTTCGACTGCTCGAAGAAGGTCTTGGCGAGTTCGACCTGGGCCTGCTGGATCATGAGGAGTCTCCTGGTTGAGCGAGTTGTCCATGACGCGTCCGAGGGAGGGGCGCAGGGCAATGCTACAGCGCGTTCGGATCCTTCCTTTCATCGTCGGCATAACTCACGATGATCTTCTTGAGGTCGGACTGGCCAGACGTGTAGCCCTGGCTGATCAGCAAATGGTCGATACGTTCTGGAACCGACACCCAGTCAAGCGGAGACTTCCACTCGATACCCTTTTGCGCGGAGCACAGCCGTTTGCCGTCCGACTCCCATTTCCTCATCTTCATCTGGAAACGCTCCGGATACTCGGGTGCAGGACAACTGATGTTGGCCCACGGATCACAGACGAACAGATGCCGCGGCCACAGTGCCAGGTCAAGTCCGGCAAGGGTGGGTTTGATCGATCCCACGACCAGCATTTCATGGTCTTCTTGAAACCTGACCGCGGAAGTCTGGACCTTGGGAAAGTGCTTTGCGAGATAGTCTTGCGCGGCCCAACTGAGGGCACAGCAATTTCGATCCATGCCCATCCAGGCCTCCGCCGACGCTTTCGCACATTCAAAACGTGCTGCGGCCTTCGGGTCATCCTTCAACTGTTCCTCAAAGCGAGCTACATCAACACCTCCCCCGGGAAACAGTCTTGGATCGACGTTGCGATGTCTGGGCCACTTGTTGGTCGACTTGGTGGGATTGTCCAAAGAGAGTTCATGCAACGCCTCCCTGATGACCTGAAGCGCCTCCTGGGCAGCCGTCGCGTTGGTCACGGCCCACGAAGCATCTTCCGGGGCGGGGTACTTGACGGGATCGCCGAGGGGGCATTTGCGAAAAGCCATGTTCATTCGCTCTAACGCTCTCTGGCAGAAATCTTGTCGTATCGCTGCGACTTGCGCCAAGCGCGATGGATCGACCGATGTGGGGAGTACCCCAACGTCCACTGCGCCATTGAGGAGATCCTCCCGCCTGAAGCGATCGACAGCGAGTTGGCTTGCGGTGGCAGCAACGGCACTGCTCGAAGGGTGGGCCGTCGACATCGGGGAGATGGGCATGATTGATCTTGGACACCTTGGAACGCGATCAGTGTTCACCTGCAAACCAAACGTTCGATTCATGCACCCGTTTCACGGCATCAGCCGATACCCCACGCCCGTCTCCGTCAGCAGGTGCTTCGGACTCGCCGGCTCGGCCTCGAGCTTCTGGCGCAGATTGCCCATGTAGACGCGCAGGTAGTGGTTCTGCTCCACCTGCGACGGGCCCCACACCGCCTTCAGCAGTTGACGGTGCGTCAGCACCTTGCCGGCGTTGCCGATCAGGTGGCTGAGCAGGCGGTACTCGATCGGCGTGAGGTGCACGTCCTCCCCGGCGCGGCGCACGCGGCGCGCGGCCAGGTCGATCTCGACGTCGCCGAAGCGGAAGACGGGATCCTGCTGATCGCTTGCCCGCGCCTGGTTGCGCCGCAGGGCGACGCGCACGCGCGCCATCAGCTCGCCGACGCCGAAGGGCTTGCTCAGGTAGTCGTCGGCGCCGTGGTCCAGGGCCGTGATCTTGTCGTCCTCGGCGCCGCGCGCCGACAGCACGATCACCGGCACCGCCGACCACGCGCGCAGGTCGCGCAGGAAGTCCTGGCCGTCGCCGTCCGGCAGCCCCAGGTCGAGGATGACCAGGTCCGGCCGCCGCGTGCCCGCATCGATCAGGCCCTGGCGCAAGGTGCCGGTCTCGTGCACGGCCCATCCCTCGCCCTCCAGGGCCAGGCGCACGAAGCGGCGGATGTTGGGCTCGTCCTCGACGATCAGCGCCACGGGCACGACGCTCGCCTGCGGTTCGTTCACGGTTGGACGCTCACGGTTGGAATTCCCTGTCTTCATCGAAGGCCGGCAGCGCCGGCGGCTGGCCCAGCGGCAGCGCCAGGCTGAATCGCGCGCCACCCTCCGGCGCCGCGCGCTCGGCCCAGATGCGGCCGCCGTGGGCCTGCATGATGGCACGGCAGATCGCCAGCCCCAGGCCGACGCCGGGCAGGTGCGACTCGCTGTGGCCGCGCGTGAATTTCTCGAAGAGGGCCTCCTCGCGGCCCGGCGGCAGGCCCGGGCCGTTGTCCTCGACGGACAGGCGCATCTCGCCATAGCCGCCATTGCCGCCGTTGCCACCATTGCCGCCGGTGTCGACGCCCTCGTCGATCGAGGCGATCGAGCCGCTTGAGCCGACGCCGCCATGCGTCCGCGCGATCACGCGGATCTCGCTCCCCGGCGGCGTGTACTTCGCGGCGTTCTCCAGCAGGTTCGCCAGCACACGCTCGATGAGCACCGCATCGAGCTCCACCAGCGGCAGCGTCGACGGCACGTCCAGCACCACGCGGTGCCGCGCCAGCGCCGAGCCCATCAGCTGCAGGCTGCTGCCGATGACCTCGTCCACCGGCTGCCATTGCCGGTTGAGCTTGAGCGCGCCGCTCTGCAGCCGCGCCATGTCCAGCAGGTTGTGCACCATCGCATTGATGCGCTGCGACTGCTGTTCGATCGCCTGCGCCGTCTCGGCGGCGCCGGGATCGAGCGCCCGCTTCGTCAGCGTCTCGGCCAGCCCCTGCAGCGCGGCCAGCGGCGTGCGCAGGTCGTGCGAGAGCGCCGACAGCAGCGAGTTGCGCAGCCGTTCCGACTCGATCTGCAGCAGCGCCTGCTGCGCGACCTCGACGTAGTGCACGCGCTCCAGCGCTTGCCCCGCGATGCGCGCGGCCGTTTCCAGCTGCGCGCGACGCTCCGGCAGCATCAGCGTCTGCGCGTCGCCGGGCCGCAGCGCGAGCACGCCGCGCGTGCGCATCGGCGCGCGCAGCGGCAGGTAGAACCACTGGCTGCCCGGCAGCGTGTCGGTGCCCAGGCCCGCGGCCTGCTCGTGATCCAGCGCCCAGCGCGCGGTGCCGGCGTCGGAGCGGTCGCCGATCGGCAGCGTCTCCTCCGTCGGCGACGGCTGCAGCCGGTCGTCGTCGTCGAGCACGTGCAGCAGCGCGCGGCCGCCGAACTGCTGCGCCAGCTGCTGTTCCGCCGTCGCGATGACCTGCTCGGTCTGCAGCGCGCCGGCCAGCTCGCGGGTGAGCTCGAAGAGTCCGCGCGCCCTCGCCTCGCGGTCCGACGACACGCGCGCCTCGTAACGCAGCCCCGCCGTCAACTGCCCGGTGATCAGGCCGACCGCCAGCATCACGACGAAGGTGATCACGTATTGCACGTCGCTGACCGCCAGGCTCAGCCGGGGCGCAACGAAGAGGAAATCGAACAGCGCGACGCTGAGGAAACTCGCCAGCACGGCCGGCCCGCGCCCCCAGCGCATGGCCACGCCCACCACGCCGAGCAGGAACAGCATGACGATGTTGTCGTTGGCGATGCGGTGCGACAGCGGCCAGCACACCGCGGCCACGCCGACGCAGGCCAGCGTCGCCCAGAGGTAGCGCCGCGGCGCGGCGCCGAAGGTCGGACCGGGATCGTCGTCGTTGCTGCGCTGCGTCGCGGACGCGCCGACCTGGATCAGGTCCAGTTCCGGCGCCGCGCGCCCCAGGTGCGCCGCCAGGTCGCGGCTGCCCCAGCGGCGCAACGACGAGGACGATGGCGGCGCGCCCCGCCCCATCAGCAGCTTGGACAGGTTGTGCTCGCGCGCGTATTCGGCCAGCGCCTGCGCCGGGTCCTGCGCGGACAGCACCGCCGTCGTCGCGCCGAGGTCCTGCGCCAGCCGCACCACGCGCAGGCTGCGCTCGCGTCGCGCGTCGGGCAGGCGATGCAGCGCCGGCGTCTCGACATAGACCGCATGCCAGCTCACCGTCAGCTGCTGCGCGAGCTGCGCGGCGCTGCGCACGACCGATTCGGCCTCGTCGCCGGGGCCGATCGCGCAGAGGATCGCGGCCTCGGTCTTCCACACCGCCGCGATGCGCTCGTTGCTGCGCCAGGCCTGCACGTCGTCCTCGACGCGGTCGGCCGTGCGGCGCAACGCGAGCTCGCGCAGCGCCATCAGGTTGCCCTTGCGGAAGAAATGCTGGCCGGCGCGCTCGGCCTGCGCGCCCTGGTAGACCTTGCCGGCCTTGAGCCGCGCGAGCAGCTCGTCCGCCGGCGTGTCGACCAGCACCACCTCGTCCGCGCGATCGAAGAAGGTGTCGGGCAGCGTCTCCTGCACCCGCACGCCGGTGATGCCGCCGACGACGTCGTTGAGGCTCTCCAGATGCTGGACGTTGACCGTCGTGTAGACGCTGATGCCGTTGGCGAGCAGCTCCTCGACGTCCTGCCAGCGCTTGGGATGCCGCGAGCCGGCGACGTTGGAATGCGCCAGCTCGTCGACCAGGATCAGCGCGTCCGGCTGATCGCGCAGGCGCTCGAGCGCGCCGTCCAGGTCGAACTCCGGCAGCGCCCGGCCGCGGTGATCGACCTGGCGCATCGGCAGCCGCGGCAGGCCGTCGAGCAGCGCCGCGGTGTCGGCCCGGCCGTGCGTCTCGACCACGCCGATGAGCGGCGCGCGCCCCTGGTCCGCCAGGTGGCGCGCCGCCTGCAGCATCGCGAAGGTCTTGCCCACGCCGGCCGACGCGCCGAAGTAGATGCGCAGCCGGCCGCGCGACTGCGCCTCCTCCTGCTGACGGATCTGCGCCAGCAGGTTGTCGGGGTCAGGTCTTTCGTCGGACGGACTCGGCATCGCGGAATTGTCGCTTCGGAACGGCCACCGGGAGCACGCGGCTCCCCGACCGGGTTTTGACGGAACGGTCGCCGAGAGGGATCAGAAGGTCTTGGAGACGCTCAGCACCACGCCGGTGTCGCCGAGGCGCTTCGCGCGCGCCGCGGCGGAATCGCCCGCCTGGTACAGCGCCTTGTCCGCGTCGGTGCCGACGACGGCCAGACCCAGCGTCAGGCCGCCGAGCTGCTTCATCTCCTTGGTCACGGACAGCTTCCAGTCCGTGTAGGACAGGTCGCCGTACTTGCGCACCCACAGATGCCCCAGGTGAACGCCCGCATTGAAGCCCTGGCCCAATTCGAAGCCGTAGTTCAGGTCCAGGTAGGCCGTGCCCTTGGACGAGCCCTTGGCGGGCAGCGCGTTGAAGTAGGCGAAGCCGGCGGTTTCGCTGTCCAGACCGAAGTAGTCGGTCGCCGCGACCGACAGCTTGGCGGAGAACGCGCCCGCCGTGACGGCGGCGTACATGTCGACGTTGTCGTACTTGTTGGCGGTCGGCTGACCGGGCGCCGCGTTCAGGCGCGCGCCGGGATAGACGTAGGCCAGCGCGCCGACGTCCAGCGTGACGCTGTCGGTCAGCGGCAGCTTGTAGCCGCCGTACAGGTCCCACTCCATGCCGGCGCCGTTGTTGTAGCTGTTGCCCGAGACGTTGGACGCCCAGGTGCCCAGGTACAGGCCGCTGGCGTGGCTGTAGTCGAAGCCGGCCTGCACGGCCGGACGCTTCCAGGTCTGGCTGATGCCGCGGAAGCGGTAGTCGCTGACGAAGGCCACGTTGCCGGTGAAGGTGTGCTCGGGCGTCGGCGCGGGCGCGGCGGCCGGCGCTTCGCCTTCGGCGCGCGCGGCGGCGTGCAGGAAGCAGGAGGAGATCAGGAAGAGCGAGAGAAGACGGGTTTTCATACGTTCAATGAGCAGGTGTCGCAGGTGTCGCAGGTGACGCAGGTGACGCAGGTGACGCAGGTGACGCCTTGTCGAGCGCCAGGTTGAGCTTGAGGACGTTGACGCGCGGCTCGCCGAGGACGGCGAGGTCGCGGGCCTCGGTGTTGGCCTGGATCAGGCGCTGCACGGCCTCGACCGGCAGGCCGCGTTCGCGGGCCACGCGGGCGGCCTGGTAACGCGCCGCCGCCATGCTGATGTGCGGATCCAGGCCGCTGGCGGAGGCGCTCACGAGGTCGACCGGCACCGGCGCGGTGTTGCCTGGATCGGCGGCCTTGAGGGCCTCGACGCGGCCCTTCACGGCGTCGACCAGCGCCGGATTGGTCGGGCCCTGGTTGGAGCCGCTGGAGCCGGTGGCGTTGTTGGCCATCGGCGCGGTGGCCGACGGGCGGCCCCAGAAGTAGCGCGGCGACGAGAAGTTCTGCCCGATCAGCTCGGAGCCGACGACCTTGCCGTCGCGCAGGATGAGGCTGCCCTCGGCCTGGAACGGGAACATGGTCTTGGCGACGCCGGTCACGAGCGCCGGGTACAGCAGGCCGGTGACGACGCTGAGCAGCACGAAGCCGACGAGCGCGGGGCGCAGCATGCGCAACGGCGAGTGGGACGCCGAATTGGAGGCCGAATGGGAGGCCGAATGAGACGGCGACGGGGACGTCGACCGGGAGTTCGATTGCGTGGTTGTCATGATGGAGTCCTCCGCGTCACACGAGGTGGAGCGCGACCAGCAGCAGGTCGATCGCCTTGATGCCGACGAACGGCACGATCAGGCCGCCGAGGCCGTAGATCCACAGGTTGCGGCGCAGCAGCGCGGCCGCGCCGATGGGCCGGTAGGCGACGCCCTTGAGCGCCAGCGGGATGAGCGCGACGATGATCAGCGCGTTGAAGATGACGGCCGACAGGATCGCGGACGCCGGGCTGTGCAGGCCCATCACGTTGAGCGCGGCCAGCTGCGGGTACACGCCCAGGAACATCGCCGGGATGATGGCGAAGTACTTCGCCACGTCGTTGGCGATGGAGAAGGTCGTCAGCGAGCCGCGCGTCATCAGCAGCTGCTTGCCGGTCTCGACGATCTCCAGCAGCTTGGTCGGATTCGAATCCAGGTCGACCATGTTGCCGGCTTCCTTCGCAGCCTGCGTGCCGCTGGCCATGGCCACCGCCACGTCGGCCTGCGCCAGCGCGGGGGCGTCGTTGGTGCCGTCGCCGGTCATCGCGACCAGGCGGCCTTCGGCCTGGTAGTCGCGGATCAGCTTGAGCTTGGCCTCGGGCGTGGCCTCGGCGAGGAAGTCGTCGACGCCCGCCTCGGCCGCGATCGCCGCGGCGGTGAGGCGGTTGTCGCCGGTGATCATCACCGTGCGGATGCCCATCTTGCGCAGCTGCGCGAAGCGCTCCTTGATGCCGCCCTTGACGATGTCCTTGAGCTCGACCACGCCCAGCACGCGGGCCTGGCCGTCGTTCAGGTCGGCCACGACCAGCGGCGTGCTGCCGCGGCGCGCGACTTCCTCGGCCACCGCGGTGACCTGCGCCGGCATCTGGCCGCCGTGCTGCTCGACGAAGCGGCGGATCGCCTCCACCGCGCCCTTGCGCAGCTGGCGCTTGGGCGCCGCGGGATCGCCGAAGTCGACGCCGCTCATGCGGGTCTGCGCGGTGAAGGGCACGAAATGGGCCTGCAGCGTCGCCAGCTCGCGCTCGCGCAGGTTGAAGCGCTGCTTGGCCAGCACGACGATGGAGCGGCCTTCCGGCGTCTCGTCCGCCAGCGAGGCGAGCTGCGCCGCGTCGGCCAGCAACTGCTCCTGCAGCGTCGGGGCCGGCAGGAAAGCGCTGGCCTGGCGGTTGCCCAGCGTGATCGTGCCGGTCTTGTCGAGCATCAGCACGTCCACGTCGCCGGCGGCCTCGACCGCGCGGCCGGAGGTCGCGATCACGTTGGCCTGCATCAGCCGGCTCATGCCGGCGACGCCGATCGCGGACAGCAGGCCGCCGATGGTCGTCGGGATCAGGCAGACCAGCAGCGACACCAGCGCGGTGATCGACACGACGGTGCCGGCGCCGGCGGCCTCGACCGCGAACAGCGAGTACGGCAGCAGCGTCACGGTGACGACCAGGAACACCAGCGTCAGCGCCACCAGCAGGATGGTCAGCGCGATCTCGTTGGGCGTCTTCTGGCGCTTGGCGCTCTCGACCATCGCGATCATGCGGTCGAGGAAAGCCTCGCCCGGGTTGACGGCGATGCGCACGACGACCCAGTCCGACAGCACGCGCGTGCCGCCGGTGACGGCCGAGAAATCGCCACCCGATTCGCGGATCACCGGCGCGGATTCGCCGGTGATGGCGCTCTCGTCGACCGACGCGACGCCTTCGATGACCTCGCCGTCCAGCGGCACCAGGTCGCCGGCCTCGACCAGCACGACGTGGCCCTTGCGCAGCTCCTCGGACGCGACCGGATGCCAGGACGAGCCGTGGCGCGGGGTCTCGAGCTTCTTCGCCCAGGTCTTGGCCTTCAGGCCGCGCAGCGAGGCGGCCTGCGCCTTGGAGCGGCCTTCGGCCAGCGCCTCGGCGAAGTTGGCGAACAGCACGGTGAACCACAGCCACAGCGCGATGGCGAGCATGAAGCCGGGGCCTTCGGCGCCGGCCAGTTCCGGATCGGCGAAGCTCGCCAGCCACAGGCCGGTGGTGAGGATGCTGCCGGCGTAGACGACGAACATCACCGGGTTGCGCAGCTGCGTCGACGGGGCCAGCTTGATGAAGGAATCGCGGATCGCGGGCTTCACCAGCGCGGGGTCCCACATGCCGGTCTTGGCGTTGGCGCGCGGGGGCTGCGGGTCCTGCCCTTGCGGACCGGGCGAACCTTGCGGACCTTGAGGACCTTGGGGACCTTGCGGGCCGGATCCGGAGACCTTGGCGCCGCCGAGGACCTCGGTGCGGGCCGAGGCCTTGGCATCGGCCGGTACCGAGGTGTGGAGGGTCTTGAGTTGATTGGTCATGATGGGCTCCGAAGCTTTACTTCCAGAGCATCAGGTGCTCGACGACGGGACCCAGCGCGAGCGCGGGCACGTAGTTCAGCAGGCCGACCAGGAGGACGGTGCCGATGAGCAGGACGACGAACAGCGGGCCGTGGGTGGGCAGCGTGCCCTCGCCGACGGGGATGCGCTTCTTGGCGGCCAGGCTGCCGGCGATGGCCAGCACGGGGACGATGACCAGGAAGCGGCCGAGCCACATCGCGATGCCGAGCAGCGTGTTGTAGAACGGCGTGTTGGCGGACAGGCCGGCGAAGGCGCTGCCGTTGTTGTTGGCCGCCGAGGTGAAGGCGTAGAGGATCTCGCTGAAGCCGTGCACGCCGGGGTTGGCGATGCCGGCCTTGCCGTCCGCGGCGAGGACCGCGATGGCCGTGCCCGCGAGCACGACGATGGGCGTCACCAGGATGGCGACGGCGCTCATCTTCATCTCGAAGGGTTCGATCTTCTTGCCGAGGTACTCGGGCGTGCGGCCGATCATCAGGCCGGCGATGAAGACGGCCAGGATGGCGAAGACCAGCATGCCGTACAGGCCGGTGCCGACGCCGCCGAAGACGACCTCGCCGAGCTGCATCATCACCAGCGGCACCGCGCCGCCGATGGGCGTGAAGCTGTCGTGCATCGCGTTGACCGCGCCGCAGGAGGCGGCGGTGGTCACGACGGCGAACAGCGAGCTGGCGCTGATGCCGAACCGCGTCTCCTTGCCTTCCATGTTGCCGCCGGCCTGGAGCTCGGTGGCCTGGATGTCGACGCCCTGCGCGGCGACCTGCGGGTTGCCGGCCTGCTCGGCGGGCGTGGCGACCAGCACGCCGACGACGAACAGGAGGCTCATCGCGGCCAGGATCGCCGCGCCCTGGCGGCGGTCGCCGACCAGTTGTCCGAAGCTCAGGCACAGCGCGGCCGGGATCACGAAGATCGCGACGATCTGCAGCAGGTTGGTGAACGGGGTCGGGTTCTCGTAGGGATGCGCGGAGTTGGCGTTGAAGAAGCCGCCGCCGTTGGTGCCCAGCATCTTGATGGCTTCCTGCGAGGCGACCGGGCCCATCGCGAGCGACTGCTCCTGCGTGTGCTGGTTCTCCATCACGGGCTCGCCCTTGGCGTCCTTCAGCGGCTGGCCGTCGGCGCCGAGCCTGGGCGTCTGGTAGTCCTGCGCCTCGACCGTCTGCACGGTCCGGTAGCCGTCGAAGTTCTGGATCACGCCCTGCTGGACGAAGATCACGGCGAACACGAGGGACAGCGGCAGCAGCAGCCACAGCGTGCAGCGGGTCATGTCAGCCCAGAAGTTGCCGACGTGGCCGGACAGGCGCGAGGCGAAGCCGCGGATCAGCGCGAACACGACCGCGATGCCGGTGGCGGCGGACAGGAAGTTCTGCACCGTCAGCGCGAGCATCTGCGTGAGGTAGCTCATCGTCGACTCGCCGCCGTAGCCCTGCCAGTTGGTGTTGGCGACGAAGCTGATGGCGGTATTGAACGCCGAGTCCGGCGTGACCGCGCCCATGCCTTGCGGGTTGAGCGGCAGCACGCCCTGCAGGCGCTGCAGCGCGTAGACCGCGATGACGCCGATGAAGTTGAAGATCAGCAGCGCGATGGCGTACTGCTTCCAGCCCATGCCTGCTTCGGGCTTGATGCCGGCCAGGCGGAAGATCGGACGCTCGATGGCGGCGATCCAGCCGGGCATCTGCCCTTTGGCCAGGGCGGTGATCCAGCGCGCGAGCGGCCAGGCCAGCAGCAGCGTGACGACGAGGTAGAGGGCCAGGTTGGCCCAGGCGAGGTTCGTCATGTCAGAACTCCTCCGCCCGCCACAGGGCGACCAGGAGATAGACGAACAGACCGGCGGAGATCAGTCCGGTCAACCAGTAGAGCGCGCTCATGGCTTGGCCTCCAGGCGATGGCTGGCGACTGCCAGGCCCACGGCCACGAGGAACAGCACGACGCTCAATCCGAGAAAGAGTGCATCCATTTTTTTGGGGTCCCATGCCCCCTCCATGAGGGCGTGATGGGATGGATGAACTCTAGGAACGGGGGCCTCAAGGGGCTGTAGAAGCTCGGGGCGGGGGTATCAAGATTCCATAAAGATCACCCCTCGGCGCCCCTCCAGACCCCTGGACACCCCCGCCACCCCGGTTTGGCCCGCGGCGCAGAGCAACACCGCTTCCTTCGGGACATGTTTCAAGATGAAGCGGCCGTGACGTTGTCCACAACTCACCGGGAAAATCCGGGGTTGCGGTGATTGCAGGGAGTTTCTGTCGACGTCGTCACCGAAGATCCTGGCCTTTCCAAAAGCGCCCGGAAGTCAGCCTCATGAACCGCCGTCACCTGCTCCAGAACTTCGCCGCCCTCGCCGGCGCCGGCAGCCTGCCTGCCTTCGCCGACAACTCGCGCATCGTGCTGGGCCAGTCCGCGCCTTTCAGCGGCCCGGCGAAGGAACTGGGCGAGCAGTTCAAGGAAGGCGCGATGCTGGTCTTCGACCAGGTCAACCAGCGCGGCGGCGTGAACGGGCGGCGCATCGAGCTGCGCAGCATGGACGACGGCTACGAGCCGGAGCGCTGCGCGGCCAACACGCGGCGCCTGATCGAGGACGGCGTCAACGCGCTGTTCGGCTACGTGGGCACGCCCACGACGCTGGCGGCGGTGCCGCTGCTGACGGCGGCCAAGATCCCGCTGGTGGCGCCGTTCACCGGCGCGGAGGCGTTGCGCACGCCGTTCAACCGTTTCCTGTTCCACATCCGCGCGTCCTACAACGACGAGGCGGCGGAGATCGTCAAGCAGCTGACCGCGGTGGGCATCACGCGCGTGGCGGTGTTCTTCCAGAACGACGCCTACGGCCAGGCCGGTCTGGCGGCGGTGACCGCGGCGCTCAAGCAGCACAAGCTGGCCCCGGTGTCGCAGGGCACGGTGGAGCGCAACTCGGTGGACGTGGCCGCGTCGGTGACCGCGGTGATGGCGGGCAAGCCCGAGTGCATCGTGCAGGTGGCGGCCTACAAGTCCTGCGCGGCCTTCATCCGGGGCGCGCGCAAGACCGGTTTCCTGGGCAACTTCTACAACTTCTCGTTCGTCGGCGCGCAGGCGCTGGCGTCGGAGCTGGGCAAGGACGCGCGCGGCGTGGTGGTGTCGCAGGTCGTGCCCTTCCCGTTCTCGGGCCTGACGCCGATCGCCGGCGAATACCTGCAGCGCGCCAAGGCCGCGAAGGTGGACGTGAGCTACACCGGGATGGAAGGCTTCGTCGCCGCCAAGACGATGGTGGAAGGCCTCAAGCGCGCCGGCAACGACCCGACGCCGGCCAACATCATCAACGGCCTGGAGGCGCAGAGCCAGCTCGACCTGGGCGGGTTCTTCATCAGCTTCTCGGGGCAGAAGCACGCCGGTTCCCGGTACGTGGACATGACGATCCTCACGGAGGACGGCAAGGTCCGGCGTTGATCCGCCTCGCGGAACGGGCATGAGGGGCCGCCGCGTCCGCGGCGGCGGGCCCCGCGGCGCGGCACGACGGCTGCCGCTCTGCAGCGAAATCAGGCGTAACAGTCCGGCCACCACGCCTCGAATACGATGGGCCGATCCCCTCCTCGGCAAAGACCCAGTCCATGCGACGCGTCGGCATCACGCTCATGCTCACCCTTGCGACCACCGCTCATGCAGGTGACCAGGCCTGCGTGCGACCCTGCAACGCGCAGGCCCGAGCCTTCCGCGCCCAGGGTGGCAAGCCATGACCCCGATTCAGCAATGGCATGCCACCCGCAGCCTGCGCCTGCTGCTGCAGACGCTGCGCGACATGATGGTCTCGATGGGGCCGCTGCTGCTGCTCGGCGGCGGCTTGCTGGTCGCGGCCTACTGGTGGCTGGATCCGCAGCCGCCGCGTGAGGTGCGGCTGGCCACCGGCCCGGCCGGCAGCGCCTACGCCGCCTTCGGCGAGGGCTATGCGAAGGCGCTGGCGCGCGAGCGCATCCAGGTGTCGCTGATCGCCAGCGAAGGCGCGCAGGACGATCTCGCCCATCTGCGCGCGGGCACCGCCGATGTGGGCTTCGTGCGCGGCGGCATGGCCGATCCGGTGGCCGACACCGAAGCCGGCATCGTCTCGCTGGGTAGCCTGTTCTTCGAGCCGATCTGGGTCTTCTACCGCCGCGATCTCGGCATCGCGCGCCGCCAGCCCGGCGGCGAACTGCAGCGCCTGACCCAGCTGCGCGGCCTGCGCGTCAACGTGGACCAGGACGGCAGCGGTATCCCGCAGATCGTCGAGAAGCTGCTGACGCTGAACCAGCTGAAGCCGACCGATCTGCAGCTGTCCAATCTGTCGCCGGACGACGCCGGCGCGGCGCTGCGCCAGGGCCGGCTGGACGCCGCGGTGCTGATCTCGGCGCCGCAGTCCGGCCTGATCCGCGCGCTGCTGCGCGACCCGGCCATTGCGCTGATGGCCTTCGAGCAGAACGAGGCCTATTCGCGCCACCTGCCCTTCCTGTCCACCGTGACGCTGCCGCGCGGCGTGGTGGACCTGGCGGCCGATCTGCCGCCGCACGACGTGCCGCTGCTGGCCACCACCACCGCCCTGCTGGCACGCGAGCAGACGCACCCTGCGCTGCGCCAGCTGTTCGCGCAGGCGGCGCTGGGACAGCACAGCGAGGCCGGCTGGTTCAACGGCGCGCGCGACTTCCCCAACACCCGCACCAGCGAGCTGCCGGTCAGCGCCGAGGGCGACCGCGCGATCAACGGCACGCCGCCGGCCTGGGCGCGCTACCTGCCGTTCTGGGCCGGCAATCTGCTGGAACGCATGTGGCTGGTGGTCGGCGGCCTGCTGGTGCTGATGCTGCCGCTGTCGCGCGTGGTGCCGCCGCTCTACACCTTCCGCGTGCGCTCGCGTGTGTTCCGCTGGTATGCGCGGCTGCGCGAGGTGGAAGCCAAGCTGGAAACCGGCACCGGCGGGCACGAGGCCTTGCTCGACGAGCTGGACGAGCTCGACCGCGTCACCCACCGCATCGCGGTGCCGCTGTCCTATGCCGAAGAGCTCTACGCGCTGCGCAACAACATCCATGCGGTGCGCAAGCGCCTGCTGGCGCAGCGGCCCCGTCAGGCAGACGGAGCGACCGGCTGATCAGCGAGCTGCCCTGACTCGGAGCCTTGCGTGCCCCTGAGCCTGCGCGCCTGATCCCTGCGGGGTTCGACCGCTCATACCTTGGCGAGGAACGCCGCCGCATCACCCGCTTCACACTTCCAGTCTGCGAAGACCCCGACCAGATTGCATTCCACGCAGTGGCAGGCGATGTAGTACCAGCGCACGTCATGGGTGCCCTCGTACACGGAGACGCCGGACATCAGCTCGAACACCTCGTTCTCGCACACGCACTCGTGCGTCTCGGGCGCGGCGTCTTCGACGTGGTCCGCGCTGTCGCCCATCAGGTGGTCCTGACCGCAGTCGGTGCAGGTGCGGATCGCCACGCCGGCTTCTTCATCGGTCTGCAGCGCAAAGGTCCGGCACCCGCAATCGCATTTGGACGCGGCAAACCTGACAGCCTCATGGCGATTCGCAATGCTGTAGCTGCGCAACTCGGCTTGGGTATCGCCAGACGTCGTCCCGTACCAGAACTCGCCCTTCTTCGTCAGTGCCATTGATGCTGCTCCATGCTTCAAGGTGGGCTTCCCGGCAGGCTGACGCCGGGCTCGCCCCATTCATCCGGATTTTGCGTTGAGCCAGGCTTTACAAGCGAACACGTGCGTGCGGTCCTGTTGTGATCCCGCCTGCCAAGCCCGACGACCTGTGCCCCCGGTGAGCGTCGACATCCCAACGCCGTCATGCCAATCAGTAGCCAAACTACGTACTGAAACAACTCCAATCCGTCGCCTTCATAGGCAAACGGCGTGACTTGGTAGTTTTCCTACGTAATTTCTGAGCGGGCGTGTCTAGAGTGGAGGCACTTTCCGAACTCGGAAAGCCGGCCATGGCAGGCAGTCGAATGGCCGAACCCAGCTGCCCCACGACGAGGGCGGCGGCCGACCAACACCGGAGACAACATGCCCCAGCAGCCCTTCTCGAGCCGCAGGCTCGCCCACGCCCTGACCGCCGCCGTCAGCGCCGCGCTCGCCGCTTTCGCCAGCCCCGCGCAGGCGCTCAACCCGAACGCCACGTCGGTGCAGATGTTCGAATGGGCCTGGCCCGACATCGCCACCGAATGCACCCAATGGCTGGGCCCCAAGGGCTTCGGCGGCGTGCAGATCTCCCCGCCGGGCGCGTCCAAGAACGCCAACGGTTGGTGGGGCGTGTACCAGCCCGTCAACTACGCCAACCTGACCAGCCGCATGGGCACGCCTGCCCAGCTGCAGAGCATGATCAACGCCTGCCACGCGGCCGGCGTGCGCGTGCATGCCGACATCGTCGTCAATCAGATGGCCGATGGCAGCGGCACGGCCACCGACGGATCGACGTGGAACGCCGCGACGCTGAGCTATCCCTTCTTCAGCGCCAGCGACTTCCACGCCAACTGCAGCATCAACGACGCCGACTACAACTCGCCGGCCGGCCGCAGCAACGTGCAGAACTGCCGCCTGGGCGGCCTGCCCGACCTGGCGACCGAGAGCAGCTACGTGCAGGGCCAGATCGTCAACTACCTGAAGGCCCTGCTGGCGCTGGGCATCGACGGCTTCCGCATCGACGCGGCCAAGCACATGCCGGCCGGCGCCTGGACATCCATCATGAACGCCGTGAAGGCGACCTACCCCAAGACGCTGCAGGGCGAGGACATCTGGATCACGCAGGAGATCATCAACGACGGCGAGGTGGACCGGCCCAGCTACTTCCCCATCGGCACGATCAATGAGTTCCAGTTCCCGTACGCGATGCGCGACGTGTTCCGGGGCACCAACGGCAACACCCTGTCCAGCATCCCGAGCATCATGGGCACGTGGGGCAACTGGGGCGGCACCTGGGGCTTCATCCAGCCGCAGAACGCCACGGTCTTCGTCACCAACTGGGACACCGAGCGCAACGGCAGCTCGCTGAACATCAACAACGCCGCCAACAACGACGCCGCCAATCAGCGCTACACGCTGGCCAACATCTTCATGCTGGCCCAGGGCTATGCCGAGGCGCAGCTGTACTCCGGCTTCAAGTTCAGCAACACCGACGCCGACCGCCCCACGACCAGCCCCTACAGCGGTGGCGTGCCGCAGATCAACGTGGTGTGGGACTTTGCCCACCGCTGGACGCCGCTGGCCAACATGGTGGGCTTCCGCAATGCCAGCATCGGGCAGGCGCAGCAGAACTGGATCGTCGGCGACAACGGCAACCAGGTCGCCTTCAGCCGCGGCAACGTCGGCTTCGTCGCGCTGAACAACAGCGGCAGCGCCTGGACCCGCAGCTTCGCCACCGGCCTGCCCGCGGGCACGTATTGCAACATCATCAACGGCACGAAGAACGCCGCCGGCACCGGCTGCACGGCCGACGCGGTGACCGTGGACGGCAGCGGCAACGCCAGCTTCACGGTGCCGGCCAACACCAGCGGCAGCACGCCCGCGGTGGCGATCCACGCGGGCCAGAAGACCAGCGGCGGCGGTGGCGGCGGCACCGGCACCTGCGCCGTGACCTTCACCATCGCCAACGCCAACACGGTGGTGGGCCAGAACCTGCGCGTGGTGGGCAGCGTGACCGGCCTGGGCGCCTGGGCGCCGGGCTCGGGCTTCGCGCTGACCATCCAGGGCTCGGGCGCCAACGTGCCGTGGACCGGCACCGTCGCCCTGCCCGCCGGCACGGCGATCCAATACAAGTACGTGAAGTGGAACGGCTCCACCGCCGTCTGGGAAAGCAACCAGACCACGAGCAGCGGCAACCGCGAGTTCACGAGCTGCGCGAGCGGCTCTCAGGCTCGGTCTGACGGCAATTTCAAGTTCTGAGCTGGCCAAGAGTCATTTGCACCCGCCCCGCCAACCCGGCAACATGGGCCGCTAGCCGCCGGGCCGTCCGGCGGCGCCTTGCAGGGAGCTTGTCATGGCACGTGCCGTCGTTCCAGGTCCCATCGGGTTGGACGTCGCCCGGCTGACGTCCGATCCGGGCACGAAGTGGATTGGCGACTCGCCGCGCCCAGGGCCGATCGGCCTGGACGCGTCCGCAGGCGACAACTGGATGCTCGTGGCCGCGGACTTCACGCCGCCGGCGAACGCCCCGTACGTGCCCGCGCCGCAGAAGCCCATCGCCACGCCCGAGGGCGAGGCCCGCGGGCTGACGACCGGTGAGATCGCGATGGCGCGGCTGCTGTTCAAGGACGCGCTCGACTACACGATCATCAAGGTCCACAACGACGAGTACCTGCCCTTCGGACTGCAGCCCGACGACACCGCCATGACGCCCAACGGCGAGATCTACTTCAACCCGAAGCACTTCAAGGAAGACTTCTCCCTCACCGACGTCTACACCCGCCAGTGGTTCATCCACGAGATGGTGCACGTCTGGCAGTACCAGCTCGGCTATCCGGTGCGGCTGCGCGGCGCGATCCGCATCGGCCTCGGTTATGACTACGAGTTGAAGTCGGGAACCACCCTCGGCGACTACAACATGGAGTCGCAGGGCGACCTGCTGGCCGACTACTTCGCGCTGAAGCACATGAATGCGCCCGAGGCGATGCGGCAACAGCAGTTCGCCAATCAGATCACGCTCTTCGAAGAGGTCCTGAATGCCTTCCTCCAGAACCCGTCCGACAAGTCGAACCTGCCTTGAATCCGCGCTGGCGCTCGCCTTCTGCGCCTCGCTGAGCACGGCCTGCGCCACATCCCGCATGGGTGACGCCGAGGTCCGGCTGCAGGACGGCCAGCCCTGCTTCACCATCTCCGCCAAGGAGGCCGCACGGGGACCGACGATCCGGCTGCAGGCAGTGATCGTGAGCGACACCTCCGTCTCGCCTGTCGGCCGGGTCTGGTCGGTGATGCTCGATCAGCAGCGCCTGCCGACGATGTCCCCCGAGCGCTGCGCCGCCTACGGCCAGACGCCGGAGGGCGCCACGGCCAAGCCCACGCCGGTGCCCGAGCTTCAACCGGGCAAGGTCTATCAGGTGCACCTGAACACGAGGTCGTCGGATGCCTCCGATCCCACGCGCGGGTACGTCGGCAAGTTCTGCTTCATGCCCGATGGGGCGAACGGTCAACGGCTGGTCGCGCTGAAGCCCGGTTCGCGCGAGTGGATGGAAGAGGTCTGTCGCTGAGGTCTCGACGCGTCACTGCGGAGAGCCCGCGCGCTGCGCGCGCCCCTCACCCCGGCCCTCTCCCGCAAGCGGGAGAGGGAGTCGGAGGGCCTCAGCGCATCACCTTAGACAGGTGGCTGGCCATCATCCCCGCGGCGATGCGCGCGACCTCCTTGGGCTTGAGGCTCTCGTCGAAGAGCATCTCCACCGTCGCGTAGATCAGCTCGACGACGATGCGGCTCGCCAGCTTGAGCTCCGCGCGCTTCGCGCCCGGCAGCGCCTTCACCAGCAGCCGCGTCTGCGCCTCGGTCACCGCCGCGTGCGAGGCCAGGCGCACCTCCTGCAGCGCGGGCACGGCCCGCATGGCCCGCATGATCCACACGCCCGCCGGCGTGTCGCGCGTGACCGCGTAGGTATCGAGCAGCAACTCGGCCAGCGCCTCCTCCAACGCCGGCACGCCGCCGCGGATCACCTCCACCGACATGCGCCTGGCCACGCAGTCGTTCTGGCGTTGCATCAGGCGCTGCCCCAGCTCGTGCAGCAGCGCGTACTTGTTGGGGAAATAGCGGTACAGCGCCGGCGGCGACACGCCCGCCCGCATGCACACCAGGTTGGTGGACAAGCGCTCCACGCCCACCTCGATCAAGGTCTGCGCCGCGGCCTCGAGGATGCGTTCGTAGGTCTCCGTGGCGCGCTGCTGCGCGGGCAGCTTCTTCGCGGCCAATGAGGGCTCCGGTGCGGAGTCCAAGGCGATGTCGGATGTCTTGCGGCGCGTCTGGGGCATGGGCATGGACCGGCGTGAGCACTGCGGGATTGTTCCAGGGTTGGCGAGCACTCCGGAACGATAGCCATGACTATAAGATCTCCGCTCATCTTCCAACGCATGGTTTGCGCCGAGATGAGCACACTCCCCCTCACCGTGGCGGCGTCCGCCTCGACCAGCACGCGCGGCGCGCAGGCCCTGGCGATCGCCGTCGGCTCGGTGGCGCTGCTGATGCTCGGCCTGCAGCCGCTGCTGCTGGGCGCGCTGCTCGAGGCCGGCCATGTCACCCTGGAAGGCGTCGGCCTCGTCGCCATGGGGGAGATCGTGGCCCTGGGCCTGGGCGTGCTGATCGGCGACCTGGTGCTGCCGGTGCGTTCGCTGCGGTCGATCACCGTCTTGGCCGCCCTCGCCGCGGCAGCGCTGAACCTCGTCACCATGCGGGTCGCGGGCGATCTGGCCCTCGGCCTCGTCCGCGCCGGCGCCGGGATTGCCGAAGGCCTGATGGTCTGGAGCACCACCGCGGTCATCGTCCGGGCCGCCGTGCCCGAGCGGCTCGCCGGCCTCTTCTTCGTCGTGCAGACCTTGGCGCAGTCCGTGCTCGGCCTCGCGCTGGCGCATCTCGTCATTCCCTCGCACGGCTGGCCGGGCGGCTTCGCGGTGCTGGCCGGGTTGTGCGGCGCGGCCGCGCTGCTCGCCCTCGCCTTCGCCCGGCCGCTCGGGCCGCTCACGCCCACCGTGAGCCAGGTCGGCATCGGCATGACCTGGACCCGGCCGCGCATCGGCACGCTGCTGGTCGTCTTCCTCCAGCTCGCCACCCTGGGCGCGTTGTGGGCCTATGCGGAGCCTCTGGGCACCCGCGCCGGCTTCTCCCCGCTGGCTGTCCAGACGCTCATCGCCGCCGGACTCGGCATGCAGGTCGTCGGTGGCAGCATCGGCACGTGGCTCGTGCGGCGGCTGCCGGTGCGTACCGTCCTGCTGGGCTGCGCGGTCGTGCTCGGGCTCAGTGCCCTGGGCATCGCGCGAACGGAACAAGGCGGCACCACGGGCTTCGCCGCACTGTGCGGGCTGTTCACCTTCACCTGGCTGTTCATGCTGCCGTTCCAGATGGCGCTCGCCTTCCGCGTCGACGGCAGCGGGCGTGTCGCCTCGCTGGTGCCCGCCGCCCAGCTCTTCGGCAGCGCGTTCGGGCCGCTGATGGCCTCGCTGGTCGTCACCGGCGACGAGGTCGCGCCCGTGCCGTTCGTGGCCGCGGGGTTCGCGGCGCTGGCGGTTCTCGCGCTGCCTCTGACGCGCACGCCCGCCCGGCACGCTGCGGATTGATAGAAGGCTTTCGTACTTCCACTGCCGCTGGCCCTCACCCCTGCCCTCTCCCACAAGCGGGAGAGGGAGCAAGACGGCGCCAGCACGTCCAACGTCGACCGCCAGGGTTTCTCCGCAAATCAAATTCGATAGTCATCGCTATACCATAGCCATCACTATCCAATTGACGCGAGGGCGAGACCCTCCGGAGAGGACGCGATGGCAGCTCGACAAGCCCTTCCCCGACTAAGCGCTTCGCAGACGCCGGCCTGGCCGGCCGCGAGAACGGGCATCGCGGCACTGTGCCTCGCGCTGCTCCCGGGCCTGGCGACGGCCGTCGGACCGGACGACGCCAAGGGCCGCTGGCTGAGCGCCGACGGCGGCGCCGTCATCGAGTTCAAGCCCTGCGACGACAAGCCGGCCGCGCTGTGCGGCCGCATCGTCTGGGACAAGGACGCCGGCAAGGCCAACGACACCTGCGGCATCCAGATCGCGCAGCTGGACCGCTACGAGAACGAGGCCTGGCGCGACGGCTGGGTCTACGACCCGCGCGACAAGAAGAAATACAAGGGCGCGCTGCGCGTGAAGAGCGGCGACCTGTACATCCGCGCCTACATCGGGACCGAGATCCTCGGTCAGACCGAGCAGATGAAGCGCGTGGCCGAGCTGCCCGCCTCCCCCGTCTGCAAGTCCTGAACGACAGCACAAGGAGCTCCGAGATGACCCGCACGATCCCCGCCTTCCTGCTCGTCGCCGGCCTTGCCGCGACCGGCGCGCTCTGCCCCGCGGCCGCCCGCGCCGACGAGACCGGCACCGCCACGATGGGCGTCGAGACCGAAGTGAAGCTGCTGTCCGACCTGCGCAACCGCGGCATCTCGGACTCCGGTCGCAAGCCCTCGCTGCAGCTGGGCGTGCAGCTCGCGCACGAGTCCGGGATCATCGGCCTGGCACAGCTGTCCACCGTCAGCAAGAAGGCCTTCACCGACGGGGACGGCTTCAACCTGCTGCTCGGTACCGGCTACCGCTTCGGCGATCCCGACGGGTGGCACTTCGGCGTGGGCCTGGCCAAGGAGTTCTTTCCGGGCGCGAAGTTCGACGCGCCTCACGGCATCGACATGGAAGCCGGCGTGCCGGTGGACTTCCGCCGCACCCGCTACGACACTGCCTACGCCGTGCTGGAGATCGGGTGGGGCAAGCTCGAAGGACGCATCCTCAACGTGCTCTCGCGCACCTACCGCGGCGCGGACACCGGCGGCGTCTGCGGCCAGATCCTCGTCGCCGCCGTGGATCCCACGCCGGCCCTCGAGTGCTACGCGCGCGGCGACCAGAACTCCCGCGGCAGCCTGCTCTACGACCTCACCTACCGCCATCCGCTCACGCCCACCACCACGCTGAACCTGCACGCCGGCACGCAGAAGATCCGCCACTTCCAGGAGGCGGACTTCAGCGATTACTCGATCGGCGTCACCCACGTGCGCTGGGGCCTCAACTTCACCGCCGAATGGGTCGCCACCCGCACCCATCGGCCCGAGCTCTTCATGATTCCCGACGGCGACGGCTGGAAGCGCCAGGACAACAACACGGTGGTCGTCTCCGTGTCGCGCAAGTTCTGATGGCGCCTCCGGTGTCCCCGCATCGATCGCCGTCTCCGCCGTCTCCGCCGTCTCCGATGTCTTCGATGTCTTCGATGTCCCCGATCTCGTCGGCCTTGCCCACCCCGTCGACTTCGGGGGCCTCGGCGACCTCCCCGCTGGTGCTGGCGGTGGACCTCGGCACCAGCGGCTGCAAGTGCGCGCTGGTGAGCGGGCGCGGCGAGGTGCTGGCCTGGGCCTTCCGTCCCGTCCCCTTGCAGGTCGACGGCGTGCGGGCCGAGCAGGACCCCGAGGCCTGGTGGCAGGCGTTGCTCGACGCGGCCGGCGAAGTGCTCGCGCCCGATGCCGCGCGCCGTCGGCGCGTGTCGGCGGTGTGCTGCTCGACGCAGACCGAAGTGACCGTCTGCCTCGGCCGCGACGGCCGCGCGATCGGGCCGGCGTTCAGCTGGCTGGACGCGCGCGGCGCAGGCGCGATCCGGCGCCGGCTGCGCGGCCGCTGGCTCAACATCGAGGGCTATGCACCGCACAAGCTCTGGCGCTGGCTGCGCCTGACCGGCGGCGCGCCGTCGCTGAGCGGACGCGACGCGGCGGGCCACATGGCCTTCATCCGCGACGAGTCGCCCGCCGTCTACGACGCGACGCGGTGCTTCCTCAACGCGCTCGACTACCTGAACTACCGGCTGTGCGGGCGCGTCTGCGCGACGCAGGACTCCATCCTCACCAGCTGGGTCACCGACAACCGCGATCCCTCGTGCATCCGCTACGACGCGCGGCTGATCCGCGCGCTGGACCTCAACGCGGACAAGCTGCCGGCGCTGGTCCGCTCCACCGACCTGCTGGGGCCGCTGCTGCCCGAGGTCGCCGCCAGGCTGGGCCTGTCGGCCGACACGCCGGTCGTGGCCGGCGCCGTCGACACCTCCGCCGTCGCGGTCGGCGCCGCCGTGACGGACTTCGAGACCCACCTCTACCTGGGCACCTCGTCCTGGCTGGGCGCGCATGTGCCGACCATGCGCACCGACGTGCGCCACAAGATCGCGGCGGTGCCCTGCGCGGTCGACGGCCGTTATCTCGCGCTCGCGCTGCAGTCGACGGCCGGCGCCAACCTGTCCTTCCTGCGCGACCGCATCCTGTACCACCCCGACGAGCTGGCGTCCGACGAGGAACACCCCGCCGTCTACGAGCTGCTCAACACGATCGCCGCCCGGGTGCCGCCGGGCGCGCGCGGGCTGATCTACATGCCGTGGCTCTTCGGCGAGCGCACGCCCGTGGACGATCCGCTGCTGCGGGCGGGGCTGCTCAACCTCTCGCTGGCGCATTCGCGCGAGGACATCTTCCGTGCCTTCCTCGAGGGCGTCGCGCTGAACACGCGCTGGATGATGGCGCCCTTCGCGCGGCTGCTCGGGCGCTCACCCGGCACCATCGCGGCGGTCGGCGGCGGCGCGCAGAGCGATGTCTGGTGCCAGATCCTCGCGGACGTCACCGGCCAGCCGATCCGGCAGCTCGAGAACCCCATCCAGGCCAACGCGGTCGGCGCCGCCTTCCTCGCCGGCATCGGCACCGGCGCGCTGCGTTTCGGCGATCTCCCGTCGCTGCGCCGCACCCGTCGCGTCTACGAGCCCACGCCGGCGCTGCGCCGGCTCTACGACGACAAGTTCGAGGCCTTCAAGGACGCCCACCAGCGCCTGGCGCCGCTGTACCGCCGCCTCAACCGCGCGCCCGCGACAGGCGCGGCGCACGGTGCGGAAGGCGTCGCAACGGGGGCCGCCGCATGAAGCACGAGATCGAGCGCCGCCACGTGGTGGATCTCTGCCTGCGGCTGTCCGAGCGCGGCTACTTCGCCGGGACGGGCGGCAACCTGATGCTGCGCATCGACCGGGAACTCGTCGCCGTCACGCCCTCGGCCACGGACTACCTGGTCATGCGGCCGGAGGACGTCTGCGTGCTTCGCCTGGCCGATCTGGCCGTCGTCGACGACGCCAGCGGCGGCGAACGGCTGCCCTCCGTCGAGAGCGGCCTGCATGCCCGCGTGCTGCGCGCGCGGCCCGACGTCGGCTGCAGCATCCACACGCATCAGCCGCTGGCGAGCGCCTGCGCGCTGATCGGTCAGGCGCTGGCGGTGCCGGAGGCGATGCGGCGATGGCTTGGCACCGAGGTGCCGGTCGTCGGGTATGCGCCGTCGGGGACCGCGTGGCTCGCGGGCAAGCTCGCCAAGGCGGTCCGCCCGGACCGACATTCCTACCTGCTGCGCAACCATGGCATCCTGTGCTGCGCTGCGGACAGCGCCACCGCGCTCGAGGCGGTCGAGCGCCTGGAGACGCTGGCTCGCGATCTGCTCGCGGCGCGCATCGACGAACGCGCCCGTCGCGAGCCCGGCCAAGCGGCCCGGCTCACGGTGGTGCGCGATCTGCTGCTTTCTCTCAAGGGACCGTGATGTCTACGCTTGCCTCCGCCCCCGCCTCGGCCGCCGCGTCCGCGCCGCATGAGACGCATGACGACCGCGCCGCGCCGCCCTCCGGCGCCTTGCCGCCGGACGCGCCAGCGGTGCCGTCCTGGCCCGACACGCACGCGCTCTACCAGCGCTTCGCGGCGCTCGTGAACCAGCCGATGCGGCCGATCCGCCCGGACGCGATGCCCAAGGTCCTGCGCTGGTTCGACGACCACTGCGCCGGCTCCAAGCGTCTCGCGGCACGGGCCGCCACCGTGATTCCCGGCGGCGTGCAGCACAACCTCGCGTTCAACCATCCGTTCCCGCTGGCGATCACGCGCGCCGAGGGCGCCCACCTCACCGACATCGACGGCAACCGCTACATCGACTTCCTGCAGGCTGGCGGACCGACGCTGCTGGGCGGCAACCCGCCGGGCGTGCGCGCCGCGGTGCAGGCGCTGCTGAACGACTGCGGTCCGGTCACCGGGCTGCTGCACGAGTACGAGATCAAGCTCGCCGAACTCGTCTGCCGCCACATGCCCGGCGTGGAGATGCTGCGCATGCTGGGCTCCGGCACCGAGGCGGTGATGGGCGCGGTGCGGCTGGCGCGCACCTTCACCCGGCGCCAGCGCGTGATCAAGATCGGCGGCGCGTACCACGGCTGGAGCGATCAGCTGGTCTACGGCATGCGGCTGCCGAAGACCGGCCGCATGGAGGCCATCGGCATTCCGCGCGGCGCGACGGCGAACACCCAGGAGTGCCTGCCCAACGATCCCGAGGCGCTGCGCCGGCTGCTGCGCTGGAACCGTCTGCGCGGCGGCACGGCCGCGGTGCTGCTGGAGCCCTTCGGGCCGGAAAGCGGCACGCGGCCCGTGCACCGCGAGTTCAATGCCCAGGTCCGCGCGCTCTGCGACGAGTTCGGCGCGTTGCTGATCTTCGACGAGGTGGTGACGGGCTTTCGCGCCGGCATGGGCGGCGCGCAGGCCTACTTCGGCGTGACGCCCGACCTCACGGTGCTGGGCAAGTGCCTGACCGGCGGCTACCCGATGGCGGGCGCGATCGGGGGCAAGCGGGAGATCATGATGTCGCTGGTCGGCGGCATCGGGACGACCTCGCGGCGGGCCTTCGTCGGCGGGACGCTGTCGGCGAATCCGCTCAGCTGCGTGGCGGGCTACCACGCGCTGCTGGAGGTGGAGCGCACCAACGCGCCGGCAGTGGCGGGACGCGCCGGCGAGCGTCTGCGCATCGGGCTGGACGAGATCATCCAGCGACGCGGACTGCCGTACGTGGCCTACAACCTCGGCTCCATCGTGCACCTGCAGACCTCGGGCGTGCTGCTGCTCGACACGAGCAGCCTGTGGAAGCTCCTCCAGGTCAAGGACGAGGCCAAGCGCCGCAAGCACATGATGGAGGAGATGGGCGCAGCGTTCACCGCGCACGGGCTGATCTCCGTGGCGGGCAGCCGGCTCTACACGAGCCTGGCCGACACCGACGAGGTCATCGACGACGCGCTGAACCGCTTCGACGATGTGATGGCGCTGGTATGAGCGCTGATATGGTCGCTGATATGGGCGCTGAAGTGAGCGACGCCACGCTCGCCGACACCTGGCGCGGCCTTCGGCAACGGCTGCTGGCGCGCGGGCTCATGCCGGGCGACGCGGACAGCCTCTCGCTGCGCGATCCCGCGAGCGGGCGGATGGGCTGGGGAACGGCCACGGACGCATCGATGCGCAGTTCGCCGCTCGCTCCTGCCGAAGGCTTCGGCGCAGGCGCGCCGGCGCTGCATCGAACGGTCTATGTGGCCCGGCCCGATGTCTGCGCCGTGCTCGTCGGTGGCGGCCCGTTCTGCCGCCAGATCGCGGCCTTCGGCGGATGGATGCCGGCGGTCTTCGACGAACAGATCCGCCAGCTCGGCCACATGGCGCGTCCCACCGATCACCTGTCGCAGCTGCCGGTCGCGCTGGCCGACGGCGGCAACGTGGCACTGCATGCGGGTCAGGTCGTTCTGCTGGGGATGACGCCGTCGCGGCTCGCGTTGAACGCCGAGCTCTTCGAAAAATGCGCGAAGGCCTGGGTCACGGCGACAGCCACCGGCGCGAAGGTCCGTCCCCTGCCCTGGCTGGTGCGTCACGTCGCCAACGGCAGGCTCATGAAGGAAGAGGCGCGTGCCCGCGAGCAGGTGCGGCAGGGCAAACCGCCGATGGAGACGCGCGGGTATTGATGCGGCGTGCGGGCATCGTTCCCAGCCACCTGGAGGAGGTCTTCCACGGAGCCTAGTCGCCGCGCTTGCGTCGAGGCACCTCGGGCGCTGTCGCCCCATCCGCACAAACCTCCCCCCTCGGGGTGACGAAGGTCGCCCCGCCGCTGAGGGATACTCCTCCGCGACGGTCGGTTTGGACCGTGCCTTTCGTGGAGCAGCGCCATGGGCCTGATGGACTTCATCAAGAAACAGTTCATAGACATCATCCAGTGGACGGAGGACGACAACGGCGTCCTCTCGTACCGCTACCCGATGCAGGACTTTGAAATCCAGTACGGCGGCTCCCTCACCGTGCGCGAATCGCAGATGGCCGTCTTCGTCAACGAAGGCAAGGTCGCCGACGTGTTCGGCCCCGGCATGTACAAGCTGACCACGCAGACGCTGCCGGTCCTGACCTACCTCAAGAACTGGGACAAGCTCTTCGAGTCCCCCTTCAAGAGCGACGTCTACTTCTTCTCCACCCGCCAGCAGATCGACCAGCGCTGGGGCACCACCCAGCCCGTCACCATCCGCGACAAGGACTTCGGCGCGGTGCGCCTGCGCGCGTTCGGCAACTACTCGTACCGCATCGTCGATCCGAAGAAGTTCCACACCGAGATCTCCGGCACCCGCGAGCGCTACACCGTCACCGAACTCGACGGCCAGCTCCGCGGCCTGATGCTGCAGCACATCTCGGACGCGGTCGCCCAGTCCGGCATCCCCTTCCTGGACCTCGCGGCCAATCAGGTCGAGTTCGCCAAGGCGCTGCAGGAGGCCAACGCCGCGTCCTTCGACGCGCTCGGACTCAAGCTCGAAGGGGTCACGCTGCAGAACGTCTCCCTGCCCGAGGAACTGCAAAAGATCCTCGACCAGAAGATCGGCATGGGCATGATCGGCCAGAACATGGGCCAGTTCCTGCAGTACCAGACCGCCCAAGCCATCCCCAAGCTCGCCGAGGGTGTCGGCGCGGGCGGCGGCGGCGGCATCGCGGGCGATGCGATGGGACTGGGCGCGGGACTGGCGCTTGGCCAGACCATGGCGCAGCAGCTGCAGCAGGGCTTGTCCGGCGCCAACCAGGCCGCCGCACAAGCCGCTGCACAAGGTGCCGCGCCCGTCCAGCCGCAACCCGTCAGCGCCAGCGCCGACGAGGTGCTCCTGCTGCTGGAGAAGCTCGGCGACCTCAAGGCCAAGGGCATCCTCACCGACGAGGAATTCGCGGCCAAGAAGGCCGACCTGCTGAAGAAGCTCAGCTGACGCCGTGCGGCGTCTCGGCGTCTCCCCCGGCATGACTCGCTCCGGATCCTGATTGGCCACCGCTTCCCCCCAGCGCCGCTGGCAGGCGCTCTGCCCGAACTGCGGAGCGCCGGTCGAGTTCGCCTCGGCCGCGTCCGCCAGCGCCGTCTGCAGCTATTGCCGCGCCACGCTGCTGCGTGAAGGCGACGCGCTGCGCAAGATCGGCACCAGCGCGGAACTGTTCGAGGACTACTCGCCGCTGCAGCTCGGCGCCGCCGGGCGCTACGCGGGCGCGGGCTTCGTCGTCGCCGGCCGGCTGCAGATGGCCTATGCCGACGGCAGCTGGAACGAGTGGCACCTCCTCTTCGACGCCAGCGCCGACCAGCCGCCCCGCAGCGGCTGGCTGGCCGAGGACAACGGCAGCTTCGTCATCAGCTTCGAGGCGCCGCTGCAGGAGCGCGCGCCCGATCCCGCCACGCTGCGCCCCGGCGGGTTGCAGATGCTCGCGGGCTCGGCCTGGCAGGTCGCGTCCATCGTCGACGCGACGCTCGCCGCCGCCGAGGGCGAACTGCCGCATCCGCCGGAGCTGGCGAAAAGTTATCCCGTCGTCGACCTGCGCAACACGGCCGACGAGGTCGCGACGCTCGAGTACAGCGATCCGGCACGGCCCACCTGGTCGATCGGCCGCGCGGTCCAGCTCGCCGACCTGGCGCTGACCGGGCTGCGCGAGGCCAGCGGCGCCACGCTGCAATCGAAGGCGCTGCCCTGCCCCAACTGCGGCGCCTCGCTCGAACCGAAGCTGGGCACGACGCAGTCCATCGTCTGCGGCCAGTGCCAGTCCGTCGTCGACGTTTCCCAGGGCGCCGGCGCCGATCTGGCCGCCTATCGCCAGAACACCGGCGGCGAACCCCAGATCCCGCTGGGCACGACCGGACTGCTGGCGGTCGAGGGCGGCACCCCCAAGCCCTGGCAGGTCGTCGGTTACCTGGAGCGCTGCGACCTCCCCGAGTCCGGCGAGGACGAACAGACCTTCTGGCGCGAGTACCTGCTGTTCAGCCGCATGGAGGGCTTCGCCTTCCTCGTCGACACGGAGGACGGCTGGAGCGTCGTGCGGCCGATCACCGGCGCGCCGTCGAACGCGGGCGCCAAGTCGGTCCGCTACAAGGACAAGGACTTCAAGCACAAGTGGACCTACACCGCGAAGGTCACCTACCTGCTGGGCGAGTTCTACTGGCGCGTCAAGCGCGAGGAACACGCCCTCGTCCGCGACTATGAATGGCGCAACGGCACGCGGCTGGAGCTGCTGAGCAGCGAGCAGGCCGGCAACGAGGTGACCTGGAGCCATGGCCGGGCCGTCGACGCCGCCGAGGTGCGCCGCTTCTCCGCGCTGCCCGAGGACAAGATGCCGGCGCTGCGCCGCGACGTGACGTCGGGCATGGATCAGGGCAAGCTGCTGCGCAACATCATCATCGGGATCTTCGTCATCGCGGTGCTGTTCGCGCTGCTGCGCGCCTGCAGCAAGGACGACTGCGACCGCTACAAGGACACCTACGGCGAGAGCAGCGCCGAGTACCAGCAGTGCAAGCGCAGCAGCCGCGGCTCCGGCGTGGGCTACGTCGGCTCCAGCGGCGGCTCCTACGGCGGCTACAGCAGCGGCGGCGGCGGCCACAAGTAGTCACCAGTCTCACCCAGAGTCACTCAGAGTCCCCCGACGACGACGGCGATCGCGGAGACACTCCGGCGGCCCGGATCTCCGACCGCCGTTCTTCACCGATATCAAGTTCCCAGGAGAACGACATGGAAGGTTTCGAATGGCTCAAGCCCGCGATCGTGCTGGGCTCCATCCTGTACGCCCTCATCGGCGTGCTGGTGTTCTGGATCAGCTTCGTCGTCATCGACAAGCTGACCCCGTACAAGTTGTGGGAAGAGATCGTCGAGCACAAGAACATGGCCCTGGCCGTCGTGGTCGCGGCGATGTGCATCTCCATCGGCCAGATCGTCGCCGCGGCGATCCACGGTTGAACTGAACAGACCTTCATGCGCCCCTTCGTCCGATCCGTCGTCCCCTTCGCGCTGGCCGCCCTGGCGGCGACCGCCGCCGGCCCCGTCGCCGCGCAGCAGCAGGCCTACAAGCCGCCGCCGCCCGCGAAGTCCACCGGCATCGCGCCCAAGGGCGACTTCACGAAGGACCTGCAGCGCGCGCGGCCCGACGCGGATCCGGGCCAGGCATTCGGCAGCGAAGGCTCGGACGAGGCCTTCCGCGCCAAGGCCGAGGCCGACGCCCTCCGCAAGGCCAATGCGGCAAGCCGGCACGACCTCATCAAGCGCACCGGTTCGCGGCTGGTGCTGCCGACCGTTTCCGGACGACCGGAGCTCTTCGACAGCGTCTGGCCCAATGCCAGCGGCCACGGCGAGGCGGCCTATGAGGACTACCGCTTCGACGGCCTGTCGCCGGACCGCGAGTTCTTCGTCGTGCGCGCGACCTATTACGACAGCAGCGACGTCATCTGGGTCTCGCGCCAGGACGGTGAGCGCTACCGGCTGCGCGCCACGCCCAAGCCCTCGCCGGACGGCAGCCTGCTGGCGGTCGTCAGCGCCTCCGAGGCGACGGACTTCAACGGCATCCTGATCTGGGAGCGCGCGTCCAGCCGGCTGGTCGAGAAGTTCCGCCACGAACCCGGTGATCGCTACGCGCAGTACCGCTTCATGCGCTGGAAGGACAACCGGACCATCGAACTCGAGCGCACCACCCAGGGCGATCCCCTCACCTGCCCCCAGGCCATGGAAGAGACGCTGGTCGTGCTCGCGCGCGAGGGCGACAACTGGGCGCTCAAGGACGTCTCGGCGCCGCGCTGCAGGCGTTGAAGACTTCATACGCGCAAGGCCTGACCCCGCCGGGGCAGGTCTTGTCACCAGGCGTAAGTTGTGTGGGACAGCGAACGGAGCGCTTTTAGACTGCGGCGCCCAGCCCTCTGATCCGCTCGCGCCCGCAGTCCCGTCCGATGTCGTCCGCCTTGTCCGCCGTTCCGGAAGCCCTCCCGGCAGCCTTTCCGGAAGCTGCTCCCACCATGCCCCGCGGCCACACAAGTGCCACTAGCCGCACCAGTCGCACCAATCGCATCCATTGCGCCGACCACGCACTCGGCGCGCTCGTCGCGCTCGCGCTGATGTTCACGGGACTCGCCGCCGAGGCCTCCTCGAACGCCTGGCCCGCGCCGCCCCGCCCTGCCGCCTCTGCCGGCTTCGCCCCGCGCGGCATGCTGTTCTCGCCCTCGTCCTCCCTCGCCGGCGCTTCCGTCGCCGAGGAAGGCTCCGACGAGCAGTTCCGCGTCCAGGCCGAAGCCGAGGTGCTGCGCCGCATCGGCGTGGCGGCACGTCGCGAGGACTTGCGGCTGTGGTTGCCCGTCGCCAAGGGACGACCGGTGATCCTCGACAGCCAGCGCGCCGACCCCAACGATCCCACCCTGCCCGCCGTCGATTTCCGCCTCGACGGCCTGTCGCCGGACGGCCAGTTCTACGTCGTGCGCGCGACCCTGGCCGCCGGCAGTGAACTGCTGTGGATCTCCCGCGCCGACGGCACGCGCTATGAGATGCACGGCAACGTCAATCCGTCGCCGGACGGGCGCTACCTGGTCGTGACGCACGCGTCGCCGGGTGCCGAGTTCAACGGCGTCGTCCTCTGGAGCCGCGAGGATGGCCGCCTCGTCGAACGCTACCGCTTCCAGCCCGGGGCGGACCAGACCGCGATCAGCTTCCGCTTCATGCGCTGGCGCGACGCGGACACGGTCGAACTCGCGCAGTTCGCCGAGGTCGACGCGACGACCTGCGACCTGGGCACGCTCAGCTCCACCGCGCTGCTGTCCCGCAAGGCCGAGCGCTGGATCCTGCGCAGCGCCAGCGGCCAACGCTGCGACCGCTGAGGCGCTCGGCGCCTTCGCCGCTGCCTTCGCCCTTGCCCTCGCCCTCGCCCTCGCCCATGCCCATGCCCTCGCACTCGCACTCGCACTCGCACTCGCGCCCGGCATCTCCGCGGCAGGCCGCCTTATCACGTTATTCCAGCCTGTCCGGGCGTCGGATCACCCTAGAGTTGCATCCGTTGTGACGCCCGGTAATCGAACTTGTAACAGCGTCGGGCGGGGACCTAGGATTTCGCCACTCCTTCCCTCCAGATCCCCCATGAACCGACAAGAACAAGCGTTCCAAGCCGCTCTCGAAACCTCCGCCGCCGTCGTCGCGACGACCCCGGCATCGCGCCCCTCGCTGGCAAAGCGCGCGATCGCGTCCACGCTGATCGCGTCGTGCACGCTGATGGCGCTGCCGATGCACGCGAGCGCGCAGGTTGTGCCGACCGACGCCCTGGTGTCGCCCGCCGCCACCGCCGCGACGCCCGGCGCGGCCGCCGACAGCCGCGTGCGCGTCAACGCGTTCTTCGCCCGCGAGGACGTGCGTCAAGCCATGGTCAAGGAAGGCGTCGACGGCGCCGCCGCGCAAGCGCGCGTGGACGCCATGTCCGACGACGAGATCCGCGCCCTCGACGGCCGCATCGCGCAGGCTCCGGCCGGCGGCGACGTGCTCGGCATCATCTTCGCCGTGTTCGTGATCCTGCTGGTGACCGACATCCTGGGCTTCACCAAGGTCTTCCCGTTCACGCGCTCGATCCGCTGAGGTCGACATGCCCTTCGTCCGGCTCGATGGGCTTGGCCGGCCGGCCCGGTCCGTTAGGTCGCACCGGTCCGATAGGTCCGATAGGTCCGACCGGTGCGACCGATCCTCCCGGTCGCTGACCGCGCTCGCCGCGCCCGCGCTGGCGCTGGCGCTGCTGCTGGGCGGGTGCGCGAGCACGCCGCCGCAGTTGCAGGCGCTGGAACGGCAGTGGCCCGCCGACCTCCCCACGCAGGTGGACCTGTCGGGCTGGACGCCCTTCATCGCGCAGGACGACTACGAATGCGGCCCGGCCGCGCTCGCGATGCTGCTGCGCACGGCGGGCAAAGCGACGACGGTCGAGCAATTGAAGCCGCAGGTCTTCCTGCCTGGCCGCAAGGGCTCGCTGCAGACGGAGATGCTGGTCGCGACGCGCCGCCAGGGCCTGCCGGCCTACGTGCTGCCGCCGCGCCTGGACGCGCTGCTGACCGAGGTCGCCGCCGGGCATCCGGTGATCGTGTTCCAGAACCTGTCGCTGGACATCGCGCCGGTGTGGCATTACGCCGTGGTGGTCGGTTATGACAGGCAGCGCCGCACGATCCTGCTGCACAGCGGCAAGACCGCGCGGCAGGAGGTCGAGCTGCCGGTCTTCGAGCGCACCTGGGCGCGCGGCGACTACTGGGCGATGACGACGCTGCCGCCGGATCTGCTGCCGGCCTCGCTGGACGGCGCGGGCACCGGCGCGGCGCTGGCCGCGCTCGAGCGGCTGGATGCTTCCGCGGCGCGCAAGGGCTACACCGCCGCGCTGACGCGCTGGCCCGGCGAGCCCGTGCTGCTGCTGGGCGCTGGCAACACCGCCTACGCGGCCAAGGACCGCCGCACCGCGGTCCGGCACTATGCCCGGCTCACCGACGTGCGGCCCGACCTGCCCGAGGGCTGGAACAACCTGGCGCAGGTGCTGCTGGAGCAGGGCCAGCGCTACAAGGCCTCGCTCGCGATCGAGCGCGCGGTCGCGCTCGGCGGCCCGCGCCTGGACCAGTACAAGGCGCTGCAGAAGAAGATCACCGCCGGGATGTGACCCGGCGGGGCGCTCTTCAGAGGCGGACTGAGAGGCGGACTGAGGGGCGCACTGAAGGGCGGACTCAGGGGCGGAAGTCGATCGTGCGCTGCGCCGCTTCGAGCGCCGCGTCCGCCGCATAGCTCCACGTGTCGAAACTGCGTTCGAGCTCGTGCCAGTAGCCGTTCAGTTCCGGCTTGCCGCCGTCGGCGGCCGCATGCGCGGCGATCACCAGGTAACGCGCGCGGAACGGCGGCGCCTCGCCGACGACTTCGCGGACGAACCAGCGTCCGTTGTGGCTCTCGACACCCCCGACGGCATCGGTGTGGTCTGGCTTGGCTGACATGAGAATTCCTTTGTCGTTGTGATCAGATCCGCCACCGGCTGGCAAGCAGGTGGCGCCTTCACGCCTGGGCAAGTTTCCCTCCAACCGTCATCCGGCGCCACGCAGGCCGACGATGTTTTACCCCCGCATTACAAGGGAGGCCGGCGGCCGTCAGAGCCGGCGTCAGAGCGGGCGTCACGGCGGAACTCCGGACGGGCGATCCGCGAAGCAACTTCCACGCCGGAAGTGTCGGGTTTCATTACAGTCGCTGACCCATTCTCCAGGGACAGGCGATGCAAGTCCTTGAGGCACCACGCCTTCGAGCCTCGTGGCTTGGATGTTGCTTACCTCCCGCGCTTTCCGCCTCCGCTTTCCGCCTCCGGTTTTGGTCTCCCGCCACCGGCGAGAAGAACGACCGTCAGAGAGAGAACCCCCGATGAAGCGCTCGACCCTCCTCCCCCGTCTCCTCCCCCGTCTCCGCGCCACCCTGGCCGCCGCCGCGCTGTGCGCCACCGCCGCGGCCGCGCAGGCCTCGGTGCTGATCCTCGGCGCGCCCGCGCAGGCGGGCGGCCTGGCCGACGTGCAGTCCAAGATCGCTGCCACCGGCGTGGTCAGCGGCGTGGTCGACGTCTTCAACGTCGCCACGGGCACGCCCACGCTCGCGATGCTGACGGCCTACGACGCCGTCCTGGTCTACGACGAAAGCGCCCTCGTGCCTTTCGCCAGCGCCGTCCAGCTGGGCAACGTGCTGGCGGACTACGTGGACGCCGGCGGCGGTGTCGTCGAAGCCGGCCTGTCGCATGCGACCTCCGCCTTCAAGGGCATGCAGGGCCGCTTCGTCTCCGCCAACTACGACGTCTTCAACACCAACAACAACCAGAACGCCTGCGGCGGACTGGGTCACGTGATCCGACCCGACAGCCCGCTGATGCGCGACGTCACCAGCTTCAACGGCGGCACGTCCGCGTTCTGCTACCGGCTCACGGCGAAGACAGGCGCCGAGATCGTCGCCGAATGGAGCAACGGGCAGGCGCTAGCGGGTTACCGCATGGACCACAACGGCGTGGTCGTCGGACTGAACATGTTCCCGACGTCCAGCGATGTGTCGCCCGGGGGCTGGAATCCCTCCAGCGACGGCGCGCTGCTGATGGCCAATTCGCTGGCCTTCGCCGCGGGCGAACTGCCGGAGCCGGGCTCGCTCGCGCTGCTGGGCATCGCCGCGCTGGCGGCGGGCGTGGCGGGCCGCCGGCGCGCCCGCGCCGTCACGGCCGCGATCCCCACGGCCAACACGACCACCTCGACCACGGTCTGACGGAGACAAGCCCTGAGGGATACTGCGGCGCATGTCCACGCCGCCGACCTTCAACTTCCCCGTCCCGCCCGCCGACCTGGTGATCACCGAGGACGAGCGCGCCGCGCTCTACTTCCTGCCGCAATCGCCCGGCGGCATGCCGGTCAGCGAGGAGATGCAGCAGCGGCTGCAGGACAAGGGTCTGGCGACGGCCATCCGCGAGGACGGCCGCCGCTGGCTCACCGAGCTGGGCGACCGCGCGCGGCTGGGCAAGATCTGACCCCCGCGCCGTCCGCGCGACCTGCCACGCCGGGCGCTTCAGCGCCGCTCGTACTGGGTCTTGCCGAACAGCACCTCGCGCGCCTTGTCATCGACCAGCGGCCGGCGCTTCTCGGCCAGCACCTCGACGGCGCGCTCCACCGCGGGCCGCTTCGCGATCTCATCGAACCAGCCTTTCAGGTGCGGATGGTCCGCCATCTCCACGCCCTGGTTCTTCGCGCCGCGCAGCCACGGGAAGATCGCCATGTCGGCGATGCCGTAAGCGGGCCCGGCGATGTACTTGCTGCGCGCCAGCCGCCGGTCGATCACGCCGTAGAGGCGCCTGGCCTCGTTGGTGTAGCGGTCGATGGCGTACTCGATCTTCTCGGGGGCGTACATCCGGAAGTGGTGCGTCTGGCCCAGCATCGGCCCGACGCCACCCATCTGGAACATCAGCCACTGCAGGGCCTCGTAGCGCCCGCGCGTGTCGGACGGCAGGAACTGCCCGGTCTTGCCGGCCAGGTACAGCAGGATCGCGCCGGACTCGAACAGCGAGATCGGCTGCCCGTCCGGCCCGTCGGGATCGACGATCGCGGGGATCTTGTTGTTGGGGCTGATGGCCAGGAATTTCGCATCGAACTGGTCGCCGGCGCCGATGTCCACGGGAATCACCCGGTAAGGCAGCCGGCACTCTTCCAGCATGATGTGCACCTTGTGGCCATTGGGCGTGGGCCATGAATACACTTCGATCATCAAGCGTTCTCCGTTCGGGCGCGCAGGCCCAGCCGTCGACACGTCGGCTGACCCGTCAGCCGACTCGTCAATGCACGGACCCCGGGCCCCGCGCGCATCGTCCCGCCTCATGGTAATCAAACAAATCAAACAGTGGTTCGCCGCCCGTGCCAACGCGGCGCGGTGGCGTCCCTTGAGCGACTGGGCCTCGGAACGCGGCGGCCAGCTGCGCCAGGCCCGTGACGGGCGCGGCTTCGTCATCGACCTGCCCCGCACGCTGCCCGGCCTCACCCGCATCGAGTGGGGCCCGTCGCAGCGCAGCTACATCGACGGCTACGAGCTGCGCATGCGCTGCGAGCTCAAGGTCAATCCCGACATGCAGATGATGCTCATCGAGCGCAAGCTGATGGAGCGTCTGGAGAGCAGCGTCTTCGAGGCCTACACCGACACGCTGCGGACGCGGGTGGACACGGACACGCCCGAGGAGATGCGCTGGCTGGTGATGTTCCCCAAGCACTCGCAGATGGAGTCCAAGCTCGTGCGGCAGCGCTTCGGCGCGGTCGGCATCAACCGCGAGCTGGTGATGGCCTGGCTCGACAAGGATCTGAACGAGCGCCTGGCGCAGGCGACGCAGGACGTGCTGGTGGAAGGCCGTCCGTTCGTGCTGCTGAGCCTGCGCGGCAACGTCTACCTGCGCACGACGATGCCGGAGCCGTCGCTGCCCGAGTTCCAGGCGCTGACCCGCGTGCTGGAAGCCGCGGCGCTCAGCGCGCAGGCGGTGCATCAACGGCTGGGGGACGGCGGACCGTGGCCGACCACGACTTCGGTGGCCTGGCACAGCCGGCCGTCCGAAGGGGATTACGGCTCGCCGGCCTGACGGTCGCCGACGTCGGAGAGGCTCAGCACTGCCACCGCCGCTGGCCCTCACCCCTGCCCTCTCCCGCAAGCGGGAGAGGGAGCAAGAGAGTCCCAGCGCTTCTGCTGCCGTAGGGGTTTGACACGGTTGCCCTCCCGCAAGCGGGAGAGGGAGCAATACGCGCATCAGACGCGAAACGCAGCCACTCCTCTTACTCCCTCTCCCGCTTGCGGGAGAGGGTGGGGGTGAGGGCCAGCGAACTCGGCAGTCAGCAAGAAGGCGTCGGAACTAGGCGAAGAGGTCGGCCGCGCCGGCCACAGCCTCGGTGCAATCGATCAACCGGCCCTGCCCTGTGATGAAGGCGCAGCGCACCGGCTCGCCCGGCTGCAGCGCCATCACGGCCTCGCGGTAGCACCACAGCTGCTGGATGTACTCCGGGTTGCGCTGCGGCGCCGGGTGGAGCTTGTAGTCGAGCACCCACCACGTGGGCACGCCCGCGCCGTCGCGGCGGCTGACCAGCCGGTCCAGCCGCATGTCGTGGCCGTTCCAGCTGAGCGGCACCTCGTTGCCGTGCCAGTCGAGCACGGCGGCGTCGAAGAAGGACGCGCACTCCGCGCCGCCGAGGATCGCGTGCACGCTGCGCTCGAGGCGCTCCGTGCGGCGCGCGTCGAGGCCGTACATCTGCGCCGCGGCGGCCATCAGCCGCTCCAGCGCCTGCGCGCCGCCGCGCGGCCCGCTGTGCCATTCGAGCACGCGATGCAGCGCCTCGCCGAGTGCCGCGCTGTCGTCGACCTCGTCGGGGCTCTGGCCCACGTCCGCGCCCGCCTCGGCCACCTCGACCGGCAAGGGATCGACGCGCGGCAGCACCTTGAGCCGCGCGACGTCGTCGTCCGGCACAGGCCTGTCGTCGGCGACTTCCGGCACCGCCATCGCCTCGGCCTGCGGCTGCACCCGCGTCCACCACGTGCCCGAGGAAGCCTGGCGCTTCGCCGGGGTGCGGCTCAGCAGCAGCCGGTGGCGCGCGCGCGTCATCGCGACGTACAGCGCGTTGAGTTCCTCGCGCTGGCGTTGGTCCTTCTCGTCGTCGAGCAGCGCCTGCAGCGACGGCGGCGGCTTCGCCTCCGACACCAGGAAGGCCACCGTCCGCGGCACCGCCTCCAGCACCGGCCAGGAGATCGCCAGCGCCATGCTCTCGGCGCGCGCCGGACCCGCCTCGGCGTCCATCAGGATCACGACCTTCGCCTCCAACCCCTTGGCACCATGCACCGTCAGCAGCTGCACGGCATCGGGCTCGGCGGGCGCCGCCAGCTTCAGCGCACGGCTCTTCAACGCGCGGACGAAGCCGTAGAGGCCGGCGTAACGACCGCCGTCCAGCTCGAGCGCAAGCGCCAGCAGCGCCTCCACCGCATGCAGCCGGGCGCGGCGCTCGCTGGCCGGCACGGCGGCGGCCAGGCGCGCCATCAGATCGCCCTCGTGCACGATCGCATCGAGCAGGTCGTGCGGGCTGCGCAGCACCGCCATCGAGGCCCAGCGCGACAGCAGACCTTGCGCGCGGCGCAGCGGCTCGCTCAAGCCATCAGGGTCGGCTTGCAGGAGCGTTTCCCACCAGGAGCGGGTCGTCGGGGTCGTCGGGGTCGTCGAGGTCTCGGGCCGGGGCGCTTCGGGCGGCTCGGCCTCCGGCGGGAGATCGCCCGCCTGCACAGTCTCAGCGGGCCCTGCACGGGGCATGGGGGATCCCTCCTGGACCCCCAAGCCCCATTCCGGTCCTGCCGCACTCGCTGTCTGCGTTGGTTCTCTGTCCGCGGGGGCTCGCTCTTCGCCGAGCCACCGCACGGAGTTCGATTCGGCGGCGAGCCACAACAGGTCCGCCTCGCTCGCGCCGAACAGCGGACTGCGCAGCGCATGCGCCAGCGACAGCTGATGGCCGCTCGACGCCAAGGCATCCAGCAGCGCCAGCAAGTCGCGCACGTCCGGGGCGTCCAGCAGGGCCATGTCCTCCGGCGCCGCGTGCGCGATGCCCCGACCCTTCAGGATCTGCGCGAGCACGCGCAGCCCCTCGCGCTTGCGCGCCAGCACGAAGATCTCGCCGGGTTGCGTTCCGCCCTTCGCCAGCAGGTCGCCGATGCAGGCGGCGATCCGCTCGGCCTCGGCCTCGCGGCGATGCAGCTCCGGCTCGCGTCGCGGCTCGGTCAGGCTCGGGCGCCAGCTGCCCGCGTCCCGCCCCGTGTCGGTCGCGTCCTCGTCGGCATCCTGGTCGCCATCGATGTAGAACACGCCGTCCAGCGGGTCGCCGCCGCTGGACTCCGTCGTGTGCGGACGGAAGCCGCTGTACTGCTGCGCCAGGCTCGCCGATTCGAAGACGGCGTTCACCGCCGCCAGCACCGGCGCCGAGTTGCGCCGCGTGTGGTCGCAGGCCAGCAGCACGCCGTCCAGGCCTTCACGCACGAAATCGCGCGCCGCCGCGAAGACGCGGGGCTCGGCGCGCCGGAAGCGGTAGATGCTCTGCTTCGGATCCCCGACGATGAACACCGACGGCGGCCGCTGACCGCTGGCGCCGCCGCCCGCGCCGACATACCCCGACAGCCAGGCATGCAACGCGTGCCATTGCAACGGGCTGGTGTCCTGGAACTCGTCGATCAGCAGGTGCCGGACCTGGCTGTCCAGCCGCTCCTGCACCCAGCCGGACAGGTCCGCGTCGCCGAGCAGGGCCAGCGCGCCGCGCTCCAGGTCGTTCATGTCGACGATGCCGCGCTCGCGCTTGAGCCGGTCGAACGCGTCGAGCAGGGTCAGCGCCAGCGCGCACATCTGCTGGTGCCACAGGCGCGCGCGGTCCTGGTCGATCGCGAGCAGCAGCCGCTGCAGCCGGTCCAGCACCGCCGACAACGCGGATGAATCGCCCAGGTTCTTGCGCGGCGACCCTTCCGCCGTGAAGAGGGCCTGGCGCACGCTCGCAAGCGCCGCGTCGTCGGGCAGCTGCAGCGCCTGTTCGATCGCGGTCGCGCACTTCTTGGGCGTGACCTTCGTCGACTGGCCGAGTTCGATCGCGAGCGACTGCAGGTCGCCGCGCATCGTCGCGAAGGCGTCGAGCGGATGGGCGAACGTGGCGAGTTCGGGCACCACCTCGGCCGCCGTCGGCATGCTGTCCATCAGCCGGCCGTGCGCATGGGCAAGGCGCAGCTCCACGCGCTTGTCGAAGGCCGAGGTCAGCCAGTCCAGCAGCTTGTTGCGGCCATGGATGAGGCTCAGGTCGCGATAGATCGCCAGGAGCGTCTCGTCCTCGAGCACCGCGGCGTGGAAACGCTGCCAGAGCTCGGGCATCAGGTCGCTTTCGTCCTCCAGCAGCTGGAGCTCCGGCGACAGGCCCTGCGCGCGCAGCAGCTCCAGCGGCGCGGCGCGCAGCAGCTGCGAGAACCAGGCGTGGAAGGTGCGGATCTCCACCGGCCGCGCGTCCTGCAGCAGCCGCTGCTGCAGGGTCGCCAGGCGCGGCGCGAGTTCCACGGCCTGCGCCTGCGGCAGCCCGCGCTGCCGCAGCGCGAGCACGCGGCCCGCGTCGTCGCAGTGCGCGAATTCGTGCAGCCACTCGTTCAGGCGCGCACGCATCTCGCCGGCGGCCTTGCGGGTGAAGGTGATCGCGACGATGTCCTGCGGCCGCGCGCCGTCCAGCAGCGCGCGCAAGATGCGCGAGACCAGCATCCAGGTCTTGCCCGCGCCGGCACAGGCCTCGACGACGACGCTGCGCGCCGGATCGCAAGCGAGTTCGTAGAAGCGCTCGCGCGCGACCGGCGCGCCGTCGAGCGTGTAGGCGGCGACGCTTGTCGTGAGCGCGTTCATCGGCACTTTCATCGGCACTTTCATCGGCACGTTCGTCGGCGCGGTCACGGCGCAGCCCCTTCCCAATCGTCGCGGCGGCACAGGCCGCGCATCTCGCAGTAGGCGCAGGCGACACCCTCGCCCAAGGCCGGCAGCGGATCGCCGGCGTGGATGGCCAGCAGGTCCCGGCGCAGGCCGTCCAGCATCACGGTCGCGGTCTCTTCCACGTGCTCGTGCTCGATCTCGGCGATGCCCTTGGCGTCGTCCAGCGCCAGGTATTGCGCACGCAGCGGGGGAGCGGACTGCCCAGGTCGCTGGCCCTCACCCCTGCCCTCTCCCGCAAGCGGGAGAGGGGGCAAGAAGGGCGCTGGCGTCTCACGCTCAGTTCGGTGCACGCTCACTCCCTCTCCCGCTTGCGGGAGAGGGCGGGGGTGAGGGCCGGGGTCGTGCGACTGGCGCAAGCCCATCAGCACGGCGTAGACGGCGAGCTGGGTGTCTTCGAGCGGATTCGCGACCTTGTCCTTCAAGCCCTTGAGGCTGCCGGTCTTGTAGTCGATGAGCAGCTGTCCATCGGGGGCGTCGTCGATCCGGTCGATGCGACCGAGCAGCGCGAGTTCCGCGAGCGCTGGCTCGATCTCTGCCCAGGGATGCACGCGGCGATCGACCTCGCCGCGTTCGAAGCGCTGGCCCTCGCCTTCGCGCTGCGCGAGCCAGCCGAGGTAGGCCGGCACGAAGCGCGCAAAGCTTGCGGAGTACGGCAGAAACTCCGCCGGCGCCAGGCCGAGCTCGCGCATCTGGTCTTGCGCGGCGCGCTGCAGGCGCGCCTCGTCGTCCAGATGCGGATCTGTGTCCGCCGCGCGTTCGGTGTGGAACTGGTGCAGCACCGCATGCAGCCAGGTGCCGTAGTCGCGCTTGTCGGCCTGGACATCGAGCTCGCCGGCCTCGCGCAAGCCCAGCAGCACCCGGCCGAAGAACTGGTACGGACACTGGCGCAGCGACTCCACGGCGCTCGCGCTGAGCGCCGAAGGGAGCCGCCCTTCGGCCTGCGCGGCGGCACGATCGGCGTGCGCCGTCGGCACGGTCGCGTCGAGGCGCGGATCGTGCCAGTGCGGCAGCACGTGACCGGCCGCCTGCAGCGCGAGATCGAGCCGATCCAGCAGCGGACTCGCCGCCAGCGGCTCGCTGCCGAGGTGCCCGCGGCGCAGCAGCGTCACCGCCGGCGCGCGCAGCAGCTGCGCGAACTGCCAGGCCAGGGCCTGGCGCTTGGCCTCGACGGTCGGCAGGCCGAGCTCGCGCGCGAACGTGTCGCCGATCAGCACCGGCCCCGGCGGGACCGGCCCCAGCGTCGCGGCATCCGCGCCCGGCAGCACGATCGCGCCGAACGGACGCAGCATCGTCCTCGCCAGCGGCGTGATCATGATCTGCAGGCCGCCTTCCAGCGGCGGCTTGTATTCGCCGGCCTCGAGGGTCTGCGAGACCCAGTCGACGAATTCGGCAGCCGTCAGTTGCGCGCCCCGCAGGACCGCCTCGTGCCCGGATCCCGGCCACGGCGTCTTGCTAAGCCACAGCGCCTCCAGCACCTGCGGCCCCCCCGCGGGTTGGCGCTTGAGCTGCTCGTCCGCGCCAAGCTGCTGCAGCGTCTGGCCGAGCGCGGCGATCCACGCGTCCAGCGCCTGGGCGCCACGCGGCTGCAACGGCGTCAGCGCCTCGCGCGCGCCCTCCCAGAGCCGCTCGCTGCCGGACGGGAGGCGATCGGCGCGCACCGCCTGCGGCGAGGACCAGCCGCGCTTGCGGCAGTGCGCCTCGAGCGCGCCCAGCGCGCCGCTGCCGCCGCGTTCCCGCAACGACACGGCCAGCGGCGTCTTCAGCCAGGCGAGCCAGTCGTCGACCGTCGCATCGCGTCGCGCGGCGCGCAGCATTGCCATCAGCTGCGCGGCCGGCGCGGTCGTGGCCAGCGTCCAGCCCGTCTCGTCCTGGATGCCCAGGCCCTGCCGTTCCAGCAGCGCCCGCACGCGCCGCAGCAGCACACGGTCCTGGGCGATCAGCGCGACCGGCGCGCGGCCCGCCTGCAGGTGGTCCAGCACGGAGGCAGCGCTGCATTGCGCGAGGTCCTCGAAATCGTCGCACACGGCCTGTTCGATGCGCCCGACCGGCGCGCCGCCGTCGAACGCGGCATCCAGCGGCAGGTCGGCGTTCAGGCGCAGGCACGGCACGCCGGCGGCCTCCGCGCTGGCCAGCAAGGCTTCGGCAAGTGGATCCGGTCCGCCACATTGCAGGTGCAGCCAGGCGCTCGGGCGCAAGGCGAAGAGCGCATCGGTGGCCGGCGCGCGGGGATCGGCCGCGGCCCATTCGAGCGCCACCGCCAGCAGCGCGCGCTCCAGGTGGCCCACGCCGCTCTGCAGCGCCAGCGCCTGCCGGCCGTGCTCCCAGAAGTCGTCACGATGCGCCGGATCGCGCAGCGCCGCGGCGCGCGCCAGCGCATGCGCAGCCTCGACGAGCCGCTGCACCGCGGCGTCATGGGCGCGCGGGTCTTCCTTGCGCAGGGCCTCCGCCCAGCTCTGGCCGCGCATCAGCGCGCGCGCGGCCAGCGCGTCGATCGCCGCGTCGCCGGTCAGTTGATCCGCCTGGGGCAGCGCGCTGGGTCCCAGCGCCGACGCCAGGCTGTGCGTCGTCTCGATGCGCGGCTGCCAGCGCGAGAGCTTCATCCATGCCCGCCGCGCCGGTGCCAGGTGTTGCGCGAAGGGCAGCAGCAGCACTGCGTCGCGCGCCGGGAGTCCGTGAACCTCCAGCCATTCGGACGCGCGACGTGCGACACCGTCCCAGATGGCGGCACTGATGTGGGCCGGCAGCAACGGAAAGTCGACCGGCGGCGGAGACGTCATCGAGGGCGGCGGCGTGATCGACAAGGCAGTAGAGCTGGCGGTAACGGTGGTGACAATGGCGACGATAGCGAAATCCAAGGCCCCTGCCCCTTGAGATGCACCCTGCGCGCCGTCATGTCCAGGGAGCGCCTACTCGGGCCGAGGTTTCCGGGCTTGTGTGAGAATCGTCGCACCCTGCAACCCTGTGGCCCCCGAGGCGGTACACATTGTCGCCCGGCTGGCCGCCCGTCCGTGGCATCCGCCCGGCAGGGACATCACGCAAGGACCATCTCCATGAGCAGCGAACAGATCAAACACATCTCCGACGCCTCGTTCGACAGCGACGTCATCCAGTCCGACAAACCCGTGCTGGTCGACTACTGGGCCGAGTGGTGCGGCCCTTGCAAGATGATCGCCCCCATCCTGGACGAAGTCGCCAAGGATTACGGCGACCGCCTGCAGATCGCCAAGCTGAACGTCGACGACAACCGCGAAGTGCCGGCCAAGTTCGGCATCCGCGGCATCCCGACCCTGATGCTGTTCAAGGACGGCCAGCTCGCCGCGACCAAGGTCGGCGCGTTGTCCAAGGCCCAGTTGACGTCCTTCCTGGACGCCAACCTATAATGATTCCATTCGTCGGGGCCCATGCGGCTCCGGCGAACAACTTGCCACCACGCCCTCCCGGGCTCAACGACGTCTTCCAGGCGCCGTCGATCTTCCGGGTGAGCGCGTGGACTCGGCGCCCAAGTCTCCACGCTTTCCTCAAGTCCGCAGCAACGCGGATGCGCGTCCCTTGGGCTCGCCGTTGTTTGTGTCTCTGGCCTTGGCAGGCTCTGGACGACAGACCGGGTCAACCCCCCCATGCATCTTTCTGAACTGAAGGCGCTTCACGTCTCCGCCCTGATCCAGATGGGCGAAGAGCTGGAGATCGACAACGTCGCCCGTCTGCGCAAGCAGGAGCTGATGTTCGCGATCATGAAAAAGCGCGCCAAGGCCGGCGAGCAGGTGTTCGGCGACGGCGTGCTGGAAGTCCTTCCAGACGGCTTCGGCTTCCTGCGCTCGCCCGAGGCCAGCTACATGGCCTCGACGGACGACATCTACCTGTCCCCGAGCCAGATCCGTCGCTTCAACCTGCACACCGGCGACATGGTCGAAGGCGAAGTGCGCGTGCCCAAGGACGGCGAGCGCTACTTCGCGCTGGTCAAGGTGGACCGCGTCAACGGCCTGACGCCGGAGGAGTCCAAGCACAAGATCATGTTCGAGAACTTGACGCCGCTCTTCCCGAAGGAGCAGTTCAAGCTCGAGCGCGACATCCGCGGCGACGACAACATCACCAGCCGGATCATCGACCTGATCGCCCCGCTGGGTAAAGGCCAGCGCGCGCTGCTCGTCGCCCCGCCCAAGTCGGGCAAGACGATGATGATGCAGCATCTGGCGCACTCGATCGCGGCCAACTATCCCGACGCCCACCTGATGGTGCTGCTGGTGGACGAACGCCCCGAGGAAGTGACCGAGATGCAGCGCACCGTGCGCGGCGAGGTCATCAGCTCCACCTTCGACGAACCGGCCGCGCGTCACGTGCAGGTCGCGGAAATGGTCATCGAGCGCGCCAAGCGCCTGGTGGAACTGCGCAAGGACGTGATCATCCTGCTGGACTCGATCACCCGCCTGGCCCGCGCCTACAACAACGTGCTGCCCAGCTCCGGCAAGGTGCTGACCGGCGGCGTGGACGCGAACGCCCTGCAGCGCCCCAAGCGCTTCTTCGGCGCCGCGCGCAACATCGAGGAAGGCGGCTCGCTGACCATCATCGGCACCGCGCTGGTGGACACCGGTTCCAAGATGGACGAGGTGATCTACGAAGAGTTCAAGGGCACCGGCAACTGCGAAATCCATCTGGACCGTCGCATGGCCGAGAAGCGCGTCTATCCGTCGATCCTGCTGAACAAGTCGGGCACCCGCCGCGAGGAGCTGCTGCTCAAGCCGGAAATCCTCCAGAAGGCCTGGATCCTGCGCAAGCTGCTGTACCCGATGGACGAGATCGAGGCGATGGAGTTCATCCTCGACAAGATGAAGTCCTCGAAGAACAACCACGATTTCTTCGACATGATGAGACGTGGAGGCTGAGATCGGACCGAGGACAGGCCCTGCGGCCTGTCCGACGCCGATCGAAGGCTGATGCGCGTCTCGCGCGCAGCAGCCGGGGAGCTCTTCGCAGGACTTCAAAGGAGCCGCCTCTGGGCGGCTTCTCTCATTTCAGCTATACTCCGCGTTTTTCCGCTGTCGACAAGTGCGCTGCAAGGGGCAGTGTGGCTGGCGGCACTGCAGCGAGGATTTTCAAATGGCCAAAGAAGGCATTCACCCCAACTATCGCGACGTGGTCTTCGTTGACCAGTCCAATGGTTCCCAATTCGTGATCCGCTCGACGGTGCAGACGAAGGAATCGATCAAGCTGGACGACGGCCGCGAACTGCCGCTGGTCAAGCTGGAAACCTCCAGCGAATCCCACCCGTTCTACACGGGCACGCAGAAGAGCGTCGACAGCCTCGGCGGTCGCGTCGAGAAGTTCCGCAACAAGTTTGCGAACCTGCGCAAGAAGGCCTGAACGGCCCTCCCCGACCGGATCTGATCCGGTCCCGGCAAAGAAGGCAGCCTCCTCGGCTGCCTTTTTTCATGGCGCGTCCGGTGGCGCCCGCGCGAACCCTTCGCCCTCGGTGCCGCCTCTTCGTCCCCCTTTACCGTGCACTGTCAGGAGACTCGTCCTGGACCCGGCGAAGCTGCGGCATGATGCGCACCGGCATCCACAAAGACAACGAGACAGACGCGCATGAATCTGCCCACCCCGGCCGTCGTGGCCGAGCGAAGCACGCACCCGATCCCGCGCTGGGCCCTGCTGCTGCTGTGCGCGGCCTATGTGCTGCCCGGCCTGTTCGGTCGCGACCCCTGGCGCAATGCCGATCTCACCGCCTTCGGCTTCATCGCCAGCATCGCGCAGGGCCACGCACCGTGGCTGCAGCCCGCGATCGCGGGCCTGCCGGCGGACGGGGGCTTGCTGCCGTACTGGGTCGGCGCGTTCGGCGTCAAGCTGCTCCCCTTCCTCGATCCCTCCGTCGCAGCGCGCATTCCATTCGGACTGATGCTGGCCGCCGTGTTGGCGCTGGCCTGGTACAGCTGCCTGCACCTGGCGCGCACCGAGGCCGCCCAACCGGTCGCCTTCGCCTTCGGCGGCGAGGCTCACGCGGTCGACTACGCCCGCGCCATGGCCGACGGCTGCCTGCTCGCGCTGATCGCCAGCCTCGGGCTGCTGCGCCTGGGCCATGAGATCACGCCGGAGATCCTCCAGCTGCTCGGCATCACGCTCTTCGTCTACAGCCTCTCGGCGCTGCCGTTCCGCGCCTGGAAGGCCCGCACGGCGATGCTGATCGCGCTGCCGGTGCTCGCCACCAGCGGCGCGCCCGCCGTCGCGCTCGCGCTGGCCGTCGGCGCGTTGTGGCTCTGCTTCCGCTCGACCTACGAGGATGCGCGCAAGTTCCTGCCCTGGATCCTGGCCGCGATGGTCCTGGCCGCCCTGGTGGCCTGGCCGATGCACGGCTGGGCCTGGCGCGTGAAGGCCAGCGAACGCAGCGTGCTCGACTGGTTGCGGCTCCTGGGCTGGTTCTGCTGGCCGGTGTGGCCGCTGGCGGCCTGGTCGCTGTGGCGCTGGCGTTCGCACCTGATGCGCCGTCACCTGTCGGTGCCGCTGCTGGCCTCGCTGGTGCCCTTGCTGACCAGCCTGCTGATGGGGGCCGACGACCGCGCCATGCTGCTCGCGCTGCCGCCGCTGGCCGTGCTGGCGAGCTTCGCGCTGCCGACCTTCCAGCGCAGCGCGAGCGCCCTGCTCGACTGGTTCTCGGTCTTCTTCTTCACCGTCGGGGCGATCTTCCTGTGGCTGTACTACATGGCACTGCAGATCGGCTGGCCGGCCAAGCTGCTGGCCAACGTCCGCAAGCTGGCGCAGGGGTACGAGCCGCAATTCAGCCTGCTGACCTTCGTGGCGGCCGTGCTGGGCACGCTGGCCTGGCTGTGGCTGGTGCGCTGGCGCACCGCGCGCCACCGCCATGCGATCTGGAAGAGTCTCGCGCTGCCCGCGGGCGGCGTGGCGCTGGCCTGGCTGCTGGCGATGACGCTGGGACTGCACACGCTGAACTACGCGCGCAGCAACATGCCGCTGATCGACCGCATCGCGGCGCACCTGCCGACCCCGGTCGACTGCATCGCCGCGCCGGGCCTGCCGATGCATGCCTTGGCGGCCTTCGAGTTCCAAGGCCACTGGAAGGTCGATGCGACGCAGGACCTGAACAGCACGACCTGCCCCGTCGCGATCACGGTGCAGGCCGAGAGCACGCCGATGCCGCCGAGTGGCTGGCGCGTGCTGGGCGTGGTCCGACGACCCACCGACCGTTCCGGCACCTACCTGGTCATGCAGAAAGATCGCTGACCCGAGACGCCAAGAAGTTCTCGATCCCGGACCGGGAAAGTCCTCGGTCGTTCAGGGACGGGGATGCTTGGGGTTTTGCCGCTTGCCGGCAAGGCCCCATGCATCCGCGGCCAAGCGCGCTGATCGCCGCAGGAATCAGAGCTCGTCGCGCCCTGCCAGCAAAGCGGGTGCCGCTTCATCGCCCATCGCCGTCGCATCAACCAGCCGTACCCGCGCTGCGGGGAACAGCAGCCTGAACTTGGAGCCCTTCCCGGGCTCGCTCTCGATGCGCAGTTCACCGCCATGGCGCTGCACGACGTGCTTGACGATCGACAGTCCCAGCCCGGTGCCGCCGGTGTCGCGCGAGCGGCTGCCGTCGACGCGATAGAAGCGTTCCGTGAGGCGCGGCAGGTGCTCGCGCGCGATGCCCGGCCCGTTGTCGATCACCGCGATCTCTCCGCCGTTGTCCGGCAGCCAGCGCCATTGCAGTTCGATGCGACCGCCTTCCGGCGTGTAGCGCACCGCGTTGCTCACCAGGTTGGCGATGGAACTGAGGATCTCCGTCTCGATGCCCGCCAGCTCCACGCCGGTCTGGCGCTCACAGACGAGTTCGTGCCGCCCGTTCGACAAGGCCTGCGCGTCCGCGCCGATGCGTTGCAGCAGCGGATCCAGCGAGATCCAGTGATCCGCGCCCGGCCGCGGGCTGCCTTCGAGTTGCGCCAGCGTCAGCAGGTCGCCGACCAGCGTCTGCATGCGTGTCGTCTGCTGCTGCATCAGGTGCAGCACCCGCTTGCGCTCGGCCTCGGTCAGCTGCAGGCTCGCCATCGTCTCGATGAAGCCCGCCAGCACCGTCAGCGGCGTGCGGATCTCATGCGAGACGTTGGCGACGAAGTCGCGCCGCATCGCCTCGTTGCGCTCCCGGTCGGTCACATCCAAGGACAGCACCAGCTTGCGCGACTCCCCGCCCACGCCGTAATCGCGCACCAGCACCTGCAGCGTCGATTTCGCGCGGGTGTTGGTCAGCGTCAGCGGCTGCTGGAAGTTGCCGTTCTGGAGATAGGAGACGAACGCCGGATAACGGACCAGGTTGGTGATGCGCTGCAGCTTGTCGCGCTGTGGATCCAGCGAGAAATGGTCGCCCGCGACCACGTTGCACCACTGGATGTGGTCCTGCCCGTCGAGCAGGATCACCCCGTTGGGCGAGGCCTCGATCGCCAGCAGGAACTGCTCGAGCTGCTGGCGCTCGCGCTCGTAGCGGCGCTCGCGGTCGCGCAGACCGCGCTCGACCCGGTAGGCCATCTCGCCCCACAGGCCGCCGACACGCGGCGCATCGTCCTTCTGCTCGCCGCGCAGCCAGGTCACGAGCCGGTGCGCCCGGGCCGCGTCCCACACCGCCATCAGGATGACCGCCGCCGCCGCGGCCAGCGCCGCCGCCAGCTGCGGCATCCCCGTCCATTCGCCCAGCCAGTACCCCAAGCCGCCCGCGACGCCGGTGCCCAGCACCAGCATCAGGACGCGAGACAACATCCATGCCATGGATGCGTCCTCAGGCCGACAGGGCGCTGCTCTGCTGGGTCAACCGGTAGCCGGCGCCACGGACGGTCTCGATCATGCGCGCGCAGCTCACCTTCTCGAGCGCCTCGCGCAGGCGCTTGACGTGGACGTCCACGGTGCGTTCCTCGATGAACACGTGGTCGCCCCAGACGCGGTCCAGCAGCTGCGAGCGGCTGTGTACGCGCTCCGGGTGCGTCATGAAGAAGTGCAGCAGGCGGAACTCGGTCGGACCGAGCTTCACCTCGACGCCCTCGCGGCTGACGCGACGCGTGCCCGGATCGAGCACCAGGCCGCCGACCTCCACGGCCGTGTCCAGCGCCTCGGGCGCCTTGCGGCGCAGCACCGCGCGGATGCGCGCGAGCAGCTCGTTCGTCGAGAACGGCTTGGTCAGATAGTCGTCCGCGCCGGCGTCCAGTCCGGACACCTTGTCGACCTCTTCGGCGCGCGCGGTCAGCAGGATGATGGGCAGCTCGCGGGTACGGGCGGCACCGCGCCACTGGCGCGCCAGCGCCAGGCCGGTCTGACCCGGCAACATCCAGTCGAGCACGACCAGATCAGGCAGCACGCGATCCACTTCCAGCTGCGCCTGCTCGGCGTTGCCGGCCAGCGTCACCTCGTAACCGGCGTGACGCAGGTTGATGGAGATCAGCTCGGCGATGGCGGATTCGTCCTCGACGACCAGGATGCGACTCATGCGGGGTAACTCCTCTTATTGGGTCCCGCCGGGACGCCCGTGGCGGGCGGGCCGGACGGGTGATCGCTAGTCGGTGCTCAGCGCACCATGTTCTCGACGGCGTCCGGCGTGTTGTGACGGACGTCGGTGCCCTTGACCACGTAGATGATGACTTCGGCGAGATTCTTGGCATGGTCGCCGACGCGCTCGATCGCCTTGGCGACGAACACGAGGTCGATCGACGACGAGATGGTGCGCGGGTCTTCCATCATGTAGGTGATGAGCTTGCGCATCAGGCCGTCGAACTCCTTGTCGATCTGGTCGTCGGCCTTCAGCACTTCCAGCGCGCGGTCGACGTCCAGGCGCGCGAACGCGTCCAGCGCCTTGCGCAGCTGCGCCGTGGCCAGCTCGGCCTCGTACGACAGGTCCGACATCGGCAGGCGCAGCCGGCTCGACACGCCGGTGTTGATCAGGCGCTGCACGGTGCGGGCGATGCGGGCCGCCTCGTCGCCGACGCGCTCGAGGTTGGCGATCGTCTTGGACACGGCGATCAGCAGGCGCAGGTCGCGCGCGGTCGGCTGGCGGCGGGCGATGATCGTCGACAGGTCGCGATCGATCTCGATCTCCATCGTGTTGACGATCTCTTCCTGCTTGAGCACGTGGCTGGCGATGTCGCCGCTGAAGCTGCCCAGCGCCTCGACGGCCTGCGCCACCTGGGATTCGACCAGGCCGCCCATCTCGAGCACGCGCGTGGAGATGCCGCTCAGCTCGGCGTCGAATTGGGTAGACAGATGCTTGTCGGTCATGGTGTGTGCTCCCGTTGATCAGCCGAAACGACCGGTGATGTAGTCTTCCGTGTCCTTGCGCTTGGGCTTCATGAAGAGCTCCGCGGTCGGTCCGAATTCGATCAGGTCGCCCAGGTACATGTAGGCGGTGTAGTCGGAGCAGCGCGCCGCCTGCTGCATGTTGTGGGTCACGATCGCGACGGTGTAGTCGTGCTTGAGCTCATGGATGAGCTCCTCGATCTTGCCGGTCGAGATCGGGTCCAGCGCCGAGCACGGCTCGTCCAGCAGCAGGACTTCCGGCTTGATCGCGATGCCGCGCGCGATGCACAGGCGCTGCTGCTGGCCGCCCGACAGGCCCGAACCGCTCTGGTTCAGCTTGTCCTTGACCTCGTTCCACAGCGCGGCCTTCTTCAGCGCCCATTCGACGCGTTCGTCCATCTCGACGCGCGACAGCGTCTCGAACAGGCGCACGCCGAAGGCGATGTTGTCGTAGATCGACATCGGGAACGGCGTCGGCTTCTGGAACACCATGCCGACCTTGGCGCGGATCAGCGAGACGTCTTCCTTGCTGGTGAGGATGTCCTCGCCGTCCAGCAGGATCTGGCCTTCGGCACGCTGCTCGGGGTAGAGCTGGAACATGCGGTTCAGCGTGCGCAGCAGCGTGGACTTGCCGCATCCCGACGGACCGATGAAGGCGGTCACCTTGTTCTCGGGGATGTCCAGGTTGATGTTCTTCAGCGCGTGGAAGCTGCCGTAGTAGAAGTTCAGGTTCTTCACCGAGAGCTTCGCCTTCTCGGTCACCGGCATGTCGACTTTGACGTCCATGTTGTTTCTCGATTCGTTGGATTCGTGGATCGTGAGTCGCCGGGGCCATCGGACCCCGACGCGGCTCAACCGGTCAATGCTTTTCCTTGAACAGCACACGCGCCAGGATGTTCAGCACCAGCACGCCGATCGTGATGATGAAGACACCCGCCCAGGCGAGTTTCTGCCAGTTCTCGTAGGGGCTCATCGCGAACTTGAAGATCGTCACCGGCAGGCTCGCCATCGGGCTGCCCAGGGAGCTGGTCCAGAACTGGTTGGACAGCGCGGTGAACAGCAGCGGCGCGGTCTCGCCGGAGATGCGGGCCAGGGCCAGCAGCACGCCGGTGATCACGCCGGCGCGGGCCGACTTCAGCGTGACGGTCATGATGACCTTCCACTTCGGCGTGCCCAGCGCGTAGGCGGCTTCGCGCAGCGCGTTGGGGATCAGGCTCAGCATGTTCTCCGTCGTGCGGATCACCACCGGGATCACGATCAGCGCCAGCGCCAGAATGCCGGCCAGCGCCGAGAACGACTTCATGCGCGTGACGACGACCGTGTAGATGAACAGGCCCACGACGATGGACGGCGCCGACAGCAGGATGTCGTTGATGAAGCGCACGACGGCGCCGAGCCAGGTCTTCTGGCCGTACTCGGCCAGGTAGACGCCGGCCAGCACGCCGATCGGCGTGCCGATGCAGGTCGCCAGGCCCACCATCACCAGCGAGCCGTAGATCGCGTTGGCCAGGCCGCCGTCCTCGGACATCGGCGCGGGCGTCATCTGCGTGAAGGTCGCGATCGTCAGGCCGCCCACGCCCTGGATCAGCGTCTCCAGCAGGATCCAGATCAGCCAGACCAGCCCGAAGGCCATGGCGGCCAGGGACAGCGACAGCGCGATCGTGTTGATGCGCCGGCGCTTCTTGTACATCGCCAGGCGCTTGGCGTCGGTGGCGCTCATGTGCGGGCTCCTTCGTTCTTCTTCAGCTTGTTGAGCAGGACCTTGGAGAACGCCAGCACCACGAAGGTGATGAAGAACAGGACCAGGCCCAGGTAGATCAGCGAGGCCTGGTGCAGGCCCGCGCCGGCTTCGGCGAATTCGTTGGCCAGCGCCGAGGTGATGCTGTTGGCGGCTTCGAACACCGACAGCGAATTCAGCTGGTTCATGTTGCCGATCACGAAGGTGACGGCCATGGTCTCGCCCAGCGCGCGACCCAGTCCCAGCATGATGCCGCCGACGACGCCGGTCTTGGTGTACGGGAGGACGACCTTCCAGACCACTTCCCAGGTCGTGGAGCCCAGGCCGTAGGCCGATTCCTTCAGCATCGCGGGCGTGACCGCGAACACGTCGCGCATCACCGAGGCGATGAACGGGATGATCATGATCGCCAGGATGATGCCGGCCGACAGGATGCCGATGCCCACCGGCGGGCCGGACACCAGCGCGCCCAGGTAGGGGATGCCGCCGAACAGCGACTGCAGCGGCTGCTGCACATAGGTGGCGAGGATGGGGCCGAACACCAGCAGGCCCCACATGCCGTAGACGATCGAGGGGACCGCGGCCAGCAGCTCGATGGCGATGCCCAGCGGGCGGCGCAGCCAGCCCGGGGAGAGTTCAGTCAGGAACAGCGCGATGCCGAAGCTCACCGGCACGGCGATCAGCAGCGCGATGAACGAGGTCATCAGCGTGCCGTAGATCATCACGAGGCCGCCGAACTGCTCCTTGGTCGGATCCCATTCCGCGGTGATCAGGAAGTTCAGGCCGAACTGCTTGATCGCGGGCGCCGCGCCGATCAGCAGCGAGCCGATGATGCCCGCCAGCAACGCCAGCGTCAGCCAGGCCGCGCCATGCGTCAGCAGCGAGAACACCGCGTCGGCCCAGGGCGCGACACGGCGTCGCGGCGTCGGGCTGCCACCGGGCTTGACGCGCTCCTCGCCGCGCTCTCGGTCAATGGAATGGGCTGGAAGTATTGCGGCCACGGGGCCTCCGCTGGAGTGTTTGGAATCCTGGCGCGCCGCCCGCCTCCTCCGGCCGGTCCGACGCGTCCGTCACGACGTCTGTGTCGAGATCTTCTCGAGGTCCTGTGCGAAAGCCCGGTGTCCTCAGGGAGAGCACCGGGCCGTCTGCGTCAGGAGACGATCACTTGAAGCTGACCGCCTTGCCCGAACCGTCCTTCACGCTGGCCGCCCACTGCTTGCGGACCAGGTCCTTGACGCTGGCCGGCAGCGGCACGTAGTCCAGATCGTCGGCCATCTTGTCGCCCTGGGTGTAGGCCCAGTCGAAGAACTTCAGGGCGGCGGCGGCCTGGGCCGGCTTGTCCTGGGCGACGTGCATCAGGATGAAGGTGGCGCCGGTGATGGGCCAGCTGTCCTTGCCAGCCTGCTCGGTCAGCACCTGGTAGAACGACTGGTCCCACTTGGCGCCGGCGGCGGCGGCCTTGAAGGCGTCGTCGCTCGGGCTGACGAAGGCGCCGCTCGCGTTCTTCAGCAGCACGTAGGTCATCTTGTTCTGCTTGGCGTAGGCGTACTCGACGTAACCGATCGAGTTCGGCAGGCGCGTCACGAACGCCGACACGCCTTCGTTGCCCTTGCCGCCGGCGCCGGTCGGCCAGTTCACGGCCGTGCCCTCACCGACCTTGTCCTTCCACTCGGGGTTGACCTTGGACAGGTAGTTCGTGAACAGGAAGCTGGTGCCCGACCCGTCGGCGCGACGGACCACGGCGATGGCGGCGTCCGGCAGCGCGACGCCCGAGTTCAGGGCGGCGATGGCGGGGTCGTTCCACTTGGTGATCTTGCCGAGGTAGATGTCGGCCAGGACCTTGCCGTCCAGCTTCAGCTGGCCGGGGTTGATGCCCTTGACGTTGATCACGGGCACGACGCCGCCGATCACGGTCGGGAACTGGACCAGGCCGTCCTTGGCCAGTTGGTCGTCCTTCAGGGGAGCGTCGGACGCGCCGAAGTCGACGGTCTTGGCCTGGATCTGCTTGATGCCGGCGCCGGAACCGACCGATTGATAGTTGATGCGGACACCGGTGGCCTTGTTGTAGGCGTCAGCCCACTTGGCGTACACGGGAGCCGGGAACGAAGCACCCGCACCGGTCACTTCTTGAGCATGGGCCGCGGAGAACATCGCGGCGCAGGCGGCGAACAGCAGGCCAGCACGCAGTTGATTCATGATCATTCAGTCCTATCGCTTGGGTTGGTTGGCGAACGGAGCGGATGCTATGACCTCAATGTGACACATCCGTGACGCAGCCCGTGAACCGGAAAAATGCCGTTACGTAGAGCGCCCAGAGGAGAAACGGGCCTTGGCGGGGCGTCGAACGAGCATTGTCATATTCGATTCACCCCGCTGTCATCTTTGTTCCCTAGCCTACCGGAGGTGAGGGAATACCCCGAAGAGTCGCGCTCGACGCGACCCGACCAATGCAAATTGGGCCGCGGACGCTTCCGCGTCGGCGGCCCTTCTTTTTTGGTCGGTGGAGAGGGTCAGCCGCCGCGGATGGCGTCCGCCAGACGCTCGGCGCAGCGCTGCGCGAGGTCGGCATCGCTGGCCTCGACCATGACCCGCAGCAACGGTTCGGTGCCCGACTTGCGGATCAGCACGCGCCCCCGGTCGCCCAACTCGGCCGTGACTTCGGCCTCGACGCGGGCGAGCGCCGGATTGCTCTTCCAGTCCTGGTGATCCGCCTGCAGGCGGACATTGATCAGCGTCTGCGGGAACAGCGTGACGCCGTCCAGCAGGTCCGCCAGGCGGCGACCACTGCGGCAGACGGCCTCCAGCACCAGCAGGCTGCTGACGATGCCGTCGCCGGTCGTGTGACGATCCAGCGAGAGCAGGTGGCCGGAGCCCTCCCCGCCCAGTTGCCAACCGCGGGCGGCCAGTTCCTCCAGCACGTAGCGGTCGCCGACCTTGGCGCGGACGAACTCGACATCGCGCTGACGCAGCGCCAGTTCGACCGCCATGTTCGTCATCAGCGTGCCGACCGCGCCGGGAACGCGCTCGCCGCGGGCCAGCCGGTCCGCGACCATCACGTAGAGCAGCTCGTCGCCGTTGTAGAGGCGACCTTCGCCGTCGACCATCTGCAGACGGTCGGCGTCGCCGTCGAGCGCGATGCCGTAGTCGGCCTGGTGCTCCTTGACCGCGGCGACCAGGGCCTCGGGCGCGGTGGCGCCGACCTTGTCGTTGATGTTGTAGCCGTCGGGCTTGTTGCCGATCGCGATGAGTTCGGCGCCGAGCTCATGGAACACGGATGGCGCGACCTGGTAAGCCGCGCCGTTCGCCGCATCGACCACGAGCTTCATGCCGCGCAGGCTGAGATCGCTGCTGAAGCTGGCCTTGCAGAACTCGATGTAGCGGCCCTGCGCATCGTCCAGGCGCCGGGCACGGCCCAGGCTGGCGGAATCGACCCAGACCGGCGGCTCGTCCAGCACGGCCTCGACGTCCAGTTCCCAGGCATCGGGCAGCTTTTCGCCCTTGGACGAGAAGAACTTGATGCCGTTGTCGGCGAAGGGGTTGTGCGACGCCGAGATCACCACGCCCAGATGCTGACGCAGCGCACGGGTGAGGTAGGCGACGCCGGGCGTCGGCAGCGGACCGGTCAGCAGCACGTTGACCCCGGCGGATGCGAAGCCGGCCTCCAGCGCGGACTCCAGCATGTAGCCGGAGATGCGGGTGTCCTTGCCGATCAGCACGCTGGGCTTGGCGTAGCTGCGCTTGAGCACACGACCCACCGCATGTCCCAGCCGCAACATGAAATCCGGCGTGATGGGCGTGCGGCCCACGGTTCCACGGATTCCGTCGGTTCCGAAATACTTTCGGCTCATTGAGGCGATCTCCTGCGACTTCTCGATCTTGAATTCGCAGATTGTCGCCGATGCCGAGGTGGTCGCTGCTCGCCCGCGCCCCCGCTCCCTCGGGGGAGCACGAACCTTCAGCCTTGAGGCCCTCCGAAGGCTTGCCAGACCTTGAGCGCGTCGACGGTCGCGCCGACGTCGTGCACGCGCACGACGCGCGCGCCCAGCGCCACCGCGGCCAATGCCGCGCCGACGCTGGCCGGCATGCGCTCGTCGACCGCCTTGCCGGTGACCGCGCCGAGCGTCGACTTGCGCGACCAGCCGATTAGCAGCGGCCGCCCCAACGCCAGCAACTCGCGCTGGCGACGTTGCAGTTCGAGGTTCTGCTCGACCGTCTTCGCGAAGCCGTAGCCAGGATCGAGCGTGATGCGCTCCGGCGCCACACCGCGCTCGACCAGATGGTGCAAACGCTCCCGCAAGAAGTCGGCCACCTCGTCGACGACGTCGCCGTAATCGGTCAATTGCTGCATCCCCGCAGGTTGACCACGCATGTGCATCAGACAGATCCCGGCGCTGCCGTGCCCGGCCAGCAGCATGTCGGCGCCCTCGTCGCGCAGGGCCTGCACGTCGTTGATGATGTCGACGCCCAGGTCCAGCGCGCGACGCATCACCTCGGTCTTGCAGGTATCGACCGAGACCGGCACGCCGAAGTTCAGCGCGGCACGCAGCACCGGCTCCAGTCGTTGCCATTCCTCGTCCACATCGAGCCGGGGGGCACCGGGGCGCGTCGATTCACCGCCCAGGTCGAGGATGTCGACGCCCTCGCCGAGCAGGCGCTCACAGAAATTGATCGCGCCCAGGGCGTCGGCGTGTTGGCCGCCGTCCGAGAAGGAATCGGGCGTCACGTTGACGATGCCCATGACCAACGGCCGCTCCGCCAGATCGAGGTCGAAGCGCGTGGTCTGCCAGATGGAAGGAGAAATCATGGGCGGCTGAGTGTCGACGGCGCGGTCGCGCGCTCGATGCGCCATGGACTGCCACGCCAGACGACAAGTATGACGCAAGCCTGAAAGAACCCGCGAGGCTGGGCGAGGGCGATCGCACAAGCAGAAAGGCCGGTCACAAGACCGGCCTTTCGAGGATCAATCAACCGCCAGGCGCCCTCACGGGCTCACTGGCGGGGGCCGCATCAAGCGGCTGCCGGAGCGCTGCCCGTGGCGACCGCGGGGGTGCCACCGTTGTCCGGCTTGTTGGCCGGCGGCGTCCAGTCCTTGGGCGGACGCGGCGGGCGACCTTCCATGATGTCGTTGATCTGCTCGGCGTCGATGGTTTCCCATTCGAGCAGCGCCGTCGCCATCGCGTGCATCTTGTCCTTGTTGCCTTCGATCAGGTCGCGGGCCGTCGTGTACTGCTCGTCGATGATCTTGCGGATCTCCTGGTCGACCTTGCGCATCGTCTCCTCCGACATGTTGGTCGTCTTCGTGACCGAGCGGCCCAGGAAGACTTCCCCTTCATTGTCGGCATAGACCATGGGGCCCAGCTCGTCGGTCATGCCGTAGCGGGTGACCATGTCGCGGGCGATGGCGGTGGCGCGCTCGAAGTCGTTGCTGGCGCCGGTCGTCATCTGGTTCATGAAGACTTCTTCAGCGATACGACCGCCGAACAGCACGGAGATCGTCGACAGCATGCGCTCCTTGTCCATGCTGTAGCGGTCGCCTTCCGGCAGCTGCATCGTCACGCCCAGGGCGCGACCCCGCGGGATCACCGTCACCTTGTGCACCGGATCCGTCTTGGGTAGCAGGCGCGCCACCAGCGCATGACCGGCCTCGTGGTACGCGGTGTTCTTGCGCTCTTCCTCGGGCATGACCATGGACTTCCGCTCGGGGCCCATCATGATCTTGTCCTTGGCCTTCTCGAAGTCCTGCATGTCGACGACCCGGCCGCTGCGGCGGGCAGCGAACAGCGCGGCCTCGTTGACCAGGTTGGCCAGATCGGCGCCCGAGAAGCCCGGGGTGCCGCGTGCCAGGATGTCGGCACGCACGTCCTGACCGACCGGCACCTTGCGCATGTGGACGTTCAGGATCTGCTCGCGACCACGCACGTCCGGCAGCGTCACGTAGACCTGGCGGTCGAAACGGCCCGGACGCAGCAGCGCCGGATCCAGGATGTCCGGACGGTTGGTCGCGGCCATCACGATGACGCCCAGGTTGGTGTCGAAGCCGTCCATCTCGACCAGCATCTGGTTGAGGGTCTGCTCGCGTTCGTCGTTGCCGCCGCCCAGGCCCGCACCGCGATGACGGCCGACCGCGTCGATTTCGTCAACGAAGATGATGCACGGGGCGCTCTTCTTGGCCTGCTCGAACATGTCGCGCACGCGGGCCGCGCCCACGCCGACGAACATCTCGACGAAGTCGGAGCCGGAGATCGTGAAGAACGGGACCTTGGCCTCGCCGGCGATGGCCTTGGCCAGCAGCGTCTTGCCGGTCCCCGGAGGGCCGACCAGCAGCACGCCGCGCGGGATCCGGCCGCCCAGCTTCTGGAACTTCTGCGGGTCCTTCAGGAAGTCGACCAGCTCCTTGACCTCTTCCTTGGCCTCGTCGCACCCGGCGACGTCGGCGAAGGTCGTGGTGTTGTTGGCCTCGTCGAGCATGCGCGCCTTCGACTTGCCGAAGCTGAACGCGCCGCCCTTGCCGCCGCCCTGCATCTGGCGCATGAAGTACACCCACACGGCGATCAGCAGGAGCATCGGGCCCCAGCTGAGCAGGATGTTCATCAGCACCGAGGGTTCTTCCCGCGGCTTGGCGTCGAACTTAACACCGTTGTTGATCAGGTCACCGATCAGGCCCCGATCCATGTACGGGGCGGTCGTGCGCAGCTTGTTGCCATCGCTGGTCTGCGCCACGATTTCCGTCCCCGCCTGGGTTTCCTGCAGCGTGACCTGCTTGATGCGTTTCGCACGGACTTCATCGAGGAAGTCAGAGTAGACGATCGGATTCCCCTGGGTTGCGCTGCGATCGAACTGCTTGAAGACAGTGAACAGCACCAGGGCGATCACCATCCATACAGCCACTTTCGAGAACCACTGATTGTTCACCGCGACTCCTTTGTCATTCCATCACCGCATGCCCATGAATACAGCCTCAGGCAGCGGACTTTCACGGCATATGGGGAGGATTCTAGGCCAGTCAAGTCCCCAGACCTGATTGGCATTCCCATACACCACGATAGATATTGCCACGCGCCCTGCCGGCGGACCGGTCGAAGCGCCCCTGACTTTGACGCCTCATCGCGCTTTCAGTCGATTTCGGCCTCGTCCGGCCGGCCGCACGGCGCCATTCCAACCGGATGCCGAACTTCTTTCCACCGCGCTCAAGCCTTCTTCAGTCCGATACCGACGAGGAAGTTCTCCGCCGATCTTTCCCGCGACGCCTTCGGCTTGGCGGTCTTCACCCGCTTGAACTGCGCCCGGAAGGCATGCACCAGCTGGTCATAGCCGCTGCCGTGGAACACCTTGGCAACCAGCGCGCCTTCCGGCTTCAGGTGTTGTTGGGAAAAGTCCAGCGCGAGTTCGATCAGATGCTCCATGCGCGCCGCATCGGTGCTTTCGATGCCCGACAGGTTGGGCGCCATGTCCGACACGACAAGGTCCACCTTCCTGCCGTCGAGCATGCCCTCGAGCCGGGCCAGCACCTCGCTCTCGCGGAAATCGCCCTGGACGAACTCCACGCCCTCGATCGGCTCGAACTCCAGCAGGTCCAGCGCGATGATGCGTCCGTTCAGTTCGCCCACGGCGGCGCCGCCGGCGCCCGCCTCCTTGGGCGCGAAACGGCGGCGCAGGTACTGGCTCCATGCACCGGGGCACGCGCCGAGATCGACCACCACCTGACCCGGGCGGATCAACTGGAACTCCTCGTCGATCTCCTTGAGCTTGTAGGCCGCCCGTGAGCGATAGCCCTCTTTCTGGGCCAATTTGACGTAAGGATCGTTGACGTGGTTGTTCAACCACGCCTTGTTCACCTTCTTGCTTTTGGTATCGACTTTCATTGCACCGATAATAAGCAGATGCCTGCTATTCAATTGACCCCTGCCCAGCGCAAGGAAAAACGCGCCGACGCTCATCACCTGGACCCCGTGGTGATGATAGGCGGCGATGGCCTGACGGCCGCCGTCACCAAGGAGGTCGACCACGCGCTCACGTCCCACGGACTCATCAAGGTGCGCGTGATGTCCGACGACCGTGAAGGTCGCGAGGCCATCCTCGCCACCCTGGCCGAGGAACTCGACGCCGCGCCCATCCAGCACATCGGCAAGCTGCTCATCCTGTGGCGCCCGGTCCCGGAGAAGGAAAAGGCCGCCACCCGGGACGATGCCCGCTCGGCACCCAAGGTCGTCAAGATCGTGAAGTTCTCGAAGAGCGGCAACAACCGCCCGCAGATCAAGAAGGTCACGGTCCTGGGCAACCAGCGCGTCACCCAGGGCGGTGAGGTCAAGCGCGCCAAGAAGCCGCGCCAGACCAGCGTGAAGAAGGCCAGCCAAGGCTGAACCCGACATGGCGTCGGCGGCGCCGCGCCTGGACACCAACGACAAGACGGCCCGCGGGCCGTCTTTCTTTTTGCCCTCGCAGCCTCCTGGCCCGCCGCGGACGGAAGACGGCGGTCAGCGGGAGGCCGGCCGGCTCACCTGCCAAGCCAGCGCCAGCACGGCAAGGGTTCTCACCCCGAAGAGCGCCAGCGACACCGCATGCAGCTGCAGGAAGGTCCAGGCGCCCTGCCCCTGCCGCGCCGCCTCCATCAAGGGCTGCAGCGCATAGAAGCCCGCCGCGGTGCAGCCGATGGCCAGCAGGGGCAGCCAGAAATCCGGACTCATCGCCGAACCGCCGACCACGCCGTCACGGTGCAGCCGCCGCTCCATCAGGATCAGCAGCACGCCGGCGGCGAGCGCGACACGCGCATCCATCTCGAACAGACGCGCCACGTACTTGCCGGCCGCGGCCCGCTCGAGGGTCGCGAATGCGTTCGGCGCCGCGAGCAGCGCCACGGCCAGCAGCTCGCCGGCCCACAGCGAGGCCAGCAACGCGCGGATCCGCAGCAGCATCGCCCGGCGCCTCAGATGTAGCGGACGTCGACGATCTCGTAGCGCTTGATGCCGCCGGGCGCCACCACTTCCGCGACGTCGCCGGCTTCCTTGCCGATCAGCGCGCGCGCGATCGGGGAGCTGATCGAGATCAGGCCCTGCTTCAGATCGGCTTCGTCATCGCCGACGATCTGGTAGGTGACCTCGTTGCCGGACTCTTCCTCTTCCAGGTCCACCGTCGTGCCGAACACGACCTTGCCGCCGGCATTCACCGACGACGGATCGATCACCTGCGCCGACGACAGCTTGCCTTCGATCTCCAGGATGCGGCCCTCGATGAAGCCCTGCTTGTCCTTGGCTGCCTCGTACTCGGCGTTCTCCGACAGGTCGCCTTGCGCGCGGGCTTCGGAGATCGCGTTGATCACGGCGTGCCGCTCGACCGTCTTCAGCCGATGCAGTTCTTCCTTGAGCTTCTCAGCGCCGCGCTTGGTCAATGGAATCGTCGTGGCCATGTCTCTAGAACCTTGAGTAACAAAACAAACCGCCGCTGCCGCTCAGGATCGCTGAGCAGCGGCGGCGGAATGGGATGGAGCCAGTTTAATGCAGTTCCGCGTGCAGTTCCTGCAGCGATTGCACCAGCAGGCCGTCCTTGTGCTTCATGCCTTCGACGGCGGCCTCGCAGCCGGCCATCGTCGTGTAGTAGGTCACCCGGTTGGCCAGCGCCGCCTGGCGGATGTGACGGCTGTCGGCGATCGCCGTGCGGGTCTCGTCGACGGTCGTGAACACCAGCTGGATGTCGCCGCCCTTGATCATGTCGACGATGTGCGGGCGACCGTCCTTGACCTTGTTGACCACGCGCACAGGCACCCCGGCCGCCTCGATGGCCGCGGCCGTGCCCTTGGTGGCCACCACGCCGAAGCCCAGCGCCGCCAGATCACGCGCCAACGCCACGGCGCGGTCCTTGTCGTTGTTCTTGACGGTGATCAGGACGTTGCCCTGGCGCGGCAGACGCGAGCCCGCGCCCAGCTGGCTCTTCAGCATCGCTTCGCCGAAGGTCCGGCCGGCGCCCATGACTTCGCCGGTCGAACGCATTTCAGGGCTGAGGATCGGATCCACGCCGGGGAACTTGTTGAACGGGAAGACGGCTTCCTTGACGCTGAAATACGGCGGCTGGATCTCGACCGGCGGCTTGCCGCCGGCGGCCCTCTGGTCCTTGAGCTTGACCCCGGCCATGCAGCGCGCGGCGATCTTGGCCAGCGGCTGGCTGGTTGCCTTGGACACGAACGGCACCGTGCGGGACGCGCGCGGGTTCACCTCGAGCACGTAGACCGTGTTCTCGGACAGGCCCTTCGTGACGTCGCCCTGGATCGCGAACTGCACGTTCATCAGGCCGACGACCTTCAGCGCCTTGGCCATCTCCGCGGTCTGGCGACGCAGTTCGTCCTGCAGCTCCTTGGACAGCGTGTACGGCGGCAGCGAGCAGGCCGAGTCGCCGGAGTGGATGCCGGCGGCCTCGATGTGCTCCATGATGCCGCCCATCATCGTGTCTTCGCCGTCGCAGATGCAGTCGACGTCGACCTCGACCGCGTCCTCCAGGAAGCGGTCCAGCAGCACCGGCGACTTCTCGCTGACGCGCACGGCCTCGCGCATGTAGCGCTCGAGGTCCTTGTCGCCGTGGACGATCTCCATCGCGCGGCCGCCCAGCACGTAGCTGGGACGCACCACCAGCGGGTAGCCGATCTCGTTGGCCAGCGCGACGGCCTGGTCTTCGTTGCGCGCCGTGCGGTTGGGCGGCTGCTTCAGGCCCAGCTCATGCAGCAGCTTCTGGAAGCGCTCACGGTCCTCGGCCATGTCGATCGAGTCCGGCGAGGTGCCGATGATCGGCACGCCGTTGGCCTCCAGGTCCAGCGCCAGCTTCAGCGGCGTCTGGCCGCCGTACTGCACGATCACGCCGACCGGCTTCTCCTTGGCCACGATCTCCAGCACGTCCTCGAGCGTCACCGGCTCGAAGTACAGGCGGTCCGAGGTGTCGTAGTCGGTCGAGACCGTCTCGGGATTGCAGTTGACCATGATGGTCTCGTAGCCGTCCTCGCGCATCGCGAGGGCAGCATGGACGCAGCAGTAGTCGAACTCGATGCCCTGGCCGATGCGGTTCGGACCGCCGCCCAGCACCATGATCTTCTTCTTGTCGATCGGGTTGGCCTCGCACTCCTCGTCGTACGTGGAGTACATGTAGGCCGTCTGGGTCGCGAACTCGGCTGCGCAGGTGTCGACACGCTTGTAGACCGGGCGCACGTTCAGCGCGTGACGCGTCTTGCGCACCTCGTGCTGGTTGGTGCCCAGCAGCTTGGCCAGCCGCTTGTCCGAGAAGCCCTTCTTCTTCAGCAGGCGCAGCTCGTCGACGCTGAGCGAGGCCAGCGTGCGGCCGGCCAGCGACAGCTCGATCTTGATCAGCTGCTCGATCTGGGCGAGGAACCACGGATCGATCTTCGTTTCCTCGAAGACCTCGTCCAGCGTCATGCCGATGCGGAAGGCGTCGCCCAGGAACAGGATGCGCGACGGACCGGGCTCGCCGATCTCCTGCACGATCTCCTCGCGGTCGGTGCTGATCTCGGACAGGCCGTCGATGCCGGTCTCCAGGCCACGCAGCGCCTTCTGGAACGATTCCTGGAAGTTGCGACCCATGGCCATCACTTCGCCGACCGACTTCATCTGCGTCGTCAGGCGCGAGTCGGCCATCGGGAACTTCTCGAAGGCGAAACGCGGGATCTTGGTGACGACGTAGTCGATGCTGGGCTCGAACGAGGCCGGCGTGATGCCGCCGGTGATGTCGTTCTTCAGTTCGTCGAGCGTGTAGCCGACGGCCAGCTTCGCGGCGATCTTGGCGATCGGGAAGCCGGTGGCCTTCGAGGCCAGCGCCGACGAGCGCGACACGCGCGGGTTCATCTCGATCACGACCATGCGGCCGTCGACCGGGTTGATCGAGAACTGCACGTTGGAGCCGCCGGTGTCGACGCCGATCTCGCGCAGGATCGCGATCGAGGCGTTGCGCAGCAGCTGGTATTCCTTGTCGGTCAGCGTCTGCGCCGGGGCCACGGTGATCGAGTCGCCGGTGTGGATGCCCATCGGATCCAGGTTCTCGATCGAGCACACGATGATGCAGTTGTCCGCCTTGTCGCGGACCACTTCCATCTCGTATTCCTTCCAGCCGATCAGCGACTCCTCGATGAGCAGCTCGTTCGTCGGCGAGAGGTCGAGGCCGCGCTTGCAGATCTCCTCGAACTCCTCCGGGTTGTAGGCGATGCCGCCGCCGGTGCCGCCCAGCGTGAAGCTGGGACGGATCACCATCGGGAAGCCGTCGCCGCCGATCTCGGCGTGGATGCGCTTCTGCACCGACCAAGCCTCTTCCAGCGAATGCGCGATGCCCGAGCGGGCCGAGCCCAGCCCGATCTTGGTCATCGCGTCCTTGAACTTCAGACGGTCCTCGGCCTTCTCGATGGCGTGCTCGTTGGCACCGATCATCTCGACCTGGTACTTGTCCAGCACGCCGTGCTTGTGCAGGTCCAGCGCGCAGTTCAGCGCGGTCTGGCCGCCCATCGTCGGCAGGATCGCGTCGGGACGCTCCTTGGCGATGATCTTCTCGACCATCTGCCAGGTGATCGGTTCGATGTAGGTGACGTCCGCGGTGTCCGGGTCCGTCATGATCGTCGCCGGGTTGCTGTTCACCAGGATGACCTTGTAGCCCTCCTCGCGCAACGCCTTGCAGGCCTGGGCGCCCGAGTAGTCGAACTCGCAGGCCTGACCGATGATGATCGGGCCGGCGCCGATGATGAGGATGCTTTTGATATCAGAACGCTTGGGCATGAGTCGTCTCCCTCTTCATCAGGCCTTGGACATCAGACCGATGAAGCGGTCGAACAGATACGAAATGTCGTGCGGGCCGGGGCTCGCTTCCGGGTGACCCTGGAAGCAGAACGCGGGCTTGTCGGTGCGGGCCAGGCCCTGCAGCGTGCCGTCGAACAGGCTGACGTGCGTGGCGCGCAGGTTGGACGGCAGCGTGTCGGGATCGACCGCGAAACCGTGGTTCTGGCTGGTGATGCTGACGCGGCCGTTGTCGAGGTCCTTCACCGGATGGTTCGCGCCGTGGTGGCCGAACTTCATCTTGAAGGTCTTCGCGCCGGAGGCCAGCGCCATGATCTGGTGGCCCAGGCAGATGCCGAAGGTCGGGATGCCGGCCTCGATCAACTGCGCGGTGGCCTTGATCGCGTAGTCGCAAGGCTCCGGATCCCCGGGGCCGTTGGACAGGAACACGCCATCCGGCTCGAGGTCGAAGACCGCCGAGGCCGGCGTCTGCGCCGGCACCACGGTGATGCTGCAACCGCGCGAGGCCAGCATGCGCAGGATGTTGCTCTTGACGCCGAAGTCGTAGGCGACGACGTGGAACTTCGGCGAGGTCTGCTCGCCGTAGCCCTTGCCGAGCGTCCACTCGGTCTCGGTCCAGACTTCGCGCTCGGTGCGGCTGACCACCTTCGCCAGGTCCAGGCCGGCCATGCTGGGCGCGCCCTTAGCCAGCGCGATGGCTTCGTCGATGTGCGCCTGGGTGATCTGCTCGCCCGCGCCCAGTGCCAGGATGCAGCCGTTCTGGGCGCCCTTCTCGCGCAGCACGCGCGTCAGGCGACGCGTGTCCAGGTCGGCGATGGCGACGGTGCCCTCGTCCTTCAGGTACTGGCGCAGCGTGCGGCCCTTGCGGAAGTTCGAGTCGAGGACCGGCGCCTCCTTGATGATCAGGCCTGCGGCAAAGATCTTCGACGCCTCGACGTCCTCGTCATTGACGCCATAGTTGCCGATGTGCGGATACGTCAGGGTGACGATCTGGCGGCAGTAGCTGGGGTCGGTGAGGATTTCTTGGTAGCCGGTGAGCGCGGTGTTGAACACCACCTCACCAACGGTCCGGCCGGCGGCGCCGAGCGCGGAACCCTTGAAGACCGTGCCGTCTGCCAGGGCAAGAATCGCGGGGGGAGCGGAAAGCAGATCGGGCAGCACGGGAAACTCCGTTGTTGTGCGCGCGCCCGGCTCTGCTTCAGGGCCCTGGATTCGCCGCCGGCACGCGCCATGGACGGCTGGCGCGCGGGTGCGACCGGGTCTCCTGTGAGGGAGTCGATCCGAGGGGGATCCGATGCGATCGGGGGTGAAGTTTGCGGGACGCGGTAGGTTGCGGGTAAACCTGACGAGTATAACCCGCCAGGGTATTCACGGAGAAGATTTGCGCAAACGGGTCATGGGCCCGTCATGCGCCTGCGCTCACCCCAGCGCCGCGATGCCGGCCTTGGCCACCTGCGCATCTTCGTTCGACTTCACGCCGCTGACGCCGACCGCGCCGACGCAGAACCCCTCGGCCATCACCGGCACGCCGCCTTCGAGCATGCCGTCCAGCGGCACGCTGAGGAACGCGTTGCGACCGTTGTTGACGATGTCCTCGTAGACCTTGGATTCCCGGCGGCCGAGCGCAGCGGTCCGGGCCTTGGCGGGCGCGATCACGGCCGAGGTGGCCGCGGCGTTGTCCAGACGTTGCAGCCACAGCAGATGGCCGCCGTCGTCGACGATGGCGATGGTGACGGGCCAGTTGTTCTTGAGCGCTTCGGCTTCCGCGGCGGCGGCGATGCGCTTGACGTCGTCCAGGGTCAGGAAGGGCTTCTGTTTCATCTGCGGCCTCGTCGGAATCATTGAAGGAAGGAAGACCACTTTAACGAAGCCTTAAGGCCCGCGCCTACAATGACTGCAACTCCCACTTCATGGGGCGCACGCACATGAACGACCGCATCATCGACCTCCACCCCGGCGGCTACGGCTCTTCGCTCTCCACCGACCGCCAGCGCGTCCTGCGCAACACCTACGCCCTGCTGGCGCTGTCGCTGATCCCGACCGTGCTCGGCGCCTGGATCGGCGTGAGCACCGGGTTCCTCGCCGCCATGGGGACCGGCGCGAGCATGATCCTGTTCTTCGTCGGCGCGTTCGGCCTGATGTTCCTGGTCGAGAAGACCAAGAACTCCGCCGCCGGCGTCGCCTCGCTGCTGGCCTTCACCTTCTTCATGGGCCTGATGCTGTCGCGCCTGCTGGCCACGATCCTGGGCTTCAAGAACGGCGGCACGCTGATCATGACGGCCTTCGGCGGCACCGCCGGCATCTTCTTCGCGATGGCCTCGCTCGCGACCGTCGTCAAGCGCGACCTCTCCGGCCTGCAGAAGTTCCTGTTCGTCGGCGCCGTGATCGCGATGATCGCCGGCATCGCCAACGTCTTCCTGCAGTCCACCGGCGTGCACCTGGCGCTGCTGGTCGCCGTGCTGGGCATCTTCTCGGCCTTCATGCTGGTCGACGTCAAGCGCGTCATCGACGGCGGCGAGACCAACTACATCAGCGCGACGCTCAACATCTACCTGGACCTCTACAACGTGTTCACCGCGCTGCTGCAACTGCTGGGCATCTTCGGCGGCGATCGCGACTGAGCGTGCCGGCAGCCCCCACGGCCCCAACGATCCCAAACGACAACGCCTCGGTTTCCCGAGGCGTTTTTCATTGCGCGACCGTATCGCGCGGGCGGACACGGCACCCGGGCGTGCGTCGGGCTCAATGCCCGGTCTTGCCTTGCGCCTTGTCCAGTTCTGGCTGCGCGCTCGAGGCCTCCCCGGCAGTGCCGGCCTCATCCGGACGGTGCGTCACCACGGGCTTGATCGCCCCGGTGCCGATGAAGCGGGCGTACTCGCTGCGAGGCATGAGGGCGCTCAGCCGGGAATCGCCCTCCTCCCAGCCCAGGGTCACGTCGTGCTCGTTGATCTCGACCTTCACGGCGCCGGGACGGATGGCCATCATCGGACCGTCACCGGTCCGGTAGGTCACCTCGCCGCAGATGAAGGCGGACTGGCTCAACGGCTGGTCTTCACTCGCCTGACGTTCGACGGAAGGATCGACCGTGGACGCGTCGGCGGGATGCTCGGGTGGCAGAGGGGGTCGGGCGCTCATGGAAGGTCCTCCTGGGAGTGATCCCGCGGCAGTTCATCGAGCCACTGCCACATGCGCACCGCCAACGCAGTGGCAGTGCAGGTGGCCAACGTCATCAGCATGAGCATGTTGTCGTCCATGGTGACCTCGAACCGCAGGGGGATCAGGTTGCGATGACGGCATCGTCGCCGTCGGTGCTCCAGCGGCGAAGCGGCGGCCACCGCAACGCACTGTAGGTGCTGTCCCACAGCAATCGCCGGGCCCGGCCGCCCCTGCAAACCTGTGTGAAGTCGAGGGCGATCCTTGACCGGGCCGTCAACGGCCTCCGACGCATGACCGTTGTGCCCACAGGCTGTAGGACGACGTCGCACATGACCCACCTCCCAGCACCGACACGACGCACCGCGCTGCACTGATGGGAAGCGGACGGCCCAGCGCCGATAGTCAAAGCAAAGGAACTCAGCAGGAGAACCCAAATGAGCCTCCAGATTGCCGTTGACGCCGCTGCGTCGCAGTTCGAGATCCGTTTCGAATCCCTCTTCGACGCCGGACGTGCCATGTCCTTCCCTTGCGATCAGCAAGGCCACGTCGACCTCGACAGCCTGCCTGCCCGGGCGCGCAACAACTATCTGTTTGCCCGCGCCATGGTCGGCAAGGACTACCTGCCGCCCGCCGTGCGCGGCCGCAACAACCACTGATCCGCCCCACCGCCGCGGCGGACGCCGCCATGGTCACAAGGCAGGTTCGCCGTTTGCCGAAACCTCCCTGCATCCTCCCTGTTGCCGCGCTGCGCCTCACGGCCGGCGCGGCTCTTTTTTTGGGGAGTCGCGGAATCAGCGCGTGACGGCCGGCGTCGCTTCCTCGAAGCGGTCGACCGTGCGCAGCGGCTTGAACAAGGCCGCCCAGGCCGCGACGACCCCCAGCGTGCACACCGCGCCCGTCACGGCTGCGGGCACCGCGCCCAGTGCCGCCGCCGCACTGCCGGCGCGGAACTCGCCCAGCTCGTTGGACGATCCGATGAAGAGCATGTTCACCGCATTGACCCGGCCGCGCATCTCATCGGGCGTCGAGAACTGCACCAGCGCGCCGCGGATGTAGACGCTGACCATGTCCGCCGCGCCGGCGATCGCCAGCGCCGCGAAGGACAGCCAGAAGGTCGTCGACAGCGAGAACACCAGATTGGCCAGGCCGAACACCGCCACCGCCGCGAACATCGCCTTGCCGACGTGCCGGTTGAAGGGCCGCAGGCTCAAGTAGAAGCCGGCGGTGACTTCGCCCACGGCCATGGCGCTGCGCAATGCGCCGAGCCCCTCCGGACCGGCATGCAGCACTTCATGGGTATAGATCGGCAGCAGCGCGACGACCCCGCCCAGCAGGACCGCGAACAGGTCCAGCGAGATCGTGCCGAGGATGATGGGCCGCGACCGGATGAAGTGGATGCCGGCGCCGAAACGCTGCCAGATGTTTCCGCCCGCGGGCGAAGGCGGCGCGGCGAAGCGTACCGGCACGGCGCCGACCAGCAGCGCGGTGCCCAACGCGAAACAGGCCAGGCAGACCAGGTAGGTCAGGCCTGATCCGCCGAAGCCGTACAGGAGCCCGCCCAGGAACGGGCCGCCGATGCTGGCCACGCGCAGCAGCATGCTGTTGGCGGCAATCGCCTGGGCCAATTGTTCTCGCGGCACGATCTGCGGCAGCAAGCTCTGCAGCGCCGGTCCGGAGAAGGCGCGCGAGCATCCGAAGACCACCAGCACGGCATAGATCCCGGCCACGCCCGCATGGCCGTGACCGGACAGCCACCACAGCGCCAGGCTGCAGCCTGCGCTCACGCCCCAGCTGATCGCCAGGATCGGCTTGCGGCTGAAGCGGTCGATCAGGTCGCCGGCCGGCAACAGGAGCAGCAGCATCGGGATGAACTGCGCCAGGCCGACGTAGGCCAGCGCCAACGGCTCGCGCGTCAGGTCGTACACCTGCCAGGCCACGACCACCGCCTGGATCTGTCCGGCGAAGACCGCCGCAAGGCGGCAGATCAGGAACGCCGTGAAGCCGGGGTGGCGGAAGACGCTGGTCCTGGGGGCCGGCGTGGTGCCGGAAGCTGGGGAAGTCGGTGAGGAAGGTGCTGTCACGGCGCGGGAAGTGTTCAAGGCCTTCTTGGGCGGGCACCGACCAGTTTAGCGAGGCGGCTCCCCGGCTTGGGCGCAAGGCGATGTCACAAGTGCGGAGGCTGCGCCGTCTTGTGGATACCCCCTTCACTGTCTTTCCTCATCACGGAGCCCCCATGAGCCAACGTCTGAACTACATGCAACAGTCGGCCGCCGCCTTCAAGAAGCTGGTCGAGCTGTCCATGACCTTGAAGGAGAGCGGCCTCGAGCACGGCCTGCAGGTCCTGGTCGAGATCCGCGCCTCCCAGCTCAACGGCTGCGCGTTCTGCCTGGACATGCACGTCAAGCAGGCCGTCATCGGCGGCGAGCGCCCGCTGCGCCTGCACCATGTCGCGATCTGGCGGGAGTCGCCGCTGTTCTCGGTCCGCGAGCGCGCCGCGCTGCGCTGGACCGAGACGCTCACGCGCCTGCCCGAAGCCGGCGTGTCCGATGCCGCCTATGCCGAAGCCCGGGAACAGTTCAGCGACAAGGAACTGTGCGACCTGACCTGGCTGGTGTCGTCGATCAACGCGTGGAACCGCCTCAACGTCGCGTTCCAGACCGTGCCAGGCTCGCAGGACAAGGCCTTCGGACTGGACAAGGCCGACCTGGCCTGACCACGCAAGTCAGCAGGTCAACCCCCTTGAATCTGCTAGTGGGTTGTCATGTGCCACCAAGAAAGGTCATAGGCCCCGACTCGAGGAATTCCGACCATCGGTGTTTCGCTTCACCTTGAAGCCTGACCCTCGGAGTTCCTTGATGACACGACCCTTCTTCCTGATCCGCCTGCTCGCCGACTGGCTGGCTCGTCCGGCCTTGTCCGCCGGCGCGACACCCCTGCTGTTCGGCGCCCTGGTCGACCGGCGCATCGGCCCGGAGTCCGCCCATGATCAATGAGATCCCGACGCAGAGCCGGCGCATCTCGCGCTACCTCGGCACGGTGCTGTGCATTGTCGTGGCCGCGGGCGCCAGTGCGTTGATCCTCACCGCGCCGGTGTGGTCCGCCGACGACCTCGCCGCCCTGCCCACCAGCGCACACTCGACAGCCGCATCGCCATTGGAGGGTGCTGCGACCGAGCCGGCGCCCAGAGGCGACGGTTCTTGACCGAGCGCACGACGTCCTCCCGGCCTTCGGCGAACCAAAGAAAAACGGCGCCCTGTGGGGCGCCGTTCCAATGGGTGTCGACAGGGGGATCCGGGCAATGTTCGAGTTGTCGACCCGGATCCGCCGGTTCAACGTCAGGCACGAGCGACATGGCGTCGAACGGGCCTCCCGCCGGGGATGAAACGTCTTCGACCGATCAGCGCTGGTTGTAGCGCGCCTTGGCCGAGTTCACGCAGACGTCCTTGGCATCGCCGGACAGCGTGTTGCACTTCTCGGAGGCCAGCTTGTAGTCGGCCTTCACACGGGTCTCTTCCGCGTCATCGACGGCCGCAGCCACCTTCTTGTTCATCTTGAGTTCGGCCTTCGCCTTCTCGTAAGCGGTCTTGGCCTCGCGCTGGCACACGTCCTTGGCTTCGCCCGAACGGTCGTCGCAACGCTCCTTGGCCACGTCGTAACGGGCTTCGTAGCGGGCCTCGATCAGCTTGGCCTCATCCTTGGCGTTGCCGCTGTAGTTGTATTCCAGCTGGGCCAGCGCCACATCCTCGCGGCCCTTGGCCTCCTTGACGCAGATGTCCTTGGCATTGCCCGACAGCTGGTCGCACGCATCCTTGTCGACCTTGTAGGTCTTCTTGATGTCGTCCTTCGCGCCGTCGTAGACCGACTTGGAGAAGTTGGCGGCTTGCGCCATGCCGGCGCACAGGCTCAGGGCAGCAGCAATCAGGGCGGTGGTTGCGGGCTTGTTCATGGTCATCCTTTGCTTGTTTTTGGAGGGAGGCAGTGAGGCGATCGACGGGAAATCCGGCAACGTCACTTTCGCAACAGGCTCATCACGAAGGTGACGACGGCCATGATCACGAAGACGAAGAAGAGGATCTTCGCGATGCTCGCGGCGCCGGCGGCGATGCCACCAAAACCGAACAGCGCGGCGATCAAGGCAATGACGAAAAAGACGACGGCGTAGTGCAGCATCTCGGTTCTCCTGCGCGGCACCGTGCCGCGATGGAATGAACTTTAGGGACTGGCCGGTCCGCCTGGGGCAGTCCCGCACCGCGAGCCCGCGTCGGAGCCGCAACCGATGCGCTGTAGGAGAGGACCTACCGCCCCCTTGCGGGCATCGCGGCGGCGAGGACGTCCCTCCATCGAGGACCGCACACCGACCCGCACCAATGAAAAAGCCGGCTCGCGCCGGCTTTCGTGAGGAGGAGTGGGAGCGCCGCTGCCGCGGCCCGCCTCACCAGATCTTCTGGAAGGTCACCCCGACGCGCCCGCCCCGGGGGCGGAAGGTCAGCGACGACTGCCCGCTGAGTTCCATCTTGAAGCCCTTGCGGAGGTCCGCGTAGGCCTTGCGGCTGTTGAAGGTCAGGCCGACGCGCACTTGGCGCTGATCCCGGTTGTTGAGTCCCGGCACATTGAGGTCGTCGATCTGCGCGCGCTGCGCATCGACCAGCGGCGTCTGGACAAAGGCATGGGATCGGGGACCGGTCGGCATCGCCAGCCCGACCAGCACGCCGGCGTCCCCGGCCGCGCCGGGACGCAGGTTCTGATAGGGCGTCGCATACAGCCCACCGCCGAATGCGGCACCGCGTTGCTCGACACCCACCCCCAGCCGCAACCCACTGCCGGACAGCGGCTTGGCCCAGACCATCGTCTGTGTCGCATGCGGCGCGCGACCGTACCAGCCGGCAGCTCCCGCGGACTGGTTGGCAGTGGCCAGCGGTTCAGCGGCGCTCTGGGTCACCGTGTAGCGGGAACCCGAAGACGCATCGCGCAAGGCGGGCTGGCGCGCGCGCTCCGACAGGCTCCGACCGGAGAGCTCGACAGGGTCATCGAGCGAACTGGGCGTCGCGTCGACGGCGGGCGCCGCCTGGACGAGCGAAGCCAGCGAGAGGGTCGCCGGCATCAACGCGGCACGGAGGACGTTGCGGGGGCAGAAAGCATTCATGGCTCAACTCCCGTTCTTGAGAACAACTTAGGACGCGGGTTGCGACAGGAAAATCTCGATCCGACGATTGGCAGCCCGCCCGGCCTCAGTGGCGTTGCTGGCCACCGGCTGCCGACCGCCGCGGCCCTCCACGAGCAATCGGCCACGCCGGACGCCGTGATGGACCAGGTATTCACGCACCGCTTCCGCTCGATCCAGCGACAAGGGGCCGTTGACCGCGTCGCCCGCCGAACTGTCGGTGTGACCCACGATGGTGACGCGCACGGTGTCGTCCAGGTTGCGACTGACTTCATCGAGCATCGGTCGCAGGGCCGGCTTCAGTTCGGAACGACCGATGTCGAAGGTCGCATCGGCAGGCACGCTCAGCTTGAGTTGGTTGTCCGCGGTACGGGCAACGCTGATGCCTGCCCCGGCGCCCATCTGGGCCAGGGCCTGACGGCGTTCTTCCATCCGCGATGTCCAGACATTGCCGCCGATGGCCGACGGCGCTGCGCCCGGGGCGGTCCCGGCCGAAGCGTTGGTGCCGTCCGGACCGGACCGGCCGTCCATCGTCGTGCATCCGCCCAGCGCCAGCAGCACGCCGACCGCCAGGACCGGCAGGCTGAGCGCCGCCATCAATCGCTGGCGGCTCTCGGCGGAAGCTCGTACGAAACGCTCGACTCGCTCAACTCGCTCAGCACGCGCAACAGGCAAGGCGTCGGCGGCGTGGACGGTGAGGACGCGGGGGCGGCGACGCATGACAGTCTCCAGGAGGGCTGTGGGGCTCGGTCACACGATACGGCGACCTTGATGAGCGTCATGCTAGGGAGATCGCGGGGCGGCGGGTGTAGTCGGCTGTCGGAAGCGCAAGTCAGACGGGGCTGACAAAACGCGCTCGACGCGCGCGACGGCGTGTTGCTTGCCGCGGCAGCGATCAGGCGCTCAGCATGGCACCGGCGGACGGTTCGTCATCCAGCGGCAGCAGGTCAGCTTCGGACAGCTCGGCGGCGTCGACTTCCTCATCGAAAGCGGCCTGGTCGTCGGCGCCGCGGTGCGCGATCAGCGGCTTGTCCAGCGGGCGGTAGATGCGGCTGCGCAGGCGGGCCAGACGCTCGGAGGCGGCCACTTCGTGGGCGACGCGCTCGGGATCGAGCAGCATCGCGAACGGGTTGGCGGCGAAGTCTTGGGTCGTGGTCTGCATGTCGGTCTCCAGGGGGATTCAGTTCGTTCCGAGGGCAGTTCGCGAGGACCAGCCTGCGAGGGCCTGAGGGCGTCGCCGACACCGTGTCGGCATGGAATGAACTGTAGGGACCGACCCGGTCCGCCGACAGTGGGCGGCGGGCCAAACCGCGTGTCAGACAGATTCCTAGGGGGTTGCCAGCAGCCGCCTCACGGCGACGCGCGCGGGCGTGACGGATGCCGCGCCTGGGCCAGCTTGTCGAGCTTCTCGGCCATCTCGTCCTGCCCCGCGCGGCGGGCGAAGTCGGCCGCCGTCATCTTGTGGTCGTTGCTCAGCGTGACGTCGGCGCCGGCGGCGATCAGCACCTCGGCGCCGCTGAGACCGCCGTAACCAGCCGCCATCATCAGCGGCGTCGTGCCATTGGCCGACCGGGCGTCGATGTCGGCGCCCTGCGCCACCAGCCAGCGCACCACCTGCTCGTTCGGTCCCGCGGCCGCGTAGTGCAGCGCGGACCAGCCGGGCTCGTTCACGAAGGCGCCGCGCTTGACGAGTTCCTTCACCCAATCCAGCTGGCCTTTGAGCGCCGCGAGCATCAGCGGCGTCTCGCCGGCCTGGTTGATCGCGCTGACGTCGGTGCCGGGACTCTTCAGCAGGGTCTCGAAGGCCTTGCCGGACTCTTCGCGGATCGCCACGTGCAGGGCCGTGTTGCCCTGCGCATCGCGGACGTTGGGATCGACGCCCGCCAGCAGCAGCTTCATCACCGTGGCGGCGTGGTCGTTGCGGGCGGCGACATGCAATTCCGGCGCCGCCGCGGTCGCGGACGCCGGCGTCGGCGCCTGCGATCCGAATCGCCCCTGGGCCAGGGCCGGCCCGGCGGGCATCGCCGCCAACATCAGGCCGGCGACCGCACCGCCCACAGCGAAGATCGCCCGGGCCTTCAGACCCCTCGGGCCCCTCAGGTCGCTCAGGCCCCTCAAGTCGCTCACGCCGTCCAAAGCTGTCCGAGGCGAACGGCCGGCCATGTCAGGCGGCCTCCGGCAGCTGGAACAGCCGCCGCGTGTTCGCCGTGCACTGCGCGGCCAGCGTCTCCACGGACACGCCGCGGAGCTCGGCGATCAGCTTGGCCACGTGAGGGACATAGGCCGGCTGGTTCAGCTTGCCGCGGTAAGGCACCGGCGCCAGATAGGGGCTGTCGGTCTCGATCAGGAGGCGGTCCTCCGGAACGATCTTCGCGACTTCCCGCAGATCGGCCGCGTTCTTGAAGGTCACGATCCCGGAGAAGGAGATGTGGAAGCCCTGGTCCAGCGCCGCCCTGGCCACGTCCATGGTTTCGGTGAAGCAGTGCACCACGCCGCCAGGCTGGCCGGCGTCCTCCTCGCGCATCAGGCGCAGGGTGTCCTCGGCCGCCGAGCGGGTGTGGATCACCAGCGGTTTGGCCGTCCGCTTCGCGGCGCGGATGTGGTTGCGGAAGCGTTCCCGCTGCCATTCCATGTCCTCGACGGTCCGGCCGTTCAGGCGGTAATAGTCCAGCCCGGTCTCGCCGATGGCGACGACCTTGGGATGCGCGGCGCCGGCGACCAGCTCGTCGACGCTGGGCTCATGGACCTCGTCGCTGTCCGGATGGACGCCGACGGTCGCGAACAGCTGCCGATGCGCGTCCGCGATGGCCCGGACCTCGGGGAACTCCTCCATCGTCGTGCAGATGCAGACGGCCTGCGTCACCTTGGCCGCGTCCATCGCGGCGAGCAGGTCGGGGAGCTGGGACTTGAGCTCGGGGAAGCTCAGGTGGCAATGGGAATCGATGTACACCGTCTAGATCGTCTGGGTAGGCTTGGCCGAAGAAATTGCCGTTCCCAGCAGTTCCTCGATCTTGAGCTTGATCACGCGCGTCTTCTCGTCGCCCGGGAAACGCACGCCGACGCCCTGCGTGCGGCCGCCCGACGCGTTGGCCGGCGTCAGCCAGGCCACCTTGCCGGCGACCGGATAGCGGTTGGGATCCTCGGGCAGCGTCATCAGCAGGTAGATGTCCTCGCCCAGCTTGTAGTCGCGCGTCGTCGGGACGAAGACGCCGCCTTCCGAGAAGATCGGGATGTAGGCCGCGTAGAGCGCGCCCTTCTCCTTGAAGACCAGCTGGATCACGCTGGGGCGGGCACCGCCGGCGGGAGCCGGGACGGGGGCGGACGCGGGGGGCGTGGTGCTCATCGGTTTCAGGGTGAGTTCGCTCATGGCGGCAAGTCTACTCGCCGCGCCCCGAGGTCAGACTTGGTTACCGCGTGGATCAGCGTGCCGGCCGCATCGCCTGTTGCCCCTGGGCCACCAGCGACTCCATCAGCAGACCGGCGTTGAGCGGATGGTCGGCGTGCCGCGCCGCCTGCTGCAGCGTCCTCGCCCACTGGTCCAGCGCCGTGCGCACCGCCGGCAGCTTGGGCAGCGCGTCGCGCGGGAAGTAGGCGGGGCCCGCGCCGTGGGCGATGCGCATCAGGTCGTGGACCAGGCGCTGCATCGCCGCGATCGCGCGCGGCACCGGCCAGTCGGTCAACGCCACGGCCTCGCCCTTGGCGATGCGGCGCGGCAGCTCCAGCCAGGTCCTGGCGGCGATGCCCTCCTCGCTCCACTGCAGCGCCTCCTGCGGGCGGCCGCCGGTGGCGTCCAGCAGCACGCCGGGCTGGTCGACGCCCTGCCCCGTCAGCCAGGCCAGCGCCGCGTCGCGCGCGGGCAAGGCCATCTGAAGCGGCTGGCAACGGCTGCGGATGGTCGGCAGCAGTTGCTGCGGCGCGGCGCTCGCCAGCACGAAGCGCAGCAGCCCGGTCGGCTCCTCCAGGGTCTTCAGCAGCGCGTTGGCGGCCACGGTGTTCAGCGCCTCCGCCGGATACACCAGCACCACCTTGGCCTTGCCCCGCGCCGCGCTGACCTGCGCGAAGGACAGCATCTGGCGGACCGCCTCGATCTTGATCTCGCGGCTGGGCTTGGCTTTGCTGGCCTTGGCCGAGGACACGCCTTCGCCCTCCGCCTCCATCGCGCCGAAACCCAGGGCCTCGCGCAGCGCCTCGGGCAGCAGGACCTGGAAGTCGGGATGCGAGCGCGAGCGCAACAGGTGGCAGCTGGCACAGCGGCCGCAGCCGGGCTGGTCGCTCGCGGTGCGTGCCTCGCAGAGCCAGGCCTGGGCCAGCAGCAGCGCCAGGTCGAACTGGCCGACACCGGCCGGCCCCTGCAGCAGCAGCGCATGGCTGCGGCCTTGCGTCAGCGCCTGGTGCAAGGGCCCGGCCAGCCAGGGCAACGGCAGCCGGCCGCCTTCGGCCAGCGCGGCGGCGCCGTCCGCGTCCAGGGAGGTGTCGGTCACCATCCGCGGCGCTCCAGCTCGGCGCGGATCTGGCCCGCGACGCCTTCGATCGTGTCGCCCGCATCGATGCGGACGATGCGCCCCCGGGACGCCTCGGCCCGGCGCTGATAACCGGCCCGCACGCGGGCGAAGAACTCGAGATCCAGCTGCTCCAGCCGGTCCGCGTCCCGGGCCTGCGCCCGGCGCTGCGCGGCGACGGCCGGATCCACGTCGAACCAGAAGGTCAGGTCCGGCTGACGTCCCTGCTGCACCCATTGCTCCAGCGTGGCCAGCACCTGGACGTCCATGCCGCGGCCGCCGCCCTGGTAGGCGAAGCTCGCGTCGGTGAAGCGGTCGCACAGCACCGTCTGGCCCAGCGCCAGCGACGGGGCGATGACGCGTTGCACGTGGTCGCGGCGCGCGGCGAAGACCAGCAGCGCCTCGGTCAGGCCGTCCATGTCCTGGTGCAGGAACAGGCCGCGCAGCGACTCGGCCAGCGGCGTGCCGCCCGGCTCGCGGGTCTGGACCAGTTCGGCGCCGCGCTGGCGCAGGTGTTGGGCGACGGACTCGATGTGGGTGGACTTGCCCGCCCCGTCGATGCCTTCGAAGGTGATGAATCGACCGCTCACGCGTGGTGCTCTCTCGGCTCGCTCGGAACCCGGATGGAAGAAGCGCAGATGGAACAAGCGCAAAACAAGCGCAAAAAGCGAAGCGCGGTCGCTTCAGCGGCCGCGCTGGTACTTGTTGACCGCCCGATTATGCGCGGCCAGGTCCTCGCTGAACTGGCTGGTGCCGTCCCCGCGCGACACGAAGTACAGCGCCTTGGACGGCGTCGGATGCAGCGTCGCCTGCAGCGCGGCCAGCCCCGGCATCGCGATCGGCGTCGGCGGCAGGCCGCCGCGGGTGTAGGTATTGAACGGCGTGTCGGTCTGCAGATGGACCTTGCGCAGATTGCCGTCGAAGTCCGTGCCCAGGCCGTAGATCACCGTCGGATCGGTCTGCAGCGGCATGCCGGCCTTGAGCCGGTTGACGAACACCGCCGCGACCAGGCCGCGGTCGGCGGCGGCGCCGGTTTCCTTCTCGACGATGGACGCCAGGACCAGCGCCTCGTCCGCGCTCTTGAGCGGCAGGCCGTCGCTGCGGCCGGACCAGGCGCTCTCCAGCCGTTTCTGCATCAGCGCGTGCGCGCGCTTGAGCACCGTCAGGTCGCTGACGCCCAGGCTGTAGGCGTAGGTATCGGGGAAGAACCGCCCCTCCGGAGCCTGTCCCGGCGCGCCCAGCGCGGCCATGATCTGTTCATCCGTCATCGACGCGGTGGTCTGCTTCAGCGCCGGCGCGGCCGCGATCGCGGCGCGCAGCTGGCGGAAGTTCCAGCCCTCGATCAGGCGCAGCTGTTCCAGCACCTGGTCGCCGCGCACCATCTTGTCGAGCAGCTCGCGCGGAGTGACGCCGGCGTGGATCTCGTAGCTGCCGGCGCGGATCTTGCGCGCCTGCCCGGAATACCGGAACCAGGCGTAGAGGAAACGGGGATCCGTCTGCACCCCGGCCGCCACCCAGGCGGACGCGACCTGCTGTGGCGGCGTGCCGGGTTCGATCGACAGTTCGATCCCCGACTTTTCCAGCAGCAGCGGCGCCTGCAGCCACCACCAGACCGCGCCCGCGCCGCCGCCGACCAGCACCACGCCCGCCACCAGCAGGGACAGCAACCAGCGCCCGATGCGGCCCGACTGCCTCTTCGTCTTTCTCGCGGTGCCGCGAGATCTGTTTTTCGCGCGTGACAAGACCCGGTGCCCTTCGTGAAATGCGGGGGCTGATGATAATCGGACCATGATCGAAGACCTCCACCACGCTCCGCCGCCCGTGCCGTCCTCGGCGCTGGGCGCCGTCCGGCTCGCCGACTGGGGCGTGATCCGCGCCCAGGGCGAGGAAGCCGCCAAGTTCCTGCACACCCAGCTGACGCAAGACCTGGCCCTGCAGACGACGGCACAGGCCCGGCTGGCGGGCTATTGCTCGGCCAAGGGCCGCCTGCTCGCGACCCTGCTGGCGCTCAAGCCGGACGACCAGTCCGTGCTGCTGGCCCTGCCGGCCGACGTGCTGCCGGCGACCGTCAAGCGGCTGTCGATGTTCGTGCTGCGCGCCAAGTGCAAGCTGAGCGACGACAGCGCGGCCTGGGCGGTCTGGGGCCTGTCCGGCGCGCAGGCCCGCGACTGGCTCGCCGAGGCGGCCCCCGCGGACGTCTGGTCGGTCGGCCGCCTCGCGCTGGCCGACGGCCGCCTGGCGCTGGCGACGCGCCTGCCCGACGACGGGCTCACGCCCCGCTTCCTGCTGCTGCAGCCCGCCGACGCGCCCGCGCCGGCGCTGCCCGTGGTCGATCCCGAGGAATGGCAGGGCCTGGACGTGACCGCCGGGCTGGCCTGGGTCCGGCAGGGCACGGTGGAACAGTTCGTGCCCCAGATGCTCAACCTCGAAGTGCTGGGCGGCGTGAACTTCCAGAAGGGCTGCTACCCGGGCCAGGAGATCGTGGCGCGCAGCCAGTACCGCGGCACGATCAAAAGACGCACTCACCTGTTCGCGATGGAAGGCAGCGATGCCGACGCCACGCCCGGGCAGGAGATCTTCCACAGCGCCGATCCGGAGCAGCCCGCGGGTCTGGTCGCCGGATTCGGCCGCCAGGAAGGCCGCCCGCTGCTGCTGGCCGAGGTGAAGCTCGCCGCGCTCGAATCCGGCACCCTGCACCTGGGCAGCGCATCCGGCGCCGTCCTGACCCCGCGTCCCCTGCCTTACGTCATTGGAGAACCTGAATGAATGCATCGCCGCCGACGCGCCCTGCCGCGCGCCCCATCCATCCTGTCCCCCGCTCGACCCCGCCGGTCGAGCTCTACGTCTACTACCGCGTCCACGCGGACCAGCTGACGGCCGCGCTGGCCGCCTTCGAACAGGCGCGTGAGGCGCAGCCGGTGCGGCTGCTCCAGCGCCATGACAACGATCCGGTCTTCCAGACCTGGATGGAGATCTACGGCCCCGAGCTGCCCGACGCGGCGGACGCGGAACGCCGGATCGCCGCCGCCCTGGGCGCCTTCGCGCAGGGTCCCCGTCACCGCGAGGCCTTCGCCGCCGTCGCCGGTCCGGGAGCGGCGCACTGATGGAACACAACGTCTCCCTGATTTCCACGCTGGCGGCGGGCTTCGGCCTGGCGCTGATCCTGGGGTTCATCGCCGAGCGGCTGAAGCTGCCGGCGCTGGTGGGTTACCTGCTCGCGGGCATCGCCATCGGCCCGGCCACGCCGGGCTTCGTCGCGGATGTGGGCATCGCCGCGCAACTGTCGGAGATCGGCGTGATGCTGCTGATGTTCGGCGTCGGGCTGCACTTCTCGCTGAAGGACCTGATGGCGGTCAAGCGCATCGCGCTGCCGGGCGCGGTCGTGCAGATGGCCGCCGCCACGGCGCTGGGCATGGGCCTGGCGATGTGGTGGGGCTGGCCGGCGGGCCAGGCGCTGGTCTTCGGACTGACGCTGTCCTGCGCCAGCACGGTGGTGCTGCTGAAGGCGCTGGAATCGCGGGGCTCGCTCGAATCCATGAATGGCCGCATCGCGGTCGGCTGGCTGGTGGTCGAGGACCTGGCCACGGTGCTGATCCTGGTGCTGCTGCCGCCGCTGTCCACGGTGCTGGGCGGCAACGCCGCGCCGGGCGCCTCCGCCGACGCGCCGCTGTGGCGCACCATCGCCGAGACGCTGGCCCAGATGGCCGCGTTCGTCGTGCTGATGCTGGTCGTGGGCCGGCGCGTGCTGCCGTGGATGCTGTGGCAGGTGGCGCGCACGGGGTCGCGCGAGCTGTTCACGCTGATGGTCATCGCGGTGGCGATCGGCATCGCCTACGGCGCGTCCGAGCTGTTCCACGTGTCCTTCGCGCTGGGCGCCTTCTTCGCCGGCACTGTGATGCGCGAATCCGAGTACAGCCACCGCGCCGCGCAGGAATCGCTGCCGCTGCGGGACTCGTTCTCGGTGCTGTTCTTCGTGTCGGTGGGCATGCTGTTCGACCCGATGACCCTGGTGGACCAGCCGCTGCACCTGCTGGGCGTGGTCGCGATCGTGATGCTGGGCAAGGCGATCGCCGCGGCGGCGCTGGTGATCGTGTTCCGCTATCCGCTGAACACGGCGATGACGGTCTCGGCCAGCCTGGCGCAGATCGGCGAATTCAGCTTCATCCTCGCGGGGCTGGGCGTTCAACTGGGTTTGCTGCCCAAGGCCGGGATGAACCTGGTGCTGGCGGCGGCGCTGATCTCGATCGCGCTGAATCCGGTGATGTTCGCGATGATCGCGCCGCTGCAGCGCTGGGTGCTGGCGCGCTCGTCGTTCGCGCGGGCGCTCGAGGCGCGCGACGACCCCTACGCCGAGCTGCCGCAGACGACCGATCGCCAGTTCCTGGAGGGTCAGGTCGTCCTGGTCGGCTACGGCCGCGTGGGGCGGCGCATCGCCGACGCGCTGACCGAGCAGGGCATCCCCTTCGTCGTCGCGGACGAGGGCCGCGAGACCGTCGAGGCGCTGCGCAAGCGCGGCATGGCGGCGGTCAGCGGCGACGCGAGCGAGCCCATGGTGCTGGTCCAGGCCCACATCGCCAATGCGGCGATGCTGGTGGTGGCGGTGCCCGACTCGATGAAGGCGCGGCAGATGGCCGACACGGCGAGGCAGTTGAACCCCGGCATCGAGATCGTGCTGCGCACCCATGGCGAGGAAGAATCCGAGCTGCTGCGCAAGGAGCAGCTCGGCACCGTGTTCTACGGCGAGGAGGAACTCGCCAAGGGCATGAGCCGGCACGTGCTGCAGCGCTTCAACGCGGACATCCCGGAAGGCCTGTCGCCGATGGCGGCGCCGGCGCATTGAGCGCCGGCAGGCGGACCTCGCGACGATGTCCGTTGCGGCGATGATGAGCGACCCTCCGGGGTCGCTTTTTCTTGCCCGCCGGCCTGACCGCCCTCCCAGCAATCGCCGCTTTACATCGTCCGCTTAGCGTCGCCGCCCATGATCGAATTGACCCGCCCTCGCCCGCGCGCCCGCGCTGGTTTCCTGGCCCTCGGAAGCGCCGCCGCGCTGGTCGCGGCCGCGCTGCTCGCCGGTTGCGGCGGCGGACCGCCGAAGGCACGCGTCGAGGAACAACAGCTGCAGCGCGAGTTCGCCGCCCGCGGCTACGCGCCGCAGGGCGAGGCGGTGACGGCGTGGCCGATCCTGTGGCGGATGCGCGGCGACGACGTGCGCCTGAGCCTGACGCTGCCGGCCAGCGCGGGCGCGACGCCGCGCCCGGTGGTGGTGTACCTGCCGGGCCTGGGCGAATCGGACACCGCGGGCATCCGCTGGCGCCGTGCCTGGGCAGCGGCCGGTTATGCGGTGCTGTCGCTGCAGCCGCTGGAGGACGACGCGAGCGCCTGGTCGTCGGACCTGGCGCGTTCGGCGGAGTTCACCGAGCTGGGCCGGCGCCACTACGCCGACGCGCAGATGCGCAAGCGGTTGGCGCGGCTCGACGAGCTGCTCGCCGAAGCGCAGCGCTTGGGTCGCCAAGGCCAAGGCCAGAGCCAGGGCCAGGGCCCAGGCGACGTCCCATGGCGCGCCCTGGACTGGTCGAAGACGGTGATCGCGGGTTATGAACTCGGCGCGCAGACGGCGCTGGCGCTGGCGGGCGAGCGGCAGCCCGACGGATCGGTGCTGGCCTTGAAGTCCGTGCAGCCGGTGGCCGCGATCGTGATCAGCCCGCAGGTCTTCGGACCGCCGGACGCCGCGAGGTACCGGGACATCGCGATGCCGGTGCTCGGCCTGACCGGCCCGGACGACAGCGACGTGCTCGGCCTCGTGCGGGAGGTGCCATGGCGCCAGGCACCGTTCGCCGCGATGCCGGTGGAGCGCGGCTGGCTGCTCAGCGTGAACGAGGTCCGGCACGCCGCGCTCGGCGGCAACGAGCCTCGCCCCGAGGACACGGAGCGCGAGCAGAAACGCATCCGCGCCGCCGAGGACCAGGCGCAATCGCAGCCTCAGGGTCGACGCGGCGGCGGCCGTGGCGGACGCGGCCAGGAAGGACCGACGCGCATGGCGCCGGTCCCTGCGGTGCCGGACTACCGGCAGTTGCACGAGCAGCAACTCGGCATGACCGCGGCCCAGCAGGTCAGCGTGGCCTTCCTCGATCTGCAGGTGAAGCGGGCCGACACGGCCCGCGCGTGGCTGGCCGGACCGGTCCGCGCCTGGTTGGGCACGCGCGGGACGCTCACCGCCTCACAGGACGGCGTCGGAGAACGTCGGCGGGACTGATTGCAGGACGTGGATCATCTGATGGGCGGGCAACTCGGAAGCCGGGCCCGCATTGCCCGCGCGGTCGACCTGACGGACCTCCACCGGTCCCTTGAGGTTGCTGCCGGCATGGGCGGTCACCCAGTCGGAAGCGCCCCCGGCGCGGTACTGGAGCTGCGCGTGATCTTCGAGGTTGGAGACTGACAGCAGGGCATCGGTGACCTCCTGCGCAATCGGGCGGAAGGTAGGTGCTTGCGGCGGCTGCGTGTCCAGCCAGACGTGTTCCACGCGCAGCAGGCGCAGGGGCGCGGCATCAGCAGGGTTCCGCGCCCCGACGACGAAAATCTGGGGCCCTTCGACAAACAGGTCGGCAGGGATCAGCTCGGTGCTCGCGTCGACGTCGACGTGGGATCTCTGGATCGCCCCCTGGGCGTCACGGGACATGCGGCTGATCTCCAAGACCAGACCGCCCTCCACGCCGGGCAGGCGGACTTCGGGCTGTCCGGTCAGCACGAAGTCGACAAGATCGCCTGTCCACGTCCGGCCGACGACCCGACCACGATCGTGCACGACCACCAGGCGAGCCAGTGCTTCCGGGTGAGTCCCGTCCGTCATTCCCTCCGGCCGGATCGCCGGCGGGAGACCACCACTCGATTCGCTGCTGCCGTGCTGCTCGTCGGCGCGCTGGACCTGCAGCGTCGCATCGGCGGTGAGGCGCTCGGCCGTCTCCTCGGGGCGCATGCCGATGTCGTCCTTCACGCTATGACGCGCGGTGCGGCGCAGGGGCATGGGCGCATCGTCAAACGTCGTGGCATCCCCGCTGACGCTGATCTGCGTATCTGCCTGCACGCGCTGGATCTCAAAGGTCTCCGCAGGCGGGAGATCCATGTCGAGCGCCATGTCGTCGTCACGCTCGTCGCGCTCGTCGCGCTCGTCGCGCTCGTCGCGCTCGTCGCGAGCGATCCTGTCCTCGGCGATCTCTTCCACGAGGTTTTCGTCGGCGGCTTGCTCCGCCGCCGAGGCCTTCTGGACCGGCGCTTCCTGAATCCTCGTCTCCAACACCGCACTCTCCTGGACCGGCATCTCCTGCAAACGCGTTCCCTGGATCTGTCTTTCCTGGATCTGTCTTTCCTGGATGGGCTTTTCCTGGATGAGCTTCTCTTGGATGAGCTTCTCTTGGATGGGCTTTTCCTCGACCGGCTTGGCCTGGATCTGCGCCCCCGGGGACGCCGTGTCCCCGGACTTCATGGTCCGGGATCGTTGCTCCGCGAATGGCAGCACCGACGGCAGCGGTGGCCGCGCCGCACCGACGGTGCTCGCGGCCAGCGCCGCGAAGGTCATCGTCGAAACGGCGCCCCAGGCCAGCGGCAGGAGCCCGTCCGGCGTGGGCGCCTCGTCGGGCGGGACCACCGGCCCAGCCGGCGCCTCGCCGTGCCCCTGCTCGCCCTCGTCCGCCGGCATCCCCTCGAGACGTCTGCGCTTGCCACCCCGGGGCCCCCGGGTCCTGGGCGCCGCCTGCGCGTCCACCGCCGACCGTCCCCGCCTTTGTCCGTCCATCTCATTCAGCCCAGAGTCATGAAACGCGAAAGTATGGGAAGGCGGCGTCGCGTCGGCACTCGCAGACGATCGTGGCGGGTCGCGCGCCATTGACACGCCCAGGTCGCGCGCGCCGGATCCAGGTCGGCGAGGTTCGCGAACCCGTCGTTTCTGTATTGACAGAAACATCTGACAAGCTAAAGTGCGAGGCAATGGAACTCACCGACACCGCCCGCCGCTTCGTCCTGCATTGGGGCGAGATGGGCAGCGCCTGGGGCGTCAACCGCACCGTGGCGCAGATCCATGCGCTGCTCTACTTCCATGGCCGGCCGCTCAACGCGGAGGAACTGGCCGAGACACTGTCGGTCGCCCGCTCGAACGTCAGCACCAGCCTCAAGGAACTGCAGAGCTGGAACCTGATCCGCGTGACCCATGTGCTGGGCGACCGGCGCGATTATTTCGAGACGACCGCCGACGTCTGGGAGCTGCTGCGCACCATCGTCCGCGAGCGCAAGCACCGGGAGTTCGACCCGACCGTGCGCATGCTCTCGGAACTCGTCGCCGACGAGGGGTTCCAGGATGAATCCCCCGACGCCCAGGACCGCGTGCGCGAGTGCCTGCGCCTGATGCAGACGCTGGGCGCCTGGTCCGAGGAAATGATGCGGCTCTCGCCGTCGACCTTGGAAAAGGTGCTCAAACTCGGCGCGAGCGTGCAGCGCTTCGTGCGCGGGGACGGGACCTGACCCGCCCCTTTTTTTGAGCACGAATTTCTGTCTCTACTGAAATATCAAACACACCACAACAGGAGGACGCCATGCGAGCCAGCACCACTCCCCTCGCCGACCCCGGTCCCGGCCCCGGCCCCGGCCCCGGCCATGATCTGGCGGTCTATCCGCTGACCCTGTATTTCGACGGCGCCTGCCCCGTCTGCAGCGGCGAGATGCACAACCTGATGCTGCGCAACACGGCCGGCCTGCTGCGCTTCGTGGACATCTCGGAGCCGGGATTCACCGCCTTCCCACCGGGCACGGACCTGCGCGCGCTGATGGACCTGATGCACGGCGTGCGCGCCGACGGCGGCCTTGCGATCGGCGCCGACGCAATCCGTCTGGCCTACCGCGGCGCGCAACTCGGCTGGATCGCGCGGATCATGGACCTGCCGGTGCTGCGGACCCTGTGCGACCGCGCCTACCCGGTCGTCGCCCGCAACCGCTACCGCATCCCTCGTCCGATCGTGCGGCTGGTCTTCGAGACCGGCTTGCGCCGCGCGGCGGAACGGCGCGCCGGGCGCTCCGCGTGCCGCGACGACGCCTGCGAATTCCATCCCCACCCGCATCCGCACCACGTGCGGCGTGACAACACTGGAGACGCCTCATGAGCACCCCCGCGATCCGATCGGTCCTGGTCTGCGGCGCCAGCGGCTTCGTCGGGCGCCGCGTCGTGCGCTCGCTGCGCGAGGCGGGCCTGGCCGTGACCGAAGGCGATTCCCGCACGCAGGACTTCCAGCAAGACCTGTCCCCCGACGTCTGGCTGCCACGGGTGACCGGCTTCGATGCCGTCGTCAACGCGGTCGGCGTGTTGCGCGACACGCCGCGCCGCCAGCTCGAACCTATCCACCACCGGGCGCCCGCCGCGCTGTTCGAGGCCTGCGCCCGGGCCGGCGTGGCACGGGTGATCCAGATCTCCGCGAACGGCGTGGCGCACAGTCCCACGCGTTACGCGAGCACCAAGCGCGCCGCGGACGAGGTCCTGCTGCGCCTGCGCGCCGAAGGCCGCCTCAACGGCAACGTCCTGCGCCCGAGCATCGTCTTCGGTCGCGGCGGCGCGAGCGCCGCGCTGTTCATGAACCTGGCCCGGCTGCCGGTGCTGGTGCTGCCCCGCGCGGCCGTCCAGGCCCAGGTCCAGCCGGTCGCCGTCGCCGATGTCGCGCAGGCGGTGCTGCGGCTGCTGCAGGACGGCGGGCCGGAGATCGTGACGGCCGTCGGCCCGCGCGCGCTGAGCCTGTCGGCCTTCATCGGCGAACTCCGGCGCCAGCGCGGGCAGCCGCCCGCGCGCGTGATCCCGCTCCCCGACGCGCCCAGCCGCTGGAGCGCCCGCCTGGGCGACTTCGTCAGCAGCCAGCCGTGGAGCAGCGAGAGCCTGGCCCTGCTGGAGCAGGACAACGTCGGCGACGCCGCCGTGTTCGGGCGCTTGCTCGGCCGGCCGGCCTTGCCCGTCGAACGCTTCGTGGAGGCCGCATGGGCATCGGACGTGTGAACTTCCGGCACCGCCGCACGCGCGTCGTCGCGCGGGCGGGACTGATCGCGCTGTGGCTCGCCACCGGCGCGGCCAGCCTGGTCGAACTCGACGGCCGCAGCCGCGACCTGATGGTGGCCGCCCAGACGCCCGAAGCCTGGATCGCGCCGGTCATCGTGGCGGGCGCCCTCGTCGACCTGCTGATCGGGGCGGCGATGTGGCGCTGGCATCGCCGCTGGGTGTACCGCCTGGCGGGCGGGATGATGCTGCTGATGACGGCGGTGGCGACGGTGATCCTGCCCGCGCTGTGGCTGGACCCGCTGGGCGGCCTGACCAAGAACCTGCCGGTGGCGATCCTGCTGCTGATCCTCGACGAGGACGCGCCGGCCTGAGGAAAAAAAATGAACACCTACCTCGTGATCAAGTGGCTGCACATCGTGTCGAGCGTGCTGCTGGCGGGCACCGGCTTCGGCTCGGCCTTCTACCTGTTCTTCGCGAACCGCAGCGGCTCGCTGGCGGCGCAGGCGGTGGTGGCGCGGCTGGTCAAGCGCGCGGACCTCTGGTTCACGACGCCCGCGGTGATCGTGCAGCCGGTGACCGGCGTCTGGCTGGCGATGACCGCCGGCTGGGCGCTGGACACGCCGTGGCTGGCGCTGTCCATCGGGCTCTACCTGATCGCCGGCGCCTGCTGGCTGCCGGTGGTGTGGCTGCAGATCCGGCTGTCGCGGATGGCCGACGCGGCGCTCGCCAGCGGCCAGCCGCTGCCGGCGCTGTACTGGCGCTACGCGCGCTGGTGGGAAGGCCTGGGCTACCCGGCCTTCATCGCGGTGCTCGTCGTCTTCTACCTGATGGTGAACAAGCCCGCGCTGTGGGGCTGAGCGGCGCGACGCACCGGGTCAGCGCTTGCAACGAGACTACTCGACGATCAACGTATAGCTGACCGCCTGCGACATGCGCGGCAGCGCGCCGCCGAAGTTCAGCGTGTGCCGGCCGCGCGGAAGCGGCTTCAGCATCACGTAGTAGCCGTTCGATGCGGAAGGGAAGAGCCGCGCGCCGCTGGGATGCCGCGCCCAGGCGTTGAAGCATTCCGGGCTGGCCTGCCGGTGGCGGCGGAGATCGGCGTAGCGCACGCCGTCCACCTCCAGCACCAGCATCTCGGCCCCCTCGGTGATCCGCTCGGCATCACGCGTCACCTGCGCGCAGCTCGGCATGCCGGTGCGCGTCGGCGTGAAGACATAGTTGATCAGCGGAAAGAACAGGTACTTGTCCGCGGGGACGCGGCAGGTGCGCACGGTGCGGGCCGTGCCGTAGGTGCCCGCGAGGAAGAACACGTCGCCCGACTGTCGATTGCCGCACTGGATCCCGGTCCGGTCGGCCACGGGACTCAGGTCGTCGTCGAAGGACATGGCCCATTCCCACCAGCGGCGTGACCACTCGGCCTGCGTCACCCAGCCCACCTGCTCGTCCGGGCCCAGCAGCGGCGAAGCCGGCGCCGCCGCGGATGCGGGGACCGCGTCGGTCGCCGTCGTGTCGGCCTGAGCGCGGCCGCCGACCGCGATCGACACCCCCATCGCGACGGCCAGCAGCGCCGCCTTCCCTCGTGCGTTCATCGTTCCGATCTCCCTTGAACCTCCCTGGAATCTCCCTGGAAGCGGGGCGCATTCTCGCCGTGACGGACGACCGTCCGGCATGACCTCCGCCACAATCCCGCCCCATGAGCTTCGAACCCACTCCGCTGCTGGACATGTCCAGCCCCGAGGCCAAGCGCGCCTCGTACGACACCCTGGTCGCCCAGACCCAGGCCCTGCTGCATGGCGAGCGCGACTGGCTCGCCAACCTGGCGCAGTTCTCCGCGCTGGTCTTCAACGCCGTCCCGACGCTGAACTGGGCCGGCTTCTACCTCGTGAATCCGAAGAACGACCAGGAACTCGTCCTCGGCCCGTTCCAGGGCAAGGTCGCCTGCGTGCGCATCGCCTTCAGCCGCGGCGTCTGCGGCGCCTGCGCACGGACACAGGAGGTCCAGCTCGTCGAGGACGTGCACGCCTTCCCCGGCCACATCGCCTGCGACGCGGCCTCGCGATCGGAACTGGTGCTGCCCCTCGTCGCCGGCGGCCGGCTGCGCGGGGTCTTCGACCTCGACAGCCCCGAGCCCGCGCGCTTCGACGCGATCGACGCCGACGGCTTCCAGCGCGCGATCGCCGCGCTGGTCGCCGGCACCGACTGGGCCTGACCCGATGCGCGCGACGTCCACGGGCGCCTGCCGCGCCAAGGCCGGGGTGCTGGCGCTGATCGCCCTGGCCGGACTCGGTGTCCTGCCGATGCCGCTGTCCGCCGCGGAGCTCAAGCTCCGCGTGCTGGAGACCAGCGACATCCACATGAACCTGCTGAACTACGACTACTACCAGGACCGCCCGGCCCAGGAGTTCGGCCTGGCCAAGACGATCACGCTGATCCACCGCGCCCGCGCCGAGGCGCCCAACAGCCTGCTGTTCGACAACGGCGACCTGCTGCAGGGCAATCCGCTGGGCGACGTCGTCGCGCGCGTGAAACCGCTGAAGGCCGGGGACGTCCACCCCGCCTACAAGATCCTGAACCTGCTGGACGTGGACGCCGCCAACCTCGGCAACCACGAGTTCAACTACGGCCTGCCCTTCCTGCGCCAGGCCATCGCCGGGGCCAACTTCCCCTACCTCAACGCCAACGTGATGGAGGCCGACGGCCGCCGTCATGCGTTCACGCCCAGCGTGATGCTCGAGCGCACGATGCGCGACGAGACCGGCAAGGACCACGGGCTCAAGATCGGCGTCGTCGGCGTGACGCCGCCGCAGATCCTGGAATGGGACCGCCAGAACCTCGCCGGCAAGGTGCGGGTGCGCGACATGGTCGACGCCGCCGCCGAGCAGGTCGCCGAGCTGCGCAGGCGCGGCGCCGACCTGGTCGTCGTCATCGCCCACACCGGCATCGACAAGACCGAGCTGCCCAAGCTGTCCGAGAACATGGCCGCCCAGCTCGCCAGGGTGAAGGGCGTGGACGCGCTGCTGCTGGGGCACGCCCATACCGAGTTCCCGGGTCCGACCTTCGCCGGTTATCCGGGCGTGGACCTCGCCAAGGGCCAGCTCTATGGAACGCCGGCTGTGATGCCCGGTCGTTGGGGCGATCACCTCGGCATCGTCGACCTCACGCTGAAGCAGACCGGCAAGACCTGGCACGTGGTGGACAGCCAGTCGAGCCTGCGCCCGATCTTCGACCGGACCGCGCGCAAGCCGCTGGTCGAGGCCGACCCGATGCCGGCCGCCGTCATCGCCACCGAGCATCAGGCGACGCTGGACTACGTCCGCAGCCAAGTCGCGGTCGCCGACCAGCCGATCCAGAGCTACTTCTCGCAGGTGCTCGACGGCACCGCCGTGCGCCTGGTCGCGCAGGCGCAACTGGCCTACGCGCTGAAGGCCGTCCAGGGCACGGCGCTGGAGAAGCTGCCGATGCTCAGCGTCGCCGCGCCGTTCAAGTCCGGCGGACGCCAGGGATGGACGCAGTACACCGACATCCCGGCGGGACCGGTCGCGATCAAGCATGTGGCCGACCTCTACGTCTACCCGAACACGATCAAGGTCGTGAAGCTGAGCGGCGCGCAGGTGCGCGACTGGCTGGAGATGTCCGCCGGGCAGTTCCGCCGCATCGATCCGCAGGGGCCCGCGCGTCAGGACGTCGTGGACACGAGCTATCCGAGCTTCAACTTCGACATGATGCTGGGGCAGGACGGCGCCCTGCGCTACGAGCTCGACCTGACGCAGCCCGCGCGCTTCGACAAGGATGGCAAACGCGTGGGCGACGGACAGCGCGTCGTGAACCTGAGCTGGCGCGGCCAGCCGCTGGACGAGCGCGCGGACTTCCTCGTCGTCACGAACAACTACCGCGCCTACGGCGGCGGGCATTTCCCGGCGCTGGCGTCGGACAAGGTCGTCGTCGACGCCCCGGACGAGACGCGCGAAGCCCTGGCGCACTTCCTGGCGGCCCAGCCGTCGCTGAGCGCGGCGGTCGCCGCCTCGTCCTGGCGCATCCGACCCGTGCCGGGCGTGGCGATGCAGTTCGTGTCCGGCAACGGCGCGGCGGCGCACCTGAAGGACACGCCGCAGGTGACCCGGGTCCGGGACAACGGCGACGGGTCCTCGCTGTTCGAGTTGAAGCCCTGAACGGGGCCTTGTCTCCAGAAACGACAACGGCCGCTCGAAGCGGCCGTTTGTCATTGGGAGCGAAAGATCAGACGTGGATGTCGAGCAGCGCGCCCTCGGCCCGGATCTGCGTCTGCAGCACCCGCAGGTTGCCGACGAAGGCATAGGTCGCCGACTTCTGTTCGACGATGTCCGCCGCGAGGTCGGCGCCCGGTTCCGGCAGCTTCTCGACCTTGGTCGTGACGCCGTTGCCGTCCTCGGCCGTCTGGGCCTCGATCCGCTCTCGGCGGTAGCCCGGCGTGGCGGCGTTGGCGACGTTGTTCGCCGAGGCGCGCAGGCGCTCGTTGGCGGCGGACATGCCGGACAAGGCGGTCGACAGGCTGACGTTGGACATGGCGTTTTTCCCAGGTTCCCGGCCTCAAGCGACCAGGTATCCCGCCGTCATCGGCACTTCCTGGGCGATCTTTAGAAAAGAAATTGAAATTCCCGCTTTTTCTGTCGATCGACGATCCGTCCAGCGCACAACACCTGTTGCTGATCCGCCGACCTCCTCCTTTCGGGTCGGGTTGACGAGAGGGATGTCCAGATAATGAGAGTAATTCTTATCTGCGAACCTTTCTCATCGTGACGCCTTCCGCTGCCTTCCGACCTGTCTTTGCGCCGCTGGCGCTTGCCCTGACCGCCGCCGTCCACGGCGGCGCCTTCGCCCAGGCGGTGCCGCCCCCGCCAGAAGCCGCGGCCTCGTCGGCCTCGGCGGCCGCCACGACCCAGTTGCAGAAGGTCGTCGTCGAAGCCAGCGCGGACGCCTCGCGCGGCGGCCTGATCAAGTCCTACGCCGGCGGCCAGGTGGCGCGCGGCGGCCGGGTCGGCCTGCTGGGCAACCAGGACCTCATGAGCACGCCGTTCAGCACGACGGCCTACACCAACGAGTTGATCCAGAACACGCAGGCCCACAGCGTCGGCGACGTGCTCCTGAACGACCCCGGCGTGCGCGTCGCGCGCGGCTTCGGCAATTTCCAGGAAAGCTACTTCATCCGCGGCTTCATCCTGAACTCCGACAGCGTCGCCTACAACGGCCTGTACGGCCTGCTGCCGCGCCAGTACATCTCGGCGGAACTGTTCGAACGCGTCGAGGTGCTGCGCGGCGCCTCGGCCTTCCTCAACGGCTCCACGCCCAACAGCGACGCCATCGGCGGCTCGATCAACCTGCTGCCCAAGCGCGCGCCCAGCCAGCCGCTGACGCAGATGACGGTGGGCACCGCCAGCGGCGGGCAGACCATCCTTGCGGTGGACGTCGCCCGGCGCTTCGGCCCGGACAACGCCACTGGGGTGCGTGTCAACCTGGCCTCGCGCGCGGGCGACACCAGCGTGGACAAGGAAAGCGTCAACCTCGGCATGGCCTCGGTCGGCCTGGACTGGCGCAGCCGCGATGTGCGCCTGTCCGCCGATGTCGGTTACCAGGACCACAAGCTCAAGCGCACCCGCACCAATGTCACGCTGGGCGCGACCGCGACGGCGGTGCCGACGGCGCCGGACAGCGAGTCCAACTGGGCGCAGCCGTGGACCTATTCGAACGAGCGCGACCTGTTCGGCACGCTGCGCGGCGAGGTCGATCTGGACCGCTGGCTCGGCACCGGCTGGACCGCGTGGTTCGCTGCCGGCGCGCGCAGCAGCGACGAGGCCAATTCGCTGGCCAACCTGACGCTGACCAACAGCACGACCGGCGCGGGCACGACCTCCCGCTTCGACAACACCCGCGAGGACCGCGTCCGCACCGGCGAGGTCGGCCTGCGCGGCCTGCTGACCACCGGGCCGGTGAAGCATGAGCTGGTGGTGTCGGCGAACGCCTTCCGGCTGGACAAGCGCGCCGCCTTCGGCGTCTCCACGACGACCGCCACGCCGCGCCTGATCCCGACCAACCTCTACGGCGAGGGTTCGGCGCCGCTGCCGGCGTTGATCTCGATCAGCAACCGGCTGGAGGATCCCGCCACGACCGGCATGACCCGCCTGCGCAGCCTCGCCGTGGCCGACACGCTGGTGATGCTGGACGACTCCTTGCGCGTGACGCTGGGCGCGCGGCACCAGTCGCTGGACCTGCGGACCTACGCGTACAACACCGGCGCGCCGGGCGCGCCCTACGACCGCAGCAAGACCAGCCCGATGGGCGGCGTCGTGTTCAAGTTCAGCCAGTGGCTCTCGGTCTACGGCAACTACATCGAAGGCCTGACGCAGGGCGACTCGGCGCCCTCGACCGCGACGGCCGCGATCGGCAAGGTGCTGGATCCCTACCTGTCCAAGCAGAAGGAAGTCGGTCTGAAGGTCGACGCCGGGCGCGTGGGCGGCGGGCTGGCGTTCTTCTCGACGGCCAAGCCGCGCGGCGTGGTGACGAGCACGCTGGGCTTCGAGGCGCAGGGCGAGGACCGCCACCAGGGCATCGAGCTGACCGCCTTCGGCGAGCCGATGGCCGGGATGAAGCTGCTGGGCGGGCTGACGTGGCTGGATGCGGAGCAGATGAGCACCGGCGTCGCCACGACCGAGGGCAAGCGCGTCATCGGCGTGCCGCGCACGATGCTGAACCTCGGCACCGAATGGAACGTGCCGGGCGTGCAAGGCCTGACCCTCGATGCCCGCGTGATCGCCACCGGCAGCGTCTACGCCAACGCGACGAACACGCTGAGCGTGCCGGGTTGGGGCCGCGTGGACGTCGGCGCGCGTTACGCGATGGACGTCCGGGGTCACCTGGTCACGTTGCGGGCCCGCGTCGACAACGTCGCGGACCGCAACTACTGGGCGTCGTCGGGCGGTTTCCCGAACAGCGGTTACCTGGTGCTCGGCACGCCGCGCACGGTCAGCGTGAACGCGTCGTTCGAGTACTGAGCCAAGCCGGTCGCCCGCACCCCACGGACCGTGTCTAGTGTTCTCCCTCTCCCGCTTGCGGGAGAGGGTTGTGGGGTGAGGGGCGCGCGCAGCGCGCGCAGCGCGCGCGGTCTGGGCAGTCAGCAAGAAGGCTTGCGTACTGCCACCGCCGCTGGCCCTCACCCCCGCCCTCTCCCGCAAGCGGGAGAGGGAGTCCGATCGAGCGCCTCAAAGGGAGAGCGCTTCGACCAGCGCTGAGCCTCAAGCGCTCAACCGAGCCTCAAGCCCCCGCCAGTTCCTCGTAGCTCCCGCTCGAGATGAACACGCGGACCGAATCCCCGCCGGCGGCCTTGGCCTCGGTGCAGGCCAACTGCCCGGCGCCGAGCACCGCGTCCACGGTATCCAGCGACGTCTGCAGCTGCACCACGCCCAGGCTCGCCTTCACGCGCGCCCGGTGCAGGCCCCAGCGCAGCCGGTAGCCGGCGATGGACGAGCGGATCTTCTCCGCGACGATCTGGGCGTAATGCTGGTCGCAGTCCGGCAGCAGCACGACGAAGTGGTCGTCCTCCAGCCGCGCCACGGTGTCGGACGCGCGCACCTTGGTGATGAGCATCTGACCGAGCCCGTACAGGAAGTGGTCGGCGACCTCCGACCCCATGCCCTGGATGATCTCGCTGAACTTGTCGATGTCGACGAACAGCACCGACACCGGCTCGTGCCGGCGGCTGCCGACGTGTTCGGCGAGGCGGCGTTCGATCTCGCGGCGGTTGGCGAGTTCGGTGATGTCGTCGTGCTTGGCCGACCAGGTCGGCTGCAGCCGTTGCTGGCGGGCGGCGGTGACGTCGTCGAGGATCCACATCGCCTCGCCCGCGGGCTGTTCCCAGTGCACCGGCGTCGCCTGCAGCCGGCCCCAGAAGCGCGAGCCGTCGCGGCGGACGAACTCCACCTCCTCGTCCAGCGGCCGTCCGGCGCCGAAGGCGGTGCCGATGCGGGCCTGCAGCGCCTGATGCGCCGAGTCCGACACGACCGAGGCGCGCTGGTCGGTGCCGGTCAGGTCGGTTTCGTCCCCGTGGCCGAACAGGTGGTTGAAGTGCTCGCTGACCACCTCGAAGCGGCCGGCGGCCACGAAGGCCACGGCCAGCGGCGCCCGCACCAGCATGGCCCGCATGCGGGCGGCGTTCGGGTCGGCGGCGTCGTGTTGGGATTGCATGTCGTCTCCTGGCGTATGCCGAAGGTGTACCCGTTTTGCCCCATCCTGGAAAGCCCGGAAAGGACCCGGTTCCCGGGCCTCGTCAGCGGCTGGACACGCTTTCAGGGGGGCGGCGGGGCGATTTGCTCCGCCCAGTCGTACAAGGCGGAGAGGATGTCGCTGGCGCGTTCGTCTTCCGACTCCTCGGCGGTCTGGGCCAGGGTGTCGATGCGTTCGAAAAAGGCTTCCAGCGTCTGCGCCCCGCCCTCGCCCAGGTGCAGGCGGGCGGCGCGGTGGTGCTCCCAGCGCGCCTGCTCGTCCGCCGTCAGGCTGTCGGGGAAGTTGCGCGCGCGGTAGCGGAACAGGATCTCGTCCAGCCGGCCGTCCTCGAAGGCGACCTTGCCCTGTGCGACGCGGTCGGCCAGCGCCTCGGGCGACAGGCCGCGCAGGCGTTCCAGCGTCCGACGGTCCTCGTTAGAGACGAAGCCGCCGTACAGGTCCTCGTCGACATCCACGCCGCCCTCGCCCGCCGGACGCTGGAACACCTGCGGCCAGAGCCGCGACAGCTCTCCGCCGCGCGCCGCCAGCGTCTGCGCATGCGCCTGACCCTGCGCCAGATCCAGGCCCCAGCGGGCCGCCATCTCGGGCGACAGGATCTTCATCGACGAGATCACGATCGGCGACTTGTTGACGTGGATCGTCTTGATCGGCAGCCGCGTCACGCCCTCAGGCAGCAGCTCCTGCTTCGTGTACATGCGCAGGCGGATCGCCTCGGCGTCCAGCGCCAGCAGCTCCGCCGGATCGCTGCCCAGGTCCCAGACGATCAGTTCGTTCTTGTTGGTCGGATGCGGCGCCAGCGGCCAGACCAGCGCGATGCAGCCGCGCTCCGTGCCGTACATGCCCGAGACATGCAGGAAGGGCCGGTTCGTGCCGATCTCGGCCCAGACCGCGTCCTTGCGGCGCAGCTTCAGGCAGAAGTCCCACAGCCGCGGCTGCTTCTCCTTGATCAGGCGCGCCAGCGCGATCGTCGCGCGCACGTCCGACAGCGCATCGTGCGCCGCCTCGTGGGCCAGGCCGTTGGCGGCGGTCAGGTGCTCCAGCTTGAAGGACGGGCGGCCGTCCTCGTGCTTCGGCCACTCGATGCCTTCCGGCCGCAGCGCATAGGCGCAGCGCACGACGTCCAGCAGGTCCCAGCGCCCGCAGTCGTTCTGCCATTCGCGACCGTAGGGATCGATCAGGTTGCGCCAGAACAGGAAACGCGTGACCTCGTCGTCGAAACGGATCGTGTTGTAGCCCAGCCCGACGGTGCCGGGACGCGACAGCTCGGCATGGATGTCGGCGGCGAAGCGGTGTTCGGCCAGCCCCTGCTCGGCGCAGGTCTGCGGGAGGATGCCGGTCAGCAGGCAGGACTCCGGATCGGGCAGCGAATCGGTGGGCGGCTGGCAATACACCATCAGCGGATCGCCGATCTCGTTCAGGTCCGCATCGGTGCGGATGCCGGCGAACTGCGCCGGCCGGTCGCGGCGCGGCACGCGTCCGAAGGTCTCGTAGTCGTGCCAGTAGAAAGTCATCTCGTGCATGGGGCGGGACGATACCTCAGCGAGGCGGCGAGGCAGAGGAAGCGCCAGGCCATGGCGCCTGCGCCAGGCCCCTTGGAGGAAGACGGTCCGCTTCGCGGATACTGCGGCGCGATTGCCTCCTGACAACCCGACTCCGCCCCTTACCCCGCCCTCACCCCGATGCCGCTCAGCCACCTGCTCCTGTGCCTGTCGATCGCCGCGACCCTGCTGCCGGTGCGCGCCCCCTGGCCCTGGCTGTCCCTGCTGATCATGGCGGTCACCGCCGGGCTGGTGCACGGGCAACTCACGATCGTCGCGATGGTGCCCGTGGCCGCGCTGGCCGCCCTGGCCTGGATGGCGATCGAGGCCCGGCACCGCCCGCGTCGCGAGGCGGTGCTGATGCTGCTGATGCTGGTGATCGGCTTCGCGCTGGCGCTGCACCTGCTGCCGGGGTTCCTGAATCCGACCTACCTGACCACAAGCTCCGACGCCCGGCCGCCGACGCTCAAGTACCTGAACTTCGACAAGGGCGTCGCCGGCATGCTGATGCTGGCGGTATTGGCCTCGCAGCAGCGGCGCCGGTCCGAGGGCCGTTACGAAGGCCGTTCAGAAGGCCTGTTGCCGATGCCTTCGCCCGGCACGGCGGGCCTGCCCGGTTGGGCGCTCTGGGCGGTGCTGGTCGCGACGCTCGCCCTGCCCTGGCTCGCGGCCGCGATCGGCGGCCTCGGCCGCCCCACGCTGCGCTGGCCCGACAACGCCGGGCTGTTCCTGGCGGCCAACCTGTTCCTGACCTGCGTGGCCGAGGAGGTGGCCTTCCGCGGCGTCATCCAGGGCCTGCTGGCACGCCGCCTGGGCAGCGACCTGCGCACGATGAACGGCTGGCTGCCGATCCTGCTGGCCGCCCTGCTCTTCGGCCTGGCCCACGCGGCTGGCGGGACCGCCTACGTCGCGCTGGCGATGCTGGCCGGACTCGGCTACGGCCTGGCCTACGCGCTGTCCGGTCGCATCGAGGTGGCCATCCTGCTGCACTTCGCGCTCAACGCCCTGGTCTTCCTGACCTTGAACCTCGGGCACGGTTGATGCCCTGACCGCCGATTTCCACCCTTGTGGGTCGGCGGTGTGTCTTATGTGTACGGATTGTTGCCGTGCGCACCGAGCCCGGGACAGCCCCGGATGTCTGACGATAATCCGCCGACCTGAACTCGTGCGCCCCGCATGCAGCAGATTGCTCAATTCGCCCGCAAGGTCGCCCATACCGTGGCCGGCTTCTTCCTCGCGCTCTGGCGCCGCACCGCGCCGATGCGGGAGTCGCTGCGCCAGCTGCCCACGTGGAAACGCATCGCCGTGTGGACCGGCGCCGGCGTGCTGGCCGTGGTGCTGCTGGCGGCCGGCGCGGCGGCCGTCATCTGGCCGGGCCTGCCCGACCTCGACCGCCTGACCGACTACAACCCCAAGCAGCCCCTGCGCGTCTACTCGGAGGACGGCCAGCTGCTCGCCGAGTACGGCACCGAGCGCCGCAGCTACCTGCCGCTGGAGAAGATCCCCAAGCAGATGCAGCTGGCGCTGCTGGCCGTCGAGGACACCAACTTCTACGACCACCAGGGCGTCTACGTGCCGGGGATGCTGCGGGCGTTCTGGGTCAACCTGTTCTCGTCCTCGCGCAGCCAGGGGGCGTCGACGATCACGCAGCAGCTGGCGCGCGACCTCTACCTGACGAAGAAGAAGCTCTACACCCGCAAGATCGTCGAGATCCTGCTGGCCTTCAAGATCGAGAGCCAGCTGTCCAAGGACAAGATCCTCGAGGTCTACATGAACCAGATCTATCTGGGTCAGCGGGCCTACGGCTTCGAGGCGGCGGCGCAGGCCTACTTCGGCAAGTCGCTGAAGGACCTGTCGATCGCGGAGACGGCGATGCTGGCGGGCCTGCCGCAGAGCCCCTACCGCGCCAATCCCATCACCAACCTGAAGCTGGCCCAGCGCCGCCAGGCGACGGTGCTGATGCGCATGGTGGACGTCGGCATGATCACGCCGGAGCAGGCGAAGCAGGCGCGCGAGGAACCGCTGAAGCTGCGCAGCGTGCAGGACCAGCGCCTGCCCTACGGCCAGTACGCGACGGAGATGGTCCGTCAGGTGGTGCACGCCCAGTACGGCGAGGACGCCTACAACCGCGGCCTGCGCGTGACGACGACGCTGCGCATGGACGACCAGGTCGCCGCGTACAAGGCGCTGCGCCGCACGCTGATGGACTACGAGCGCCGCAAGGCCTGGCGCGGTCCGGAGGGAGACGTGGACCTGCCCGACGGCATGGACGCCCAGGAGCAGGATGCCGCGATCTCGCAGGTCTTCAACGAGCATCCGGACAACGACGACCTGCGCACGGCGGTCGTCACGCAGGTCGCGAACAACAAGCTCCAGGCGAGCCTGTCCGACGGCGACGACATCGAGATCACGGGCGAAGGCCTGCGCTCGGTGCAGTCGGCGCTGTCGCCCAAGGCCAAGGCCGACCTGCGCATCCAGCGCGGCTCCATCATCCGCGTGCTGCGCGGCGCGCCGACCAAGGCGTTCCCCAAGGGAGCGTGGGTGGTGACGCAGTCGCCGGAGGCCGAGGGCGCGCTGGTCTCGGTCGAGCCCGACACCGGCAAGATCCTGGCGCTGGTGGGCGGTTTCGACTTCAACCGCAACCAGTTCAACCATGCGACGCAGGCCTGGCGGCAGCCGGGGTCCAGCTTCAAGCCCTTCCTCTACTCCGGCGCGATGGAGATCGGCGCGAGCCCGGCGACGCTGGTCGACGACGCGCCGATCTCGGTCGGCGACTGGAACCCGCGCAACTCCGACGGCAATTTCGACGGCCCGATGACGCTGCGCCAGGCGCTGGCCAAGTCCAAGAACATGGTCACGATCCGGGTGCTGGAGCAGCTCACGCCGGCGCGCGGCCGCACCTGGGCCGGCAAGTTCGGCCTCGACGTCGACAAGCAGCCCGAGAACCTGACGCTGGCGCTGGGATCGGGCTCGGTGACGCCGCTGCAGATGGCGAGCGCGTATTCGGTCTTCGCCAACGGCGGTTATCTGCTCAAGCCGCTGCTGGTGACCAAGATCGTGGACGCGCAGAACCAGGTGCTGTTCCAGGCCGAGCCGGAGAAGCTCACCGACGACCGCCGCGCGATCAGCGAGCGCAATGCCTTCATCACCGGCTCACTGCTGCGCGAGGTGGCGATCCGCGGCACGGCCTACAAGGCGAGCGCGTCGCTCAAGCGCTACGACCTGTACGGCAAGACCGGCACGACCAACGACGCGGTGGACGCCTGGTTCGCGGGCTTCCAGCGGCGCGTGGCGACGGTGGTGTGGATCGGTTACGACCAGCCGCGCAGCCTGGGTGCGGGCGAGTCGGGCGGCGGCGTCGCGCTACCGGCCTGGATCGAGTACATGCAGGTCGCGCTGAAGGACATCAAGCCGTCCGAGATCGAGCCGCCCAAGGACGGCGGGCTGGTGCAGGAGGAAGGCCCCTTCGGTCCCGACTGGGTCTTCAGCGAGTACGCGGGCGCCGCGGGACTGAAGACGATCGGGCCGATGCCGCCGCCCTTGCCGGCCGCGGAAGCGGCGTCGGGCGCGGCCTCGGGGCCCGCGACCGGTGCCTCCGGCGTGCCGCCGTCGTGGTGGATGGGCGGCGAACGCAGCGGCGGTCAATGACCGGATCGACAGCCATGACGACAACACGGATCATGGCCTCGACATCCTGATTCGGAGGGAGCTTGCGATGAACACCGTTTTCCTGTCCGGAGGCTCGCTGGCGGGCCTTCTTTTCGCCGCCCTCTCGGCGTTGTCGGCACCCGCCCTTGCGGCGGACGGGCCGGACGACGCGATCGAACCGGACCAGCCCGGCCTCGTCGAATCGAGCAGCACGGTGGGCAAGGGACGCGCGCTGCTGGAGACGGGGCTCGGCTATCAACGCGACAAGAGCGACGGCGTGCGCAGCCGGCTGTGGTCGACGCCGACGCTGCTGCGCTTCGGCTTCGCCGAGGACTGGGAGTTCCGCGTGGAGACCGACGGCTACCAGCGCCTGCGGGCGTCGGACGGCGGCGGCACGGTGAAGGCCAGCGGCTGGGCCGACACGGCGCTCGGCGTGAAGTGGCACGTGCAGGACGGCGACGGCGAGCGCAACACGCCGGGGCTGGCCTGGCTGCTCAACGTGGACATGGACAGCGGCTCGTCGGCCTTCCGGGGTCACGGCTTGCGTCCGTCGCTGCGCCTGACGTCGGAATGGGACCTGCCGCACGACTGGTCGGCCGGCCTGATCGGCGGGCTCTACCGCGACAGCCGCGACGACGGCAAGCACTTCGTCGGCGGCATCCTCGGCGCCTCGCTGGGCTGGCCGATCGCCGAATCGTGGAAAGGCTACGTCGAGGTCGCGGGCGATCAGCTCGCGTCCAAGCGCAACGGCGGGCGCAGCATCTCGGCGGGCACCGGCGTCACCTGGCTGGTCGACCGCAAGCTGCAGCTGGACGCGTCGATCAACCGCGGCCTGACGAAGCAGACGGCGGATTGGGTGCTGGGCGTCGGGATCTCGATCGGCTTCTGACGCGGACGTCGGCCAGAACTTGGCCAGACGTTAGCCGGACCTTGGCAGGCTGTTAGCCACGGGCTAATTCCCCCGAGCGCGCGGATGACGTACAAAGCCGGCTGTCCTGACAGCACTGACTGACTCCCATGCGCCTTGCCCTCCGAATCGCCGCCCTGTCGCTGGTGATCAGCGTCCTGCCCTCGGCCTGGGCCGATCCCGCGAGCGGCACCTTCACCGCCTCGCGGGCCTGCGAGGCGTTCCAGTCTTTCAGGAAGAGCACCAACCCGGACGGCGCGAAGCTGGCGCCGGGGACGGGCTACACGATACTGGAATCGCACAACGCGGGCTGGACCCGCGTGCAGGTGCCGGGCGCCCGACCGCCGGAGCGCTGGGTGCAGAACGACTGCGGCGCGGCCGCGGGCGGTGGTGCTCCGTCGACGTCGACGTCGACCTCCCCCGGCACGCGCGCTCCAACGGCCGACACCGCGGCGGCGAACAGCGGTCAAGGCATGTGCAAGACGCCGGACCAGTACGACAGCTTCGTGCTGGCGATGTCGTGGCAGCCCGGCTTCTGCGAATGGACGGCGGGCGGGCGGCGGGGCAAGCCCGAGTGCGAGGCGATGGAGGACGGCAAGCTCAAGGTGACCAACCTGACGCTGCACGGCCTGTGGCCCAACCGGCAACAGTGCGGGATCAGCTACGGCGATTGCGGCAACGCGCCGATGACCCTGTCGAAGGAGACGGTCGCCTACATCGGTCCGTGGATGCCGAATTTCCTGTACGAGAAGGGATTCGGCGAGCACGAATGGCGCAAGCACGGCACCTGCCAGACGACGCTGAATCCCGACGCGTATTTCCGCCGCGCGGTTGACCTGGTGAAGCAGTTCAACGATTCGGGCGTCGGCAAGTACATCCGGCAGAACATCGGCGGCGCGATCTCGCGCAACACCTTCTACGAGAAGCTGCAGGCCGAGACCGGCAGCGACGCGTACCGCGACAGCGTGAAGCTGATGTGCTCGGGCCAGTACCTCACCGAGATCCAGGTGAAGCTGCCGCGCGATTACAAGGCCGGGGGAACGCTGAAGCAGCTGCTGGGCGATCAGCCGAGCGGCAGCGGCGGCGGCACCTGCCGCCGGGATGAGATCAGGATCGAGGCGAGCGGGCGGTGAGCGCGACAGGCCCGGAGCGCGCAGTGATCTCGAAACGCGCGATGTGCCACTTGAAGCCGGGTTTGCTGGCGGTCTTGACGACGGCCCTCGCGATGGCGTCGGCGCACGCCGTCGAGGTGGACGGCCAGAAGCCGCTCTCCTGCGATCGGGTCTTGCAAGCGAATGCGCCGATCGACGCGAACGGCCGGCGTGTTTCGGGCGAGATCACCGTCGAGGCGCGTTTCGTGCGCGGTCGTGTGGACAGCGTCGATTTCCTGGCTGGGCGGGCCGACCTGCTGCTGGCGGCGCAGAGCCGGCTGCGGGAGCTGCGCTGCGAGAAGCTCGACGAAACGCGCACGCTGCGGATGACGCTCGTGTTCTCGGGCACGACCCCGAGCGCCTTGCCGGAATTGGCGCCGGGCAGCGAGGGCGTGGCGGCCCGCAATGCCTTCCTCCGCGAGCACTTCCCGACGCGTGTCGACGCGCTGCTTGCCCTGCCCGCCCTCGATTTCGCCGCCTACCGGGAGGTCGCCATCCTGGACGACGTGCAGGTCGAGCTCGACTCGGAAGCCCAGCTGTATGCCGGCGTGTTCAAGGTCAAGCTGTTGTTCCTGCTCAACCTGGACGGCACGGCGTCCGACTTCCTGGTCATCTCGGACGCGCCGAGCGCCTTCCACAAGCTCTGCATCGCGGCCACGAAGCGCTCGCGCTTCGCTCCGGCGAGCTACGCCGGATTGCCGATCGTCTCGCTCGTGGAGCGGGAGTTCGTGTTCAACATGGACGATGGCCTGGACATCTGAGCGTCCCGCTGGTGAATCCATGATCGTTGAAGCCCTGGTCGAATTCTTCATCCAGCCGATCGTCGAGATCGTGATCCAGCTCGCCGGCTTCGGCACGGCCTGGCTGCTGCTGCCGGTACTGACGCTGGGGCGCTTCCGGGTCGAGCCCAGTACCAACGGCGGGTTCGTCAAACCGGGTTTCGGGCGGATCGTGAAGCAGCCCGGCGGCTTCTATCTGGTGGAGGCGGAGCTGGGGTCCCTGTTCGGAATGATGCTGTGGGTGGCCATCGGCGTCGTCATCTGGCTGGTGAAATCCTGATCGGCGCGTCTCGGGGCGACTTGTATGCTCCGCGTCCAATAAAACGATCCAGGGAGCGAGGCATGGCCGCGGCCATTGAACCGTCTTCTCTGACAGCCATCGGGCGGCGTCCCGATCGGAATCCTGGCGGACGGATGCGAGTCACCCGCCGACGGCGATGCGGGTCGCGACGCCTCACTTCTTCAGGCAACTCGCGAACGGCGGCGCCTCGCCGGGCTGCTTCGCGCAGATGCGCACCGGCGACATCGCGCTGAGGCGCTGCTGCAGCAGCGCACGATCGGGATGCGGGGGCGTGCTCGTCGGCTCGCCGCGCTCCGACCATTGGATCGTGTACATGTTCTTGTCGCCCTTGTAGACGGCCAGGATCGTGAACTCGCTGGTCGGCGACTTGTCGTTCGTCATCGTGTGCGTGCCGCAGCCGATGATCAGGATGTAGCCGTCATGTCCGGTCTCGATGCGGCCTTCGAGCATGCGGGCGCCCATGAAGCTCGTCGGACAGGCCTGCTTGAAGCCCGCGGCGACGTTCATCGCATAACCCGCGGCGGTCGCGTTCGGCGCGAGCGCGGCGTCCTTCACCGCCGTCAGGAGGAAGCGTTGCGTCCATCGACCATCGACGGGATCGCCGGCGAGCACCATCGAGCGCATGTACAACGGGCCGTCGGTCTTCTCCACCTGCGGCTTGAAGCCCGGCGGGAGCTGCTGCACGAAGATCTCGTCGAAGATCGGCGTGGAGGCCGTCAGCGGCGGGAAGGTGCCCGGCTCCGGCGAGGCGGCGGAAGCGACCGCTGTCAGCGCGGCGAGCGAGCAGATCGTGGCAGAGGCGAAATGGCGGGTGATCGAGTTCATCGTGGAATTGGAGCATGAACGGGCACGCGGACACGGCGCCCGCGCGGGCCGCCCGCTGCGCCCGCGCTTGATCGGATCGGCACCAAACCTGATCGCCGCCGCACCGTCGGCGTGAAGTGCGCCCGCTAGGATCGATTCATCTCTTCAAGAGGAGTCGATGTGAAGCCGAGCACGATCCAGCCGCCCGACGGCGCCACGCTTGCGCGCGAGCTGTACCTCCGCCCCGGCGTCGGCGTCGCGGCGCACGTGCTGCAAGGCCGCGGCTTGCAAATCCTGCGGATGCGAGTCGACCTGCCCGCGCTGATCCTCGTCGACCGGGGCATCAAGACGGTCAAGCCCGCGCGTGGAGCCGGCGTCCGGGCCCAACCCGGGCAGGCGCTGCTGCTGAGCGGCAACCAGACCGTCGACTTCACGAACCTCGTCGTCCAGGGCTCGCAATACGAAGCGCGCTGGCTCCTCTTCGACGCCGGGTTGCTCGACGATCCTTTCTACGCCGCACGCGTCGCGCAGCTGGATCGTTCGGGAATCCGGCCATCTCCGGCGCGTCTGCTGTCGAAAGTTCGGCCGGGACTGGCCGATGCCTTCGAGCGCGCCAGGCAGGCGCTCTCGCCGGCCCTCGCCTTGCCCGATGCCATCGCCCGCCAACGCGTGTTGGAGGTAATGCACTGGCTGCTGGAAGACGGTGTCGTGCTGCAATCCGCGCCCGTCGATGCCAGCGTCTCCATTGGCGTGCGCGCGCTGATCGCCGGTCGCTTGGACGAGGACTGGACGACCGCTCGCGTCGCCGCCGCGCTGGCGATGTCCGAGGCCACGCTGCGGCGCCGGCTGGTCGCCGAAGGCGCCTCGATGACGACCTTGATCGTCGACGCCCGCATGGCCTCCGCGTTGACGCTGCTTCAGGCCACCACGCAGCCCGTGTCCGAGATCGCGCGCGCTGTGGGCTACGACTCTCCCTCGCGCTTCGCCGTGCGCTTCCGCGAGCGCTTCGGTTTCGCGCCGACGTCCGTCCGCGGCCACGAGCGCGCGGCCTGACGCCTCGTTCTGCATCGCCTCGCTCGGAGGCTTCAACGAATTCAACGACGCCAACGCAACGCCATGATCACCCTCCACCACCTCGGCCATTCCCAATCGGAACGCATCCTCTGGCTCTGCGAAGAGTTGGGCATTCCCTACGAGCTCAAGCGCTACGCGCGCGACGCTGTGACGCGGCTATCGCCGCCCGAGCTCAAGGCACTGCATCCTCTCGGCGCCGCGCCGCTGATCGAGGACGGCGACCTGCTACTCGCGGAGTCCGCCGCGATCGTCGAGTACCTCATCGCCAGGCACGGCAACGGGCGGTTGAAACCCGACGCAGAGCATCCGGACTTCGCATCGTTCCTCTACTGGTTCCACTTCGCCAACGGCAATCTGCAGCCGGTAATGCTGCGACGGATGACGCTGGGACGCGCGTTGCCAGCCGATCATCCGGTCCTGGCGGCGACACAAGAGCGCCTCGACAAGGTCCTCGCACTCGTCGAGGAGCGGCTCGGTCAGGCGCGCTATTTCGCGGGCGACGAGTTCACGGCGGCGGACATCATGAGCGTGTTCTCGCTCACCACGATGCGGCTGTTCCTGCCGATCGATCTGGCGCCGTATCCGAGCATCCGAGCGTATCTGCAGCGCATCGGCGAGAGGCCTGCTTACCAGTTGGCCATGGCGAAGGGAGATCCGGATCTGACGACACAGTTGACCTAGTGGCGGAGCTTGGATGTTGCTGAGGCGACACGTCACGAGGGGTCGGCATCGATTCCCCTTTTTCGATGGGCAGCTTCTACACTTTCGGCCAAAACAAGGGAGGAATTGATGGCCGAAGAAGAGACTCCACTCTCACTATCCACAAGACCCGTCTCGCCACACCCCAAGGGTCCTCTCACGACCAAGTTGGGGAGACGGGTGGAACGCGCCTCATACCTTGACCTCCTGGTTGCAGCGTCATTCGTATTGATATTCGCGGCGACGTACTACAGCGTGGCGCCGCCTTCTCATTCGTTGATCGCGAACGGCGCACCGACCAGCCCGACTTTTTTTAACGCGCTGTACTTCAGCCTAGTGACATTCACAACGCTTGGCTACGGAGATCTCTCCCCAATTGGATTTGGAAGAGTCATCGCCACGTGCGTGGCGATGTCCGGCCTGGTGCTGACAGCGCTTCTAGTCGGAAAATTCGCGTCCGAGCGACAGCAGTCAACGCTTCTACTGCTCTACACAAGTGACGCCCAGAGAAGGCTGGAGGGATTCGCCACACAGCTCGAAGAATTGAGAACAAAGGCTGAAGACGACTTCAAAAGAAAGAATCTAAATCAATTGCGTGAGTCAACAAAGAGCCTTGCCAGCCTTCTCGAAGCCGCGTTCAACTACTTGTTGTTCAATGCAAGCCAAGCGCGCCTGATCGAATTCGGCAACACAAGTGCTTTGAATTCCGTCTACTTTCAATTTCGACAGATTCAACAGCTTTGCATTCGAATTCACACTGAACAGCTACGGGACCTGACCGTCAGCGACCGCACGTTCTCCATCACGACTCGCCTTGCTGGGATGATGGCAATCGTCTTGAAATTCCACCAGCTGCGCCCGCTTCACCAGTCATACAACAGCCAGGTTTTGCAATGGGTGGCCAAAACCTTCGGACGCTCGGCCAGCGTCTCAACGGTTGAGCTCAAAAGCAGCGCACCTCTATCGATTGCGAGATCGATGGAGGAGGCCTCTGCGGCACTTGTGCAATGGGCAGCGACACACTTAACCGAGACTCGCTTAGAGCAGGTGTTCAGACATATGCCAACTGGGGCACCTGCTTCGTGGCCCAAAGATATGCACAAGTCTGTAGCCAAACAACTGAACATCTCAAACTCACTGGCAGCAAAAGGTATCAAGGAGCTGGTTGAACGAAAGTGGCTTCCGAAAAAATGAAGGCAACCCGCATACTTAATCAAAGCCTGCTTCGATCAAGACTGAACACTGCGATCGACTTAGTCTAATTCTCAAGCTTCTGCAAGAAGGTCTGCTCATGTAATGGAGACTCGATGCTTAGGTGCGTTCCGCTCTGGCGTTCGAAGAATCCATATACCAAGCGCGCAGCACATTGATTGGCCACAACGGGCCAGCAAAGCTCAGCGCACATATCAGGATGGAAGTGAAGATTGCGCCAGTTCCCGAGCCACCGCAAAAATGGCACCGAGTGGGAAGTGGCTCGCGGGTCTTAGTGGATGTCCATCTGCGCGCCCACAGGGAAGTGATCTAGTCTGGACTCAACGTCTGACCGACTCGTGCAAGGACTGACACCAAACCCCAGTTCATTGTTCCTGAAGCGGTGGCCTTGCACCTCGTAGGCGTACGCGACGCGCAGCGAGTACCGGGAGCCAAACCGATTCGCACAACCTGGCATCAAGTACACCTGCTCCACGGTGGCATGTGTCGATTTCCAGTCCCTGCTGGAAACCTGGGCCACGCACATGTCTATGCCCTGGCGCGCCGCTGCCCTTCCGATGAACAAGCAAACTGCGAATGAGCTCACGATCAGCAGCCAGGGCAACCGCCGATCGCATGCCTGGAGAAGAAGGCGCTTCAGCCGCACCACCCTCCCCGTCCGCTCAGTCCCAATCCTTCATCGCGTGGTAGATCACCCAGCCCGCCGCGATCGTCCCGATCGGGAAAGCCAGCAACAGCGGCAGCACAATCGCGACGCTGACCCCGCGCGACCAGGGCACGCGGCGTGCGCTCACGCGCGACAGCCAGATGTGCCCCAGCGAGAACGCCAGCAGGAACAGCCAGACGATCACCAGGCCCTCGGAGAGCGTGCCGTTCCGGATCTTCGTCAGCAGGCCGATGGTCAGCATCGCCGTCGTCAGGAGATACAGGACCCCGATGATCATGTGCATGGACGACACCCGCGAACTCGGATGCGGCGGCCCGCGCCAGGTCCTGTCGGCCAGGCTCTCAGTCTGGTCTGCCAATGGCATTCAATCCTCCCTCGATATCCTCGAACGTGCGCCCGCCTTTGCCGGCGGGTCGCCCTCCTCCTGCGCCTTGATCAGCGCTTCTTGACGATCACGCTCCCCACCGAGTACCCCGCCCCGAACGAGCAGATCACCCCCAGGTCGCCCTGCTTGAGGTTGGCGCGGTGCTCGTGGAACGCGATCACCGAACCGGCCGACGCCGTGTTCGCATACGTGTCCAGGATCAGCGGCGCGATCTCCGCGCCGGCTTCGCCGCCGACCAGCTTCTTGATCACCAGCTGGTTCATGCCCAGGTTGGCCTGGTGCAGCCAGTAGCGGCTGACGTCGGTCGGCTGGATGTGCAGCGACGCCAGGTGGTTCTCGATGTGCGCCGCGGCGATCGGCACCACTTCCTTGAAGACCTTGCGGCCCTCCTGGCGGAAGGTCTTGTCGCGCGCCTCGGGATCGCTGTCCTCGGCCTTGTTCATGAAGCCGAAGTTGTTGCGGATGTTGTTGGAGAACTGCGTCGCCAGCTTGGTGCCCAGGATCTCCCACTGCTCCGGCGCCGTCGCCAGGTCGGCGCGCTCCACGACGATGGCCGTGCACACGTCGCCGAAGATGAAGTGGCAGTCGCGGTCCTTCCATTCCAGATGCGCGGACGTGATCTCCGGATTCACGATCAGCACGCACTTCGACGCGCCCGAGCGCACCGCGTTGTACGCCTGCTCCAGCGCGAAGGTCGCCGACGAGCACGCCACGTTCATGTCGAAGCCGTAGCCGCCCGCGCCCAGCGCCTGCTGGATCTCCACCGCCATCGCGGGATATGCGCGCTGCATGTTCGCCGCCGAGCAGAACACCGCGTCCACGTCCTCGGGCTGCCTGCCCGCGGCCGCCAGCGCCTTGCGCGACGCGTCGACCGCGATCTCCGCCATCAGCGACAACTGGTCGTCCGCCCGTTCCTCGAAGCGCGGGTACATGCGCGTCGGGTCCAGCACGCCGTCCTTCTCGATCACGTAGCGCTGCTTGATGCCCGAGGCCTTCTCGATGAACTCCACGTTGGAGTGCACCAGCGCCTCGCGCGTGCCGGCGGCGATCGCCTCGGCGTGCTCGGCGTTCTGCAGGTCCACGTAGCGGTTGAACGAGTCCACCAGCTCGGCGTTGGTGATGACGTGCGGGGGCTGGTAGAGCCCGGTGCCGCTGATGACGACGGAATGCATGTGGCTGGTCTTCGGATGTCGCCCGTTGAAGGGCCAAGGGGGCGAAGTTTAGCGAACTGCGCCCAAAAGCCCCTGATCGATGCATGCTGCACCGCAGCGCGGCAGCGGCGCCCCGCAGCACGCGTAGAATGGGTCACCGGGCCCAAATTTTGGGACCCGGTTTTTTTTGGCCGGGTCCCAAGTCAAGCGCTCGCAGCCCAGGGCGTGCACTGCATCAACGCAGCCCGACTTTGCGACTTTGGACCATGGAAATCTTCGACTACGACAACATCCTGCTGCTGCCGCGCAAGTGCCGCGTCAACAGCCGCAGCGAGTGCGACACCTCCGTCGAGTTCGGCCCCCGCCGCTTCAAGCTGCCGGCGGTGCCCGCGAACATGAAGACGGTCGTCGACGAGTCCATCACCGAATGGCTGGCCGCCAACGGCTACTTCTACGTGATGCACCGCTTCGACCTGGACGCCGTCGCCTTCGCCCGCACGATGCGCGACAAGGGCCTGCTGGTCTCCCTCAGCGCCGGCGTCAAGGACGCGGACTACGCCATCATCGACCGCCTCGCCGCCGAAGGCGTCGGCGCCGACTACATCACCATCGACATCGCCCACGGCCACGCCGACGCCGTGCAGCGCATGATCGCCCACATCAAGCACAAGCTGCCTGACACCTTCGTCATCGCCGGCAACGTCGGCACGCCCGAAGGCGTCATCGACCTCGAGAACTGGGGCGCCGACGCGACCAAGGTCGGCATCGGTCCGGGCAAGGTCTGCATCACGCGGCTGAAGACCGGTTTCGGCACCGGCGGCTGGCAGTTGTCGGCGTTGAAGTGGTGCGCCCGCGTCGCGACCAAGCCCATCATTGCCGACGGCGGCATCCGCCATCACGGCGACATTGCCAAGAGCGTGCGCTTCGGCGCCGCGATGGTGATGATCGGCTCGCTCTTCGCGGGTCATGAGGAGTCGCCCGGCAACACCGTCGAGGTCGACGGCAAGCGCTACAAGGAGTACTACGGCTCCGCGTCCGACTTCAACAAGGGCGAGTACAAGCACGTCGAAGGCAAGCGCATCCTCGAGCCCGTGAAGGGCCACCTGGCCGACACGCTGCGCGAGATGGAGGAGGACCTGCAGAGCTCCATCTCCTACGCCGGCGGCCGTGCCCTCGGCGATCTGCGCAAGGTGAACTACGTGGTCCTGGGCGGCGAGAACGCCGGCGAACACCTGTTCATGTAAGCCAAAGGCCAGCAGTCAGCCCGCAGGCCCAAGGCCCAAGGCCCGCGGACAGCGAGTGCTGCTGGGGCCGGAATGATGCTGGAGGTTCCCGGAGGGAGGCCTCCTGCATCGTGGAGAGCCCGCGCCAGACGACTCGAAGTCGAGAGGCCTCCCGTTATGATCCGCCCCGTTGGTGCTCGCGCCCGGCCTTCCGCCGGAGCAGTTCAACGGGAATCAGGAGGGGCTGCACCCACGCGGTCGTGGCCCCAACCTGAGCTGCCCCCGCAACGGTAAGCGGAAGGCGCGCCGCTTCTGAACGCAGAGGGTGCGCGGCTCGTGTCTGAGACCACTGGACGGTCGTCCGGGAAGGCAACACGGGTTCATTCTTCCGACAGCCCGGATACCGGCCAACAGGCGGATCGTCGCCGTGCTTCCAGGAGCATGGCGCGTCCATTCCGCATGCGGCCGCGGGGAAGCGGCCGTCTGCCGCTGCTCATCCGATTCCGACATGCAAGCCTCTTCTCCCCGCGCCACGCTGCGCGCTGTCGCCCGTGCTTCGGCGACCGCGCTGGTCGCCCTGCCCGCCCTGTCCTTCGCTCCGTCGAACGCCTTCGCGCAGTCCTCCCTAGATCCTGTCATCGTCATCGGCACCCGCGAGGCACAGCCCCTCAGCAAGAGCGTGGCCGACGTGGTCCTGATCGACGCCGACACGCTGCGCAACAGCGGCGCGAGCAGCGTGGCCGACGTGCTGCGCCGCTACGCCGGCGTGCAACTGGCGTCCAACGGCGGCCCGGGCCAGACCACGGGCTACTTCCTGCGTGGCGCCAACACGAGCTCGACCGTGGTCATGATCGACGGCGTGCGCGTGGGCTCCGCGACGCTGGGCCAGGCGGCTTTCGAATCGATGAGCCTGGCCAGCATCGAGCGCATCGAGGTGCTGCGCGGTCCCGCCTCCGGCCTGTACGGCACGGACGCGGTCGGCGGCGTGATCCAGATCGTCACGAAGAAGGGCCAGGGCGCGCTGAACGTCACCGGCGGCCTGGCCGTCGGCGACTACAGCTCGCGTCAGGGCGACTTCGGTGTCAGCGGGTCGCAGGCCGGTTTCGACTACGCCGCCAGCATCAGCCGCGAAACCAGCGACGGCACGACCGCCGTGCGCGGCGATCGCGGCAGCCCCTCCTACAACCCGGACGACGACGGCTACCACCGCACGGTCGCGACCGCACGTCTGGGATTCACCCCCGCCGAAGGCCACCGCATCGGCGTCAGCGCGACGCAGAGCCGCCTCAACGCGCAGTACGACAGCTACGAGTTCGGCCCGCCGGCCGACCCGTCGGGCGACTATCGCAACCGGCTCAAGACGCGCGAAGTCGCGGTCGACTACCGCGGCACGCTGTCGCCGATCTGGACCACGACGCTGCAGGTGGCGCACGGCACCGATGACTCCGTGACCGGCCTGGCCGACGCCGGCCGCTTCAAGACCACGCGCGATCAGGCCACCTGGCAGAACGCGCTGCGCATCGCGCCGGACCAGCAGGTGGTGCTGGCCTACGAGCGCCTCGAGGAGAAGGCGGACGGCGTCACCGACGGCACGCTCAAGCGCACCAACAACGCCTACATCGCCGGCTACAGCGGCCTGTTCGGCCGGGCGGCGCTTGAAGCCAACCTGCGCCGGGACGACAACTCGCTCTACGGCAACAACACGACGGGCAGCCTCGGCGGCAGCTACGCGCTGAGCTCGACGCTGAAGGTCCGCGCGCTGGCCGGCAAGACCTTCCGCGCGCCGACCTTCAACGACACCGATTTTCCCTTCTACGGCCATCACGACATCCGTCCTGAGAAGGGCCGCAGCGCGGAGTTGGGACTGAACTGGCGCTCGGGCGCGAGTAGCGCCTCGGCGACGGTCTATCGCAACAAGGTCAAGGACCTGATCGTGTACACCCCCGATGCGACGCTGTGCCCGGCGAACGACGACTTCGCCTTCGGCTGCGCCGCCAACGTCGGCAAGGCCACGCTGAAGGGCGCGACGCTGACCGGCGCGCACCGCCTGGGCAACTGGAACTTCGCCGCCAACGTCGACTTCCTCGATGCGAAGAACGACGAGACCGACGCGCGCCTGATCCGTCGCGCGGCGCATCAGGAAAGCGTCTCCGTCGACTACGACACCGGCGCGTGGAGCGCCGGCGCGACGGTGACCGACATCGGCAAGCGCCTGGACACGGCGGGCAACCTGGGCGGCTACGCGCTGCTGGACCTGCGCGCGACCTGGCGCTTCCTGCCGCAATGGCGCCTGGAAGCCAAGGTCCTCAACGCCGCCGACCGCGACGTGGAGCCGGTCTACTCGTACCAGGGCCTGGGCCGTCAAGCCTGGATCGGCGTGCGCTACGACATGAAGGGCTTCTGAGCCCGCGGGCCGCGCGGGCAGAACGTTCGCGCGGCCCCCCGAGCGCAGCGCTCGCGGTTCGGGGCCTCATCCCCTCACTTCGCCATTCCCATCGCCGCCTCCAGCTGCGCCGGATCGAACACCCGGCCCGCCTTGATCGTCTTCACGACCTGCCGCAGCGCGGCGATGTCCTTCAGCGGATCGCCGTCCAGCAGCACCATGTCGGCCTGCCGGCCCGCCGCGATCTCGCCGCGCTGGCCGGCCACGCCCAGCACCTGCGCCGGCGTCAGCGTCGCCAGGCGCAGCACCTCGGCGTTGGGAATGCCGGCGCGCACGTAGAGCGCCAGCTCGCGGTGCAGCGTGTAGCCCGCGAACGCGTCCGTGCCCGGCATCAGCGTCACGCCGCCGTCGTGCAGCCGCTTGACCAGCTGCAGCAGGCGCGGCAAGGCCTGCCGATACGCTTCCTCCTTGCCCGGCGGCACCGCCACCGCGCCGGACAGCAGCCGGCGCCGCACGATCGGCGGGAAGCGCTCGACCAGGCCCTGCAGCGCCGCCGGCGGCTCGCCCGGCGCGCCCGAGTACAGCCCCTCCAGGATCGCCACCGTCGGGTCGAGCACCGTGTGCCGACGTCGCATTTCCGCGATGAAGCCCGTCACCGGCGCGCTGTCGAGGTCCAGTTGCAGCAGCTTCTCCGCCATCACCGTGTAGCGGTCCTTGCCGCGCGTGTCGGCGACCTCGGGGAAGAAATTCAGCACGATGAAGTTCAGGTGCTGGATCTCGTCCGCGCCGGCATCGATGAACTGCTCCGCCCGCATGAACGCCGGCACGTGGCCGCTGACGCGCAAACCGCGCGCATGCGCCATGTCGGCGATCGGACGCACCAGCTCCGGCTTGAAGGACGAATAGAGCTTGATCTGCGCGTAGCCGCGGTCGGCATACCAGTCGACCGCCTTGCGCGCCTGCTCGACCGTCTCGACGCGCACGTCGGTCGGGGCGGCCAGCGGACCGACGCCCTCGACGATGCCGGCCTTCACCACGCGCGGACCGAGCTCGGTGCCGGCGTCGAAGCGCTGCACGCGCTCGATCAGCGCGACGTTGTCGTTGGCCATGTCGCGCGCGCTGGTCACGCCCGCGATCAGGTCGAAGACCCCGTCCGTGCCGGAGAAATGCTGGTGCACGTCCCACAGCCCCGGCATCAGGAAACGTCCGGCCGCGTCGATGACCTCGGTGCCGGCCGGCGCCGGCAAGGCGTCGTCGGGCTCGACGCGCACGATGAAGCCGCCGCGCACCAGCACCCGCATGTCCTCGCGCGCGACCAGGTCGCGCGGCTCGAACACCCGCGCATGGCGGATCACCAAGTCGCCCTGCGGCACGTGTGTCAGCCGCTTCGCCAGGTCCGCGGACCAGCGCTTGTCCGCATCGCGCTGCGCGGCCGTCAGGCGCGCCAGCGCCGGCAGGTCGCGCGCTTCCAGCACCTCGAACCAGTCGTCGACCACGGCGGCGGTCTGCTGGCGCTCGTCCAGCCACACGGCCACCGGCGTGAAGTCGATGCCGGAGATCTGATGCAGCGTCAGCCGGCGCCCGCCCGCCACGATCGTCGGACCCTTCGTGAGCGTCGCCTCGCCGGCCGGCAGCAGGGTCAGGCGTTGCCCCGGCGCCTTCAGCAGCGCGCGGGCCAGTACGCCGGTGAACTCCGGCGGCGCGTTGGCGGGCAGGTAGAAGGCACCGGCCTCCGGCCACGCCGCCCCGCCCTGCTCCACGCGGTTCTTCCAGGACGCCTTGCCGTCGGCACGGTCGAAGCGCTCGGTGAGCGGGACCTTCCAGTAGTCGTTGCCCTCGGCCTCGTAACGCAGCGGCAGGCCGCGCGCATCAAGCGTCCATCGCGCGCGGAGCTGGTCGCCGCGGCCGCGCTCGCTGAAGGCGTAGTCGACCATCACCTCGTCGCCCTGGCGGCTCAGCGCCTGCCGGCCGACGGTCATGCCGTGGATCCGGACCTGCGTCAGCAGCGCCTTCGCGCCCGGCAGCACCTGCGGCGCGGGCAAGGCGGCTTGCGCCGCCTGGACGTCGGCGGCGGTCGGCGCCCATTGGCGCGCCGGATCGTCATGCGCGCGGGCGACCGGCGCCCAGAGCGAGATGACCATCGCCGCGCAGACCCGCAGATGCCGGTTTCGGTGGTCCAGGACACCCAGGGCGTTCAGGACGGGGAGCAAGGAGGGTTTCATGCGTGCGTGGATCCCGTGGCCGTTGAGGGATGATCGCGCCTGTCGCCCCCCGATCGACCAGACGCCGGGGCGGGACTGCCGACAACTCCAGAAGCGTATTCCAAACCTGCCCACGAAGACCGCCCAGGCCGTCGCGAGGACCGAGCAGGTGCTGAGGGCCGCCTACCCGGAGGACCGCGCGGCCGTGCTGGCCGAGACTGCCAGGCGGTCGATCGCGCGGCACATCTGAACGGCACCAGGTGGCCGGTCAGTCCTTGAGCCGGCGCAGTTCCTCCAGGAACCGTCCCGCCGCGATGTCCGCCGGCCAGGGCTCCCACGGGGTACCGCCGTACGCGGCCTGCAGCGGATCCTCCGCCAGCACCGGATGCGTGATGCCCAGGACCTCGCGCACCTCGCGCTCGGACCAGCCCGTGCAGCGCACGGCCTCGGTCGCGGCGGCGATGCTGTCGGCGCGCTTGTGCGTCGCGTGCGTGTCGGGCGTCCACGCGGGCAACCGGTAACGGACCGCGATCGCCGCCATCAGTCGGTCGCCGACGATGCGGAACGGCTCGCCCAGCACGCGCTTGAGCGGCGAGATGCAGTCGAAGCCAAGGAAACCTTCCTCGGCGTCGTGCAGGAGTTCGGCCCGCTGGAGCGCCGCGGACAGCGGGGCGCCGTCCTCTTGCGCCCATCGGCGGCGCAGCGCGAGCACCAGCAGCGAATGCTGCGCCACCGACAGCGGCCAGGGCCAGATGGACTCGCCGCCCCAGCGGTAGGTGCGGGCCAGGCGCAGCGCCAGGTCCTCGTCGGTCCAGGCGTCGGGGGACGGATTGATCAGGTCGAGCGCCGCCCCGGAGGGCAGGCGGATCCAGGCGCGGGGGCTGTCGGTCATGAACCGACTGTAGCGAGCGCCTTGGCGCCCGCTGTCAGCAGCGCTCAGTCCATCTGCTCGCGCAGGGCCTTGGCCTTGGCGCGATAGAACTTCGCCGAAGCGGCGTTGCCCGCCTTCTCGAAACGGTCCGCGACCGACGTGGCGGCCTTGGCGGCTTCGTCGAAGGCCTGGATGAAGACCTGGCGGTCTTCGCTGGGCACGAGCTTGCCCTGCTCGAAGCGGCCGGCCATGTAGCCCTGGTCGGGAATGTCGACGACGCCCAGCGCGAGTTCACCCTTGGCGACGCGGCCGAGGAACATGCGCTTCACGGCGGCGCCCTGCTGCTCCTTGAGCACGCCCAGGCCGTCGGCCCGGTCGGCGGCGCAGGCGCCGTCCCAGCGCGCGGAGCCCGCGGCCCAGCCGTCCGGCAGCGTGGCCACGTTGCAGGCGGCCAGCGTGGGCTGGCAGGCGGCGGTCATCACCAGGCCCGACAGGGCCAGCAGGCGGAAAGCGGAGATCAGGCGGAGCTTCATGACGACGAGTATCCACGCAGCGCCGCACGCCGGTGGGCGAGCGGCGCGGAGATTGAAACAACGGGTGTCGCGGCAAGCGTCACCCGATGGGGCCGGAGCCTGCGGTCAGCACCGGCGACCGCAGTCGCCGGCCGGACGGGATCCGCTCAGGTCAGGCGCGGCGCCCACTGCGAGACCAGCGAGCGGCTGGCCTCGAAGTGCATCGCGTCCTCGGTGCGGAACGCGGCGCCCCAGTACCAGCCGTGGCGGTTGAAGATCGGCGCGATCAGCGTCAGGCCGACCTGCACCTTGCTGTCGCCGCGGCGGTCCAGCACGCCGTTGAGGGTCAGGTCGATCGCCGTGCCCCACGAGTGGTTGGAGATGCCGGTGGTCGAGCCGCGGATGTTGCGGCAGCAGAGCATGCCGGCGGTGCCCAGCGCGGCGTAGACGGCGGGCTGCTCCTTGCGGATGTCCTCCATCACGGCGGCCAGGCTCTCGACGGCCAGGTCCAGGCCGGTGGCCCGGAAGGGGCCGACCGACTTCGACACGATGTGCTTCTTGAGCTTCTCGTTGGTCAGCGGCTGGCAGTCCTGCGAGTACGAATGGCGCGGCTGGCCCAGCGCCTGGACCATGTAGGACGAGGACACGGCCACCAGGCCGGGGTTCATCGTGTGCGCGTCGGGACGCGGCACCAGGGTGGTCAGCAGGGCGCGGGCGCTGCCGGCATCGCCGCTGGCCGCGACGTTCTGCGGGGTCGCGGCGGAGGTGCTGCCGGCGCTGGTGGCCGGCGCGGTCGTGGCCGCATGCGCCGGCGTGGCCGAGGCCGCGGGACGCGCCGCGGCGGCAGGACGCGAGGCCGCGGCCGGCGCCACGCGGGCGGCGGGCGTGGCGGCCTGCGTGTTCGCGGCCGGAGCGGCGGCCGTCAGGCGGCGGAAGGTGCCGCCGTTGGGGTCGACGCGACCGTCGGGCTTGCTCATGAAGCCGCGCTGGAAGCGCAGGATGCCGTCGACCGTCAGCGGGCCGCACAGGCCGTCGACGCGGCCCCGGTAGAGATGGCGCGCCGTCAGCAGACGCTGTACGGATTCGACGTCGGCCTTGCGGTTCTTGCCGGCGGCGCCGACGGAGTCGATGAGATGGGCTTGCACGCGAGGATCCCCCTGCTGTCTGAAGTCGGATGGCGATCGCATTCTGGGCATCCGGCCCCAAGCGCGACATTGACCAAGGTCACGCGCACGGCCTCGCGTCCCTCGCAGCTGTGACGGGCGGTAACGCGGAGCGCCCAAAGCGCGCGGACCGTCCAAGCGCCCCGGGGCGCTCATCGCGCCCGGACCGCCTGTCTCGCCCGCTCAGGCCGCCGAGGCCGTGCCGACCAGTTCGCAGAAGCGCGCCATGTCGACGTTGCCGCCGCTGATCACGATGCCGACGCGCTGGCCCTTCAACTGATCCTTCATCGCCTTCGCGGCGGCGAACCCCAGGCAGCCGGTGGGCTCGACCAGCATCTTCATCCGCGACGCGAAGAAGCCCATGGCGTCGACCAGTTCCGCGTCCGTGGCGGTGAGGACATCGTCGACATGCTGGCGGATCAGTGCGAAGGTGATATCGCCGAGGTGCGGCGTCTGCGCGCCGTCGGCAATGGTGCGGGGCGTCTCGATGGTGACGATGCGGCCGCTGCGGAAGGACTGCTGACCGTCGTTGCCTGCCTCCGGCTCGACGCCGTACAGCTTTGCCTTGGGCGAGAGCGCGCGGGTCGACAGCGCGGTGCCCGACAGCAGACCGCCGCCGCCCAGCGGCGCGAAGACGGCATCGAGCGGGCCGACCTCGTCGAACAGCTCCTTCGCCGCGGTGCCCTGCCCGGTCAGCACGTCGGGATGGTCGAACGGCGGGATGAGGGTCAGGCCGTGCTTGCCGGCCAGATCGCGGCCGATCTGCTGGCGGTCCTCGGTGTAGCGGTCGTAGAGGACGACCTGGCCGCCGTAGCCGCGTGTGGCGGCGATCTTCGCGGCGGGCGCGTCCTTGGGCATCACGATGGTCGCCGGCATGCCGAGGAGGCGCGCCGACAGCGCGATCGCCTGCGCGTGGTTGCCCGACGAGAACGCGACCACGCCGAAGCGGCGCTGTTCCGGCGTGAAGCGCGACAGCGCGTTGAACGCGCCGCGGAATTTGAAGGCGCCCATGCGCTGGAAGTTCTCGCACTTGAAGAAGACCTGCGCGCCGAACAGCTCGTCGACGGTGCGCGAGCTCAGCACCGGCGTGCGATGCGCCTGGCCGTCGATGCGGCGGGCGGCGGCCTCGACGTCGGCGTAGGTCGGAAGGGCCACGGGCGTGGCGGCGATGGGGGACGTGGCGCTCATCTCTGCTCCGGAACGAAAGGCCGGACCATCATGCCGCAGCGCTGTATCGCAACAGCGTCAGGCCTGCCATACACCGTAGCCCGCCTCGCGCAGACCGATGGCGAGCTCGACCTCCATCTCCCGCGCGGCCTCGTAGGGCATCGGGTTGTAGACCTCGTACAGCTGCGGCAGCAGGCGCAGGCCGTAATCGAAGACGTAGCGGTTGGACTGGATGCCGGCCTTGTGCTTGTCGAAGCGCAGGTCGGGATCCAGCCCCGTCATGCCGACGTACACGAAGGGCATGCCGAGGCGGTAGTCCGGATTTGCCTTGCGGAAGCGCGGCTCGTTCCAGACCTGGTCGGCCAGCTCGACGACGTAGACGTAGTGGTGATGGCGCTTCTCGCGCGGGGCCTTGACGGCGGGCTTCTCGGCCGATGTCGCTGCGGGCTTCGTCGCGCGTTTGGCAGCAGGCTTCGCGGCGGTCTTCTTCGACGCCGCGACAATGGTCTTCTTCTTCCGCTGCCCGCCCTCGCCCGCCATGCCGCTGTCCCCTTACCTAGATACTGCCCCGGTGCTCGCCGAGCGCGTCTTCGTCCATGAATCCGCCCAGGTGATCGGTGACGTCACCCTCGGCCCGGACAGCTCGGTCTGGTGCAACGCGGTGCTGCGGGGCGACGTGAACCGCATTGTGATCGGCGCCGGCACCAACGTGCAGGACCTGACGATGGGGCACGTCTCGCACAAAAACCCGAAGAAGCCGGAAGGCTCGCCGCTGATCATCGGCGACCACGTGACGGTCGGTCACTCCGTCATCCTGCACGGCTGCCGCATCGGCAACGAATGCCTCATTGGCATGGGCAGCATCGTGATGGACGACGTCGTCATCGAGGACCGCGTGATGCTGGGCGCCGGCAGCCTGGTGTCGCCGGGCAAGGTGCTCCAGAGCGGCCACCTCTACATCGGCCGGCCCGCGATGCCCGTGCGCGAACTGACCACCGACGAGATCGCCTACCTGAAGTACTCCGCCGAGCATTACATCCGGGTGAAGGACAACTACCTGCGCGGCTGAACCGATCCCTCGCGATCGCCCGCGCTGACTCGCACTGCCTCGCGCTGTCTCGCGCTGTCTCGCGGCCAGCCTCACGTCATGGACCAATCCAAGCTCTTCGACGACCTCGACCCGCCCTCCGACGCGCTGCCTGACGGCATGGCGTATCGCTCAGGCTTCCTGTCGTCGGACGAGGAAGTCGTGCTGATCGCGCTGATCCGCTCGCTGCCGCTGGAGGCCGCGCAGTACAAGGAGTACACCGCGCGGCGCCGCGTCGTCAGCTATGGCGGCAGCTTCGACTACGACACCAACCGGATTCGCCCGGCGCAGGCGCTCATCGAGGAGTTGGAGCCGCTGCGGCAACGTGTCGCGGAATGGGCGGGCATGGCGCCGGAAGCGCTCGTGCATGCGCTGGTGGCCGAGTACTCGCCCGGCACGCCGCTGGGTTGGCATCGCGACGTGCCCGACTTCGAAGAGGTCTTCGGCGTTTCGCTCGGCGCGTCCGCGACTCTGCGCTTCCGGCCGTACCCGCCCAATGCCCCCAAGCGCGCCGACGTCATCAAGGTGAGCGTCGAGCCACGATCGATCTACGCGCTGCGAGGACCGTCGCGATGGGCGTGGCAGCACAGCGTCGCACCGGTCGAACGGCTGCGCTGGTCGATCACGTTCCGGACCGCGCGCCGGGACCGGTAGGCGCACCGGGCAAGAGGACCGCGCAAGAACACCAGGACGGGCGACTCAAGCCGCCGGCTTGGCCTTCTTCGGCTTGGCCGCCGCGTCGTTCAGCGCCGCGGCCGCCTTGAACAGCGCCTTCAGCGCGGTCTCATCGATCTTCTCGCCCTTGCGGATGTCGATGGCGCGGCGCGCGTTGCCGTCCAGACTCGAGTTGAAGAGCTTGCCCGGATCCGCCAGCTTCGCGCCCTTCGCGAAGGTCATCTTCACGACCTCCTTGTAGGTCTCGCCGGTGCAGATCTGGCCGTTGTGCTCGAACACCGGCGTGCCGCGCCACTTCCACGTCTCCTCGACGCCCGGCACCGCCTCCTTCATCAGCTTGCGCAGCCGCGCGAGCAGTTCGCCGCGCCAATCCCCCAGCTCCGCGATGCGGGCATCGATCATCTTGGAAGCATCCACGCCGGGGACGATGTCGTCGCTCGGCGCGGCGTTCCTGAACGTGCTCTTGGCGACAGGCTTGACCGCCTTCTTCGCCACGTACTTCTCGGCGTGCCTGGCGGCGCCGGTCAGCGGCTTCTTCTTCGGATCGGTGGTGCTGGGCATGCGAGTCTCCGGGGTCAGGTCTTGAGCTGCTGGATACGGATCATGTTGCCCGCCGGGTCGCGCACGCCGAAGTCCCGCACGCCGTAGGGCTGGTCGGTGGGCTCCTGCACGATCTCCGCATCCCGCGACTGCAGGCGCTCGAAGGTGGCGTCCAGATCCTTGGCGCCGAGCAGCAGCATCGCGTAGGTGCCCTTGGCCATCATCTCGGCGATGGTGCGCTTCTCCTCGTCGGTGAGGCCGGGCGTGGCGTTCGGCGGGAACAGGACGATGGAGGTGTCCGGCTTGCCCTTGGGCCCGATCGTGATCCAGCGGTTGCCGCCGAAGGCGACGTCCTTGCGGATCTCGAAGTCCAGCCCGTCGCGGTAGAAGGCCAGCGACGCCTCGGCGTCCGTGTGCGGCAGGAAGGTCGAGTGGATGGTGATGTCCATGCTTGTCTCCAGGTGGGTGATGTCAGAAGGATCGGCGGCCGTCGCCGCCGGGGTCCGGACCCTTGGAACGCAGTCTAGGGGGACGTCTTTTCCGGCGCTTCTCGATTCCTGATCGGACGCGTCACCTGCTTGGCGACGCAGGACGGCAGGCCCTCGGCCTCGGCCGCCGAGTCGCGGCGGTAGAGGCTGGGCGACATGCCGACCAGTTCGGTGAACCGGGTGCTGAAGGTGCCCAGCGAGGCGCAGCCGACCTCGAAGCAGACCTCGGTGACGCTGAGGTCGCCGCGGCGCAGCAGCGCCATCGCGCGCTCGATGCGGCGCGTCATCAGGTAGGCGTAGACGGACTCGCCGTAGGCCAGCCGGAACTGGCGGCTCAGGTGCCCGGCCGACATGCCGATGCCCGACGCGAGCGCCTCCACGTCCAGCGGCTGGGCGTACTCGCGGTCGATGCGGTCGCGCACGCGCCGCAGGCGCGCGAGGTCGCGCAAGCGGGTGCCGGAGGTCTCGGGCGCTGTCATCCGCACATCCTATCCGCCGGACCCGTCTCGCCCGGGTCGCGAAGGTCGCCGCCGATAATGCTGGATAACCCGCAGAAGAGTCATCGCATGGAAATCAAGGTCAACTTTCTCGACAAGCTTCGTCTCGAAGCCAAGTTCGATGATTTCACGGTCATCGCCGACCAGCCCATCCGCTACAAGGGCGACGGCTCGGCGCCGGGGCCGTTCGACTATTTCCTGGCCTCCTCGGCCCTGTGCGCGGCCTACTTCGTCAAGCTGTACTGCGTCACCCGCGACATCCCGACCGAGAACATCCGCCTCTCCCAGAACAACATCGTCGACCCGGAAAACCGCTACCAGCAGATCTTCAAGATCCAGGTCGAGCTGCCGGCCGACATCTCCGAGAAGGACCGCCTGGGCATCCTGCGCTCCATCGACCGCTGCACGGTCAAGAAGGTGGTGCAGGCCGGACCGGCGTTCATCATCGAGGAGGTCGAGAACCTCGATGCCGACGCGCAGGCCCTGCTGACGCTGAATCCGGACGCGGCGGCCGCGACCTTCATCCCGGGGAAGGATCTGCCGCTGGAGCAGACCATCGCCAACATGACGAAGATCCTGGCGGACCTCGGCATCAAGATCGAGATCGCCTCCTGGCGCAACCTCGTGCCCAACGTGTGGTCGCTGCACATCCGCGACGCGCACTCGCCGATGTGCTTCACCAACGGCAAGGGCGCGACGAAGGAAAGCGCCCTGGCCTCGGCCCTCGGCGAATACATCGAGCGCCTGAACAACAACCACTTCTACGCGGGCGTGTTCTGGGGCGAGGACCTCGCCAACGCCGCCTTCGTGCATTACCCCGACGAGCGCTGGTTCAAGCCCGGTCCTGACGATGCCATCCCGGAGGGGTTGCTCGACGAGCGCTGCCTCGCCTGGTACGACCCCGACGGCGAGCTGCGCGCCTCGCACCTGATCGACACCAACTCCGGCAACGTGGCGCGCGGCATCTGCGCGCTGCCGTATGTGCGGCGGTCCGACGGCGAGGTGGTCTGGTTCCCGTCCAACCTCGTCGAGAACCTGTACGTCAGCAACGGCATGAGCGCCGGCAACACGCTGGCCGAGGCGCAGGTGCAATGCCTGTCCGAGATCTTCGAACGCGCGGTCAAGCGCGACATCCTGGAAGGCGAGATCGCCCTCCCCGACGTGCCGCAGGCCGTGCTGGACAAGTACCCGGGCATCGTGGCGGGCATCCGCAGCCTGGAGGAACAAGGCTTCCCGGTGCTGGTGAAGGACGCGTCGCTGGGCGGCGTCTACCCGGTGATGTGCGTGACGCTGATGAATCCGCGGACCGGCGGCGTGTTCGCTTCCTTCGGCGCGCATCCCAGCCTGCAGGTCGCGCTGGAGCGCAGCCTGACGGAACTGCTGCAGGGCCGCAGCTTCGACGGCCTGAACGACCTGCCCCGGCCGACCTTCGCCAGCAACGCCGTCACCGAGCCCAACAACTTCGTCGAGCATTTCATCGATTCCAGCGGCATCGTGTCGTGGCGCTTCTTCAGCCCCAAGGCCGATCACGACTTCGTCGAATGGGACTTCTCCGGCCAGGGCGCCGATTCGAACGCCGAGGAAGCCGCCACGCTGTTCGGCATCCTCGAGGGCATGGGCAAGGAGTCCTACATGGCCGTGTACGACCAGCTGGGCGCGACGGCCTGCCGCATCCTGGTGCCGGACTACTCGGAGATCTATCCGGTCGAGGACCTGATTTGGGACAACACCAACCAGGCCCTTGCGTTCCGCGCGGATATCCTCAACCTGCATCGGCTGGACGATGAGCAGCTGGAGGCGCTGCTGGAGCGCCTCGAAGACAGCGAGCTCGACGACTACACCGACATCGCCACGCTCATCGGCATCGACTTCGACGAGAACACGGTGTGGGGTCAGTTGACCCTCCAGGAACTGAAGCTGCTGATCCATCTCGCGTTGGGGCAGCTCGAGGAGGCGCAGGAACTGGTCGGGGCCTTCCTTCAATACAACGAGAACACCGTCGATCGCGGCCTGTTCTATCAGGCCGTGAACGTGGTGCTGGAGGTGCTGCTGGACGACGAGCTGGACCTGGACGACTACGTCGTCAATTTCCGTCGGATGTTCGGCGACGCGCGCATGGACGCCGTGCTCGGATCCGTGGACGGCAGCGTGCGCTTCCACGGCCTGACGCCGACGAGCATGAAGCTGGAAGGCCTCGACCGGCACCACCGCCTGATCGACAGCTACCGCAAGCTGCACGTGGCACGGGCCGCCGCCGCGGCCCGCAACGGCAAGCGGGGCTGAACCGCGTCGTCCGTCGCGGGTTTTCCCTGAAGCATCCTAGGGGGTGCTTCCCCCGGATGCGTACAAGGCACTCCGACGGTGCGCTTCCTAGACTGGGCCGGCCCGGTGCATCTCGCGCCGGGCCACCTCATCAAGGGAGACACCATGACTCAGACAGCTTCGCCGCGGACCGCCCTGCGGGCCGCCGCCCTGTGCGTCGCCTTCGCCAGCTTCGCCGCGGGCAGCGCCTCGGCGCAGATCGGCCCGGATCCCACCTCCGCCAGCCTCAACGCCACCGCCGGATCGTTCGCGGTCGCGACCAGCAACGTGACGCTCGCGCGCGGCTTCGGCGGCGGCACCATCTACTACCCCACGACCGCCGGGCGCTACGGCGTGGTGGCGATCAGCCCCGGCTTCACCGCCACGGAATCCAGCATCGCCTGGCTGGGTCGCCGCCTGGCCACGCACGGCCTGGTGGTGATCACGATGAACACCAACACCACGCTGGACCAGCCCGCCAGCCGCGCCACGCAGTTGATGGCGGCGCTCAACCACGTGGTCAACAGCGCCAGCAGCACCGTCAGGAGCCGCGTGGACAGCACCCGGCTGGCCGTGGCCGGGCATTCGATGGGCGGCGGCGGCGCGCTGATCGCGGCCGAGGACAACCCGACGCTGAAGGCCGCGCTGCCGCTGACGCCGTGGAACCTCAGCACCAGTTTCACCCAGGTGCGGGTGCCGACGCTCATCGTCGGCTCGGACGGCGACACGGTGGCCCCGGTCGCCGCGCATGCGCGGCCCTTCTACGCCAGCCTGCCGGCCACGACCTTCAAGGCCTATGCGGAGCTCAACGCCGCCACCCACTTCACGCCCAACAGCACCAACACGCCGATCGGCCGCTACGGCGTGACCTGGATGAAGCGCTTCGTGGACGCGGACACGCGCTACTCGCCCTTCCTGTGCGGCGCGCCGCACACGGCCTATGCGACCGCGCTGGTCTTCGACCGCTACAGCCAGAACTGCCCGTACTGAGCACGAGGGAGGACGCCATGTCGCACCTGTCCGATCGCCCACGGGGCCGGCGCATCGCGCTGGCCCTCGCCACCGGCCTGGGCGCCGTGGCCCTCCTCGTCTGGCTGGCCGCCGGGGCTCTCGCCCCGGCGGTCGCCGAGGAGCCGACAACCGCCTTCCCCTGGTCGCGCTCGTCCGCCGCTTCCGAGCCGGTCGACACGCCGACGGCCGTGACGCAAATGGAGCGGATGACACGGGCCCCGGTCGACGCGGGCTCCGATGTCCCGCCGGCCGTGGCGGTGCCAGGTCTTGAGGGCAAGTCGCCACGCGTGTTCCGCACCGATGCACGGGGGCGGCTCGTCGTCGACCAGCCGATGCGCCTGCGCGCCGAAGCGCTGCTGGCGCTCAACGAGGGCGCGGCCTTGGCCGCGCGCATGGACGAGGAGTTGTCCGGCCTGCCGGCGCCCGCAGCCGCGCGCGCCCGCGAACTGGTGACGCAGTTCGAGGCCTACCAGACTGCCCAGGCGGCCGCGTTCCCGCCGGGTCAGGCGCTCCTGGTGCCCGAGGAGGGACTGGCGCAGTTGAAGACGATGCAGGCGCTGCGAGCCGCCCACTTCGGCGCGGAAGCGGCGCAGCAGATGTTCGCGCAGGACGACGCCGTCGCGCGGCGCATCCTGGAGCTGATGCGCGAGGACACCTCCACCGCGCGCAGCATGGAGGAGAAGGCCATGCGCGCGCAGGTCCGCTATGACCAGGAGCGCGGCGCGGTCCCGCCTTGACGCGGCGGCGAGACTGGACGCAGCATGTCCCCATGACGTCTGGCAACTTCGTCGGGCCTCGCCTGGGCCTGTTGGGCGACAGCTTCATCTATGCGAGCGGCGCCGTGCGCTCGCAGGTGCGGCGGCACTCGGTGACGCTGGCCTGCGCGCTGACGCCGCGACCGCTGAGCGTCAGCGTCGGCGGCCAGCAGTGGCAAGGCCGCCTGGTGGCGGTGCGTCCGTTCGCGGCGCGCGCGCTCGACTCCGGCGGAGCACCGGTGGTGCTGATCGACCTCGAGCCGACCCACCCGCGCTACAACACCTTCAGCCGCTGGCCGGACCGCGCACCGGTGCGCGTGCTGGACGCGCAGCACTTCGCGGGCCTGCTGGACTGCGCCGCCGCCTTCGCGCGCGACGCGCTGAGCGGCCGGCGGCTGCGGGCCTCGGTGCAGATGCTGGTGGGCAGCGTGGCCGACAGCGTCGCGCCGCATCGGCCGCTGGATCCGCGCGTGGCGCAGATGATGGCGGGTCTGCGGCTGGACCCCGCGCAGGATCTGGCGGCGCTCGGCGCGCCGCTCGGGATGTCCGCCGCGCAGGCGTCGCGCGGCTTCCTGCGATCGCTGGGCATCTCGGCGCGGCAATACGCGCTGGCCGTGAAGATCCAGCGCGCGGCGATGTTCTTCGGCAGCGGACGCGCCCTGACCGCCATTGCGCAGGCATCGGGATTCACCGACTCCGCCCATCTGGCCAAGGTGTGGATGCGGTGTTACGGCGACTGCCCGTCGCGCTACTTCGCGCAACATGGCAGCACCCACGACGGCCGCGTGGACCACGCGTGGCGGCAGCGGGTCAGCCTGCAAGGGGCGACCGGGCCCTGAGCCCTGAGCCCTGGTCCTTGATCCCTGACCTGGGACGCGGCGGCAACCGGCGGCGCCAGTTGTCGACTGGCCGCCGTCGCGCCCTGCGCGTCTACTTCGCCGCGGCGGGGAAGGCCGGCAGCTTGCCGATGTCGCGCGGGTCGTGCTGGATGATGACCGTGGCCTTGAGGTTCTTCTCGATCTGCTTGACGCGCTGGATCGAGGCGAGCGTCTGCGCGCGGTCGTCGTTGAAGCCGGGCACGCCGTCGTGCTCGTAGTTCTCGTGGAAGTGGACGGAATCGCCGCTGAGGATCACCGGCCCCATCTCCTTGAGGCGGACCAGCAGGATGCTGTGTCCGGGCGTGTGGCCCGGCGCGCGCAGGACCATGACGGTGCCGTCGCCGAAGACGTCCTTGTCCGCGCTGAGCGGCTCGACCTTGCGCTTTTCGGCGATCCACTCGGCGAAGCCCTTCGCGTTCGCGCCGGCCATCGGCGGCGTCGCGTTGATGGCTTCCCAATCGGCCTTGCCGATCAGCAGCGTCGCGTTCTTGAACAGGCTCACCTGGCCGGTGTGATCGGCGTGGAAGTGGCTGATGCCGACGAACTTCACGTCCGCGGGATCGATCTTGATCTGCTTGAGCAGATCGCCCAGCGGCTTGTTGGTCGCGTTGGGCGCGGAGCCCGGCAGGTAGCCCGTGTCCCAGACCATCACGTCCGAGCCGTGCCGGATCACGTAGCAGCTGAAGGTGAAGGGCTTGGACGTCTCGGTGTAGGCGAAGGTGTCGCTGAAGCGCCGAGGGTCGTTGGTCCCGTTGCCGCAATCGAGCCGCGTCAACGTGACCTCCTGGGCCGCCGCCGACAACGAGAACAGTGCGCCCGCGGTGAGCGCCATCCAGAAGCGTGAGGTCATGTCGTCTCCTTGATCGCGGGGATGATAGCGATGAACCCGAGATCGGGCACGAAGCCGCAGGACGTTTCAGCTCGCCGCCGATCTCCGTCAGAACAACGCGCGCCGCACCGCCTGCGAATAGCCGGTTTGAATGGCGGCACCGGACAGCGAGGTGGACCTCGCCGGCGTTGCCTCGCGACCCTGCATCACGGACGGCGCCTCACGGTCCGGACCGGCCTCTGTCGCCACCGCCATCTCGCACCGCAGCTCCAACCCCGGCCCCGGCACCCGCCGATGCGCGCTCAAGCGCCAGCCGTGCGCCGACGCGATCTCCGTGCAGATGGCCAGCCCCAGCCCAGCGCCCTGCTCCCGCCGGTCGGCGCCGCGCCAGAAGCGCTCGAAGATGCGCGGCAGGTCCTGCTCGGCCACGCCCTTGCCCTGGTCCGCGACCGTGAAGCCGTCCGGGTCCGCCATCAGCGTGACCACGCCCTCCCGCGGACTGTGCTGGATCGCGTTCTCCAGCAGGTTCTTCAGCAGCGTGAACAGCGCGCCACGGTCCGCGCGCCAGGACCGGAGCGACGGGCTCACGTGCAGGCCGAGGGTCACGTCGTGCCTCGCGGCCACGCGCTCCATGAACTCGAAGACCTCGCGCAGCGCCGGCGTCGGACCGATCGCCTCGACGCGGTAGTTGCGCTGCTCGCTGGCCTCCGCCAGCAGGAGCAACTGCTGCACCTGCCGCGCGACGCGATCGACGTCCTCCAGCACCTGGTCGCGCCACGGGCCGGCCTCCGCCAGCTCCACCTGCGCGCGGATCAGCGCCAGCGGCGTCTTCAGCTCATGCGCGGCATTCGACAGGAACTCCTGCTGCGTCTTGAAGCCGCCCTGCAGGCGATCCAGCGCCGCGTTGAACGCCTCGACCAGCGGCCGCAACTCGCGCGGCTGGTCCACGGTGGGCAGGCGCTCGGCCAGCGTCCGCGGCGCGATGCGGCGCGCGGCGCCCGACGCTGCGCGCACCGGCAGCAAGGCCTGCCGCAGCGCCATGTGGATCGTGACCAGGAAGATGAGCACGAAGGTCGCGCCCAGCGCGATCACGCCCTGCCGGAAGACGTCGAAGCCGATCGACTCCCGCATCTTCAGCACCATGCGGTCGGTGACGGCGAACTGCACGTACCAGCGCCGCCCGGCGTGATCGAACGGCACGGTCGCGCCATGCATCGAGATGCCGTTGCGGCGGAAGACGAAGGAATGGCGGTGCGCCTCGAAGGCCCTGCCGTCCGGCGCGATCGTGCTCTTGACGCCATCCGACGAATACGCGACGTGCCCTTCCTTGTCGGCCACGCGCAGCATGACCTCGCTGCGCAGGCTGTCGAACATCCAGGGCTCGATCGTCTTCTCGTCGATGCCGACCGGCCACCCCTGGGCATCGAAGCGCAGATGCCGCGCCAGCGAGGCGCCGTTGTCCTCGATCTGGTCGCGCAGCACCCAGCGCGTGAAGGGCTCCCACAGCACCATGGAGGCCACGCCCACCACCACGCCGCTGAGCACCATGCTCGCACCGAGCACCGCCAGCACGCGGTTGCGCAAGCTATTCGGCCACCGCATCTTGAAGCGCATACCCGTGATTCCTGAGATTGACGATGCGCAGCACCGAGCCCAGCGAGCTCAGCTTCTTGCGCAGGCGATGCAAGGCGACGTCGAGCGCATTCGGCGTCACCGCCTCGGACAGGCCCCACGCCGCCGCCTCCAGCGCCGCGCGCCGGACCGTGCGCCCCTGCTGCTGCACCAGCACGATCGCGATCTGCAACTCCGCCGGCGCCAGCGCCACCGAGACCTCGCCGCGCACCAGCAACGCCTCCTCGATCACGATCTCGATGTCGCCGAAGACGGCCCGCGGCGGCCGGACCGCCACCGACCGGCGCATCAGCGCCCGCACGCGCGCCACGAGCTCCTCCATCGGGAAAGGCTTGGCCAGGTAGTCGTCGGCGCCGGACTCGAGCCCGTCGATCCGGTCATGCAGCGCGTCGCGCGCCGTGAGCATCAGGCACGGCGTGCCTTGATGCGCGGCACGCAGGCGCTTGACCAGCGAGAGGCCGTCGCCGTCCGGCAGGCCCCGGTCGATGACCAGCGCCGCGTAGCCGACGTCGCGATGGGCGACCCAGGCGGCCTCCATCGCATGGAAGACGTCGGTCGGGATGCCGGCGGCCTGCAGGGCCTGACGGATCAGGCCGGCGAGCCGGACGTGGTCCTCGACCAGGGCGATTCGATTCATGGGCGGAGGGAGGGCGGAAGCGCTGATGTTAAGGGCGCATCCTCCGCCCCGGCGACTTACCCGGGGCTTACCGGGCGAGCAAGCGCTCAAGGCCACAAGCGCCCGGGCCTGCAGGCGCCCGGGTACGGCCCGACCCGCCTCACGCGACTCACGCCGACTCACGCCGACTGACGCCGACTCACGCCGACTGACGCCGTCTCACGCCGACTCACGCGGCGTCACGCCGCGTCGCTGGCGATGGGCTCGTGGTACTGCACCACCGCCACGCCCTCGCGGATCGCCTGCTCGTACACGCCGAGCATGCCCAGCGCCTCGCGCAGGTCGTCGCGGATCGCGGCGGTGGCGACGACCGCCTCGTCGTCGTTGCACAGAGCGCCCTCCTCCTCGTCGTCGCGCTTGAGGCGGCAGACGAGCTCGGCGATGACCGCCGCATGCTCGATGCGCTCGCGCAGCGTCTTCATCGCCAGCCCGACGGTGATGTCGCGCCGCGGCACGAAGTACTCGACGCTGCCCGGCGCGAAGCGGCTCAGCGACGGGTACATGCGCGACTGGTAGAGGAAGGCTTCGAACTCCTCGCCGTTCAGGCGCAGCAGCGGACGGAGCTCCATCAGACGTCGCTGCATGAACAGCGTCCGGGGAGGACGCGGCGCCGGGGCGGCGGCCGTCGCGCCGGACGCCGGCGGCGGCACCGGCGGCGCGCCGCTGCCGGTGCCCTCGTCGAGGGCCAGCGCGGCAAGATCGGCGCCGGGTTCGTCGTCGAGCTCGTCGTCGAGGCTGGGATGGAAGCTCGCCGGACCGCGGAAACGGGCCGGGGCGGCGGAGGAACCGGACGTGCCGGCTTGCGGGAAGGACATCGAGGACATGGACAACTCCAGTCAGATCGGATCAATTCATCAACATCACCTTCATCGGGATGACATGGACCGCGCCAGGCGACGCGGGAGAGCGATCTTCCTCGCGACACCCGCAAGACTTGGCACGAAAAGATCAATGAAATCGATTCGATGAAATCGATGGCGCCGGCGCCACACAGGTTCTGGCCGGCACACCGACTCGTCTCGGTAGGCGGATCGCCAGATGCCACTCGCATGGGTCGGTCGGCCGTCGTCAGCAGGCGTCGTCAGCGGGCGTCGTCCCCGGCCAGCCGCCGCCCGCACCCCAACATTGAAGGGTGAAGTCCGGACGGGCGTGCACCACACTTCAGCATTCGACGCGGCGCGCCGAGGAGAACCGACATGACCATGCTCAAAGTCTTCGCGGCCCCCGCCGACGTCGCCGCGATCGCACCCGACGCGCGCGTGGTCGAGCGTTATCCGGCGTTCGTCCTCATCGACGCCGCCGACGCCGATGCGGCGCGCCTCGTGCGCCAGTTCCCCGTCGAGGAGATGGCCGACCAGTACCGGCTCGAGATCGGTGGCGGCGGCGCGACCGACCCGACTGCCCGCACGGCCAAGTCGCGCACGCTCGCCACCAAGGCGGCGGCGCTGCCGCCGGGGGCCCACCACTACGTCGTCCAGTTCATCGGTCCGGTCAAGCGGCCGTGGCTGGCGAAGCTGCGCAGCGCCGGCGGCGCGCTGCGTCAGCCGATGAGCGGCTTCGCCTACGTGGTCAAGGCCGAAGAGGCCGCCCTCCGCGCCATCGAGGCCTTGCCGATGGTGCGCTGGGTCGGACACCTGCCCCACTCGGACCGCGTGGCGCCCGCGCTGGCATCCCCCGGCGGCGCGCCGGAGCTGCCGCGCCGGCGGGTCGTGCCGGACCTGCTCGTCGTCGAGGTCTTCGACGCGGCCGACCTCGGCACGATCGAGCGCGCCGCGCGCGGGCTGGGCTTCGCGGTCGTGTCGTCCAATCCGCGCGCCCGCGTGCTCAAGCTCCGCTTCGGGTCCGACGCGACGGCCAGGCAACAGCGCGACCAGCTCCGCGCGCTGTCCGCCGTGCACGGCGTGCGCTACATCCGCGAGCGCGTGGTGCCGCGGACCTCCAACAACGTGGCGACGACGCTGATGGGCAATGCCTTCTCGGCCGTCCAGGCCAGCGGGCTCAAGCTGACCGGCCAGGGCGAAACCGTCGCCGTCTGCGACACCGGCCTGGACACCGGCGATCCGGCGACCATCCACCCCGATTTCGCCGGCCGCATCGCCGCGATCAGGAGCTATCCGGTCACGCCCGACTGGAAGGTCTACGTCACCAACGCCGGCGCCGACGACGGCCCGGCCGACCTGGACTCCGGCCATGGGACGCACGTCGCGGGCTCCGTGCTCGGCAACGGCGGCGCGTCGGCCTCATTGCCCAAGCCGATCCGCGGGCACGCGCCGCAGGCGAAGCTGGTGTTCCAGGCCATCGAACAGCAGATGCAATGGAAGCCGGGCGCGCCGGCCGATCTCAGGGGCGAGCGCTTCCTGCTGGCCGGCCTGCCGTCGGACCTGGCCGGCCTGTTCCAGTTCGCGTACGACAAGGGCGCGCGCATCCATTCCAACTCGTGGGGCGGCGGCGACGCCGGCGACTACGACGAGCAATGCAGCCAGTTCGACGCCTTCGTCTGGAAACGCAAGGACATGTGCTTCGTGATCGCGGCGGGCAACGACGGCACCGATTCGGACGGCGACGGCCAGATCAACACGGGCAGCGTGACCTCGCCCGGCACCGCGAAGAACTGCATCACCGTGGGCGCCAGCGAGAACCTGCGGCCGGAGTTCGACGCCGAGCGCTACGGCGGCTGGTGGCCGGACGACTTCCCGGTCGCGCCCTACAAGGCCGATCCGATGGCCAACAGCGCCGACCAGGTGGCGGCGTTCTCCAGCCGCGGCCCGACGCTCGACGGCCGCATCAAGCCCGACGTCGTGGCGCCGGGCACCTTCATCCTGTCGACGCGCTCGACGCAGCTCGCGGCCAACAACTTCGCCTGGGCGGCCTTCCCGAAGAGCAAGCTCTACTTCCACATGGGCGGGACCAGCATGGCGACGCCGTTGACCTCGGGCGCGCTGGCGCTGCTGCGCGAGTTCCTGCGCACGAAGCGCGCCATCGCCGCGCCCAAGGCCGCGCTGTTGAAGGCGCTGCTGATCGCGGGCGCGCGGCGGCTGCCCAGGACGGCGCCCGCCGGCACCCTGCTGGACAACCACCAGGGCCACGGCGCCGTGAACCTGGACCGGTCGACGAAGGACGTGCTGCTGACCCTCGACGGCAAGGGTCTGGCCAGCGGACAGCTGGTGAACCAGGCGCTGCCGGTGACCAAGGCCGGCCGCACGCTGCGCGTGGTGATGGCCTATTCGGACTTCCCCGGCAAGGGCCTGATCAACAACCTGAACCTGGTGGTGACCGCACCGGACGGCACGCGACACGTCGGCAACCTGGCGACCAACGCGAGCGGTGCGAGTGGTGCGAGCGGCGCGCTGGCGATGGACACGCGCAACAACGTCGAGGTCGTGCAGGTGGCCAAGGCCCGCAAGGGCGCGTGGACCGTCACCGTGATCGCCTCCAACGTGGTGCAGGGGCCGCAGGATTACGCGATCGCGGCGGTGCTGGTCTGAGGCAGGCCCTCAGGGGAATCTCACCACGGCCTCGAACCCGGGCTGCGCGTTGCGCAGCTCGAGCCGGCTGCCGTGCGCCTCGGCGACCAGCCGGCACAGCGACAGGCCCAGGCCCACGCCGCCCTCGCTGCGCACCCGCGCCTCGTCGGGCCGGAAGAACGGCTGGCCGAGCTGCGACAGCACCTCCGGCGGCACGCCGGGTCCGTGATCGCGCACGGTGAGCGTCGCGCCCTCGCCGTCGCGTTCGACGCTGACCATCACCGGCCCGGCGTCGGGATCGTTGTGCCGCAGCGCGTTGTGCACCAGGTTCCGCAGCAGCAACTGCACCCGCATGCGGTCGAGCTTCAGCACCGGCAGGTCGCGATCGATACGCAGCGCCACGCCCGGCTGGTCCTGCTCGCGCGCCAGCGCGCCGAGGTCGCAGTCGCCGACCTGCAGCGCCCGATGGCCGCTGCCCAGCCGCTCGCTCTCCAGCAGCGCGGAGATCAGCTCCCGCATCTGCGCGAGCTCGTCCAGCAGCGCGTCCTTCGACGCCCCCTCGTCGACCAGCTCCGCATGCAGCCTCGCCCGCGTCAGCGGGCTGCGCAACTCGTGGCTGATCGCCAGCAGCAGCGCCCGCTTGCCGTCGAGCATCGCCTGGATGTCCTCGGCCATCTGGTTGAAGCGGTGCGCGAGGTCGCCGATCTCGTCGCGGTGGTAGATCGGGACGCGATGCTCGAGATCGCCCCGGCCGAAGGCTTCCGCGCCGGCCGCCAGCTCGCGCAGCGGCCCCACCAGATGGCGGATGCCGCCATAGGCAAGACCTGTCACCAGCAGCAGCAGCGGCACCGCACACAGCAGGCCGTAGTCGACCTGCATCGACGCCCACAGGATGGCGATGCCGGCGCAGGCCAGCACGACGAAGATCGCGATCAGCCGCGCGCCCAGCGAATGCTTGAAGTGCGCGTGATGCCGGTGCCAGCGCTGGTGCCAGCGGTTGCGCGCCCGCATGTGCCAGCGCCAGCCGCGCTCGCGCGGGAACGGGATGCCCTTGGCCTCCATCTCGGCCCAGCGGCGCATCTTCTCCAGCTGGTGCAGGCGCCGGACATGCCGCTCCCGGCGACGCCATCCGTCGCGCCGACGCTCTTGCTCACGAAGGTCGTGCCAGTGATCGTAGGGATGGCGCGGATCGTTCATGCGCCCTCCTCGCCCGCGGCCGGCAGCGCGAAGCAGTAGCCCGCGTTGCGCAGCGTCTTGAGCGCCTCCAGCGGTTCGAGCTTGCGGCGCATCCGGCTGACCAGGATGTCGACCGCCCGGGTGAAGATGTCGGCCTCCTGGCCGCGCAACTGGTTGAGGATCTCGTCACGGGAGAACACGCGCCCGGGTTCTCGCGCCAGCATCACGAGCAGTTCGTACTCGGTGCTGGTCAGCTCGACCGGACCGCTGGCCACGGTGACCTGCCGGCGCGCGGTATCGATGTCCAGGCCCACGAAACGCAGCGTCGTCGCGGCCGGCGCCGGCGCCGCCGCAGGGGACAGCCGCGTGCGACGCAGGATCGTCTGCAGCCGCGCCGCGAGCTCGCGCGGCTCGAAGGGCTTGGACAAGTAATCGTCCGCGCCCAGCTCCAGGCCGACCACGCGGTCGGTCAGGTCGCCGCGCGCGGTGAGCATCAGGATGGGGATCTCGCGCCACGGCGCGGTGCCGCCGCGCACGCGCTTGCAGAACGCGAAGCCGTCCATCTCCGGCAGCATGCCGTCCAGGATCAGCGCATCGAAGCGCTCCTCGGCCAGGCGGGCGAGCGCGGCGCTGGGCCGCGTCACCGCGCTCAACGCGAAGTCGAAGCGCGCCAGGTAGCTCGCCAGCGGCGCGGCCAGCGCCTCGTCGTCGTCAATCAGCAGCAATCGATGCATCGTGGCGTCCATTGTGGCTGTGCCGGACCAGCGTGATCGCCCGTTCCGGACAGGCCTTGACACAGTGCCCGCAGGCGCGGCACGCGTCGGCGTTCGGCGTGAAGGCCTGCTGCCAGCCATGCGCATACCCGCGCAGCTTGCCGAACAGGTTCAGCGCCTTGCGCCTGTCCACCGGCAGCGTGCCGACCGAGAAGACACCGTAGGGGCAGACCTCGACGCAATCGCCTTTGCCCTCGCAGCGGTTGCGGTCGATGACCGGCCGCAGCAGCCCCGGAGGCTGCCGGCAGTCGCGGCTGTCCATCAGAGGCCCCGGTCGTCGTTGCGGTCGTTGCCGCCGCGCCCATCGCGGCCATCGCGGCCGTCACGGCGATCGTGGCCATCGCGGCCATCGCGGCCCGCCCGGCGGCGCAACCGGCGCAGCAAAAAGCGCAGCATCTGCTGCTGGTCGAAGTCCAGCGCGTCGAAGAAGTCGCCGAAGGCGGCCACCAGCGCGGGGCCGGTCGCGCGCAGCGCCTCGATCTGGCCGTCGAAGAGTTCCTGCGCTTCGTCGCGGCGGAAGTTCTCGCTCTCGACGAGCCGCGCGACCTCGGGACCGCGCGCCAGCGCCTTCATCGCGCGCTTGGCCGTTTCCAGTCGACCGACCAGCCGCTCCAGCAGCTCGGACTGGCTGTCGCTCAGGTCCAGAAAGGCGCGGGCCCGGGCTTGCAGCCTCTGGCCGCGACCGGCGTGGTGGGCATCGGGTCCCAGGCCCCCGCCGAAGCCGTCCCCCCCATGACCGCCGTGGTGACCATGGCGACCGTGGTGGCCGTGGCGACCGTGTCCGCGTCCATGCCGTCCAGCCCCCCCGCCATGCCGGTGTCCAAGACCGCCCCAGCCCCAGGGGAACCCACCGAAACCGCCGAGGCGGAACCAGGGCCCGGAGACGGGCAGCGGGCCGTAGTAGCCATGGTCACACACAGGGCCGACAGGACCGAAGCGATCATCGTGGCCGAAGTGAGCGTGCTGACGTTCATGGTGGTGGCTCCAGCGTCGAAACAGATGCATGTTGCAATTCCTCGGTAAAGCCCGGGTGTCCGGGCGGTGAATCCATGTCGCCATGATTCCCATGCCCCCTCGCCAGGGCATCTCACCGCGGTATCGCTGTTTTTCGTTTTGTATCGCCGTTGCCCTGTCCGAGGGAATGCCTCCAAGGGGGGAACCGGGCGAAACGCAGCGGCAAACAACGTTTCTGCTGACACGACGCGTCAGGGAGTCGGGTTTCGACAGCCCCTCCTCGGTGGGGTGCCCTCCCTCTCTATCCCGCTCTGGGGTGTCCCCCGTCTCCGGGCGTCCGGACGGGGCGTCGCGGGGTCCCGCCGCCCTACAATCGCGGGCTGACCTTGTCCCTCGCCCAGATGACACCGCTCTACCCCGCTGAAAGGCGGCGCGCCCCATGACCGAACTCGCCAACTCCTTCGAACCCGCCTCTCTTGAAGCCCATTGGGGCCCGCTGTGGGAGTCCAAGGGCCTTTACGAGCCGACGCTCGATCCGGCCAAGCCGTCGTTCAGCATCCAGCTGCCCCCGCCGAACGTGACGGGCACGCTGCACATGGGCCACGCGTTCAACCAGACCATCATGGACTCGTTGACGCGCTACCACCGGATGAGCGGCCACAACACGCTGTGGGTCCCCGGCACCGACCACGCCGGCATCGCCACGCAGATCGTCGTGGAGCGCCAGCTGCAGGGCCAGGGCCAGAGCCGCCACGACCTGGGCCGCAAGAACTTCGTCGCCCGCGTCTGGGAATGGAAGCAGCAGTCCGGCTCGACCATCACCCAGCAGATGCGCCGCATGGGCGACTCCGTGTCCTGGGGCCACGAGTACTTCACGATGGACGAGAAGCTCTCGCCCGTCGTCGTCGACACCTTCGTCAAGCTCTTCGACGAGGGCCTGATCTACCGCGGCAAGCGCCTGGTGAGCTGGGACCCGGTCCTGAAGTCCGCCGTCTCCGACCTCGAGGTCGAGAGCGAGGAGGAGGACGGCTCGCTGTGGCACATCCGCTATCCGATGGCCGAGGGCGAGGAATCGCTGGTCGTCGCGACCACGCGTCCGGAAACCATGCTGGGCGACACCGCCGTCATGGTCCACCCCGAGGACGAGCGCTACAAGCACCTGATCGGCCGCCAGGTGAAGCTGCCCATCACGGGCCGCCTGGTGCCGGTGATCGCGGACGATTACGTCGACAAGGAATTCGGCACCGGCGTCGTCAAGGTCACGCCGGCGCACGACACCAACGACTACCAGGTCGGCCAGCGCCACCAGCTGCCGATGCTGACGATCTTCACGCTGGATGCGACCGTCGTGGACACGATGGACGAGATCCCGGCCGAATACCGCGGCCTGGACCGCTTCGCCGCGCGCAAGCTGATCGTCAAGTCGCTCGAGGACCAGGGCCTGCTGGTCGAGGTCAAGAAGCACAAGCTGATGGTGCCGCGCTGCACCCGCACCGGCCAGATCGTCGAACCGATGCTGACCGACCAGTGGTTCGTGGCCACCCGCAAGCCGGGCAAGGACGGCAAGTCCATCGCGCAGAAGGCGATCGACGTGGTCGCCAGCGGCGAGGTCAAGTTCGTGCCCGAGAACTGGGTCAACACCTACAACCAGTGGATGAACAACATCCAGGACTGGTGCATCTCGCGCCAGCTCTGGTGGGGCCACCAGATCCCCGCCTGGTACGGCAGCAACGGCGAGGTCTTCGTCGCCCATGACGAGGCCGAGGCCCAGGCCAAGGCCGCCGCGGCGGGCTACACCGGCCCGCTGACGCGCGACGAGGACGTGCTGGACACCTGGTACTCGTCGGCGCTGGTGCCCTTCTCGACGCTCGGCTGGCCGGCCAGGACGCTCGAGCAGGACCTCTTCCTGCCGTCGTCGGTGCTGGTCACCGGCTACGACATCATCTTCTTCTGGGTCGCCCGGATGATCATGATGACGACGCACTTCACCGGCCAGGTGCCCTTCAGGCATGTCTACATCCACGGTCTGGTGCTGGACGCGCAGGGCAAGAAGATGAGCAAGTCCGAGGGCAACGTGCTCGACCCGGTCGACCTGATCGACGGCATCGAGCTGGCCCCGCTGCTGGACAAGCGCACGCAGGGCCTGCGCAAGCCCGAGACCGCGCCCAAGGTCCGCAAGGCCACGGAGAAGGAATTCCCCGAGGGCATCCCCGGTTACGGCGCCGACGCGCTGCGCTTCACCTTCGCCGCGATGGCGACGCTGGGCCGCAGCGTCAACTTCGACAGCAAGCGCTGCGAGGGCTACCGGAACTTCTGCAACAAGCTGTGGAACGCCACCCGCTTCGTGCTGATGAACACGCAAGGCCAGGACTGCGGCCTGGTGGAGCACACGAAGGAGCAATGCGCGCCCGGCGGCAGCGCCCACGGCTACCTGCAGTTCTCGCAGGCCGACCGCTGGATCGTCAGCGAGCTGCAGAAGGTCGAGCAGGCCGTCGCGCAGGGCTTCGCGGACTACCGCCTGGACCAGGTCGCCAACGCGATCTATTCCTTCGTGTGGGACGAGTACTGCGACTGGTACCTGGAACTGGCGAAGGTGCAGTTGCAGACCGCGCAGGCCGAGGGCAACGAAGCCGCGCAGCGGGCGACGCGCCGCACGCTGATCCGCGTGCTGGAAACCATCCTGCGCCTGCTGCACCCGATCGCGCCCTTCATCACCGAGGAACTCTGGCAGACCGTCGCCCCGATCGCGGGCCGCAAGGCCACCGAGTACCTGGTCACGGCCGCCTACCCGGTCGCCCAGCCCGAGCGCATCGACCCGCAGGCCATCGCCTGGGTCGAGCAGCTGAAGTCCATCGTCGGCACCTGCCGCAGCCTGCGTGCCGAGATGGGCCTGAGCCCGTCCGACCGCGTGCCGCTGCTGGCCGGCGGCGACCTGTCCTTCCTGCGCGAGGCCGCACCGGCGCTGAAGGTGCTGGCCAAGCTGCAGAGCGTCGAGCTGATCGAGGACGAGGCCGCCTTCAACGCGCAGAGCGCGATGTCGCCGGTGCTGGTGCACGGTGCGGCACGCCTGGCGCTGAAGGTCGAGATCGACGTCGAGGCCGAGCGCGCCCGCATCGCCAAGGAGATCGCACGTCTGGAGGGCGAAGTGGGCAAGGCCACCGCCAAGCTGGGCAACGAGAGCTTCGTGGCGCGCGCGCCGGCGGCGGTGGTGGAGCAGGAACGTCAGCGCATCGCCGACTTCAGCGCCACCGTGGTTCGGCTAAAAGATCAGGCAGCGCGCCTGGGTGGGTCGGCCTGAATTCAGGCAGCACGGCGGGCGTGGACAGGATCTCCGAGATCCGCCGCGCCACGCTCCACGCGGCGCGCATCCGCGACTCGCGCGTCGTCGCCGCGATCCGCGGCGTGACCTGCAGGCCGGGCACGCCGTGCAAGGGACGCCCGGCTTCCATCAGGCCGGGCTCCATCAGGTCCAGCCAGGCGGCCAGCAGCCGGCCGCCTTGCAGCGCGTCGGCCAGCGCCTGTTCATCGAACAGGGCCGAGTGCGAGGTCGACACCAGCACCTGCGAGGGCTTGCAGAAGTTCAGCACCCGTTCGCCGATCAGGCCGCGATAACGCGGGAAGTAGGCGAGCTGCACGCTGACCGCATCCGCGGCCTGCATCAGTTCGCGCAGACCGTAAGGCTCGATGCCCCATTGACCCCACAGTGGGTCGGCATGGTGCAGGCTGGGGTCGTAACCGATCACGCGCGCACCAAAGGCCGGCAGCAGCGTCGCCAATTGGCGCGCCGACGGCGTCAGGCCGACCAGGCCGACCGTGGCGCATCCGAGCTCACGACCGACCCAATGCCCGTCCGCCCCCTGCACCGGCACGCGGCGCAGCAGCGCCAGCAGCGCGCCGATGACGAACTCGGCTTCCGCCGAGGCCGCCGCGGTCGGTGCGCGCACCACCTCGATGTTGGCGGCGCGGCAGGCTTCGAGATCGATGTTCTCCGCGCCGGCGCCGATGCGACCGACGGCACGCAGACGCGGCGCGCGTCGGACCATCTCCGCATCCAGTGCAATCGAGGCGGGCAAGAAAATTGCCTGGGCCTGCGCAACATGCTCTCTCAAGGTCAGCGGCGCCGCCGCCGGATCGGGTGCAGTCTGGATGACATGGCGCTCCGCCAGCCATTCCAGGACGTCAGCCTCCAGCGGTTCCAGGACTAGCACTGCCATGAGTGGTTTGGAGAGGTTTGTTTGATTTTCTTTCAGCTGCGCCGTGCAAGAATGCCTGCGCAATTACCGTCGGAGTGTACGTAAATGGCCCTCATCAACAAGGCAATCTTCCCGGTTGCTGGACTCGGCACGCGCTTTCTGCCCGCCACCAAGGCGCAGCCCAAGGAGATGCTGCCGGTGGTCGACAAGCCGCTGATCCAGTACGCGGTGGAAGAAGCCTACGCGGCGGGCATCCGTCAGATGATCTTCGTGAACGGCCGTAACAAGCGCGCCATCCCGGATCATTTCGACACGGCCTTCGAGCTGGAGACCGAACTGGAAGCCGCCGGCAAGAAGGAACTGCTGGCGATGGTGCATTCCATCAAGCCGGACGACATGGAGTGCATCTACATCCGCCAACCCAAGGCCCTGGGCCTGGGCCACGCGGTGCTGTGCGCGCAGTGCGTGGTCGTCAACGAGCCCTTCGCCGTGCTGCTGGCCGACGACCTGATGGTCGGCAAGCCCCCGGTGCTCAAGCAGATGGTGGACCAGTTCTCCGAATGGCAGGCCTCCATCCTGGCCGTCCAGGAAGTGCCGGCCGAGCACACCAAGCGCTACGGCATCGTGGCCGGCGCGGCGATCAGCGACCGCCTGATGGATCTCACCCACATGGTCGAGAAACCCGCGCCCGAGGACGCGCCGTCGCGCCTGGGCGTGGCCGGCCGCTACATCCTGACGCCGGGCGTGTTCCGCGAGATCGCGACCCAGCCGCGCGGCGTCGGCGGCGAGATCCAGCTGACCGACGGCATCGCCGCGCTGATGCGCCGCGAGAAGGTCTTCGCCTTCCGCTATGAAGGCAAGCGCTACGACTGCGGCAGCAAGGAAGGTTTCCTGCAGGCCAACGTCGAACTCGCGCTGGCCCACCCGGAACTCGGCGCCAGCTTCCGCGAATACCTCAAGGCCTTGGAAATCTGACCGCGCGGAACCCGTGCTGAACTTCTGACAGCAGGACTTCCCGTCACTGTCCCGTCATGAAGCGCGAAGGCCACGCAGAGCGTGGCCTTCTTCGTTTCCGGTGTTCGTTTCCGCGGTCTTCGATTCAGCGGTCTTAGATTCCGCGGCCTTCGATTCAGCGTCGCTTGAGCACGTGGATGAACTCGTCGCCCGCCGAGGTCTGCTCGACCAGTTCGTTGCCGGTCTGCCGCGCGAAGGCCTGGAAGTCGCGCGTCGAACCGGGGTCCGTCGCGACGACCTTCAGCAACTGACCGCTTTCCATTTCCGCCAGGGCCTTCTTGGCCTTGAGAATGGGCAGCGGGCAGTTCAGTCCGCGGGTGTCGAGTTCCTTGTGAATGTCCATGAGAGCGTCCTTGCCGCCGATGACCGGGGGCGATGCAGCAGATTCTAGTCAGGCACCTCAACCGCGAGGCGCCATCCACTTCGGTTCGATGCCGCGACCGCGCAGCCAGTCCGCCAGCGCCTGGCCCGTGCCGGCGGGCCAGCACTCGAGTTGCTCCGGCGGCGTCAGCGTGTACTCGACCAGCTCCGGCGACAGCACCACCTCGCCGCGCGCGGGCACGTGGTACGCGATGAGGACCTGGTTCTTCTTCTGGAAGTCGTAGACGCCGATCAGCGTCGCGCCGAGCGCCTCCAGCGAGGTCTCCTCCAGCACTTCGCGCCGGATGCCTTCCTCGGGCGATTCCCCGGCTTCCATGAAGCCGGTGATCAGGCCGAAGAACGGACCCGGCCACGCTGCATTGCGCGCGAGCAAGACCTGGCCCTCGCGGTCGACGCATTCGACGACGGCGGCCAGCACCGGCGTCGGGTTGTTCCAGTGGGTGAAGTCGCAGTTCGGGCAACGCAGCCGCGTCTTCGGGCCGCCGTCTTCCGGCAGTTCGATCCATGCCAGCTCACTGGCGCATTGCGGGCAGAAGCGGAAGCTCATGAGGGGTGGGCGTCGGAGCGCCTGCGTGTTGCGGGTGTTGCGGGTGTTGCGGATGCCGCGGATCTCGCGGATCGCGCGGAACCGGCATCATCCCCGATCCGCCGTGCCGCCGCTCAGGCGGGAAACACCCCGGTGGAGAGATAGCGATCCCCACGATCGCAGACCACGAACACGATCGTCGCGTTCGAGACCTGGCGCGCGATCTGCATCGCGACCCAGCACGCGCCGGCGGCGGAGATGCCGCCGAACAGGCCTTCCTCGCGCGCCAGGCGGCGGGCCATGTCCTCGGCGTCCGACTGGCCGACCAGCACCAGTTCGTCCACGGTTTCGGGGCGGTAGATCTTGGGCAGGTAGGCCGCCGGCCACTTGCGGATGCCGGGGATGCGCGAACCCTCGGCCGGCTGCGCGCCGACGATGCGCACCTCCGGATCCTTCTCCTTCAGGAAGCGCGACACGCCGGTGATGGTGCCGGTGGTGCCCATCGCGCTGACGAAGTGCGTGATGCGCCCGCCCGTGTCGCGCCAGATCTCCGGCCCGGTGGTCTCGTAGTGGATGCGCGGGTTGTCGTTGTTGGCGAACTGGTCGAGCACCCGGCCCTTGCCGTCGCGCTGCATCTGCTCGGCCAGGTCGCGGGCGTACTCCATGCCGCCGGAGCGCGGCGTCAGGATCAGCTCGGCGCCGAAGGCTTTCATCGTCTGCGCGCGTTCGACCGAGAGGTCCTCCGGCATGATCAGCACCATGCGGTAGCCGCGGATCGCCGCGGCCATCGCCAGCGCGATGCCGGTGTTGCCCGACGTCGCCTCGATCAGCGTGTCGCCGGGCTTGATCTCGCCGCGCTCCTCGGCGCGCCGGATCATGCTGATGGCCGGGCGGTCCTTGACCGAGCCCGCCGGATTGTTCCCCTCCAGCTTGGCCAGCAGCACGTTGCCGCGCGCCGCCAGTTCCGGCCCCAGCATGCGCTGCAGCCGCACCATCGGCGTGTTGCCGATGACGTCTTCCAGGGTCGGATAGCTCGTGGGGTCGAAGGCGCTTGCATCACTCATAGCCCCGCATTCTCTCAGTGGAGCCCTCGTCCTGCGTGGCATAATGTCTTTCTCATTTCGCGGCTCACCGTTGCCTCCGCGGCAACGCTTCCGGGCCTCGAAACAGATCGTTCAGATCATGCAGGCCGCCTCCGGGTAGCCTCGCACGCAGCAGCTTGCCGTGACGCCCGGATGGCGAAATCGGTAGACGCAGGGGACTCAAAATCCCCCGCCGCAAGGTGTGCCGGTTCGAGTCCGGCTCCGGGCACCACCCTCGAAGTGGTCAGGTCTTGGCAACTGCAACGCGTCCCTCCCCCTTCGGATGGTTCTCCCCATCGTTCCGCATCTTTCCCCAGGAAAGCCGTACGCGTCGCGGGCCGGGTCTTGCGCACGGCGCGGCTACACTGGCCCGAACGCATGGGCTGGACTGCCTGTCCCTTGCGCCTGCCTAACGCCCACGGCCCAACGGCCCAACGGCCCAACGCGCCACTCCCGGTGCCTTCTGAAGACGCCCGATCCATGCCCTTCATTCCTCCGGTGACCAAGGCCTTCATGCTGATCTGCGTGGGCCTGTTCTGTCTCCCGATCGTCATTCCGCCGCTGGGCGCGATGAACGTCCTGATGGCGTTGTGGCCGCTGAACTCCGGCAGATTCGAGTTCTGGCAGCCGATCAGCTACGCCTTCCTGCACGGCAGCTTCGGGCACCTGTTCTTCAACATGTTCGGGCTCTGGATGTTCGGCTCCGAGCTGGAGACGATCTGGGGCGGCAAGCGCTACGCGCAGCTGCTGGTGGCCAGCGCGCTGACCGCCGCGGCGGCGCAACTGGTGTTCACGCTGCTGATGGGCTCGTTCGCGCCGACCGTCGGCGCCTCCGGCGCGCTGTTCGGACTGCTGCTGTCCTACGGGCTGCTCTTCCCCGACCGGATCATCATGCCGCTGTTCCCGCCGATCCCGATGAAGGCCAAGTACTTCGTCGCCCTCTTCGGCGCCCTCGAACTGTTCCTGGGCATCACCGGCGGCAGCGGCATCGCCCACTTCGCCCATCTGGGCGGCATGCTCGGCGCCTGGCTGATGATCAACTACTGGCGCGGCAGCCGCCGGCGCTGATCGGCTCGGCACCTCGGGGCTGCGGGGCATCGGCGCTCCGGCGCCACAGCGCTTCAGCGTTTCAGTCCCCCTACGTCAGCCGCCTGCGTCAGCCCTCGACGGCGAGCAGCCCTTCGCGCGGCGTCGGGTAACGCAGCCGCAGGCGCAACTCGCGCCTGAGGCGCCGGTTGTCCATCCGGCGCGATTCGTTCATGAAACTCATCTGCATCGGCGTGAACACGCCAGGCGCCTCGGCGCGCGTCACGCGCGCCGGCGGCGCCAGGCCGCACAGGGACGCGGCGAGCTCGAAGTAATCCCCCATCAGCAGCTCGCTGTCGTCGCTCGCGTGCAGGATCCGCTGCGTCGGGCCGCGCACCAGCGCCAGCACGCAGGCGCGCGCCAGGTCGTCGGCCTGGATGTGGTTCGTGAAGACATCGTCCTCGCGGGCAAGGACCGGCAGCCCCTTGCCGAGCCGCTCGCGGGGATGCCCGCCGTCGCGATCGAACGCATAGATGCCGGGCACGCGCAGGATCGTCACCGGCGCGCCCGTCGCGCGGCCCCACTGGCGCAACTGGCCTTCGGCATCGACGCGGCGCCAGGCGCGGTCGTTGGACGGATTCACCCGGCGCGTCTCGTCGATGCGCGCGCCGCCGCAGTCGCCGTACACGCCGCTGGTGCTCGCATAGACCAAGTGGGCCGGCGGCGCCGAGCGCGACAGCGCCTGCAGCAGTCGCCGCGTGCGCTCATCGCTGCGCCCCTGCACCGCCGGCGGCGCCAGGTGCAGCACGCGGTCCGCGAGTCCCGCCAGCCGGCCCAGCGACGCGGCGTCGTCCAGGTTGCCGATCAGCGGGATCGCCCCGGCAGCCCGCAGTTCATCGACCCTCGCCGCGCTGCTGGTGAGCGCGAACACGGTCCATCTCCCGGCCAGCTGCCGCAGCACGCGCATCCCGACATCGCCGCATCCGACGATCAGCAGACGGCCGCGACGGCCCCGGCGGTGGAGGGAAGGCGAAGCAGGAGAGGCACCGGGCATGGGGTCGAAGCGGGGTGGGGCAAAATGGCGGGCCAGTTTAGTCATATCCCCACCATGAGCTTCCAGGTCACCGTCCTGCCCGCCGGCCGCAACTTCACCGTCGACGACGACGAAACCGTGCTGGCCGCGGCCATCCGCCAGGGCATCGGCCTGCCCTACGGCTGCAAGGACGGCGCCTGCGGCTCCTGCAAGAGCAAGCTGGTCGAGGGTCAGGTCGTGCACGGCGAACACCAGACCAAGGCGCTGCCGCCCGAGGACGAAGCCGCCGGCATGATCCTGACCTGCTGCGCGAAGCCACAGACGGATTGCGTGGTCGAGGCCCGCACCGTGCCCGGCGCCGGCGAGTACCCCGTGCTGAAGCTGCCCAGCCGCGTCATCACGGTCGAGAAGCCGGCCGGCGACGTCGCCGTGATCAGGCTGCAGCTGCCGGCCAACCAGAACCTGCAGTACCGCGCCGGCCAGTACGTGGAATTCATCCTGCGCGACGGCGCGCGGCGCAGCTACTCGATGGCCAACGCGCCGAGCCGGGTCGGCACGCCGCCGGCGATCGAGCTGCACATCCGCCACATGCCCGGCGGCAAGTTCACCGACCACGTCTTCGGCGCGCTCAAGGAGAAGGACATCCTGCGCATGGAAGGCCCGTTCGGCAGCTTCTTCCTGCGCGAGGACGGCGACAAGCCGATCGTGCTGCTCGCCTCGGGCACGGGCTTCGCGCCCATCAAGGCGATCCTGGAGCGCATCCAGGACCAGGGCATCACCCGCCCGGTGACGCTGTACTGGGGCTGCCGGTCCAAGGCCGACCTCTACCTGCACGACTGGGCCGAGGCGACCGCCGCCGCGATGCCCTCGTTCACCTACGTGCCGGTGCTGTCCGAGCCGAAGGCCGAGGACGGCTGGACCGGACGCACCGGTTTCGTCCACCAGGTCCTGATGGCGGACCTGCCGGACCTGTCGAAGCACCAGGTCTACGCCTGCGGCGCGCCGGTGATGGTGGAATCCGCGCAGCGCGACTTCGTCGCCGCCTGCGGCCTGCCGGCCGAGGAGTTCTACGCCGACGCGTTCACCTCCGAAGCCGACAAGCACGCCGGCTGATCGGAACGCCCAACGCACCGCGAAACCCGCGTTGGCGGCGTGACATGCGCCATCCGCGGCGCGAGGTTCCATACTTTCGGCCATGAAGCATTTCCCGCCGCCCTACTCCAGCGCCGCGCAGTTCGAACAGCAACTGCAGGACCTCGGTCACACCGTCATCGCGCCCGAGAGCCTGTCGCACTGGCTGCACTGCCAGGCCGCCGAGCTGCGCGGCCTGCAGACCTACTGGAACGACCTGCCCCCGGACGCCTACCTGCGCGACGGCGGCCGCTACCGCTTCCGCCGGCATGCCAGCTTCGTGGTGGACTCGCAGGCCGATCCGACGGTGCGCCTGGCGCCGCATCGCGCACACTGGCAGCCGGTGGACTACAACGCGCTGCACGGCGGCATCGAGCGCTGGTTCGAGCCGATGGACCCCGCCGCGGTCGACCTGCCGATCTGGCCGCGGCTGCTGCTGGGGCTGGCCTCGGTGGCGGACCGGCTCAAGGGCGCGCGGCCCTGGTTCGTCGAGGCGCACCAGTTCCGCATCGACACCGCGGGCGGCATCGGCCGGCCGACGCCCGAGGGCGCGCACCGCGACGGCGTGGACCTGGTGGCGGTCTTCATGCTGGCGCGCCACGGCATCAAGGGCGGCGAGTCGCGCGTCTTCGAGGCCGACGGCCCGCGGGGCCAGCGCTTCACGATGATGGAGCCGTGGACGCTGCTGCTGCTCGACGACGAGCGCGTCATCCACGAGACCACGCCCATCCAGCCGATCGATCCCGCCCATGCCGGCCACCGCGACACGCTGGTCGTGACGCTGCGGGCGGACGCCTTCATGGGGCGCTGAGCGCAGGATCTCCAGCGCAAGGCCTCCAGCGCGAGGCTTCCAGCGCGAGGCTTCCAGCGCGAGGCCTCAAGCGCGAGGCCTCAAGCGCAAGGCCTCCAGTGCAAGACGCTAAACTTCGGGACCCCCGCGCCACAAGCGTGGCGGGCCCCGCCGGACCGCCTCGGCCCGGTCTTCTTCAAGCATCACAAGTGCAGGTTCCCATGAACGCCATCACCGACATCGCCCGCGCGCTCGCCGCCGGCTCGACCGACGCCATCCCCTCTTCCCTCTTCGGTCTGCCCGACCAGGCCCCGCACGAACGCGTGCTGCTGGCCGCCGATCCGGTGACCGGTCTCAAGGCGATCCTGGCGGTGCACAGCACCGCGCGCGGCCCGGCCTTCGGCGGCTGCCGCTTCTGGAGCTACGACAACGAGCTGGCCGCGCTGAACGACGCGCTGCGCCTGTCGCAGGGCATGAGCCTGAAGAACGCGCTGGCCAACCTGCCCTTCGGCGGCGGCAAGGCCGTGATCATCAAGCCGCAGGGCGACTTCGACCGCGCCGCGCTGTTCGCGGCCTTCGGCCGGGCGGTGCAATCGCTGCAGGGCGCCTACATCACCGCCGAGGACGTGGGCACGACCACGGCCGACATGAAGGGCATGATGGCTCAGACGCAGTACGTGTCGGGCATTCCGCGCGAAGGCGCCTTCGGCGGCGACCCGAGCCCCAAGACCGCCTACGGCGTGTTCGTGTCCATCGACGAAGGCGTCAAGCGCGTGCTGCGCCGCGAGTCGCTCGAAGGCGTGCGCGTCGCGCTGCAGGGCCTGGGCGCGGTGGGCTGGCACCTGGCCGAGTACCTGCATCGCGCCGGCGCCAAGCTGGTCGTCGCCGACGTCAACGCCGAGAAGGTCGCGCGCGCGCAGACCGAGCTGGGCGCGAAGGCCGTCGGCATCAACGAGATCCTGGCCGCGGACGTCGACGTCGTCGCGCCGTGCGCGCTGGGTGCGACGCTGAACGCGCAGTCCATCCCCCTGCTGCAGGCCGCGCTGATCGCCGGCGCCGCCAACAACCAGCTGGCCACGGCGGCCGACGGCGACGCGCTGCAGGCCCGCGGCATCACCTACCTGCCGGACTACCTGGTGAACGCCGGCGGCATCATCAGCGTCGCGCGGGAGTTCCGCAACGAAGGCGAAGAGAACGCCGTGATGGCGGAAGTCGGGCAGATCCGCGGCCGCGTCGCCGAGCTGCTGGACCGCATCCAGGTCAGCGGCCAGACGCCGGCCCGCGAGGCGGACGCCTGGGCGCGTTCGCTGCTGGTCAAGCCGGTCTGACCGACTGGCCCTCGGCGGAAGACGGCGCCTCCACGGCGCCGTTTTTTCGTCGGTCGAAGAACTTCTTGAGCTTGAGCACCGGCTGCTCGAGCCCGTGGTACGAGACCAGCGCGACGGCGATGGTCACCGCGGAGCCGGCCACGAGGAGGGTCAGAGGCGCGGCGCCGTGCGCGCGCATCATCCGGTAGACCGGGTAGTGCCAGAGGTAGAGCCCGTAGGAGATGCCGCCGAACCAGCGCAGCGCCCCGAGGCTGAAGAGCCGCGCCAGGCCGGCGCGCTCGTTGAGCAGCAGGTGCGCCATCAGCACGACGGCGCTGAGTTCGACGGCCGCGAAGCCCCAGCGGTACATGTAGGGCTGGCGCCATTCCTCCTTGCCGCTGACGAGCATCACCGCGGCGATGAAGACGAACGCGAGCGGCCCCAGGACCGAAAGCGGTCCGGCCCAGCGCCGGCGCAGCGCGTCGACCCGCTGGCCGCTGAGCCACAACGCCAGCGCGCAGCCCACCATCAGCGCGTCGGCGCGTGTGTCCAGGCCGTTGAACAGCCGCTCGGGACTGCGCTGCTGTTCCAGCAGCACGTTGCGCCAGGTCAAGGACAGCGCGGCCAGTCCCAGCGCGAGCAGCGCCAGCGTGCGCCGGTTGGACGTGAAGCGGCTGGCCAGCAGCAGCACCAGGGGCCAGACCAGGTAGAACTGCTCCTCGATCGACAGCGACCAGGTGTGCCCCAGCAGGTCGGGCGCGTTCCACCAGAAGGCGCGCGCCCAGTTGGACATGTAGGTCAGCGCGATGCCGGCCTCCAGCAGGTTCTGGCGAGCCTTGCCGCCGTCCAGCGCGAGGCAGCTCCACACGGCGTACACGAACACCAGCAGGATCAGCGCCGGCGCGAGCCGCAGAGCGCGGCGCGCATAGAAATTCTTCAGGCTGACGTCGCCGTAACGGTCGAGCTCGTCGCACAGCAGCGTCGTGATGAGGAAACCGCTGAGCGTGAAGAAGATCTCCACGCCGAGGCCGCCGCCCTCCAGGAAGCCGGTGTGCGCGTGGAAGACCATCACGCAGAGCACGGCGAAGCCGCGCAGGCCGTCCAGGGGCGGACGATGTCCGAGGCGGAACGTCGATGACTCCATGGGATTCCTCCGCCGCGGACCGGCCCGCGCGCAACCCCGCCCGAAAGCAAGCGCGATGCCTGCCCGCACGTCCCGTTACATCGGACCCTGTACCGGATTCGCGCGATCCGGTTGCGTCCCGTCCCTGCGAGCAAGGTCATCTCCCCACGCGACGGTGCCGATCGCTCACAAGCCCGATGCCATCGGCGTATACCGCCGTCTGAGTTCCGCGCAGCCCGTTGCGGAGCCTCACCCAGGAGACCTCCATGACGTCCATGACCCGCCTCAAGCGTTTGAAGTCCTTGCCTGCCCTCCTCGGATCGACGCTGGCACTCGCCGCCGCGAGCGTCGCCCTGCCCGCGTTCGCGCACGACATCGTGTACACCGCGCCCCTGAGCGGTGCGGCGGAGTTCCCGCCGAACGCCTCGGCCGGCACCGGCCTGGCGACCGTGACCTTCAACGACGACGACTTCACGATGCGCGTGCAGGTCACCTTCGCCGGCCTGACCGGCACGACGACGGCCTCGCACATCCATTGCTGCACGGCTGCCGCGGGCGCCGGCAACGCGGGCGTGGCGACGACGACGCCGACCTTCCCGAACTTCCCGCTGGGCGTGAGCGCGGGCATGTACGACCAGACCTTCGACCTGACCCAGGCCAGCAGCTGGAACGCGGCCTTCATCACCGCCAACGGCGGCACGATCGCGAGCGCCTTCGCGGCCCTGTCGACCGGGCTGGCCGGTGGCAATGCGTATCTGAACGTGCACTCGACCTTCGCCCCGGGCGGCGAGATCCGCGGCTTCCTGCAGGCCAGCGCGGTGCCCGAGCCGGCGAGCTACGCCCTGATGCTCGCGGGCGTCCTGGCGGTCGGCGGACTGGCGCGGCGACGCGCGCGCCAGGGCTGAACGCCCCTACGGCGGCGCTCCAACGCCGCCCGCCCGACGGCGGCGGCCTGTCATCGTCCGACACACCTCGGGGACACGCGCGACGGTCGAACCGCTTCCCGCCTCGGTATGCTCCTGGCTCCGCCGCCCACGGGGAGCCCGCACCAAGACCGGGCCTCCGATCGGAGCGCCCGCGCGTGCAAGGGAGGACAGGCAAGAATGGTCATCGAGAGGCTCTGGTTGCGTTGGCCCGTTGCCGTGCTCGTCTTCGTCGCGGCCACGTGGCTCAACCTGTCCCTCCAGCCGGCGCTCAGCAGCCGCGAGCCGCTGCTGCCCTACTTCCCCTCGCTGGTGATCGTCGGCCTGGTCTGCGGCCTGGCGCCCTCGCTGGCCTTCCTGGTGGCCGCGAGCCTGGCGATCCTCTACTTCTGGATCGAGCCCGTCGGGCAGATGTTCCCGGTCAATTCGATGGCGGACGCGGCGCTGGTCGTGCTGTTCCTGCTGACCGGCTCGCTGGTCGCGACGGTCTCGGCGTGGACCGGCCGGCTGATGCAGAAGGAGCGCAACAGCCGCCGGCGGCTCAACCTCGCACTGGCGGCGGGGCGCATGATCACCTGGGACTGGGACGCGGTGACCGGCTTCGCCACCACCGGCGGCGGCGCCAGGCAGCTGTTCGGCCAGCACTGGAAGTCGATCGACGACATGCTGGCCGGCATGTCGGCGCAGGACGCCGCGCGTTTTCGCGACCGCTACCGCTACGCCACGCAGAGCGGCGGTCGTTTCAGCCTGGCCTGCCCGATCACGCGCGCGGACAACGACGAGGTCGTCTGGACGCAGTTCGACGGTTACGTGAGCCTGGACGCGAAGGGCCGCGCCGTGCACGCCTACGGCGTCGCGGTCGATGTCACCACGCAGCAGGAGGCGCTGCGCGCGAGCCTGGCGGCCGAGGAGCGTTTCCACCTCGCGCTGCAGAGCGGCAAGGTGATGGCCTGGGAGTGCGACGTCCAGGGCCGCTACACCTGGGCGTTCAACACGCCGATGGGATTCACGCGCGAGGCGCTGATCGGCGCGGAGGTCGGCAGCCTGGTCGGCGAGCCGGAGTTCGCCGGCATCGTGCGCGAGGCGGTGATCACGGGCCAGGCGATGAACCTCGCGCAGCGCACGTCCCACGGCGGCCGGACCTACCAGCTGCTGACCTCGCTGCGGCCGATCACCGCGCATGACGGCCAGGTGCAGCGGGTGATCGGCGCGACGGTCGACGTCACCGAGCTGTCGGCGGCGCAGGAGGAACTGCGCCGCGAGAGCGAGCGCAAGGACGCGTTCCTGGCGACGCTCGCGCACGAGCTGCGCAACCCGATGGCGCCGATCCGCTACGCGGTCGCGATGCTGCGCCAGTCCGCCTCGGACGACACCCGCGCGCAGGCCACGGACATCATCGCGCGGCAGTCGGCGCACATGGCGCGACTGCTCGACGACCTGCTCGACATGAGCCGCATCACGCGCAACGTGGTGGAGCTCAAGCGCCAGGTCATCGACCTGCGCACGGTGGTGAAGCAGGCGCTGGAGGCGATCGAGCCCCTGTACAGCGAGATGCGGCACCGCGTCTCGCTGTCTTTGCCGCCGGCGGCGGTGCCCGTGGACGGCGATCCGACACGGCTGCAGCAGGTGCTGGGCAACCTGCTGGACAACGCGGCCAAGTACAGCCCGGAGCCGGGCGAGGTGGCCGTGCACGTCGCGGTGGTCGCGGACCGGGCGCAGGTCACGGTGACGGACCGGGGCGCGGGCATCGCGCCGGCGATGCAGCCGCGGGTCTTCGAGCTGTTCACGCGGATCGACGCGCGCGGCGCGGCGGCATCGGGGCTGGGCATCGGCCTGGCGGTGTCCCGGCAGCTCGTGCAGCTGCACGGCGGCACGATCGCCGTGGCGAGCGAAGGCATCGGCCATGGCAGCTGCTTCACCGTGAGCCTGCCGCTGGCGGCGGGCGGACTCACCACCGACGCGCACGACGCCGCGGGTGATGCCGGCCGCGCCCGCGCGTCGTCCGGCCAGGCGCGTGTGCTGGTCGTCGACGACAACGAGGATGCGGCCAACACGCTCGCCGAGGTGCTGCGCGGCGCCGGTTATGCCGCGACCGTCGCCTACAGCGGTGAAGAGGCGCTGGCGGTCTTCGAGCGCACGCAGCCCCGCGCGGTGCTGCTGGACATCGGTCTGCCCGGTCTCTCGGGGACGGACGTCGCGCGGCGATTGCGGGCGATGCCGGGCGCGGAGCCGCTCGCGCTGATCGCGATCACCGGCTGGGGACAGCGCTCCGACCGCGAGGCCACGTCGGCCGCGGGCTTCGACGCCCACCTGGTGAAGCCGGTGGAGTTCGACGAGCTCGAGCAGGTGATGCAGGAGCTGCTCGGCGGCGTGGCGCAGCAGCCGCAGGCGTGAGGGGCCGGCGCGCCCGGGCTCAGCTCACCATCGCCGCGCCGACCACCAGCGCGACGATGCCCGCCAGCAACAGCGGGAGATAGAGAACGGCGAGCACGCCGCCGCGCCAGATCCCGCCCCACCAGCTCGTGCGGTAGACGGTCCGCAGCGCGATGACGCCGTGCAGCAGCACCAGCGCGACGATGACCGCCGAGGCGGCCGGCACCACGATCGCGAGCAGGTAGGCGGCGAACCAGCAGGCGTGCAGGTGCAGCGCGAAGACGAAGTGCTCGGCGTATTTCATCCGGCGCCGCAGGAAGACCAACGCCAGCAGGCCGGCGAAGACCGGCTGCATCAGCAGCATCGCGTAGGGGGCGAGCTTGTCCATGCGCTTCTGCGCCTGGGCGGCGGAGGCGCCGTTGGCCAGACGCTCGCCGATGCCGTCGAGGCGACGCTGCCACCCGCTGCAATTGCTGCCGGCGCTGGCGCAGCTGCCTTGTCGCGCCTGCGCGATGGCCTGCTCATCGCGCGTGACATGGAGTCCGTGATCGCCGGGCAGCAGATGCACGGCGATGAAGAACACGAAGCTGAGGCTCAGGTACAGGCGCAATGGCTGCACGTAGCGCCGGCGCCGTCCGATGAAGTACTCGCGGGTCAGGCGCCCTGGCAGGAAGAGCATGGCCCAGAGGGTCCGCCACAACGGCCCTTCGAGCGCGACGTAGTGGCCGATGAACTCGTGGATGAACTCGCGCATCGAGGCCGGATGCAGATGCGCCTCCTGGCCGCAGTGGGGACAGAAGCTCCCGCCGGGCTGGAGCGCGAGATCGCAGTTGTGGCAGGTCGCGGCGCCAGGGGTGGCAGCGTGGGCCGGAGAGAGAGGCGTCATTGCAGGCGGCTCCGAAGTCGTCGTGGGCGCGCGGGCTGTTCACTCCCTGCCGGTCGCGCGGGCACGATGATAGGTCGGGACGGAGAGCACCCGACATGGGCCCGACATGCGCCCGACCGGTGCGCGGACGGCTCGGATCTTTCTCCTCCCAAACTCAGCGGCATGCCGATGGACTGCGGCACGACGGCTTCCTATCGTGCAGGCTCGCGGCCGGACGCCGCCCGGAGGGCGCATGCGCGCACAGGAGTCGACATCGGCGGGGCACACGCTACCGGCGGCCGAGCGCCAGCCTGGCAAGACGGGGTTGACGACGAACGCGGCCCCATCGGGCGCACCGACCCGTCAGGGCGCGCTGCAGGCGTACGTCGACGCGTCGCCGGTCATGCAGGCACAGCGGGCCACGCTGCGGTCCACCTTCGGTGCCAGCTTCCAACCCCGGACGGCGGCGCCCATCCAGCGCAAGGTGGGATTCGAGTACGAGATGACCGACATCAACACCCGGCGTCGGAACTTCTTCGGCAACGGTACGCATCCCCACGAGAAGGGTTACGTGCTGCGGCAGTTTCCCGGATTCCAGTTGACGGCCGACATCGACGTCAACGGCGCCAGTCAACTCGAGGTGATCATCAAGGAGATCGATGAGACCGATGCCAACGCGGTGTTGAACCTCGTCAACAACACGGCGCCGGGCGCGGTCGCCGCGATCACTGCCATCGCCAATGGTGCCGCTGCCTGGACGCGCGCGAACCAGATCGGGGGCGTGGGAGGCAGCAGGTTGGACGAATATCGATTCATGGGGAACGGCGTGGCCAACATCTTCGGCCAGCTCCAGATGACGGGCGGCGTCGACCCCGCCAAGCTGCTGGCCCACCTGAACGGCGCGCAGGCGCAGAACTATCTGGCAACGCTGGCCCCGGTGGGTGGCAATGCGGACGATGACGCGGTGCGCGGAACACTGGCGCCGTACGAGCCGGTGATGGGCGGCGTGGGTCTCGCGGTGGGGCCGCATGCGGCGGTCGCGGTGAATGGGACGGCGGCGCTCAATGCGCTCACGCAGGCGGAGCGCGACCACCTCGCGGGGATCGTGGCGCTCATGGCCACCATTCCCGTCACGGCCCGATCGCAGCTGGGCCATCTGCCCTACGCGAAGTCGGCGGCAGGCGCGCATCTGGCGCGCACCGACTTCTCACGCATGCTGAAGAAGTTGTCCAACCCCACCAAGGCGGCGCTGACGCCGGCGGACATGCGGCAGATCGTGCTCGCGACCATCAACGCGGCCCTTCCGCCGGGAGGTGTCGTGATCGGCGATCCGGTCTTCCCCGCCGGAGCGGTGGCCGGCGGCGCCCCGGACCTCATCGACCTCACCCTCCAGGACTGGGTGGACGACGCCCTGCCGACCGTCGGTTTCTTCGGCGGCTACAACAAGGGCGTGGACCGCCTGACCAAGAAGCACTTCCCGGGCGGGAAGGCGAAGAAGGCCCAGATGGAGTCCCTCGGCAGCTATGGCAAGAAGCTCGATCCCGGCGATTTCCCGATCCTCGAGTTCCGCACGCTGACGGGCGTGGTGATCGGGGAACTCACGGAGCAGCTCCGGCGGCTTCTGGCCTTCATCAATCATTGATGAAGGCGCTCCGGCCGGGGGTGACATGTCCAGGTGTGCGGACCGTCGGGCATCGTCGCGCTGGCATGCCGGTTGCCTGTTGTCGGCGAGGGCCTCAGGAGGAGGCCGCCATCACAACAGGAGATCGTCATGCCCATTCGCCCTCTCGCCGTCGCCCTCGTCGGCGCGGCCGCCCTGCTCACCGGCCTCGGTGCCGCGGCGCAATCCGTCGGCAAGGCCTCCGATCCCGCGCGGGACGTCGGCCGCGCCGCGCCCGGCCAGGACAACTCCTACTTCAACGTGACGGCCAAGAACCGCATCCCGGCGCCGCTGCTGCCGCTCAAGAGCGGCCAGTGCGTGATCTGGTATCCCGAGAAGGGCATCGCGGAGCACACCGGCCCGATGCCGTGCAAGCCCCTGCCCAAGGTCGAGCCGGGCGGTTGGCTGATCGCGCCGTCGAAGGATCCGGTGATCCTCGAGGCGGCGGTCTATCACGCGGAGAACCCCGGCGTCGTCATCGCCCGCGGCGCCTTCGACGCCCGCACCCGCTACCTGGTCCGCACGCTGGATCCGGACAGCAAGATGGACATCGAGAAGGGCAAGGCGAAGCGCTGAGCGCGTTCAGGCGCTCCGGCGCGAGGTCTTCGCGGCGGCGATGGCCTTGCTTTCCTTGCGCAGCTTCGTGGAGACCGGACAGACCTGCTGCACGAAGCTCGTGAGGGTGTTGGCCAGGCTGTCCTTCTGCAGGCTGTAGAAGACGAACTGGCCGCGCTTCTCGGCCTTCACCAAGCCGGCGGCCTCGAGGATCTTGAGGTGCTTGGACAAGGACGGCTTCGTCATCTCGAAGCGGCTCGCGATGTCGCCCGCCGAGAGTTCCGTCTCGGAGAGGAAGGCCAGGATCTTGCGCCGCGGCGTCGACGCCAGCGCTTCGAAGACTTTATCCATCGGCGCATCTTAGCCGCCCCGCCCACAGCGTTCGTCAATTAGCTATTTAGCCATTTAGCTAATTACAAGGTATGCTGACTCCCATCGCAGGAGTTCGCATGTCCACAGATCCCCGCTCATCCCTGTCGCCCGCCGTTGACGAGGCCGAGCGACGCCACACCGTCTACTACAACAGCGCCTGCCCGGTCTGCGACGCGGGCGTGTGCGCCATGCGGGAGCGCATCGACGAGCGCGGCGTCGAGTGGGTGGACGTGCACCGCCATCCGGAACGCCTCGCGCCGCTGGGGCTCGACCTGGAAAGCGTGCGGGAGCGACTGCACCTCGTCGACGCCGACGGCCAGCTGCAGGTGGGCGCGCCGGCGCTGCTGACCACGTGGTCGCTGCAGCGCCGCGGGGGCTGGCTCCTCAAGCCGCTGGGCCTCCCCGGACTTCGGACCCTGACGTCGTGGGCCTACATTGCCTTCGCCCGTCTCCTGTACCTCTGGAACCGCCGCCAACGTCGGTGGTGAATCACTCAAGCAAGGAAAACATGATGGCAACGCACACCAATTTCGATGCCGCCGAGCTCGCCAAGTTCCAGGCGCTGGCCTCCCGCTGGTGGGACGCCGGGTCGGAGTTCTGGCCCCTGCACGCGATCAATCCGCATCGGCTCGAATGGATCGATCGGCTGGTCTCGCTGCGGGACAAGCGCGTCCTGGATGTCGGCTGCGGCGGCGGCATCCTGGCCGAATCGATGGCGCACCGCGGCGCGGACGTGCTCGGCATCGACCTCGCGGACAAGGGGCTGAAAGTCGCCATGCTCCATGCGGCGCAGAGCAAGGCCTCGGTGGCCTATCGCCATATCGCTGCCGAGGATCTCGCGAGCGAACGCCGGGGCAGCTTCGATGTGGTGACCTGCATGGAGATGCTCGAGCATGTCCCGGATCCCGCGCAGGTCGTGGCCGCCTGCTCGGCGCTGGTGAAGCCGGGCGGATGGGTGTTCTTCTCCACGATCAACCGATCGCCCCTGAGCTGGCTGGTCGCCATCTTCGGCGCCGAGCGGGTGCTCAAGGTGCTGCCGCGCGGCACGCACGACTACGCCAAGTTCATCAAGCCGGCGGAGTTGAAGGCGATGGCGGCCGCGGCCGGCCTGGCTCTCAGGGAGGAGAAGGGCCTGCGCTACAACCCGGTCACCCGGACCTTCCGACTCTATGGTTGGACCGGAGTGAACTTCATGCTCGCGATGCAGAAGGCCTGAGGGGGCCGGTCAGACGCGACGGCGCATCTCGGCGGGATAGTCGACGAAGCCCAGCGACTGGTAGAGCGCGCGCCCTTCCGGCGTGGCGCCGAGGTTGAACTCGCGCACGCCCAGCGCCTCGCAGTGCGCCATCACGTTGGCAACGAGGGAGCGGGCGATGCCCTGACCGCGATGCTGCGGCTCTACGAAGACATTCGCAACGCGTCCCATGAGCCCGCCGGGATTGCCGCGCGTTGGGCCCCAGTCCAGCAGGACGACACCGGCGCCGCCGATGACCGCGCCGTCGTGGATCGCGAGCAGGCCGACGTATTTGCCAGCCTCAATGCGCGGTATCAGCCAGTCCGCGTAGCCCGCGCGGCGATGCGCGTCTTCTTCGCGATAGCAGGCGTGCCTGGCGATCTGGTCGGCGTCCGAGAGCAGGACGGAGCATGCAGCCCAGGAGGTGGTCATTGATATTGGAGTAGTTTGATCGGCATGTCGGTCTGGACTTGAGCGATACGACCACTTCTCACTCGCCACACCAAAAGGCGCCACCCTTTCGGGTGAAGTCCCCTCTCAAGTGTCGTCGAGTATGGGGGTTACGTTGTAGCGCTAAGGAAATGTGAACTGCTAAAACAGCCAAAGGGGGAAATGTATGTTTAAACGACTGACCTGCGACGTTGTTCGTCGCGCCATTGCGACTACGGCACTTGCGGTGCTGGCCGCCGCATCACTTTCCGCGTGCGACAGCAAGATCTGCAGCCACGGACCATCTTCTGCATTCGAGTCTCCGGCCGGAACCTTTCGTGCCGAGCTCAAATCAGGCGGCTGCGGAGGATTCTCCAGCACCGAGACAGGACTGATAATTACCAAAAAAGCCAGCAATGAGATTCACCGCGGCTATTTCGGAGTTAACGCACGACTTAAAGGACTGAACATCAGATGGATTGATGAAAAGCATATGGAAATATCCGGATTTCAAATAGAAGACCTGCTTTGGTATAGACAAGGCAGCGATCTTGGAATCAGAATTACTTTGCATCCGAACCCAACACCTACAACTGCGTCATTCCTGTGGGCGCAGAAAATTCGTCGTACGTCAGCGTGACGGCAGTAACTCCCAACGATTTCAGCCTAAGAATCTCAGCATTTGATATTGCGCCCAACGGTAGCGGCAATGTTGGCGCATTAATTTCCGGCATGGCGTCCGCCGCGCTAACCGGACTTGGCGACAATGCTGGAGACCCAGAAGCAATTGAACTGGGCACACGCTACAATCAAGAAGTAAGGAAAGCTGACGCAAATAGCGCCAACGTCACCAACTCCTGCAATCAAGAATCTCGCCCACCTCCAGTAAATTCATCGGGGTCTTCTGGCGGCGGCGGTGGGACCAGTTGGGGCGCCGGAGGTGGCACGTCCTATATTGGGGGAAGTTGCTTGGGCAGTTGGGGGACCGGAAATTCTTCAGTCACGGTATCCGACGTCAGAGTGGCGACCCATCCTCCCTGAATGCCCAAATGCAGCCAGCTTCCGTCGCGCAATTTTAGTAGTTCGCCCTAACAAGTTTCGCAGTTTAGATCGCGCCGACATGCCTGTTAGAGTCGGCAATGCGTGAACCGGTGTTTCGACAGAGCGACGAAACACATCGGACCGATGCGGTTCTCACTCGCAGTTGGCCAACTCGATGATCGCGAAGCCCTCGCGCGCGATCTCCTCGACGACCGGCTCCGGCGCGATTTCCATGTGGCAGAAACGGCACTCTTCGGCCGACAGCTGATGGGCGGGCAAGCCTCGAGCTGCGAGATACCTGCGGCCGAAGGTCAGCACCTGCTCCTGCTCGCGAGACGCGCCAGGAACGAGGATGTCGAAATGCATCAGGCGGCCGTCCGGAAGGGTGACGTAGGTGTCGAACACGGCGATCTTCATGGGGTCCACATCGGGGGAGTTGTCGATGGCCCAGTGTGGAAGACCGCTGCACGGCGAATGCCACTGAACGTCCAGCACCCGCATCAGATCGTCCCGGCGTTCAACTCCTCCAGCACCCTCAGCGCGATCGCACCGGCGCCTGCGCCGAATCCCCTGTTGTGCGACGACAGGTTCTGCTCGTCCGTCACGTCGCTCCATTCGACCCCGCCCTCGACAACGAGGTGCCGCGCATCCGTCTCCATCTCGAAGCGGATGAAGCGGGCCTCCGAAGTGAGCAGTTGACCGAATACGCGAGGCATGCCGGGGAAGTCGATCTCAAAGCGGATCACGACCGCCCGATCGCAGTCCACGCCGCGCTCTTGCGCCACCTGACGCAATGCCACCGGCCACGGGGTCGCGCGCCGATGATTCGCGATGTCCCGGATCCAGAACTCCGCGAGCGAATTTGCTGCTGGACGTTCTGCTGCCTCGACATGATCAACGGTCGCCGAGCAGGATTTCCACCGCTTCGCAGATCACGAACTTGCGGTCGAGCGTCAGGACCATCTCTGTGCCTGGCAGCGAATGTGATGCCACCGTGCGAACGGTCAGGAGAGGACTGACAGCCGCCGCCACGGCCTGCATCGCGGCGTGGGGCCCCCGGGCCAACAGTCCGTAGCCTCCGGTCAAGTGACCGCGCAGCACCTCGGGTGAGCCGTTCAGATAGGTCGCGGGATCTCTCCAGCCACGCAACTCCTTTGAGAGCACCGCGTGGGCGAGATAGAACACCTGTTCCGGCGACGCTGGGGCGGAGGAAAAGAACAATTGCGACTGCGGTCCCTGATGGTCCAAGAGCAGGACATGGTCCTTGGACTGATTGATCGATCCGAAATGACCCACGGCGACATTGAATTCCTTGGGCTGCAAACATCTGAGCTCGAAGCGCTGCGGTCCTTCCGGCAGAACAAGACGGTCGTATTCAATTTGCAGACGAAGACCGCCCGCGTCGTCCAGTGACACCGACCTCAAGCAGGCATCAAGGTCTTCATGCACCGTGTCGATGAGCGTCTGCAGTTCCATGCCCGATAGCCTAGCGGAATGCATCTGGTCGCTTGTCAGCGATCGCGCCAGCTCATGACGCGATCGGATCGACCTGCTCTGCCAGCGACTGCCGCCATGCCCTCGGCGACCTTCCCACCCGCTGCGTGAAGGCGCGCGACAGCGCCGAAGCATTCGCGTAGCCGAGCTGATCGGCGATCTGCTTGATCGAGCGGCCCAGCCGCAGTTGCTCCTGCGCCAGACTCAATCGCCAGTCGGCGAGGTACGCCGCCGGCGCCTGCCCCACCAGTTCGCGGAAGCGCGCCGCGAACGCGCTGCGCGACATGCCCGCACGCTCGGCCATGCGCTCCAGCGACCACGCCTCGCCAGGCGCCTCGTGGACCGCCGCCAACGTCGGTGGTAAATCGCTCAAGCAAGGAAAACAGGATGGCAACGCACACCAATGTCGATGCCGCCGAGCTCGCCAAGTTCCAGGCGCTGGCCTCCCGCTGGCGGGACCACGCGATCAATCCGCATCGGCTCGAATGGATCGATCGGCTGGTCTCGCTGCGGGACAAACGCGTCCTGGACGTCGGCTGCGGCGACGGCATCCTGACCGAATCGATGGCACAGCGCGGCGCGGACGTGCTCGGCATCGACCGCGCGGACAAGGGGCTGAAAGTCGCCATGCTCCATGCGGCGCAGAGCAAGGCCTCCGTCGCCTAACGTCATGTCGCTGCCGAGGAGCTTGCTGCCGAATGTCCGGGCACCTTCGACGTGGTGACGTGCATGGAGATGCTCGAGCACGTCCCGGATCCCGCGCAGGTCGTGGCCGCCTGCTCGGCGCTGGTGAAGCCGGGCGGATGGGTGTTCTTCTCCACGATCAACCGATCGCCACTGAGCTGGCTGGTCGCCATCTTCAGCGCCGAGCGGGTGCTCAAGGTGCTGCCGCGCGGCACGCACGACTACGCCAAGTTCATCAAGCCGGCGGAGTTGAAGGCGATGGCGGCCGCGGCCGGCCTGGCTCTCAGGGAGGAGAAGGGCCTGCGCTACAACCCGGTCACCCGGACCTTCCGACTCTATGGTTGGACCGGAGTGAACTTCATGCTCGCGATGCAGAAGGTCTGAGCGACCGGGTCATGGGACGGTCAAATCCAGGCCGAGCCTCGTGCCCAGGCTGAGCGTCAGGACCACCAGGCCGACGACCAACAGCACGAAGACAGCGGCGACGATGGCGCTGGTGCGGAGCACCGCGCGCTGGTTGTCCGCCCCCTGCTCCTTCCTCGCTCGGTCGTAGTGCCACTTGATGGCGAAGAACATGCCGATGCACAGCACGCTGGCCTTGAACGCGATGAAGACCGTGGGGATCCATTCCATGATTTTTGAACTTCCTTCCGGGTTGCCACTGTGCTCCCGGCGACATCAAAAGTACAGATTCAGATTCTTGTAAAAACACCAGATCAGACCGGCGTCCGGGAGGACATTCAAAGCGAACTGACCGTTGCCGATACAGTGCCATCGTTTCACGGAACGGGCGATATCAGCATCCCACGTCATGAAGCGCTACGAAGTCCTTGCCGACGATCTGGCGGCGTCCATCGCCGCGGGGCAACTGCGGCCCGGCGACCGTCTGCCTTCGGTCCGCGAAGCGAGCAAGGGTCGCGGGGTCAGTCCTTCCACCGTGTTCCAGGCCTACTACCTCCTGGAGGCCCGCGGCCTGATCGAGGCGCGGCCGCGGTCCGGCTACTTCGTCAGCCGGGCGGCGATCCCGCATCCTGAGCCCCTCGCGTCAGATCCGCTGGCCGAGGAGCGAAGCGTCGAGGTATCGGAGTTGGTGTTCCAGGTGCTCGAGCTGTCGCGCAACCGGACCGTGGTGCCGCTGGGCTCGGCGTTTCCGAGCCCGACGCTGTTCCCCCTGGACAAGTTGGCACTGGCGCTGGGCAAGGCCGCGCGCGCCATGGACCCGTGGCGCACGGTCGAGGACCTGTCTCCGGGCAGCGCCGAACTGCGGCGCCAGATCGGCCTGCGCTACCTGGGCGCCGGGTGCAAGGTGGACGCGGACGAGATCGTCGTGACCAACGGTGCGATGGAGGCCTTGAACCTGTGCCTGGAGGCGGTCACGAAGCCGGGGGACCTCGTCGCCATCGAGTCGCCGACCTTCTATGGCGCCTTGCAGGCGCTGGAGCGGCGCGGGCTCAAGGCGGTCGAAGTGGCCACCCATGCGCGCACCGGCGTCGACGTGGCGGCGCTGGCGGCCGTTCTCGACCGTCATCCCGTCAAGGCGTGCTGGCTGATGCCGAATTTCCAGAACCCGTTGGGCAGCCTGATGCCCGATGCCGCCAAGGCGGCGCTGGTGGCGCTGCTCGCCGAACGCGAGATTCCGCTCATCGAGGACGACGTCTACGGTGAGTTGTATTTCGGCTCACGACCGCGGCCCGCGAAGGCCTGGGACAGGACCGGCATGGTGCTGCACTGCAGTTCGTTCTCGAAGTCGCTGGCACCCGGATTCCGCGTCGGCTGGGCGGCCGCGGGCCGGTTCGCCCGGGATGTCAGTCGTCGCAAGCTCATGAGTTCATTGGCCACCCCGGTGCCGATGCAGGAGGGCTTGAGCGAGTACCTCCGGCGGGGCAGCTACGACCGCCACCTGCGGCAGCTCCGGCAAGCGCTCGTCACGAACCGCCAGACTGTGCTGAGGACCATCGCCAAGTGCTTTCCGTCAGGCACCCGCGTCACGCAGCCGGAGGGCGGCTATTGCGTCTGGGTCGAGTTGCCCGCCCGGATCGACGCGCTGGAACTGCACCGGGTCGCCCTGTCGCATGACATCAGCATCGCGCCTGGGCATCTGTTCTCGGCCGATCGTCGTTTCACGCATCACCTGAGGCTCAATTTCGGGCATCCGGACAACGCGCAGGTCGAGGGGGCGCTGAAGACCTTGGGACACATTGCCGGCGTCCTGACGACGTCAGCGCAAGACGCTCATCCGTAGCAAGACAATTCACCCACCCTTGTCACTTTGCGTCTATGGAATTGATCAACGTCACTCCGGAGGATGTCTTCAACGTCGAACGCGTGCCGCGCCGTCCGCGCCAGGAGCCCTGCACCCGGCTGTCCCTGACCGTGCAGGGGAAGTCCTATTTCGGGCTGGAAGTCCCGGGCGCTCCGCACATCGAGGCAGGGCACCGGCTCACGGCCCTGTGCCGAAAGCCCGGAGATCTGAGCTCCATCGTCGGATGGCAGAACCACACGACCGGCGAGCTCGTTCTGCCCTCCTTTCAATCTGCGTTGTTGATGGCCCTGCTGTTGGCCGTCATCAGCATCCTGACCTGGATGAGGCTGCCCTCGGAACCAGTGGCGGGGATGCAGGTGCTGAAGGCACTGGGCGGCGGCGTGACGCTGCTGTGGTCATTGGGAGCGTTCTGGCGGTGTCGGCGCGTCATCGAGGAAAGGGCCCTGCTGCGCAGCGTTCCCAACGAGCGCTTGGCGTCCGACGTTGGTACACGGGAGCCTCTCTGACGGCGCACTGCCCGGGGAGAAGCCACTCGCCGCGTGACAGTCCAACTACAGGCAGTGGGCCGGCCCCTTTAAGGCAAAGCTTCGTCATGACGCTCGGGCCCGCAAAATTGTTGCCATTCAACAAAAACCTGGAGCTGTGCGGATGATCCGACGTCTCATGTCCGCGGCAGTCGTCGCTGTCGCACTCGGCCTGGCCGCTTGCGCCACCAATGAATTGTCGGGACAGCGAATTGCAGCGCCCGGCGAGCGGGTCCCGTTCAAGTCCGTAGATGTGGTCTTTGTCAATCAGACACAGTTGAAGGAGGCCGATGGAAGCGGATCCATCGGCGACCAGATGGCAAGGCGCGCCACGGCGGAACTGCACCTGTCCATGCGCGAGATGCGCTTGGGCACCAAGGAGGCCATGGAGGCACGCGGAATCCCGGGGCTCACCCTGATGCTGTCCGAACAGTTCCCTGCGACACCGGGTGCCCTTCGACCCAGCCACGTCCTGTTCGTCAAGATGGAGCAGGCCCAAGCCAGCCTGTCCAGACTAATCGAGTTCTTCTGGAATGCTGAGATCCAGGAAGTGGCGACCGGCCAAACGCTTTGGAAGGGCCATGTCGCTCTGAGGTCTGGCGGTGACGGGATCAGCGCAGAGGCGCAGGAAGAGAGCAAGAAGGAAAAGCGCAGGAAGTTCGGCGAAAGCCTCATCAAGGCGCTGCAGGACGCCGGGGTGATCACGGCGCCCAAGAACGGCTGAACGTCCGGCGACAGATTGGACAGCTGCAGTCGTCGGAGTTGGGACGCAACGGCGCCTACGCGGCAATCGGCATCGATGCGCTGTCGGAAGGCAGCGAGCAGTTCAGGAAGTTCATCGCTGCCGACGTCGCTCAGGGTTCCGAAGCTCTGAGGCGCTCAGGCTTCAAGCCTGAATGAGGAGACAAGCAGGTCTTCACAGGCGCCCCCTGGATTGCGATCCGCTTGCTTGCAGTAAAGGCGAAAGAGGAGATGAAGTGGGAGGAGGCACTGCCCAACCGCGACTACCTCGGTTGCCGACTGCCGAATCGATCATGGGGTAGCCGTGGTGCTGAATCGTCCGCGCCGGTGCGCGAGCACCAGCAAGACGCCTGTCATGGCCAGGCAGAGGACGACCGACACGACGGAGCCTTCGGCGCCAAAGACGCCGCCGGACAGCCAGACCGGTCCAGTCAGTGTGCCGTGGAGCCACGACTCCCCCGACTGACCAGAGACCGCGATTGAAAACACGGCTCCCTGCACGAAGTTCCAGGCGAAGTGCAGTGCGGTGCACATCCATATCCGCCGGGTCAGCAGGTAGGCCGCGCCAAACAGCAGACCGAGCTCCAACCCGAGCAGGGCTCCGATCAATGGCGTCGCGCCCGCATTGCCCAAATGGGCCAGACCAAAGACGAGGCTGGAAATCACCAGCGCCCACGCGATGCCGAAGGAACGCTCCAGCGGGCGCAAGAGCACGAGCGCGACGCAGAGGCTGCGCGGTCGGCAACGCCAACGATGGCAGCGGCGCGCCGGCATGGCACATCCCTTGCACACCAGCGGGGCATGTTCCCGCCGACCGCCCTGCCCGCTCCCGCAGCGACCGCCAACGCGGTCGACGACCAGGCCTCGCCCGACGAGGCCGCGCGCCGCCTCGCGCTGCTGCTGGAAAGCACCGGAGAGGGCATCTTCGGTATCGACATGGACGGGCGATGCACCTTCGTGAACCGCGCCGCCTGCGACACGCTGGGCTGGCGCACCGACGAGGTGCTCGGCCGCAACATGCATGCGCTGATCCACCACTCGCATGGCGACGGCAGCGGCTACCGCGAATGCGACTGCCCGATCTTCAACGCCTTCCGCCGCGGCGACCCCTGCCGCATCGACGACGAGGTGCTCTGGCGCGCCGACGGCAGCGCCTTCCCCGCCGAGTACTCCAGCTACCCGCTCTTCGAGCACGGCCACGTCCAGGGCGCCGTGGTCACCTTCGTCGACATCTCCAAGCGCAAACACGCCGAGGAGCTGCTGCGCGCCAGTCACGACCAGCTCGAACGCCGCGTCGCGGAGCGGACCACGCAACTGCGCGAACTCGCGCATCACCTCGAGGCCGTGCGCGAGACCGAGCGCAAGCGCATCGCACGCGAGATCCATGATGAACTCGGCTCGCTGCTCGTCGCGCTGAAGATGGACGTCAACTGGCTCGAGCGCCGCGTCGGCGACGAGGCCCAGCGCGCCGCGATGGTGGCGAAGTGCCACCGCATGGGCGGCCTCGTGGACACCGCCGTGGACGCCGTCGGCCGCATCATCACCGACCTCCGCCCCAGCATCCTCGATCACCAGGGCTTGTGGGCCGCGCTGGAGTGGCAGGCCCAGGAGTTCCAGCTCGCCGGCAGCGACGAGCGCGAGGTGCGCTTCCGCATCTTCGTCGCCGCCGACGTCGTGTCGCCCGAGGGCGGCCTGGCGATCGCCGTCTTCCGGATCTTCCAGGAGGTGCTCTCCAACATCGCCCGCCACGCGCAGGCCTCGCACGTGGACATCCGCATCGACGTCGACGCGCCGCCGCAGCCGGTGCTCTACCTGCAGGTCAGCGACGACGGCATCGGCGCGCCCGACGAGGCGCTCAACGACGCACGCAGCTACGGCGTGCTCGGCATGCGCGAGCGCGCGGCGCAATTCGGCGGCCGGCTCGGCATCGCCAGCGCGCCGGGGCGCGGCACGACGGTGCGGCTGGTCATGCCGCTTGAAGGAGGTTCGCTCGATGACGCAACGCCGTCGGACACGCGGCGGGAAGGAACTCCGTCATGACGATCCGTGTGTTGATCTGCGACGACCATCGCATCGTCCGCGAGGGCATCAAGCAGATCCTCGCCGAGGCCAGCGACCTGCGCGTGATGGGTGAAGCGGCCAACGGTCCCGAAGCGATCCAGCAGGTCCGCGCGGGCGTCGCCGCCGGGTCTGGACCCGACGTCGTGCTGCTGGACATCGCCATGCCGCAACGCGACGGGCTCGACATCCTCAAGGCGCTCCGGAGCGAGTTCCCCAAGCTGCCCGTGCTGATGCTCTCCACTTATCCGGACCGGCAGTACGCGGTGCGCAGTCTCAAGCTGGGCGCCGCCGGCTACCTCAACAAGAGCGCCGACAGCGAGCAGATGATCGACGCCGTGCGCACCGTCGCCAAGGGACGCCGTTTCATCACGCCGAGCGTCGCCGAACATCTGGCTGCCGCCATCGGCGACGGCTTCGCGGCGGACGACGCCGTGCCGTTGCATGAGGTGCTCTCGCACCGCGAGCACCAGGTCTTCCAAATGCTGGTGGCCGGACGCAGCGTTGGCGAGATCGCCGAGCAACTCGTCCTGTCCTCCAACACCGTGTCGACCTACCGCGCCCGCATCCTAGAGAAGACCGGCGTCCGCAACGACGTGGAGCTGACGCTCTTTGCCGTGAGGCGCGAACTGCTCTCCCCCTGACCTCGGCCCAGAAGACGGACGGGGTCAGCGAGTGACCGTGGGGCCGGAATGGGGCTTGGGGTCCCTGGAGGGGTGCCCCATGCCCCGTGGAGAGCCCGCGCTTGGCCGAACGAAGTGGACGTCGAAGGCGACTGCGCCGCTTGTAGTGCACCCCCTACAAGAGAACCACAGCGCGCACGATGCCGCGATCGAACGCGTTTTCCTAGAGTGGAGTCCTCCGTCCACCGACCTGGAAAGCAGCGATGAGCGACTTCCGCCACGACCCTTACGACGCTGATCGCCCGCTGCTGATGCGTTGCGCCTGCGGCCGCCACGGCAGCGAGGCCGAGCACACCCGCGAGCTGGACCGCGACCGCGCCGCCGCGATGCTGCGTCAGCGCGCCGATGCGATGGACACGGCGGACATCGAGCGCGAGTCCAACCAGTTCGTCGAAGCTGCGCTGGTGAAGGCGCTGTTCCCGCAGGACGCGCTGCGGCGTCGTTTCCTGCGCGCGGTCGGTCGCGGCGGCGCGATGGCCGCCATCAGCAGCGTGCTGCCGATCGCGCCGCTGCAGGCGATGGCGCAGGAGCGCGGCGCGCTGGAGAAGAAGGACCTCAAGATCGGCTTCATCCCCATCACCTGCGCGACGCCGCTGATCATGGCGCACCCGCTGGGTTTCTACGCGAAACAGGGGCTGAACGTCGAGGTCGTGAAGACCGCCGGCTGGGCGCTGATCCGCGACAAGATGATCAACAAGGAGTACGACGCCACGCACTTCCTGAGCCCGATGCCGCTGGCCATCAGCCTGGGCCTGGGCGCGACCGCCACGCCGATGAACGTGGCGACGATCCAGAACACCAACGGCCAGGCGATCACCCTGGCGATGAAGCACAAGGACAAGCGCGATCCGAAGTCGTGGAAGGGCTTCAAGTTCGCGGTGCCCTTCGAGTACTCGATGCACAACTTCCTGCTGCGCTACTACGTGGCGGAAGCGGGCCTCGATCCCGACCGCGACATCCAGATCCGCGTCGTGCCGCCGCCGGAGATGGTGGCCAACCTGCGCGCCGGGAACATCGATGGTTTCCTCGGCCCGGATCCGTTCAACCAGCGCGCCGTGTTCGAGGAGGTCGGCTTCATCCACATCCTCTCGAAGGACCTGTGGAACGGCCACCCCTGCTGCGCCTTCGGCACCAGCACCGAGTTCATCCAGAAGCACCCCAACACCTTCGCCGCGCTGTACCGCGCGGTGCTGACGTCCGCCGCGATGGCACGCGAGGCGCGCAACCGCGAGCTCATCGCCAAGGTCATCGCGCCGCAGGCCTACCTCAACCAGCCGGAGACGGTGATCGCGCAGGTGCTCACCGGCAAGTTCGCCGATGGGTTGGGCAATGTGCGCGTGGTGCCAGACCGCGCGGACTTCGATCCGATCCCCTGGCAGAGCATGGCCGTATGGATGCTCACGCAGATGAAGCGCTGGGGCTACCTGAAGGGCGACGTGAACTACAGGCAGATCGCGGAGAAGGTTTTCCTGCTCACCGATGCGAAGAAGCAGATGAAGGCGCTCGACCAGGCCGTGCCGGACGGCGCGTATCCGAAGTTCAGCGTCATGGGCAAGACCTTTGATCCCGCGCAGCCCGATGCCTACGTGGCCGGCTTCGCGATCAAGCGCGCGTGAGCGGGAGTCGCCGATGACCTCGCTCACATCGCTGAACGCGCGTGCCGCCCTGCTCTCACTGCTGCTCCTCGGGTTGCTGCTGGGCATCTGGCATCTGGCGACGATGAACGCCGGTACTGCCTCGTCCGCGACCAACGCCGCGGCACCGACGATGACGCCCGAGCAGATCGAATACGCGAAGCTCATGGGCAAGCCCGTGCCCGCCGACGCAGGCGGGAGCGCCTCATCGGTGGCGACCAAGAGCGGCTTCCCGACGCTCGCGCAGATGGGCTCAACCGTCGTCCACCACCTCGCCGATCCGTTCTACGACAAGGGCCCCAACGACAAGGGCATCGGCCTGCAGCTCGCGTACTCGCTGGGCCGGGTCGCGCTGGGCTACCTGCTCGCGGCGCTCGTCGCGATCCCGCTGGGCTTCGCGATCGGGATGAGCCCGCTCGTCCATCGCGCGCTCGATCCCTTCATCCAGGTCCTCAAGCCGATCTCGCCGCTGGCGTGGATGCCGCTGGCGCTCTACACGATCAAGGACTCGGCCGCGAGCGGCATCTTCGTGATCTTCATCTGCAGCGTCTGGCCGATGCTGATCAACACGGCCTTCGGCGTCGCCGGCGTGCGCAAGGAGTGGCTCAACGTCGCCCGCACGCTGGAAGTCCGACCGCTGCGCCGCGCGATCGAAGTCATCCTCCCCGCCGCCGCGCCGACCATCCTCACCGGCATGCGCATCAGCATGGGCATCGCTTGGCTGGTGATCGTCGCGGCGGAGATGCTGGTCGGCGGCACCGGCATCGGCTACTTCGTCTGGAACGAGTGGAACAACCTCAGCCTGCCCAACGTGGTCTTCGCCATCCTCGTGATCGGGCTGGTGGGCATGGCGCTGGACGGTCTGTTCGCCCGCGCGCAGAAGGCGGTGACCTATGCGGATTGATCCGCTGGAACAGGGCGCGGCGGCGGCGGTCGACGCCATGCCTGAGACAGCGCCCGTGCTGGTCCGCGTCGAAGGCCTGGCCAAGCGCTACGGCGACACCACCATCTTCGAGGACGTGAACTTCACGCTGCGCCAGGGCGAGTTCGTCTGCATCGTCGGCCACAGCGGCTGCGGCAAGACGACGATCCTCAACACGCTGGCGGGTCTGGAACCGGCCAGCGAAGGCCACGTCATTGTCGATGGCCGCGAGGTCGTCGGACCGGGTCTCGATCGCGGCGTCGTCTTCCAGGGCCACGCGTTGATGCCCTGGCTGACGGTGCGGCAGAACATCGCCTTCGCCGTTCGCAGCAAGTGGCCGGACTGGTCGAAGGCCCAGGTCGACGAGCAGGTCCGCAAGTACGTCGCCCTGGTCAGCCTGACGCCGGCGCTCGACAAGAAGCCGAGCCAGCTCTCCGGCGGCATGAAGCAGCGCGTCGGCATCGCCCGCGCCTTCGCGATCGAGCCGCGGATGCTGCTGCTCGACGAGCCTTTCGGCGCGCTGGACGCACTCACGCGCGGCACCATCCAGGACGAACTGCTGAAGATCTGCGCCGCGACGCGGCAGACGGTCTTCATGATCACGCACGACGTCGACGAAGCCCTGCTGCTCGCCGACCGCGTGATGCTGATGTCGAACGGCCCGCACGCGCAGGTCGCGGAGATCGTCGTGAACACGATGCCCCGCTCGCGCCAGCGCGCCACGCTGCACCACGATCCCCAGTACTACCCGATGCGCAACCACCTGATGGACTTCCTGGTGGAGCGCAGCCATCCCCTCACCCCTCCCAGGAGCTTCCCATGAGCCGACTCGACGTCACCGAAAAGATCATCGCCACCAAGGTGGCCAAGGGCCTGAAGTGGTCCGACGTGGCCGAGGCGGTCGGCCTCAGCAAGGAGTGGGTCACGGCCGGATGCCTCGGCCAGATGACCTTCGACGACGCCCAGGCCGCGACGCTGGCAGGCCTCTTCGACCTCACCGAGGCGGAGACGCAGTGGCTCAAGGTCGTCCCGTACAAGGGCAGCCTGCCGACCTCGGTCCCGACCGATCCGCTGATCTACCGCTTCTACGAGCTGATCAGCGTCTACGGCACCACGTTCAAGGAGCTGATCCACGAGGAGTTCGGCGACGGCATCATGAGCGCGATCGACTTCCGCATGGACCTGCAGCGCGAACCCGATCCCAAGGGCGACCGCGTCAGCATCGTGATGAGCGGGAAGTTCCTGCCGTACAAGACGTATTGAGGGCTCGACCCTCCGGCGGTGCCGCATCGCGCGGCACGACCGCGGTCACCCCGCCGGCATCGCCGTCGGGTCCATCCAGAGCGCGGCCCACATGTGACCGTCGGGATCGGCGAGGTCGCGGGTGTACATGAAGCCGTGGTCCTCCATCGGATTCACATCGGCCTGCCCGCCGTGGGACGCGGCGGCCTGGTTCATCGCGTCGACCGCGGCGCGACTCTCCAGGGCCAGCGACAGCATCAGCCCGCACGAACCGGCCGGCGGGAACGGCCGCTGGGTGAAAGTCCGCCACTTGGCGTGCGTGACCAGCATGACCTGGATCGCGTCGCTCCAGACCATGGCGGCGCCGTCTTCACCGCTGAGCTGCGGGTTCTGGCCGAAGCCCAAGGCCTTGTAGAAGGTGATCGAGGCGCCGAGGTCGCTGACCGGAAGGCTGATGAAGAGGCTCTTGGGCATGGTTCACTCCGTTGACAGGTTGAGTCGGGTCCCGCCGCGCAGGACACCTTCTTCGTCACGACGATCGAGCAGTCCCCGGATCGACATCGCCGCGCGGATTGCCGATCACATCGCCGACCCCGGGCACGTCCCTGGAGACTCCGGCGCATAGAATCCTCGCATGCATGCGACGCGGACATCGACCCAGCGCTGGGCATGGCTCGTGAGTCTCACGATCCTGCTCGCGGCGATGCTGCCGTCGTTGTCGCATGCGATGCTGGTCCATCAGGGCGCCACCTTCGCGGAGATCTGCTCCGCGACCGGCGCCAAGCTCGTGGTGGTCGACGCCGCCGGCAATGTCGACACGAGCCGCGACAGCTCATCGCTGATGAACTCGTCGATGAACTGCCCGTATTGCGCCATCCACCATGGCGCGCCGGACCTGCCGCCCGCCGCCATGCAATGGATGCCGCCGGACGCGTTGAAGTTCGAGCGTCCGCAGCTGTTCTTCACCGCGCCTCGCCCGCTCTTCGCGTGGGCGCCAGCGCTCGCGCGCGGACCTCCTGCCGTCGCCTGATCGCCGCCTCGCGGCCGATGCGCACTTCGCTCCGTTCCGGACGCGAAGCACCTCACGACTGACCTGCCGCCTTCGCTCGCGCGAATGGGCCTTTGCGCCTCTGCGCTCATGCGCGGCGGGTCGGTCCACGTCCTTTCGATCATGCGACACCCTTCTTTCTCCCCCAGCGCGCCCGCCGCGCGTCGCCGTGCCTTGACTCTCGCCACCTGCCTGCTGCCGTTGGCGGCCTGCAAGCCCTCTCCGACCTTCCACGGCATCGATCTCTCGCTGGTGAGTTACGCGAGCGACTTCGCGCTCCAAGGCGCGGACGGCCGCCCCCACCGCCTGGCCGACTTCCGCGGCAAGGTGGTGATGATGTTCTTCGGCTTCACGCAGTGCCCCGATGTCTGCCCGACCGCGCTCACGCGCGCTGCGGCCGTGCATCAGATGCTGGGTGAGGATGCCAAGGACTTCCAGGTCCTCTTCGTGACCATCGATCCCGAGCGCGACACCGCGCCGGTGCTGGCCGCCTACACCGCCGCGTTCAATCCGAGCTTCCTCGGCCTCTACAGCGATCTCGCGGGAACGGCCGCCGTCGCCAAGGAGTTCAAGGTCTATTACGGCAAGGTCCCCACGGGGAGCAGCTACACGATGGACCACTCGACGCTGAGCACGGTCTTCGATCGCAAGGGCAAGGCGCGGCTGGCGATCAAGCACGAGATGAGCGCCGCCGACCTCGCCGCGGACATACGTCAACTGCTCAACACCTGACCAACACCTGATCAACACCTGACTCGACTTCAATCCCACATCCTTCGGAGAAACGACATGACCTTCAAGATCCACACGCTGCTGCTCGTCGCAGGCTCGCTGTTCGCTTCCCTCGTCAACGCCCAGGTGAAGGTCGACGACGCCTGGGTGCGCGCGACGGTCCCTCAGCAGAGGGCCACCGGCGCGTTCATGAAGCTGACCGCCGCCAAGGACACCCGGCTCGTGGCCGTGAGCACGCCGCTGACGCCCAAGGCCGAGGTGCATGAGATGGCGATGCAGGACAACGTGATGCGCATGCGCCAGGTCCCGGCGATCGAGCTGCCGGCTGGCAAGACGGTGGAACTCAAGCCCGGCGGTTTCCACCTGATGTTCCTGGACCTGCCCGCGCAGGTGAAAGCCGGCGATCAGGTGCCGCTCACGCTGATCTTCGAGGACCGCAGCGGCGCCCGCCAGACCGTCGAGGTCAAGGCGCCGGTGCGCGCGCTCAATGCGGCGATGCCGGCGAAGGACGACAAGGGCGGTGGTCACGGCGATCACGCGCATTGACGTCACCCTGACCGTGTCCGGCGGCGTCTATACGCTGCGCGATCGGTGGCGCACGCCGGCCATGGCACCGCGGCGCGCTCCACCGAGCATGCCGCGCACACGCTGCCGATCCACGACGGATCATCCGCGCCCGTTACGGCGCTTGCAGTCGTGAATCAATCCGCCATCCACGCGCTGTTGGACAGCGTGCAGAGCTCGCCGACGAGGCGCTCGAAGTCGCAGGCCTTGTCGTAGAAGGCGTCCGCGCCGCAGGCGATCACGCGCGGCTCGTAGGCGGCGCGGTCCTCCGAGCTCAGCACCAGGATGCGGCCGCGGAAGCGCGCCGCACGCAGGCGCTCGATCACGCCCAGGCCGGAACCGCCGTCGATGCTCAGGTCGACCAGCACGACGTCCGGCGCGCTCAGCGCGATCGTGGTCATCGCGGCGTTCTCGCTGGAGGCCTGGCCCACCACGGTGATGGACGCTTCGGACTGCAGGCGCGACACCATCAGGCGCCGCAGCAGCGCGTTGTCCTCGATCAGTGCAACCTTCATTTTTGTCTCCCTGGAATGACTCAATGATGAGTGACGGGCGACAGTTTTTCGAGTCTGGCCGGCCCCCAGCCGGGGTGATCCCCCGCGCCGACCCCAGGTCAGGTGAAGGACTACAAACGGGTGGGATCTGCCCACGCGGCGGCAGGGGCGTCCGGCGGCGGCGCTTCTGGCGTCACCTCCACCCTCGCCACCGCCAGGCCGTCCGCCAGCACCAGCGAGAAACGCCACCCCAGGCGATCGCAGATGCGGTGCGCGATCTGGCAACCGAGCCCGAAGCCGGAGGGCGCCGGTGGATCCGTCAGGCTGTTGCGCAGCTCGATGGCGTCCGTGGTGATCGTCGCCTCGATCGGTTCCCGGCCGCCGTGGAAGAGCGCGTTCTTCAGCAGGTTGGCGATCAGCACGTGGACCAGCGTGGCCGGCGCGAGCAGATGCAGCGGGGCCATCTCTTCGACGGTGAAGGCGCGGTCCGGCTGGCCGCCGGCGACGTGGTGCAGCAGCGCGGTCATCCAGTGCCTGTCGACGACGACGCCCTCCTCGTCCGGCGCGGTCAGGCGGTCGCTCGAGAGCTGCAGGAAGGTGTCGATCAGCGCATGCATGTCGCGCAGGCCGCGGTGTGCGCGGGCTATCGGTCTCGCCTGCTCCGGCCTGGCCTGGGCGTCGATGCGCTCCAGCGCCGCCTGGATCACGGCCGCCGGCGTGCGCAGCTCGTGGCTGGCGAACCGGGTGAAGCTGCGCTCCCGGTCCAGCACCGCCGCCGTCCGCGCCAGCGCGTGGTTGATCTGCTCCACCAGCACCACCAGCTCTTCGGAAGCCCCCGCCGGCACCGCCAGCGGCGCCAGGCTGTCCGGCGACCGCTCGGCGACTTCGCGTCCCACCGCGCGCATCGGCGCGACCACGTGCGCGGTGATGCGGCGGCAGAGCCAGAGCAGCAGCAGCCCCAGCGGCACCATGCCCAGCAGGTACCAGAAGAAGACCTGGTGCTCCATGGTCTCGTTGGGCTTGACCTCGGAGTGGAACTCGACGATGTAGAAGGTCGGCCGCCCCGCGACGGCAATCGCCAGCACGAAGTAGTCCTGCGCCCGGTTGCCCAGCTCGAAGAGGCCGCGCGCCTCGGGCGCGAGCATGGTGCGCAGGTTGGCGGGCATCAGCTCATGGCGCGGGTAGATCACCGTGACCGGGTCCAGGCCCAGCGGCGTCGTGAGCGGCGCCTGCGCGGCCCAGTAGTCGCCGATGCGCCGCAGGCGGCGCTCGGTCTGCGCTTCCGATCCCAGCTGCAGCGTCCCCGTCACCAGCAGCGCGTGGACCACGAAGATCACCAGCATCAGGATCAGCAAGGCCTGCCACATCTTCGCGAACAGCGTCCGCGGGCGGCCCCGGTCGGCGATGGACTTCGTGGGGCGGGTCCCGGCCATCAGACCTCCGCCTCGAGGCAGTAGCCCTGCTTGCCGAGCGTGCGGATCAGCGGCGGGCCGCCGGCGCCCTCGATCAATCGTCGCAGTTGGTAGAGGTGGCTGCGCAGCGCGTCGCTGGCCGGGCGCTGCTCGTCGCCCCAGAGCGCGCTCTCGAGTTCGTCCCGCGAGACCACGCGCGGCGCGTGGCGCATCAGCGTGTGCAGCAGGCGGCTTTGCAGCGGCGTCAGCGGGCACACGCGCCCCGACGGCAGCGTCAGCTGGAAGTGGCCGGTATCGAGCGAGAGTCCCGCCGCCTGCACGACGCCGGCGCCGTCGGGCACGCGCAGGTAACGCCGGATGGCCGCCCTCACCCGCGCGACCAGCACACGGGCCTCGAAGGGCTTGACGATGTAGTCGTCCGCGCCGCGCTCCAGACCCTCCACGACCTGGTCCGCCGCGCCCTGCGCCGTCAGCATCAGGATGGGCGCGCGGAAGCCGTCGCCGCGCAGCCGCGTGCAGACCTCGAAGCCGTTCACCCGCGGCAGGCCGACGTCGAGGATCACCGCGTCGAACGGCGGCGCCGTCGTCGCCACCAGCTGCAGCGCATGGGCGCCGTCGCCGGCGTAGTCGGGCTCGAAGCCGGACTCCGCCAGCGTCTCCAGGATGGACGCCGCCAGGTCCCGGTTGTCTTCGACCAGCAGGATGCGTTCGCGGTGCACGGCAAGGCCTTCAGTGGGGGTTGGGCGATTCTGGCCGACGACGGCGCCGGGACCGACCTCAGAAGAGATAGAGGTAGGAGACCCGCGCCCCGTCCTGCCGGCTGCGCTCCACGAGGGGACTGTCCTTGATGCCGCTGCCCAGGCGCGTGGTGCTCAGGTCCAGGGACAGGCGATGGCGCGGCGCCAGCGCGTAGCCGATGCGCAGTCCGGCTTCCAGATTGGTCGCCGACTGGCCGGCATGGGCAGGACGGAAGGCCGTCGCCTCCTCCGCGCGCACGCCGTAGTAGTAGTCGACGAACTTGCGATCGACCCGATGCACGACCACGCGCGGCGTCAGCTCGAAGTCGCCCGCGGCGAAACCGCGCTCGACGCGCAGGCTGAAGCGGCTGCCCGTGCTCTCGCGCGAGGCGTCGCCCAGCGCTTCCACCGACAGCGTGGCCCAGCCTGTGCGCCACTGGGCGAAGCCGCCGAGCCAGAAGCTCGCCTTGCGTTCGGCCATGCCCTGCAGGAACGGGGAATCGTCGGCCTCGTAGCCGTCGCCCGCGTAGCGCAGGCGCGGGCCGACGGTGATCGCGTCGCTGACCGCCAGCTTCAGGTCCAGCGCGGGACCGGCCACGCGCAGCCAGCGGCCTTCGTAGAAGACCAGCGGCAGCGCCTGCGCCTTGTCGTCGAAGTCGCGGTAGGGCTTGCGGTCGAAGCCGACCGTCGCGCCCAGTCCCCATTGGGAACCGGCGCCCGCATCGGCCTGTGCGGAGGGAATCGTCAGCAGCCCGAGAAGCAGCATGCCGGCGTGGACGAAGGACTGGGTGGTGGACATCATGGGACTCGCTTGAGAAGGCTGGGGAGGGCTTGAAAACCTTCGAAAAGGCTGGAGAGGCGGATGGATTGGCGCATCGCCCCGGTGAAGCAACCGTGAGGAGCGTCAATGGACGATCGTGTTGGAGATCAGGCCGAGGTAGTCGGCCCGCATCACGACCTGGTCGCCGGGCTGCAGGTAGTGGCCGTCGGCATGGGCCTCGGCGATGCTGCGTTCGACGATCAGGCTGGGCGTCGTCCAGCGCAGGCTGACCAGCCACTGCGTGACACCGATGAAGATCTGGCGCCCCGACGGCGGGCGCACGACGACGCCGTCCGTCGTGCCCGACAGCAGGATGGTGCGCGCGGGGATGGCGCCGTCGGCGCCGATCGGCAGCGCGACCGTATTGCGCCCCATGGGAAAGGCCAGCGCCTTGCGCGCCAGGGACTCGGTGACCATGCGGTCGATGTCCCAGCTCAGGTCCCGCGGCAGCGCGATCTGGCGCAGGCGGTCGTTGACGTGCAGCCGAAGCTCCAGCTTCTTGTGGAACGCGCGCACGTCCTTGGGGATCACGAACAGCGCGCCCACCGGCATCGCCGGCACGACGGACTTCGCCGCCGCGAAGGCCAGCCCGGTGGTCACGTCGCCGATGTTGAGATCTCGCAGCAGCCGGTCGCGGTCGGTGTAGTCGGAGGCCAGGATCAGGCCGAAGTGGCTGGACCGGCGTCCCTCCTTCAGCGGCTCCAGCGCGACGATGCCCAGCTCGATCTCGTAGTCCAGCAGGAAGGTGCGGCTGGGCACCGGCATGTTCCAGGCCTGCGCCGGCTGCAGCTTCGGGAAGACGAAGGGGCGCGCGATCCGGGTCTCGTTGGAGTGGGCCGGATAGGTGCCGCCCATCGCGATCTGGCTCCCCGTGGAGGCGAACGGCACCGCCAGCGTCGAGGCCGGAACGCTCACGGAGGGGCCGGTGGCGGCGGCGATCGCGTCGTAGCTGGACTGCTGCCAGAGGCTGATCGGATCCGCCTCGCCGCGTTGCTGCAGCGCGGTGATGTCGGTGCCGGTGACGACACCCTGCTCGTAGCGGTCCACGCGCATCAGGCGCAGGCCGCGCTCGGTCGGGAATCGCGCGAAAGTCAGCGCCTCACGCGTGGGGGCGATGGGGACGCCGTCCATCCGGGGGACCATCGCGTGCCACTGCGCCAGGGTGTACGGCGAGACCGGCGGCGGCTCGGTCCGCGTGAGCGCCACCGCGTAGGCGACGCCGAAAAGGCCGAGCGCGGCCCAGAGGCCGCGTCGGAGGTGCTTGTGGAGAGAAGGCATGGAGCGCTCCTGAGGAAAGGAGCGCCGATTCCAGCAACCAGGCGGTGAAGCGACCGTGAGGTCGCGGTCTAGCCCTTGCGTCGCTGCCGCACGATCAAGGCAACGAACACGACGCCCGCCGCGACGCTGGTGTGCCCGCTGTAGCTGACCAGGCCCAGGCCCCAGCCCTGCACGTTCACGACGAGCGCCAGACTCGCCAGCAGCAGCACCCAGCCGACGGTGCGCAGCGTGCGCGACGTCGACGCGGGCAGCTCGCGACCGAGCAGGTCCGATTGCGCGCGGTCCGTCGCCATCGCGAGCGCCGCGAAAGCGGCCACGCAGATGAGCAGGCTGAAGGCGTGCATCATCGCGCGCCCTCCCCGCCCGATCGCAGCGCCATGCCGGCCTCGCCGGAGGGCGGCGGGGGCGGCTGCCGGGACGCCTTGACCGGCGCCTTGATTGGCGCCTTGACTGGGGCTTTGACTGGCGCCCGGTCAGGCGCCGACGGCGGAGCGCGTTTCGCCTTCGCGACCGGCCTGCCCTTCGGCACATGGCGCGCCGTCCGGATCGCCAGATAGGCCAGCAACGCCGCGAACGCCCAGAACATCAGCTCGACGGCCGCGAAGGTCCAGTCGCCCTGCCAGAAGCTGTGCCACAGCGGTCGGTCCGTCGTCAGCGCGTTGCCCACCGGCAGCAGCGCCAGCGACGCGGCGCCCAGCCAGAACAGCTCGATCCAGGCGCGCTTCGCCGGCCGGACCAGCGCATGCAGCAGCGTCACCGCCCAGACGATGAACATCACGTGGACTTCCCATTCCGCGCGCTTCTCCAGCCCCAGCGGCAGCAGCCGGTTGGCCCACAGCAGGCCGCTCATCGCCAGCGGCAGGCCGGCGATGGCGGCGATGTTCAGCCGCTCCACCACCATGAAGCCGATGTACGGCCGGTCCGGATCGGGCAGCTTCTGGCGACGCTTGACGGTCCACATCACCAGCCCGCTGCCGACCATCGCCGTGCCCGCGAGGCTGACGATGAAGTACAGCCAGCGCGTCGTGTCGTCGCCGAAGCGGCCCAGGTGCAGCCCGTACATCACGCCGCGGGTCTCGGCCGCGGCGCCGACGCCGCCCCGCTCCTCGAGCAGCCGGCCGGAGACGCCGTCGAACAGCAGGTACTGCGGGCTCATCGAGACGCGGCCCCCCTCGCCGCGCGTGATCGCCACGCGCGCCGCGGCGTCGCCCGGATTCGTCGCGGTGACGCGGGCGACGTTGCCCGCGCCCCAGCGGCGTTCGGCCTCGCGCACCATCGCCTCGACGGGCGCCAGCGGCGCCGCCTCGCCCGCGGGCTTGCCGGGCTGGATGAAGGCGTTGAGCTCCGACGTCAACTGCTTCTTCAACGCCGGCGTGTTGATGCCGGCCTGCTCGCCCCAGGGCATGTACAGCGCCATCAGCGTCACCAGGCCGGTGTACGTGATCATCAGGTGAAAGGGCAGCCCGAACACCGACAGCGCGTTGTGCGCGTCCAGCCACGAGCGCTGGCCCTTGCCCCAGCGGAAGGTGAAGAAGTCCGTGAAGATCTTCTTGTGCGTGATCACGCCGCTGACGATGGCCACCAGCATGAACATCGCCGCCAGTCCCGCGAGCCAGCGGCCCCACAGCACCGGCATGTAGTGGAACTGGAAGTGGAAGCGGTAGAAGAACTCGCCGCCCAGCGTCTCGCGCGCGCTGACCTTCTGCCCCGTCTGCGGATCGAAGACCGCCGACTTGAACGCGCGCCGCGCGCCCTCCTTGGCCGGCAGGCGCCAGAAGGCATCGGCCACGCTGTGGCGGTCGTCGGTCAGGCGCAGGCTCCACTGCGACGTGCCCGGCGCCAGCGTCTCCAGTTCCCGGGCAATGCGGCCGGCCACGACGGCCGGCTCCGGCGTCACTGCCTGGTGCGCGATCTCGGGCCGCATCCATTGCGACAGCTCCTCCTTGAAGTAGCTGACGGTCCCGGTCAGGAACATCGCGAACAGGAACCAGCCCAACAGCAGGCCGGTCCAGATGTGCAGATCCGACATCGTCTGCCGGATGCCGCGCGGCTGCGGCGCGGTGGGGGTGTCTTGGACGTGGACGGTCATGGCGAGGCGGCGGGGGCGGCGGCGGTCCAGACGGACCAGGCGGACCACGCGAACGGCAGGAGCGGCAGCGCGGCGACGATCAGGCCGACCCAGGCTCTCGTGGCGCTGCGCACCGCGAAGACCCAGATGACGGCGCCGGCATACACGGCGAAGCTGCCGAGCATGCCGCCGATGACGGCCTGCGGCCGGCTCACCGGCAGCGCGAGCACCGCGACGCTGAGCAGCGCGGCGAGCACGTAGCCGCCGCCGATCGCCGCGACGATGCGCGAGATCAGCGGGAGCACGCCCAGGACACGGGTCGCCGCGACGGCGATCCGTGACGTGCGGCCCGACGGGGCGCTGACGGCGTTCATCGCGACGCTCCTCCCCGGCTCACTTGCGGGGCGGACGCGAAGACAGGCACAGGGCCGGACGGAAGCTCTTGTTCATGAGGTCTCCTGGAGGACTCGGACGATGAACGGATGACAGCGAAGGATCAGAAGTCGAACGACGCGGACAGCACGACCGTGCGGCCTGTGGCCACCGTCGCGTAGCTGCCGCTGAGCAGCCAGTAGTGGCGGTCGAAGACGTTGTCGATGTTGGCGCGCAGGACCGTCGGCACGCCGGCGATCTTCGTGGTGTAGCGGGCGCCGATGTCGGCGCGCGTCCAGGCGGGCACGGCCAGCGTGTTGGCGGTGTCCAGCCAGCCCGAGGACGTGTAGATCACGCGTCCGTTGATGCCCAGGCCCGGCAGATGGGGCACGTCCCAGTCGGCGCCGACGCTGGCGGTCTTGTCCGCCACGCCGGTGGCGTCCTTGCCCTGGTTCAGGCCATTGGTGGTGCGGGTCTGCTTGGCGTCGGTGAAGGACGCGCTCGCCAGCCAGCGGATGCTGCGGATGATCTCGCCCTGCGCGGACAGTTCGACGCCGCGGTTGCGCTGCTCGCCGCCGAAGCTGTAGCGCACGGTGCGGCCTTGCGAATCCGCCGGCACGGTCTCGTTGATCGTGTTGGGCTTCTTGACCTGGTAGACGTTGGCGGTCGTGAGGACGCTGCCCCAGTCGACCTTCACGCCGGCCTCGATCTGCCTGGACTGGTAGGGCGCGAAGGCCTCGTTGGCGTTCACCGCCGTGGCCGGCGCGATGCCGCCGCGGGTCAGGCCCTCGGCGTAGTTGGCGTAGACCGAGATGTCCTCGCTCGCCTTGAACACGATGCCGCCCAGGCGCGACACGGCGCTCTTCTTGTAGTAGTTCGTGGCGGTCTTCGGATAGGCGGTCAGCTCGGCCGTCTGGTCGCGCACGCCGACGGTCACCAGCAAGCGCTCGTTCAGGAAGGACAGCGTGTCCGCGATCGCCACGCCCGACAGGCGCGTGTCCGAGGTCAGGGTCGGCGCGCGGCGCACGCCGATCACGGCCGGCATCTCCACCGGGTTGTAGATGTTGGATGGCACCGAGGTGGATGTCGGGTTGGCCAGGTAGAAACTGCCCGTCTCCTGGTCCAGCCGGCTCACGCCGACCGAGATCGAGTGGCCGATGCCCGCCGTCTCGAAGCGGGCGCGGGCGCCGGCCTCGGCGCTGGTGGTCTGGAAGTAGGCGTCGTACCAAGCGCCAATCAGGCGGAAGTTGCCCTGCCCGTCCGCGCGCGTGCTCGCCGTCGGGAAGTCCTGCATGGACCAGCTGTCGCGCCAGCCGGCGCCGGCCCAGACGGTCAGGCGGTCGCTGACGTCGTACTCGAGGCGGGTCGCGAACATCTCGTCGTCGATCGCCAGCAGCGCGTTGCTGCCGTAGATGTTCTTGCCCGGATCCGGCGCCTTGGGCAGTTGCAGCAGGCCGGCCACGAAGGCGGGCTGCGAGCGGAAGCCGCGGATGTTCTCGTGCTGCTTGAAGACGTCCGTGGTCCAGCGCAGCTGCGTGCCGCGGTAGTCCAGTGCGGCCGAGGCGAACCGCTGGCGGGCGTTGCCGTCGTCGATGCTGGCCTCGCCGTCGCGGTAGCTGCCGTTGACGCGGAGGCCCCATTCCTTTTTCTCACCGAAACGGCGGCCCGCGTCGATCGCGACGCCGAGCTGGTCGCCGCTGGCGAAACTGGTGGTCAGGCGCGTCAGGTTCTGGTCGCCGGCGCGCTTGGGGATCACGTTGATGGCGCCGCCGACGCTACCGCCCGGCGGCATGCCGTTGACCATCGCGGCCGGGCCCTTCAGGACCTCGACGCGCTCCATGATCTCCGCCGGCATGCGGTTGCCGGAGGACAGTCCATACAGGCCGTTGAAGCCCACGTCGCCGCTGGGCACGGCGAAGCCGCGGATCTGGAAGTCTTCGCCGAAGCCTTGCGCGGCCGTCATCACGCGCACCGAGGCGTCGTTCTGCAGCACGTCGGCCAGGGTCCGCGACTGCTGGTCGCGCATCAACTGCTCGGTGTAGTTCAGCGTGCTGAACGGGATGTCCATCGCGTCCTGCGAGCCCAGGATCCCGACGCCGCCGCGCGAGCCCAGACCGGCCTTCTGGCGTTCGGCCTTGCCCTGGACGGTGACCTTGTTCAGCGCGGTGTTCGACGAGGTCGAGGCGGCGGAAGCCTCTGAAGCGGCCTTGGCCGGGGCGGCAGGCGCCTCGGCGGCCTGCGCCAGCGCGCCCGCGGCGCCGACGGCCAAGCTGGCGCCCAGCAGCGATTTCAGGGCTGCGGACAGCGGCGTCAAGAGGACGGTCGATTCGGAACGGACGGACATGGGCGGCAGCTTGTTGCAAATGAGAACTCTTCTCATCATAGAGGCGCAACATGTGGGTGCCGTGAATCCCCGTGCGATTGATGGAGCTGGTGGCAGCGGTACCAGCGGGCCCGCCACCCACGATGCCGTCGACACGCCGGCTGATCATCGTGTTCAGCAGCGCCTACCGCCGTGTCTGAAGATCGCCGCGCAGGCCGGACAGGCCGTGCACCTGGGCCGGTCCGGCCGGGGCGCTGCGTCCCTCAGGCGGCGGCGCGCGCCTTGCGCGTGTCGGGCAGGAACGCGGTTGCCAGGCCGAGCAGCGGCAGGAAGGACGTGAGGGTGTAGACCCAGACGATGCCGTGCACGTCGGCGAGATGGCCCAAGCCGGCGGCGCCGATGCCGCCGATCCCGAACATCAGTCCGAACATCACGCCCGACAGCATGCCCACGCGTCCGGGCACGGCCTCCTGCGCATAGACGACCAGCGCCGCGAAGGCCGATGACATCACCAGCCCGATCGCGACCGCCAGCACGGCGGTGAGCGTCAGGCCGACATGCGGCAGCGCCAGCGCGAACGGGGCGACGCCGAGGAAGGACACCCAGATCACGGCCTTGCGGCCGATGCGGTCGCCGACCGGTCCGCCGGCGAAGGTGCCTGCCGCGATGGCGGCCAGGAAGATGAACAGGTAGACCTGGCTCTGCTGGACGCTGAGGCCGAAGCGCTGGATCAGGTAGAAGGTGAAGTAGTTCGTGAACGACGCGATGTAGACGAACTTCGCGAACATCAGGACCGCGATGACGACGATGGCGCGGACCACCTCGCGACGGCCCAGGCCGCCGACCGCGCCGCGGGCGAGGCTGTTCACCTTCGCCTGACCGTGGCGCAGCGTCCAGCCGGTGATGCGCGACAGCACGAAGATCGCGAGCGCCGCGACCAGCATGAACCAGGCGATGGCCGACTGGCCGTGGGGGATGACGATGGCCGCGGTGAGCAGCGGCCCGACGGCCGAGCCCGCGTTGCCGCCGACCTGGAAGCAGGACTGCGCCGTGCCGAAGCGACCGCCCGAGGCCATGCGCGCGACGCGCGAGGCTTCCGGATGGAAGGTCGCCGAGCCGATGCCGATCACGCCCGCGGCGACGAGCAGCATCGCGTACGAGGTCGAGAACGCCAGCAGCCCGACGCCGACCAGCGTGGCGACCATGCCCATGGGCAGCAGATAGGGCTTGGGATGCTTGTCGGTGTAGAGACCGACCCAGGGCTGCAGCAGCGAGGCGGTGATCTGGTAGACCAGCGCGATCCAGCCGATCTGGCCGAAGCTCAGCGCGTAGTTGGCCTTCAGCATCGGATAGATGGAGGGCAGCACGGCCTGGATGAGGTCGTTGAGCAGGTGCGCGAAGGCGGCGGCGCCGACGATGGGCAGCAGGAAGCCGTGCGCATGGGGGGCGGCGGGGGAGCCGGTCGCCGCTGGTGCGGTGGCGGCAGACAGCGCCGCGTCGGAACGGGCGAGGGACGCGGAATCGGAGGTCATGCGGGGTACAGCCGGGAGGTCGCGATGGGGAAACCGTCGAGCCTAAAGGACTTCGAGCCGTTTCCCGGACGGGACCCCTGCGATGCGACCGCTCTTCGCGCAGCGCCGGATGGCCCCCCTGCCGGCGTTCTGACTTCCTGAGACCCGAGACCCGAAACCCAACGGTTCATCCGTCGCGCCTGCAGTTCACGCCGCCGCAGTGGAGGTTCGTCGCTGAGCGCTCGAAAGGCGGGGCCGCGATGACGACACTGACTCCATCGACACAGCAACCGCCCTTCAGGAGATCGACATGAACGCCACCCGCCTCAGCATCACTTCCGCTACCAACACCACCTTCAAGGCCGTCGCCTTCGGTGCCATCGCGGCCGTGGTGCTCGGACTGGGGATCGCTCATGCACAAGGTCAACGCGACCTGCGTGCGTCGATCGTCACGCTGGATCCGGTGATCGTTACCGTGAAGCGCGAACAGCTGCCGACCGTCTACATCACTGGCCGCCGCAGCACGGCTGCCGATCAAGACGCTTCGGCCGAGTGAACGGCCCAAGTCGCGCTGTTTCGGTGGAGCGATCCACGGACTGACGACCCTCGGTTCGCTCCCACGCAAGACGCCCGGCTCATGCCGGGCGTCTTGCTTCAGTGATGTCCCGCGCGGGCAGCCGCATTGCGCTTGCGCGTCGCGGCGGCCTTCTTCGCGGAGGCCGAACGCTCCGCCGCCGTGCGGCTAGATGCCGCCTGGCCGCCCACGCGCCCGCCCTTGCGGGCAGGCTCGTGGTTCTCGGGCTGGCCGCGCCCGGAGCCGGACTTCTTGCCGCCGCCGGTCTCCTTGTTGACCGTGGCCCACGCACGCTTTTCCGCTTCATCTGCGGGAACGCCGCGATCCTCGTAGCCGCGCTCGATGTGCTCGGCCTGCCGCTTCTGCTTGTCCGTGTAGGACGACTTGTCGCCTCTGGGCATGGGGGGACTCCTCACTTCATGCGCACTTCACCGGTCTCGGCCAAGCCCGTGGGCGGCTTGCCGGTCACGGCGGCCTTCGCCATCGCATAGAGCTGCGTCAGCTTCGACGCCTTCACGTCCCAGTAGCTGGCATGGCTGATGCGCACGCGCACCACCGCCAGGTCGGGATCGTCCACGCCCTTGGTGAACCAGGCTTCCGCCGCCTTGTTCCACAGCTCCTGGCGCTTGGCGCGATCCTCGTTGAGTTCCGCGGTGCCGGACACCGAGACGTAGGTGTCTTCGCTCCGATCGGCGAAACCGACATTCACCTGCGAGGACGACACGATGTCGCTGTACGGTTCGCCGCTGCGGGACATGAAGAACCACAGCGATTCACCCTCGTCGAGGCCCTTGTTCTGCAGCGTCATCGGACGCGAGTGCAAGTGCCCGTTCGCATGGTGGGTCGTGAACAGTCCGACCTTGACGTCCTTGATGAGGTCCCAGAGCTTCTCGCGGCGTTCGGTGTCGGAGAGGGGCTTGTCGGTCATGGTGAGGCTCCTTTGAAGGGTTTGCATCCCTCGCAGCAAACCTCGCTCCCGCCCCAGGCCCTCCCTCGACGCTCATGGCATCAGTCGTGTGATCACGACACGCTGCGACGGCTGACCGGGTCGTGGATGGGACATCGGTTGAACGCCGACCGGAACTCGCGCGACGCCGCCATGACGATCTTGCGCGCGCGGTTCACGCCGCCCAGCGGACGGTGAGCGGCCAGCGCGTTCCAGAGGCTGAAGGCCAGCGCGTCTTCCTCGGCCTGCGTCGCCTCGCCCTGCCAGCTGTCCTGCGGCGCGACCGACAAGGTCGCCACCGTGACCCACGGGCTCATGTCCTCGGGCCATTCGACCGACGCGTCCTCGATGGGCATCTCATCGGTGTTCACGCAGAGCTGCACACGCAGCGCCCATTCGACCGGTGCCATCTGCGCGGACAGGAAGCGCGCCACCGAGACCCGCTGCGCATCGTCTCCGTCGGCCTCCATCGATTCGCCGGTCAGCGCGGTGAGCGCGGGCGACACGGGCTGCAACGAGAACTTCGCGATGTAGGGTCCGAACAGGAACGGTGTCTGCGAGAAGTAGGTGTCGCCCAGCGGATGGACCTTCGGATGTCCGCCGAGCGACTTGAGCTTTGCGCTCTCCGCGCCGATGGCCTCGAGCACGTGCTCCGCGCCGCGCAGGACGGCGGACAGCACCTCCTTGCCGCGCGGCGATTTCTCCGTCGTGGACGCCAGCAGCTGGACGTCCTTGAGGAACCCGCGAGGATCAGGCCGGGAGAAGGCCGGCCCGTTGACCATCAGGAAATCCTGGGCGTCGGGACCCAGCGCCTCCGGCAGGCGCTCGCCGGACACGCCCAGCACCTTGAGCGCGAGCGCGCGCGGCGTCGAGACGCTGTCGGGCAGTTGTTCCGCCGGCGGCGACGACAGGCGCACCAGGGCGTCGTAGACCGCAGGTCGGGCGAACAGGCCCTGGGCGAAGATCGCGGGCAGCTCGCGATGCACGACGAGCTGGCCTCGCAGCAGTCCCTGGCCCTTCGCATGCACGGCTCGGAACGCGTGGCCTTCCGTGTCGGCCACGATCCTGGCCATGCCGACGAATGTCTTCACCAGTTCGTCGACGGTCGTCGCCTCGCTGGGCTCCTCGCGTTCGAGCGACGGTTCGAAGGTCACGGGCATCACATCGGCAGCAAGGTTCATGGCGGGGGCTCTGAAGTGGAACCTTGAGAAGGCAATGGCCATGCCCGTCCCGCTGGACCCCCACGCGCCCGGCGTGCTGGGCATCCAGCTTGCTGATCGGTCGCATCGACCGATACTCCGGCCCCGCCCTTACCCGCGCACCTTGTGCCGATGAAAGAGGTTCCGTCTTGGCCAAACGCCCCACCGCCCGCTCGCAGCCCGCGCCGTCGTCCACGACCGCGGCGTCCTCCGATGCCATCGGCGACCGCCCCGGCCGCGCCGCCTTCGTCCAGGTGCGCGGCGCGCGCGAGCACAACCTCAAGAACGTCGACGTGGACGTGCCGCGCGACGCGCTCGTGGTGTTCAGCGGCGTGTCGGGGTCGGGCAAGTCCTCGCTCGCCTTCGGCACGATCTACGCCGAGGCGCAGCGGCGCTACTTCGAATCGGTCGCGCCGTATGCGCGCCGCCTCATTGACCAGGTCGGCGTGCCGGCGGTCGACTCGATCGACGGCCTCCCGCCCGCCGTCGCGCTGCAGCAGCAACGCGGCACGCCCAGCGCCCGTTCGTCCGTGGGCAGCGTGACCGGGCTCTCGTCGCTGCTGCGGATGCTGTACTCCCGCGCCGGTCGTTATCCGGCGAAGCAGCCGATGCTGTACGCCGAGGACTTCTCGCCCAACACGCCGCAGGGCGCCTGCCCGCACTGCCACGGGCTGGGACGCGTGTACGAGGTCACCGAGGCCTCGATGGTGCCCGACGATTCGCTCACGATCCGCGATCGCGCCGTCGCCGCCTGGCCGCCGGCCTGGCACGGCCAGAACCTGCGCGACATCCTGGTCACGCTGGGCATCGACGTCGACAAGCCCTGGCGCGAGCTGCCGCGCAAGACCCGCGACTGGATCCTGTTCACCGACGAGCAGCCCACCGTGCCCGTGTACGCGGGCTTCACGCCCGCCGAGACCCGGGACGCGCTGCGCCGCAAGATGGAGCCCAGCTACCAGGGCACGTTCAGCAGCGCGAAGCGCTACGTGATGCACACCTTCGCCACGACGCAGAGCGCGCTGATGAAGCGCCGCGTGTCGCGCTACCTGATCGGCGGCGCCTGTCCGGTCTGCGACGGCAAGCGGCTCAAGCGCGAGGCGCTGTCGGTGAGCTTCGGCGGACTGGACATCGGCGCGTTGTCGCAGTTCCCGCTGGCGCAGCTCGCCGATCACCTCGGCGACGCGGCGATCGACGGACTCAGCGAGGAGAAGCGCCTCGCGGCCCGGCGCCTGGTCGACGACGTGCTGATGCGGCTGCGGCCGCTGCTGTCGCTCGGACTCGGTCACCTGTCGCTGGAGCGCGCGACGCCGTCCGTGTCACCCGGCGAGCTCCAGCGGCTACGGCTGGCCACGCAGATCTGCTCCAACCTCTTCGGCGTCATTTATGTGCTGGACGAGCCCTCGGCAGGACTGCACCCGGCCGACAGCGAATCCCTCCTCGCCTCGTTGCGTTCGTTGAAGGCGGCGGGCAATTCGATCTACGTCGTCGAACACGATCTCGCCCTGATGCGCGCCGCCGACTGGATCGTCGACGTCGGCCCCGCGGCCGGAGATCTCGGCGGCCGCGTGCTCTACAGCGGTCCGCCGGACGGCCTGCGCGGCATCGCGGAGTCACGCACCGCCGCTTATCTTTTCCCTGGTGCCTTCGCCGATGCCTCCACCGGCTCTTCCGCCGACTCTTCCGCCGACTCCGCTGACGATTCGGCTGGTCCCGTCGGCCGTCCCGACCGCGGACCGGCGCCACGCACGCCCAAGGGCTGGCTGCGCCTGGAAGGCATCACGCAAAACAACCTCGTCGACGTGGATGCCGCGTTCCCGCTCGGCGTGTTCACGGCGGTCACCGGCGTGTCGGGCTCCGGAAAGTCGTCGCTCGTGAGTCGTGCGCTCGTGGACCTGGTCGGCGCGCATCTCGGTCATGAGCCGGTCGCTGCGGACGACGACGAGGACACCGAGGCCGGCGCGGAGATCCCCTCCACGACCGGTGGCCGAATCGCCGACGGCGCCGAGACGATCCGCCGCCTCGTGCAGGTCGACCAGAAACCGATCGGACGCACGCCGCGATCCAATCTCGCGACCTACACGGGGCTGTTCGACCACGTGCGCAAGCTCTTCGCCGCGACCCCGGCCGCGCGCGCGCGCAAGTTCGATGCGGGCCGTTTCTCCTTCAATGTCGCCAAGGGCCGTTGCGAGACCTGCGAGGGCGAAGGCTTCGTCAGCGTGGAGCTGCTCTTCATGCCCAGCGTCTTCGCGCCCTGCCCCGCCTGCCACGGCGCGCGCTACAACGAAGCGACGCTGAAGGTCCGCTACCGCGAGCGCAACATCGCCGACGTGCTCGGCATGACGGTCGACGCCGCGTTCGACTTCTTCGCGGAGGAGCCGGCGCTCGCTCGACCGCTCGGACTGCTGAAGGGCATCGGCCTGGGTTATCTGCGGCTCGGCCAGCCGGCGACCGAGCTGTCCGGCGGCGAGGCGCAGCGCATCAAGCTCGTCACAGAACTGCAGCGCACGCAGCGCGGCCACACGCTCTACGTGCTGGATGAGCCCACCACGGGCCTCCATCCGTCCGACGTCGACAAGCTGATGGTGCAGTTGCGCGATCTCGTCGACGCCGGTCACTCGGTGGTGGTCGTCGAGCATGAGATGCGCGTCGTCGCCGGCGCGGACTGGGTGATCGACCTCGGGCCGGGCGCGGGCGGCGAAGGCGGTCGGCTGGTCGCCGCGGGGACGCCGGAGGACGTGGCCGCGAGCGCGGACTCCCGCACGGCGCCGCATCTGAAGGCGGCGATCGACGGCGCGGTTTGAGATGGGACGACGGGGCGTGGCTGATCCGACGTGACGCGGTGCGGCGCAGCGCGGCGCGGAACGGCGCGATCAGCGACTCGGCTGGAAGCCCTCGGGATCGAGCGCGAAACGCCAAGCGCTGGAACGCTGCAGCGCCTCTTTCAACGCCCGCGAGCTGGGTCGCACCAGGGCGGACAGTTCCTCGCTGAAGAACTCGCAGCCGAGCGCGTGGGCGACGTCGCAGACGACGTCGATGAAGTGGTCGGTTTCTTCGGCGCAAGCGTCCAGGCGCGCATGCAGTTCGTAGCGGCCATCGGGGTCCGAGACCATGTCGATGCAGTTGCCGGCCTCGTTGCCGAAGTAGCGCCAGCCCTCGAGCATCGGCGTGCTGGGACCGACGCGACTCGCGAGGTAGTGCATGACGTCGGCGCGCGATGAGGGCAACCACGACGCCGCGGCACCACCCTGCGCGAAGGCCAGATCGAATTGCCAGACGGACATGACGGGGGGAGGCATGAGCCCGAGGAAACTCGATGCTACGCCCCCGTCCTCAGCCTTGTCATGCTGCGCCGCGTCAATGCGCCACGGCAATGCGCCGCGTCAATGCGCGGCGGCGGGCTCACTGGTGGGCGAGGTCCGGCAGCAGCACGAATTCGAACGGCCGCAGCAGGCGGTTCACCGACTCCGCCGACAGCGCGGGCGGGCGATCGCCATCGGCGAGCAACTGGCTGCGATGCGCGGCCAGCGCGGCGCGCTTGTCGCTCAGCGCGCGGGCGTTCAACGGCAGGCGCCGCATCCGGTGCCACGGCACCGCGGCGTCGCCGGGGCGCGCCCAATGCCAGGCCCAGATCGGCAGCTCGATGAGCGAGGCCCCCGTCAGCAGGGCCGCGCGGGCGCAGGCGCGACCGGTGGCCTCGTGGTCCGGATGGCCGTCGAGGCGCCACGACGTGAGGAGGACGTCATCGGGCCGCAGGCGCCGGCACAGCTCCAGCACGAGATCGTCCTCATGGTCGGTGACGTGACCATCGGGCACGCAGAGCGCATGCACGGGCACATGCAGCCCGAGGCGGCGCAACCCGGACGCCCGTTCGTGGCGGCGCTGCACGGCGAGCCGCTGCGGCGTCCATCGCGGCGAACCGGGATGGCTGGCTTCGCCGTCGGTGACAGCCACTAGCTCGACGGGCGGCGCGGGCGCGCGATCGGGCGGCAGTCCGGCCCGATGCCGCGTGACCAGCAGCGACAGCAGTCCGCCGCAGCCCAGGACCTCGTCGTCGGGATGCGGCGCGACGACGACGGCGCGACGACCCTCAGGCACCAGTTCATCGAGCGAGGTCAGCGGCGCCCCCCACAGCGGCTGCCATTGGCGCCAGGCCCATTCGGGCGTGCCCTCGCCGTCGATGCGGCGGTCGGACGGCGAGCGCGGTTGCGCCTCCGGAGGGGCGAGACCGACGGGCATGCCCTCGTTCACGGTACGGAACGGGCGTCGATGCATCAGAGCGTCCATGGCGTGGCGGTTCCTTCCAGGTTTCGGTATCCCCGGCGACCGGCTCGCGGTCGCCAAGGACTGGCGGAGGAACATGGCAAAGGGCCTGCCAGCTTCGTGAAACGGTTTGTGTCCGACCCCGTGCGGCAACGATCGTGCGGCCGCCGCAAGACACCACGCCTGAGAAGACACGGTGGGCGGGACCACGGGACCTGTTGCCGGACCAGCCGCATCGCGGCGGAGGCACGACACTTCTGTAACTTTTCAGGATGCCGTGATTGGACTTGATACCGGACCTGACTTCGGTTGCGGATACTTCCGCGACGCGCGCCTCGGGGGAGCGGTTGCATGGTGCGACCGCTGGAGGCGCCCATATCCACCATGCTTCATACCATCGCCGATCGACGCTTCCGCGGCACTCGATTGACCTGCCACTCCCGTCACATGCTCCTCATCGGGGCCACCGCCCTCGCCACCGCGTTGACCGCGTGCGGTGGCGGATCGTCCAGTGACGATGCGGGGCCGGAGGCCAATCCCGGCACCGCCGCCGCAACCCTGGTGCGTGTCGCTCCGGAGCCCGCAGGCAGTCACTGTCCGGCCGGCGGCACACGTGTTCAATCAGGCCCGGATGCAGATGCCAACGGCCAATTGGCTGACGCGGAGGTGTCCAGCACCCAGTACGTCTGCAATGGCCTGGACGGCGGCGCCGGTGCCCAAGGGCGGTCCATGCTGGTGAGAGTCCAGTCCGAAGCCGCCGGCGCGAATTGCGCACGAGGGGGGTCTGCCGTGCTTGCCGGGCTGGATGCCAATGGCAATGGCGCACTGGACGCCAATGAAGCCAGCAGCATCGCCTACGTCTGCAACGGGGCGAACGGCACTGACGGGACCAATGGTTCGAACGGATCGAACGGATCGAATGGTTCGGACGGGGCTTCGGGACCGGCCGGTCCGACAGGTCCGACAGGTCCCACGGGTCCTGCCGGTCCTACAGGCCCAACAGGTCCTACAGGTCCGTCCGGCCCTTCCGGTCCGACTGGCCCGACTGGCCCGACTGGCCCGACTGGTCCCACGGGAGCTTCCGGCCTTGACGCGCTCGTCGCGGTCGTCGCGGAGCCGGCTGGCGCGAACTGCGGCTATGGCGGCCAGCGCGTGCAATCGGGACAGGATGCCAACCGCAACGGCGTGCTGGACGCCGGGGAGGTCACTGCCACCTCGTATGTCTGCAGTGCCGCCCCGGCGGACACCCGATGGGTGGACGTGACCGGGCCCACCGCGCAGGCCGTTCCCAACACCGGCTACCTGGCGAATTCGAGCTCGACCGTGGTGATCACGCTGCCGGCGACGCCTGTCATCGGGGACTGGATCAAGGTCACGGGCGTGGGCACCGGCGGCTGGACGATTGCGCAGAACGCCGGTCAGCGGATCACGACCGTGGGCTTGCCGGGCGGCAACCTGATCGGCTGGGCTGCCCAGTCCCCGACCGGCTCGTGGACCGGCACAGCCGTGTCGGCCGATGGCGCCCGGCAGGTCGCGACCTCGGCGTCCGGCGAGCTGTATACCTCCACCGACGCAGGCGCGCATTGGGCGCTGCGCCTTGCCGGGCAGACCTGGTCGGGCGTGTCGACCTCTTCCGATGGCATGAAGCTCCTGGCTTCGTTCAACGGCGGCGCCCTCTATCTGTCCACGGACGGCGGCGCCAATTGGTCCAATGACGGCAGCGCCCGCGCCTGGTCCGCCGTGACCAGTTCGGCCGATGGCGTGCGCCTCGCGGCCACGGCCTACCTGGGTCAGATCTGGACCTCGTCCGACAGCGGTGCGACCTGGACGGCGCGCGACAGCAACCGCGCCTGGCGCACGATCAGTGCTTCGGCTGACGGTCGCGTTCTGGTGGCAGGCACCAATGGCGCGCAGCTGTATGTGTCGACCGACTACGGCGTGACCTGGACCGCCCGGGCCTCCGCGCAGTTCTGGTGGGGCACTGCGGCGTCTTCGGACGGCAAGCGGCTGTACGCGACGGTCGATACCGGCGCCATCTGGCGGTCCGACGATTTCGGCACCACCTGGGAAGCCGTCGCGACCAGCCGGGACTGGCGCGGCATCGCCACGTCGTCGGACGGTCGTCATGTCGTGGCGGCCACGAGCGGCGGCGCGCTGTATGAGTCGCCAGACGGTGGGCAGACATGGCGGTCCACGGCCGACGCGGGCGCCTGGACGACGGTGGCCAGCAGCGCGAACGGTCTGACCCTGCTGGCCGGCAAATCCGGTGCTTCGCTGTATGGCGGCGTGCGCCGGTCGTCAACCACGCCGGGAGTGACCGGTTCGCTCTCGGGGGGCCAGGCCGACGCGCTGCATCTGCAGTATGTGGGTGGCGGCGTGTTCATGCCGATCAGCTACGTCTCGTCGAACATGACGTTTGCTCCGCAATGATCGTCCGGCGCGTCATTGCGCGCCTTGCGCGTCATCGCAAAAGAAAAGGGCCCGGACGAAACGTCCGGGCCCTTTCAGGAAGATGGTGGAGCCGGCGGGAATTGAACCCGCGTCCGCAAGCCTTCATCGGGCAGTTCTACATGCTTAGCTCTCTGATTTGGTTCTCACCTATTCGGTCGCGCAGGAGCACGCTACCGGACGGGCCAGCACCCTAGATCTCGCCATCACCCAAGGTGCCCGGGTGACAGCCAGCCAATGTGAATAACCTCTCTGTGTCAGGACTTGCGTCCCATCACCCGGCCCATTGGCCTGCCGGTGAGAGGTCCGCGGGGTTTAAGCCGCGAGAGCGTACGTTTGATCGTTCGCAGTTGGTTTGTTCCAGATGGATTTACGAGGTGCCTGGCCCTCGGCATGCCCTACTCCAAATCCGTACCCACGTCGAAACCAGGTCGGCCCCAGAGAGAGAAGTCTCACATTATGCCTGCCGCCCGGACTTCAAGAGCCCGATCTCGACAAGTTCGTCAAAGAGTCTTCAACGACTGCTTTCGAAGTTCGACAGGCGTGTGAACGGGCGCGCTCAGCGCGATGCCCGCAGCCACTCGATCAGTTGCGACGGTGTGTCCACCACCACGTCCGCGCCCCAGGCCTCGATGGGCTCGCCGTCGCCCAGGTAGCCCCAACGCACCGCCACGGTCGGCATGCCCGCCGCGCGACCCGCGAGGATGTCGCGCGCGTCGTCGCCGACGTAGACGCATTCGTGCGGCGAGACGCCCGCCCGCCGCGCCGCTTCCAGCAACGGCGCCGGATGCGGCTTGCTGTGCGGCGTCGTGTCGCCGCCAACAATCGCGGCGGCCTGCGCCTCCCATCCCAGTCCGCGCGTCAGCGGGAGCGCGAAGCGCTCGGACTTGTTGGTCACGATGCCCCAGCGGAGGCCCTCGTCCAACAAGGACTGCAGCATCGTGGCAACGCCCTCGAACGGGAACGTCGCGCGCAGCAGGCGCTGCTCATAACGATCGAAGAATTCGTCTCGCAGCGCGGGGAAGGAACTCTCCATCGGGGACACGCCGAAGGCCACGCCCATCATCCCGCGCGCGCCCATGCCGACCATGGGACGCAGGCGCTCGAAAGGCACTTCGGGCAGACCCCTCGCCGCCAGCATCTCGTTGGTCGCCCCCGCGAGATCGGGCGCGCTGTCCACGAGCGTGCCGTCCAGATCGAACAGCACGGTCCGGATGCTGGCGCGCACCGTCGCATCGACCGGAGCGTTGAGCATCACCGTGCTCATGCGGGACGGCGGCAGGCCAGCAGGTAGTTCACGTCGGTGTCCGCATTCAGCGCATAACGCTGCGTGATCGGATTGAAGGTCAGGCCCTTGGCGCCCTGCACTTCCAGCCCGGCGTCGCGGCACATCTGCGCCAGCTCCGAGGGACGGATGAAACGCGCGTATTCATGCGTGCCGGCGGGCAGCATGCGCAGCACGTACTCGGCACCGACGATCGCGAAGAGGAAGGACTTGGCGTTGCGGTTCAGCGTCGACAGGAAGACCCAGCCGCCCGGCTTCACCAGTTGCCCCAGCGCCGTCACCACCGAGGCGGGATCGGGAACGTGCTCCAGCATCTCCATGCAGGTCACGACATCGAAAGACGCCGGGCGCTGCGCCGCCAGGTCCTCGACCGCGATCTCCTGGTAGGCGACGTGCTCGGTCCCTGCCTCCATCGCGTGCAGCTCGGCCACCCGCAGCGACTTCGTCGCCAGGTCGATGCCCAGGACGTTCGCGCCCTTGCGTGCCATCGCATCGGTCAGGATGCCGCCGCCGCAGCCGACGTCCAGCGCCGTCTTGCCCTGCAGCCCCCCGCACCACCCGTCGATCCAGTTCAATCTCAATGGATTGATCTGGTGCAGCGGCTTGAATTCACTTTCGGTATCCCACCAGCGGTGGGCCAGCTCGCTGAACTTCTCGAGCTCTTTTGCATCGACATTCGCCATGGGCGCAATGGTAGCCGAGCACAGCAGCGCCACGACCCCATCGCGCAGATTGCCGATGGCATGCACCCTTCCGGGCAAGCCCCGCATGACACCGCAATGAAAAACCCCGCGAGCCTTGCGGCTGGCGGGGTTCGTCGATCGGCGACCGAAGTCGCCAATACGTCGTCGCTTACTTGACGGCGCGAGTACCGACCACTTCGATTTCGACGCGGCGGTTCTTGGCGCGGCCTTCCGCGGTCTTGTTGTCGGCGATGGGCTGCTTCTTGCCCTTGCCTTCGGTGTAGACGCGGTTCTTTTCCAGACCCTTGGACACCAGGTAGGACTTGACCGATTCAGCACGCTGAACCGACAGCTTCTGGTTGTAGGCGTCGGAGCCGATGCCGTCGGTGTGGCCGACAGCAATGATCACTTCCAGGTTGATGCCACCGGTCTTGGAGACCAGGTCATCCAGCTTGGCCTTGGCTTCCGGCTTCAACGTCGACTTGTCGAAGTCGAAGAAGGCGTCAGCGGCGTACGTGACCTTCTCGCTCGTCGGAGCGACGGGCACCGGTGCAACCACCGGAGCCGACGGCTTCGCCGCCGGAGCCTCGGCGGGCGCCGCGGCCGGGGTGGCCTGAGCAACCGGCTTCAGTGCGCCATCGCAATCCTTGGCAGCCGTGGCCGGCGTCCAGAAAGCATCGCGCCAGCACAGCTCGTTCGTACCGTTCTTCCAAACGGTGCCATCCGTAGCGCGCCAGTTATCCACGGTTTGGGCCATAGCGCCCGAGGTGGCGACGGCGGCGACAGCGAAGAGCGCTGCCACGCGGTTCAATTTCTTCATGATTCTCCTCTCAAGGAAAGCCGCAGTTGCCCTGCGAAACGTCCAATGTCGGAACTAAAACCTCAGGAGTCTCCCCGACCAAGGGTTTCTCCTAGGGACGAACCGATTGTGCCATAGGGCAACAGGACGTCTGCATTCTCACGGCAGGCGCGTCTTCTGTTCATGAACCTGTTGCAGAAGCACGACAAGCGCGCGCAATTAGAATCACCGTCTTCCGATCTCACCAGAGGCCGCGCACTTCCGTGCGCGCCCCACGCGCATGACCCAGTTCGCCAAGGAAACCCTGCCGATCAGCCTCGAGGAGGAGATGCGCCGCTCCTACCTGGATTACGCGATGAGCGTGATCGTCGGCCGCGCGCTCCCCGACGCCCGCGACGGCCTCAAGCCGGTGCACCGGCGCGTGCTGTTCGCGATGCACGAGCTGAACAACGACTGGAACCGGCCCTACAAGAAGTCGGCCCGTATCGTCGGCGACGTCATCGGTAAATACCATCCGCACGGCGACAGCGCCGTGTACGACACCATCGTCCGGCTGGCGCAGGACTTCTCCCTGCGCCACATGCTCGTGGACGGCCAGGGCAATTTCGGCTCGATCGACGGCGACAACGCCGCCGCGATGCGATACACCGAAATCCGCCTGTCGAAAATCGCCCATGAAATGCTGGCCGATATCGACAAGGAAACCGTCGATTACGGCCCGAACTACGATGGCAGCGAGAAAGAACCGCTGGTATTGCCGGCCCGCCTGCCGAATCTGCTGATCAACGGCTCATCCGGTATTGCGGTCGGCATGGCGACGAATATCCCGCCGCACAACCTCAACGAGTCGATCGACGCCTGCCTGCACGCGCTGAAGAATCCGGACTGCTCGATCGACGAGCTGATGGAGATCATCCCGGCGCCGGACTTCCCGACCTCCGGGATCATCTACGGCCTGAGCGGCGTGCGCGAGGGCTACCGCACCGGCCGCGGCAAGGTCGTGATGCGCGCGAAGGTCCATTTCGAGGACATCGACCGCGGCCAGCGCCAGGCGATCATCGTCGACGAGATCCCCTACCAGGTGAACAAGAAGACCCTGCTCGAGCGCATCGCCGAGCTGGTCCAGGAAAAGAAGATCGAGGGCATCAGCCACATCCAGGACGAGTCCGACAAGGACGGGATGCGCGTGGTGATCGAGCTCAAGCGCGGCGAGGTCCCGGAAGTCGTCCTGAACAACCTGTACAAGCAGACGCAGCTGCAGGACAGCTTCGGCATGAACATGGTGGCGCTGATCGACGGTCAGCCCAAGCTGTGCAACCTGAAGGACCTGATCACGGTCTTCCTGGAGCACCGCCGCGAGGTCGTCACCCGCCGCACCGTCTTCGAACTGCGCAAGGCCCGCGAACGCGGCCACGTGCTGGAAGGCCTGGCGGTCGCGCTGGCCAACATCGACGACTTCATCGAGATCATCAAGCGCAGCCCCAGCCCGCCGGTCGCCAAGGTCGAGCTGATGAACCGCGCCTGGGACTCGTCGCTGGTGCGCGAGATGCTGTCGCGCGCCGAGGGCGAGACCGCCGGCGGCCGCAACGCCTACCGGCCCGAAGGCCTGCCCGCGCAGTACGGCATGCAGGAGGACGGCCTGTACAAGCTGTCCGACGACCAGGCCGGCGAGATTCTGCAGATGCGCCTGCAACGCCTGACCGGGCTGGAACAGGACAAGATCGTCGGCGAGTACCGCGACGTGATGGCCCAGATCGCCGACCTGCTCGACATCCTCGCCACGCCCGCCCGCGTCACGACCATCATCGGCGACGAACTGACCTCGGTGCGCCAGGAGTTCGGCCAGACCAAGCTGGGCGCGCGCCGCAGCGTGATCGAGCACAACGCCCAGGAACTCGGCACCGAGGACCTGATCACGCCGACCGACATGGTGGTGACGCTCTCGCACACCGGCTACATCAAGAGCCAGGCGCTCAGCGAGTACCGCGCTCAGCGCCGCGGCGGCCGCGGCAAGCAGGCCACGGCCACGAAGGACGACGACTGGATCGACCAGCTCTTCATCGCCAACACGCACGACTGGATGCTGTGCTTCAGCAACCGCGGCCGCGTGTACTGGCTCAAGGTCTGGGAGGTGCCGCAAGGCTCGCGCAACGCGCGCGGCAAGCCGATCGTCAACATGTTCCCGCTGCAGCCGGAAGAGAAGATCAACGTCATCCTGCCGCTGACCGGCGAGTTCCGCACCTTCCCGGAAGACCACTTCATCTTCTTCGCCACCGCACTGGGCACGGTCAAGAAGACCTCGCTGAAGGACTTCAGCAACCCGCGCAAGGCCGGCATCATCTCGGTCGACCTGGACGAGGGCGACTACCTGATCGGCGCCGCGCTGACCGACGGCCAGCATGACGTGATGCTGTTCTCCGACGGCGGCAAGGCGGTGCGCTTCGACGAGGACGACGTCCGCCCGATGGGCCGCCAGGCCCGCGGCGTGCGCGGCATGATGCTCGAGCCCGACCAGCGCCTGATCGCCATGCTGGTGGCCGAGGACGAGACGCAGAGCGTGCTGACCGCGACCGAGAACGGGTACGGCAAGCGCACCAACATCGCCGAATACACCCGGCACGGCCGCGGCACGAAGGGCATGATCGCCATCCAGCAGAGCGAGCGCAACGGCAAGGTCGTGGCCGCGACGCTGGTCCGTCCCGAGGACGAGATCATGCTGATCACCGACACCGGCGTGCTGGTGCGCACGCGGGTTGCCGAGATCCGCGAGCTGGGACGCGCCACGCAGGGCGTCACGCTGATCTCGCTGGACGAGGGCGCGAAGCTCTCGGGCCTGCAACGCATCGTGGAGAACGATGCGGTTGAACCGACCGAATCTCCAGAATCGACAGAATCGACCGGAGCGGACGCCACCGGCGCCGACGGTTCCGATGCCGGCGACGCCACGGGCGACGCAGGCGACTCCACCCCCGACGTGAAGGAATGACCTTGTTGCTGAAGTCCATCCAAGCCGGCGCCATCGCCGCCTCGCTGCTGGCGAGCCCCGTCGTCTTCGCGCAGAAGGCCGACAGCCCGCAGTCCAAGAAGGACGTCATCGCGAAGATCCTCAAGATCCAGCAGCCCGCGATCGAGGCGCTGACCATGGGCGTGCTGAGCCGTCCGGTCAACGAACTCGCCGCCAAGGCCGCGCCGGCGCTGCGCAACGTGCCGGAAGCCAAGCGCGAAGCCACCGCCAAGCAGATCGACGCCGACCTGCGCAAGTTCATGGAAGACAACGCCAAGCCGCTGGTCGACAAGGGCCTGAAGCTGGCGCCGTCGACGATGGGCGTGGCGCTGGACGAGAAGTTCACCGAGGACGAGCTCAAGCAGCTGCTGGCCTGGCTCGAATCGCCGGTGAGCAAGAAGTTCGCCGAGTCCTCGCAGGAACTGCAGAGCCTCTTCACGAAGAAGCTGATCGACGACAACGGCAAGCAGCTCGACGACAAGTTCATCGCGCTGCAGCAGAACGTCGCCAAGCAGCTCGGCCTGGAAGCCGGTCCGCCGCCCGCGGGTTCGGCCTCCGCGCCGAAGCTCAACACCAACAAGCCGGCCACGTCGCCGACGCCGAAGAAGTAAGCAAGGCAACGCGGTCCGGCGAGGGTCCCGCACCCTCGCCGCGCCGCTTCATCGCGCCTTCTCCGAACCCTCACCCGCGTTTTTCTCCGCGCCCATGCAAGCTGTCCGCCCGTTCAACTTCTCCGCCGGTCCCGCCGCCCTCCCCCAGGAGGTCCTGAGCCTGGTCGCGGAGGAGATGCTCGACTGGCACGGCTCCGGCATGAGCGTCATGGAAATGAGCCATCGCGGCCGCGAATTCATCTCGATCTATGAAGCCGCCGAAGCCGACCTGCGCGACCTGCTGCAGGTGCCGGCGAACTTCCGCATCCTGTTCATGCAGGGCGGCGGACTGGGCGAGAACGCCATCCTGCCGATGAACCTCTCGCGCGGCGGTGCCGTCGACGTCGTCGTCACCGGCTCGTGGTCGAAGAAGAGCGCCGGCGAAGCCCGACGCTACGCCGACGTGAGGATCGCCGCGAACGCCGCCGAACTGGACGGCGCCGGCGGCCGGTATCTCGACATCCCCGATCCGTCGACCTGGCAACTGCGCAAGGACGCCGCCTACGTCCACGTCTGCACCAACGAGACGATCGACGGCCTCGAATTCCAGACGCTGCCCGACCTCCGCGCGCTGGGCTGCGACGCGCCGCTGGCGATCGACTTCTCCTCGCACGTGGCGTCGCGCCCGGTCGACTGGTCCAGGGTCGGCATCGCCTTCGCCGGCGCCCAGAAGAACATCGGCCCGGCTGGACTGACGCTGGTGATCGTGCGCGAGGACCTGCTGGGTCATGCGTTGCCGATCTGCCCGTCCGCCTTCGATTACAAGATCGTGGCCGAGGCCGGGTCGATGTACAACACGCCGCCGACCTTCGGCATCTACGTCGCCGGCCTGGTCTTCCAGTGGCTCAAGCGTTTCGAGTACGGCGGCAAGACCGGCCTCGCGGCGATCGAGCAGCGCAACATCGACAAGGCCGCCCTGCTCTATCAGGCGCTGGACGGCTCCTCGCTCTATGAGAACCGCGTGGCGACGCAGTGCCGCTCGCGGATGAACGTCCCTTTCTTCCTCCGCGACGAGCGTCTGAACGACGCCTTCCTGGCCGGCGCCAGGGAGCGCGGACTGCTGCAACTCAAAGGCCACAAGTCGGTGGGCGGCATGCGGGCATCGATCTACAACGCGATGCCGCTGGAGGGCGTTCAAGCCCTGGTGAGCCACCTCCAAGACTTCGAGACCCGACATGGCTGACACGCCGACCTCTTCCACGCCGATCGAGCCGGACGGCACCCCGGTGCCGGCCGCGCCGGTGGCCGATCCGGAGCTGCTCGCGCTGCGCGACCAGATCGACGCGCTCGACTCGCAGCTGCTGACGCTGCTGAACCAGCGCGCCCATGTCGCCGAGCAGGTCGGCGAGATCAAGCGCCGCGACGGCACGCCCTTCTTCCGCCCCGACCGCGTCGCGCAGGTCATCGCCAAGATCAAGGGCGCCAATCCCGGACCGCTCAAGGGCGAACACGTCGCCGCGATCTGGCGCGAGATCATGTCCGCCTGCCTGGCGCTCGAATCGCCGCAGCGCGTCGCCGTGCTGGGCCCGTTCGGCACCTTCTGCGAGCAGGCCGCCATCGAGTATTTCGGCGGCGCCGCCGACCTCATCTACTGCAACAGCTTCGACGAGGTCTTCCACGCGACCGCCTCCGGCAGCGCGCAGTACGGCGTCGTCGGCGTCGAGAACATGACCGAGGGCGTGGTGACGCGCTCGCTCGACCTGTTCCTGCACACGCCCACGCACGTCGTCGGCGAAGTCAGCCTGCTGATCCGCCACAACCTCCTGCGCAAGGACAACACGCTCGAGGGCATCGAGGCCGTGCTGGCCCACCCGCAGGCGCTGGCGCAGTGTCAGAACTGGCTGTCCAAGCACCTGCCCAACGCCGAACGTCGCGCCGTGTCCAGCAACGCCGAGGGCGCCCGCCTGGCCGCCCAGGACCCGACCCTCGCCGCCATCGCCAGCGAGCGCGCGGCCACGCTCTTCGGCCTGCACATCACCGCGCACGCGGTGCAGGACGAGGCGTACAACCGCACCCGTTTCGCCGTGATCTGCCTGCCGCAGACCATGGCCACCCCCCCGGCCACGGGGCGGGACTGCACCAGCCTCATCGTCTCCGTGGCGAACCGCCCCGGCGCGATGCATGATCTGCTGGTTCCCTTGAAGAAGCATGGCGTGTCGATGACGCGCCTGGAATCGCGTCCGGCCCGCACCGGTCAGTGGGAGTACTACTTCTACATCGACCTGGACGGCCATCCGTCACAGCCGCACGTCGCGGCCGCGCTGGCGGAGTTGCGGGAGCTGTGCGCGTTCTACAAGGTCATCGGCGCCTACCCGCTGAAGTCCTGAAGCTGAAGTCCTGAGCGAAAGAGGTTTCTCGCGATGTACAACCAACTCGGCGTGATCGGTTGCGGCCTGATGGGCGGATCGTTTGCGCTGGCCATGAAGAAAGCCGGCCTCGTGCGCCGGGTGGTGGGCTACAGCAAGAGCCCGTCGACGACCGAGACCGCCCGTCGCATGGGCGTGATCGACATCGCCGCGGAATCGGCGCTGCTGGCCGTCTCCGGTTCGGACATCGTGCTGCTGGCCGTGCCCGTCGCCGCCACCGAGTCGACGCTCAAGGCGATCCGCCACCTCGTGCGCGCCGACGTGCTGCTGATGGACGTGGGCTCGACCAAGGGCGACGTCGTCGACGCGGCGAAACGCGCGCTGGGCAAGCAGTTCTCGAGCTTCGTGCCCGCGCACCCGATCGCCGGCAAGGAAAGCGCCGGCGTGCAGCATGCCGACGCGGCGCTGTACCAGGGCCGCCAGGTCATCCTGACGCCGCTGGAACAGACCAAGCCGGAGATGGTGCAGAAGGCGACGGACGTCTGGTCGGCGCTGGGCTGCCAGGTGCTCAAGATGGCGCCGCACCACCACGACGAAGCCTTTGCCGCCGTCAGCCACCTGCCGCACCTGCTCGCCTACGCGTACTTCAGTTCGGTGCAGAAGCAGCCCTCAGGCCGCGACTTCCTGAGCCTGGCCGGCCCCGGCTTCCGCGACTTCACCCGCATCGCCGCCAGCGATCCGACGATCTGGCGTGACATCCTGGTGGCCAACAAGCAGGACCTGCTGACGCAATCGCAGCGCTTCCGCGAGGTGCTGGACCAGATGGAGCAGGCCATCCGCGAAGGCGACGCCCACGCGCTGGAGGCCATGATCCGCCAGGCCTCCGAGGGTCGCGCGCAGTGGCAGCTCGGCGCCCCCGCGCCGTCGTCGAAGTCCAAGTAGCCAAGCAGCCTTTTTTCCTTTCCCCTTCCCCGCCGGCACGCCGCGCGTGCCTGGACCGCGCCATGTACAAGATCCCCTTCCTGGACCTGCCTCCGCTGCGCGGCGCCGCCGGCACCGTGTCCCTGCCCGGCTCCAAGAGCATCTCCAACCGGGTGCTGCTGCTGGCCGGCCTGTCCGACGGCGTGACGCGGGTCCACGACCTGCTGGACTCGGACGACACGAAGGTCATGCTGGCCGCGCTGCGCGAGCTGGGCTGCCGGCTCGAGACCGGCGACGACGGCGTGCTGTCGGTGACCGGCATCGGCGGGGCGCCGCGGACGAAGGAGGCCAAGCTCTTCCTCGGCAATGCCGGCACGGCCATGCGACCGTTGACGGCAGCACTCGCCCTGCTGGCCGCGACGCAGGGCGGCCGCTTCGAGCTCTCCGGCGTGCCCCGCATGCATGAGCGTCCGATCGGCGATCTCGTCGACGCGCTGCGCGCGCTGGGCTGCCCGATCGACTGCCTCGGCCAGGAAGGGTATCCGCCGCTGCGCCTGAACGGGCCGGCGCCCCTGAGCCTCGACGCCCCCGTGCGCGTGCGCGGCGACGTGTCCAGCCAGTTCCTGACCGCGCTGCTCCTGGCGCTGCCGCTCGTGGCCACGAACGATGTGGTGATCGAGGTCACCGGCGAGTTGATCTCGAAGCCCTACGTCCACATCACGCTCGAACTGCTGGCGCGCTTCGGCGTGCCGGTCCGTCGCGACGACGACTGGCAGCGCTTCGTGATCCCCGCCGGCAGCCGCTACCGCTCGCCGGGCGAAGTGCACGTCGAGGGCGACGCGTCGTCGGCGTCCTACTTCGTCGCGCTGGGCGCGATCGCGGCCACCGAGGCGCCGGTGCGCATCGAGGGCGTGGGCTCGAGCTCTGTGCAGGGCGACGTCCGCTTCGTCGAAGCCGCGCAGGCGATGGGCGCGCGCGTCGAGATCGGCCCGAACTGGCTCGAGGTCCGCCGCGGCGCCTGGCCGCTGAAGGCGCTGGACCTCGACTGCAACCACATCCCCGACGCCGCCATGACGCTGGCCGTGATGGCGCTCTATGCCGACGGCCCGACGACGCTGCGCAACATCGCCTCGTGGCGCGTCAAGGAGACCGATCGCATCGCCGCGATGGTGGCGGAGCTCGGCAAGCTCGGCGCGCAGGTCGAGGAAGGCCCCGACTGGCTGCGCGTGCATCCGCTGAAGGTCTGGAAGCCTGCCGCCATCCACACCTACGACGACCACCGCGTGGCGATGTGCTTCTCGCTGGCCGCATTCAACGGCCTGCAGGACGACCGTCAGGGACCGGCGGTGCCGGTGCGCATCCTCGATCCGCAATGCGTCGCCAAGACCTTCCCGGACTATTTCGAGACGCTGTTCGGCGTGGTCCGCGCGGACGTGGCCGACATCCCCGTCATCACCATCGACGGCCCCACCGCCTCCGGCAAGGGCACACTGACGGACGAGGTCGCCCAGGCGCTGGGCTACGACGTGCTCGACTCCGGCGCGCTGTACCGGGTGACCGGCCTGGCGGCATCCCGCAAGGGCATTTCGCTGGACGACGGCGAGGCCGTGGCCGCCATGGTCTCGACGCTGGACCTGAAGTTCGAAGCCGGCCGCGTGCTGCTCGACGACGAGGACGTGTCCGGCGATCTGCGTCAGGAGGCCACCGGCCTCATGGCCTCGCAGGTCGGCGCCCATCCGGCGGTGCGCCGCGCGTTGCATCAGCTGCAGCTGGACTTCCGCCGCCTGCCCGGCCTGGTCGCCGACGGGCGCGACATGGGCACTGCGATCTTCCCTGCCGCGCCGCTCAAGGTCTTCCTCACCGCCAGCGCCGCCACGCGGGCGGAGCGGCGCTACAAGCAATTGATTTCCAAGGGAATTCCGGCTAATATCGAGAGCTTGCGCGCTGATCTTGAAGCGCGGGACGCTCGCGACAAGGGTCGCAGCGCGTCGCCGCTCCAGGCCGCCGCGGATGCGATCGAACTGGACAACTCGCAACAGACCATCGGGGAATCCCGTGACCTGGTGCTGAGCTGGTGGAACGAACGGCGTCCGTTCAAGGCCTGACCCTCACGGGTCGGAATCACAGGTTCCGCACGCAAGACAGGAGTGTCACCCCTCCCTCCGGACGTCAGTCCACTGGGGGTGACACGTTCTACAACCTAACCCGCAAGTCCGCTTGCAACACACGCCCGCGCACCTCTCGGATCAGGCTGCCTGAGTCACTGTCCAGTGATCAAGCCGCCGGACGCTCTGTGCCTGGCAAGGAAATCTCACATGTCCCAAATGGAATCTTTCGCCGCCCTGTTCGAGGAATCGCTGCAGAAGGCCAACATGCGCACCGGCGAGGTCATCTCGGCTGAAGTCGTCCGCATCGAGCACAACTTCGTGGTGGTGAATGCCGGCCTGAAGTCGGAAGCCTACGTGCCGGTCGAAGAATTCAAGAACGACCAGGGCGAAGTCGAAGTCCAGGTCGGCGATTTCATCTCGGTGGCGATCGACGCCATCGAAAACGGCTACGGCGACACCATCCTGTCGCGCGACAAGGCCAAGCGTCTGGCCTCGTGGCTGTCGCTGGAGAACGCGCTGGAATCCGGCGAGTTCGTGACCGGCACCGTCTCCGGCAAGGTCAAGGGCGGCCTGACCGTCCTGGTCAACGGCATCCGCGCCTTCCTGCCCGGTTCGCTGCTCGACACCCGCCCGGTGAAGGACATGAGCCCGTTCGAGGGCAAGACCATGGAGTTCAAGGTCATCAAGCTGGACCGCAAGCGCAACAACGTTGTGCTGTCGCGTCGCGCGGTGGTCGAGGCTTCGATGGGCGAAGAGCGCGCCAAGCTGCTGGAAACGCTGACCGAAGGCGCCATCGTCAACGGCGTGGTCAAGAACATCACCGAATACGGTGCGTTCGTGGACCTGGGCGGCATCGACGGCCTGCTGCACATCACCGACATGGCCTGGCGCCGTGTCCGTCACCCGAGCGAAGTGGTGACGGTCGGTCAGGAACTGACCGCCAAGGTCCTGAAGTTCGACGCCGAGAAGAACCGCGTCTCGCTGGGCCTGAAGCAGCTGGGCGACGACCCGTGGTTCGGCGTGTCGCGCCGCTACCCGGCCAACACCCGCCTGTTCGGCAAGGTCACGAACATCGCCGACTACGGCGCGTTCGTCGAGATCGAACCCGGCATCGAAGGCCTGGTGCACGTCTCCGAAATGGACTGGACCAACAAGAACGTCGCGCCTTCCAAGGTCGTCTCGCTGGGCGACGAAGTGGAAGTCATGGTCCTGGAGATCGACGAAGACAAGCGTCGCATCTCGCTGGGCATGAAGCAGTGCCGCGCCAACCCGTGGGAAGAGTTCGCCGAGAACGTCAAGCGCGGCGACCGCGTCAAGGGCCCGATCAAGTCGATCACCGACTTCGGCGTGTTCGTGGGCCTGGCCCAGGGCATCGACGGCCTGGTGCACCTGTCCGACCTGTCGTGGAACGAGCCGGGTGAAACCGCCGTCCGCAACTACAAGAAGGGCCAGGAAGTCGACGCCATCGTTCTGGCCGTGGACGTCGAGCGCGAGCGCATCTCGCTGGGCATCAAGCAGCTGGACGGCGACCCGTTCACGACCTTCGTCTCGGTCAACGACCGCGGCATGATCGTGACCGGCAAGGTCAAGACCGTCGACGCCCGTGGCGCCGAGATCGACCTGGGCGAGGAAGTCACCGGCTACCTGCGTGCTTCGGAAATCGGCCGCGACCGCGTGGAAGATGCCCGCAACGTGCTGAAGGAAGGCGACGAAGTCTCCGCCGTGATCGTCAACGTCGACCGCAAGTCGCGCAGCATCCAGCTGTCGATCAAGGCCAAGGACAGCGCCGACGAACAGCAAGCCATGCAGCGTCTGTCGCAGAACAACGAGCGTGAGAACGCCGGCACGACCAGCCTGGGCGCCCTGCTGCGCGCCAAGCTGGACAACCAGAACAACGGCTGATCTTCTTGGACGCCGGGCGTGGCGCGTCAGCGTCGCGCCCGGTCTCAAGAGAATCCCTTGTTCTGGTCGGAGGCCGGCTGAGTTAGCCTGCCTTCCCAGACGCCAAATCGACGCACAAGCGCTTCGACAGGCTCGCTCCGCAGCGAGCCTGTTTTTCTTCAGATGCCGACGACCATGACCCGATCCGACCTGGTGGCCCACTTGTCCGAGCGCTTCGGCCAGCTCACGCAACGAGACACCGAGTTCGCGGTCAAGACCATCCTGGACGCGATGTCCGACGCGCTGGCCCGCGGCCACCGCATCGAGATCCGCGGCTTCGGGAGTTTCTCGATCAACCGCCGTCCGCCGCGCATGGGCCGCAATCCGCGCAGCGGCGAGCAGGTGCTGATCCCCGAGAAGCTGGTGCCCCACTTCAAGCCGGGCAAGGCCCTGCGCGAAGCCGTCGACGCGCAACTGCCCGTCGCGGACGAGGACCAGCAGGCCGCCTGAGCGCCCCGCATCCCATGACCGAAGGCGTCGCGAACCGCGGCGCTTTTTTTTCGTCCGTCGGCGGACGAATGTATTCAGGGGTTAACTCGCCCTGCCATCGGTCATGGCGTACTCCGCACGCGCCTAGAATCGCCCCCCATGCGAATCCTGGTCTGGCTCTTCCGAGCATTCCTGTTCTTCTGTCTCTTCGCCTTCGCGCTGAACAACAGCCAGGAGGTCGTCGTGCACTGGTTCTTCGGCCAGTCCTGGCGATCTCCGCTGGTGATCGTGGTGCTGCTGGCCTTCGGATTGGGCTGCGCCTTCGGCGTGCTGGCGATGGTCCCGGCGTGGTGGCGACACAAGCGCGCCGCCGCGCGATCGCTCCCTCCGGCGGACGACCTGCCGCCCTCTTCGGCGACTGCGACCGCCAACGACCCCAAGATCCCCGATGGAATTTGATCTCAGCTGGCTGCTGATCGGCGTGCCCCTGGTTTTCGGACTGGGCTGGCTGGCCTCCAAGCTGGACGCGCGCCAATGGAAACGCGAGCAGCGCGACGCGCCGCGCGCCTACTTCAAGGGCTTGAACCTGCTGCTCAACGAGCAGCAGGACAAGGCGATCGACGCCTTCATCGAAGCGGTGCAGGCCGATCCCGACACCTCGGAGCTGCACTTCGCGCTGGGCAACCTGTTCCGCCGCCGCGGCGAGTACGAACGCGCCGTGCGGGTGCACCAGCACCTGCTGTCGCGCGGCGACCTGCCGAAGTCCGAGCGCGACCGCGCGCAGTACGCGCTGGCGCAGGACTTCTTCAAGGCCGGCCTGTTCGACCGTGCCGAGTCCGCCTACGGGGCCCTCAAGGGCACGGTCTTCGACCACGAGGCCGCGCTGGCGCTGCTGTCGCTGTACGAGCGCTCGCGCGAATGGGCGAAGGCGGCGGAGGTCTCCGAGCAGCTCGAGGCGGCCGGCACCGGCAGCTTCGCGAGCCGCATCGCCAACTACTGGTGCGAGCTGGCGCTCGAGGCCCAGGCCCGCCAGGACGAGCCCCAGGCGCGTCGCTGGCTGGACCAGGCCCGCGAGCGCGCACCGCAATCGGCGCGGGCCTACGTGCTGCTGGGCCAGATGCTGGCGCGACAGGGCGACCAGGTCGGTGCGATGGGCCTGTACGGCGAGCTGCTGAGGGCCAATCCCGACGCCTTCAACCTCGTCGCGCGCGACTACGCGCAGGCCGCCCAGGCCACCGGCACGGTCGCGCAGGCGCTCGCGCTGATCGAGGCCCACTACCGCCGCCATCCGAGCATGGCACTGCTGCAGGCCATCGCGCTGCTGGAACCCGCGCCCGAGGCACAGCGCCGCCGCCTGGCCGACCACCTCCGCGTCGAGCCGGCCCTGTCCGCCGCGACGCTGCTGCTGCAGCAGAGCCACGCGCGCCAGCAGCCGCTCGACGAGGACGAGGCCCAACTGGTGGGCACCGCGCTGCAACGCGCCGTGCGGCCGTTGCAGCGCTACCGCTGCGCCGCCTGCGGCTTCGAGTCGCAGCACTATTTCTGGCAATGCCCGGGCTGCCTCAGCTGGGACAGCTACCCTCCCCGCCACGTCGAAGAGCTCTGACCGATGAACACCCCGATGAGCTCCGCTCCGGCGCCGACGTCCGGCGACCGCGTCATTCTCTGCATGAAGTGGGGCACGAAGTACGGCCCCGAGTACGTCAACCGCCTCTACGCGATGGTGCGCCGGCACCTGCGCGGCGACTTCCGCTTCGTCTGCCTGACCGATCGCGGCGAAGGCGTGCGGGCCGAGGTCGAGTGCCTGCCGATCCCGCCGCTGGACCTGCCGCCCGGCAGCCCGGAGCGCGGCTGGACCAAGCTGACGACCTTCAGCGACGACCTGGTGCAGAAGTACGGCCTGCGCGGCACGGCCCTCTTCCTCGACCTCGACGTGGTGATCGTCGACGACATCACCCCGTTCTTCGAGGAGCCCGGCGAGTTCCTCATCATCCACGACTGGAAGCGTCCCTGGCGCATCACGGGCAACTCCTCGGTCTACCGCTTCACGTTGGGCGCCCACCCCGACGTGCTGGCCAAGTTCCGGCGCGAGTTCGACGCGATCCGGCAGCAGTTCCGCAACGAGCAGGCCTACCTCTCCGACGAGATGCATCGCAAGGGACTGCTGAAGTACTGGGACGATCGCTGGTGCGCCAGCTTCAAGTACCACAGCATCCCGCGCTGGCCGATGAACTACTTCCAGGCGCCCTTCATCCCCGACGGCGCGCGGATCCTGATCTTCCACGGCGTCATGAACCCGCCCGATGCGCTGGCCGGACGCAGCAACGGCAACTGGCGTCGTCCGAAACCGGCACCCTGGATTGCCGATCACTGGCACGAGTGAGCGAGACACGATGAGCGCCTCCCCTGCGCCCCGTCTTCAGGAACCGCCGCCCGGCGCGGGCGCCCTCTGGCTGTCGGTCCTGATCCCCGTGCACAACGTCAGGGACTACCTGCGCGAATGCCTGGACTCGGTCCTCGCGCAGGCGGATGCCGGCGTCGAGGTGCTGATGGTGGACGACTGCTCCACCGACGGGTCCGACGAACTCGTGCGCACGCTGGTCGCCGAGCACGCCCATGGTCCGGTGAAGGTGCAGGGCCTGTTCCATGCGCAGAACCAGGGGCTCTCCGGCGCGCGCAACACGATGCTGCAGGCGGCGCGCGGCGAGTACGTCTGGTTCCTCGACTCCGACGACTACCTGATGCCTGGCGCGATCCCGCGACTGCGCCAGGTGATCCAGGGCCACGCCCCGGCGCTGGTGCTGTGCGACTTCTTCATGCTGCGCGAACGCATGAAGCTCAAGCACCGGCTGCGCGGCGAACTGCACCGGCACACCTTCGCGGGTCCGGAACGCCAGCTGATGCGCGACCCGTCGCGGCTGATGCAAGGGCTGTTCGAAGCGGGCCAGATGCACAGCTGGTCCAAGATCGCGCGACGCAGCGTCTGGGGCGAGCAGGTGCGCTTCCCGGTCGGCCGATATTTCGAGGACATGGCGACCACGCCCCTGCTCGCGCTGCTCGCCGAGAGCGCGTGGTACGAGCCGGAAGTCTGGGTGGCCTATCGCCAACGGGCCGGTTCGATCCTGAGCACGCCCAACACGACCAAGGCGGAGCACCTGGCCCATGCGCTCGCGAACCTGCGCGACGCCCCCGCGGGCGCGACGCTGGACGACGCCGCGCGTTTCGCCTGGGCGCACTTCGCGGCGCGCAACTTCATCGGCGCCTCGCGCATGGTCGAGAAGGCCATGCCCGACGGCTGCGCCGGCATGGTGGCGATGTTCAGACAGGCCTTCGAGGAAGCGTCACCGATCCCGCTGCGCGAGCTCGATCGCGCTTACAAGCGCCGGGGCTGGTACATCCGCGCGATGCGCCTGCGCTACTGGCTGCGCCGGGCCGACGACCAGCATCGCGCCGCCGCAGCCTGAGGGCGACCGGCCGGCAGGTCCGCGGGCATCGGCCCCCGGTGCCCGGTGATCGGCCGCCGCGCCGTCCGGGCGTCCGGGCGTCCGGGCGTCCGGGCGTCCGGGCGTCCAGGCGTCCAGGCGTCACAGCGCCATCAGCATGTCCTCGTAGCGCCGCATCATGAGGTCGACGCCATGCTCCTCGATCGCCCGCGCGCGCGCGGCGGCGCCGAGGCGCGTGGCCAGCGCCGGATCGCGCAGCAGCCGCTCCAGCGCCCCGGCGAGCGCCGCCGGATCCGCCTCCGGCACCATCAGGCCCGTGCGCCCGTCCTCGATCACGCCCTCGACACCGGGCACCAGCGACGCCACGCAGGCGCATCCCGCAGCCATCGCCTCCAGCAGCGCCAGCGGCATGCCTTCCCAATGCGTCGACAGCACGAAGATCCGCTGGCTCATCAACAGGCCCGGGATGTCCCCGTGATGGCCCAGGAAGCGCACCTGCTCTTCCAGGCCCAGTTGCCGGGTCAGGTGTTCGGTGGCGCGCCGGTAGGCCTCCTTGCCGCCGCCGGCCAGGTGCAGCACCGGCCGCAGCCCGCGCTCGCGCAGCAGCGCCAGCGCGCGGATCAAGGTCTGAGGATCCTTCTGCCGCGCGAAGCGCGCCGACATCACGATGCCCGGCTCCCGCCCCGCGACCGGATGCTCGTCAGCGGCGGCGAAGCGCTCCAGCCGGATCCCGTTCGGGATCGCCGTCGTCTTGTCCTCGGGCATGCCCAGATCGACCAGACGCCTGCGCACGCCCTCCGACACGCCGACCAGTCGCGCGCTGACCTCGCTCAGCCGACGCGCCTGCGCGCGCTTGAAGCGCGTGTATCGCTCGCGCGAGTTGTGCTCCACCTGCACCAGCACCGGCACGCCAGCCAGACGCCCGGCGCGACGGCCCAGCAGGTGTTCGGGAAAGCCATGGGCCATCAGGACATCGGGGTGCAGCTGCTCGCAGAGGCGACGCAGCGCCCAGATCGTCGCCAGATGCGCCCAGCCGGGCACGACATACACCGGCAGGCCCTGCTCGCGCAGCGCCTGGATGCGGGCCAGCTTGGCGGCGTTCTCGGTGCGCATCTTGCGGCGCAGCACCAGGACGGGCGCGATGCGCTCGCTCTTCAGTTGCGCCAGGCACAGATCGACCGCCACCTGCGTGGCGCCGGAGAAGCCCCCGGTCACGAAGTGCAGCACGCGGCGGCGCGCGGGCGCCGACGGAGCGCTCGGGGAAATCTCAGACATCGCGGCAGTGTATGCGGGGCACATCCGGTTACCGGCGCGCCACGGCCGCAGGCCGCGGTCCGCCGGCCGCGGTCAGTGCCCGCGTGCGCCCTCGACCGAGAAGCCACGGTAAATTTGGGTTGATCCGGGAAGATCACCAGGCGGCCGCGATCACAATCGCGGGCAATTGCGAACCATGAACAGGAGACGGCCCCGGAGGGCTTCCACCATGAAGACTGACTACCTGATCGTCGGCGCCGGCTTCGCCGGCTCGGTCTGCGCGCGCGTGCTGGCGGATGCCGGCAAGACGGTGCACCTGATCGACAAGCGTCCGCACATCGGCGGCAACGCCTACGACGAGCGCGACGCCCACGGCGTGCTGATCCATCCCTACGGGCCGCACATCTTCCACACGAACGCGAAGAAGGTCTTCGAGTTCCTGTCGCGCTTCACCACCTGGCGCTTCTACGAGCATCGCGTGCTGGCCCAGGTCGGCGAGCAGCTGGTGCCCATCCCCATCAACCGCACGACGATCAACACGCTCTACGGCCTGTCGCTGACCGAGGACGAGGTGCAGGGCTACCTCGAGACGGTGCGCGAACCCCGCGACCCGATCCAGACCAGCGAGGACGTGGTGCTGAACAGCGTCGGCCGCGACCTGTGCGACAAGTTCTTCCGCGGCTACACCTTGAAGCAGTGGGGGCTGGACCTGTCGCAGCTGTCGGCCGGCGTGGCCGCGCGCATCCCCACGCGCAGCAACGACGACGACCGCTACTTCGGCGACACCTTCCAGTTCATGCCGGCGGACGGCTACACGGCGATGTTCCAGCGCCTGCTGGACCATCCCGGCATCACGGTGCGCACCGGCGTGGATTTCCAGGACGTGCGAGGCGATTTCCCCGGCGCGCACATCATCTACACCGGCCCGATCGACGCCTACTTCGATCACTGCCACGGCGCCCTGCCCTACCGCAGCCTGCGTTTCGACCATGAGCACCTGCCGACCACGGCGCAGGTCCAGGCGGTCGGCACGGTCAACTACCCGAACGACCACGCCTACACCCGCATCACCGAGTTCAAGCACCTGACCGGCGAGACGCATGCGGGCACCTCCATCGTGCGCGAGTACCCGCAGGCCGAAGGCGATCCCTACTACCCCGTGCCGCGGCCCGAGAACGAGGCCCTCTTCAAGAAGTACGCCGAGATGGGCGAGCAGGCCGAGGGCGTGACCTTCGTCGGCCGCCTGGCGCAGTACCGCTACTACAACATGGACCAGATCGTGGCGGCCGCGCTGAAGACCGCGCAGGAGCTGCTGGACGGGAGTGCGGCTGCATGAGCGGTGAGACTCCGGACATGACGCCGAGCACAACGTCGGATACGACGGCGAATGCGGCGCCGGATACGACGCGCGCCCGGCGCGGCATCCGCAACCTCGTGGTCCTGCGCGCAGGGGACGCCTCGCTGCATGCGGGCTGGATCGCCCAGCCCGATCGCGACTTCGACCTGTTCATCAGCTACTTCGGCAAGCAGCCGGGCATGCACCAGGCCGACGCCGACTACTACGAACACCGGCCGGGACCGAAATGGTCCTGCATCGGGGAACTGCTGGCCGACCATCCGTCGCTGATCGACCGCTACGACGCCTTCTGGTTTCCGGACGACGACCTGGCCGCGACGACCGACACGGTGAACCGGATGTTCGCGCTGTTCCGCGGCTTCAGCCTGTCGCTCGCCCAGCCGGCGCTGACGCGGGATTCGTACCACACGTGGCCGATCGTGCTGGAACGTCCGGACTGCGTGATGCGCCACGTCGACTTCGTCGAGGTCATGGCCCCGCTGTTCGACCGCGCCACGCTGCGGGCCTGCCTCAAGACCTTCTCGATGAGCCGCAGCGGCTGGGGACTGGACTGGATCTGGCCGACCATGGCCGGCAAGGGACGCACGGACTCGATCGCGATCATCGATGCCACGCCGGTGCGTCACACGCGCCCGCTCGGCGGCGACCTGTACCGCAACCATCCCGAGCTCGATCCGCGTCAGGACGAGGCGCGTCTGCTGGCCGAGTTCGACCTGGTCAAGCACCGCTGGTCGGGCAAGTTCCGCGTGTACAGTGTGATCGCCCGCCGGCCGCCATCGCTGGGCGACCGCTGGCGCATGGCGCTCAATCGCCTGAAGGCGACGCACCGCTACAAGCGGGCGCTCCGCAAGGGCCGCGTGACGCAGCCCATCGCCCCGACCTGATCCGATCAATGACGACCCCTTCGACGCCCTCGGACGACACCCCCCTGCGAGAGACCGCCAGCCGTCTGTGGCGCTTCATGAAGCCGCACCGCTGGGGGCTGATGCTGTCGGTGCTGGCCTTCGTGCTGGTCGCGACGACCGAACCGATGATCCCGAAACTGCTGGGCTATGCGCTCGGCGAGGGCTTCAACGCCAAGCCGGCCACCACGTCGGTGATCGGCCTGCCGGGGGCTGCGCCGGCAGCGTCGGTGGTATCGGCGGTGCCAGCGGCCCCGGCCATGTCGGTCGCGCCGGCGGCCTCCACCACCGCATCCGCCGCGCCTTCGATGGCCTCGGTCAACCTGGACTACAGCTTCCCGATCTGGATGGTGCCGATCGTGCTGATCGGCCTGTTCGCCGTTCGCGGCCTGTTCACCTTCTGCGGCCAGTACATGCTGAACTGGACCATCTCGCGCACGGTGATGGACATCCGCACCGCGCTGCTGCAAGTCCTGCTGCGCGCCGACGCGCGGGTCTACACGAGCCTGCAGCCCGCCACCGCCGTGACCAAGGTCGTCAACGACCCGCAGCATGTCGTGACGCTGATCGCCGGTTCGCTGGTGACGATCCTGCGCGACGGCCTGCCGGCGCTCGCGCTGATGGGCTACCTGTTCGTCCTGAACTGGAAGCTGACGCTGCTGTCGCTGATCACGGTGCCGGGACTGGCCTTCGTCGTCCGCAAGGTCAACAAGCGGGTCCGGCGCATGGGCACCTGGGCCTACGACGCGCAACTGCGCCTGGTCTCGGTGATCGAGGACGTCACGCGCGCCTGGCGGGTCGTGCGCAGCTTCGACGCCGCCGACTACGAGACGCGCCGCTTCGCCGAGCGCGCCCGGGAGGTGCAGCGCAGCATGTTGAAGACGGCGGCCTCCAACGCGATGGCGCAGCCGCTGTCGCAGCTGATGGCCAGCGTCGGCATCTCCATCATCGTCAGCCTGGCGCTCTACCAGTCGCGGGTGAACGGCACCGGCGTGGGCGAGTTCGCCTCCTTCGTCGCGGCGCTGCTGTTCATGAGCTCGCGGCTGCGCCACCTGAGCGACGTGATGCAGCCCATCACCAATGCGCTCGTGGTCGCGCGCGGCTGCATCGGGCTGCTGGACACGCCGGCCGAGCCCGACACCGGCACGCGCGAGCTCACCGACGTGCGCGGCGACATCGCGCTGCAGCAGGTCACGCTGCGTTATCCCGGCGCGAACCGCGACGCGCTCGCCGCGCTGAACCTGCACATCCCGGCGGGCAAGACGACGGCGCTCGTGGGCAGCTCGGGCGCGGGCAAGAGCTCGGTGGTCAACCTGCTGCTTGGCTTCGAGCGTCCGGACAGCGGCAGCATCCTGCTGGACGGTGTCGCCATCGATGAACTGACCAAGGCCAACCTGCGGCGCCAGTTCGCCGTCGTGTCCCAGGACATCGTGCTGTTCGACGCCTCGGTGGCCGACAACATCGCCTACGGCCAGGAACGCGACGAGGCGAAGCTGGAGCAGGCGCTGCGTGCCGCGGCGCTGTGGGACTTCGCGCAGGCGCTGCCTGAGGGGCTGGACACGACGGTCGGCGCCAACGGCAGCAAGTTGTCAGGCGGCCAACGCCAGCGCCTGGCGATCGCGCGTGCGCTGTACAAGGATGCGCCGGTGTGGATCTTCGACGAGGCGACCTCGGCGCTGGACACCGAGAGCGAGCGTGCCGTGCAGCAGGCACTGGAGCAATGGCAGGGCCGCAAGACGCTGATCGTGATTGCGCACCGCCTGTCGACGATCCGCCGCGCCGACTGCATCCAGGTCATGGCGGATGGTCAGGTCGTCGAATCCGGCGATCACGACGCGCTGATGGCCAGAGACGGCGTCTACGCCAGCATGGTGAAAGTCCAGCACTGACCCTGAGCCCTACTCGGTCCGAGCCATCGGAAGCCGGCCCCGGGGGATGCGACCTGCGGTTAAGCCCCGCCAGCGTGGGAGCAGACCCCGGGGCCGGCTTCCGATGGCGAGCGAAGGTAGCGCAGGGAGGCTTGTCAGCCCTGACACAAAGACGATAAGCCCCCGACAAGGCCGGTCGGTCCAATGCGGAGCATCCCGTTCAGGAGTTCCGCCATGCAGCCGCCTCGCCACGATGCTCACGAATCCAGCCACGACCACGATCGAGGCCTGACGCACGACCTCGCCGTGCTGCAGCAGCGCCGCCGTGCGCTGGGGCTGTTCGCTGGCGTTGTGGGTCTCGGCGGCCTGACCTTGCTGGGTTGCGGCGGCGGGGGCTCCGACGCCGGGACCAGCACCGTGAGTTCGGGCTCGGGATCCACGGGTACCACGGGCACCACGGGCACGACCGGCAGCTGTTCGGTCATCCCCGAGGAGACCGCAGGCCCCTACCCAGGCGACGGCTCCAACAGCAACGGCAGCGGGACCGCCAACGCGCTCGCGCTGAGCGGCATCGTGCGCAGCGACATCCGCACCAGCATCGGTACCGCGAGCGGCACCGCCGGCGGCGTGCCGCTGACCCTCACGCTGAAGCTGGTGAACGCCAACAGCAGCTGCGCCGACCTGTCGGGCTACGCGATCTACCTCTGGCACTGCGACCGCGAGGGCCGCTACTCCCTCTACAGCGCCAGCGTCGTCAACGAGAACTACCTGCGCGGCGTGCAGGGCACCGGCAGCGACGGCACGGTCAGCTTCACCACGATCTTCCCCGGCTGCTACGACGGCCGCATGCCCCACATGCACTTCGAGGTCTACCGCAACGCCGGCGCCGCGACCTCCTACGCCAACAAGATCAAGACCTCGCAGATCGCGTTCCCGACGGCGGTCTGCACGACGGTCTACAGCACCGCCTCGGAATACGGCAGCAGCCTGACGAATTTCAACCGCATCAGTTTCGCCTCCGACAACGTCTTCAGCGACGGCTACGCGACGCAACTGGCCACGCTCACCGGCGACGTCGCGAGCGGGTATGCCGCGACGCTGACCGTCGGCATCGCCGCCTGAACTGCCCCATGCCGCGCCATATCCCTTCCCCGCGCTCGGACGGCTCTCCCGGCTTGCACGGCGCCAACAGCCAGGACCGCGGTGTATCGTCCATGGCAGGGCTGGGCATGCCGCCGAGCCCGGCGGTGGAGAGTTGCATGACGCGGTGTCTGGTGGTCGACGACGATGCGGAGATCCGCAGGTCGCTCGAGGAGTATCTGCAGAAGTTCAGCGTCGCGGTGAGCGCCGCCGGCGACGGCCGCGAAATGCGCCGGCAGATGGCGACGCAGGTCTTCGACGTCGTCGTGCTGGACCTGATGCTGCCCGACGAGAACGGCCTCACCCTGTGCCAGTGGATCCAGCAGCACCACCCCTCGGTGCCGGTGATCATGCTGACGGCGCACGGCGATCCGATCAGCCGCGTGCTCGGCCTGGAGATGGGCGCGGACGACTACCTGTCCAAGCCCTTCGAACCCCGCGAGCTGGTGGCCCGCATCCATGCCATCCGGCGTCGCGCGCGTCGCGGCGAGAACGAGGCGCAGACGCGCCGCGAGTTCCGTTTCGAAGGCTGGGCCTTCGACCGCCTGCTGCGCCAGCTGGTGTCGCCGCGGCAGGTGGTGGTGCCGCTGTCGAGCGCGGAGTTCCGCATGCTGAGCGCGCTGGTCGAGCGCCCGGGACGCGTGCTCAGCCGCGAGCAGCTGATCGAGCTCACACGCGCGCCTGGCGTCGAGGTCAACGATCGCAGCGTGGACCTGACGATCTCGCGGCTGCGGCAGAAGCTGGGCGACTCGTCCAAGGAGCCGCGCCTGATCCGCACGATGCGCGGCGAAGGTTATCTCTTCGACGCCCAGGTGCAGGCTTGAGCGCCCGCAATCCCAGGACGGACGGCGGGGCGGGTGGCCTGACGCATCGCGTGAAGCGTCAGGTCGTCGCGATGCGCGACCGCTTGGCGCGGACCTTCGGCGACACGCTGGCGCGGCGGATCTTCCTGCTGCTGTGGGTCACGCTGGTGGCCGCGCAGGCGCTGGCGATCGGCGTCGTGACCTGGTCGCGCGGCGACACCTACGTCATGCGCATGCACGGCGCACCGTCGCTGCCGCCGATGCCGGGACTCGTGCGCGGACCGCAGTTCCAACCGCAAGGAGGTCCGGGGCCAGGGCCGGGACCACAGGACATGGGCGCCGAAGCCGGGCTGCGCGATGATCCTCCGCTTCCGGGCGACGTCCCGATGCCGCCGCGCGACGGTTTCCGCGGCTTTCCGCCGTCCTCGCAGATCTCGGAACAGCCGGGCCAGCCGGGCCAGCCCGGACAGCCCGGCGCGCAAGGATCGCCGTGGCCCCAGGGCCAAGGCCCGCAGCCGCCGTGGCGCGGGCCCTTCCGCGCACTGACCGCGTGGGAATTGACGCTCGACTACGGCATCCGCCTGCTCGTCACCGGCCTGGCGGCGTGGATCGCCTCACGCTGGTTGTCGAGCCCGATGCGCGACCTGGTGCGCGCCTCGCAGGCCCTGGGTCAGTCGCTGCACAAGCAGGACCGGCTGCCGCTGCTCGACGAGCAGCGCGGCACGCTGGAAGTCCGCGAGAGCGCCCAGGTCTTCAACGCGATGGCGCGCCAGTTGCGGCGGCAGTTCAACGAGCGCGGGCTGATGGTGGCGGCGATCTCGCACGACCTGCGCACGCCGCTGACGCGCTTGCGCATGCGGCTGGAAACGCTGGACATCGAGGACGTCCAGCGTCAGCGCTCCGTCGAGGACATCCGCGAGATGAATGCGCTGGTGGACGCGGTGATGGAGCTGTTCCGCGGCGACGGACCGGGCGCGGCCGAGCCGCTCGTCGACGTCGATCTCGGGGCGCTGGCGCAGGCATTGACGGACGACCTGATCGAGCAGGCCATGCCGGTGCGCTTCGAGGACGGCGGCGAGGCGGTGCTGGCCCAGGGCCAGCCGATGGCGCTGCGGCGCGTGCTGGGCAACCTGGTGGGCAACGCGGTGCGCTACGGCGGCAGCGCCGAAGTCCGGGTCGGCCGCGACGCGCAGGGCGTCTGGCTGCGCGTGACCGATCCGGGTCCCGGCATTCCGGAGGACAAGCTGGAAGCGGTCTTCGAACCGTTCTTCCGCCTGGAGGATTCCCGCAACCGCCACACCGGCGGCGCGGGACTGGGCCTCTACATCGCGCGGGAGCTGACGCTGCGGCAGCGCGGATCGCTGACGCTGTCGAATCGCCCGGAAGGGGGCCTCCTGGCGGAGCTCCGGCTGATTCCCGCCTGAGGGCGTCCCGAGAGCATCCGCACGCGCCGGGAGGTGCATGCGCGCAGGTCCAGGCCCGCGGCGGGCGCGTCTGCCCGATCGAGCGCCTCTCAGGCTCGCGAGGACGCCACCAGCCGGGGCGGGCCGGGCGGATTCGGCGGCACCTGCAGCGCGAAGCCGCCGGCGCGCTTGCGCATCGCGGCGGGGTCCATCTGCGGCGCCTGCGCCGGCCAGTCGAAGAACTTCTGGATCTCCACGCGACGGGCCAGCGTGTCCGACATGCCCAGCGTGATCAGCTCGTTGGTGTACTCGGGCTCGAAGAGCAGGTAGCTGACCAGCGCCGAGCCGCTGGCGGTGGCGCCCTCCCCCGACACGCCGACGCTGCGCAGCAGCGCGCGGATCGGCGGCGGCAGCGAGCCCTGGTGCTCGGCGGCGAGGCTGTCGAGCGGCCGGCTCGGTGCGATCACCAGCGCCTCGATCGGCTTGAGCGGCGTGTTGCGCAGCGCCTCTTCCGGCAGCAGCGCGAGCGTGCTGTTGATGCGCTTGAGGCGCTCGATGTCGACCGCCAGCGCGTCCAGGAAGATGTTGGACAGCGCGTGCCCGGCGATCTGCGCCAGGCTGGGATGGCCGGTGGGCGCCGGGCCGTGCTGGCCCTCGCCGCCGGCCTCGTGCATGCGGCCCGCGCCGATCACGAGGACCTTCTCCGCGCCCAGGTGCACGGCGGGCGAGATCGGTGCGGTCTGGCGCATCGAGCCGTCGCCGAACCATTCGACCTCGCCGCCGAGGTCCAGCGGCTCGGCCGGGAAGATGAAGGGGATCGCGGACGAGGCGACGAGGTGCTCGATCGAGAGCCGCGGGATGCGGGTGGCGATGCGTTGCGTGCGGACCCAGGGATCGCGCTGCAGATGCGTCTGATAGAAGGTGACGTGGTGCCCGGAGGTGTAGCTGGAGCCGGTCACCGCGAGCGCGTCGATGTAGCCCTTGGCGAGCATCTCGTCGAGGCGGTCGAACTTGATCCACTGGCTGAGCAGGCCGCGCAACGGGGTGTTGTTGAGCAGGCTGCGCGGGCGGGTGCGGCGCCAGCGGTTGAGCGCCCACCCGAGCGACAGCATGCTGAGCCATTTCGCGCCGGAGCGGATGACGCCGAAGGAATCGGCCGCGTAGACCTGGTTGACGTGGATGTTCTGCCAGATGTACATCAGGCCGTCGACGGCGGAGCAGAAGTCGTCGGCCTGGCAGGCGAGCGTGGCGGCGTTGATGGCGCCGGCCGAGGTGCCGGAGATCACCTGGAAGGGGTTGTCGCCGGTGGTGCAGGCGTCGCGGCGCAACTGCGCGATGGCGGCCAGCACGCCGACCTGATAGGCCGCGCGTGCGCCTCCTCCGGTGAGGATCAGGCCGGTCCGGGGCTTGGCATCCTGCATGGAGGCAGCTTACGCCTGACACCCCCGGCGTGGGGTGGGGGAAGCACCCGCCAAATGGGGGATGGTGGCGTTTCCGGGCAACGAAGCCGGGCGTCTGCCTGCTCAGGCGGCGCCGGGGACGTGACGCGAGCGCCGCGGCGTTTCTCACCCCCCCGCGTCGTACACGATCTCCGCCGGCTTGAGCTGCTCCAGCGCCTCGTCGCTGGGCCAGAACTTGCCCGCGCCGCCCAGGCCCAGTTCCGCCGTCGCGCCGTCGCGCCTGATCGGGATGCGCAACTCCAGCCCCTGGCTGAGCACGCCCTGCTCCGTCTCCACGCGCTTGGCCGGCCAGCTCCGGACCAGCTCCAGCACGGTCGCCGCCGGCAGGTTGGGCGCCGTGCGCAGGTAGCGCCCGAAACGCGCCCGCGCCGCCGCCAGGCCGAACACCTGCTGCACGTTCATCCGCAGCCCGCCCGAGAAGCGGTCGTTCTGCACCTTGCCCACGGCGATGATCAGCTCGTCCTCCGCCAGCAGCTCCTTGTTGGCGTTGAGCATCTCCTCGTTGGCCACCGCCTCGATCGCATGGGTCTTGTCGTCGATCTTGAAGATCGCCACCCGGCCGCGCGAGCCGTTGATCACCCGCATGTCCGACACGATGCCCGCCACCGTCGTCGGCTCGCGGCTGTCCTGGAGATCGACGATCCGGCGCTTCACCATCCGGCGCAGCTCCGTCTCCGCCTGGTCGAACAGGTGGCCCGACAGGTAGAAGCCGATCGCCGTCTTCTCCAGGCTCAGGCGTTCCTTGATGCCCCATTCGGGCACCTCGACGAAGTCCGGCTCCGCCGTCGACGAGCCGTGCCCGCCGTCGAAGTCGAACAGCCCGCCCTGGTTGACGTTCTGCGCCAGGTTGTCCGCGTAGGTGTAGCCCAGCGAGACGCTCGCCAGCAGCCGCGCGCGGCTCGGGTGCAGCCGGTCGAAGGCGCCGGCCTTGATCAGCGCCTCGACGACGCGCTTGTTGACCGCCTTGCGGTCCACGCGCGCGCAGAAGTCGAAGAAGCTCGTGAACGGTCCGCCCTCGGTGCGCGCGCGCACGATCGCCTCGATCGCGCCAGCGCCCGTGCCCTTGATCGCGCCCAGGCTGTAGTTGATCTTGCGCGCACGCGGCGTGGTACCGGCCTTGCCTTCCTTGGCCACCGTCCTGGACGTGCCCTCGTCCGCGGCCATCGGCTCGAAACGACCGACGCCGAGGTTGATGTTGGGCGGCTCGAACTCGATGCCGAACAGCTTGGCATCGTTCATCAGCACCTTGAGCTTGTCGGTGTCGTCCGATTCGATGGTCATGTTCGCGGCGAAGAACTCCGCCGTGAAATGCACCTTCAGCCAGCCCGTGTGATACGCCAGGAGCGAGTACGCGGCCGCGTGCGACTTGTTGAAGCCGTAGCCCGCGAACTTCTCCATCAGGTCGAAGACCTCGTCGGCCTTGTTCTGATCGATGCCCTTCTCGGCCGCGCCCTTCCGGAACAGGTCGCGGTGCATGGCCATCTCTTCGGCCTTCTTCTTGCCCATCGCGCGGCGCAGCATGTCCGCGCCGCCGAGCGAGTAGCCGCCCAGCACCTGCGCGGTCTGCATCACCTGCTCCTGGTAGACCATGATCCCGTAGGTCTCGGACAGCACCGGTTCCACCAGCGGATGCGGGTACTCGACCACCTCCTTGCCATGCTTGCGCGCGACGAAGCTGGGGATCAGGTCCATCGGCCCCGGCCGGTACAACGCGTTCAGCGCGATCAGGTCTTCCAGGCGCGACGGTTTCGCGTCCTTCAGCATGCGCTGCATGCCGCTCGATTCGAACTGGAACACCGACTCCGTCAGGCCGTCGGAGAACAGCTTGTAGGTCCGCTTGTCGTCCAGCGGGATGGTCTCGAAGGCGAAGTCCTTGTGCTCGGGATACCGGGCGACGATGAAGTCCTTGGCCAGCTCGAGGATGGTCAGCGTCGCCAGGCCCAGGAAGTCGAACTTCACCAGGCCGATGGCCTCGACGTCGTCCTTGTCGTACTGGCTGACCGCCGAGGTCGAGCCCGGCTGCTGGTACTGCGGGCAGAAGTCGGTGATCTTGCCCGGCGCGATCAGCACGCCGCCGGCGTGCATGCCGATCGAGCGCACCGTGCCCTCCACGCGCGCCGCCATCTCCAGCAGGCCGGCGACTTCCTCGTCCTGCGCCTCGCGTTCCTCGATCTCGGGCGACTCGTGACGGGCGTAGACCATCTTGGCCTTGTCCGGATCGAAACCCGGCGGCAGCTTGGCCAGCGTCACCGTCTTGCCCGGCGGCGCGGGCACCAGCTTGGCGATCGAGTCGACATGGCCGAAGCCCATGCCCAGCACGCGGCCGATGTCGCGCAGCGCGCCCTTGGCCGCCATCGTGCCGAAGGTCGCGATCTGGCTCACCGCCGGGCGGCCGTACTTGTCCTTCACATACTCGATGACGCGGTCGCGGTTGCCCTGGCAGAAGTCGATGTCGAAGTCGGGCATCGAGACCCGTTCCGGGTTCAGGAAGCGTTCGAACAGCAGGTTGTACTGCAGCGGGTCCAGGTCGGTGATCAGCAGCACGTAGGCGACCAGCGAGCCCGCGCCCGAGCCCCGTCCCGGGCCCACCGGGCAGCCGTTGTTCTTCGCCCAGCGGATGAAGTCGCCCACGATGAGGAAGTAGCCGGGGAAGCCCATCTTGATGATGGTCTCGAGCTCGAACTCCAGCCGGTCCACGTAGCGCTGGCGCACCGCCTCGCGCTTGGCGGGATCGGGATACAGCAGCTGCAGCCGGTCCTCCAGGCCCTCGTGCGAGAGCATGCGGAAGTACTGCTCCATCGGCATCGGCGTGCCGTCGGCCTGGATCGGGGTCGGGAAGTTCGGCAGCTGCGGCTTGCCCAGCACCAGCGTCAGGCTGCAGCGCTTCGCGATCTCCACCGTGTTGGCGATGGCGCTGGGGATGTCGGCGAACAGCGCCTCCATCTCGGCCTGGCTCTTGAAATGCTGGCTGGGCAGGAAGCGTTTGACCCGCTTCGGATTGGACAGCGTCTCGCCGTCGGCCACGCACACGCGTGCCTCGTGCGCCTCGAAGTCGTCCTCCTCCAGGAACTGGATCGGGTGTGTCGCCACCACCGGCAGACCCGCCCTCGCGGCCAGCGGCACCAGCTGGCGCAGCAGCGCTTCCTGGCCCGGCAGGCCGGCGCGTTGCAACTCGATGTAGAAGCGGTTCGGGTAGATCGCGGCGAGGCGTTTCGCCACGTCCAGCGCGCGCGCTTCGTCGCCCGCGATCAGCGCCTGGCCGATCGGACCGAACTGCATGCCGCCCAGGCAGATCAGGCCGGCGTTGAGCTCCTGCATCCACTCCAGCTTCAGCAGCGCCTGGTTGCGCTGCACGTTCTGGATCCAGGCGCGCGACAGCAGTTCGCTCAGGTTCAGGTAGCCCTGGATGTCCTGCACCAGCAGCAGCACGCGCGAGGGCGGACGGTCGGCCGCTTCCGGCTCCAGCCAGGCCTCCACGCCCAGGATGGGCTTCACGCCCTTTTTGCGGCAGGCGTTGTAGAACTTCACCCCGCCGAACAGGTTCGCGAGGTCGGTCAGGGCCAGGGCGACCTGGCCGTCCTTGGCGGCCGCCGCGGCGGCGTCGTCGATGCGCAGCGTGCCGTCGACGACGGAGAACTCGGTGTGGGTGCGGAGGTGAACGAAAGCCATCGGCCGATTGTAAGAAGGCTATGCTCGCCCCCCATCGAACACTCTCGCGGAGCGCCCGGATGACGATGGACAAGACGACGATGCAGGCCTTGCCCCTGATGGCCGCCCTGGCGCTGTGCGTGCCGCTGCTGTCCCACGCGGCCGAGCCCGCGGAGAACGGGGCCAAGGCCGCCAAGGCCGCCGCCGCACGGGCAGCACCAGCCGCATCGGCTGCATCTGCCGCATCGGCTGCATCTGCCAGGAAGCCCGCCCCGCCGCCGCGCAGCAGCGCCGACATCCTCGCCACCGCGCCGGCGGCCGTCTGGCGCGACGTCGATCCGGACAACCTGCTGGTGATGGCGCTGCCGCAGGGTCAGGTCTTCATCGAACTGGCGCCGCGCTTCGCGCCGGCGCATGTCGACAACATCCGCGCGCTGGCCCGCGGCGGCTACTACGACGGGCTGGCGATCGTCCGCGTCCAGGACAACTTCGTCACCCAATGGGGCGACCCCAATGCGGACGACGAGGACACGGGCCTCAAGGGCAAGGGCAAGCCCTTCCCCGCCGGCGCGAAATCCCATCTTCCGGCGGAGTTCTCCATCCCCCTGAAGGGCGTGCCGATGACGGTGCTGCCGGACGTCGAGGGCTGGGCGCCGCGCGCCGGCCAGGTGGACGGATTCCCGGCCGCCGCCGACCCGAAGACCGGCCAGGCCTGGCTGGCGCATTGCTACGGCACGGTCGGTGCCGGTCGCGGCAACGCGAAGGATTCCAGCACGGGGGCGGAGCTGTATGCCGTGATCGGCCATGCGCCGCGCGGGCTGGACCTCAACATCACGGTCGTCGGGCGCGTGCTCAAGGGCATGGAGTTCCTGTCGGCGCTGCCGCGCGGCGGCGCGGCGATGGGCTTCTACGACAAGCCTGAACAGCGGCTGGGCATCGAGCGCGTGTCGCTGGCTTCGGCGCTGCCGGCCGAGCAGCGCCCCGCGCTGCAGGTGCTGCGCACCGACACGCCGACGTGGAGCGAGCTGCTGAACGCGCGCCGCCACCGCGGCGGCTGGTTCGTCCACAGCCCGGGCTACACGGACCTGTGCAGCGCCGCCGTGCCGGTGCGCATCAAGCCGGTGCCCGCGCCGGACGTGAAGCTCAGCGAGCCCCAGTCCCCAGAAGCCAGACGATGAGAACCTACAATCTTCCGTTCTCCTGACCCTGCGCGGCCACAGGCCCTCGCAACGGCATGAACACAGTTGTCCCGACCGATTCCCACGCCCATTCCGTCCTCAACATTTCCTGCTACCTGTTCGTCGCCATCGAGGCGCCGGACGCACTGCGGGACCGGTTGCACGAGCGCGCGCACGCGCTGGGCCTGAAGGGGACCGTGCTGATCGCGGAGGAAGGGATCAACCTGTTCCTCGCCGGCGCGTCGGACGCGGTGAAGACCTGGGTGGACGCCTTGCGCGAGGACCGGCGCTTCGCGGCGCTGGCGCCCAAGGAGAGCTGGAGCGACGAGGTCCCGTTCCGCAAGCTGCTGGTGAAGGTGAAGCCGGAGATCATCCGGATGAATCACCCGACCATCCGCCCGGACCAGGCGCCGCGCGCGCCCGCCCTGCCCGCGCGGACCCTGAAGCGCTGGCTGGACCAGGGCCACGACGATGACGGCCGCCCGGTCGTCACGCTCGACACGCGCAACGGCTTCGAGGTCGACGTCGGCGCCTTCGACGGTGCGATCGACTGGCGCATCACGAAGTTCAGCGAGTTCCCCGACGCCTTCCAGGCCCACCGGGCCGAGCTCGCCGGCAAGACCGTCGTCAGCTACTGCACCGGCGGCATCCGCTGCGAGAAGGCCGCGCTCTACCTCGACCAGGAAGCCGTCCGCCACGGCCTCGACGCGAAGGTCTACCAGCTCGAGGGCGGCATCCTCAAGTACTTCGAGGAAGTCGGCGACGCGCACTACCACGGCGACTGCTTCGTCTTCGACGAGCGCCGCGCGGTCGATCCCGAACTGGCGCCCTCGCCCGACTCGGTCGTCGAATGAACGACCGTCCCACCCTCGGCGCCCGGCTGATGAAGCTGCTGGGATTCGCCGTGCTGGCGACGGCGCTGCTCGCGATGGCCTTCCGCGCGCCGGACCGGCCCCTGGAAAGCCTCGTCGCCCGCTGGGGTCCGCCGCCGTCCGACTTCCTCGAATTGAAGCTGTCCGGCGGTCAGACCCAGCTGGTCCATTTCCGCGACGAGGGCCCGAAGACCGACATCACGCCCGTCGTGCTGCTGCACGGCGCCGGCGCCAGCCTGCACACCTGGGAAGGCTGGGTGAAGTCGCTCAGCGCGACGCGCCGCGTGATCACGCTCGACCTGCCCGGCTTCGGACTCACCGGCCCCTCGCCTCTAGGCGATTACGGCAGCGATGCCTATGACTCGTTCCTGTTGTCGTTCTTGCGACAGTTGCAGATTGACCGCATGGTCCTCGGCGGCAACTCGATGGGCGGCGAACTGGCCTGGTTGTTCGCGGCGCGGCATCCGGAACAGGTCGCGGCGCTCGTGCTGGTCGACGCCGACGGCCTCGATGTCCGCAGCGAGCTGATGCCCGACGCGTTCCGCATCCCCGACTCGCGCGTGCTGCAGTGGCTGGCCGGCGTGTTCCTGCCGCGGCCCTTCGTGGACCGCAGCCTGCGCGAGCTCTACGGCGATCCGTCCAAGGTCACCGCGTCCCTGGTGGACCGCTACTTCGAACTGACGCTGCGCGAAGGCAACCGCGCGGCGTTGGCGCAACGACTGGCCCAGCGCGCGCCCGGTCGACACGCCGATCTGCTGCCCCGCATCCAGGCCCCGACGCTGATCCTGTGGGGCGGCAGGGACCGCCTGATCCCGCCCGTCGCGGCCGAACGCTTCCATCAGGGCATCGCGCACAGCACCGTGCAGGTCTTCCCCGAATTAGGGCATGTCCCCCAGGAGGAGGACCCCGCGTCCACCGTCCAGGCGGTTCACACGTTTTTGCACTCTCCTTAACCCTGATGGCCGCCGCCCGTGCGGCATTGCAACAATGCCCCCCAGTCCGGACGACCTCCCTGCGAGGCGGGCTCGAACCGCCCGAGGTCGTCACCGGATGTCCATTCCACGATCCCCTGCTCAATCACGAGGAGCCTTCATGCAACGACGACAACTGATCGCCCGCGCCGCCCTGGCGGCCTGCGCCCTGCTGGCCACCGCCGGCGCCGCGCACGCCCAGGCCCCTGAATGGAAGAAGATCCGCATCGGCGTCGAGGGCGCCTACCCCCCGTTCTCCGAAGTCGGCGCGGACGGCAAGCTCAAGGGCTTCGAGATCGACCTGGCCCTGGCGCTGTGCGCCGAGATCAAGGCCGAGTGCACGCTGGTGCAGCAGGACTTCGACGGCCTGATCCCCGCGCTGCAGTCGCGCAAGGTGGACGCGATCATCGCGTCGGTGTCGATCACCGACGAACGCAAGAAGGTCATCGCGTTCTCCAATCCGTACTACAACACGCCGGCCCGCTTCACCGCCAAGGCCGACGCGAAGTTCGACTTCTCGCCCGCCGGCCTGAAGGGCAAGAAGATCGGCGTGCAGCGCGCGACCATCCATGAGAAGTTCGCCGCCGAGACCTTCAAGCAGAGCGAGATCGTCCGCTACGCGACGCAGGACCAGGCCTTCCTGGACCTGAAGTCGGGCCGCGTGGACCTGACGCTGGCGGACCTGGTGGCCGCCGACATGGGCTTCCTGAAGACGCCGGCCGGCAAGGGCTACGCCTTCGTGGGCCCGAGCTACGACGACGTCAAGTACTTCGGCGTCGGCAGCGGCGTCGGCATGCGCAAGGCCGACGAGAAGACGCTGGGCAAGAAGTTCAACGACGCCATCGCGGCGGTGAAGGCCAACGGCACCTTCAAGAAGCTCAACGACAAGTACTTCGAGTACGACATCTCCGGCAAGACGGGCAAGTGATCCCACCGGAGGCGCCGCGCTCGCGGTGTCTCCGTCCCCTGTGCGTCGTGGCCCGGCACCGCCAGGCCACGTCCCTTCAGAACGAACAAGGTCCGTCGAATGTTCCTGCACGGTTATCTGCCCAGCCTGCTCGAGGGCGCCGTATTGACCCTGGGCGTGGCCCTCAGCTCGATGGTGCTGGCCATGGCGCTGGGGCTGGTCGGCGCGATGGCCAAGCTGTCGAAGTCCCGCGTCGCCAAGGGCCTGGCCACCGTCTACACGACGCTGATCCGCGGCGTGCCCGACCTGGTGCTGGTCCTGCTGATCTTCTTCGGCGGACAGGTCGCGGTGAACGCCATCGCGCTGTCGCTGGGACATGAGGATCCGGTCGACATCAACCCCTTCGTCGCCGGCGTGGCGACGATCGCGTTCATCTTCGGCGCCTACCTCACCGAGGCCTTCCGCGGCGCCTTCCTGGCCGTGCCGCCGGGGCAGCGCGAGGCGGGCCTGGCCTTCGGCATGAGCCCCGCGCAGGTCGCGTGGCGCATCACGCTCCCGCAGATGTTCCGGCATGCGCTGCCGGGGCTGTCCAACAACTGGCTGGTGCTGATCAAGAGCACGGCCATCGTCTCGGTCATCGGGCTGCACGACCTCATGATGCGCGGCTCGCAGGCCGCCGCCGGCACCCGCGAGCCCTTCGTGTTCTATCTCGCCGTGGCGCTGATCTACCTGCTCTTCACCTCCGTGTCCGAACTGGTCTTCGACCAGTTGCAGAAGCGCCTGTCCATCGGTGTGCGTCGCCACTCGCTGTAATCACGATCCCCCATGAACCTGGACGCCATCGTCGAGAACCTCCCGCGCTACTTCGAGGGCGCGCTCATCACCTTCGAACTGCTGTCGATCTCGCTGTTCATCGGACTGGCCCTGGCCATCCCGCTCGGCGTGCTGCGCACGCTGCCGATCAAGTGGCTGTCGCGCACGGTCTGGGCCTACACCTACGTGTTCCGCGGCACGCCGATGCTGGTGCAGCTCTTCCTCATCTACTACGGGCTGGGCCAGTTCGAGTGGATGCAGCAGAGCGCGCTGTGGCCGCTGTTCAGCTCGGCGTGGTTCTGCGCCTGCCTGACCTTCGTGCTGAACACCGCCGCGTACACGACGGAGATCGTCGCCGGCTCTATCCGCTCGCTGCCGCACGGCGAGGTCGAGGCCGCGAAGGCGCTGGGCATGAGCCGCTGGGTGATGCTGCGCCGCATCGTCGTGCCGCACGCGCTGCGCCGCGCGCTGCCGGCCTACAGCAACGAGGTCATCTTCATGCTGCACGGCACCGCGCTGGCCAGCCTGGTGACGATCATGGACGTCACCGGCGTCGCGCGCGACGTCAACGCCACCTACTACATCCCGTTCGAGGCCTTCATCACCGCCGCGATCTTCTACTTCACCATGACGCTGGTGCTGGTCGGTCTCTTCCACCAGGCCGAGAAGCGCTGGCTCAAGCCGCTGATGCCGCGCTGAAGCCCGGCTGAACCGGACACTCCCCATGCAACTCCGACAACATCCGCTCCCGAGCCCGACACCGGGCACGCAGCGCGAGCTCGTCTCGCTGCACTACGGCCAGGCCGGCCAGGGCCAGAAGGTCTACATCCAGGCCTCGCTGCACGCCGACGAACTGCCCGGCATGCTCACGGCCTGGCACCTGCGCCGCCACTTCGATGCGCTGGAGGCCGCCGGCCGCCTGCGCGGCGAGGTGATCCTCGTGCCGATGGCCAATCCGATCGGTCTCTCACAATGGTGGCTGCAGTCGCACCTGGGCCGTTTTGAAGGCCTGTCGGGCGAGAACTTCAACCGCCACTACCCCGAGCACATCGAGGCCGCCGCGCGTCACGCCGAGCCGCACCTGGGTGACGACCCGGCGCGCAACGTCGCGGTGCTGCGCGCCGCGCTGAAGACCGAGGTGCAGGCCTCGCCCGCCGACACCGAGCTCAAGGCGCTGCGCAAGACGCTGATGCTGATGGCCTGCGACGCGGACGTGGTGCTGGACCTGCACTGCGACGCGCAGGCGGTGATGCACCTCTACACCGAGACGCCGTGCTGGCCGGCATGCGAGCCGCTGGCCGCCTTCCTCGGCGCCGGCGTGACGCTGCTGGCGACGGACTCGGGCGACAACCCGTTCGACGAAGCCTGCTCGCAGGTCTGGCGGAAATGGGCGACGCACTTCGGCGACCGCTTCCCGATCCCCCAGGCCTGCCTGTCGGTGACGGTGGAGCTGCGCGGCCAGCAGGACGTGCACCACGACCTGGCGGCCAAGGACGCGCAGGCGATCGTGGACTTCCTGATCCACCGCGGCGTGATCGCGTCCGACGCCCCGGACGGCGCGACGCCGCCGGTGCCTGCGCCGGTCGGCGACGCGCGCCCGCTGGCGGGTTCGATCCCGGTCCCGTCGCCGGTCGGCGGCGTGCTGACTTTCCTGCGCGAGGTCGGCGAGACCGTCAAGGCCGGCGACGTGATCGCGCAGGTCATCGATCCGATCAGCGGGTCGGTGACCGACCTGAAGAGCCCCATCGACGGGCTGCTGTTTGCACGCGACACGCTGCGCCTGGTCACGGCCGGGGCGCGGGTCGCGAAAGTCGCGGGGCGCGAAGCGACCCGCACCGGAAAACTCCTGGGAGCCCGTTGATGTCCGCGGCCAGTCTTGTTGTCGACAACCTCCATAAACGCTACGGCGACCGCGAAGTGCTCAAGGGCGTGTCCCTGGCCGCGAAGCCGGGCGATGTGATCACGCTGATCGGATCCAGCGGCTCGGGCAAGAGCACCTTCCTGCGCTGCATCAACCTGCTGGAGCAGCCTTTCGAGGGCACGCTGAAGCTGGGCGCGGAAGAGCTCAAGCTGGTCCGCGACCGCGACGGCAGCCTCAAGTCCGCCGACGCCGCGCAGCTGCAGCGGTGGCGGGCGCGGCTGGCGATGGTGTTCCAGAACTTCAACCTGTGGGGCCACCGCACGGTGCTGGAGAACGTCATCGAGGCGCCCATCCACGTGCTGAAGCAGCCGCGCGCGCAGGCCATCGAGAAGGCCGAGGCGCTGCTGGCGCGCGTGGGCGTGTCGCACCGCAAGGGCGTCTATCCGGCGCAGCTCTCGGGCGGCGAGCAGCAGCGCGTGGCGATCGCGCGCGCGCTGGCGGTGGAACCGGAGGTGATGCTCTTCGACGAACCGACCTCGGCGCTGGATCCGGAGCTGGTCGGCGAAGTGCTGAAGGTGATGCGCGACCTGGCGGCCGAGGGCCGCACGATGATCGTCGTGACCCACGAGATGGGCTTCGCGCGCGAGGTGTCGTCGCACACGATGTTCCTGCACCAGGGCCGCGTGGAGGAACAAGGCGATCCGCGCGAGGTGCTGGCCAAGCCGCAGAGCGAGCGCCTGAAGGCGTTCCTGAGCGGCGGGCTGAAATAGCCCTCACGCGCATCTTCCGCAAGAAAGCCCGGGCATGCCCGGGCTTTCGTTCATGTCGACCGGCTCACTGGAGTTCCGCCGGCAGGAAGACCGCGTGAAGCCCGCGATCGCGGACAAGATGCAGCAGGCGCAGGGCCGGCCCCTTGGGTCGCCCGAAGCCCTGCTCCCAGCGACGTAGCTGCCGGGGCGTCGTCGCGATCAGCACCGCGAATCGCGCGAGTTCCAGGCGGTTCCTCTCCCGGATGGCTCGCACCTCGTGCGGGAGCAGCGGATCGGGCATCTGCATGCCGTCGATCTCGTAGCCGCGACGGTCCTCATCGCTGATCCACCCTGCCCGATGCCACTGACGACCCTCGTTCAGCAGCCGCTCCACCAAGGCCGACTTCCGTTTACGCATCACACGTCACCTCTTTCAAACGTCCCTGCTCCACCGCAGCGTCCCGCTCCGGGAGCGACATCGCCGTCAGCGCCTTGGCGTGACGTCGGATCAGGTCGAGCGAATCGAGCTCGACGTTCTCCCTCTCGTTCTTCGCATAGCCTTCGATGAAGAACCATGGTCCGTCCCCGCGGCGAGCGACGATCACGCGATAGCCCTCGCGTTTGCCAGCCCCGGATCGTCCGATCCGCTTCTTCACGAGTCCACTACCGAGATTTGCATCGATGAGCCCGCGTGTCATTTCAGTCACGGCGCGGCACAGGTCGCTGTCTTGCCAGCGCCTGCTTGCGCATCCAGCGTTGAAATCCCTCGACCAGGTAGACGGTGCTCGCAAGACTCATTGAAGCTCCGCCGGCAGGAAGACCGCGTGGACGCCACGCTCCCGGACCAGATGTAGCAGGCGCAGCGCGGGCCCATGGGGACGGCCCAAGCCCTGTTCCCAGCGTCGCAATTGCTTCGACGTCGTATTGATCAGATCTGCAAACACGGCCAGCTCCAACTGGTCCCGCTCGCGGATGGCGCGCACTTCCTCCGGCTCCAACGGCATGGGCGCGGGCATGCAGATGATCTCGCAGGACCGACGACGCTCATCGCTGATCAGTCCGTGAGCGTGCCACAAGCGTCCTTCTGCAAGGACGCGCTCAACGATGGCCGACTTCCTTTTCCTCATCACACCTCACCTCCTTCAGGTGGCCATGGCCGACGATCACGGCCAATTCCTTCTGCGACAAATCGGCGAGCCAGGCACCTTCCTCGCGCAAGGCGCGGAGCGCCTTCGGCTCGATGTTGTCCCGTTGATTCTTTGCGTATCCATCCACGAAGAACCACGGTCCTGCGGGATGCCTCGCGACGATCACGCGATAGCCCTCGCGTTTGCCAGCCCCGGATCGTCCGATCCGTTTCTTGAACAGTCCACTACCGAGATTTGCATCAATGAGCCCGCGTGTCATTTCAGTCACGGCGCGGCACAGGTCGCTGTCTTTCCAATGCCTGCCTACGCATCCAGCGTTGAAACCCTTCGACCAGATAGACAGCACTCGTCACGTGGACCTCCCCGCCTCATTGCGACAGGCGTCAGTGCCATGTCTTGCCGTCTGCAATCTCGTCCTGAAGACGGCCCACCGATGGGGGTGTCACGGCCGCGCAGACGCGCAGACGTGCAAAAGAAAAGCCGCGCAGAGGCGCGGCTTTCGTGAGATCGAGGAATCGATGGATCAGCCGTAGACCGACTTCTCCGGGCGGCGCGCCAGCACGGCGATCGGCGGCGCCCAGCGCTCGCCGCGCGGCTTCTTGCTCGTGACCAGCGTGATCTCCGAGGGCTCGAAGACCTCGACGTTGTGCGTGATCGGGGTCGTCAGCAGGTACTGCGCCCGCGTGCTCTTCAGGAAGTGGCCGACCAGCTGGATGTTGCGCACGTCCAGGTGGGCGAAGGGCTCGTCGATGAAGACGAAGCCGCCGGGCGCGTCATCGTCCTTCATCAGGCCCACCAGCAGGATCAGGCTCTTGAGCACCTGCTGCCCGCCCGAGGCCTCGCCGTCGTTCATGCCGACCTCGCCCTTGCCGTCGAAGTTGAACTTCACGTGCAAGCCCGCCTGCGCCAGCACCGTGTCGTCGTTGTCCAGGTGCGGCAGCTCGGCCTGCGCATGCACGCCGGCCAGTTCGCCCAGCTCCTGCACGTTCTTCTTGTAGCGCCGCACGGTCGCGCGCAGCACGTCGATGTAGCGCTCGCGCGCGTTGAACGCGGCGATGCGCGCCATCTCGTTGCTCGCCCGGCGGTCGTCGAGCTGCGTGGTCTGCTCCAGCACCGCCATCTGCATCCGCGCATGGCGCTCCTGCACGCCGGGATCGGTCTCCCACACGCCGGTGTCGAGTTCCTGCTGCACATGGCGCGACGCGATCTCCGCCTGCTTGGCGTTCTCGAATTCATCGCGCAGCGCGTTCAGGCGCATCGGGTGCACCCAGAGCGCGGGGAACTTCGCCCGGGCCTCGCGCGAGGCCTTCGCCGTCGCGATCAGGTCGTCGCGCCGCGACGCCCAGTCGCGCTCGGCGCGCGACACGTTGTCCTCGCTGGCCTTCAGGCTGGCCTGCGCGGCTTCGTAGTCGCGCTCGGTGCGCGTCGCCGCGGCGACCGTGCGGTCGTGCTCCTGGTCGAGCGCGCCCATGCGCGTCGCCGCCTCGATCCGCGACTGGCGCAGTCCCGGCAGGCGCGCACGCGCCTCGGCGAATTCCTCGGCGCGCTCCACGAGTTCCTGCGCCGCCTTGTGGCCCTGCGCCGCCCGTTGTGCGTCCTTGAGCTGGCGCTCGATCTCGAGCTGCTCCTTGGCGAGCTTGGACAGCTCCAGGTCGTAGCGCGTCAGTTCCTTGTCCAGGGAGGCGCGGCGCGTGTCCAGCGCCGAGTCGCCGAACTGGTACTCGCGCGGCTCGACCCACAGGCTGCGACCGCCGCGGCCGTCGCGGTAGTAGGCCTCCGGCGTGATCCATTCGCCGCCGGACTGCGCGCCCTTGTCGGTGTCGGCGACGCAGCGGATCGATGCCAGCTGGCGCAGCAGCCAGCCCGGCGCCTTCGCGTTGAACTTGAGCACGGACAGCAGGCTGTCCTTCGGGCTCACCGTCGGCGCGAACTCGCCGTCGGCGACGACGTAGTGCCGGTAGCGCTCGCGCGACGCGAGGCGGTAGGCCTGGCCCTCGTCGCTCGCATGCGCGAGCACCACCACCCAGCGCGACGGCCGCAGGAAGCCCTCGGCGGCGGCGCGCCACTGGTCGTCGGCGATGTCGATCGCGTCGGCCAGCACGTGGTGCGCGATGCCGGCCTCGTCCAGCGCCTTGCGGAAACGCGTCACCTCGACCGGCGGCGGCGGCAGCCGCTGCCCGGTCAGCTCGTCCATCGCCGCCTGCGCCTTGCGCTGCTGGTCGTTCTGGCGCGTGAAACTCTCGCGCAGCTGGTGCTGGCGCGTGCCGAGCTCCTCCAGCTTCGCCGTCAGCGCCGCGCCGTCGGTCTCGACCGCGGCGAGCGCCTTCAGGTCCTCCTCGCGCTTGGCGAGCTGTTCCATCGGCCGTTCGCCGTCGCGCGCGGCCTCGAAGGCCTGGCGCGCTTCCTTGCGCTGCTGCTCCAGCTCGGACAGCTTGTCCCTGGACGCTTCCTGCGCCTTGAACAGCGCCAGCAGATGCGCGCGCTTGTCGCTGATGCCGCGCTCGTCGGAGCGGGCGAAGAGCCGCTGCCGATGCAGCTCGCGCAACTGCTGCGCGGTGCGCTGGCGTTGCTCGCTCCACTGCAACACGGGCACGACCTCGGTCGCGAGCCGCTCGCGCTCCTTCAGCCGCAGCTGGTACTGCTGGTAGCTGTTGACGCGGTTGGCCAGGTCCGACAGCTGCGCCTGCGCGTGCGACAGCTCATGCGTGGACTGATCCACTTCCTTGAGCAGCTGCTGCTGGTGATTGCGCGCCAGCTCGTAACGGTCCAGCACCTCCTGGTCGCCGAAGACCTCGAACACCAGGCGCAGCAGTTCCTTGGACGACAGCTCGCACAGGCGGTCCGTCTGGCCCTGTTCCAGCGCCAGCACGCGGCCGATCGCGCGCGTCAGGCCGGCGGCCTCCAGGCGCTTCTTCCAGGCCTCGATGCCCAGCCAGTCCTTGTCGGCCTTGGTGTCGAGCTCCTCGATCTCCTGCACGCCGTCGACCAGCGTGTAGCGGCGCACCCAGTCGCCACCCTGGCGCGAGATGCGGCAGGCCAGCGTCACCTGGTCCGAATAGAGCAGCGAACTCGCGAACGGCCGGCTGCTGTTCTGGCGGTTGCGCGGCCGGTTGTCCACCAGCGCGCGCAGCCAGGCGTGCTCGGCGTTGGCGTGGCGGGCGTAGGTCTTGTAGGTCCGGCCGCCGGAGCACTCCAGCCCCAGCAGCGTCCGCATCGCGTCGAGCAGCGTCGTCTTGCCCGAGCCGTTGGGCCCGGCGATGGTGATGATGTTGCCGTCCAGCGGCATCGAGACGCGGCGGCAGTAGTCCCAGTGCAGCAGTTCCAGGGATTGCAGGTGAAACATCAGGCGTCGCTCAGATCGGATTCTTCGTTGTGGCGGGCCGCCAGGATGGCGGTGAGCATCGGACCGGACTCGGCGTCGGTGCTGCGCGCGAGCACGTCGGCCAGCGCCCCGTCCAGGATGCGCGGCGCCAGCGTGTCGTAGTCGAGCAGCAGGTCCAGCAGCGGGCCTTCGCAGATGTCCTCGCCCTTGCGGGTGATGAAGCCCTGCCGCTCGAGCAGCTTGAGGTTGGAATCCAGCCGCATCTTCTTGCCCAGCTGGTTGCCGAAGTCGGCCAGCAGGCTTCGGTAGGACAGCGTCGGCGCGCTGCTCGCGGCGCTGGGCAGCGGCTTGTCCTTGGAGAACATCTCGCCCTGCCCTTCGGCGGCCTCCTCGGCGCGCGAGAGCTGGCGCTGGCGCTTGGGCAGCACGATCAGCGCCCACACGACCACCAGCAGCGCAACACCGTCGCGCGGCAGGTCGAGGTTGTTGTTGGACGCCAGGCCGGTCTCGCCGAACACGGCGACCTCGGCCGGGCGCAGCATCGCCAGCGTGATGTGGTCCGCGTAGACGTTGTCCACCACGCGCAGGCCGACGGCGGCCACGCGCTCGTTGACCGCGCGCCAGAGTTCCTGGTCGATCAGCGCGCGGCGCACCAGCGGCTGGTTGCGCGGCAGCCAGCGGCGCGCCAGCAGTTGAGCCGCCAGCTGGGCGGCGTCGTCGAGTTGATTGCTCATGCCTGGGGAGTCTCGGAAGAAGGGTCGGCTTTGCGGCGGCCGCGCTTGGGCGCGGGCGGCTCGGGCGGGCGCCACTTGGGTTCGGGGTCGGGCTCGACGGGCGGCTCGACCTCGGTCGAGTGCAGGACACCCTGGCTCATCCAGCGGACGAATTCATCGTCGATCTCACACTGTTGCGCGGACCAGCGCACGCGCCACGGCTGGCGCGCCATGTCGCCGGTCGCGCCGGCCAGATGCTGGGCCTGCACGTCGCCGAGCAACGGCAGCAGCTGCGCGCGGTAGGCCGCGCGCGCATAGCTGCCGCCGAGCACGGCGGGACGCAGGTCGTTGGTCTGCACCTTGTCGCCGGTCCACAGGCCCAGCAGCGCCTGCAGCTGGTTCATCTCGGGCGGCAGGCTCATCACGGCGAGCTCGCCCTCCGGCGCGGCCAGGCCGGTCGGCAGCGGCTCGGGCGTCGGCGGCACCGGGCGGTCGCGCTCGAACTCGGCCTCGCAGCCGTCCAGCAGCTCGTGCTGCGCGACGAAGACCGGGTGCACGGGCCGCGACAAGGCGCCCAGCGCGAGGTTCTCCAGGAACGGCACGTCCTGCAGCCAGCGCCGCACGTCGGTGGTCGTGATGCCGGTCGAGCCCAGCGTGACGCGCTGGCGGTCGGCCTGCTGCAGCGCGCGGTTGAACTGGCTCGCCATCGCGAGCAGCCGCGCCTGCGCCAGACCGAGCTCGCGCGCGAGCCGCTCCAGCCGCGCGTTGCCGTCGTCCTCCGCCTGGCGGATGATCGCGGACAGCGCCTCGCTGGCCCGTTCCACCAGCTTGAGCGCACGCTCGAAGCGCATGCGCGCGCGGCGCAGGTGGAACTCGGAGCCGGACGCGATCGCGTCGGCGAATTCGTTGTAGAGGCGCGAGAGCTGCGCCAGCAGATGCTGCAGCTGCGCCGGCTCCAGCGTGCCGAGCTGCTGCGCGCCGGCCACGTTGGCCAGCAGGCCGGCGAGGTCGCCGTCCTCGTCCGCGGCCTGGCCCTGCGTCAGCGGCGACACCATGGCCATCAGCTGCTGCGCCAGCGGCGTCACGCCGTACTGCTGGTTGGACGCGTCCCAGGCCAGCAACTGCGCGTCGCGCAGGCGCTTGAGCACCAGCTCCAGCGCCTCGTCGCGCAGCACGTGGAAGTGGCGGTTCAGGTCGTCGCGCGAGAGCCGCGAGTGCGGCAGGCTCATCAGCTCGATGAACACCCAGACGCGCAGCCGCACCAGCGTGGCCGGGCCGTGGAACAGCGCGCGCTGCGCGCCCAGCAGGGCCTCGTTGCGGTCCAGCTGCCACCACAGGAGCGAATCCTGCGGCAGCTGACCTTCGCGGAAATGGTCTTCGGAAGAGGGGTCGGGGAGATCGTCGCGCAGAGCGTCGTCCACGCCTCCCGGGGTCACTGTCATGCGCCGGATTATCGCCCCTGGGAGCCCCCTTCCCGGCCCGCCGTCACACGGGGGTCAGGGACCGCCGCATCAGGGTTGCCCCGGAGCCGAAGCTGGCGAGTTTCTCGGTCAACGCGGCGCTCAAGGGCGCCTCGGCGTCGGAGAAACCGTGCCGCTCCCAGTACGCCCGCGAGCCTTGCACCGCGACCAGCGCGACCTGCGTCAGGCCCATGTCCTGGGCGCGATGCACCACCTGCTGCACCAGCTTGTGGCCCAGGCGTTTCGCGCGGCCGGCGGGCGAGACCGCGAGGTCGTGCAGGTACAGCGTGCGCGGTGCGCGCGCCGGTGCGATCGACGACGCGTCGAGCGCCGGCAGCTGCCCGTCGTCGACCGGCAGGCTGACGACGTAGGCCAGCGGCTCGCCGGCCTCGACGGCCAGGTAGGAACAGTGGAGATGACGCGCCGCGTTCAGCTTGGCCTCGAAGGCCTCGGCGCTTTCCAGGAACTCGGGCCCGTAGCACTGGGCCTGCAACGCGAGCACGTGCGGGACGTCCTCGGTGCCAATCACTTTCAACTGCAGCATCAGACGAATGAGCCGGCCGATCGCGCGTTCCAGTGGTCGGAGATCCCCGAGAAGAACGGCGTCAACAGCGGCGTGAAAAGACAGACGAAGGCCAGGATGTTGAGCGCCACGCTCAACCAGAACACCCGCCGGAAGGTCGGCTTGGCGCTCTTGTGCCGCAGCAAGTGCTGTGCCAGCAACGCGCCGGGCCAGCCGCACAGCAGCGCGAGCACATGCAGCGTCGATTCCTTGACGCGCCATTGCCCCAGCCGTGCCGCGCGCTTGTCCAGCGCGTAGACGATGAAGGTCGCGAAGCTCATCGCGACATAGACGCCCCACAAGCCGCGCGGCAAGGGCCATGCGAGGTGCGTCAGCAGCACCAGCGAGGCAAAGCCTGGCACCAGCCACAGCGAGGCGCCGGTGTCGGCCGAGGTCTTGGGGGAGGAAGCAGCGGAAGCACCGCGCGCGGACGTCGCAGACGTCGCAGACGGCGCGGGCTTGGATCGCGCACCAGCGCGGGCCGCGTCGGCAGCACCGGACGACGGACCACGCCGGGGCGCGGGGCCGGCTGGCGCCGGCTTGGGCTCGAGGCTGCGGACCTTCAGCGCGCGGGGCTTGCCCTGCGCATCGGTTCCGGGCTCGTAGTCGACGCGTTCGCCGACGAAGGGTCGGCGGGGCCGCATGCCGAAGGCGCTGATGTGCGCGAAGCGTTTCGGTCCGCCGTCGGACGGCGCGATGAAGCCGTAGCCCTTCGCGTCGTCCCACTGGACGATCCGACCCTCGACGCGCATCCCTCAGCGCCCCTCGTCAGCCGAGCCGGGGGCTCAGAACTTGCGCGGACCCTTGCGCGGCACGAAACCACCGCGCTCGCTGCGGTCGTCGCCGCCTTGCGGACGCGGGCCCTTGCTGAACGCCGGCTTGGCCGGACGGCCTTCGAAGCGGTTGTCGTCGCCCTTGTTGAAGGCCGGACGCTCGGCGCGCGGTGCGTAGCGGTCGTTGTTCTCGGCCGAACGGTCGAAGCGCGGGTCCGGACGACGCTGGTCGAAACCACCGCCGTTGCCGCCATGACCACCGTCGCGCGGGGCGCCGAAGTCGCGCTGCGGACGGTCGCCGTAGCTGCGCGGCGCGCCGCCGAAGCCTTGACCCCCTTGCGGACGATCACCGAAACGCGGACGGTCGCCTTGAGGACGATCGCCGAACGGACGGTCACCTTGCGGGCGCTCGTTGCGGTGCTCGAAGCGCTGACCGCCGCCGAAACCACCGGGGCCACCTTGACCGCCTTCACGACGCTCGCCGAACGGCGGACGGCCCTGGCCTTCCGGACGCTCGAAACGGGCGTTGCTGTCGAAACGGTTGTCGCCGCCCCGGTAGCCGCCGCCTTGCGGACGGTTGCCGCCGAAGCCGCCACGGTTGCCACCGTAGCCGCCGCGGTTGCCGCCGAAGCCGCCGCGGTCACCACCGCGATCGCCACGGTCGAAACCGGGACGCGACGGGTAGATCTTCGGCTCTTCGTTGCGCGGCTCCAGGCCCTCGATGCGCGAGACCGGGATGGCCTGCGTCGTGAACTGCTGGATGCGCTTGATCATGGAGATGTCGCCACGCTCGGCCAGCGTCACCGCGAGGCCGGAGCGGCCGGCACGGCCGGTGCGGCCGATGCGGTGGACGTAGTCCTCGGCCTTCATCGGCAGGCCGAAGTTGATGACGTGCGAGATCGTCGGCACGTCGATGCCGCGGGCCGCCACGTCGGTGGCGACCAGCACGCGCAGGTCGCGACGGCGCAGCGCCATCAGCGTGCGGGTCCGCTTGCCCTGCGGCATGCCGCCGTGCAGCGCGGCGACGCGGTGGCCGATGGCCTCCAGCTGCTCGGCCAGCCACTCGGTGTCCTGCTGGGTGCTGGTGAAGACGACCGCCTGGTCGACGTCCTTCAGGCCCAGGATGTGTTCCAGCAGCTTGCGCTTGTGCTGGCCGTTGTCGGCCCAGTGCAGGCGCTGCTCGATGTTCTCGTGCGAGTCGGTGTGGCCCGAGACGTCGATGCGCTGCGGGTCCTTCATCAGCTGCGAGGCCAGGCGGCCCGTGTTGCCGGCGAAGGTCGCGCTGTACATCAGCGTCTGGCGCTCGGACGGGATCTGCTGGGCGACGAAGTTGATGTCGTCGATGAAGCCCATGTCCAGCATGCGGTCGGCTTCGTCGAGGACGAACATCGTCACGTTGTCCAGCTTGCAGCGGCCGCTGTTGATGTGGTCCAGCAGGCGACCGGGGGTCGCGATCAGGACGTCCAGCGGACCGCTCAGTGCGCGCAGCTGCTGCGCATAGGGCATGCCGCCCAGCACGGTCGCGACACGCAGGCCCTGGATGTGGCGGCCGTAGGTCATCGCGGCCTTGGCGACCTGCATCGCCAGTTCACGGGTCGGGGCCAGCACCAGCACGCGCGGGCCGATGGTCCGGGTCTTGTTGTTGGTGGCGGCGCGCTCGGCGCGGGCGTTCAGCACCTGCTGCAGCGCGGGCAGGATGAACGAGGCGGTCTTGCCCGAACCGGTGCGCGACGAGACCATCAGGTCCTTGCCGTCGAGCGCCGGCGGGATCGCCTGCGCCTGCACTTCGGTGGTGTTCTCGTAGCCGGAATCCTTGACGGCGCGCAGCAGCGCGTCGTGCAGGCCCAGGGCCGAGAACGGGGTGCCGGTGGTCTCCGCGTCGGCGGCCAGTTCAACGGCCTCGATCACCTGCTCGAGCCCGCTGTCCAGCGTCTCGTTCGTGTCCAGGGTATCGGCGGCGTTCTTGTCGTGGTCGAAACTCATTTGTCTTTGCAATCCAAAGGTGCACAGCCGGGCCGACGCCGTCAGGACGGCGTCTGCGCCGGAGCGCCTGGTCGCCGCGCAAGATCGATGTGATCGCGGCAGAACCGTGATGTCGCTGGGAGAAAGCTCGCGTCGATCACCAGGAAAGAAAGACACATGCGCGGCGCGATTGCAGAGCAACCGCCGTGGTCGGCATGAAGGGCCTGGTGAGGCGCCGGGGAACAGTCAAAGCGACGGCATCGCCGCCGACCGAACCCGAGGGCATGCAGTGCGCGCTCCCCGTGGCGGGAAACAGCTTCGGCGGAGAGCCGGAGCCTGCGTGGGAGTCCGTTCGGATGCCCGGCGCAGCGGTCTGCAAGAGGTCAGAGGAGACGTACGAAGCACCGCCAGAAGCGGTGAAGCCCACGACTATAACAGCATTCGGGGTTTTCACCTAGCACATCGTGGAGGAATTGCTCTCGGGGCGCTGTGAGGCCGGTCGGGGCACTCACAGTGCCCCCTGGGTGCCTCACAGCGCCTCGCGGTGCCTCACAGCCCTTCCAGCAGCTTCGGCAGGACCGCCATCAGCGCCTCCAACTGATCGCCATCCAGCCACGCCGGGGTGGCATCCAGCCAATCGGGGAAGACGACGCCGTCGCGCTGCACGCGCAGCACGGCCGCGTCGAGGGACTCCTCGATCAGCAGCAGCGCGGCCGGCACGCCCCGGGCGTCGCCGCCGCAGGTCGCCTCGATGCGGCGCACCAGGACGGCGGGCTGCCACGGCAGGTCCGCATGGACGATCGCGACGCGGTCGTGGGCCAGCGCCCCCTCCTCCAGGCTGCCGAGTGCGTCGTCGCTGGCCAGCAGCACGCCGGCTTCGGCGCCGCGCCAGGCCGACAGGGCGGCCTCGCGGACCTCGGCCGTGTCGCCGGCACGCAGGCGCTGCGGCGGCAGGCGGCGCAACTGCGGCGACATCGACAGGCTGTCCAGCAGCGTCTCCGACCGCGCGCAGATCACCAGCCGCCGCGCGGCAGGCACGGCTGCAGCCTGGATCCAGTCCCGTCGCAGCGCCAGCACCGCCTCGGCCTTGGCCGCCAGCGCCTGGCGCGATGCCGGCGGCAGCAGGGCCAGCGCCTCCAGCAGTTGCTGCTGGTCGGCGCTCGACAGGAAGCGCAGCGCGCGCCAGCGCTCGACGAGTTGGCGCAGCTGCTTCAGCGGCGCGGCCGGCAGGCTGGCGCCGGTCGACGCGGCACCGTCCAGCCACAGCGGCGTCAGCAGCGCGGCAGGCAACTGCTCTTCCAGCTCGCGTTTGCGACGCGACAGCAGCACCGGTTCCAGCGCGTCGCGCCTGACCTTCTTGCCGGCGTCCTCGGGCAGCACCCGCAGGTCGGAGAGCGGGCCGCGGCGCATGTAGTCGAGCCAGTCGACCCATTCGCCCAGACGCGCATCGGCGAGCGGCTCCTCGTGCGCGATCAGCAGCAGTTGGGCGGCCGGCAGCGCACGCAGCGCGGCCAGACGATCCGCATCCATCAACTCGATGCCGTCGACCACCAGCAGCGCAGGCTGCGGCTTCGCGGGCGGCGCGGCGGCCACCGTCACCGACTTCGCGTCGTCGCCGAGCCAGCGCTTCAGATCGCGCTGCCAGGACGCATGCGCCGCTTCCGGCGCGATGACGACGGCCGGCTTCACGCCGAAGAGCGTCGCCCACAGCTGGATCGCCGCGATCGCCGCGCCGCGCTGACCCAGTCCGAGGTCGTCGGAGATCAGCGCACGGCCGGCGCAGACGGCAAACAGCGCAGCTTCCCAGGCATGGATGCTCAGCTCATCGCGCAGCAGCGCACGCATCGCGGCGCCGTCGGCCATCAGCGTCTCGAGGCGCTGCACGCGGGCCTGCGCGTCGCGACCGCAGGCCAGCTGCGGCCACACCGGCGCATCGACGCGCAGCGTGACGCCGAGCGCGCGGGCGTCGCCCAGCACCTGCTGCAGCCAGGCATGGCCGCCTTCGGCGCGGCGACGCTGCTGATCGTCCAGACCCGCCTGCTCGCGCAGTCGTTGCGGCACCTCGCGGCCGCAGACCCACTGCAGTTCGCGCTCGTCGCCGGGCACGAGCCAGACCTCGGCCTCGCGTGCCGGCCAGCCGGCATCGAGCGCCTCGTGCCGAGCGCCGTCGAACAGCGACAGCAGCTGGTCACCGTGCTCGCACGTCCCCTGATCGCGATAGCCCGCGCAGTCGCAGCGCCAGGTCTTGCGGCCCAGCAGGCGCAGGCGGAAGGTGCCGCCGGTCTCGCCGTCGCGCAGTTCGTAGTCGCCGAACACGCCGTCCTCCTCGCGCGCGCCGAGCGTGAAACGCGGCGGCTCAGCCGGCGCTTCCTCCTCGACCGGACCGGGCTTGGGCTTGCGGCGGCTCTTGCGGGCAGGCGCTGCCTCGACCTCCGCAGTCTGCGCGTCGATCACCGCTACGGCGACCGCTTCCGCCGCAGCGTCGACGGTCGCATCGACCGCGACCTGCGCGCGCTTGCGCGCCGGTCGCTTCTTCGGCGGCGATCCGATCGTTTCAGCAGGTTCAGCGGGCACCTCGGCGGGTGCGGCCACGTCCGGTGCCACCTCCGTCGTCACTTTCGCGCGCGAGGGCCGCTTGCGCGCCGGCTTGGACGCCTGTGCCGCATCAGTTGCCGTGTCGGTCACCGGCTCGCTCACCGTGTCCACGGCGGCATCGGCCGCGGCCGGCACGGCCGCTTCATCGACCGCTCGGGTCTTGCGCGCCGCCGGGCGGCGTCGTTGGGAAGTCGTCGTCATGAGAGTCCTCGTGCCGCAGCCGCACTTCACGCCAGCCGCGGACACCGTTGAAGATGGCGAGCGCATGCGCCCGCCGCAGATCGTCCAGGGTCAGCCGCGCCTCGCGCAACCGGCCCTGTTCCAGGAGTTCCTCCCGCAGCGTGCCGGGCAGCAGGCCGGCTTCGGCGCGCGGCGTCAGCCACGGCCCGTCCGGCGCCCGTTGCAGCGCGAGGTTGGTCAGGCAGCCCTCGGTGAGCTCGCCGTCCCGGTTGAACAGCAGCACGTCGAAGCAATCCGCCGGCTTGGCGTCCAGGAAGGCCTGGTACACCTCGCGGCGCGTCGTCTTGTGCTGGATGAATTCCGCCGCCGGACCGCGCGTGTCGATCGGAGTCCGCGCGAGCACCACGGTCGGTGACTCGACCGGGTTGGATGAGACTCCCTGTGTCGCCTCCGTCGCCAGCGGTGGTCCCGATGCCGGTAACGATGCCGGTGTCGATGCCGGTGTCGATGCCGGTGCCGATGCCGGTGCCGATGTCGGCAGGACCTGCACCGTGTCATTGAAGCTGCCATCGCGCGCCATCGTCAGCCGGACGCGCCACATGCCGCGCGGATGGCGCCGCGCGATGTCGACGAGGCGGGCCTTCGCCGCGTCCGCCGACCAGGCCAGCCCGAAGTGCCGCGCCGTGCGCTGCATCCGCGCGAGATGCCGGCCGGCGCGGGCGAACTCGCCGTCCTCGAGCCGCATCGTTTCCAGAGCCTCGATGGGCGCCTGGGCGCGCGCCAGGAAGCGGGCCTTCGCGCGCCACTCGTCGATCTCCTCGCTTGGCCGCGAGTCCAGCGTGATGCCGCTGCCCACGCCGCAGCGCAGCGCCCGCCCCGTCTGCTCGACGGTGCGGATCGGGACGTTGAAGGTCACCGCCCCGCCCGGCTGCAGCAGGCCGAGCGCGCCGCAATACCAGCCGCGCGGGCCGGGCTCGAGTTCGTCGATGACTTCCATCGCGCGTTTCTTCGGCGCGCCGGTGATCGACCCGCAAGGGAACAGCGCGGTCATGACCTCGTCCAGCGCAAGCCCGCCGCGCGTGACCGCGCCGATCGTCGACGTCATCTGCCAGACCGTCGGCAGCGCAAGCAGTTCGAACAGCCGCGGCACCCGCACCGAGCCGGGCACCGCGACGCGCGACAGGTCGTTGCGCAGCAGGTCGACGATCATGAGGTTCTCGGCACGCTCCTTGGCGCTGGTGCGCAGGTAGGCCTGCGCGGCCTCGTCGCCGGCGCGGTCGCGGCCGCGCGGCGCCGTGCCCTTCATCGGCTGCGCCGACAGCAGCCAGGTGTGGCTGGCCTGCGGCGCCTCGGGCAGCGGCCGCCAGTCGAAGAAGAGCTCCGGCGACACACTGGCCACGCTGGCCACGGCGCCGCCGTCGCCGTCCGCGCCGGCCCCGGTCCGCAGGAACATCGAGAACCCGCCCGGCTGCGACGCGTGCAGCGCGAAGAAGTGGGCGACCTCGTCGAAGCCGTCGAGCGCCTCGGCGCCCAGTCGCGTCGTGAGGTTGACCTGGTAGCAGTCGCCGTCCTGGATGTAGTCGCGGATGCGCTCGACCTGCGCCTGTTCATCGGCGTCGGCCTGCGTGTCGCGCCACGCCGTCATCGGGTGCGCGCGATTGGCGCCTCCCGCCGAGAGGTCTTCCGGCCAGGGCGCCGGCGCGTCGTGCCAGACATGGAATTCCGCCAGCGGCGCCTCTTCCGCCGGCCGCGTGCGCAGCACCGCGTCGAGCGCCCCCGCCGCCTCGTACCGCAGCCCGCCCAGCACCCACGCCCCGGCGCGCGCAGCGGCATGCGCCAGGCGCAGCACGGCGCGCAGCCGATCGGGGTCGCGTGCGATCAGGCGCTCCGCGGGCGGCGCGAAGAAGGCGCCACGCAGGCGTTCGCCGTCCTCGCGCGCCAGCGGATGGCGCGGGAAGTCGAAAGCCGCCCACAGGTCTTGCGGGCGACGCGAGGTGTCCATCGGTGCCTCGCCGGACTCAATCCAGCTTCAGGAAATGCTCGCGGTAATGGAGCAGCTCGTCGATGGATTCGTGGATGTCGGCCATCGCCGTGTGCTTCTGGGCCTTCTTGAAGCCTTCCATCGCGGCGGGCTTCCAGCGGCGCGCCAGTTCCTTGAGCGTCGACACGTCCAGGTTGCGGTAATGGAAGAAGTCTTCCAGCTTGGGCATGTAGTTGGCCAGGAAACGGCGATCCTGGCAGATCGAGTTGCCGCACATCGGCGATTTGCCGGCCGGGATGTAGGCCTTGAGGAAATCGATGACCTGCTGCTCGGCGTCGGCCTCGCTGATCGTCGACGCCTTGACGCGGTCGATCAGGCCGCTCTTGCCGTGCGTGCCCTTGTTCCACGCGTCCATGCCGTCCAGCATCGCGTCGGACTGGTGGACCGCGAAGACCGGGCCCTCGACGCGCACCGTCAGCTGGGCGTCGGTCACGACGACGGCGATCTCGATGATGCGGTCCTTGTCCGGATACAGGCCGGTCATTTCCAGATCGATCCAGATCAGGTTCTGGTCATTGAGGGGCAGCACGGGATTGGCACCGGAGCCCGCGGCGGGGGTGGCGGGGGCGGCGCTGGTGTCGGTGGTCATGGGGTTGTCCTTCAGATTGGGCGCGATTGTCGCCGAGTCGGGCCCCTCTACACTTGCGTCCATGCAGATCCCTCCCGCGGCGTTCGCCGCCGCTCCGGCGCCCTCGGCGCTGAGCCCCTCCCCGCTGGTGCTGACTGCGGCCTTCGTCGCTGCGGTCATGCTGTCCTTCCTGGTCAAGCTCTGGCTGTCCTCGCGCCAGATGCGCCATGTGGCGCGGCATCGCGGCGCGGTGCCGGCCGCGTTCGTCGGCACCGTGCCGCTGTCGGCGCACCGGAAGGCGGCCGACTACACGATCGCCCGCGGTCGTTTCGGCACGCTGCACCTGGCCTGGGACACCGCCCTGCTGATCGGCTGGACGCTGCTGGGCGGCCTGGACCTGCTCAACCAGTGGGCGCTGTCGTGGCGGCCCGCGCTCGGCGACATGGGCTACCAGCTCGGCCTGCTGACGGTGTTCTCGCTGCTCTCCGGCGTGCTGGACCTGCCCTGGACGCTCTACAACACCTTCCGGCTGGAGGAGCGCTTCGGCTTCAACCGCACGACGCTGAAGCTGTTCCTGGTCGACGGCGCGAAGGGACTGGCGGTCGGCGCGCTGCTGGGCCTGCCGATCGCGGCGTTGATCCTGTGGCTGATGGCCCAGGCCGGCAGTCTCTGGTGGCTGTGGGGCTGGGGCGCGTGGATGGGCTTCAACCTGCTGATGCTGGTGGTCTATCCCACCGTCATCGCCCCGCTGTTCAACAAGTTCCAGCCGCTCGAGGACGCCGCGTTGCGCGAGCGCGTCCAGACGCTGATGCAGCGCTGCGGCTTCGCGGCCAAGGGACTGTTCGTGATGGACGGCAGCCGGCGCTCGGCGCACGGCAACGCGTACTTCACCGGCCTGGGCGCGGCCAAGCGCGTGGTCTTCTTCGACACGCTGCTGGAACGGCTGAACCCGCCGGAGGTCGAGGCCGTGCTCGCGCACGAGCTGGGCCACTTCAAGCGCCGCCATGTGCCGCAGCGGATGGTCCTGATGTTCGCGTTGAGCCTGGCGGGCTTCGCGCTGCTGGGCTGGCTGAGCGCACGGGCGGGCTTCTACCTCGGCCTGGGCGTGCACCCCAGCCTGGACGCCCCCAACGACGCGCTGGCGCTGCTGCTGATCATGCTGGCGCTGCCGCCCTTCGCCTTCTTCCTGACGCCGTTGATGTCGCTGTGGTCGCGCAAGCACGAGTTCGAGGCCGACGCCTACGCCTGCGCGCAGGCCAGCGGTGCCGACCTGTCCAACGCGCTGCTGAAGCTGCATGAGGACAACGCCGGCACGCTGACGCCGGACCCCGTGTTTGCGCGCTTCTACTACTCGCACCCGCCGGCCAGCGAACGGCTGGCGGCGATCGCCTCGCTCACGAGGCCCTCGACGCTGTCCTCCCCCGCGGGGCATGCGGCATGAGCAAGGACATCCAGACCGGGCTGGTGGTGCGCGGACACGGCCGTCACTACGTCATCGAGGACAGCGAGGGCCAGCGCATCCATTGCCTGACCCGCGGCAAGAAGAGCGATTGCGTCGTCGGCGACCGCGTGCGCTGGTTGCGCAGCAGCGATCACGAAGGTGTCATCGAGAAGGTCGAGCCGCGCCGCAACCTGCTGTTCCGCCAGGACGAGTGGAAGACCAAGAGCTTCGCGGCCAACCTGGACCGGCTGCTGATCCTGGTGGCGGTGGATCCGCAGTTCTCCGAGTCGCAGCTCACGCGGGCGCTGATCGCGGCGCGCAGCGCCGGCATCACCGCCGACATCGTGCTGAACAAGACCGACCTGCCCGGTGCGGACGCGGCGCGCGAGCGCCTGGCGCCGTACAAGGCGATGGGCCAGCGCGTGATGGAGCTCAGCTTCAAGGGCCGCCCCGACGAGGCGAGCGACACGCTGCGGCCACTGCTGCACGGCCAGGCGACGCTGGTGCTGGGTCCCAGCGGCACCGGCAAGAGCACCCTGATCAACCTGCTGGTGCCCGACGCGAAGGCGCAGGTGGGCGAGATCTCCCAGGCGCTGAACTCCGGGCGCCACACGACGACCACGACGCAGTGGTACTGGATGGACGCGCAGCGGCAGGCGGCGCTGCTCGATTCGCCGGGCTTCCAGGAATTCGGCCTGCGGCAGATCGCGGCGCCGGACCTGGCGAGCTACATGCCCGATTTCCAGCCGTATCTGGGCGAGTGCCGCTTCCACAACTGCAGCCACCGGCATGAGCCGGGCTGCGCGGTGCTGGTCGCGGTCGAAGCGGGCAAGATCAGCCCGTCGCGCTACCGCATCTACGACGAGCTCTGGGACGAGCTCAGCGCGCCGCCGAAGTACTGAGCGGGGCGACGGCCGCTGGCCCTCACCCCCACCCTCTCCCGCAAGCGGGAGAGGGCGTAAGAACGGCGCTCGGTGGGACACGCTCTCCCGCTTGCGGGAGAGGGCGGGGTGAGGGCCAGCGGCCTCACGCCGTCAGCGTTCCAGGCGCGGATCGACGTTGGGGACTTCGCGGACTTCCGCGTCGATCACTTCACCTTGCGGCGCACGACTGCCGTTCATGCCGCTCATGCCGTTCATCCCGCCCGGCCGGAAGGCCTGCGAACGGAACTGCGCCGCGCGGCGGAACGTGGCCGTGTGCAGCGTCGGCTTGCGGCCGCGGATCAGGCTCCACAGCAGCACGACGCCGAAGATCACCAGTCCGGCGGCAAGCACCACCAGGAACAGCACGATGGAAGCCGCCGCCAGCACGAGGCGGGCGGCGATCGAGAAAAGCGTGGAGAGCAGGTTCATCGGTCTTTCAGATCGGGGCGATCGGGCGGTTTCAAGTGCGCGCGACGATCCCCCGGGGTCAGCCTCGGCCAATGTAGGGCATCTTGGTGGCCATGACCGTCAGGAAAGGCACGTTGGCCGACGGCGGCAACTCCGCCATGTAGAGCAGCGCGCTGGCGGCATGGGCGACGTCCATCCGCGGTTCGACCATCGTGCCGCCGTGCGCCTGTGGCACGCCGTGCACGAAGCGTTCGGTCAGGTCGGTCTCGGCGTTGCCGATGTCGAGCTGGCCGGCGGCGATGTCATGCCGGCGACCGTCCAGCGCCAGCGTCTTCGTCAGGCCGGTGATGGCGTGTTTGGTCGCCGTGTAGGCGATGGATCCGGGCCGCGGCGCGTGCGCCGAGATCGAGCCGTTGTTGACGATGCGTCCGCCGCGCGGCGACTGCCGCTTCATCAGGCCGAAGGCCGCGCGGGCGCACAGGAAACTGCCGGTCAGGTTGATGTCGACCACGGCCCGCCAGGTCTCAATGCTGAGCTCGTCGATGTCCGACGCGGGCGCGCCGCGTCCGGCGTTGTTGAACAGGAAATCGAGCCGGCCCCAGCGGCGCTCGATCGCATCGAAGGCGGCCGCCACCTGCGCCTCGTCGGCGACATCCGTGGGCAGCACGAGCGCGCGCTCGGGCGCGAACGCGGCGGTCTCACGCAGCATCTCGTCGCGGCGGCCGAGCAGCGCGACCTGCCAGCCGGCCTGCATCAGCGCGTGCGCGGCGGCGCGGCCGATGCCCGAACCGGCCCCGGTGACGGCGGCGAAACGGAGTTTGGAGGGCGTCGCCGCGGCGAGCGGGACGACCTCGGGCGAAGCGGTCACGTCGGCAGCGACGGGATCGAGGGCGGCGTGGGCAGAGTCCATCCCCGCATCATAGGGAGCACGGCGGACATCGGCTGACCCGAGGCTGAAGCGGCGGCGCGATCTGCGCCCGCAGTCATCCCGGGCATCGCGTCCTGCACGACCCCCAGCACAACCCCCCGCACCACCCCCTGCGCCACGCCCTGCATCACCGCCTGAAGCGGAGCCGGCCAGGACAGGCGGATGCCGGACAGCGCGTCGTGCTCGCTCATCGCGCGGCCACCTGTTCGCCATCCATCGCGCGGTCCGCGCGGCGGGACGTGACCACCACCGTCGGCAGCGTCTGCAGCTCGCCGGCAGCGCGCAGCGCGGCCAGGGTCGTGGTGGACTTGCCGTTGATGACCACCGTGGGCAGTCGCTGCGGCGCTTCGGCGCGGCTGGGCAGCGCCAGCAACAGGCCGGCGACGATGCCGGTCGCGACGCCGATCAGCGCGGCGACGCGCTTGACGTTCGTGAATCGGTCGTAGCAGCGAATGGTGTTCATCTCGTTCTCCGGGGCCGCGGGTTGTTCTTGCGGCACGGGACGAATGATTCCAAGGGTTAACCCCGAACGAAAGCCGGCTGCGACCAATCCGTGCCTGCCGGCGATGAACTGCGGCTGGACGCGATGAATGACCCCCTTCAAAAGGGTTTACGCCAAGAATTAGGGGCCCCTTCCGGGGCCCCTCGTCGGACGGATGCGGTGCCTGATCAGGCAGGAACGAGGCCGCGTCCCTTGAGCATGGGCACGACGCTCGCATCGCGACCGCGGAAGGCGCGATAGGCCGCGCCCGGCTCCCGGCTGTTGCCGACCGACAGGATGTTGTCCAGCACCGATTGCGCGGTCGCCGCGTCGAACGGGTCGCCCGCCTCGACGAAGGCCTCGAAGGCGTCGCAGTCCAGCACTTCCGCCCACAGGTAGACGTAGTAGCCGGATGCGTAATAGCTGCCCGAGAACAGATGCTGGAAATGCGTCAGCCGGTGGTTCAGGCCGATCGCCGGCGGCAGGCCCAGGCGCTCCAGCGTCTCGCGCTCGAAGGCGACCGGATCTGGTACGTCCGCCTGTTCCCGGCCATGCAGCGCCAGGTCCACCAGCGCCGACGCGCAGTAACGCACCGTCTCGTAGCCCTGGTTGAAGGTCGCCGCCGCCTTCAGGCGGTCGAGCAGCGCGCCCGGCAGCGCCTCGCCGGTCTTGCAGTGCCGCGCATGCCGCCTGAGCACCTCGGGCTCGGCCATCCAGTGCTCCATGAGCTGCGAAGGCAGCTCGACGAAGTCGCGCAGCACTTGCGTGCCGGACAGGCGCTCGAACTCGACGTCCGAGAGCAGCCCGTGCAGGCCGTGGCCGAATTCGTGGAACAGGGTGCGCACGTCGTCGAAGGACAGCAGCGTCGGCTCGCCCGGCGCGCCCTTGGCGAAGTTGTTGTTGTTCAGGATGATCGGCAGCGCGGCCATGCCGTTGCGCGCCTGCCAGCGCAGCGCGTTCATCCAGGCGCCGCTGCGCTTGGTCGGACGCGCGAAGTTGTCCTGGACGAAGATCCCGCGCAGCGAGCCGTCGGGCCGCTGCACCTCGTAGACCTTCACGTCGGGGTGGTAGCCGGCGACCTGCGGCTGTGCGACGAAGCGCAGGCCGTAGAGGCGCGAGGCGCAGTCGAACATCGCCTGCACCATCGCGTCCAGCGGGAAGTAGGGCTTGACCTCGGCCTCGTCGAGCTGGAAGCGCTGCTGGCGGACCTTCTCCGCGTACCAGCGCCAGTCCCAGGCCTCGATCGTCAGGTCGTGGCCGAGCTGCGCGCGGACTTCGTCGAGCATCGCCCGCTCGCGCGCCGCGGCCGCCTTGGCCGGTTCCCAGACCTGGTCCAGCAGGCCCTGCACGGCGGACTGACGGCCGGCCATCGTGTCGGCGAGCGCGTAGTCCGCGAAGCTGCGATGCCCGTGCAGCGCGGCCTGCTCATGGCGCAGCGCGAGGAGCTCCCGCACCAGCGCCCGGTTGTCGGTCTCGCCGGCGATCTCGCCGCGGCCGACCCAGGCGCGCCAGGCCGACTCGCGCAGGTCACGGCGTTCGCTGAAGGTCAGGAAAGGCACGATCAGCGAGCGCGACAGCGTCACGACGTGCACGTCCGCCTCCGTCTGTCCGCGGTCCAGCGCGGCCTGGCGCGCGGCGGCGCGGACGAAGTCCGGCAGGCCGGCCAGTTCGGCCTCGCCGCGCAGCACGAGCTGGTAGCTGCTTTCGTCCGCGAGCACGTTCTGCGCGAAGCGGGTGTTGAGCTCCGCCTGGCGCTCCATGTTGGCGGCGTAGCGCGCGCGGGCCTCGCCCTGCAGCCGGGCGCCGGCGCGGACGAAGTCCAGGTGCACGCGCTCGAGCAGCCGCAACGATTCGGGCGGCAGGCCCAGCGACGCGCGCCGCTCGTGCAGCCGCTCGACGCGCTCGAACAGCGCGGCGTTCAGGTAGATCGCGTTGGTGTGCGCCGCCAACGGCGCAGCCATGCGGCGTTGCACGGCCTGCAGCTCGGGCGAGCTGGCCGAGGCGCTCAGCGTCGAGAACAGGTGTTCCAGCGCGGTCAGCGCGCGGCCGGCGCGATCGAGCGCGGCCAGCGTGTTGTCGAAGTCCGGCGCGGCCGGATTCGCGGCGATCGCGTCGAGCTCGGCGCGATGCGCGGCGAGCGCGGCCTCGAAGGCGGGTTCGAAGTGTTCGGCGCGGATCGCGTCGAACGGGGGCAGCCCGTACGGGCCGGTCCAGGCGGACAGCAGCGGATTGGTGCTCATCGGGTCTGCCCCTGCCTCATCACTTCTTGTTCTGTTCCTTCTTGATCGCGATCTCGTCGGCCTCGTCGTACGAGCGGCTGGCGCACTTGAACTTCCAGTCGTTGCGCTTGTCGTTCAGGTCCTCGACAGCCTCGTTGAAGTCGTCGGCGATCTTCTGGTGCGCATCCACGCGGGCGTTGAAGGCCTTGTTGACCTCGACGCGGTCGTTGCGCGACTTGTTGAAGGCGTCGATCTTCGGCTGCAGGGCGTTGGCGCGGGCCTGGTACTCCTCCTGCTTGGCCTTCAGGTCGGCCTTCTCCATCTTGGACGCGCCGGCCTCGATCTCGGCGCCGAAGGCCTTGACCGCGTCGATCTCGGCCTTCAAGGCCGCGCCCTGCGCCTGCATGTCGGATTCGAACTTGTCGGATTCCGCCTTGGACGCCTTCAGTTCGTCGCGCTCCTTCAGGACCACGGCCTTCTTCTTGTCCAGCTCGGCGGCGGCTTCCTCGTTCTGCTGGTTCGAAGTCATGCAGGTGCGCAGCTCGTCGCGCGTCATCAGCTTGCCCTTGCCGCCCTTCGTGGCCGGGGCAGCGGCGGGCGTCGACGTGGCCGGCTTGGCGGCGGGCTTGGCGGGCGTGCCCGTCTGGCCGCTCGTCTGGGCGGAGGCCAGGCCGCAGGCCAGCAGTGCCGCGACGGCGAGGGAGGTGCGAAGAGTGTTCATGTCGTCTCTCAAGTCATTGCGCCGCAGGGGCGCTGTCTCGTCGGTACGGACCGTCCGGCTCGCGGCCGGTCCGAGGTGCGGGTCGGCATGATGCCACGACCCGGATAATGCGCCGCTTCAGATCGTTTCCGGCCCGCGTGCAGCCCGCACGGCAGGCCGTCCACCCCGACCACGACCGCCTCAGGCGGCACCCCACCATGGCGCTCAAGGCCACCATCCACAAAGCCCAGCTGCAACTCTCCGACATGGACCGCCATGTCTACGGCGAGCACTCCCTGACCGTCGCCCGCCACCCGTCGGAGACCGACGAGCGGATGATGCTGCGCATCCTCGCCTACGCGCTGAACGTGCCGGCCGACGACCTGCACGGCAAGCTGGAGTTCAGCAAGGGCCTGTCCGATGTCGACGAGCCGCCGTTGTGGCAGCTCGACCTGACCGGTCAGGTCGTCCACTGGATCGAACTCGGCCAGCCCGACGAGCGCCGGCTGCGCCAGGCGCACGGCCGGGCGGATCGCGTCACCGTCATCGGCTACGCGTCCAGCACGCCGGTGTGGTGGGCCGGCATCCAGAACAAGCTGCAGCGCACGCCCAATCTGGCGGTGTGGCAGATCCCGGCGGAGCAGGCGCAGGCCCTGGCCGCCCTGGCCGAACGCGGCATGCAGTGGCAGGTCAGCATCCAGGACGGGACGGCGTACGTCAGCACCGAGAAGGGCGCGGTGGAGATCACGCCGCAGGTGCTGAAGGAACGCGAGGCCTGAGACCTGGAGTAAGGTGAGGTGCGGAGACCCCAGCCCTCACCCCCGCCCTCTCCCGCAAGCGGGAGAGGGAGCAAGACATCGATCAGGAGTTCGTTGTGCCGCAATCCGTGCCGTCCTCTTCCACCGAAGACACCGAAGCCACCGAGCCCACCGAACCCACCGCGTCCTTCGCGGCCTCCGGCTCCGTCGCTGACGACACCGCGGCCTCGTTGGCCGGGGACGATCCGTTCCTGTGGCTTGAAGCGCTCGAGGGCGACGAGGGCGAACGCGCGCTGCAGTGGGTGCGCGAGCGCAACGAGACCACCCTCGCCGCGCTGAAGGCCGAGCCCGAGTTCGAACCGCTGCGCGAGGAGCTGCTGCAGATCCTCAACGCCCGCGACCGCATCCCGCATGTCGCGCGGCGCGGGGACTGGTTCTACAACCTGTGGCAGGACGAGGCCCATCCGCGCGGCCTGTGGCGGCGCTGCACGCTGGAGGAGTACCAGCTCGCCGAGCCGCCCTGGCGCCTGGTGCTGGACCTGGACGCGCTGGGCCGCGACGAGGGCCGCAGCTGGGTCTTCCACGGCGCGACGGCGCTGGCGCCCGACTACCGGCGCTGCCTCGTCTCGCTGTCCGACGGCGGCGCCGACGCGCACGAGCTGCGCGAGTTCGACCTCGAGACGCTGCGTTTCGTGGCGCCGGCCGAGGGCGGCTTCTTCGTGCCCGAGGCGAAGAGCGACGTCGAGTGGCTGGACGTCGACACGCTGCTGGTCGGCAGCGATTTCGGGCCTGATTCGCTGACCGAGTCGGGTTATCCGAGGCAGGTCCGGCGCTGGGCGCGCGGCACGCCGCTGGCGGCGGCGCCGGTGATCTTCGAAGGCGAGAAGGCCGACGTGTCGGTGTCCGTGTCGGTCGACCGCACACCGGGCTTCGAGCGCGTCGTCTTCAGCCGCGCGCTGGATTTCTACAACGAGTCGCGCTTCCTCTGGAAGGACGGCGAGTTCGTCCCGATCGACCTGCCCAGCGACATGAGCGTCCACCTGGAAGGTCCGTGGATGCTGCTGCGTCCGCGCACCGACTGGGCCATCCCGCACGGACCGACCTACCCGTCGGGCTCGCTGCTGCTGATGGAGGAGGCCGCCTTCTGGAAGAACGAGCGGCACGACAAGCACATCCGGGTGATGTTCTCGCCGACGGCGGGGCGCTCGCTCGAGGACTACACGCTGACCCACCATCACCTGCTGATCAACGTCAGCGAGCATGTCGCGAGCCGGCTGGAGGAGTGGGACCTGTCGCACCGGCCGCCGACGCTGCGCCAGGTCAAGGCGCCCTTCCCCGGCACGCTGAGCGTGCAGAGCCTGCACGACCCCGAGCTGCGCGAGGACGCGCTGGGCGACGCCTACCTGCTGCACTACTGCGACTTCCTGACGCCGGACGTCGTCTGCCTGGCGCGGGCCGGCACTGATGCGCGTGAGACGCTGAAGCAGCGCGGCGCGCAGTTCGACGCCCACGGCATGACGGTCGAGCAGCGCTTCGCCACCAGCGCGGACGGCGAGAACGTGCCCTACTTCGTGATCGGCAAGCGCGGCAACGACGCACGGGCGCAGAAGGAGACGCCGACGCTGCTCTACGGCTACGGCGGCTTCGAGGTCTCGCTGCAGCCCTGGTACTCGGGCGGCAACGGCCGCGCGTGGCTGGCACGCGGCGGGCAACTGGTGGTGGCCAACATCCGCGGCGGCGGCGAATACGGCCCGCGCTGGCACCAGGCGGCCACGCTCGAACACAAGCAACGCAGCTTCGACGATTTCATCGCCGTGGCCGAGGACCTGATCGCCCACGGCCTGACGCGGCCTGAACGGCTCGGGATCATGGGCGGCAGCAACGGCGGGCTGCTGGTCGGCGCCTGCATGGTGCAGCGGCCGGAACTGTTCGGCGCGGTCGTGTGCCAGGTGCCGCTGCTCGACATGAAGCGCTACCACCTGCTGCTGGCGGGCGCGTCGTGGATGGCCGAGTACGGCGATCCGGACGAGCCCGACGACTGGGCGCACATCGCCGCGTACAGCCCGTACCAGCAGTTGAAGCCGGGCGTGACCTATCCGAGGGCGCTCTTCGCCACCTCGACGCGCGACGACCGCGTGCATCCCGGCCATGCGAGGAAAATGGCGGCTCGCCTGCAGGCGTTGGGGCAGGCGTGCTTCTATTACGAAAACATCGAGGGCGGCCATGGCGGCGCTGCGGACAACCAGCAGCGGGCGCTGTTGCAAGCCCTCGAGTTCGCCTACTTGTGGCGTCAACTCGGCAGGGAGGCCTCTCGTGGAGACGCATCTTGAATTTCGTCATCCAGCATCATCCTGACGCGAGATGCTTCCTGGCGCAGCCGCACCCTGGGCTGCAATGCCGGCTCGACTACGAACGTCACGGCGAGCAGCTGATCATCACGCACACCGGCGTGCCGGCGCAGTTGACGGGGCAGGGCCTCGCCGCCGCGCTGGTGGAGGCGGCGGCGCGCTGGCTGGCGGAATTCCCGCTGCAGCTCGTGCCCGGCTGCAGCTACGTGCGGCACTGGCTGCTGCGGCATCCGCGCTGGCAGCGTCTGCTGACGCCCGCGCCGGCGCAGCGCGTGCTCAACGAATGGTTCGGCCTGCCGGGCAGCGCGCAGGACGGCCAGGTCCAGATGAAGTGGTTCAAGAAGGATGCCGCCTTCGACGCGGCGCTGCGCGAGCGCTTCGGCCCCGTCATCGACCAGGCGTTGCAAGGCGGTCTGCGCGAATGGGATTCCACGGCCTGGGGTGCGCTGGCGAGGATCCTGGTGCTGGACCAGTTCACGCGCAACGTCCATCGCGACACGCCCACGTCCTTCGCCGGCGACGCGCTTGCGCTGGAGGCCTCACTGGCGCTGCTCCCTCGCGCGCAAGACCTCGGCACGCTGGAGCGCTGGTTCGTCGCGATGCCGCTGGAGCATGCGGAGGACCTGGCGATGCAGGATCGCAGCGTCGCGACCTTCGAGGCCTTGGCCGCCGAGGACGAGCGCCTCAAGGATGCCCTCGACTACGCGCACAAGCACCGCGACGTCATCGCGCGTTTCGGCCGCTTCCCGCACCGCAACGAGATCCTCGGCCGCGCCAGCACCGACGAGGAACGCGCATTCCTGACGCAGCCCGGTTCGCGGTTCTGACCGCCCTCGGGCAGGGCCGGGGCAGGCGACGAAGTCGTGCCATCAAACACTGACCGGGCGCGTTCTGTCTGACCGCAGCGAACCGAAGGTGAGCGAAGGGAGTTGAGCGCCCCAGGCACGACGCGAGTCGCCTGCCCCGGCCCTGCCCGAGGGCGGTCCGCGCAGTCCTCTACCTGGTTTCCAACTCCTGCAGCAGCCGCCACATGACCTTGCCCGAGCCCGACTTCGGCAGCGCATCGACGAACTCGACGATGCGCGGCGCCTTGTAGGCGGCCATGTGCTCATGGGCCCAATCGATGATGTCCTTGTCGGTGGTCTTGCCCTTGGCTTCGGCGCGCAGCACCACGACTGCCTTCACCGTCTCGCCGCGGTAAGCGTCCTTGGCCGCGATGATGCAGGCCTCCTGCACCGCCGGGTGGCGGTACAGCAGCATCTCGACCTCTGACGGCCAGACCTTGTAGCCGCTCGCGTTGATCATCCGCTTGAGGCGATCGGTGATGAAGAAGTAGCCCTCCTCGTCCATGCGCCCGAGGTCGCCTGTGCGGAAGAAGCGCTTGCCGTCCAGCTCGACGAAGGCCGCGTCGGTCGCCTCCGGTTGCCGCCAATAGCCCTGGAACACCATCGGGCCATGCGTGATGATCTCGCCCACCTCGCCGACGGGCAGCTCCTCCAGCGTCGTCGGATCCACGATGCGCGAGTCGACGCCGAAGATCGGGATGCCCAGGCACTGCAGCTTCGCGCGCTCGGGCGGATTGCCGTGGCTGGGCGCGGCGGTCTCGGTCAGGCCGTAGCCTTCCGCGAAGGTCAGGCCGAACTCGGCCTGCAGCCGCTCCGCCACCGCCTTGGGCATCGCCGCGCCGCCGCCGCTGAGGTATCGCAGGCTGCGCAGGTCGAAGGACTTGTAGTTCGGGCTCGCGAAGAGATCGATGATCATCGTCGGGATGCAGGTCCAGTGTGTGACTTGGTAGCGCGAGATCAGCCGCCCGCAGAGCTCGCGGTCCCAGCGCGGCATGATCACCAGCGTCATGCCGATGAACACCGGGCCCAGCACGCCGTAGAGCGTGCCGGTGATGTGGAACATCGGCACCACCGCCAGGCCCACCGACTCCGCGCTGGCGTAGCCCCACTGGCACCCGCCGCAGCTGTTGGACATCAGTGTCGCGTTCGTGTGCACGCAGCCCTTGGGCAGCCCGGTGGTGCCGGAGGTGTAAGGCAGCATCGCCAGGTCGTCCGGACCCGCGGTGTGCGGTCCCGGCGTCAGGCCGGCGGCGATCGCTTCGCGCCAGTCGGTCGCGCCCGGCGGCAACTCGTGCACGGCGGTCAGCCACTGGCGCATCGCCTCCGGCGCATCGCAGGCGGGATCCGGGCCGGCGGGCGGCAGCATCTGCCAGTACTGCGTCACCAGCACCGCGCGGGGCCGCTGCGACGCGGGCAGCTTCTCCGCGGCCCGGGCGACGATGCCGGCGAGTTCGCCGCTGCAGATCACGACCTTGGTCTCGGGGTCCGTCAGGTAATGGCCGAACTCGTCCTCCCGGTTCATCGGATTGACGGGCACCACGACCGCGTCCGCGCGGTTGATCGCATAGAACGCGATCAGGTACTGCGGACAGTTCTGCAGGAACAGCGCGACGCGATCGCCCTTGCCCACGCCCTGCGCGCGCAGCCAGCCGGCGAGCGCCTCGGCCTGCCGCCGCATCTCGCGGAAGCTGAGCGTGGCGCCGAGGAACTGCGTCGCCGCCTTGTCCGGATAGCGGTTCGCGGCGACCTCCAGGTTGAACCACAGCGAGGTCCGCGGGATCGCCAGCCGCCGCGGCAAGCGGGCCGGCCAGTGGCTGTACTGCACGTCGGCGTTCTCGGGACGGGGGGTGACCACGCGCGTCATCGATCTGTCTCCTGTCTTTGTTTGGACCGATCTTCAGTCGGTCTCTCCGCCTGCCTTGTCACAGCAGCGACAAGGGACCGGTCAAGCCGGGCGCTGGGCGGTGTGGCGTAAAGCAGACTGGTCCCCGCCATTGGGGTGGTCCCGTAGATGCTCCTCCCCACCCCCGCGCGTAGCATGCGGGCTTTTACCAATGCCCCTGCGGCACGCGCCTCCGACCCGGCGGCCTTGGCGTGCCATCGGGCCGTGCCTCCGTCCATGCTGATCGCGCGCCGTTCCGCCCTGCTGGGGCTGCTGACCTGTGTCCTGGGATCCACTGCCGCCACAGCGTGGGCGATTCCCGCCGAGCAGACGCTGGACCTGCCCGCCGGCCCGGTCGTGCTGACCGTCGGCGGTGCGCTGCGCAACGCCAACCGCGACGGCCGCGCGGCCTTCGACATGGCGATGCTCGAGAAGCTCCCGCAGGTGAGCTTCAGCACCCAGACCCCCTGGTACCCGAGCCCGCGCAAGTTCACCGGTCCGCTGCTGCGCGACGTGCTGGCCGCCGCCGGCGCGCAGGGCCGCACCATCGAGGCGCGCGCGCTCAACGACTACCGCGTCAGCATCCCCATCGACGACAGCGCGCGCTACGACGTCATCGTCGCGCGACTGATCGACGACAAGCCGATGGCCGTGCGCGACAAGGGCCCGCTGTTCCTGATCTATCCGTTCGACCGCGCGCCCGAATTGCGCAACAGCGTCTTCTACGGGCGCTCGGCGTGGCAGCTCACCCACCTGGAGCTGCGTTGAGCATGTCGCGCGACGCCGCCCGCATCGTTTCGGCCAAGCAGCGCCGCTGGCGCATCGCCGTCTCCTCGATGGGCCTGCTGCTGGTGCTGGCGCTCGCGGGCGTGGCCTGGCTGCAGGCGCGCCAGTACGAGGCGCTCAACGGCACGCGGCGCTACCAGGACGACTACCTGGTCTGGAGCCTGTTCCAGTTCGAGACCGAATACCTGAAGCTGCGCCTGTCGCTCGAACAGGCCGCCGGGCCGAGCGTGGCGGTCGATCCCGACCAGGTCGCGCAGCGCTATGAGATCTTCGTCAGCCGGCTCAACCTGGTGGAGAGCGAACACGCCGCGCTCGTGCTGGCGCATCACCCCGACTACCAGCGCACGCTGACGCGCACGCAGGACTTCGTGCGCTGGGCCGATGCGCTGCCGCTCAACGGCGCGCTGATCCGCGAGCACCCGGAGCGCATCGCCGAGATCATCGACCGGCTGGAGCCGCTGGCCGACCCGATCCGCGACCTGTCGCTGACCTCCACCCACCACGTCGCCGAGGACGTGACGCAGCGCAACGAGATCGTGCGTAACCAGAGCCGCATCAGCCTGGGCCTGACGGCGGTGCTGTCGGCGATGACGCTGCTGTTCGCGGCCGTCATCTACCGCCAGTTCCGCGGCCTGGAGCGCTACGGCGACAAGCAGAAGGCGCTGGCCGCGCGGCTCATCGACGCGCAGCGCGAGGCCGACGCCGCCAACCGCGCCAAGACGGTCTTCCTCGCCAACATGAGCCACGAGCTGCGCACGCCGCTGCAAGGGTTGCTGGGCATGCTGGGCCTGATCAAGGACGCGCCGCTGACCACCGCGCAGCAGGACCAGTTGAGGGCCGCGAACGACTGCGCGCGGCATCTGCTGGCCGTGCTCGGCGACATCCTGGACGTGACGCGCATGGAGGCGGGCGGCCTGTCGATCGCGCCGGAGCCGCTGCAGCCGGGCGCGCTGATGAAGGAGCTCGAGGCCTTGAGCCGGCCGCAGGCCGCGGCGAAGCGGCTGTCGCTGCACTTCGGCGTCGACGACGACGTGCCCGGCTGGGTGCTGGCCGATCCGACGCGGCTGCGCCAGATCCTGCTGAACCTGCTGAGCAACGCGCTGAAGTTCTGCGACCGGGGTCACGTCGGCTGCCAGATGCGGCGCGGCGTCGGCGCGCTGGGCGAGGACCTGTTGATGGTCGAGGTCAGCGACACCGGCCCGGGCATCGACGCGGAAACGCAGGCGCGGCTGTTCCAGCGCTTCAGCCAGGGCGACGCAAGCACCTCCCGGCGACACGGCGGCGCGGGGCTGGGGCTGGAGATCTCGCGCCGGCTGGCGCGTGCGATGGGCGGCGACATCCATGTGCAGAGCGCCCTCGGCCAGGGCGCGCGCTTCACGCTGGCGCTGCCGCTGCGCGCCGGCGCGGACCTGCCGCCGGGGCGCATGCTGCCGGGCGGCAAGGCCGCCGCCAACGCGGGCCCGGCGGTGTCGACCACCGCGGCGCCGGCGGCGCCCGTTGTGCCCGAGGTGCCCGTCAGCGGGCTGCGCGTGCTGGTCAGCGAAGACAACCCGACCAACCGCATCGTCATCGAGGCGATGCTGGAGCGGCTCGGCCATCATCCGACGCTGTGCGAGAACGGCCTGCAGGCGCTGCATGCGCTGCGGCAGCAGCCCTTCGACCTCGTGCTGATGGACCTGCACACGCCGCAGATGGACGGCTTCGAGGCGACGAGATTGATGCGCGAACTGCCGGCGCCGCGCGGACGGCTGCCGATCGTCGCGTTCTCGGCGGACGCGTTCGAGGAGTCGCGCCAGAAGGCCGACGAGGCCGGCATCAGCGCCTTCCTCGCCAAGCCGGTCGAGCTGGAGACGCTGCGCGCGTGCCTGCAGACGCTGACGGCGTCGCCGGCGCGGCCCGAGGCCGCCTGATTCGCGCCACCTCGGAGAGCGCACGGCCGATCACCTGTGCTGAAGCCGGCAATCGGTCTCTTATAGTTGCTCTCCACCACGGAGAGCCCCGCCCATGTACCTGTCCCGGATCGCGCTGACCAACGTGCGCTCGATGGCGTCGCTGGCGATCGACTTCGGCGCCGGTCCGGGCGCGCCCGCCGGCACGAACCGGCGCTGGACGCTGCTGCTCGGCGAGAACGGCTGTGGCAAGAGCACCGTGCTGCGCGCGATCGGCCTGCTGCTCGCGGGCAGCGAGGCCTTGCCGGACCTGCTCGGCGACGCGGACGCCTGGATCCGCAACGGCGCGCGGCAATGCCGCATCGCCGGCACGCTGGTGACCGCCAAGGGCGAGCCGCGCGAGATCGCGCTGGAGCTGCATCGCGGCGACGGCCTGCGCCAGATCTTCGAGCGCAACGCGCAGACGCTGGAGGCGCTGGACGCGGCGATCCGCCACGCCGACCGCAATTACTTCGTGCTGGGTTACGGCGTCTCGCGCCGGCCGCCCGAAGGCGGCAATCGCATGAGCGGCCCGCTGGACGATCCGGCGCGCTCGTCGCGGGCCCGCGCGCTGGCCTCGATGTTCTCGCCGGAGGCGTCGCTGGTGTCGCTGCAGCGCTGGGCCATGGACCTCGACTACCGGCGCGGCGAGGCGGCGCTGGCGCCGATCCGCGCGGCGCTCAACCAACTGATGCGGGGCATGAACTTCTCCCGCATCGACAAGGCGTCGGGCCAGCTGATGTTCAAGACGGTCGACGGCGAGGTGCCGTTGAACCAGCTGTCCGACGGCTATCAGAACATGGCGGCCTGGTGCGGCGACCTGCTCTTCCGCATCACCGAGGCCTTCCCCGATCGCAAGGACCCGCTGGCCACGCGCGGCGTGCTGCTGATCGACGAAATCGACCTGCACCTGCATCCGGTCTGGCGCCGGCAGCTGGTGGATTTCCTGTCGGCCCTGCTGCCTCACTTCCAGTTCATCGCCACGACGCACTCCGCGCTGACCGCGCAGCAGAGCGGCGAAGGCGAGCTCTTCGTCATCCGCCGCGAGGGCCCGACGCAGCGGCCCACGCTGGTGCCCTTCGTCGGCGAGCCGCGACTCATGATGCTGCATCAGTTGCTGATGAGCCCGATGTTCGGACTCGAGTCGATGGACTCCGTGGCGGTGGAAGCCGCGCGGAACACGGCGCGCAAGCTGCACACGAAGACGAAGACGACAGGCAAGGCGCTGACCACGCGCGAGCGCTCGCAGCTGCAGCGCAGCGCCGAGGTCCTGCGCGCCGCGCCCGAGTGGGACGCCGTGCCCGACTACGCGCGCCAGCAGACCGCGCTGCTGAAGGAACTCAAGACGACGATCGCGAAGCAGGTGGCGGCATCGACGAAGTCAGCGAAGGCAGCGCCTGCGAAGAAGTCCGCTGCCAAGGGACCGACGAAGCCCGCCGCGCCGGCGCCCGCGCTGTCGCCGACCAAGCTGAAGGCGGCAGTGAAGCGGGTGGAGCGCTCGAAGTGATCCGGCTGCGGCGCGGCCGGGATGCCGCGAGCCTGGGCGCGTTCACCGGCGCCAAGCTGCAGCAGCGGCTGCTCAAGCTCGAAGGCTACTTCTACGAGGACGGCGGGAAGGTCGACTTCAAGCCCAAAGCGCGCCAGATCTGGTCGACGGCCAAGGCCGCGCTGAAGCTCGATTCAGCCGGCAAGTGCGCGTACTGCGAGGCCGACACGACCGTCGTCGCGCATGGCGACGTCGAGCACTTCCGCCCCAAGGACCTGTACTGGTGGCTCGCCTACTGCGTCGACAACTACACCTTCAGCTGCCAGGTCTGCAACCAGGTCTACAAGGGCAACACCTTCCCGGTCACCGGCGCGCGCCTGAAGCCGCCGCGCATGCCCGCGGCGCAGCCGGCGGATGCCGCCAAGGCGGCGGCGCTCGCGGCCACCTTCTGCCTCGATCCGGCGATTGCCACGGACGCGACGCTGAAGCGTTTCTTCGCCGGCGAGCAGCCGCATCTGCCCGACCCCTACCTCGTCGATCCCGAGAAGCTGCTGTCGTGGAACGCGATCGAGGAAACGCACGAGGTCTGGCTCATCGCGCGCGGACGCTCGGCGAAAGCCAAGGCCGCTGCGAAAGCCGCTGAAGAGGTGCTCGGCCTCAACCGCACGGAGCTGCTGCGGCTGCGCTGGAACCACTACGACCTGCTGCGCACCCTGGCGCTGGCGTTCCAGGAGATGGACCCGGTGTCACCGACCGCGGCCAAGGTCCTCGCCGGCATCCGCCGCCGCGCGGACGGCGATCAGCCGTTCGCGGGGATGACGCGGCATTTCCTGCGGACGTGGGGATTGCTCTCGTCCTGAGCCCGATCAGACGACCACCGGCTCCGGCTCCAGCCGGATGCCGAAACGGCCGTAGACGCTTTCCTGGATCGCGCGTGCCAGTGTGACGACCTCGGCGCCGCGCGCCTCGCCGCGGTTCACCAGCACCAGCGCCTGCTTCTCGTAGACCGCCGCGCCGCCGACGCTCTTGCCCTTCCATCCGCAAGCGTCGATCAGCCAGCCCGCGGCCAGCTTGAAGCTGCCGTCGGCCATCGGGTAATGCACGATGTGCGGGTCCCGGGCGATGATGTCGCGGCACTGCTCCGCGCTGACCACCGGGTTCTTGAAGAAGCTGCCCGCATTGCCGATGCGCGCCGGATCCGGCAGCTTGGCGCGGCGGATCTCACAGACCCACTCGAACACCTGCCGTGCGTCGGGCGAGGTGATGCCCGTCTCCGCCATCTTGCGTTCGAGATCCAGGTAACCCAGCTGCGGCTGCCAGGGCTTGGGGCAGCGCAGTCGCACCTTGGTGATCACGCTCTTGCCCGCCAAGCCGCCGTAGCCCGTCTGCTTGAAGACGCTGTCGCGGTAGCCGAAGCGGCACACCGCCGCGGGCAGCGTGACGCGCCGGCCGGTCGTCAGGTCGACGACGTCCACGTTCTCCAGCCGGTCCTTCAGCTCGATGCCGTACGCACCGATGTTCTGCACCGGCGCCGCCCCGACGGTGCCGGGGATCAGGGCCATGTTCTCCAGTCCCGGCACGCCCAGCGCCAGCGCCCCCGCCACCGCCTCGTGCCAGGGCACGCCCGCGCCGGCCTCGACGATCCAGCAGTCGTCGCGCTCCTCGACGCTCAGGCCCTGGATCTCCATCTTCAGCACGACCGCATCGACGTCCTTCGTCAGGACGAGGTTCGAACCGCCGCCCAGCACGAACTTCGGCGCGCGGCCCAGCTCGGGGTGGTCGACGACGCGACGGACGTCCAGTTCCTCGCGGATGCGCACCAGCCGGCGCGCGGTGGCGGGCAGGCCGAAGGTGTTGTACGGCTTGAGGTTGACGTCGTGCTCGATGACGACGCCGTCGCGGCGCTCGGTCGAGGGGGGGATGGCGGGAGACTGCATGGCTAGAATTCTCGCCCATATCCCCCAGGACCCCTTCGGCGGCCGGCGCCCGACAATCGGTCGTCGCCCGCCCCTCTGAAAGAGTCGTACACACATGCCCAGCTTTGACACCGTCCTCGAACCCGACATGGTGAAGGTCCGCAACAGCGTGGACGCCAGCGCCAAGGAGATCGCGACCCGCTTCGACTTCAAGGGCACCAGCGCCGCCATCGAGTGGAAGGACAAGGAAAAGGAAGTCCACGCCACCGGCGACGCCGAGTTCCAGCTCGAGCAGATCGAGGCCGTGCTGTATTCGAAGCTAACCAAGCAGGGCGTCGTGCTCGGCTTCGTCGACAAGCAGGACAAGATCGAGAAGCTCGGGGGCGACCGCGTCAAGCAGGTCTACAAGATCAAGAACGGCCTGGAGGCGCCGGAGGCCAAGAAGGTCGTCGCCGCGATCAAGGACAGCAAGCTCAAGGTGCAGGCCCAGATCGAGGGCGACATCGTGCGCATCACCGGCAAGTCGCTGGACGACCTGCAGGGTGCGCAGGCCGCGCTGCGCAAGGCACTGCCCGACCTGCCGCTGAGCTTCGACAACTACCGCAAGTGATCCTCGGCGCGGACCGCGCGTCGATCCGGCGCCGGTCCCGCTCCGCCACGCGGGCGCCCTGCCCGCCTGCGCGCCGCGACGGCATCGGCCGCGCGTCAGAACAACATTCCCGGGGGACGAGATGAACACTCTTCGCAGGACCGGCCGGCGACGTCCCGTCGCCGCCGCGTTCACGACGCTGGCCGCGGTGGCGGCGCTGCTGGCGATGGGCGTTTCGACCGCGCGCGCGGACAGCGTCAAGGCCGCGCGCTACTACGAGGACGCGCTCAAGCGCTTCGAGCGCCAGGACCTCGACGGCGCCGTCATCCAGCTCAAGAACGCGCTGCAGCAGGACACCCGGATGCTGTCCGTACACGTGCTGCTGGGCAAGGCGCTGCTGATGCGCAGCGAGGCCGCGGCCGCCGAGATCGAGTTCAACGAGGCACTCTCCCAGGGCATCAACCGCGCCGAAGTGGCCGTGCCGCTGGCGCAGGCGCTGGTCGCGCAGGGCAAGCAGGCCGAGGTGTTCAAGCAGCCGGCGCTGGTGCCCGACGGCCTGCCCGACGCCGTGCGCAAGCAGTTGCTGCTCGTGCGCGCCGGCGCGTCGTCCGACATGGGCGATCCCGTGCGCGCGCAGTCGCAGATCGAGCAGGCGCGCGCCATCCCGCCCGACAATGCCGAATCCTGGCTGGCCGAAGTGCCGCTGCGACTGCGTGCGCGCCAGTTCGAACCCGCCACGGCTGCCGCCGACCGCGCGTTGGCACTGGCGCCCGGCAGCGGCGAGGCGCTCTACCAGCGCGCCACGATCCCTCATGTGCAGGGCCGGCTCGAGGAAGCCCTCAAGGCCTACGACCGCGCGCTCGCCGCCGATCCCCGCCATCTGGAGGCGCAGCTCGCGCGCGCCGGCCTGCTGATCGACCTGAACCGCGATGCCGATGCGCTCGCGCAAGCGCAGTCGGCGTTGAAGCTCGCGCCGACCGAGCCACGCGCGCTCTACCTGACCGCGGTGCTGGCCGAGCGGCGCGGCGACGCAGCCAACGCCCGCAAGGCGCTCAAGTCGGTCACGGAGGCGCTTGACCCGGTTCCGATCGAATTCATTCGCTACCGTCCCCAGGCGCTGATGCTCAACGGGTTGGCGCATTTCGGGCTGGGTCAACTGGAGAAGGCCAAGCCCTACCTCGAATACGCGCAGCGCCAGACACCCAACAGCCCGCTGTCCAAGCTGCTGGCGCAGGTCTATGTGGCCGAGCCCAACCTGGACCGCGCCGCGGACGTGCTGGAGTCCTACCTGAAGGCCTACCCCGGCGACGGCCAGGCGCTGGTGATGATGGCCACGCTGCAGATGGCGCAGGGCCGCCATGCGCGCGCCGCGACGCTGATGCAGGAGGCGCTCAAGGCCAAAGACGCGCCCGAATTCCGCACGGCGCTGGGGCTGTCGCTGCTGCGAGGCGGCCAGTCCGGCGATGCGATCGGCGAACTGGAGAAGGCGTTCCAGCGCGACCCGCGCCAGACCTATGCCGGGATGGCGCTGGTGTCGCTGTACCTGCGCGGCGGTCAGTCGGCCAAGGCGGTCGCCACCGCGGACAAGCTGGTCAGGCAGTCGCCGGGCAATCCGACGATGTGGATGCAGTTGGGCATGGCGCGCCGGGCGGTCGGCGACTTGGCGGGCGCACGCGAGGCCTATCGCAAGGCCGGGGAACTCGATCCCAACCTGGTCGAGGCCCAGTTGGGCCAGGCCCGCGTCGACATCGGCGAGCGCAAGTTCGATGCGGCGCAGGTGCGGCTGGCCGCGTTGCTCACGGCCAATGAGAAGAACGTCGACGTGCTCTACGAAATGGCGCTGCTGAGCGAGGCACGCGGCCAGACGGCCGAGGTACCGCGCTGGCTGGCCAAGGCGACCGACGTCAGCACCGCGCGCAACACGCGCGCCGACCTGGCGCTCATCGCATGGCAGTTGCGGCAGGACCAGCCGGCACCCGCGCTCGAGGCAGCCAAGCGGCTGCTGGGCAAGACGCCGGACGATCCGCAGGCCTTGATCGCTTACGCCCAGGCGCAACTCGCCAATCGGGATGTCAACGGTGCGCGCGCGACCTTGACCAACGCGGCGCGGCGCTCCGGTTTCGGCGCCGATCCGCTGGCGCAGATCGCGGCGCTGCAGCTCGACGCGCGCGATCTCCAAGGCGCCGCCTACAGCCTGGACAAGGCCTTGCAGGCCGCGCCGCAGCATGTCTCGGCGCTCGCCCTCTCGTCGACGGTCGCGCTGCGGCAAGGCAACGTCGCGCAGGCTGAGAAGCAGGCGCGGCTGGTGGTCCAGCTCCGGCCTCAGGCGGCGATCGGGTATTCGCTGCTGGCGGACGTCGCCCAGGCCCGTCGCCAGCCGGCGCAGGCTGTGGAGGCGCTACGCAAGGCGCACGAAGTGCAACCCACCAGCGGCAGCCTGCTCGCGCTGATGCGCGGTCTCGGCCTGCAGGATCCCGCCAGCAAGGCGCCGCAGGACGTCGCCGAGCGCTGGCTCAAGACACATCCTGCCGATCTGGCCGCGTGGAAGGCGCTGGGCGACGCGCAGGCGCGCACGGGCTCGTTCCCGGCGGCGCGACGCAGCTACGAGACCGCGCTCAAGCTGCGGCCCGACGACGTCGAGTCGCTCAACAACCTGGCCAGCACGATGATCCGCCAGGGCGAGCCCGCCGCCGCCGCCGTGGTGGCGGAACGCGCATTGGCCAAGGATCCACGCCACGCGGCAGCGATCGACACCGCCGGCTGGGCCTATCACCTGTCCGGCAACGCCGACCGCGCGCTGCAGTTGCTGCGCGATGCACGCCTGCGCGAACCGGACAGCCCGGACATCCGGTATCACCTCGCCGCGGCCCTGGCCAAGGCCGGCCGCAAGAGCGAAGCCAAGGAGGAACTGGACGCCGCACTGCGCAGCACGGCGTTCGAGAGTCACAAGGAAGCGCTGGCCTTGAGCCAGACGCTGCGCTGACACCGCAAAGCCCCTCTGGTAAGGGGTTCCTGCGCCTGTCGGAAGAACTTACAGTCCTGTTCCAGAGACGGACACATGCCACGGCAAGTGCTTGTGCCGCAAGGGATTCAAGACGTTGGCCCGGGCCTTGCTAACAGTGGGTCCAACGAATCTGACACTCCGACCGAGTCGGGGGCATCGAGGGGAAACCATGCAAAAAGTTCAACAACGCCTGATCGGGATGGCCGCCCTGGCGGCGGCGTCGATGCTCCCGCTGAGCGCGCACGCGCTGTCCACCTGGACGGCCAGCTCCGGCTGTGCGAACGGCAGCAGCTGCAGCGAATCCGGCGATCCGGCGCCGAACGTGAGCTTCTCCGCCTACTCCGCGGTCATCAACACCACGGGCTCCGGCAGCTCGACCGCGTACTCGAGCACCAACGGCTTCTACAAGAGCACGCTGCAGTACTACGACGGCGGGTATGGCGTGCAGGCGTCCGGCACCGACACGGGTTCGCCGCAGCATTCGATGGACAACTACGGCTACCAGGACCTGATCCTGCTGAAGTTCGACACCGCTGTGAACCTCACGCAGCTGAAGCTGGGTTGGACCGAGACCGACAGCGACATCACCGTGCTGGCCTACACCGGCACGACCAGCGGCGTGGACGTCGCCAACACGCTCCTGAACAAGACGGCGGCGAACCTGAAGTCGGCCAACGGCTGGTCGCTGGTGAACAGCTACGCGGACGTTGGCACCAGCACGCTGAACCTGAACACCTCGATGACCTCGAGCTGGTGGATCGTCACCGCGTACAACACGCAATTGGGCGGCACGACGACCAAGGCCGACGGCACGATCAACGGCCTGACCCGCGGTCTGGGCACCAGCACCGCTAACGGCTACGACTTCGTCAAGCTGTTCTCCGTCTCGGGCAACAAGGCGCCCGGCGGCGGCAGCAACAACGGCAACGTCCCGGAACCGGCTTCGCTGGCCCTGGCCTCCGTCGCCCTGCTCGGCCTGGTCGGCGTTCGTCGCCGCAAGCAATCCCAAAGCTGAGCCTCCCTGCTCCGCGAAAGGCGACCCGATGGGTCGCCTTTCTTTTTGCCCGAGCCCGCCCCCCATCCGCGAATGCGGATGCGAATGCGGATGTGGATGCGCTCAAAAGAAAACGCCCGATGCAACGATGCACCGGGCGTTTTCATTTCCCCTCGTCCTCGGTCGCAAAACCGAGGAAGTGAGACAGTGGTTGGGGACGGCTGTGCTTGGGGTTTTGCCGCTTGCCGGCAAGGCCCCATGCACTGGCGGCCAGCGCCCGGACCTTCGCAGTCCAGGCGCCCCGGAGATCAGCTCCGCAACGCGCGCTTGCGCTCGTTTTCCGACAGGTGGCGCTTGCGCAGCCGCACCGACTTCGGCGTGATCTCGACCAGCTCATCGTCCTCGATGAATTCAACGCCGTATTCCAGCGTCAGGTCGATCGGCGGCGTCACCTTGATGGCGTCTTCCTTGCCGCTGACGCGGAAGTTGGTCAGCTGCTTGGTGCGGGTGGCGTTGACGATCAGGTCGTTGTCGCGGTTGTGGATGCCGACGATCATGCCTTCGTAGACGGGATCGTTCGGCTTCACGAACATGCGGCCGCGGTCGTCCAGCTTGCCCAGCGCGTAGGTGAAGATTTCACCCGCGTCCATCGAGATCAGCACGCCGTTCTTGCGACCGGCGATGTCGCCCTTGTGGGGTTCGTAGCCGTCGAAGATGTTGGAGATCAGGCCCGAACCGCGCGTCAGGTTCAGGAATTCATTCGAGAAGCCGATCAGGCCGCGGGCGGGGATGCGGTACTCGAGGCGGACACGGCCACGGCCGTCCGGCTCCATGTTGACCAGTTCGCCCTTGCGCTCGCCCAGCGCCTGCATCACGCCGCCCTGGTGGGTTTCTTCCACGTCGGCGGTGACCAGTTCGATCGGCTCGCACTTCACGCCGTCGATGTCCTGGAACACGACGCGCGGCTTCGACACGGCCAGCTCGTAGCCTTCGCGGCGCATGTTTTCCAGCAGGATGGTCAGGTGCAGTTCGCCGCGGCCCATCACCTCGAAGATGCCGTCCTCGTCGGTCTCGCTGACGCGCAGCGCGACGTTGGCCTGCAGTTCCTTCTGCAGACGGTCCCAGATCTGGCGGCTGGTGACGAACTTGCCTTCACGGCCGGCCAGCGGCGAGGTGTTGACGCAGAAGTTCATCGTCAGCGTCGGCTCGTCGACCTTGAGCATCGGCAGCGGGGCCGGGTTGCTCGGGCTGGTGACGGTCACGCCGATGCCGATCTCCTCGATGCCGTTGATCAGCACGATGTCGCCGGGGCCGGCTTCGGTGGCCTGCACGCGGTCCAGACCCTGGAAGGTCAGCACCTGGTTGATGCGGCCCTTGGTGGCCTTGCCGTCCGGACCTTCCATGACGACCACGTCCATCGACGGCTTGATCGTGCCCTGGCTGATGCGGCCCACGCCGATGCGGCCGACGAAGGTCGAGAAGTCCAGCGCGGAGATCTGCAGCTGCAGCGGCGCGTCCGGATCGCCCTTCTGGGCCGGCACGTGCTTCAGCACGGTGTTGAACAGGGCGGACATGTCCTCGCCCCACTTCTCACCCGGCGCGCCCTCTTCCAGCGACGACCAGCCGTTGATGCCCGACGCGTACACGACCGGGAAGTCCAGCTGCTCGTCGGTGGCGCCGAGCTTGTCGAACAGGTCGAACGCGGCGTTGATGACGGCGTCCGGCTTGGCGCCCGGCTTGTCGACCTTGTTCACGACGACGATGGGCTTGAGGCCCAGCGCCAGCGCCTTCTTGGTCACGAAGCGCGTCTGCGGCATCGGGCCTTCCTGGGCGTCGATCAGCAGCACCACGCCGTCGACCATCGACAGCGCGCGCTCGACTTCACCGCCGAAGTCCGCGTGTCCCGGGGTGTCGACGATGTTGATGTGCGTGCCTTCCCAGCTGACCGCGCAGTTCTTCGCCAGGATGGTGATGCCGCGCTCGCGTTCGATGGCGTTGTTGTCCATCACGGTGTCGACGACCTTCTCGTGCTCGGCGAAGGTGCCGCTCTGGCGAAGGAGCTGGTCCACCATGGTGGTCTTGCCATGGTCGACGTGGGCGATGATGGCGATGTTGCGGATTTGCTTGCTCATGGGGCGGCTTTCGCTAGGGGCTTTCTCTGGATTCGGAGGAAGTCGGGGAACTCGGGATGTCTCGGATCTTTTAGGCGATGCGGGCTCAGGCGGCCTGCATCAGCATGGAAGCGATTTCGGTCGGGCTCAGCAGGCGGTCGGCGATCAGCTCGCCGCCGGCCACGTGGGCGCTGCCCAGGAAGGCGCGAGGCGCCTGACCGTAGACACGCACCTGCGGCATGTCGGTCAGCGTCACGCGCCGGCGCATGCCGGACAGGAAACGGCCGGCCTCGTCGTTGCTCAGCTCGACCTCGGGCCACTCGCCCAGCAGGCTGTCCGGCGCGGTCAGCAAGGACAGGCGGGCATTTTCGTCCAGCGCCTCGATCTGCTCCAGCGTCACCGCCCGCTCGATCGACACCGGGCCGCTGGCCGTGCGGCGCAGGCCGGCCAGGTGCGCGCCGCAGCCCAGCTTCGCGCCGATGTCCTCGCCCAGCGTGCGGATGTAGGTGCCCTTGGTGCAGCGCACGTCGATCACCAGCAGCAACTCGGCAGGATGCCATTCGACGATGTCCAGCGCATGAATCGTCACGTTGCGCGGCTGGCGCTCGACGGTCACGCCTTCGCGGGCGAGCTCGTACAGGGCACGGCCCTGGTGCTTCAGCGCCGAATACATCGGCGGCAGCTGCGAGATCGCGCCGCGGAAGCCTTCGCAGGCGGCGCGGATCGCGTCCAGGTCCAGCGACTTCGCGACCTCGTCGCGCTGCTCGAGGATCTCGCCCTCGCCGTCGCCGGTCGTGGTCGTGATGCCCAGGCGCAGCGTCGCGCGGTAGCCCTTGTCGGCTTCCAGCGAGACCTGGCTGAACTTGGTCGCGGCGCCGAAGGTCAGCGGCAGCAGCCCGGTCGCCAGCGGATCCAGCGTGCCGGTATGGCCGGCCTTCTCCGCGCGCAGCAGGCGCTTGACCTTCTGCAATGCGTCGTTGCTGGTCAGGCCGATGGGCTTGTCCAGCATCAACACGCCGTGCACGGCGCGCTTCACGATCTTGGGGCGGGGGGCTACTGCGCTCATCACTACGCGGCGGCCCTCTCGGGACGCCGTCTTTCTGGCTCGGAGGACCTCAGTCCTCGGTGGTCTCGTCGTCCTTGGCTCGGGACAGGTTCGCTTGGTTGATCAGCGCGCTCATCTCGGCGGCGCGCTCGATCGTGCGGTCGAAATGGAAATGCAGGCTGGGCACGGTGTGGATCTGCAGCCGCTTGAACAGGCCGTTGCGCAGGAATCCCGCCGCCTCGTTCAGCGCCGCGCCGGTCGCTTCCGGATCGCCGACCAGCAGCGAGAAGTAGACCTTCGCGTGCGCATAGTCGGGCGTGACCTCCACCGCGTTGATCGTCACCATGCCGACGCGCGGGTCCTTCAGGTCCCGGATCAGCTCGGCCAGGTCGCGCTGGATCTGGTCCGCCACGCGCAGACCGCGGTTGGGGATAGATCGCTTGTGACGCATGGCTCTTTCCTCACTCTCTCAAACAACAAAGCCCGGCGGTACGACCCGCCGGGCGTGGAGCGACGGCAGGCTGGGTTACAGCGTGCGCGCCACTTCCTTGATTTCGAAGACTTCCAGCTGGTCGCCTTCCTTGATGTCGCTGTAGTTCTTCAGCTTGATACCGCACTCGAAGCCTTCGCGGACTTCCTTGACGTCGTCCTTCAGGCGCTTGAGCGACTCGATCTCGCCGGTGTAGACCACGACGTTGTCGCGCAGCAGACGGAAGCGCGCGTTGCGCGTCACGTGACCGCTGGTGATCATCGAACCGGCGATGGTGCCGATCTTGGTCGCCACGAACACGGTGCGGATCTCGGCGGTACCGATGATCTCCTCGCGCTGCTCCGGTGCCAGCATGCCGGCCATCGCCGCCTTCACCTCATCCACGGCGTCGTAGATGATGTTGTAGTAGCGCAGGTCGACGTCGTTGTGCTCGGCCACCTTGCGCGCGCCGGCATCGGCACGCACGTTGAAGCCGATCACGACGGCCTTGGAGGCGATCGCCAGGTTGATGTCGGACTCGCTGATGGCACCCACCGCGGCGTGCACGATCTGCACCTTGACCTCGTCGGTCGACAGCTTGAGCAGCGAGGACGCCAGCGCTTCCTGCGAACCCTGCACGTCGGCCTTGATGATCAGCGGCAGCGTCTGCACGTCGCCAGCGGTCATGTCGGCGAACATGTTCTCCAGCTTCGAGGCCTGCTGGCGGGCCAGCTTGACGTCACGGTACTTGCCGGCGCGGAAGGTCGCGATTTCACGGGCGCGGCGTTCGTCGCTCAGCACCATGAACTCGTCACCGGCGCGCGGCACTTCCGTGAGACCCTGGATCTCGACCGGGATGGACGGGCCGGCTTCGGTGGCGTTCTTGCCGTCCTCGTCCAGCATGGCGCGGACCCGACCGTAGGTCGAGCCGGCCAGCACCACGTCGCCGCGCTTGAGCGTGCCGGACTGCACCAGCACCGTCGCGACCGGGCCGCGGCCCTTGTCCAGCTTGGCTTCGATGACCAGACCCTTGGCCATCGAATCCTTCGCGGCCTTCAGTTCCAGCACTTCGGCCTGCAGCAGGACCTGCTCCAGCAGCGCGTCGATGCCCTGGCCGGTCTTGGCCGACACCGGGACGAACGGCGATTCGCCGCCGAACTCTTCCGGCACGACCTGCTCGGCGACCAGCTCGCTCTTGACGCGCTCGGCGTTGGCGTCGGGCTTGTCGATCTTGTTCATCGCGACCACGATCGGCACACCGGCAGCCTTCGCGTGGTGGATCGCTTCCTTGGTCTGCGGCATGACGCCGTCATCCGCGGCCACGACCAGGATGACGATGTCCGTCGCCTGCGCACCGCGGGCACGCATGGCCGTGAAGGCCTCGTGACCCGGGGTGTCGAGGAAGGTGATCATGCCGCGCGGCGTGTCGACGTGATAAGCGCCGATGTGCTGCGTGATGCCGCCGGCTTCGCCAGCCGCCACGCGGGCGCGGCGGATGCTGTCCAGCAGCGAGGTCTTGCCGTGGTCGACGTGACCCATGACGGTGACGACCGGCGCGCGGGGCAGCAGCTCGTGCTGGCCTTCGGCGGCGGCGCCCTCTTCCTCGAGGAACGCGTCCGGATCGTCCAGCTTGGCGGCGAACGCCTTGTGGCCCATTTCCTCGACCAGGATCATGGCCGTCTCTTGGTCCAGCTGCTGGTTGATGGTGACCATCTGACCCAGCTTCATCAGCTGCTTGATGACCTCGGAGGCCTTCACCGACATCTTGTGCGCCAGATCGGCGACCGAGATGGTTTCGGGGACGTGGACTTCCTGCGCCACCGGCTCGTTGGGAGCCTGGAAATTCGAGGGCGAGGCGCCGCGATCGTCGCGACCGCCACGGCGGCCCGAAGGACCGCCACGGCCCGGCGCGCGCCAGCTGGTGCCACCGCCCGGACGTGCCGGACCGTCGGTGCGGCCGCCACCCGGCTTGCCGGCGGCGCCACGCTTCTTGGCGTCATCGGCCCAGCTGGACGACAGCTTCTCGGACTTGACCGACTTCTTGTCGCCCGGCTTCGCACCCGCGGCGGCCGTCGTGCCGGCAGCGCCAGGAGCGCCGCCCGGCTTCTTGTGGATGGTGCCCTTGATGCCGGCGGCCGGCGCGGCCTCGGGTTTGGGTTCTTCCTTCTTCGCGACGAGCACCTTCTTGGGCGCGTTCATCATCGCGCGGATGGCGGCGGCCTCGGCCTCGGCGGCCTTGCGGCGGCGCTCCAGCTCGCTCTGGCGGGCCTTCTCGTCGGCGGCGACGTCCGCGGCCTTCACCACGCGCAGCACGGGCTTGGCGGGCTCGACCGGCGCCGGGGCCGGCGCGGCGACCACGGGGGCCGGCGCGGGGGCCGCGGCGGCGGCCGCAGCCTTCTCCGCGGCCTTGTCGGCGGCCTTCTCGGCCTTGGACTTGGCGGCGTCGGCGATCTTGCGCGCTTCCGCCTCGGCGGCGGCCTTGGCCGCGGCTTCGGCAGCAGCCTGTTCAGCCGCTTCACGCGCGGCGCGCTCTTCCTCGCGACGCTTCTCTTCGGCTTCGCGGGCGGCGCGCTCGGCGTCCTCCCGCTCGCGGACCTTGCGGGCGAGTTCTTCTTCCTGCTGACGCAGCGCTTCGGCCTGGGCCTGCACTTCTTCCTCGCGGCGCTTCAGTTCGGCTTCCTCGGCGGCGGCGGCGGTGGCGTCATCGACACCGTCCTCGCGCTTCACGAAGACGCGCTTCTTGCGCACCTCGACCTGGATCGTGCGCGCCTTGCCCGAGGCATCGGCCTGCTTGATCTCGCTGGTGGACTTGCGGGTCAGCGTGATCTTCTTGCGCTCGGCGCCGCCGGCGGTCCCGTGCGCGGTGCGCAGGTGATCCAGCAGACGTTCCTTGTCGCTTTCGTTCAAGGTGTCCTCGGCGGACGCCTTCTTGACGCCCGCAGCTTGGAGCTGCTCCAGCAACGTGGTCGCAGGCCTGTTGAGCTCTGCGGCCAGCTGGGCGACGGTGGTCACGGCCATTGTTGAAATCCTTAAATCTTGTGTGGGGCGGAGCGGTCTGGTTTCGCTTGAATTCGCTTCAGAGCGTGTCTGCTCGGGCGTTATGCGTTGAACCAGTGCTCGCGCGCCTTCATGATCAAAGCGCGTGCCGCTGCCTCGTCCAGGGACGAAATCTCGACCAGTTCGTCAACGGCCAGGTCTGCCAGGTCGTCACGGGTATGGATGTCGCCGGCCGCCAGCTTGGCGATCAGCTCGGGGGTCACGCCGTCCAGGTCGCGCAGGTCCTGGGAGACCTCCTCGACCTTTTCCTCGCGGGCGATTTCCATCGTCAGCAGCGCATCCTTGGCGCGGGTGCGCAGCTCGTTCACGGTCTCTTCGTCGAAGGACTCGATCTCGAGCATTTCCTGCATCGGCACGTAGGCGACTTCTTCCAGCGAGGCGAAACCTTCGGCGATCAGGATGTCGGCGACTTCCTCGTCCACGTCCAGCTTCTCGACGAACAGCTTGCGCACGCCGTCGGATTCCTCGGCCTGCTTGGCGGCGGATTCCTCGGCCGTCATGATGTTGATCTTCCAGCCGGTCAGCTCCGAGGCCAGGCGCACGTTCTGGCCGCCGCGGCCGATCGCGATCGCGAGGTTCTCCTCGTCGACGACGACGTCCATCGCATGGCGCTCCTCGTCCACGACGATGGACTGGACGTTCGCCGGCGCCAGCGCGCCGATCACGAATTGCGCCGGATCTTCCGACCACAGCACGATGTCCACGCGTTCACCGGCCAGCTCGTTGGTCACGCCGTTGACGCGGGAACCGCGCACGCCGACGCAGGTGCCGATCGGGTCGACGCGCTTGTCGTACGAGACGACGGCGATCTTGGCGCGGCTGCCGGCGTCGCGGGCGGCGCTCTTGATCTCGAGCAGGCCCTGCTCGATCTCCGGCACTTCCTGCGCGAAGAGTTCCTTCATGAACTCGCCGGACGAACGCGACAGCATGATCTGCGGACCGCGCTGCGTCGGGTCGATGCCCAGGATCACCGCGCGGACGCGGTCGCCGGTGCGCAGGTTCTCCTTCGGGATCATCTCGTTGCGCTTGAGTCGGCCTTCGACGCGGCCCGACTCGGCAATGATGTCGCCCTTGTCCAGGCGCTTGACCGTGCCGACGAAGATGCGCTCGCCGCGCGACATGAAGTCGTTCAGCAGCTGTTCGCGCTCGGCGTCGCGGATCTTCTGCAGGATGACCTGCTTGGCGGCCTGCGCGCCGATCCGGCCGATCGGCACGGACTCGACGCCTTCCTCGATGTGGTCGTCGACCTCGATGTCGGCGATCTGCTCCTGCGCTTCGAACAGCAGGATCTCGGAATCGGCGTTCTGCAGGCCGGCCTCGTTGGGCACGACGTGCCAACGGCGGAAGGTCTCATACTCGCCGGTGTCGCGATCGATGGCCACGCGGATATCGACCTCGCCGCCATACAACTTCTTGGTGGCCGAGGCCAGTGCCGCCTCGACGGCGCCGAACACCACATCGCGCTCCACGCTCTTCTCGCGCGAGATGGCGTCCACCAGCATCAACAGTTCGCGGTTCATTGATCGAGACCTCCGTCAACCTTGTCATCCGTCTGCCGGGACTTGGCATTGCTCTTCTTCTTCGACGCCTTGGGCTTCGCAGCCGTTCCGTCAGCCGATTCCGATCCGGGCGCCAAGCCCGTGTTCTTTTTTGCCGCCGCATCCGCGGCAGCGCCACCCGCCGGCTTCGGCGGGCGACCCTTGAAAACGATCTCCGGCACCAGCTTGGCCGAGCGCACCTCGTCGAGCGCGAAGTCCAGCACCTGCTCGGTCTTGCCGTCCATGAAGATCACGCGCCAGGCGGTATTGCGCGCCAGCGCGTCAAAGTCGTCCTGCGCCACGCCTTCGGCCGCGACCAGGACACCCCGGTACTTCTTGCGACCCTGGAAAGCCTCGCGCAATGTGATTTCCACTTCGTGACCACTGAACCGGGCGTAGTCGCCGGCATTGTTCAGCGGACGGTCGAGACCGGGGGTCGACACTTCCAGGCGCGTGTAGTCGACTTCCTCGACCTCCATCACGTAGCGCAGCTGGCGCGTGACGCGCTCACAATCCTCGACGTTGACCGGCGTCTCCGGTTCCTGGCCGTTCACGAGCGGCTTGTCGATGTACACGCGCAGCAAGCCCCCGGCGCTGCGTTCGCAGCCCACTACCTCGTAACCCAGCCCGGTCACGGTTTTCTCAACAACGGCTTGCCAGCTCAAATTCATCGACGAAAGTATTTGCCTTGTAACAGGCGCGTAGGAACAGCCAAAAAAAATGGGCTGGATGAATCCGCCCACCGTTCACTTTTCAGCGAAGCTAGAAGTGTACTATGCAAACAGCATGCCGACAAGGCTGCGTCATCCGTCACAGCGTGGCGTGCGAGAATCCCTGCCTCCCTCGAATCTATGAATACCAGGAGCAGACATGGGATTTCTCGCTGGCAAGCGACTGCTGATCACGGGCGTGCTGTCCAACCGCTCGATCGCCTACGGCATCGCCAAGGCCTGCCACCGCGAAGGCGCTGAACTGGCCTTCAGCTACCAGGGCGAGCGCTTCAAGGATCGCATCACCGAATTCGCCGCCGAATTCGGCTCCAAACTGGTGTTCGATTGCGACGTGAGCGACGACGCCCAGATCGATCGGCTGTTCGACGACCTCGGCCAGCACTGGCCGGAATTCGACGGTTTCGTCCATTCAATCGGTTTCGCGCCCCGCGAAGCCATCGCCGGCGAATTCCTGGACGGCATGACGCGCGAGAACTTCCGCATCGCGCACGACATCTCCGCCTACAGCTTCCCGGCCATGGCCAAGGCCGCCCAGCCGCGCCTGCGCGCGGGCTCGGCGCTGCTGACGCTGTCGTATCTGGGGGCGGATCGCTTCGTTCCCAACTACAACACGATGGGCCTGGCCAAAGCCTCTCTGGAAGCCAGCGTGCGCTACCTCGCCTACGGCCTGGGCGGCAAGGGCATCCGGGTGAACGGCATCTCCGCCGGCCCGATCAAGACGCTGGCCGCCTCGGGCATCAAGGATTTCGGCAAGCTGCTCAAGCAGTTCGCCGACAGCGCCGCCATCAAGCGCAACGTCACGATCGAGGACGTCGGCAATACCGCCGCCTTCCTGCTGTCGGACCTGGCGGGTGGGATCAGTTCGGAAATCGTCTACGTCGATGGCGGCTTCAGCCATGGCGCGATGGCGGGCACGGAGTGAGAGTCGGCTGACTCCGATCGCCGGCGGAAGCCGGGCCGGGGTCTCCTCATACGTCTCGCAGGCTCCACAAATCGTCGACCCCGGCCCGGCTTCCGCCGGCTCCGATTGAGGTTCACGAGCGACAACAGGCCCCTCGGGGCCTGTTGGCGTTTGTGGGGCGCAGATTACTGCTTCGTGTCGATCACGCAGTCCACGTAGTAGCGTGTGATGCCGTCCTCGCCCTTCTCTGCCACCAGGCCGTGGACGTCAGTGGCGAAGCCCGGGAACTTGGCGTTGAAGTCCCTGGTGAACTTCAGGTAGTCCACGATGCGCTTGTTGAAGCGCTCGCCCGGGATCAGCAGCGGGATACCCGGGGGATACGGCGTCAGCAGCGCGGTCGTGACACGGCCTTCCAGCTTGTCGATCTCGACGCGCTCCGTCTTGCGATGCGCGATGTGCGCATACGCGTCCGACGGCTTCATCGCCGGCTCCAGCTCGGACAGGTAGACCTCGGTGGTCAGGCGCGCGATGTCGCCCGAGGCATAGGCCTCGTGCACGCTCTGGCTCAGGTCGCGCAGGCCCATGCGCTCATAACGCGGGAAGGCCGCCACGAAGTCCGGCAGGATGCGCCAGATCGGCGCATTGCGGTCGTAGTCGTCCTTGAACTGCTGCAGCGCGGTCAGCAGCGTGTTCCAGCGCCCCTTGGTGATGCCGATGGTGAACATGATGAAGAACGAGTACAGCCCCGTCTTCTCCACCACCACGCCGTGCTCGGCCAGGAACTTGGTGACGATGCTCGCCGGGATGCCGGTCTTGGCGAACTTGCCGCTCATGTCCAGCCCCGGCGTGATGACCGTGGACTTGATCGGATCCAGCATGTTGAAACCGGCCTCGATCGGACCGAAGCCGTGCCACTTCTCGTTGGCCTTGAGCATCCAGTCGGCGGCCTTGCCGATGCCGTCGGTCGCCAGCTTGTCCGGACCCCAGACCTTGAACCACCAGTCCTTGCCGTAGTCCTTCTCGACCTTGCGCATCGCGCGGCGGAAGTCCAGCGCCTCGCTGATGGACTCCTCCACCAGCGCCGTGCCGCCCGGGGGCTCCATCATCGCGGCCGCGACGTCGCAGCTGGCGATGATCGAGTACTGCGGGCTGGTCGAGGTGTGCATCAGGTACGCCTCGTTGAACAGGTGCTTGTCCAGCTTGACGTTCTGCGAGTCCTGCACCAGCACCTGAGAGGCCTGCGAGATGCCGGCCAGCAGCTTGTGCGTCGACTGCGTGGCGTAGACCATCGCGGTCTTCGGCCGCGGGCGGTGCTTGCCCATCGCGTGGTACGAGCCGTAGAAGTTGTGGAAGGCCGCGTGCGGCAGCCACGCCTCGTCGAAGTGCAGCGTGTCGATCCAGCCGTCCAGCTTGGACTTGATGGTCTCGGTGTTGTAGAGCACGCCGTCGTAGGTGCTCTGCGTCAGCGTCATGATCCGCGGCTTGGCCTTCTTCGCGTCCACGCCCTTGAGCAGCGGATTCTTCGCGATCTTCTTGCGGATGGTCTCGGGCGAGAACTCGCTCTCCGGGATCGGGCCGATGATGCCGTAGTGGTTGCGCGTGGGCGTCATGAAGACCGGCACCGCGCCGGTCATGATGATGCTGTGCAGGATGGACTTGTGGCAGTTGCGGTCCACGACCACGATGTCGCCCGGCGCCACCGTGTGGTGCCAGACCATCTTGTTGGACGTCGAGGTGCCGTTGGTGACGAAGAAGCAGTGGTCCGCATTGAAGATGCGGGCGGCGTTCTTCTCGCTCTCGGCGACCGGGCCGGTGTGGTCCAGCAGCTGGCCGAGTTCCTCGACCGCGTTGCAGACGTCGGCGCGCAGCATGTTCTCGCCGAAGAACTGGTGGAACATCTGGCCGACGGGGCTCTTCAGGAAGGCCACGCCGCCGGAGTGCCCCGGGCAGTGCCACGAGTACGAGCCGTCCTGCGCATAGGCCATCAGCGCCTTGAAGAACGGCGGCGCCAGGCCGTCGAGGTAGCTTCTCGATTCACGGATGATGTGACGCGCCACGAATTCCGGCGTGTCCTCGAACATGTGGATGAAGCCGTGCAGTTCGCGCAGGACGTCATTGGGCAGATGCTGCGAGGTCCGCGTCTCCCCGTACACGTAGATGGGGATGTCCGCGTTCTTGAACCGGATCTCCTGGATGAACTTGCGCAGGTTCAGGACCGCCGGGTCGAGCTCCGCGCCGTCGCCGTTGCCGGAGAACTCCTCGTCGTCGATCGACAGGATGAACGCGCTGGCGCGGCTCTGCTGCTGCGCGAACTGGCTCAGGTCGCCGTAGCTCGTGACGCCCAGGACTTCGAAGCCCTCTTTCTGTATGGCCTCCGCGAGCGCGCGGATGCCCAAACCCGAGGTGTTCTCGGAGCGATAGTCCTCGTCGATGATGACGATGGGAAAGCGGAAACGCGGCGTCATGAAGGCCTCCGGATCGGGGCAGGTCAAACAAGAAAGGCGCGAAGTGTAGGGCTACAGCCGTGTCACGCAAGTGTTGATCGGGCGTTGTCGCAGAAACAGAACGGCCATGCCGTGCGCGCCCCGTCAATGGCCCGTGCATGACACGGCGATAGCCCGGAAAAGCAGGCGGCAAGCCCCCTTTGGAGCGCCCTGGCAAGCACCGACCCCGGGCGTACACTGACCCGACTCGAAGGACCGGGCGATTCACGGATCGCCCGGCGTGCAGCTAGGAGGAACCGATGGACTGGAGTCTCGCCACCTGGTGGTGGGTGATCTGCGGCGTGCTGGTGGCGGCGGAGCTCGCGACGGGCACGACGTTCTACCTGTTGATGCTGGCGCTCGGCGCCGCCGCGGCGGCATTGACCGCCCATGTCGGCACGCCGTTCTGGGCGCAGCTCGTCGTCGCCGCAGCGATCGGCGGCGGCGCGGTGACCTGGTGGCATCTGCGCCTGCGTCGCCATCCGAGACTGCCGGCCGCGGAGAACCCCAACGTCAACCTCGACATCGGCCAGAGCCTGGAGGTGGCGCACTGGCGCGCCGACGGCACCGCCGAGGTCCGCTACCGCGGCGCCGCCTGGCAGGCGCGTTTCGTCGGCACGGGCGCGCCGGCGGTCGGTCGCCATGTCATCCGCGCCATCGAGGGCAGTTGCCTGCTCGTCGAGCCCGCCTGAAGTTGCCTGACCCGCCTGAAGCTGCCTGAATACGCTCGAACACGTTTTTGGTTCCAATCCCCGGAGGAGACACCCGCTCATGGAAATCATCGCCCTGGTCATCTTGATCGTCGCCATCGTCTTCGTCATCCAGTCGGTGAAGGTGGTGCCCCAGCAGAACGCGTGGGTCGTTGAACGGCTCGGCAAGTACCACGGCACGCTGACGCCCGGCCTGAACATCCTGGTGCCCTTCGTGGACCGGCTGGCCTACAAGCATTCGCTCAAGGAGATCCCGCTGGACGTCCCCAGCCAGGTCTGCATCACGCGCGACAACACCCAGCTGACGGTGGACGGCATCCTGTACTTCCAGGTGACGGACGCGATGCGCGCCAGCTACGGCTCGAGCAACTACATCATCGCCATCACCCAGCTGGCGCAGACGACGCTGCGCTCGGTGATCGGCCGCATGGAGCTGGACCGCACCTTCGAGGAACGCGACGTGATCAACAGCTCCGTCGTGCAGGCGCTGGACGAGGCCGCGCTGAACTGGGGCGTGAAGGTGCTGCGCTACGAGATCAAGGACCTGACGCCGCCGGCGGAGATCCTGCGCTCCATGCAGGCGCAGATCACGGCGGAGCGCGAGAAGCGCGCGCTGATCGCGGCCTCGGAAGGCCGCCGCCAGGAACAGATCAACATCGCGACCGGCGAACGCGAGGCCGCGATCGCCCGTTCCGAGGGCGAGAAGCAGGCCGAGATCAACAAGGCGCAGGGCGAGGCCGCCGCGATCCTTTCCGTGGCCGAGGCCAGCGCGGAGGCGATCCGCAAGGTCGCCGCCGCGATCCAGCAGCCCGGCGGCAGCGACGCGGTGCAGCTGAAGGTCGCGGAGAAGGCGGTGGAAGCCTTCTCGCAACTGGCCCAGAAGAACAACACGATGATCGTGCCGGCCAACATGAGCGAGGTCTCGGGACTGATCGGCACGGCGATGGCGCTGATCAAGAGCGACAAGGTGATCCAGCCGGGCCGCTGAGCGTCGACCGCCCTGCCCTGAGCCCGTCGACGGACCTCTGCGAAGTGCGCGGGCAACTTGCTCCGCAACTTTGATTCGGACCTGAAAATCTGCGCTATGATGGCAGGCTTCGGAGAGATGGATGAGCGGTTTAAGTCGCACGCCTGGAAAGCGTGTGTAGGTTAATAGCCTACCGAGGGTTCGAATCCCTCTCTCTCCGCCAGACATCCAGTACAACGGGCCTCGAGTGATCGAGGCCCGTTTGCTTTTCAAGGCGCTGTTCAGGCGCAGTTTGCAGGGTGCTCTTCCCCGCAGTCTTGAGGGCGCGATCTATCATCCCGCCCCATGCTGACCTTCGAACAGTTCTTCGGTTTCCTGCTCGCCGCCACGCTGATCACGGCGTCGCCGGGCCCCGACAACCTGATGGTGCTCGGCATGGGCATTTCGAAGGGACGCCGCCACGGCATGGCCTTCGGCCTCGGGTGCGCGCTCGGCTGCCTGAGCCACACCGTCCTGGCGGCGATCGGCGTCAGCGCGCTGATCGCGGCGTCGCCGGTGGCCTTCACCGCGTTGAAGGTCTGCGGCGGGCTCTACCTCATCTGGCTCGGCATCAAGGCGCTGCGCAGCCGCGGCGGGGCGACGGTCGGCGACGCGTCGCAGGTCGAGGATTCGCTCTCGCGCCTGTTCTTCAAAGGCGTCTTCGCCAACGCGATCAACCCGAAGGTCGTGCTGTTCTTCCTGTCCTTCCTGCCGCAGTTCGTCGTGCCTGCCCAAGGCCATGTCGCGGCGCAGACGGCCCTGCTCGGGCTGACCTTCACACTCCAGGCGGCGGTGCTGTTCGGACTGCTGGGCTACTTCGCCGGCGCGATCGGCCAGTGGCTGCAGCGCAAGCCGCGTGCGGGACTCTGGCTGGACCGCATCGCCGGCGCGGTGTTCATGGCGCTGGGCCTGCGCCTGATCGTGGCGCGCTGAGCCCCGCTGAAGGGGAATCGGACGACGGGCGCGGCCCACCGGCACCGGTGCCGTCGGCATCGGCGGCACACGGATTGCCGTCCGCCCCCTACCCCCTCGTCAGGAGACTTGCATGACCCTTCGCCCCTTGCTGGCCGCCGCCCTCGTGGCCTGCCTGCCCGTGACCGCCGCGTTCGCGGCCGAAGCCACCGTCACCTTGAAGGTCGCCACCCCTCAGGGGGACGGCGGCCCGGTCGGCACCGTGACGATGGAGGACACGAAGTACGGCCTCGTGTTCACCCCCAAGCTCACCGGCCTGCCGCCCGGGCTGCACGGCTTCCACGTCCATGCGAATGCGTCCTGCGCGGCTGCCGACAAGGACGGCAAGCCCTCGCCTGCCGAAGCGGCTGGCGGCCATTTCGATCCGAAGAAATCGGGCAAGCACGGCGAGCCCTGGGGCGACGGCCACCTGGGCGACCTGCCGCCGATGTTCGTCAACGGGGAAGGCGAAGCGAGCCAACCCGTGCTCGCGCCGCGCCTGAAGCTGGCGGACGTCAAGGGACATGCGCTGATGGTCCACGCGGGCGGCGACAACCATGCCGACCATCCCGCCCCGCTGGGCGGTGGCGGCGCCCGCATCGCCTGCGGCGTGATCCAATGATCGGATAAGAAAGACCGCCCCGGCCTGTGCCGGGGCCAGCCGATCACGCGGAGGCCAGCGGCAGCGCGTGCCCCTCGCCATGCGACAGCACCGGCGCGTCGTACAACGCGCGGATCGCGTCGCGCCCCACCGCCACCGTGCTCAGGATGCGGCCGTCGGCGCCCACCCACAGCGCGCTCGGCGTGGCGATCACGCCAAAGAGCTGGTTGATGTCCTGCCCCGATTGCAGCACCACGCGATCCGGCGCGAGGTTGTTGAAGGTCGTGCGGTTCGACTCGGCGCTGCCGCTGCTGATGGTGAGCCAATGCACGGGCTCGCCGTCCTGACGGCGCCAGGACGCCATCTCCTTCATCACCTCGTGACACGGCGCGCATTGCGGCCCGACGAAGACCAGCAGCTGCGAGCCCGACTGCGCGACGTACTCCGCCAGCGTGCGCGTGTTGCCCGCCACCGTCGGCGCGGCGAAGGCCGGCGCGGCCTGGCCGACATGCAGCACCTGGTTGGACACCAGCGTCTCCAGGCTAGGCACGCCGCCGGCGGGCTCGATGCCCAGCGACTGCAGCCGCAGTTCCAGGTGGTCGATCTTCAGCAGCAGACGGCCTTGCTGGCGCGCCAGGTGCAGGACCAGCCAGCCCAGCAGCCCCACCGCCAGCACCAGCACGGTGGAGAGCAAGACCTGCCCCCGCCCGCCCGAGACCAGCGTGCCGGTCAACGATGCCGCCCCTTCGACGGCCAACGCACTGGCCAGCAGCCAGGCCGCGAGCGCGACCAGCAGGCCGTTGCGCACGACGCTGGCCCACGAGATCGGCTGCGAACGCGTCTGGCCGAAGCAATTGCACGAGGGCTTGTTGCCCTGCGCCAGCTGCACCGCCATCGCCGCGGCGAACACGGTCAGCAGGCCGGCCGCCAGCGCGATGCCCAGCGCCGGGGCCCAGGGCAGCACCACCAGCAGCGCCACCGCGAATTCCAGCAGCGGCAGCAGCCACGCACCCGAACGCGCCACCGCCGCCGGCACGCCGAAGCTGCGCAAGGCCTGCGCGGTCGCATCCGGCTCCGCGAGCTTGGACCACGCCGCGAGCGCGAACACGCCCGCCAGGAACCAGCCCCCCAACACGATCAGGATGTCCACGATGCGTCTCCCTTCCCGTTCCGATTCCGGTGTCGCCACCAAAGGTTGCGCCCGGCCGAGCGGCCGGGCGACATGACAAGGCCCTGCGTTACTTCGCCCGCATTTCTCCGGAGCCCTGCGCCGGACCGGCCGTCGTCATGCCAAAGCTGGGCACCGACGCCGAGCGGCTGGCCAGGCTCGATCCCACGACGAAGCACGGTCGGATGCAGATCGGTGTCGAGCCGCAGCAGGTCACGCTCACGCAGGCCCATCCGGACGGGCAACCGGCCGACGACGAGCAGGTCGGCAATCCCGCGCACGACTGCGGCAGGTGGCAGAAGCCGCGGCCCTCGATGGTCTGGAAGCAGACGCAACCGGGGTCCTGGCAACTCGGCAGCGCGCCGCAGGTGCCGCCCGGGCAGGTCGGGCAAGGCTGCGTGCCGCAGCAATCGCAACCGGCCTGCTGCGCGGCCGTGAAGGCATCGCCGCCGGCCTGGTTGACCGCCTGGTAGTACGCACCCGCGGCCGCCTTGCACGCGGCGCGCTTGACCTTGTTGCTGTCCACCGTGATCGGTCCGACCTGCACCAGGGTGACCGGGTACGCCGCGTCGCAGGAGCCGGTCATGCAGCTGTAGAAGGTGTTGTCGCAGCCGGCCTTGGCCTGGTTGCACTCGCCGTAGCAGCAGTCATGGCCGTTGCAGCAGCCCAGGAAGCTGGCCGCGCCGTACTGCGACGGGTACTGCGTGCCGCCCGCGGCGCCGCAGCCGTTGGGCGTGCAGCTGTACCCGGGATGCGCGACCTTGTTGGGACACGCCGCGAGATCCGCCACCGGATGCTTGTTGGCGATGGCGCCGCTGGGCAGGCAGCACTGCAGCGCCGGGTCGTAGAGCTGGCGGCCGCACAGGCAGTCGGCCGCCGCCTGCGCCGGTCGCGGCAGCAGGCCGCCCGCCAGCGTCGAGAACACGCCCAGCACCGACACCTTCAGCACGTCGCGGCGCGAGCCCTGGCTGCCCAGCGAGCGGGTGAAGTTGTCGAAGGCGTTGTCGGCCAGATGTCCCTGGAGCCCCTGGACATCGATGGCGTCATCGGAGCGCAGGGCGGGCGAATCGCTGGCGGAGAAACCGCCCATGCCGCGCCGCAAGAGCGCCGCGACGCGTTGCCCGAAACCGAAGGTGCGTTCTGTCATGGATCACTCCTTGCTGGCGCCGCTCAGGCGCGCGACGGCGTCAGCGTGTAGTCGGCCGCCACCTTGCCGGCGTCGTCCGCCGCGTGGTCCCAGGCGACCAGGCTCGCGCCGGTCGATTCGGAGCTCGTGCGCGGGCTCATCAACTGGAACCCGGACAGCGACGCCCCCGGCGCCACGTGGTTCGGATACGGCGGCACCAGGTCCGAGGCGACCCAGGTCACGTAGGTCATGCCGTCGGTGTCCGCCTCCCATCCCGGCGGCGTGCCCGTCACCGTCACCGGCGCGTTCACCGACAGCGACAGCGTCGCGATGTACTGGCCGCTGCCCGCCGACTCGTTGTTGGTCAGCGCATAGCTCCAGTAGCTGGGCGTGGTCGTGACCGCGAGCGTGGCGCGCAGCTCGCTGGCCGGGAAGCTCCCCGCCGGCGGCACCTTCACGTAGCGGCTCACCGTCAGGCCGTAGGCCACGCCGGCGACCAGGTAGGAGCCGCGCACCGTCAGCAGCAGGTTCGCGTTGTCGACCAGGCCGGCGTCGGAGAAACGTCCGGCGAAGGTCGTGGACGACGAGGCCCCGAGCGTGCCCAGCACGATGGGCGCGTTGGGCGGGCTCTGCCGCGTGGCGTTGCCGTAGGTGATGCTGGTGATCTGCACGCCCTGCAGCGCCGATTCACCGATGTTCATCAACGGGATGTTCAACCTCACCTGACCGGCGAAGCGCTGGATGAATGGCGCGCCGAGGGTCACGCGCGCGGAGACGACTGTGGCCATGCCTGCCCCTTGTGATGTCTCGAAGAGAGAGTCGATGTGGACCCGTCGTGTCCGGGCGCGTCCGCCTGATGCCTGGTGGCCGGTCGCTGCTGGGGACGGGAGAGAAAACCGGTCGGCGGCGCGATGGCCGCCGACGGTCCGTTCTCAGGTGCCGGCGCGTGGCGGCGACGACAGCGTCGCGGACGGGCCGGACGAACCCGGCCGGCGTCCGGCGCGTCGCACCACCAGCGGCACCAGCGCGATCAGCGCCAGGGCCAGCGTGCCGGGTTCCGGCACCTCGCTGGCCGCCGCGGCGCGCACGGTCACCGCCACGGACACCTCGTCGGCGAAGTTGCCGTTGATGTCCGACAGCAGGATGGCGAGGTTGAAGTTCAGATCCGCGAGGAGGTCGGGCAGCGTCGCGATCATCAGCAGATCGAGCACCGGGCTGATCGTGCGGTCCGGGATCACGATCTCGGGATCGCCCAGCAGCGGCGTCACGTCCACGAACGGGAACGGGTAGCCGCTCAGGGACAGGAAGAAGTCGGTGGTCAGCAGCGGGCCGCCGCTGACGTTGGTGATCTGGCCGGTGATGACGACGCTGTCGCCGGCGTCCAGCACCACCGAGGTCTGCGTCGGCGTGAGCGTGATCGGCGCCGCCACCGCGGGCGCAGCGCACAGGCCGAGCAGGCCGGCCACCGAGGCGGCGGCGGCCAGGAGGGCCCCTCGTGCCCAGAGTCGCGTGCCAATGTGTCGACTTTCCTGGAACCAGGTCGTCATGAGCATGATCACCCTCCTCTGCGCCGATGGCGCCCCTGTTGCGATGCGATTGCTGCGAAGTCTAGGAGTCGATGCACGGCCGCAGCACCCCCTATCTCTTAAGCGGGGACAGCCCCCCTCAAGTGAGGCAACCTGCCGCCGAAGCCCGTGCCGATCGGGGTTGCAGGGCATCGCCTCTCCTCTGGAACGGTGCCTCGACACCCTGGGCGGCTGGACGAGCGGCGCGAGCCGGACGGCGCGCGGAAGGGACAGGCGCGACCATCCGCTGGGTGACAAGCCGGGGACAGGCCAGGGACGGCCGATGTCCCTTCAAGGGACAAGGCAGGGACACGAAGGGTCTTCGCCCGCGGTTGACATCGCGCGCGGATTCATGCCCTGGCATGGGTAGGTGGATGGCCATCGGCGGCGGGCCGGACGACATGCTTGCGCAGGCATGGTGCTTGCCACTCTGACACGTCCGGTTTCAGACCGCTTCATCCACTTGCAGAGAGGTTCCCACCATGAACAGCCCAGTCGGCCCGCTCCGTCCGATCGTCCAGGTCGGCCCGGTCGGCACCGCCGTCCCGCACCTCTACGAACAGGCGTTGCAGCGCCACCTGATCCAGTGCGCGAAGGCCCGAGGGCGATGGTTCGGCCTCGCGCTGTTCGCTGAACGTGCACGTGGCCTCGTGTTGCCACGTCTGGCCACCACCGCCGCCCTGAGCGCCATCACCCTCGGTCTGTTCGCCCATTGGCTATGAGCGAAGTCCGGAGAGCGAACGACCTCCCCCGACCGCCTCCGGCCGCGCCGGAGCCCCCGTCGGATCGCTCTACCGAACCGGGGCCCGAGCGCTCCCCGGAAATTGCGGAAGAACTTGCGTTACTCGACCCGGCGCTCGGCACGATCGAGCCGCCGGTGCGGTCCGTGCTGTTCGGTCAGGCGCGCTTCGAGCAGCACGGCCGCAGCCTCGCGCAGGCGCAGGCGGTGCAGGGCACGGCCGGCGCCGGCCAGTTCTTCCCGCGGCTCGACGACAACGTCGCGATGCTGCAGCAGACGCGGCGCCTGATCGAGAAACGTCATCGCGACTTCCGCCACCTCGGCGCCGCCGGCAAATGGCTGCTGGACAACGCCGCGCTGATCGACGAGCAGACCCACCAGGTGCGACGCGGCCTGCCGCGCGGCTTCTTCCGGCTGCTGCCGCGGCTGCGCGACGAGCCGCTGGCCGGTCTGCCCCGCATCTACGGCGTCGCCTGGGCCTGGGTCGCGCACACGGACGGCGGCTTCGACACCGAGCTGTTGAAAGCCTACCTGCGCGCCTACCAGGAAGAGCGCGCGCTGTCCCTGGCCGAGCTGTGGGCGCTGCCGACGACGCTGCGCGTGGTGCTGGTCGAGAACCTGCGCCGGCTGGCGGAGCGCTTCGCGACGCTGCAGGCCGCGCGCGACGTGGTCCACCACTGGTTCGACGGTCATCCGACGCAGACCGGCATCGAGGCGATCACGCGGCTCGAGCCGCGCATGAAGGAACGCGGCGTCGTCGAGGCCTTCTGGCTGCAACTCGACCATCGCCTCGAGGAGTTGCCCCAGCCGCTGATGGGCGAGCTGGCCGCCTGGCTCAGCACGCGACAGCCGGCGCCCGCGCAGGCGCTCGCGCGCCAGCAGGACGAATCGATCCGGGACCTGCAGAGCATCCGGAACGCGATCACCGCGCTCCGGCACATCGACCAGGCCGACTGGCGACGGCTGATCCAGGCCGTCAGTCCGGTGATGCAGACGCTGGGCCAGTCGCCGGTCTTCGCCGCCGAGGCCGCGGACACGCAGGACATGACGCTGCACGAGATCGAGGAGCTCGCGCGCAAATGCGACAAGAGCGAGCTCGACATCGCCCGCCAGCTGCTGGAACTGACCCAACGCGCCGGCCCGCCGGAGGACGGCGAGCCCGACCGCCGCAGCGCGCCGGTCTACTGGTGGCGCGGCGCCGGCCGGCCGACGCTGCTCGCCGCGCTGGGCCTGCGCGAGCGCCGCTGGCCGCCGCACGACACCGCGCCCGGCCAGCGCTGGGCGGCGGTCGCCTACCTGGGCGGTCTGGCGCTGCTGGGGCTGCTCGGCCTGTACTGGCTGATGAGCCAGGCCCGCCCCGGCGCGGCGACCTGGCTGCTGTGGACCGCCGCGGTGCTCGCCGCCGGACCGATCAGCGAGGCCGTGGTCGCGTTGATGAACCGCTGGATCAGCGAACTCGCGCGCCCCGCGCGGCTGCCGCGCCTGGACTTCTCCGCCGGCCTGCCCGACGCGGAGCGCACGCTCGTCGTGATGCCGGTGCTGCTGCCCAATGAAGACGCCATCGCGCCGCTGATCGCGCAGCTGGAACAGCACCACCTCGCGAACCCGGAACGCCTGGTGCAGTTCGCGCTGCTGAGCGATCACGCCGATGCCTACGAGGAACACCAGCCCGGCGACACGATGATCGTCGTCACCGCCGCGGACGCGATCTCGGCGCTCAACGAGCGCCACGGGCCGCTGGCCGACGGCCAGCCGCGTTTCCTGCTCCTGCATCGACAGCGCGAGTGGTCCTCGACCGAGCGCCGCTGGATCGGCTGGGAACGCAAGCGCGGCAAGATCGAGCTGCTGCTGCGCACGCTGGCATCGCCGGCCGGCACCTCGCCTTTCGTCGACTTCGGTCCCCTGTCGCAGCCCGCGGCCGGCGTGCGCCACCTGATCACGCTCGACGCGGACACCGACATGCCGCCGGGCCGCCTGCGCGCGCTGGTGGGCACCGCCGCGCATCCGATGAACCGCCCCCGCGTCGACGCCCAACGGCGCCGCGTCGCCGAGGGCTACGCCATTCTGCAACCGCGCGTGCTCGCGCCCATGCCCGACGACAAGGAGAGCACGCCGTACCACCGCCTGTTCGTCGGCCAGTTCGGCATCGACCCCTACAGCGCGGTCAGCTCGGAGATCTTCCAGGACCTGTTCGGCGAAGGCAGTTTCACGGGCAAGGGCCTGCTGGACGTGCGCGCCTGCCATGCGGTGCTGGACGCCCGCCTGCCGGAGGGTCAGGTGTTGAGCCACGACCTGCTGGAAGGCAGCATCGCGCGTTGCGCCGGCGTCTCCGACATCACGCTGGTCGAGGACTCGCCGATGCATGCGGACGTCGCGCACGCGCGGCTGCATCGCTGGACGCGCGGCGACTGGCAGCTGCTGCCCTTCATCGCGCGCGCGGGCCGCTACGGCATCGCGCCGATCAACCGCTGGAAGCTGATCGACAACCTGCGCCGCTCGCTGGTCGCGCCGATGTCGCTGGGCTTGATGCTGCTGGTGCTGGGCACCGAGGTGCTGCCCTTCGGGCTGACGCTGGCGGTCGTCGCCGGCGCCTTCGCGATCGGACCGCTGGTCGGCGCGCTGGCCGGCCTGGTGCCCAGCCGCGACGGCCTGGCGCGGCGGCACTTCTACCGCGAGACCGCGCTCGACCTGCGCCGCGCGCTGGGCCTCGCGGCCTGGCATGTCGCGCTGCTGCTGCACCTGTCGCTGCTGTACCTCGACGCGATCGGTCGCGCGCTGTGGCGCCAGACCGTGTCGGGCCGCCACATGCTCGAATGGACCACCGCGGCCGCCGCCCAGGCCGCGGCCAAGCGGGACCTGTCCGCGCTCGTCCGCCAGCACCTGCGCGTGCCGGTCGCGGCCGGGGTGCTCGGCGGCCTGCTGGCGGCGGCGGCCTTGTCCGGAGCGCCGGTCGACGCCACGGTGGCGATCGTGCTGCTGGCCGTGTGGGCGCTCTCGCCGCTGTGGATCTGGTGGACCAGCGCGCCGCGCGCGCCGCTGCTGCAGCGCGAGGCCGAGCTCGACCCGCAGGGCCGCGACTACCTCTGGCAGCTCGCGCGCGACACCTGGCGCTTCTACGACACCCACGTCGGCGCCGCCGACAACCACCTGCCGCCGGACAACGTGCAGCTGACGCCGCACCTGCTCGTCGCGCACCGCACCTCGCCGACCAACATCGGCCTGTACCTGCTGACCGTCGCCTGCGCCCGCGAGATGGGCTTCATCGGCGTCGTGACCATGACTGAGCGGCTGTCGGCGACGCTGGACACGCTCGAGCGCCTGCCGCGCTGGCACGGCCATTTCTACAACTGGTACGACACCGAGTCCCTGGCCGTGCTGGCGCCGGGGTACGTGTCGGCGGTCGACAGCGGCAACTGCTCGGCGCATCTGCTGACGGTGGCACGGGCCTGCGAGCTCGCCGCCGAGATGTCGCCGGACCAGCTCGCCATCGCGCCGCGCGACGCGTTGACGAAGACGCTGCGCCGGTTGCGCGTGATGCAGCCGCCGCTGGCCAACGACGGGGTGCTGGGCGCGGGCGCCGCGCTGGTGGCGTCCCTGATCGATCCCGAGAACGCCGGTGCCGGGGCCGAGGAGCAGCAGGCCGTGCTGCGCGCGCAGGTCGCGGCGGCCCGCGCGGAACTCGACGGCCTCGCCAGCGCGGAAGGCTACGAAGCGACCGCGGCGCATTGGCTGCTGCGCGACCTGATCGCGCAGCTGGAATCGTTCTGGCGCGACCACGGCGCGGGCTTCGCCGAGGCGCGCCTGCGGCTGCGCGAGCTCGCGCAGCGCGCACGCCGGCTCGGCCTGGAGGCCGACTACCGCCCGCTGTTCGACCCCGAACGTCGCCTGCTGCGCATCGGCTGGCGCGGCGACGCCCAGCAGCTCGACGACAACCACTACGACCTGCTCGCCAGCGAGGCGCGCCTCACCAGCCTGATCGCGATCGCCAAGGGCGACCTGCCGCCCGAGCACTGGCGCGCCCTGGGCCGGCCGTTCTTCTCGCGCGACGGCGCCGGCGATTCGCTCGGCCTGAAGTCCTGGACCGGCTCGATGTTCGAGTACCTCATGCCCTCGCTGGTGCTGCGGGAGCCGGCCAACAGCGCGCTGGGCCGCGCCATCCGCACGGCGGTGGCAGAGCAGCGTTTCGAGGCCCACGGCAAGGGCACCCCGTGGGGCATCTCCGAATCGGCGATCGCCGGGCAGGACCACACCCTCGCCTACCAGTACGGACCGCAGGGCGTGCAGACGCTGGCGCTGGCGCGGCTGGCCGTCGACGAACGCGTGCTGGCCCCCTACGCGGCGGTGATGGCCGCGATCGTGGCGCCGGTGCGGGTCGTGGCCAACCTGCAGGAGTTCGAGCGGCTCGGCGCGCGCGGCGCGTTCGGCTTCATCGAAGCGGTCGACTACACGCCGCAGCGGCAGACCGCCGGCGCCGGCTTCACGCTCGTGCAGACCTACATGGCGCACCATCAGGCGATGGGCTTCGTGGCGCTGACCAACCTGCTGGCCGATGACGCGCCACGCCGCTGGCTGATGAGCGATCCGCACGTCAAGGCCGTCGCCACGCTGCTGCACGAGCGCGCGCCGCGCGAGGTGGCCCCGCTGTCCACCGAGATCACGAATCCGACGCCGCGCGCGCGCCAGGTCCGCAAGACGCGCATGGTGCGCGAGAGCGCGCCGCTGGAGGAAACGCTGCCGCTGACGCACATGCTGACCAACGGGCGCTACTCGGTGGTGCTGCGCAGCCACGGCGGCGGCTACAGCAACTGGGACGGCGTGGCGGTGACGCGCTGGCGCGACGACCTGCTGCGCGACCAGCACGGCAGCTTCACGATGCTGCGCCGTGCCGGCGAGGAGGACTGGTTCAGCAACACCGCCCGGCCGGCGCCCGATCCGCGCGCCCGCTACGAGACCCGCATGCAGGCCGAGCGCGTGCTTTTCGAAGCCGCCTGGCCCGACCTGCGCAGCAGCACCACGGTGTGGGTGAGCCCGGAGGACGACTGCGAGCTGCGTCAGATCGAGCTCACCAACCGCGGCGCCAAGCCGCTGGTGCTGGACCTGGTGTCCTCCTTCGAGGCCACCCTGGCACCGCAACGCGGCGACGAGGCGCACCCGGCCTTCTCCAACCTGTTCATCCAGGCCCGGTGGGACGAGGCGGAACATGCGCTGCATCTGCGGCGCCGGCCGCGGCTCTTCGACGAGGCCGCGATGCGCGCGGTGTTCTTCCTGGCCCGCGTGGACGGCGGCTCGGCGTCCTCCGGCAAGGCGGCGCGTCGTGACGGCGCGCGCGGGGCCGACGGACGAGGCTCATCCGCCAACCGCGCACTCGATGGCCGCGACGCGCGCGCAAACAGCGCAAACAGCGCAAGCGGCGCAAACGGCGCCGCGGGCGCCGAGGGCGACCTCCGCGCCGAGGACTACACGGTGCGCGAGGTGCTGCCGATCGCCGATCGCGGGCGCTGGCTGGGCCGCTACGGCAGCTCGACGCGTCCGGTCGGTGACGCGCGGCCGGAGTTCGTCGATGACGAGGCCGACGTGACCGCCGCGGGCGAACCGGGTCGCCTGCTCGACACCGGGCTGGATCCGATCGCCGGCTTGCGGGTGGGACTGGACCTGGCGCCGGGCGCGACCGTGCGGCTGACCTTCTGCACGGCGGCCGCCCGCGACGGCGACCTGCTGCGCGCGCTGGTCGACAAGTACCGCCAGCCGGCGCATGTGGAGCGGTCCGCGTCGATGTCGCACACGATGGGCGGCATCCGGCTGCGCGAACTGCAGTTCGACACCGCCACCTGGGGCGCGCTGCTGCAGCTCAACACGCTGGTCACCGGCCAGGCGGTGCGCGAGCCCGCGCACGTCCGCGCGCCGCAAGGCCGCTGCGACCGCCGCGCGCTCTACCGCTTCGGCATCTCCGGCGACCGGCCGATCTTGATGGTCACGGTCACCGGCGAGGAAGGCATCGACCTGATCCGCGCGCTGAAGAAGGCGCTGCGCATGTGGACCACGCATGCGGTCGGCATCGACCTCGTCGTGCTCAACGAGGAGCCCTCCTCCTACAACGCGCCGGTGCAGCAGGCGCTTCAAGCCCTGCAGGCGCGCCTGCAAGGCCAGGCGCAGGGTCGGCCGGGGCACCTGTGCTCGGCGCTGCACGTGCTGCGCGAGAGCGATCTGCAACCCGACGAACGCTTCACCTTGCAGACGCTGACGCGTTTGCGCCTGCAGGCCGACGGCCGCCCGCTCTCGCAGCAGCTCGAGCGCTGGATCGAGGACACGGCCCCGACCAACGACTCGGAGCGGCTGCCGGTGGCGCACGCGCTGGCCGAGCGTCCGCGTCCGGAAGCGACGCCGCGTCCGCCGGAAGGCCGCTTCGACCCCGAGCACGGCGGCTTCTCCTTCGAGGTCTCGCCGGACCGGCATCCGTCCAAGCCCTGGGTCAACGTGCTCGCGAACCGTGATTTCGGCTGCCAGGTCACCGAGATCGCCGCGGGCTACACCTGGGCCGGCAACAGCCGGATGCACCAGGTCACGCCCTGGTCCAACGATCCGCTGATCGATCCGCCCGGCGAATGGCTGCTGCTGCACGATCTGGACAACGACCGCGTGTGGCCGCTGGGTCGGCAACTGCGCCGCGAGGCGCCGCTGTCGATCGAGCACGGCATCGGCTACTCGCGCAGCCGGCAACGGCTGGACGACCTGCAGGTCGAGCTGTGCTGGTGCGTGGACCGCGACGCCTCGGTGAAGCAGGTGCAGGTGCGCATCGACTCCGCGGCCCGATCGCGCCGGCGATTGCGGCTCGTGGCGCTGGCCGAGTGGCAACTCGGCAGCGCCCGCAGCGAGCGGCTGTCGGTCGCGACGCAGAGCGCCTGGCTGACGGTGGGTGAGCTCGGTGCCGGGCTGCCGCAGCCGGAACGCGCGCTCACGCTGCAGGCGACGCAGCTCGATCATCTCGGCGGTTTCGGCGACGCGACGGCGGCGCTGTGCATCCGGCCGCGGCAACCGGCCGACCGCGTCGCCGGCACGCGGGGCGGCGCCGACACCGTGCCGCTGCGGGTGCGCCTCGACCAGCAGGACTGGACCTGCGACCGCCGGGAGTTCTTCGACAGCGCCGGCCGCATGGTGCTGCCCAAGACCTTGAGCCGTCGCGGCGGCGGCGGCCTGGACGCCTGCGCCGCGCTGGCCGCGCGCATCGAGCTCGACGCGTCGCAGCCGGCGGAACTGACCGTGCTGCTGGGTCACGGCCCGTCGCCGGACGCGACGCATGCGCTGATGGAATCGGCCTGGAGGGTGGATCCGGCCGTGCGGCTGGACCGCCAGCGACGGCAGTGGCCGGAGCTGCTGGGCGGCATGCAGGTGTCCACGCCCGATCCGCGCTTCGACGCGCTGACCAACCACTGGCTGCCGTACCAGACGCTGGTCTGCCGCATGTGGGCGCGCGCCGGCTTCTACCAGGCGGGCGGCGCCTTCGGCTATCGCGACCAGCTGCAGGACGCGATGGCGCTGACGGACGTCGCGCCGCAGTTGCTGGCCGACCAGATCCGGCGCAGCGCGGCGCGCCAGTTCCCCGAAGGCGACGTGCAGCACTGGTGGCACGAACCGGGGGGCGCGGGCGTGCGGACGCATTTCTCGGACGACCGCCTGTGGATGCCGTACGCGCTCGCGCATTACCTGGCCCGGACCGGCGACCTGACGCTGCTCGAGGACGCGGTGCCCTTCCTCAACGGGCAGCAGGTGCCCGAGGGCGCCGAGGACATCTACGAGAGCCCGCGCACCGACGGCCCGATGGCCTCGGTCTACGAGCACGCGGCCCGCGCGATCGACCGCAGCCTGGGCAGCGGGCCGCACGGCCTGCCGCTGTTCGGCACCGGCGACTGGAACGACGGCATGAACCGCGTCGGTCACGAGGGCAAGGGCGAATCGGTGTGGATGGCCTGGTTCCTGGCGCAGGTGATCGAGGACTTCGCGCCGGTCGCCACGGCGCGCGGCGAGCATGAACGCGTGCAGCGCTGGAAGGCGGCGCGCGACGGCTGGGTCGCGGCGCTGGACGGTCCCGGCTGGGACGGCCAGTGGTACCGGCGCGGCTTCTTCGACGACGGCTCGCCGCTGGGATCGTCGGAGAACGCCGAGTGCAAGATCGACTTGATCGCGCAGAGCTGGGCGGTACTGACCTCGGCGGCCGACCCGGCGCACGCGCGCCAGGCGATGGCCAGCGCCTGCGCGCACCTGCTCGATCCGGTGGCGAAGCTGGCGCGGCTGCTGCATCCGCCGCTGGCGACGGCGCAGCCAAGCGCGGGCTACATCCAGTCCTACGCGCCCGGCGTGCGCGAGAACGGCGGCCAGTACAACCATGCCGCGGTCTGGGCGCTGATGGCGCTGGCGCGGCTGGGACAGCGCGACACGATGTGGCAGGTCTACACCGGACTGAGCCCAGCGCATCGCTGGGCCGATCCGCGGCTGGGGCCGATCTACGCGATCGAGCCCTACGTGATGGCCGGCGACATCTACTCGCACGCGCCCTGGGTCGGGCGCGGCGGATGGAGCTGGTACAGCGGTTCGGCGGGCTGGCTGCTGCGGGCGTCGCTGGAGTCGATCTGCGGCGTCGTCGTCGAGCAGGGCCGCCTGCGCGTCGACGCCTGCCTGCCGGTGCACTGGGACCAGGCCGAGGTGCGCATCCGTCACGAGGGCCGCTGGCTGCGCATCATCGTCTGTGCCAATGAGACGGCCTGCCGCGCCGCGCAGACGCGCGAGCCCGGCGCGCGACGCGAGAACGCGGGCGAGTCGATCGAGCTGTCCTCGTTGTCGCCGGACCAGGCGCTGGTGGTCGTCAGCGTGCCGGAGATGGTGCGGCTGCCGGAAGCGGCGGAGCTGCGAACGACAGGACGTTGAGGCGCAGGGATTCAGCTTTTCCACCGCCGCTGGCCCTCACCCCCACCCTCTCCCGCAGTGCGGGAGAGGGAGCCACCCCAGTGCTCCTGCTCCGACCGGCTCGGTGCTTTCTCACTCCCTCTCCCGCTTGCGGGAGAGGGCGGGGGTGAGGGCCAGCGGCCGTGGCAGTCAAAGAATGCTGGACACGGGTTGTACCCCCGCCAGAGAGGGATTCCACTGACCGGAGCGCCTCAGGCGGCGCGGCCAGAATGGCACGATGTCCATCGAACACCGTACCGGGGGAGGCTGACGATGAATCCGCTGGGGCCGCATCGCCAGCTCTTCGAACGGAAAGCGGCGTCGTACCAGCGGCGCTGGTCCTGGCTGACGATCGAGTTGCCCGCGTAGAGACCGGTCCCGCTCATTGAGCCGGCTGGGAGGGCTGCACCGGTTGGGCCAGTTGCGCCAGACGTTCGTGGTTCTCCAGATCGTCGGCGCTGAATCCGAGCGCTTCCAGCGCCCTCGCCTCGCCCAGGCCAGAGCGCGCCATCGCGTCCAGCAGTCGACGCGCCGAGGTTTTCAGCTCGGCGTGACGCGCCTCGAAGCGCTCGACCTCGGTGCAGGCGCGCAGGTCGTCCTCGATGGCGTCGCGCATCAGCGAGACCAGCATGCGCACGCCCGAGGAGGTCTCGCGTGGGCGCTCGTCCATCACGCAGACGGTGCCGACGACCGTGCCTTCGGCATCGCGGATCGGTTCGCCATAGTAGTGGACCAGGCCGAGGGCCGCGGTCGGGTTGCCGTCGCTGATCGCGGGCAGCCGGCGGACGTCGCCGACGAGCAGGTGCTCGCCGCGACGGATCACGTTGGCGCAATAGCTGTTGACGGCGAGTTCGAGGCGCCCGTTGCGCGGAAAGCGCTGCTGCTCGTCGCGCACGCCGAAGAACACGAGGTCGCTGCCGTCGACGAGGTTGATCATCGCGACCGGCATGTCGAGTTGCTGGGCCAGGACTTCCAGCATGCGCTGCCAGCGGCCATACAGGCGTTCCGAATCGGCGAGGCAATGGGTCGGCATGCAGTCCTCCGGCGCGGCAGCGCATATGCATCAGCGTGCATGAGCACCCATGATCGCGCGATCCCGGGAACTGGACCAGCCCCCAGGACGAAGGGCGGCAAAGCGGTGAGGCGGCGTGCAATTCCATGTCCGGAAACGGCGCGACCGGGGCCGGCCGCTTCCTTATCGTGGACGCCTCGACCACTTGGACGGCCACCGCGCCGCGCTCACATGGACTTCCGAATCCTGGGCCTGGACCCCGCCCCGTTCCGCCCGATGTTCCGCATGACCGACGCGACACTGCGCGAGCAAGGCGTGCTACGGGTGCGCATCGACAGCCCGCGCTCGGCGCCGGATCGCGTCACGCTGGACGACGCCGCGCCGGGCGAGACGGTGCTGCTGCTCAACTACGTCCACCTGGACGTCGACACACCGTACCGCGGCACGCATGCGATCTACGTCCGCGAGGCCGACGCCGAACGCTTCGATCGCGTCAACGAGGTGCCGAAGGCGCTGCGCGGGCGGATGCTGTCGGTCCGGGCGTTCGACGCGGCCGGGATGATGGTCGACGCGGACCTCGTCGACGGCGACGGCCTCGAGGTCCTCATCAACCGCTTCTTCGGTGATCCGGAGGCGAGCTACCTCCAGGTGCATTTCGCCAAGCGTGGCTGCTATGCGGCGCGGATCGAACGGTGCACCTGACTCGACATCAGGTGCCTCGTGCCAAGTATCGCCATCGATGTTCCCTTCTCACGAGGCATCGGACTCAGCGCGCGGCTTCCGCCAATGCCGCGAACCCCGCCTTCTTCACGTTCTCATCGATCGCCGGGGTCAACTTGCGCGCGGCCTCCAGGTCCTGGCGCGCCTTGTCCGTCTCGTTGAGCCGGGTCAGCGCCACACCCCGTCCGTAGAGGGCCCAGGCCGACGGCTTCTTCTCGATCGCCTGGTCGAAGGCCTTGCGCGCCCGCGACGCGTCGCCCTGGCGCAGCCAGGCCCAGCCCAGTTGCCAGCGGTACGCCGCCTCCTCGTCGTCCCGATCGATCGCCGACTTGCAATCGTCGACCGCCTTGTCCGCTTCCAGGTTCAGCCGCGTCCGCATCCAGCAGCGCTCTCCCAGCATCGAGGCCAGACGCACGTCCCTGGGATGGCTGCCGATCCAGAGATCGAACTGGCGCATCGCCTCCGGCACCAGGTTGCGCCGCGCATAGTTCACCGCCATCGACGCGCGCAGGTTCGACGCCGGCGGCAAGCTCGCGTCCAGCTCCTTCAGGTCGGCGTCCGCGCCCTCGCGATCGCCGGCCGCCAGGCGCAAGGGCACCCGGCGCAACCGCGCCTCGGCCATCGTCGGATCCAGGCGCAGGGCCTCGTCCAGATCGGCCAGCGCCGCCTTCCCCTGCTTCAGCGCGATCCGCACCCGCGCGCGCGCATCGAAGTAGCCCGCCACCGCCGGCGCCAGCTGGATCGCGCGGTTCAGGTCCTCCAGCGCGCGCGGCGCATCGCCCGCCACCAGCGACGCGTTGCCCCGTCGCGCGAACCCGTCGGCATCGTCGGCCGCGATCTCGTCGGCCTTCGCCGCATAACTGGCGTTGTAGGCCTCGCTGCCGGGCCTGCTCGGCGCGAAGACCCGGCCGCCGTTCCAGGTCGCGTAGACCTTGCCCTGCAGACGCGACACATACACCCGGTGCGCCAGGAAGTAGTCCAGGCCCAGCAGCATGTCCTGATCCCGGCTGCTGACGTCCGTCACCAGCAGCCGGTTGTCGCGGACCTTCTCGCCGCCGAACTCGAAACGCTCCACGTTCGCGAGCCAGGCCTGCGCCAGGTCCGCGCCCGCCCCGCTCGTGCGACCCGCCGGCGTCATGTCCTTCTCCTCGATGCCGGCCTTGCGCGCCGCGCCCAAGGTCAGCACGGTGTTCGTCGCGCCCGTGTCCATCACCGCCTCGAGCTTGCGACCGTTGACCTGCACCTCGACCCGCACGGTGCGGTCGGACCGGCTGTAGCTCAGCATCGTCGCCTCGATCACCGGCGCATCGCCGGCCCAATACGCCAGCGACGCCTTGTCGCAGTCGCCCTTGGGGAAGACGAGACGCACCACGCCGTGCGCCAGGTCGTACTCGGTGTCGGCGATGGACAGGAAGTTGCGGCCCAGCACGCCCATGATGCCGGCGCCGTTCTCGCTGCCGCCGACAAGGAACTCGATGTATTCCAGCTCCGCCTCTTCGAGGCGCACGCTCTTGACCGTCGTGACGCGCAGGCCCTCCACTGGGCCAGTGACGCCCTGCACCTTCAGGTGGGACGGCGGCTTGCGCAGCGGCAGGCCCAGTTGCTGGGCCGTCGAGGCGCTCAGGAAACTGTAGAACGCGCCGCTGTCCACCAGCATCGGCACGGCGACCCCGTTGAGCTGAAGGGTGGCGACCGGTCGGCGGTCGACCAGTCGAACCGGGATGCTCATCGTCTCGATGCGGCAGCGGTTCGCGTCCTCGGCGGCCATGGCGGTGGACATCGCCATGAACAGGGCCGGCACCGCGAGGATGGCGGCCAGCAACGGTGCGAGTCGGCGTGTGTTCAATCGTCCCTCCCTGGGCGTGAAGTCGCGCAGGCGGTGCTCCGCCCGTCGCGACTGGCGACGATACCCGGCTCGCCGCCCGGACACGCTCCTACCGAGGGGGGAATCGGCGTGCGTGCCACACGCGCACGGCGTGGTTCAACGGCTTTCCAACGCCGGCTCCACACGCCCGCGACGTCGTCGCAACACGCACGCCGTCTGCAGACCTATCGCCGCGTCGCCACAGGCTTCAACGCCTCCGCCCACAGCGCTGCCGCGCGCGCCGTGCCTTCCGCGGTGAAATGGCAGCCGTTGCGCAACGGCAAGCTGATCGTGTCGGTGTCCGGTCCCGCGCGGAAGCCGCTGTCGGGGATCGCCAGCAGCTCCCGCACCGCCTCGCGCACCTGGCCGCCGTCGTGCGGCGGGCAGTAGGTCGAGCGCGCGATCCACCACGGCGCATCGATGCCCCGCATCGCCACCCCGGCGCGCAGCGCCGCCAGCGCATCGCGGTAATCGGCCATCGCCGTGCGGTCGCGCGCGTCGGCCTCGCCCTGCTGCCACAACACCGCGGCCACCGGCCAGCGGGTGCCCTTGATCCGGTCCATCTGCGTCTGCCAGTAACTGCGCAGCGCGCTGTTCGGGTCGGTCCATTCGGCGATCGAGCTGCCGTCCACCGCCACCACCGCCCACACGATCGGATGGCCCTGCCAACGCCCGCCCAGGGCCTGGTTCACGGCCGGCCAGACGCTGCCACCGGTGCCCGTCGCGCCCGGCACCGGCGAACTCGCCAGACCGCAGCCGCCCAGGTGCAGCACCGGCATCGGCGGCACCGGCGCGGCTGCCGGCGGGATCGGATCGGCGTGATTCGCCGCGTTGGACTGGCCCATCACCACGATCACCACGGGCTGCTCGTCCTTGAACACCGCGCCGCAGTCCGGCGCCGTCACCGGCATGTCGTGGATGGCGGCGATCCGCTGCGCGAGGTCGTCCGCGGGCGTCGACGGCTTGCCGTTGCGCAGCATCGCCACGCCCGCCGCGATCATGCCGCCGCACGACAGCAGCGCCACCGCGCCGATCGCCAGCGGGATCAGGGAATTCTTCCGTTCTTCGGTCATCAGGAGCGTCGTCGACTGAGCAGGGGGAGCGCCCATTGTCTCCGCCCCAGCAATGGCATGCCGCACCCCGGCCGCCCCACGCCACACGAGACACGAGACACGAGACACGAGACACGCCGCATGCTGCATGCTGCATGCTGCATGCTGCACGCCTTGCTCCGAGCTTGAGGGCGCCGGTGCCCCTCGAAGCGAATGCCGAGCATGCGCAGGCGATTGAGCGCAGAGGGGCACCGGCGCCCTCAAGCGGGCGCAGTGCGCAGTGCGCAGTGCGCAGTGCGCCTCACCCTCCCGCGGCGGCTGTTGCGGCGCCCTGCCGCCGGGCGCGATAGCGGTCGCGGATCCAACGCATTCCTGGTTGTTCCACCAGCGTCGTCAGCCCATGGGCCAGGGCCATCGATGCGGCCATGGTCAACACGATGGCGAGGTGGACCTCCACGCCCCAGGCTTCCAGCCGGCGCAGCACGGCCCAGCCGATGTTCTCGTGGAGCAGGTACAGCGTGTAGGAGATGGCGCCCAGCCAGAGCAGCACCCGGTGCTCCAGCCAGGTCCAGCGCCCGCGCGCCGCGCCGAACAGCACCGTGTAGAACGCGACCGCGAGCGCCGCGAGGCCCCACGCCTCGACGACCCCGATCACCAGCAGCGCGGCGGCGGCCAGGGTCCAGTCCCACAGGGACGCCAAGTCCTTGCGGCTCAGGCGGTAGACCGTGACGCCGAGCGCGAACCAGCAGATGTAGGGCAGCAGCAGCCAGCGCTGCCCGACCCAGGGCAGATCGACGCCCCAGAAGCTCTTCGCCGCGGCATAAACCAGCCGCAGCGCCAGGCATGCGAAGAGGAAGTTCCTCAGCCCCGCCGCGCCGCCGAAGCGGAAGCTCAGCAGCGCCCAGGCGTAGAACAGCAGTTCCACTTCCAGCGTCCAGTACACGCCGTCCACGTGCGCCACGCCGAAGAAGCCCTGCACCATCGTCACGTTGACCAGCAGCACGTCCCAGCCGACCGTCTTGCCGGGCAGGCCGATCGCATGGGTCAGCGCGAAGGTCAGCAGGATCGCGCCCCAGTACGCCGGATAGAGCCGGCTGAAGCGCGAGACGACGAAGTCCATCGGCCGCGCGGTACGCTCCAGCGTCATGAAGATGACGAAGCCGCTGATCATGAAGAACAGGTTGACGCCGAGGTACCCGTATGGGAACGACACCGCCGGCGGCTGCGCGTGACCGAAGAGCTGGTCGTAGCGCGTCGTGTAGTGGAACAGCACCACCGCCAGCGCCGCGATGCCGCGCAGGGCATCGAGCTGCGCCAGGCGCGGGGCGGAACTCACACCAGGACCTCGGCCGCGCCGGGATGGCTCAGGAAGCCCTGCGGGCTGGCCGTGATGCCGTAGGCGCCGGACTGGAAGACGACGACCAGATCGCCCGGCTCGGCGTGCGACAGCGTCATGCGCTCGCCCAGCAGGTCCAGCGGCGTGCACAGCGGCCCGACCACCGACACGCCGGCTTCGGGCTCGCCGCCCATGCGGTTGCCGATGGCGACCGGATAGTTCTTGCGGATCACCTGGCCGAAGTTGCCCGACGCCGCCAAGTGGTGATGCAGTCCGCCGTCGGTGACGAGGAAGACCTGCCCCCGCGAGACCTTGCGGTCGACCACGCGGCACACGTAGACGCCGGCCTCGCCGACCAGGTAACGGCCGAGCTCCACGACCAGCTTCGCCTGCGGCAGCTCGACCGCGGCGCGCTCGATCAACGCGGCAAGATTGGCGCCGATCGTCGTCAGGTCCAGGCGCTGCTCGCCGGGGAAATAAGGGATGCCGAAGCCGCCGCCCAGGTTCAGCACCTTCACCGGCGCCGGCGCGTCCTTCGCCAGGCGGAGCGCGAGCTCGAAGCTCTTGAGCTGCGCCTCGACGATCGCCTCCGGCTTCAGGTTCTGCGAGCCGGCGAAGAGATGGAAACCCTCGAAACCGAGACCCGCCTCGCCGATGCGCGCCAGCAGTTCCGGCACCTGCTCCGCGTCGACGCCGAACTGCTTCGGACCGCCGCCCATCTTCATGCCGGAGGACTTCAGCTCGAAGTCCGGATTGACGCGCACCGCCACGCGCGCCGCGTAGCCGGTCTCCGCGCACAGCGTGCGCAGCAGCTCGACCTCGCGGAACGATTCGAGGTTGATCAGGATGCCCGCGGCCAGCGCCTGCTTCAGCTCCAGCACGCTCTTGCCCGGACCGGCGAAGCTGATCTCGCGGGGATCGGCGCCCGCGTCCAGCGCGACCTGCAGCTCGCCGGCCGAGGCGACGTCGATGCCGTCCACCAGCGTCGCCAGGTGCGCCACCAGTGCCGGCATCGGGTTGGCCTTCATCGCGAAGTGCAGCTCCAGCTTCGCCGGCATCGCGGCGCGGAGCTCCTCGACGCGGCGCGTCAGCAGCGCGCGGTCGTACGCGTAGAAAGGCGTGCGGCCGATGCGGTCCGCGAGCCGCGTCAGCGGCTGGCCGCCGATCTGCAGCACGCCGTCGCGCGCGACGAACTGGTCCATGGGCGCATGCTGCGGCGCGGCCTTGGCGGGCGCTGCGGGGATCTTGTCGTCGTGGCTCACGGGAGTCGTCACCGGGTTGGTCAGCGGGGTCGTCGGCGGGTGGGTCAATGGGTCCGTCAGCGGGTTCTTCAGCGGGTTCTTCAGCGGGCTCACAGGGCTTCCCGTCGCGCCACCCACTCGGTGCTCAGCAGCTTGCGATCGATCTTGCCGTTGGGGTTGCGCGGCAGCGGGCCGGCCTTCTCCTCGATGCCGGCCGGGATCATGTAGGCGGGCATGCGGGCCTTGCACTGCGCCAGCAGCGCGGCGCTGTCCAGCGCGTCGGCGCCGGCCGGCGGCGTCGCGATCACCTGGATGGTCTGGCCCAGCGTCGCGTGGTCGACGCCGAAGGCCACGCATTCGCCGACCAGCTGCGTCGCGTACAGGATCTCCTCGACCTCCGTCGGGCTGACCCGGTAGCCCGAGGTCTTGATCATCTCGTCGCGCCGGCCGATGAAGTACAGGAAGCCCTCGGCGTCCATGCGCACGTTGTCGCCGGAGAACACGGCGTATTCGGGCAGCTGCAGCCCGGCTTCGCGGCCTGCCGCGCCCGGCGGGAGCAGCTTGTAGCGCTCGGCCGTCTTCTCGGCGTCGTTCCAGTAGCCCATCCCGACCAGCGCGCCGCGGTGCACCAGCTCGCCGGGCTCGTCCGGCGCGCACGGTGTGCCGTCCTCGCGCAGCACCAGGATCTCGGCGTTCGGGATCGCCTTGCCGATCGAATCGGGCCGGCGGTCGACCTCCTCCGGGGGCAGGTAGGTCGAGCGGAAGGCCTCGGTCAGGCCGTACATCAGGAAGGGCTGCGCCGACGGCACGCGCTGGCGCAGCAGGTTCAGCGTCTCGCGCGGCATGCGCCCGCCGGTGTTGGCGAAGTAGCGCAGTTGCTGGTCGATCGCGACCGGCCATTCCAGCTGCGCGAGCTGGATGTACAGCGGCGGCACGGCCGTCAAGCCGGTGATGCGGTCACGCTCGAGGGCCTTGAGCACGTCGCGCGGCATCAGGTAGTTCAGCAGCGACACCGACGCGCCCGCGTGGAAGGCCGTCGTCAGCTGGCTGAAGCCGGCGTCGAAGGACAGCGGCAGCGCGGCCAGCAGGCGGTCCTCCGGCCGGTTGCCCAGGTAGCTGGCGACGCTCTTCGCCCCGGCCACCATGTTGCGGTGCGACAGCACCACCCCCTTGGGCCGGCCGGTCGAGCCGGAGGTGTAGAGGATCGCCACCATGTCGGTGTCGATGACGCGGTGGGCGGCCTGCGCCGGCGCGTCCAGCAGGTCGCTGTAGCGGACCCAGCCGGCCGCTGATCCATCGGATGACCTATCGGATGACCTATCGGATGACCCATCGGATGACGCATCGGAGGACGCACTGGAGGACGCCTCCGGCGCCGGATCGACCACCACCACGTGCCGCACCGACGGGCACGCCGCCAGCACCGGGCGCAGCGACGCGAAGCGGTCGCGCGAGGTGATCAGCACGCGAACATCGCAGTCCCGCACGATGAAACCGACCTGCTCCGGCTTCAGGATCGGGTTGACCGGCACGAACACGCCGCCCGCGGCCGGCGCCGCGAAACTGGCGACCACCGTCTCCAGCCGCTTGTCCAGGTAGATGCCGACGCGCTCGGCCCGCGCCAGGCCCAGCGACAGCAGGCCGTTGGCCAGCGCGCGCACCTGCGCGGCGAGTTCGGCGTAGTCCAGCGCGCGGGCGCCGTCGCGCAGCGCCGGGGCCGCCGGATCGCGTTCGGCGCTGTGCCAGATCAGGTGCGCAAGCAGGTGGCTGTCGGTGGCGGCGGTCATGAAAAAAGTATCTCACGCGGCCCCGCGGCAATCCCTCACGGAGCCGGGTGGATCCCCTTGGGATGAGGGGGCGCCGCCGGGGTTCCCCCAGAGGGCGACAGTTAAGATCCTCCCCGACCATGAACACCCAACAACACCTGCTCGCCATCCTCGACGACGTCCTCAGCCTGGAAGGCCGCGCGAAGGACTTCACCGTCGACACCGCGCTGCTGGGCGCGATCCCGGAGCTCGACTCCATGGCGGTCGTCAGCCTGATCACCGCGCTCGAGGAACAGTTCGGCATCGTCGTCGACGACGACGAGATCGACGGCGCCACCTTCGCCACCGTGGGCGCCCTGCTGGACTTCGTGAACGGCAAGCTCGCCGCCTGACGGGCGCCACGACCGCCGCCGCCGTTCAAGCAGCCACTGCAGCCACCGTCGCCCGCCCGTCGCCCGCCCGCCGCGTCAACCGCCCATGGCCGCCGCCGCCCCGCCCCCGACCCCATCCACGCCGTTCTTCCTGGATGACGGCGCGGGCGGTCAGCGGCTGTGCGTCCACTATCCCGCCGCCGACCACCGCGCTGGCGCGCACGGCGCAGCCGCAGCCGCAGCCGCAGCCGCAGTCGCAGCCGCAGTCGCTCACGCTGGCGATGGCGCGGCCCCGCGCGGCCAGATCCTGCTCCTGCCGCCCTTCGCGGAGGAGATGAACAAGTCCCGCCGCATGACCGCCCTCGCCGCGCGCGCGTTCGCCGCCGCCGGCTTCGAGGTGCTGACGATCGACCTGCTCGGCTGCGGCGACAGCAGCGGTGATTTCGGCGACGCCTCCTGGGCGGCCTGGCACGACGATGTGCGCCTGGCGCTCGACTGGCTCGACGCCCGCGCCCGACCTGGCCCCGACGGCGCGAAGCCGCCGCTGTGGCTGTGGGGCCTGCGCGCCGGCGCGCTGCTGGCGCCGGCAGCCTTCGAGGCATCGATCGACCGGCCGCTGAACCTGCTGCTCTGGCAGCCGATGACGGCGGGCAAGCTCCAGCTCCAACAATTCATGCGCCTGCGCGTCGCGGCCGACCTCATCGGCGGCCAGGCCAAGGGCGCTGTCCAGGCGATGCGCGACCAGCTCGCGCGCGGCGAGCCGGTCGAGATCGCCGGCTACCTGCTCGCGCCCGCGCTGGCCGAAGGCCTGGAGGCCGCCCAGCTGAAACCGTCGGCGCGCGTGCGCCGCGTCGCGTGGCTGGAAGTCTCGCCGCGCGAGGACGCGACGCTCACTCCCGCCGCGGCGATGGCCGTCGAGGCCTGGACCGCGCAAGGCGCCGAGGTGCGCGCCGCCGTCTGCCAAGGCCCGTCGTTCTGGGCGGCCACCGAGATCGAGGAGGCGCCGCGCCTGATCGAGGCCAGCCTCGCCGCGCTGGGGGCCGACGCGGACTTCGCGACCCGACCGGTCGAGGGGGTGTCGGCATGAACGCAACGATCACGCCCACCACGCCGCTGACGCCGCTGACGCGGATCACGCCGCTCACGTCGATCCAACCCGCGCATCGCGACAGCGTGCTGCGCATCGACTGCGACGGCCAGGCGCTGGTCGGCCTGTTGAGCGAGCCCGCATCTGCATCCGCATCCGCATCCGCATCCGACCTCATCGCAACACCTGCCCCCGACACCGGCGTGCTGCTGATCGTCGGCGGCCCGCAATACCGCGTGGGCAGTCACCGCCAGTTCACGCTGCTGGGCCGCGCGCTCGCCGGTGCGGGCGTCCCCTGCCTGCGCCTGGACTATCGCGGCATGGGCGATGCGCAGGGCGATCAGCGCGACTTCGAGGCGGTCGACGACGACATCGCCGCCGCGATCGACGCCTGGCAGCGCAAACACCCGACGCTGAAGCGCGTGGTGCTCTGGGGCCTCTGCGATGCCGCGTCCGCCGCGCTGCTGTACGTGCATCGTCGCCGCGACCCGCGCGTCGCCGGCCTGTGCCTGGCCAATCCCTGGGTCCGCACCGCGACCAGCCTGGCCCGCGCGCAGGTCAAGCATTACTACCTCGACCGGCTGCGCCAGCCCGCCTTCTGGCGCAAGCTGCTGAGCGGCCGCGTCGGCCTGGGCGCCGTGCGCGAACTGCTGGGCAAGCTGGCGCAGAGCCGCGCGCCCGCGTCCGCCGCGGGTTCGTCGAACACGGCGCGCTCGTCGAACGCGGCGCGCGCGGCGGACACCCGCCATTACACGGAGCAGATGGCCGACGGCCTGCGCGCGTTCGGCGGCCCGGTGCTGCTGATCCTGTCGGGCGACGACGTCTGCGCCAATGAATTCCTGGACCGCTGCCGCGACGGCGGCCCTGCCTGGCAGGGCCTGCTGGACCGCCCCGGACTGCGCCGCGAAGACCTGCCCGACGCGGACCATACTTTCTCGACCGCCGCCTGGCGCGCCCACGTCGAAGGGCTGACCGCCGCCTTCGTCCGCGGCCTGCCGGCCGCCGCCTGACCGCCAGACCGGTACACCCGGCCCCACCGGAGCCCCGCCATGTCCGTTCCCGCACCCGTCCGCGCACCCGTCCACGCTTCCTTCCGCGCTCCCCGCGCCCCCCGCGCCCGCTGGCGCGCCGTCGCCCTGGCGCTGGCCGGCGCCGTCGCCGCCCATGCCGCCGTCGCGCAGGGGATCGGCTGCGGCGGACTGGCCAACAACTACGGCCCCTACGACTACCGCCAGTACAAGGACATGCCGGAGATCGATCCGGTGACCAAGCAGATGTCGCCGCTGCAGATGGTGGAAGGGGCCCACTTCATCGACACCTGCGAGGCGCTGGTCAAGTGCAAGCGCGGCAGCATCGGCAGCGACATCGACTACACGCTGCGCGCCTTCCCGAACCACCACCGCGCGCTGATCGCGATGATGCTCTACGGCGAGCGCACCAAGCGCGACCAGCCGCCCGAGGCGCTGTTCACCGTCGACTGCTACTTCAAACGCGCGCTGACCTGGAAGGCGGACGACGTCATCGTGCGCCTGATCTACGCCGGCTTCCTGAACGGCAAGGGCAAGACCGCCGCCGCCAAGGAACAGCTGGACGCCGCGAACAAGCTGACCGCGGGCGGCGACAACGCCTTCTCGGTCTACAACGTCGGCATGGTCGCGCTGGACCTCAACGAGGTCGACCTGGCCGTCGACGCCGCGCGCCGCGCCTACGGCGCCGGCATGACGCATCCCATCCTGCGCCAGCGGCTGATGGCGATCAACCGCTGGCCCGCCGACCTGCGGATGCCGGGCGAGGCGGCGTCGGCGCCGGAGGGATCGCCCGCGTCGGCCCCCGCCGGCTCGGCCGCCTCCGCCTCCACCCCCGAATCCGCGGCGCCGGCGACGGCGCGCTGACCGGGAGGCCGTCGACTTGAGCCCCCCGCCCACCCTGCTCGCGCCGCGACTTCCGGTCATCGGCTGGTCCACTTTCGCGGGCGCCGCGCACATCGACCAGCACAGCCTGCTCGACCATCCGCGCCACCTGCCCACCACCAGCGGTCGCGCGGCGATCCTGCTGGCGCTGGAGTGTCTGCACGTCGGTCCCGGCGACCTCGTGCTGCTGCCGACCTACCACTGCCCGACGATGGTCTCGCCGGTGAAGACGCTCGGCGCGGACGCCGCCTTCTATCCGATCGACGAGCACGGCGCGCCGCGCCTGGACTGGCTCTCCGCCCATGTGCCGGCGGCCACCAAGGCGCTGCTGGTGCCGCACTACTTCGGGCTGCCGCAGCCGATGGAGGCGGTGCGTGCCTGGTGCGACGCCCGCGGCATCGCGCTGATCGAGGACTGCGCGCATGCGATGTTCGGTCGCGCCGGCTCTCGGCCGATCGGCGCCTGGGGCGACGTCGCCATCGCCAGCCTGACCAAGTTCTTCCCGACGCCCGAGGGCGGCATCCTCGCGCTCAACCGCGCCGGGCTGACGATGCCAGCGCTGACGCCGGCCTCCCGCATCGACCAGATCAAGGCGGGCTCCGACATCCTGCACATGGGCGCCGCGCACGACCGCCTGACCGGACTGAACCGGCTCATCCGCGGCGCCTTCGCGCTCAAGAGCGCCCTGCGCCGCCTGGTGAAGGGCGCGCCGTCCGCCGGCACGCAGGCCCCGCCCAGCCGCCACGGCGAGCTCGACGAGGCCCAGGAGATCGACGCCAACATGGCGCTGATCGACCTGCCGCTGTCGCACCGCGCGCTGACGCATGCGAGCGGATGGATCTCGCGGCGCGTGCCGCGGCGTCGCATCGTCGAGGCGCGCCGCCACCACTACGCGTTCTTCACCGAGGCCTTCTCGGGGCGCGAGGGCGTGCGTCCGCTGCTGCCCACGCTGCCCGCGGACTGCGCGCCCTACGTCTTCCCGCTGTGGGTGCGCACGCCGGATCCGGGTTATGCGGAGATGCGCCGGCTCGGCGTGCCGGTGTCGCGCTGGGACCGGCTCTGGCCCGGCGTGCCGGCGCTGCCCGGCGACGCCGGCAAGTCGTGGTCGCACCACGTGCTGCAGCTCGCCTGCCACCAGGACCTCAGCGAGGCCGACCTGCACCGCATCGTCGAGCAGGTCGAGCGCCTGTTCATCACGCCCGCCTCGGCACCGCCGCGTTGAAAGCCGGGGAATGCGGCGCGTGCTCATGGTCTCCTTCCAGTTCCCGCCGATGGCGGGGACCAGCGGCGTGCAGCGCGCCTTGCGCTTCGCGCAGCAGCTGCCCGCCTCCGGATGGGCGCCCAGCCTGCTGACCGCGCATCCCCGCGTGCACGCGCAGACGGGCACCGACCTGCTCGAGGAGATCCCGCCGGAGCTGGTCGTGCGGCGCGCCTTCGCGCTGGACGCCGCGCGGCACCTGTCGATCGCGGGCCGGTATCCCGGTTTCCTCGCGCGACCGGACCGCTGGCACAGCTGGCTGCTCGGCGCCGTGCCGGCCGGGTTGAAGCTGATCCGCGAGACCCGCCCCGACGCGATCTGGAGCACCTACCCGATCCCGACCGCGCACCTCGTGGGCTACTGGCTGTCGCGGCTCAGCGGCCTGCCCTGGGTGGCCGACTTCCGCGACCCGATGGCGCATGACGGCTATCCGGCCGACCCGGTGCTGTGGCGCAGCTTCGCGGCGGTCGAGCGCAAGGTCTTCGCGCGCGCGGCGCGCTTCACCTTCACGACCCCCGGCGCGGCGCGGCTCTACGCGAAGCGTTTTCCCGCCGCCGCCGACCGCATCCGCGTGATCGAGAACGGCTACAGCGAGGAAGCCTTCCAGCAGGCCGAGCGCAGCGTCCGCTCCGGGCACGGCGCCGCCGGGCCGCGCGTGCTGCTGCACAGCGGCGTCGTCTATCCCGACTGGCGCAGCCCGGCGCGGCTGTTCGAGGCGCTGGCCGCCGCGAAGGCCGCGGGCCGCATCGATGCCTCGACCTTGCGGCTGCGGCTGCGCGCGACCGCGCACGACGACTTCGTCCGCGCCCTCGCCGAGCGGCTGGGCGTGGGCGATCTGGTCGAGATCGCCCCGCCGATCCCCTACGCCGACGCGCTGGCCGAGATGCTGCGCGCCGACGGCCTGCTGCTGCTGCAGTCCAACGACTGCAACGACCAGATCCCCGCCAAGGCCTATGAGTACCTGCGCGCGCGCCGGCCGGTGCTCACGCTGGCCGATCCGGCCGGCGACACCGCGCAGCTGATGCGCCGCGCCGGCCTGCCCTACAACGCGGCGCTGGAGGACGGCCCCGGCGTCGCCGCCGCGCTCGACCGCTTCCTTGACGACCTGTTCCACGACCGTGCCGCGCTGCCCGCGCCGCCGGCCATCGCCGCGGCCTCGCGCGAGTCCCGCACCGGCGAACTCGCCCGCGTGCTCGACGAGGCCTGCGTCCCCCAGATGCCTATCGCCGAGGCGCGCCCATGACCCCCCCGTCCCCGATGTCCCCGACGCCACCGACTTCCCAGATTTCCCCGACTTCGGCCGCCGCCCTGCGCTGGACCCTGGTGCCCCTGCCCGACGCCGCCGCCTTCGCGCCGCATGCGGCCGCGTGGGACGCGCTGCAGGCGCGCGTGGCCGGCCTGCCGTTCCTGGAGAGCGCCTTCCTCGCGCCCTTGCTGACCGTCTTCGGCACCGGCCGCGAACGGCTGGCGCTGCTCGGCGACCCGAAGGCGCCGCGGGCCGCCGCCATCGTGACGCCCGCGGGCACCGCGCAATGGGCGACCTTCCAGCCGTCGCAGCTGCCGCTGGGCGCCTGGCTGAGCGCGGGCGGCGAGCCCCTGGAGCCGCTCGCCGACGGCCTGCTGCGTGCGCTGCCCCTGCCGGCCCTCGCGCTGGGCCTGACGCAGATCGACAGCCTGTTCCATCCGCGCGGCGCCGACAACGCGCGCTGGCGCGGCCAGGACTACATCGCCACCGCCTGGGTCGACCTGGGCGGCGACTTCGAGACCTACTGGGAAGCGCGCGGCAAGAACCTGCGCCAGAACCTGAAGAAGCAGCAGAAGAAGCTGGACACCGCCGGCACGGTCACGCGGCTCGAATGCCTGACCCGCCCCGAGGACGTCGCACCCGCGCTGGCGAACTACGGCCGGCTCGAGGCCAGCGGCTGGAAGGGCTCCGAGGGCACGGCGATCGCGCCGGGCCATCCGCAGTACGCGTTCTATCGCGCGATGCTGGAAGGCTTCGCGCGCGCTGGCCGCGTCCGGCTGTACCAGTACTGGTTCGACGACGCGGTCGTCGCGATGGACCTGTGCATCGAGTCCGGCGGCAAGATCGTGATCCTGAAGACCGCCTACGACGAGGCGCACAAGGCCGTGTCGCCGTCGACGCTGATGCGCCAGCTGCAGTTCCAGCAGCTGTTCGACGCGGCGGCGGCGGGCGGTCCGATCCGCCGCATCGAGTTCTACGGCAAGGTCATGGAGTGGCACACGCGCTGGACCGCCGACGCGCGGCCGGTCTACCACGCCACGCTCTACCGCTGGGGCTGGGTGCCGGCGCTCAAGCGCCTGCTGCGACGCGGCGACACCGATCCGGCGGCCAAGACGGACGAGGCGACCGCCAAGACGGAAGAAGCCCCGGCATGAGCAAAGCCCCGACCGTGCGCGGCGCGCTGGCCTGGTCCTTCGCCGAGCGCTACCTGAGCCTGCTGATCACCGTGCCGACCACGATGATCCTGGCGCGGCTGCTGACGCCCACGCAGGTGGGCGTGTATTCGCTGTGCGCGGTGGTCACGAACCTGGCCTCGATCCTGCGCGACTTCGGCGTCAGCGAGTACCTCATCCAGGAGCGCGAGCTCGACCGCGAGAAGCTGCGCAGCGCCTTCACCATCACGCTGCTGATGGCCTGGAGCATCGCGCTGGTGATCCTGGGCGGCCGCTTCCTGCTGGCCGACTGGTACCACGAGCCGCTGCTGGCCGACCTGCTGCTGGTGCTGAGCCTCAACTTCGTGATGCTGCCGCTGGCCTCGCCCTCCTTCGCGCTGCTCAACCGCGAGATGGCCTTCCACAAGGTCTTCATCGTGCAGGTCAGCGCCAACGCCGCCAACTCGGCCACCAGCATCGCGCTGGCCTGGAGCGGCCACGGCGCGATGAGCCTGGCCTGGGGGCCGGTGGCCGGCATCGCGGTGCAGGTGGCGATCCTCGTCTGGCTGAGGCCGCGCGACGCGCTGCTGATGCCGCGCCTGCGCGGCGCGGGCCGGCAGCTGCGTTTCGGCGCGATGTTCACCGGCTCGCGGCTGGTGGAATCGGGCTCGCGCAACGGCCATGAACTGATCATCGGCAAGGTCTTCGGCTTCACCTCGCTGGGGCTCTTCAGCCGCGCGACGGGGCTGATCGACCTGCTGGGACAGACGGTGAGCTCGGCCATCCTGCGCGTCGCCACGCCGGCGCTGGCGGCGGACCACCGCGCCGGGCACAGCCTGGTCGGTCCGTATGCGAAGGGCACGGCCATCTTCACCGGCATCGCCTGGCCCTTCATGGGCGGCGTGGCGCTGATGTCGGGCGACATCATCGCGCTGCTGTTCGGCCCGCAATGGCACGAGGCCGCGCCGCTGGCCACGCTACTGGCGCTGGCCGGCCTGCCCTACGCGCTGACGATGCTCGCGCCCAACGCGCTCGCGGCCACCGGCCAGATCCGCCGCCGGCTGTCGGTGGCGCTCTGGTACGGACCGACGCACCTGGCCTGCGTCGGCCTGGCCGCGCTCTGGGACCTGCATGCGGTGGCGGCCGTGTTCGTCATCGGCAACCTGGTGCAGGTCGCGATGTACACGCGCCACCTGACGGAGGTGCTGAAGGCCACGCCGCGCGAGCTGTTCGCGCCCAGCTGGGTCAGCGTGCAGCTGACGCTGGGCTGTTGCGCCGGCCTCGGGCTGGCGCAGCTGGTCGGCTACGAATTGAGCCTGCCGCTGATCCCGCGCATCGCCCTGTGCGTCGTCGCGGGCGCCGGGTCCTGGCTGGTCTGCGCCGCGCTGCTGCGGCATCCGGCGATGACCGAGGTCCGTCGCGCCCTGACCCATCTGCGGAGCCGCCATGCCTGAGCTGACCCCGTCCCTGGCCGCGCCCGCCACCGCCGCGCCGATCCGTCCCGGCGAGACGCTGCGCTGGGCGATGTTCCGCGCGCTGGAGCGCCTCAGCGACCTGCGCGGCAACAACACGCTGGGGGCGTTCTCGGTCACGCCGGCCGACGCGTCGGGGCCGGCGCTGTGGTTCTACGTGACCACGATCGGCGAGCTGAACGCGGTCGCGCCGATGATCGAATGGCTGATCGCGCAGCGGCCGGATCTGCGGCCCGTGCTGATCACCGAGCATCCGCATTACCGCGACGCCTACCTCGCGCGCTTGCCGCAGGCGGTGGTCTGCACCAGCCGCGGCCACAGCGCCGACGCGCGCCGTCTGGCCCGCCTGCTGCCGCCGGCGATGCTGGCGGTGGCGGAGATCCCCTGCCTGCCGTCGGAGGCGCCCTGCCGCTTCTCCTACGCCTTCCTGCGCGAGGCCCGCCGCCACAACGCGGCGACGCTGATGCTCAACGGCTGGCTGTACCACTACGACCCGCCGGCGCGACTCGACCAGATGGAGCGCCGGTTGCTGGAGCGGGACTTCCTGAATGCCTTCGACGTGCTGTGCGTGCAGGACGCCGAGACCGCGCGGCAGCTCGAGGCGCGCGGCGCGCCGCGTGAGCGGCTGCAGGTGACCGGCAACATGAAGTTCGACGCGATGCGCCGCGCCGACTGGGGCGTCGAGCAGGCCACGCGCAGCCCGCGGCTGCTCGGCCATCTGCTCGCCTCGGCCCGGCCCATCGTGGTCGGCGGCTGCGTCACGGAGCTCGCCGAGCAGCATCAGGTGCTGGCCGCTTTCGAGCGCCTGCGACGCACGCATCCCGACGCGCTGCTGATCCTGGCACCGCGGCATCCGGAGAACCTCGAGCGCATGGGCGAGCTGCTGGGCCAGCTCGGCGGGGCTGGGCTGCGGGTCACGCGGCGCTCGCAGATCGAGGACGCGCCGCTCGCGGCCGAGGTGCAGTGCCTGGTGCTGGACACCGTCGGCGAGCTGCGCGATTTCTACGCGGCGGCCAGCGTCGCGCATGTGGGCGTGGATCACAACGTGCTGGAGCCACTGGGGCTGAACAAGCCGCTGACGATCCGCGGCGGCTGGGACACGACCTATCCGTCGTACCCGGTCTATCGACTGCTGCGCGATCGCGGCGTGCTGCACGAGTGCGACGACGCGACCTCGATGTGCGACTACTGGCTGGCCGCGATCGAAGGCGCGCCGCGCATTGCCGACGACCTACGGCGCACCGAAGAGGCGCTGGCGTCGATGCGGGGGTCGGTGGCGCGGCACCAGGCCGCGTGCGCGGCCCGGATCGGGCGCTGAACGTCCTTCAACGGCCGCTGGCCCTCACCCCAACCCTCTCCCGCAAGCGGGAGAGGGAGTCAGAGGCCGCATGACTGCCTGGACCCCGCGCGCTGCGCGCGCCCCTCACCCCTGCCCTCTCCCGCAAGCGTGAGAGGGAGAAAGAGGAGTCGGCGCTCTTCAGAAAGCGTGAGAGGGAGAAAGAGGAGTCGGCGCTCTCCAGAAAACGGGAGAGGGGAAAGAGGAGGCGGCGCTCTCCAGAAAGCGGGAGAGGGGGAAAGAGGAGCAAGCGCTGCGAGTGGAGCCGGTCGGACTCCCTCTCCCGCTTGCGGGAGAGGGTGGGGGTGAGGGCCAGCGGCCTCTGCAGTCCTCGTCGGCCGGACCGACGGACCCGCTCAGCCCTTCTGCTTCAACGCGTCACGCGTCGCTTCCAGCAGCGCGCGGCCGTTCAGCGCGTCGGGCTCGAGGTGATTGCCTTCGGCCCATTCGTTCCAGGCGTTGATGAACACGACCTGACGCCGCGGCGGCTGATGCTTGCGCGTCCACGCCAGCGCGGCCTCGAGCCAGCGGCGATAGCGCTGCGGCGTGTTGTTCATCAGGATGGTCGCACCGCCGCTGGCGCGCCGCGCGCTGTTGTCGAAGCCGGGGCTGACGCAGCGCAGGAACGGATAGTCCGGCACGGGCTTGGCCAGCACGCCGTCGACCATGCGGTCGTAATCGAAGAAGTTGTGCTTGCCATAAGCCTTGGGCAGGAAGCCCAGCTTCATCGCGAGCTTGGACTTCCAGCCGGTGAAGTGCCTGCCGCCCAGGCGCCGCCAGTCCGGCGCGAACTCGATCGACAGGTCCAGGCCCACCTGGCGCGGATCGGCGCCCGAGCCGGTGCCGCTCCACTCGAACTGCGCCAGCGTCAGTTCGCCGACGCCCTCCTCGCGCGCGATGCGGCGCCAGGTCGCCAGCGTGCGCTGCGGATCCGGCAGGTGATCGACCTTGTAGACGATGAACAGCGGCTTGCCGTCGATGCGGATGTAGCGCGGATCGCGGAAGTGCGGCAGCAGCGTGCGGATGTGCGCCTCGTCGTCCTCGTCCGAGTAGCGCTGCTCGATCAGCATCTCCCGGTCCTTGCCGTTCCAGGCGCGGGTCCAGTTCTCGTTGGCCCAGGCCAGGCAGTACGGGAAGTCGGGCTCGCCGCTGGCGCGGATCTCCTCGACCGGGCGCTCCATCAGGCGCTCGCCGGTGAACCAGTAGTGGTAGTAGCAGAAGCCGCCGATGCCGTGCTCGCGGGCCAGCTCGGCCTGCGCCGCGCGGGCCTCGGGCAGCCGCAGGTCGTAGAAGCCGAGCTCGCCCGGCAGCCGCGGCTGGTAGTGGCCCTCGTACAGCGGCCGGGCCTTGGCGACGTTGCGCCACTCGGTGAAGCCCTTGCCCCACCAGGCGTCGTTCTGCCGGAACGGATGGAACTGCGGCAGCACGACGGCGATGGCCAGCGGATGCTCCGGCGAAGACGCCGGCGTCGACGATGCTTGAGCGTCGGCGTGTTTGTCCGCGCTTGCGTCCGCGCTTGTGGCAGCACCTGCACCTGCATCTGCATCGGCGTGCGCGGGGTCCGGGCGGGCGAGGGAATCTGGCGTCATGCGGTTCATCGGGAAGCGGGGGCTTGCAGCGCCTCGCGCCATTGGGCGGCGATGGCGCGCGTGGAATAGTCGCGCTCGATGGCCGGCATCGCGGCGCGCGCGCGGGCGGCCAGCGGCGCCGGATCGGCGATGTGATCGGCGAGCTGCGCCCAGTCGTCCAGCGCGCAATGCGCGCGCCAGGGCTGGTAGTCGGGCAAGGGGTCGGCCATCACCGGCACGCCCTGGGCCAGGGCCAGCAGCATGCGGTTGTTGCTCTTGGCCATCGTGAAGGCGGTCATGCGGGTGGGCAGCAGCACCAGGTCCTGCTCGCCGAGCAGCGTCAGGAAATGCAGCCGGTCCCAGGGCCGGTAGCGATGCGGAAAGGCGGCGCGACCGAGCAGCTCGCGATACCGCTGTTCCGAATTGCTGACCACCGTCAGGCGCAGCGGCTGGCGCCGCGCGGCGGCCTCGAGCAGCGGGATCAACGGTTCGAGTTCGGCCATGCCGCCGGTCGCGTAGGCGCTGCCGTGATTGCCGAACCACACCAGCTGCCGGGCGACCCGGCGCTGCGCGCGGTGCTCGCGCAGTTCGCGCCAGGCGCGCCACTGGCCGCCCCAACGGCCCGGGTGCATGCGATGGGGCCATGATTCGAAGTCGCGGGCGGCGGCGGGCGTCTCGACCGGATCGCCGACGACCCGCACCGGCGCGGCAGCGCGCAGATTGGGCGGAAGCTCCGCTTCCAGCAGCGGCTTGAGGCCCGGCGAGGACAAGGTGAACAGCGAGAACAGCGGCAGCGCCTCGCGGTAGGCGGCCAGCAGCGCGGCGCGGGCCGGGTCGCCGGACTCGTTCAGGAAATAGTTGTCGAAGCTGTCCAGCACGAGCCGCACGCCTTGCGCGCGGGCCTCGGCCAGGCGGGCCGCGCGCTCGCGCAAGGCTTCGGGCGAGCCGGCGTCGAGCAGCCATTTCGCCTGGACCACGAGCACGCCCGTCGCCGGCAGCGGCTGATCGTCCCGCGCCGGATCCAGCACGCGCGACACCAGCCCCGAGCGGCGCAGTTCGCGGCTCGGCATCAGGCAGCGCAGGCGCACGCCGGCGTAGGCCGGGTTCAGCGCGTGAGGCATCCAGTGAATCTGCAAACCGGCTCCAGCGCCCGCCTCCGACAGCGGGCAGGCCGCGATTGTGCGGCATGGTCGGAAACCTCTCCCCGACGGGCGGCCCTCCAAGTGGGTGGGGTCGAGGACGGACGTGCCGACTCATTTCCACGCCAGAATCCGGCGGGGGCGATCCACGCCGCGTGGCCGCCCCTTTGTTCCGCCTCACTGCCTCACTGCCTCACAGCCACCTGGCCGCATCGCCGGTCCGTACCCAACGATGACGACGAGCACCGCCACTTTCCTTTCCACTGGTCAACCGGTGCTGCCGGGCCTCGCCGCCGACGCCCCGCCCGCGCAACGCGACGCCGCGTGGCAGACGCTGCTGTCGGCCGCCAACCCGGCCCCGGCGCTGGCGCAGGTCGGCGGTCGTTTCTCGGTGGCCTGGCGGCAGCCCGGCGGACGCACGCTGCTGGCCACGGACCGCTTCGGCATCGAGCCGCTGTGCTACCGCATCGTCGGCCATGAGCTGCAGTTCGCCACCCGCGCCGACGACCTGGCCGGCGACGACGTGGACCTCGATCCGCAGGCGCTGTTCGACTACCTCTACTTCCACGTCATCCCGTCGCCGCGCACGGTGTTCCGCAACATCTTCCGCCTGCCGCCGGGGCATGTGGCGATCTTCGAGCGCGGCGAGCTGCGCGTCACGCCCTACTGGACGCCGACCTTCCGCGCCGACCCGGCGCCCAAGCTCGAGGACCTGAAGGTCGAATTCAAGGAGATCCTGCAGCGGTCCGTGCAGCGGGCCATGCACGCGCCGGACGCCGCCTGCTTCCTGAGCGGCGGCACCGACAGCTCGACCGTCGCGGGCATGCTGAGCCGCGTCGCGGGGCGTCCGGCGGACACCTACTCGATCGGCTTCGAGGCCGAGGGCTACGACGAGATGGCCTTCGCGCGCATCGCGGCCAAGCACTTCGGCGCCCGGCATCACGAGTACTACGTGACGCCCAAGGACCTGGTCGACGGGATCGCCAAGGTCGCGACGCATTACGACCAGCCCTTCGGCAACAGCTCGGCGCTGCCGGCCTACTACTGCGCCCGCCGTGCCTACGACAACGGCGTGCGGCACCTGCTGGCCGGCGACGGCGGGGACGAGCTCTTCGGCGGCAACACCCGCTACGCGAAGCAGACCGTGTTCTCCTGGTACGGCAATGTGCCGGGGCCGCTGCGCGACCTCGTGCTGCAGCCGGTGTTCGGCTCGCCGATCGGCAGGTTGCCGCTGCTCAGGAAGGGCGCGAGCTACATCGACCAGGCGCGCGTGCCGATGCCGGACCGGCTGCAGAGCTACAACCTCCTCACGCGACTGGGCATGGGCGAGGTGCTGGAGACCGACTTCCTGCGCCGCGTGGACCCGCTGGGGCCGCAGAAGCAGCAGCGCCAGGTGTGGGCCGGGCTGAAGACCGGCCAGCTGGTCGACCGCATGCTGGCCTTCGACTGGCGCTACACGCTGGCCGACACCGACCTGCCCAAGGTCGTGGGCACGACGCGGCTGGCGGGCACCTCGGTCGGTTTCCCGATGCTGGACGACGAGCTGCTGGCCTTCTCCGAGCGCCTGCCGGCCGACTACAAGCTCAAGGGGCTGCAGCTGCGCTGGTTCTTCAAGGAGGCGCTGCGCGGTTTCCTGCCCGACGAGATCATCGTCAAAAAGAAGCAGGGCTTCGGCCTGCCCTTCGGCGTCTGGGCCACGCGCGACGCCAACCTGCGCGCGCTGGCGGAGGACTCGCTGGGCAGCCTGTCCACGCGCGGCATCGTCCGCCCGGAGTTCATCCGCGGCCTGCTCAAGGAACGGCTGCCGGAACACCCCGGGTACTACGGCGAGATGGTCTGGATCCTGATGATGCTGGAGCAGTGGCTGCGCGGGCGACGCCCGAACTATCGGGTGTGATCACGGGGCGCAGATCGGCTGTGGGTGCGCGGCGCCGTCAGGCCGCCGCCTGCTGCGCCGATTCCGACAGGTCCATGAAGACGCGCACCATGCCGATGTCGCGCCGCTCGGCCAGGCACACGAGGTGCGCGCAGGTCTGCACCTGCGCGTCGCTGATGGTCACCGCATGCAGGCCCGGGCTGGGCACGAACTCCACCTCGGAAACCGCCGCCACGCCGGCGCCCAGCGCGACCGCCTCGCGGATGATCTCGCGGCTGGCGATCTCCATGACCACCTCGGGCTTGACGTCGGCCGCCCGCAGGGCCGCCTCCAGCGCCAGGCGCGTCGTCGAGCCCTGCTCCCGCATCAGCAGCTTCTCGTGCTGCAGCTCGGCGATGCGGATCGACCGCCGCCGCGCGAACCGGTGCGCGCGGTTGCAGTAGATCAGCACCGGGTGCTGGCTGTACGGCACCGCCGCGAAACGCCGGTCCTGCGAGGCCTGCGCCAGCACGCCCACATCGGCCTCGTAGGCCAGCAGCCGGTCCAGCACGTCCTGCGAGTTGCCCGTGGTGACCGCCATGCTCACGCCGGGATGGCGCTGGTGGAAGGCCATCAGCATGCGGGTGACGTGGTGCGGTCCCACGGCCGCGACGCGCAGATGGCCTGAGCGCACCTCGCCTTCGTCGCGCAGCAGCTGCACCGCCTCGGCCTCCAGGCCGAAGATCTGGCGCGACAGCTGCAGCAGCCGCTCGCCCAGTTGCGTGAGCCGCACCCGCCGTCCGCTGCGATGGAACAGCTCCACGCGGTACAACGCCTCCAGTTGCGCCACCTGCGTGGTCACGGTGGGTTGGCTGACGTGCAGGCTGTCGGCGGCCCGGGTGAAGCTCCCCGTGGCGGCCACGGCATGGAAGGAGCGGAGCTGGGTCAGGCGCATGGTGTCTCCTCGTCGGGCGGGACGGATCGGCCCCCGCCGGGGCGCCCGTCCTCTGCTGGTTTTCCCTGGCGATGCATAGAGCCGGTGAATGCATCGAGCCGGAAACTTGAATTGGCCCAATGCTCGCGTACGTCGCACAGTAGCACCACGCGACCGATCCGGGCACCTCGCAGGAACCCCCAGGTGACGGGGGTCGCGACAAGAAAAGCCACTGGAGACCGACATGCCGATCACTCGGAGACACCTGCTAGCCACCGCCCCGGCCCTCTTGGCGCCGGCCCTGCTGAGCCATGCCGACGACGCCCGCGCCGCGGACGGCGTCCTGACCGTCGGCCTGATTCCCTCCGAGGACTCGCGCGCCATGATCGCCAACAGCCAGGCGATGATGGACATGCTGTCGCGCTCGCTGGGCATGCCGGTCAAGCCCTTCGTGGCGGCCGACTACAACGGCGTGATCGAGGCGCTGCGCTCGCGGCGCCTGGACGTGGCCTACCTCGGCCCGTTCTCCTACGTGCTGGGCGCGACCGTCGCCAACATCGAGGCCTTCGCCGTCGCGGAGACCAAGAAGGTCGGACGCACGTCCTACCACTCGCTGATCGTGGCCCACAAGGACAGCGGCATCCGCACGGTGGCCGATCTCAAGGGACGCACCTTCGCCTTCGTCGACCCGACCTCGACCTCCGGCCACCTGTTCCCCAAGGTCGGCCTGCTCAAGCTCGGTTTCGACCCGGAGAAGGACTTCGGCCGCGTCATCTTCTCCGGCTCCCACGACTCCAACGCGGTGGCGGTGCAGAACCGCCGCATCGACGCGGTCGCGATCGCCGACCGCATCCTGGACACCGCCATCACCAAGGGCCTGGCCAAGCGCGACGACCTCGTCGTGGTGTGGAAGTCCGACCCCATCCCCGAGTCGCCCACCGTGTTGCGCAAGGACCTGGATCCGGCGCTCAAGAAGCGCGTGCAGGCCGCCTTCCTCGACGTCAAGGACATCCCGTGGTCGGACCAGGGGCTGCTCAACGGTTTCCATCCGACCAACGACGCCGCCTACGACGTGATCCGGGAGACGGCGCGCGTCCTGAAACTCGACCTGAGGAGCATGAAGTGATCAAGATCCGAGGACTGTCCAAGCGCTACGGCGACTTCGAGGCCTTGCGCAACGTGAACCTCGACGTGGCGCCCGGCGAATTCCTGGTCGTGCTCGGGCCTTCGGGCGCGGGCAAGTCCACGCTGCTGCGCTGCATCAACCGGCTCTGCACGCCCAGCCAGGGCGAGGTCCACGTCGACGGCCTGCGCGTCGAGGCGGGCGGCGCCAGCCTGCGCCAGGCGCGGCGCAAGGTCGCGATGATCTTCCAGCACTACAACGTCGTGCCGCGGCTGTCGGTGCGCAAGAACGTGCTCACCGGCCGCCTCGGCACGATGCCCGCGCTGCTCTCGTGGCTGCAGATCTTTCCGGGCCGGGACATCGACATCGCCATGGAATGCCTGCGCCGCGTCGAGCTGGCCGGCAAGGCGGACCTGCGCACGGACACGCTGTCCGGCGGCCAGAAGCAGCGCGTCGGCATCGCCCGCGCGCTGGCCCAGCAGCCGCTGGTCATCCTGGCCGACGAGCCGGTGGCCAGCCTCGATCCGAAGACCTCGCGCACGGTGCTGACCTACCTCAAGCAGGCCAGCCGCGAGCTGGGCATCTCCGTGGTCTGCAACCTGCACCAGATCGACTACGCCTGCGAATTCGGCGAACGCATCGTCGGCGTCTCCGGCGGCCGCATCGTCTTCGACGGCCGGCCGGACGGCCTGACCCCCGAGGTGCTGCGCCGCATCTATCCGGGACTGGACGACGGCGCCGCGCCCGGGTCCGCCGGACGCGCCCGGCCCTCGTCGCCGCCGCACAACCTGACCCTGGAGGAAGCATGAAACTCGGTGCCTACACGCTGCTGCTGGGGCGGCCCTCGGGACGCCACGGCTGGTGGCCCCGGCTGCTCACGGGCGCGGCCTTCCTCGTGCTGCTGCAATGGGCCGCGCGCGGCGCCCAGGTGAGCTTCGGCGAGCTGATCAAGGGCCTGCCCTGGATCGGCGACTTCCTGGGCCGCATGGTGCCGCCGAACTGGGGCTTCCTCGAGAAGCTCGTCCAGCCGGCGCTGGAGACGCTGCAGATCGCGATCTGGGGCACGCTCTTCGCCGTGCTGCTGGCGGTGCCGGTGTGCTTCCTGGCGGCCCGCAACCTGGCGCCCAACGCGCTGGTGTTCCATGCGATGCGGCAGGTGTTCAACGTGACGCGCGGCATCAACGAGATCATCCTCGCGCTGATCTTCGTCGCGGCGGTGGGACTCGGCCCCTTCCCCGGCGTGCTCGCCCTGGCGGTGCATGGCGCCGGCATGCTGGGCAAGTTCTTCGCCGAGTCGATCGAGGAGATCGACCAGGGACCGATCGAGGCCTTGCGCGCCACCGGCGCCGGGCCGGTGCAGACCATCATCTTCGGCGTGCTGCCGCAGGTGGTCACGGCCTGGATCGCGGTGGTGCTCTACCGCTTCGAGACCAACCTGCGCCAGGCCACCGTGCTCGGCATGGTCGGCGCCGGCGGCATCGGCTTCGAGCTGGTCGGCAGCATGAAGCTGTTCCAGTACCAGGACACCGCCACCTGCATCGTCGTGATCATCGTGATGGTCATGGCCGCCGACCAGATGTCCACCCGGCTTCGCGCCTGGATCCAGAAAGGAGCTCACTGATGAACGCGATTCACGAGGCGGTCGAGGCCAACGGCCGCCGCTACGCCCGCCCGCTCACCCCCGTCGTGGTGGTGTGCGTGGACGGCTGCGAGCCGGACTACCTCACGCACGCCATCCAGGCCGGCGTCGCGCCCTTCCTGGCGCGCATGCTGGAGAGGGGCACCTCGCTGGTCGGCGAGTGCGTGGTGCCGAGCTTCACCAACCCGAACAACCTCTCGATCGTGACCGGCGTGCCGCCTTCGGTGCACGGCATCTGCGGCAACTACTTCCTCGACGTCGAGCGCGGCGAGGAGGTCATGATGAACGACCCCGCCTACCTGCGCGCGCCGACGCTGCTGGCGCGTTTCGCGGCCAGCGGCGCCCGGGTCGCCGTGGTCACCGCCAAGGACAAGCTGCGCACGCTGCTGGGCCACGGGCTCCAGGGCATCTGCTTCTCCGCGGAGAAGGCGGCCGAGGCGACCCTGGAGAACGCCGGCATCGAGCGCGTGCCGGAGCTGGTCGGACTGCCGGTGCCGTCGGTCTACAGCGCGGAGCTCAGCGAGTTCGTCTTCGCCGCCGGCGCGCGGCTGCTGGAGACGCACTGGCCCGACCTGACCTACCTCTCCACCACCGACTACGTCCAGCACAAGTGCGCGCCCGGCGCGCCCGAGGCCAACGCCTTCTACGCGATGATGGACCGCTACCTGGAGCGCATGGACGGGATGGGCGCGGTGATCGGCCTGACGGCGGACCACGGCATGAGCGCCAAGACCGACGCGGCCGGCCGGCCCCGGGTGCTCTACCTGCAGCGGGTGCTGGACGACGTGCTCGGCGAGGGCGCCGCGCGCGTGATCCTGCCCATCACCGATCCCTACGTCGTGCACCACGGCGCGCTGGGGTCCTTCGCCACGGTCTACGTGCCGCCGGCGTCGCTCGCGCAGACGCGCGAGTGCCTGGATCGCCTGCCCGGCATCGAGTGCGTGCTGGACCGCGAGACGGCCGCGGAGCGCTTCGAGCTGCCGCCGGACCGCATCGGCGACCTGGTCGTCGTCGGCGACCACCTGACCGTCCTGGGCACGCGCGCCGAACGGCACGACCTGAGCGGCCTGACGGTGCCGCTGCGCTCGCACGGCGGGCTGTCCGAGCAGCTGGTGCCGCTGCTCTTCAACCGCCTGCTGAGCGGCGTCGACCCGGCCCGCCGGCTGCGCAACTTCGACGTCTTCGACCTGGCGCTCAACCACGCCCAATCCGCCTAGGGACTCCTCATGATCCATGACTACTTCAACCCCGTGCGCAGCGTCTACGGGGAGGGGGCCCTGTTGTCCCTGCCCACGCTGCTGGGCCGCCGCCGCGCGGTGCTGGTGACCTTCCCCGAGGCGGCTGCGCTCGGGCTGGTGGACCAGATCCGGACGCTGCTCGGCGACCGGCTGGCCGGCGTGATCGACGACGTGCGCCCCAACCCCGACGTGGCCGAACTGCGCGGGCAGTACGAGCGGTTCTGGCGCGAAACGGGCAACGGCGGCAACGGCAACGGCAACGGCAACGGCAGCGACGGCGCCAAGCCCGGCGCCGACGTGATCGTGGCGCTGGGCGGCGGCAGCGCCATCGACACCGCCAAGGCGCTGATGATCGGCACGGCCAGCGGCCGCTTCGACGAACTGCTGGGGCTGCTGCAGCGCGGCGAGCCGTTCAAGCCGCACGCGGTCAAGACCCTGATCGCCGTGCCCACCACCGCCGGCACCGGCAGCGAGGTCACGCCCTGGGCCACGATCTGGGACCGCGAGCGGCAGCGCAAGCATTCGCTGCACCTGCCCTCGACCTGGCCGGAGATCGCGCTGGTCGATCCGCTGCTGATGATGTCGCTGCCGCCCTCGGTGACGCTGCAGAGCGGGCTGGACGCGCTGTCGCATGCGCTCGAGGCGATCTGGAACCGCAACGCCAATCCGCTGTCGGACACCTACGCGGTGTCCGCCGCGCAGGACATCTTCGAGACCCTGCCGGCGCTGATGCGGCGGCCGCAGGACCGCGGCCTGCGCGCCGGCATGGCGCTGGCCGCGCTGAAGGCCGGCATGGCCTTCTCCAACACCCGGACCGCGCTGGCGCACTCCATCTCCTACGAGATGACGCTGCGGCTCGGGCTGCCGCACGGCATCGCCTGCTCGTTCCCGCTGCCGCTGGTGCTGCAGATGGCGCTGGGGCAATCGGCCGAGCGCGACGCCGTGCTGGCGCGGGCGCTGGGACTGCCGCTGGCGGACGCGCCGGGCCGGCTGGCCGCCTTCCTCGAGGGCCTGGGCGTGCAGACGAACTTCGCCTCCTACGGCCTGGGCGACGTCGAGGCCCGCGAACTGATCGCGCGCGCGCTGACCGGCGCGCGCGGCCGCAACTTCATCGGCGCCGACGCCGACACGACCGAGGAGATCGCATGAGCACCGGCACGACCACGCTCCCGACGAGCGCCCTCCCCCTCGCGGGCGCGGCCCGCAGCCTCTACCCCGCCGGCGCGCGCGTCCTGATCGACGAAGGGCTGCGCCTGGGCGACGAGATCCTGCACACCGAGCGCCACCTGGACGTGCGCAGTCCCTACACCGGCCAGCAGGTGGGCCGGGTCGCGATGGCCACCGTCGACCACGTGCGCCGGGCGATGAACATCGCGCACGCCTACCGGCCCACGCTGTCGCGGCATGCGCGGGCGCAGATCCTCAACGGCGCCGCCGCGCTGCTGCGCGCCCGCGCCGAGACGGCCTCCGACCTGATCACGATGGAATCGGGCCTGTCGAAGAAGGACAGCCGCTACGAGATCGGCCGCGTGGCCGACGTGCTGGGCTTCGGCGCGATCGAGGCGCTGCGCGACGACGGCCAGGTGTTCTCCTGCGACCTGACGCCGCACGGCAAGCGCCGCAAGGTGATCACGATGCGCGAACCGCTGCAGGGCGTGATCACCGCCATCACGCCGTTCAACCACCCGATGAACCAGGTGGCGCACAAGGTGGTGCCGAGCATCGCGTCCAACAACCGGATGGTGCTCAAGCCGTCGGAGAAGGTGCCGCTCTCGGCCTACTTCTTCGCCGAACTGCTGTACGAGGCCGGCCTGCCGCGCGAGATGCTGCAGGTCCTGACCGGCGATCCGCGCGAGATCGCCAACGAGCTGCTGATGAATCCGCACGTCGACCTCATCACCTTCACCGGCGGCGTGGCCATCGGCAAGGCCATCGCCTGCAAGGCGGGCTACCGGCGCACGGTGCTGGAGCTCGGCGGCAACGACCCGTTGATCGTCATGGACGACGCCGACCTGGAACGCGCCAGCGATCTGGCGGTCCATGGCTCCTACAAGAACTCGGGCCAGCGCTGCACGGCGGTCAAGCGGATGCTGGTGCACGAGTCCGTGAAGGAGCGCTTCACCGAGCTCGTCGTCGCGAAGACCCTGGCCTGGCGCTTCGGCGATCCGATGGACGAGCGCAACGACATGGGCACGGTGATCGACGAGGCGGCCGCGCAGCACTTCGAGCGCGTGGTCGACGAGGCGGTGGCCCAGGGCGCGCGCGTGCTGGCCGGCCATCGGCGCGACGGCGCGCTGTATGCGCCCACGGTGCTGGAGAACGTCCGGCCGGAGATGACCGTGGTGCGCGAGGAGACCTTCGGGCCGGTGTCGCCCATCCTCGGCTTCCGCACGATCGACGAGGCGATCGCGCTGTCCAACGGCACGGCGTTCGGGCTGTCCTCGGGCGTCTGCACCAACCGCCTGCCCGACGCGATCCGCTTCGCCCAGGAGCTCAACGTCGGCACGGTCAACGTGTGGGAGGTGCCCGGCTACCGCATCGAGCTGACCCCCTTCGGCGGCATCAAGGACTCAGGGTTGGGGCACAAGGAAGGCGTGCAGGAGGCGATCAAGTCCTTCAGCAACACCAAGACCTTCTCGATGCCCTGGTGAAAGGGTCGGCGGCAGAGGTCGGCGGCAGAAGTCGGCGACAGAAGTCAGACCACCGCCGCCGGCCCGCCCATGCGCGCGTTGCGCATCATCCGCGCGGCAAACATCGCGGTGGAATGGCCCCACGGCGTGTAGCGCGGCAACTGGAACAGGTCGGCCCCCGGCAGCGCCACGCCGGCCGCAGTGCTGACGGCGGCCTCGAAGCCGAGCTCCCGCAGCATCGCCGCGTGACCCGCGTCGTAGTCGCGCACCGGCCGGCCGTTCGGATAGGCGAAGCTGCGCACCGGCCGGCCCAGCAACGCCGCGAGGTGGTCGCGTCCCGCCTGCACCTGCGCGCGCGCGCCTTCGGGCGACAAGGTCGTCAGCACCGTGTGGTCCACCGTGTGGCCGCCGATCTCGTGGCCCGCGTCGGCCAGCTGCCTGAGCTGCGCGTCGGTGAGCATCAGGTCGTCCGGCATCGCACCGACCGGCTGCGCCGCCAGCATCCGGCGCACCTGCGCGTCGCGCTCGTCGGGCGCCAGGTATTTCAACTGCACCTGCAGCGCGGAGATGGCCTTCAGGCGCTCCTCGGTCGTCGCGACCGGATGCACGCCCATGCCCACCGTCGACAGGTCCAGCACCGGGCCCGGCACCAGGCGCACGAACTCGACCACCGTGTCGCTGAACATGCGGCCGCCGTTGAGGTAGCCGGTCGCGATGAACACCGTCGCGCGCGCCTCGTGGCGCGCCAGGATCGGATGCGCCACCGTCCAGTTGTCCGCGTAGCCGTCGTCGAAGGTGATGCACGCCGCCCGCTTCGGCAGGCGGCCCTCGCGCAGCGCGGCGGCGGCGTCGCTCACCGTCATGAGCGTGAAGTGGTCCGCCAGGAAGGCCACCTGCGCCTCGAAACGCGCCGCGTCGATCTCGCCGGGCCGCATCGCGTCGCGCGCCGGCAGCACGCGGTGATAGATCAGGATGCTCAGCGCGGGCTCGCCGCGCGGCCAGCCCAGCAGGCTCAGCGACGCCAGCATCAGGTGCCTCCCCAGTACGGCGAATGCACGTCCCGCGGCGCCTGGCCCGCGGCGACCGCGGCCTGCTTGCGGCCGGCCACCTCCGAGGCGACCACGCGGTTCACCACCACCACGATCAGCACGAGGTAGTAGGGCAGATCGAAGTACACCAGGCTCAGGAAGGCGCCGCCGGTCGCGTAGCCGATCAGGCCGACCTGGCACATCGCCGACAGGTCGCGCGCCCACTGCAGCTCGGGCAGGTCCTTGGCGTTGCGGATGGTCGCGCTCGCCAGCCGCCAGGTGGTCGCGAAGATGCCGACGAAGATCGCCAGGCCGAAGAAGCCGTGTTCGCCCATCGCCTGGAAGTAGATGCTGTGCGCGGTCAGCGGCACCGACGGATCGGGTGCGTACTTGGCGAACACCGCCGGACCCGCGACCGTGAAGCCGCCGCCGAACGGGAACAGGTCGATCGCCAGCCGCCAGGCCATCTGCCACGCGTTGATCCGTCCCATCGCCGACGAATCCTGGTCGTAGGTCTTGATGGTCTCCATCCGGTCGGTCCAGCTGTCGGGCATGAACGCGAAGATCAGCGGCAGCGCCACCAGCACCACCAGCGCCAGCGGCAGCTTGTTGCGGCTCTTCAGCCACATGAAGAAGGACATCGTCACGATCGCCAGGAAAGCGCCGCGCGATTGCGAGCCCACCGCCGAGGCCATGCACAGCAGCATGGCCAAGGTCGCCAGGTGACGCTGCCAGGGCCTGGTCGCCTGCAGCTGCAGGTAGCGGATCAGGGGCACCGTCATGATGGTCGCCAGCGCCAGCGAGTTGTTGTCCTCGATGAACGAGCCCTCCGGGCCCCACACCCGCGCCGAGCCGCCGGACAGCACCGTGAACACGCCGCCCTTGATGCCGTAGTAGCCGATCGAGATCACCAGCACCAGCACCAGCCAGTCCAGGTCGCGCCGCCGCTTCACCACCAGCAGCGACACCAGCACCATCAGCAGCACCTTGAAGGCGCGCGACCAGAAGTTCATCTCCTTGTCCGGATAGAACGAGAACAGCAGCGGCGACACGCCGATCCACAGGATCCAGATCGCCAGCAGGACGGTCACCGCGTTGACGGGGAACTTGACCAGCTTGTCGCGATGCACGATGAGGCTGGCGAACAGCGCCAGCGCGATCACCATGGACCAGGGCGCGTCGTGCGCGAAGCCGTAGGCCAGGCGGTGCGGGTTCATCACCCCCATCCACACCCAGCCCAGCACGCCCCACATCGGGTCCCTGAAGGTCTTGTAGATCAGGGCCATGAACAGGCCCAGCATCAGCAGGTCACGCATGGCGCAGCTCCGGCGACCGGCGCGCGGTCAGGATGCGGTGGAACAGGTCGAGCTGGCCTTGCGTCGTGGCATCCCAGCTGAAGCGCTCGGCGTAACGCCGCGTCGCGGCGCGATCGCGGGGCGACGCGCGCAGCCGGCGCACCGCCTCGGCCACGCCGGCCGCCGTGCGCTCGGGCATCAGTTCGCCGGCCTCCGGGCTGGCCACGACCTCGGGCGTGCCCCACACCTTGGAGGCCGCCACCGGCGTGCCGCAGGCCATCGCCTCCAGCAGCACGTTGGCCCAGCCTTCGCGGCTGGAAGCCAGCACCAGCGCGTCGACGCCGACATAGACCTCGCGCAGTCGCGCCTGGGGCAGCGCGCCCAGGAAACGGACGCGCGACGCCACGCCCAGCGATTCGGCCAGGCGACGCAGGACGCCCTCCTCCGGGCCGGTGCCGGCGATCAGCAGGTCGACGTCGGGCAGCTCGGCGAGCGCGCCGATGACCAGTTCATGGCCCTTGCGCTCGATCAGGTGACCGACGGAGGCCAGCGTGAAGCGGCGCGTCCCCGCTTCGGTCGCCAGGCCCAGCGCGGCGCGCGCCTCGTCCCGTCCGGCGGGATGGAAGAGCGCCAGGTCCACGCCGTTGCGCAGCGCGGTCACCTTGGCGGCGTCCGCGCCCAGCGCGACGAGTTCGTCCTTGAGCGCTTCGCAGACGGTGATCATCGCGTCGGCCTGGTGGGCCGCGCGCAGGATCAGCTTGCGCGGGAAGGCGTGCTGCGGGATCAGGTTGATGTCGGTGCCGCGCGCGGTGATCACCACCGGCTTGTCCAGCGCCCGCGCCACCATCACCGCGGCGACGCCGTCGGGGTAGAAGTAGTGCGCGTCGATCAGGTCGAAGTCGTAGCCGCTCGCCTGCAACTGGCGCGCGGCGCGCAGGAAGGTCCAGGCCAGCGTGTACGGCGCGCTGCTCATGCCGACCTTGGGCAGCCGCACGAAGCGCGGATGGCTGATGTCCAGCCCGTGGCGCGATTCGCGCGCCGGCGTCGCGGCGAACTTGCCGTACTCGCCGAAACGTTCGCCCTGGAGCGGGAACCACGGCACCGGCGCGATGACGCGCGACTCGGCCTGGCCCGACGCGATCAGGTGGCGCAGCCGGGTCTCCACGAAGATGCCGTGGCTGGGCATCACCGCGCTCGGGTACAGCGTCGAGAAGGTCAGCAGTTTCAGCATGCTCAGGCTTTCGCGTCCCCGGCGCGGACAGGCGCCGCAGGAGCGCCGTCGACGGCGGCGGCAGCGACGGCCCGCGTCTCCGGGGCGACGGCCGCGTGCGCGGCCTGCTGCGCCTCGCGCGCGCCCTGCCCGTTCTTCAGGGCCCGGCCCAGGGCCACGACGCGCGCGGCGTTGCCATGCCAGGTCAGTTGGAGTCGACCGATCGTCGCGCGGGCGCCCTCGCCCAGGCGGCGGCGCAGGGCGTCGTCCGACGCCAGCCGCGCCAGCAGCGCTTCCAGCGCGCCGGGCTGCGCCGGATCGAAGAGCAGCGCGTTGAGGTCGTCGTCCAGCACTTCCTCGATGTTGGGCTGGTTCGGCGCGACGATGGCCTTGCCGAGCGCGAGGTACTCGAACAGCTTCAGCGGCGAGGCGTACGCGACCACCGCCGGCTGCAGCGCGATGTCGAAGGCGGCCACGTAGGCCGGCACCGCGTCGCGGGACACGACGCCGGTGAAGCGCACGCGCTCGCCGAGCTTCAGCTCGCCGGCCAACGCCTCGAGGTCGGCGCGCGCCGGACCGTCGCCGACCAGCAGCAGCCGCGCATTCGCGGGCGCGGCGTCCGTCGCCATCCAGCGGATCACCCGATCCATGCCGTGCCAGTCGCGCACGAAGCCGGTGAAGCCCAGCACCAGCGCGCCGTCCCAGCCGAGCGTGCGCTTGGCCGCCTCGGGCGACGGCGCCGCGTCGAAGTGCTCTTCGTTGATGCCGTTCGGGATCACCACCAGCCGGTCCTGCGGCACGCCCCGGGCGCTCACCATCGCGCCGAGCACCTTCGTCACTGGCAGCACCGCGTCGGCGCCGCGCCAGACGGTGTCTTCGGCCCAGCGCGCGATGCGCGGCAGCGCGAGGCCGCCGAACTTCGCGCGTTCGTCGACCAGCGGCGCATTCACCTCCAGCAGCAGCGGCAGCCCCAGGCGCCGCTTGAGCATGAGGCCGCTCAGCAGGAAGAGGTTGTAGCGCTCGTAGATCAGGTCGGGCTGGAAGTCCCGGGCCGCCGCGGCAAGGCGGCGGTAGGCCACCAGCGAATAGGCCAGCTCCAGCAGCTCGTAGACGAACTTGGGCAGCTTCGCGCGCAGGCGGTGCACCCAGCCGGTGTCGTCGCCCATCTTCGCCTTGTCCTCGGGCGCGGACTCGCCGCCGGGCGCGACCACGCGGACCTCGTGGCCGAGCGCCCGCAGCGAGCCGATCATCTCCTCGATGTGGACCGCCTGGCCGTCCTTGGACGCGGTGCGATGGTGGTAGAGGATCTTCATGCGGAGCGGAGGGACATCGGGGAATCAGGGATCACGGGACTCACAGGATTCAGGCGGCCTCGCGCATCGAGGTCGCGCCCATCACGTTGCGCAGGAACGCGTCGTACATCAGCAGGGTCCAGAGCGGCGTGCTGTGGTCGCGGCTGCCGTTCTCATGCTGCTCGACCATCTGGCCGACGGTCTTGAGATCGAACATGCCCGAGTCCGCGAGCGGCCCGCCCAGCAGCGAGTTCCGCACGCGCTGGCGCAGCGGTCCGCGGAACCACCGCGACAGCGGCACGGCGAAGCCCATCTTGGGCCGGTACAGCACGTCGCTCGGCAGGTGCGGCTCGAGCGTCTTCTTGAACAGGTACTTGCCCTCGCCGCCGCGCAGCTTCAGGTGGGACGGCAGGGTCGCCAGCCATTCGACCAGCGGGTGGTCCATCAGCGGCTCGCGCACTTCCAGCGAATGCGCCATCGACGCGCGGTCGACCTTGGTGTTGATGTCGCCGACCAGGTAGGTGTGCGTGTCGATGTACTGGATCAGCGCCAGCGGATCGTCGGTGTTGGCGCGCTCCGCGTGCTGCAGGAACAGGTCGCGCGCGTTGTAGCCGCCGAGCTCCGACTTGAAGCGCGCGCTGTACAGCGGCATGCGCTCGTTGTCGCGGATCACGGACATCGTGTGGAAGTAGGCCTCGACCGAGTTGCGCGCCAGCGCCTGGAAGGTCGTCTTGGCGCGGAACACGCGCGGCGCCCAGTCCGCCTTCGGATAGAGCCGGCCCAGCGTGCCGAACAGCGGCTTGCGCAGCCCCAGCGGCAGGCTGGCGCGCATGCGCTCCTCCATCATGTGCAGCTTGTAGCGGCGGTAGCCGCCGAAGCTCTCGTCGCCGCCGTCGCCCGACAGCGCCACCGTCACGTGCTTGCGCGCGAGCTGGCAGACGCGGTAGGTCGGGATCGCGGAGCTGTCGGCATAGGGCTCGTCGTAGAGCCGCGCCAGCGTGTCGATCAGGTCGAAGTCGTCGCTCTGGACGGTCTCGACATGGTGCTCGGTCTGGTACCGGTCCGCCACCATCCGGGCGAATTCGGACTCGTTGTACTGCGGGTCGTCGAAACCGATCGAGCAGGTCTTCACCGGCCCGTTGGTCTCGCCGGCCATCATCGCCACGACCGCGCTGGAATCCACGCCGCCCGACAGGAAGGCGCCCAGCGGCACCTCGGAGATCAGCCGCAGCTTGACCGCCTCGCGCAGGCGGCGGGTCAGTTCTTCCTGCGCCTGGACCTCGTCGATCTTGCTGTCGGTCGTGAAGTTGACGTCCCAGTAGCGGCGCGGCTGGCCCAGCGGCTCGCCGCGCCGGATGACCAGCGTGTGCGCCGGCGGCAGCTTCAGCGCCTGGCGGAAGATGGTGCGCGGCTCGGCCACGTAGCCCAGCGCGAAGTACTCCTCCACCGCCTGCGGGACGATGTCGCGCTTCATGCCCGGATGCGCCAGCAGCGCCTTCAGCTCGGAGCCGAAGACCAGCGTGCCGTCGTCCAGCAGGCCGTAGAACATCGGCTTCACGCCCAGCCGGTCGCGCGCCATGAAGAGCTGGTCGCGCGCCTTGTCCCAGATCACGAACGCGAACATGCCGCGCAGCTTCTGCACGCAGTCCTCGCCCCAGGCGGACCAGGCGTGCACGATGGCTTCGGTGTCGCTCTTCGTCTGGAACTGGTAGCCGAGCGCGGTGAGCTCCGCCGTCAGTTCCCGGTAGTTGTAGATCTCGCCGTTGAAGACGATGCCCACCGAGTGGTCCGCGTTGAACAGCGGCTGCTGCCCGGTCGCGATGTCGATGATGGACAGCCGGCGATGGCCGAAGGCCAGGCCGGGCTGCAGGTGGATGGAGCCCTCATCCGGGCCGCGGTGGTGCAGCGAGTCGTTGATGCGATGCATCAGCGCGCCGTCGAAGTCGCGCCGCCCCCGGGTATCGAAAAGTCCGCTGATTCCGCACATGGTCCTACCCCGCGTCCGTCCGTGTCAGTTCTTGTGGCCGGCGGCATTGTGGCCGCGCAGCGTGTCATACAGGCCCTGGTACCGAGCGACCATGGCGCGCATGCTGAAATCCTGCTCGACGCGCGCCCGGCCCGCGTCGCCCATCGCGGCGGCCTGCGCCGGATCGCGCGCCAGACGCAGCAGCGCCGCGGCCATCGCGGCCGGATCCGCGGCCGGCACCAGGAGGCCGCTGCGCTCGCGCGTGACCAGGTCGGCATTGCCGCCGACCTCGGTCGCGACCACCGGCAGCCCGCTGGCCATCGCCTCGAGGATGGTGTTGGAGATGCCCTCGGCCAGCGACGGCAGCGCGAAGACATGCAGCCCGCGCATCACCGCCGGCACGTCGGTGCGCTCGCCCGGCAACCAGGCGAGATCGGCCAGGCCGGCCTCGTCGAGCAGCGACTGACACTGCGCCCGCAGCGGGCCGTCGCCGATCAGCACGAGCCGGGCGCGCGCGCGCAGGTCCGGCGCCTGGGCGATCAGCGCGATGAAGGCGCGCGTCAGCATGACCTGGTCCTTCACCGGCGCCATGCGGCCGACGGTGCCGATCAGCCAGTGCGACGCGGGATCGAAGGGGCAGCCGGGGATGGCCTCGACCTGCTGGCGCTGGAAGCGCGCGGTGTCGACGCCGTTGACGAACTGGCTCACGCGCGCCGGCGGCACGCCGACCGGCCCGGTCAGGTAGTCGCCGAGGTCGCGCGACAGCGCGATGTAGTGCGAGACGAAAGGCTTGTAGAAGCGGCGCACGCGCTGATAGGCGCGATTGCGGCCGTCGAGGTCGCCGACGTCGCGGCCATGCTCGCCATGGATGCGCACCGGCACGCGCGCGGCCCAGGCCGGCAGCTGGACTTCCAGCGCGGCCAGGTTGCGGCTGTGCACGATCGCGGGCTTGAGCGCGCGGAACAGCTGGTAGAGCTTGGGATAGAGCCAGAAGCCCTGCCCCGGCGGCTTGTCCAGCGCGAAGCACGCGACGTCGTCGCGCTGCAGCCGCTTGCGGAAGTCGGTGACCTCGGTGAGCGCGACGATCGCGTGGCGGTAGCGGTCCGCCGGCATGTGGTTGATCAGGTTCACCACGCCGTTCTCGAGCCCGCCGGTGTCGAAGCGGTACATCACATGCAGCACCAGGGGCCGCTCGTCGGCGGCCGCGAGCGCGCGCTCGACGCTCAGGCCGGCGCTCATGTCGGCGCTCCTGGCGTGGAGGGCTTCAATGTCGTTGGTGTCGTTGGCGACGGCGGCGTCGTCAAAGGCGCGCCCCGCGCGCCGCCGTCGCGCACGCGGCGGAGTTCGCCATCGATCGTGCCCCAGTGCTGACGCAGGAAGAGATCCAGCCGCTGCGGCGCCAACTCGTCGGCCTCGGTGTAGACCAGCACCAGCGCCGCGTCGTCGCCGCGGCCCTGGAGGCGCTCCAGCGCGCCACGCACGCGCGCCTGCCAGGCGCTCGTCATCGGCCGGCCGTTGATCCAGTAGACATGCCACACCAGCATCCGCGGCGCGGTCACCGCGTCCAGCGACGAGGCGCGCACCTGGGTGGTCAGCATGGTGACCGGCGTCGCCGAGCCGCCGGTGACGGGCACGAAGCTGGCCTCGCCGCGGCCGGTGACGGCCCAGTGCTTGTCCTCTGCGGCCACGACGGCGTTGCTGGAACTCACCAGCTTGCGCTCGTAATCCTGGTCGCGGAAGTACTGCAGGTGCAGGCCGACGCGCGGCTTCGCGGCACCGACCTGCGCCGGGCCGGTGAACTCCTGATGCAGCGCGGCATTCGCGCCTTCGAAGTCGGGGACCCAGGCGTCGGACGGCACGACCTGGTCCGACCAGCCCGGCTCCACCGGCACCGCGGGCAGCGCGCCGATGGCGGTCGAATGCCCCTGGCGCAGCAGGACGCCGGCCGTGACCGGCAGCGCGATGGCCACCAGCAGCGCGGCGGCAGCCATCCAGGCCGTCGAGGCGGTCCGGGAGGTATCGGCGGCCGGGGTGACGTCGCGGTTCGGCGGCACCAGCGGCAGTTCCGGCTGTGCCCAGCGCGCGCCGATCAGGAACATCGCGAGCATCACGATGCCGAAGAACAGCCAGCCGTAGATCAGGTGGTCGACGCCGACGGCCAAGGTGTTGCCCGATAGGTGGCCGATCATCACGATCAGGTAGGCGCGCGCCCAGTTCGCCACCAGCGGCAGCGCCAGCGCGAAGGCGACGAAGCCCAGCCGGCGGCGGTTCGAGTGGTAGCTGAGGTAGGCGTAGAGCGTGCCCACCATCGCCGAGGCGATCAGGTAGCGCACGCCGGAGCAGGCCTCGACGACCGACCACTGGCCGCTGGGGATGATGAACTGCAGGCCCTCCTGGTAGACCGGCAGGCCGCTGAGCCGCAGCGCGACGACGGTGAACTTCGCGGTCCAGTCCATCAGCTGCGGCAGCAGGAACTCGCCGACCGGGACGCAGAAGAACAGGAAGCCCAGCGGGAAGACCATCTCGCGCGCGACGCGCCGGCCCAGCACGGCCGGGACCAGCAGCACCAGCATGGCGACGAAGGTGAACTGCGTGACCGCGTTGATCGCGGCGAAGTCGGCGAACAGCCACACCCCGCCGAGCGCCACGATGGGCAGCGCCAGCCACGGCACCGGCCGCGGCGTCAGCGGCGCGACCATCGCGCGCCGCCGCCAGGCCAGCCACAGCACGATCGGCGGCACCAGGAAGGCATGCGTGAAGGTGCCGGACCGCCACCAGATCGTCACCATGCCGAGCGCCGTGTGCCGGTACAGCAGCAGCAGCGCGACGACGAGCAGCACCAGCACCGTCAGCGGGCGGCGCCAGGCGGCGGGGACGCCGCGCTGCTGGAGCGCGGCGGGCGTGGTGGCGCTCATGCCGCCTGTCCTTGCGGCAGGTAGCCGTCCAGCTTGGCCAGATGCGCCTGCCAGCTGAACTGGCGCAGCACGCGTTCCCGTGCCTGCTGGCCGATCGCTTGCGCGCGGGTCGGTGCGCTCAGCAGCGCGTGCACCAGTTCGAGGTAGTCGGCGGCGCTCTCGGCCGACAGCAGGTCCTGGCCCGCCAGCACGCCGTCGGCGCCCAGCGCCTCGACGCAGCTGCGCGCCGCCACGACCGGCCGGCCCACGGCCATCGCCTCGAGGATCTTGTTCTGCACGCCGCGCGCCAGCCGCAGCGGCGCGACGACGGCCGCCGCGTGCTGCAGATAGGGACGGACGTCAGGCACGGTGCCGGTCACGCGCACGGCGTCGCCGGCCAGCGCGAGCACCGCGGGCGTCGGCGCGCGGCCGACGATGGTGAAGCGCAGCGTCGGCCAGCGCTGGCGCAGCTGCGGCAGCACCTCGGCGGCGAACCACTGCACCGCGTCGACGTTGGGCCAGTAGTCCATCGCGCCGGTGAAGACCAGCGGCAGCTCATCCTGCGCGAAGGGGCTGGCCTGCTGCGGCAGCGGGGCGAAGTAGCCGCTGTCGACGCCGTTGCCCAGCGCCTCGACTGGCGCGCCGGTGGAGGACAGGCGCTGGAACAGCGCCTTCTCGCCCTCGGTGACGAAGAACGAGCAGCGCGCCTGTTCGGCGACGCGGCGCTCGTAGGCCAGCAGCTCGCGGCCCTCGCGGCGGTACAGCCACGACATCGGCCAGCGGTTGGCCTTGGCGTAATCGGTCCACTTGGCCGAATCCACGTCGACGAAGTCGATCAGCATCGGCACCGGGCCGGCCACGGCGCGCAGCTGCTCGGCGTACTGCGCCATGGTCGACGAGAACACGACGATCGCGTCGAAGCGCTGCGTCTTGGCGATCTTCGCGATCCAGTCGCGCATCGCGCGATGGCGGTAGTACGGCAGGCTCAGCGCCTCGCCGGTCGCCAGGCCGCGCAGGCTGGCCACGCGCGCCAGCAGCGGATTCAGGTCGGCGGCGAAGAGCTCCTCGCACTGCGCCCGCAGCGCGGGCACGTGGGCCCAGTCCTCGGCGTCGTCGACGAAGGTGCCCAGCCAGACCTTGTGGTGCGCGGTCAGGTGCTTGAGCAGGTGGTACGAGCGCAGCTTGTCGCCCTTGTTGGGCGGGTACGGCAGCCGGTGGACCAGGTAGAGGATGTTGGCCATGGCGTCCTCAGCCCAGGCTGCGCACGATGTGCGGGCCCAGCCAGTTGGCGACGCCGATGGGCAGCTTGCGCCAGGCCTTGATCATGAGCTGGTACTTGGCGTTGCTCGGATTGTTCTGCGGCACGGCTTCGCGCTTGTAGAGGCAGTACTCGTAGTTCAGCGGCGTGGGCTCGAACCCCCAGTTCTTCTTGAACGAATAGCTGCCGGTGCCCTGCTTGCTGCGGCCGTAGTCGAAGACCTTGAGCCCGCGGCCGCAGGCGCGGCGCATCAGTTCCCAGTACTTGAAGTCGTTGGCGGCCAGATCGCGTGCGGCGACCGCGTCGCCGGCGTAGTACGGCAGCACCTCGTCGCGGAAGTAGAAGCTCAGCACGCCGGACAGCGGCTCGCCCTGCGGGCTGCTGACGATCAGCACCTCGGCCGCGTCGCCGAACTCGTCGAGCAGCGCCTGGAAGTAGCGCTTGGGCATCGCCGGCGTGCCGTGGCGGTGGACGTTGTCCGCGTAGAGCGCGAAGAAGCGCGACACGTCGCGATCGATCTCGGCCTTCAGCTCGTTCTTGATGCCCTTGCGGACCATCGCGCGCTGCTTGCGCGGGATCGCCAGCATGTTGGCCTCCTCGTCCTCGAGGATCTCCTTCCGGAAGGTCACGTACAGGTCCTGGTGTGGCCAGTCGAGGTGGCGGCGCTCGACATTGCGCAGCTCCAGGTGCTCGACGCCGAGGCGGCGCGCCAGCGCCTGCGCCTCGTCCTCGAGCGCGCGGGCCGCGTCGTCGCTGGTCGCGGCGACACCGCCGTAGACCGCAAAGGGCAGCCCCACCAGCGCGTGGCCGAAGAGCCGGCTCTTGTTCTCGGCCAGCGGCAGCACGCCCTCGATGACGCCGTCGCGCTCGGCGTACAGGAAGTGGCCCGCGTGGCCGAACTGCTTGCGGATGATCCGCTGCCAGGCGGCCAGGTGGAAGAAGGTGGCCGACGGGCAGCGCTGCACGAAGTCGTCCCAGCGCCTGGCACCGTCCGCGTCCTTCAGCGCGAGGTGCTTGACCTGGATCGCGCCCTTCAGCACGGCGCTCATGCCGCCAACCGCTCGGCGCCGGTCGGCGCGAGGAAAATCTCGTCCATCCGCGCCCAGGCGAAGTCGCCGAGCAGCTGCTCGATGCGCGACTCGGTGCGGCCGATGTTGACGTAATGGCGGAAACGCGTCTTCGCGTCGATGCCGGGAATGCGCGGCTGCTCCGGATCGATCTCCCAGGGATGGAAGTAGAAGACCGCGCTGCGGCCTTCGATGCGGTTGAAACGCTCGATCATCCAGCGCGACACGCCGTAGGGCAGCAGCCGGAACCAGCCGCCGCCGCTGCTCGGATAGTTCTTGCCGCGCCAGCGCAGCGTCGTCACCGGCACCTCGATCAGGCCCGGACGGACCTCGTAGGCGAAGCGCGGCGAATCGGGCATGCCGTAGTGGTCGTGCGCTATCGGATAGACGCTGGAGCTGTAGCGGTAACCGCATTCGGCCAGCACGTCGAAAGCCCAGAGGTTGTCCTTGCCGATCGAGAAACTCGGCGCGCGGTAGCCCTTGACCTCGACGCCGCCCAGATCCTCCAGCAGCGCCTTGGCGTCGCCGACGTCCTTCAGGAACGCGGCGCGGTCCAGGTCGCTGGCGCGCTCGTGGCCGAAGCCGTGGCTGGCCAGTTCGTGCCCGCGCGCGACGATCTCGCGCACGAGCCGCGGGTAGCGCTGCGCGATCCAGCCCAGCGTGAAGAAGGTCGCCTTGACCTGCTTTGCGTCGAGCAGATCCAGGATGCGGGCGATGTTGCGCTCGACGCGGCATTCGCGCGCGTCCCAGTCGCCGCGGGCGATGTAGGGCGCGAAGGCGGAGACCTGGAAGTAGTCCTCGACGTCGATGCTCATCGCATTGCGGATCGGTGAACGGGTCGTCGTGTTCATCGCATCGCTCCCACGAGTTTCTGCAGCAGCGCCAGCGTCTGCTGGTTGATCCGTTCCAGGCGCGTCAGGCTGTCTTCGATGCGCTGCAGGCGCGCGTCCTGACCGTCCAGGCTGAGGCCCGCGAGGCCGTCGGCCAGCGCGCCGAGTTCGCCGTGCAGGCCGCCGCCCAGTCCGCCGCCCGCCATGCGCGAGCGCATCCGCGTCAGGTCCAGGTCGACCGCGAGTTCGCCCTCGGTGGCATGGCCGTCGATCCCGGCGCCGTGCACCGCCGGGGCCGGCGCGGACGCCGACTCGGCGGCCAGGTCCTGCACGACCTCTTCGACGTCGGCCGCGGTCAGGTGCGGGTTCTCGTGCATGAAGCCCAGCAGCAGCAGCCGGTCGCACAAGGTGTTGATGCGGCGCGGGATGCCGTGGCTGGCCCGGTGCAGCGCGGTGAAGGCGTCGGCGTCGAAGCCGGGCTTGCCCGCGGCGCCGGCGCACTTGAGCCGGTGCTCGATGTAGCGCTGCGTGTCCTCCTCGTCGAGCGGGCCGATGTGGCAGCTCGCCGCGATGCGCTGGCGGAACTGCTCCATCTCGGGCCGCTGCAGGATCGCGCGGAACTCCGGCTGCCCGACCAGGAAGGTCTGCACCAGCGACTGGTTGCCGAACTGGAAGTTGGACAGCATGCGCAGTTCCTCGACCGCGCGCGCGGTGAGGTTCTGCGCCTCGTCGACGATCAGCAGGCAGCGCTTGCCGCGGCTGGCCTCGCTGACGAAGAAGGCTTCCAGCGCCATCAGCACTTCGCTCTTGGGCAGGTCCTTGACCCGCACGCCGAAGGCGGCGCCGACCAGGCGCAGCGTGTCCTCGGCGTCCAGCTGCGTGGTGACGATGTTGCCGATGACGACGTTGCTGCGGTTCAGGCTGTCCAGCAGCCCGCGCACCAGGGTCGTCTTGCCGGCGCCGATCTCGCCGGTGATGACGATGAAGCCGTCGCTGCGCAGCACCCCGTAGTCGAGGTAGGCCTTGGCGCGGCGGTGCTGCTTGCTGCCGAAGTAGAAGCTGGGATCGGGACTGAGCTGGAACGGCTTGCTGGCCAGCCCGTAGAAGGCCTCGTACATGTCGGTGACTGCTTAGAAGCGTTGGGTCAGCGATGCGTAGATCGCGTTTTCCTGATAGCTGGAGGCGAACAGGCTGGTGTCGTCGAACTTGGTCTGACGCAGGCCGAAGGCCGCATCGGTGCGCGGGCCCAGCCGGTAGGTGGCATTGGCCGTCAAGGTGCGCATGTCGTTGCCGCCCACGCCGCCGTCGCCGCGGGAGTTCTGCCGCGAGTAGCTCACGTTGGCGTTGGCCAGCGGCGTGAGCCGGTACCCGACCGACACCGTCGCGCCGCGCTGGCGCACGCGGTCGGTCAGGGCCAGGTCGCCGCTGCCCACGCCCAGCGGCGAGTTGATGAGGCGGCGGCTGTTGTTGTCGTTGCCGCTGAGCGTGAGCGTCACGCGCGGACCGGTCCAGATCAGCGACAGGTCGCTGCGACGTTGCAGCGACGCGGTGTTGCTCAGGAAACCGGTGCCGCTGAACGAATTCGGATCCAGGCCCAGCGCGGCCAGCAGCCCGCGCACGAACGCATCGCGCTTGACCGGATCGGGCTCCAGGCTGCCGAACTGCAGGTCCAGCAGCTGGTAGTTGGTCGCCTGCGTCGGCGTCTCGCCGGTGCTGACGCTCTGGCTGCTGTTGGCCCGCACCGAGAACTGCGCCATGCGGTGCTCGAAGCTCAGGTTGTGGCTGTTGCCGTAGCTGTGGTGCTGCCAATCGCCAGAGAACTTCGTCCGCGGGCCCGGCGACCAGCGCAGGTTGGCGCCGTAGACGGAGGTCGTCTCGGGACCGAAGTAGTCGCTGCGTTCACGGCCGCCGGTGAGGCCCACGCCCCAGTCGACGTCGGGTACCCAGTTCAGCGACGCGATCACGCTGGTGGTGCGGTAGTCGATGCCCGTCTGCTCGAAGTGCATGCGCGACGTCGACGTGTTCAGACCCCAGTTGAGTTCGCGGCCGGCGGGACCGAACAGGTTCAGCGACAGCGAGCCTTCCTTGCTGTTGCCGCTGCCGCTGGTCGCACCGGTGCCGCCCTCGCTGGAATCGCGCATCTGGCCCATCGCCCGCAGCTCGAAGCCCGCGAAGCTGCCCAGGCGGCCGCGCCAGTAAGGCGAGACCTGCAGCGTGCGCGTCTCCGTGCGGTTGGGGTTGTCCAGCGTGCCGTCCGGCGACTGCTGGCCGAAGGCCGAGACCGTCTGCTGGCTGATGTTGCCGGTGACGTCGACGAACAGCGCCGACTGCACCAGCTCCGCGGTGAGGCGGGTGCTCATCTGGTTCTGGAGCCGCGCGTCGCGCTGGCTCTTCGTGTAGACGATGCCGTCCAGCGTGTAGTCGAAGTTGCCGCGGATCGCGCCGCTGGTGCTGGAGATCGTCAGACCGGGCGAGACCGTCGTGATGAAGGCGCGATCGCGCGAGTTGTCGGGCGACAGCGCCAGGTTGTCGGTCCAGGTCTCGGAGACGCTGACCCGCGGCGTGAAGACGATGCCCTTGCGCGAGCCTTCGGCGCCGGTGGCCGCGTCCTGCGCGGCGGCCGGCGTCTGCGCCACGGCGGCGGCCAGCCCCAGCGTCGCGAGGCAGGCGCAACGGACGGCGGACAGCGGCCGGCGGCGGAGGTCGTGGGCCCGCGTCATCGGGTCAGGTCCGATCCGGGCCGGCGACTGGATTGGCGACCGGATTGGCGACCGGATTGGCCGAGCCATCCGGCGCATGGCCCTGGCCGTCCGCGCTGCCGTACCCGTAACCGTAGCCGTAGCCGTAGCCATACCCGTAGCCGTAGCCGCTGCTGCGCTTGTTGCTGGCCTGGTTGAGCAGCAGCATCTTCAGCGGGCAGTGCTCGATCGCGGCGACCGCCTGCTGCACCGCGCTCTGCGGCGTGCGCTCGGCCTGCACGACGATCACGATCTGGCCCATGTGCGTGGCCAGCACCCGGGACTCGGTGGTCAGCAGCAGCGGCGGGCTGTCGAAGATGATGATCCGGTCCGGGTAGCGCTTGGCCATGTCGTCCAGCAGCGCGGTCATCGCGTCGCTGGCCAGCAGTTCCGTGGCGCGCGCGTGCGGGCGGCCGCTGGGCAGCAGCGTCAGCTTGTCGACGTTGGTCTTGAGCAGGACGCTGGCCATGTCGGTCTCCTTCTCCAGCACGTCGAGCAGGCCGGGGCCGGGCGGCAGGCCCAGCATGCGCAGCATCGACGGGCGGGCGACGTCGGCGTCGACCAGCATCACGGTGCTGTCGAACTCGGCCGCGATCGACATGGCCAGGTTCAACGAGGTGAAGCTCTTGCCCTCGCCGGGCAGCGCGCTGGTCACCATGATCAGGTTGGCGTGATTGAGCGACGAGGCGCCCTTGTTCATCGCGTTGCGGATCAGCGGGCGCTTGATGTTGCGGTACTGGTCCGCCATCACCGTGCGCGGCGCGTTGGGCGTCAGGAAGCCCTGCGCGGCCAGCGCCTCGAGGTCGAGGTCGACGCGCTTGGAATGCACGTCGCCGGGGGCGCGGATCACCGCCGGGGCGGCCACGGGCGCGACAGCCGGCGCGACAGCCTGCGCTGGAGCCGGCGAGTTGGCCGGCGAGGTGGCCGGCGCCACCTGCGGTGCCACGGCGGGAGCGGCCGCCGCCGGCGCGGCGACGGGTGTCAGGCCGACGTCGACGCCGGCCTGCTTCAGTTGTTCCAGCCGCGCGGCGGCTTGTTCGATCAGGCTCGTCATGTTGTGGAAGCTCCCCTCATCCGGCCTGGCGGCTGATCCAGATGGCCATGCCGATCAGGCCGACCGCGTACAGGCTGACAAGGCTGCCCGAGGCGACGCCGAAGCGCAGCAGGTCCACCTTCTGCCGGCGCCGGTCCTCGCGCGTTTCCTGGCGCGACACGGCGCCCAGGATCGGCAGTTCCAGGCGATGGCGCAGCTCATTGAGATCGTGGAAGACCGGCCGGATCTGACTCGCGGCGAAGGCCGTGACCAGCCCGGCCAGCGCCGCCACGACCAGGCCGGCAGCCAGCAGCATCAGCCGGTTGGGCGACACCGGCTTGGGCGACGCGCGCGGCGGGTCGATGATGCGGAAATCGGCGACACCCGAGGTGTTGTCCAGGTCGGTCGACAGCGAGGCCGATTCGCGACGCTCGACCATCTCCTGGTAGTTCTTCTTGATGATGTCGTAGTCGCGGTTCAGCTGCGCGAACTCGGCCTCGAGTTGCGGCGCCAGCTTGATCGCGCCCTGCGCGGAGCCGTAGCGCGAGCTGTACTCGTCGACGCGGGCGCGGATCTGCGCGACCTCGACTTCCTTGGCCGCCAGGATGCGGGCCAGCTCCTGGTTGGCCAGGCTGTCGTTGGGGCCGCCGGTCGGCGACGGATTGGCCAGCGCGGCCTTCTGCAGGTCGGCCACTTCCTTGCGGCGCTGCTCTTCCAGGTCGCGGATCTGGCGCTTCACGTTGACGATGTCCGGATGCGCGTCCGTGTAACGCTGCTGCATCTGGTCCAGGTTGCGCTTGAGCTCGACGATGCGGTTGTCCAGTTCCGGCGTCGCGAACTTCTGCGCGCTTTCCTGCATCAGGCTCTGCAGGCTGGTGCCGGGCTGGTTGCGCTTGCGCTCGGCCTCGATCTGCTGGCGCGCGGCGTCGCGGGCGTTGACCGCCTCGCGCAGCTGCAACCGGGCGGCCTCGAGCTGGTTGCTGGTCTCGGCCAGGCGGGCCGCGGCGTCCTTGCCGTCAGCCTGCGTCAGCTGCAGGTTGCGCAGGCGGAACTCCTTGCGGCGCGCCTCGGCTTCTTCCAGCTTGGTTTCGTAGGTCTTGATCTGCTCGTTCAGGAAGGTCGCGGCGGTCGTGCTGTCCTTGCGGCTGGCGCCCAGACTGGACTCCATGAAGATCGACAGCAGCGAGGCCACCACCTTCTTCGAGATCTCCGGCGAAGAGTCGCGGTAGGACAGCAGGTACAGGTTGTTGGCCGAGTTGCCGGCGGTCTGGATCGACAGGTTGCGGGTGACGCGGTCGATCAGCGCGTCCTGGTCCGACTTGCTGGTGGCCTTCAGGTCCAGGTCGGCCATGCGCACCAGCTTCTCGACGTTGGGCCGGCTGATCAGCGTGCGGCTGAGCATGTTGACCTGCTGCTCGGTGTTGGAGAGCACGGCCATGCCCGACATCAGCGGCTTGAGGATGGACTGCGTGTCGACGTAGACGCGCGCGCTCGCCTCGTAGCGGTCGGGCACGACGAACACGACGACGGCCGCGCCGATGGCGACCAGCCAGGACGCGATCAGCCCCGGCCAGCGGTAGCGCCACATCCGCTTGAACACGGCCATCAGTTGCGCGATGAGGGAATCCATGCGGCGATCTCGGTTGCACCGGCTGGAGCGCCGGCGGGGCCCGGTTCGGAGCGGGCCGGTACTGCGGGAAAATCTGGAAGCGCGGGGAGCGACCCGGCAGGTGCCCGCCGGCCGCCTCCGCCGACCCGGAGGTCGGCGCGCGCGGCCGTCCGGGAACGGTCAGAAGAAGCTCTGCGGAATGATCAGGATGTCGCCCGGGCGCATCTCGACGTTGGCGGACACGTCGCCGCGACGGATCAGGTCCTTGAGGCGCACCGCGTACTGCTTGTTGCCCTCGGCGGTGCGCAGGATGCTGGCGGAGTTGCCGGCCGCGAAGTCGGTCAGGCCGCCGACGGCGATCATCACGTCCAGCAGCGTCATCTTCTGCTTGTAGGGCAGGAACATCGGCTTGGCGGCTTCGCCGACGACGCGGATCTGCTCGCTGTACGGACCGACGAAGCTGGTGACGATCACGGTCACCACCGGATCGCGGACGTACTTGCCGAGCTGCTTCTCGATGTCGCGGGCGACCTCGACCGAGTTCTTGCCCTGCACCGGCAGCTCGTCGATCAGCGGCGCGGCGATCTTGCCGTCGGGGCGGACCGGCACCGTCAACGACAGCTCCGGATTGCGCCACACGATGATGTTCAGCTGGTCGCCGGCACCGACGACGTAGCTGTAGTCCGCCTGCGAGGCCGCGATCGGCGCGGGCGGCAGGTTGCCGGTGGTCGAGCAGCCGGCGAGCGCCGCGGCGGCGGCCAGCAATGCAGCATGTGCCGCCTTGATGGAAGCGATCTTCAATCCAGTGTTCTTCAACATGTCCACCCCTGCAGGAAGCTGACCGGATTGCACCTCAGCGCGCACGGGTGTGGAACCCCCTGGACTGAGGGCGATCCCTCCCTGGCGTGATCGAATTCCGTGCTAGCGGATCCCGGCCCGGAACCGTCCGGATACAAGCCCGAAACAACCCGGCGCGAGCGCCCGTCAAAACCTCGCGCAAACCTCACGCCGGCTTCATGGAAAACCCGCAAGCCGACGGCGCCGACGAGGCCGGGCGCTATTTTCCACGCAGCACCGGCTTGATCAGCGCAATCAGCAGCCGCTGCAGCGGATGGGCGTTTCCCCAGGGCCGCCACGTGTGCCGCAGACGTCCGCGATAGGCGTCGAAATGCATGCCCCAGGGCGCGGCGCGCAAGGGGCCGCGATTCAACAGCAGCTTCAGCACGCTGGTCCCCATGAGCCCCGCACACAACTCGCAGGCCATACCCGTGGAAGGGCCGCGCTTTTCCTTGAAATTCACCGCTTCGGGCGCCACGAGATATTGCCGGCTGAGCATTGCCGGCGACACCCCGGCGATGAAGCGCGCATACTGTTCCTCGTGATCGCGGCCCTCGACCTGGAAATAGTCCTCGAAACTCATGCCGGTCGGACTGAAGTACAGGAACGCGGTCCCCATTCCCAGAGGCGCGGCGGTCATCGCCGGGATGCCCAACTCACGGCAGCGGCGGAAAACCTTGCGGCGCACCTCCAGCACGAAGAAGTCGAGGCTGTCGACATACACGTCGACGCCCTTCAGGAATTCATCGAGGTTGGCGTCGGTGACGCCGTCCCGGAAAAGCCGGATGTCGCTTTCCGGGTTGATGTCGCGGGCCATTTCCGTGACCACGTCGATCTTGGGGCGCCCCATCGACGACATGAACGCCGCAGCCTGGCGATTCATGTTGTGGACATCGAACTCATCGAAGTCGGCGATATTGAAATTGGCAATGCCCAGGCGCGACAAGGCCAGCACGTGCGCGCCGCCGACGCCTCCCAGCCCGGCCACCGCCACGCGGGCCCGGCGCAAACGCTGCTGCTCGTCCTTCGTGACCCAGCCGATATTGCGCGAGAACGCGCGGTCGTAATCGAAGACGAAACCGGACGGGGTGTCTCGCGTCATGGGCTCTCCCTTTATTCGTATGGCGCCGCCGTCAGATCACGCGAAAACAGTTCCCGCGGCGCAAGCGAAGAGTATGCGCCTGCGCCATGACGGCAAAACGCGGAAAAGCGCCCTGCCCGGTGACCGCGATCGCACCACCAGGGACGGGCCGCCCCTCCCCTCGACACCCCGGACACCCCCTCGACACCCCCCGATATGCGTGCCAGACCGCTGTCGAAAAACTTGACACGACCCGTCGAAGATTCCCGCATCCGAATGTTAAGTCTTTGATTTTCAATGAAGAAAGTCGCCTGGCACGGTACTCGCTTTGATGTCCGCCAAGAAGCCGGCACGTGCCGCTTCCTAACGTGCTTCTGGCAAGACGCATCCTCAAGGAGAGACACATGTTCAAGCAAGCAAAGCTCGCACTGGCCGCGATGACGCTGGCCGCCGCGACGTTGCCGGCGATGGCAGCACCGCTGTACATCAACACCGGGCAAGACTTCGTTCCCGAACCCAACGGTTCGACGAACACCACGACGTTCGACCAGCTGGGTTACAGCGGCACCCTGGCGACCTCGATCTACCTGGGTTCGCCGTCCACCCCGGGTACCACGGTGATCGACACCAACATCCCGTCGGTGATGAACTTCTACGGCTTCACGCCCGGCACGCACACCACGCTGTCTGGCGGTTCCGCTTCGTTCAACTACCCGAACGCGCCGGCACAGACCAACATCGATTCGCTGAACAACCCGACCAACCCGTCCGACCTGAACGGCTTCGTCGGCGGCGTGGGCTTCCCGGCCTACGGCTTCGGCAACGTCGGCGGCCTGGGCGGCGCCTGGGGCCTGACCTACCAGTACCAGATCGTCGGCAAGACCGTCGATTCCAACGGTGACGGTGTGTCCGACTACGTGACCTACAACACCGGCGTGTTCAGCGTGTTCTACCAGAGCGCGGCGACGGACCCGAACAACGGCAAGGAAGTCCTGCGCCTGATCGTCACGGGTTCGAACATCGAGCTGACCAACCTGAACGTCAGCGGCTATGTCGACTACAGCTACGCTGGCGGCGACACCTTCGTCCAGAACTTCTTCAACTCCGGTGATGGCCTGGGCTCGCTGTACAGCAACTGGCTGAACAACAACATCTCGGTGAGCTGGGTGCTCGACACCAACGTCGATCCCCCGATCCCGACCCCGGCCCAGCTGTACAACTCCGGCAGCGGCCTGATCCGTCAGTCGACGCTGGACGGTTCCCTGGTCATCAACGTGCCGGAACCTGGCACGCTGGCCCTGGTCGGCTTGGCCCTGGCGGGCGTGGGCTTCGCCCAACGCCGCCGCGCCCTGCGCAAGTAATTCGGGTCTCCCGGATGCAGAAGCCGCCCCTCGGGGCGGCTTTTTTCATTGTGTCGACGGATCCTTCAACGCAGCGGCGTGACGACCCCGCGGCCTTGCGACCAGATGATCGCCACCACCTGCTGCGCGTCGTAGAGCGCGTTCACATGCGCGATGCGGTTCGAGTAATAGTCGCCCTCGGCGGCCATCACATCGAACAGCGAGCGCTTGCCGAGCTGCTGCCACTGCTGCAGCGTGAAGCCGCGGACGCGTTCGCTGCTGCGCAGGATGTCGACCAGCCGGCGTGAGCGGTCGAGCGACGAGGACGCCGCCTCGTACATCTCCTGCACGCGATAGCGCTTGGCCTCGATCGTCTCGTCGCGCTGCAGCGACGCCGCCTGGGCGCGTCGCCGCGCCGAGGTCAACGCCGAGTCGGCGCCCGGCTGCACGATCGGGATGTTCACCGTGACGCCGCCGATCCAGTCGGTCTGCCGCGCCTGGCCGATCGTCGAGTTGCCGCTGACCAGCAGGCTCACGCTGGGCTGCTGCCCGGCGCGCACCGATTCCGCATAACTGCGCTGCGCCTGGGCCTGCGCCGCGGCGGCCGAGACGTCGGGCGACACCATGACGTCGGCCAGCATTTCATTGAGGTCGGGCAGCCGTGCCAGCACCGAGCTCATCGCCGCGCCGCGCGGCAGTTCGTCGCCGACGAAGCGCTTCAGGCGCACTTCCGTCTGGCGCAGCGCCGAGGTCGTCTGCTCATACGAGAGGTCGGCCTGCTGCAGGCTCTTCTGCGCCTGCACCAGCTCGCTGGCGCGGCCGCGGTCGGCCTTGGTGATTATCTCCAGCGCCTCGACGAGGCACGACATCTTGCGCACGTACTGGCTGTAGACCTGCGCCTGCAATTGATAGCGCCCGCGGTCCAGCGCCAGCGACACGGTCTGCAGCGCGACCTGCTCCTCGGCGCTCGACTGTCCGAAGCGCGCGGCCTCGAGCAGTTGCGATCGCCATTCCGTGAGCTTGGTGATGCGGCCGGAATCGTAGAGGGGCGCCGTCACGCTCAACGAGCCGCGCCCCTGCAGGCCGCTGGTGTTGTCCAGCGAGCCGTTGCCCGGCACGACGGTCCCGGTGTGTCCGGCGGTCAGGCCCATCGTCACCGTCGGCAGGCGCTGCGCCTTGGCTTCCGCGAAGTCGGCCTCGGCGGCCTGCGTCAGCATGCGCGTCGCCCCCAGCGCCTTGCTGCGGGTCAGCGATCGGTTGACCAGCTCCTGCAGCTGCGCGCGCGGGTCCGAGTCGGCGACGTCCAGCAGCGCCGTGTCCCTGGGGGACAGCTGTGCGGGCGGCAGGGTGCGCTCGTCGGAGCAGCGGCTGGGCGGCGGATCCTGCGCCCAGGCGGACGCGCTGAAGGCGCACAGCGCCGTCAGCACGACGGTGGCACCGGCGGTCAGTCGGAACGAGGCGGCGGAGGCGCGCCGCGGGCTGCGGCGCCGGTTGGTGTCGGTCATGGTCACGCGTACTGCAAGCAATTTCCCATGGGCTCTACTGGACCATTCCAGTGGGAAATCGAAGCGCCGATAAGCGGCGCGCAACCGGACTGTTCGTGACCTTCAGACGGGGCTTACAAATGAAACCGCCCGCGGGAGGCGGGCGGGGGGCGGGGGGCGGCGGCGTGATGCGACGCGGATTCAACGCGACGCGGATTCAACGTTCCCGCAGCGCTTCCTTCGACTTCAGCATCGGACGCAGCAGATAGCTCAGGACCGAGCGCTCGCCGGTGCGGATGTCCACCATCGCCGTCATGCCGGGGATCACCGGCAGCGGTTCGCCCTTGGCGCGCAGCGTGTTGCGCTCGGCCGTGATCAGGACGCGGTAGTAGGTGCCTTCGTTGTTCTTCTCGGTTTCGCCGAGCGCGTCGGGGCTGACGTACTCGATCTTGCCGTGCAGGCCGCCGTTGACGTTGAAGTCGTAGCCGTTGAGCTTGACGATGGCCGTCTGCCCGACCTGGATGTAGCCGATGTCCTTGGGCTTGATGCGCGCCTCGATCAGGATGCGCGGACCGATGGGGACGATCTCCATGATCGGCGTGCCGGACGTGATGACGCCGCCCACCGTGTTCATCTTGATGTTCTTGACCAGGCCCTTGACCGGCGACTTCAGCACCGAGCGCGTGACCGCGTCGCGGCGCACGACCAGTTGCTCATCCAGCTGCGCGAGGTCGGTCTGCGCCTTCGACAGCTCGGAGCTCGAGTCCTGGCGGAAGCGGCTGATGCGCTCGTTGCGCTGCTGCTGCAGCTCGTTGACCTGGCGCGTGACGCGCATGACCTCGACGTTGGACATCAGGCCCTTGGACGCCATGTCCTGCGCCATCTTCTGCTCGGTGGCCAGCAGCCCGATGCTGCGGTTGATGCTGGCGGTAGCTTCCTCGAGCACGCGGCGGCGGGTGTCGAAGACCTCGGATTCGCTGTCGACCAGGCGCTGCACGCCCTTGACCTCGTCGGGGAACTTGAGCGGCACGCCCAGCGCCTCGGCGCGCAGCCGCGCGACCTGCGCCATCAGGCCCAGGCGCTTGGCCTGGCTTTCGTTCTCGGCGGCTTCGGCTCGGGTCGGGTCCAGCTCGGCCAGCGGCTCGCCGGCCTCGACTTCCTCGCCTTCGTGGACCAGCAGCTTGCCCAGCGTGCCGGACTCCAGGCTGGCGATGACCTGCTCCTTGCCGTCGGGCACGATGCGCGCGTCGCTGCGGGTGACCTCGTCGACCGTCGCGATCGACGACCAGGCCAGCCCCACCAGCAACACCGCCGCCATCAGGTAGAGCGCCCAGACGGCGCGCGGCAGCGGCTCGTCGATCAGCGCCGACTGGACGCTGCCGACGAACAGGCCTTCTTCGCGGCTGAGGGTGCGGGACTGCGACATGGGAGGGGGACTTCAGGACGGTTTCAGGACGGATGTCTGGCGGACGTCAGACGGACGCCGCGCGGTTCAGCGCCTGCGCGGCCGGATGGACGTGGACGGGCGCGCCTTGCGGCTGCTGGGCCGCCTGACCCGGCTGGGGCTGCTGTTGCTGCGGCTGGCCCGGCGGACGGGCGCCGGACAGCGCGGCCAGGACCTGGTCGCGCGGTCCGTCCATGACGAGGCGGCCCGTGTCGACCACGACGATGCGCGACACCAGTTCCAGCACCGCCGGACGGTGGGTGACCATGATCAGGGTGCAGTCGCCGGCGGCGTCGCGCAGTTGGCGCAGGAAGGCGATCTCGGACTGCGCGTCCATCGAGCTGGTCGGCTCGTCCATCAGCAGGATCTGCGGCTTGGTGACCAGGCTGCGCGCGAGCGCGACGAGCTGGCGCTGACCGCCGGACAGCAGCGACCCCATCTCGCCCACCGGCAGGTCCCAGCCCATCGGATGGCCGGCGACGACGCGGTCCAGGCCCGTGAGCTTGGCGACCTCGACGAGCCGCTGCGCATCGACGTGACGGCCCATCAGCACGTTGTCGCGCAGCGTGCCGTGGAAGAGCCGCGGCTCCTGCGACACGAAGCCGACCTTGCTGCGGAACTCGGCCGGGTCGACCTGGCGCAGATCGATGCCGTCGATCTCGACGTGACCCTCGGTCGGCTGGTACAGACCGGCCAGCATGCGCAGCACGGTCGACTTGCCGCTGCCGATGCGGCCCAGGATCGCGAGGCGCTCGCCCGGCTGCACGCGCATGGTGACGTTGCGCAGCACCTTCGGCGACTGGGCGTCGCCCTGCGCCGGGTACGAGAAGCCGATGTCGTTCAGGCCGATGCGGCCGGTGATCTGGTTCAGCGGGACGTAGTTGCGGGTGGAGTCGCGCTCCACCGGCGCGCTCATCACCGAGTTCAACGACAGCATCGCCGCGCGGGCGCCCTGGTAGCGGGTCGCCAGGCTCACCAGGCTGTTCAGCGGCACCGTGGCGCGACCGGCGAACATGACCGCGCCGATCAGCGCGCCGGCGCTGATGACGCTCTCGTTGATCAGGTAGACGCCCCAGACCAGCATCACGAGGTTGATCGCCTGCTGCATCGTCATCGAGATGTTCATGCTCCAGCTGGCCATCGTGCGGGCCTTGAGCGCGGACTCGGCGACGATGGCGGTGCTGTGTTCGTAGCGGCGCAGGAAGCGGCCTTCGGCGCCGGTGGTCTTGAGGTCCTCGAGGCCTTCGAGCGCCTCGACCAGCGTGCCGTGCAGGTCGGCCGCCTCGGTCATGTTGGTGCGCATCGCGCGGCGCAGGTAGCCCTGGATGCCGAAGCTCATCAGCAGCATCAGCGGGATCGCCGCCATCAGCACCCAGCCCAGCGGGCCGCCGATGATGAAGGTCATCGCGACGAAGAGGATCACGAACGGCAGGTCCGTCAGCACCGACATCGTGGCCGAGGTGAAGAAGTCGCGCACGACCTCCACCTGCGCCAGGTAGTGCGCATAGGAGCCGGCCGACGCCGGGCGATGTTCCATCCGCACGCCCAGCGTCTGGCGGAACAGCTTGGCGCCGACGATCAGGTCGGTCTTGCGGCCGGCGAGGTCGATCAGGTGGGCGCGGAGTTGACGCGCGAACAGGTCGAAGACCAGCGCGAGCCCGGCGCCGACCGCCAACGTCCACAGCGTGACGAAGGCCTGGTGCGGGATGACCTTGTCGTAGATGACCGAGGTCACCAGGCCCGACACCATCATCAGCACGTTGCTCAGCAGCGCGGCGAGCATCGCCGAGCGGTAATACGGGATGAAGCGCTTGAGCGTGCCGAACAGCCAGTGCGAATCGGCCTGCAGCAGCGGGGTGTCGTCGTCCTTGGCGCCGCTGATCGGCTTGGCTTGCGACACCTCCTGCGGAGCGATCGCGAGGATGAAGCCGCTGTACTCCTGGTCCAGTTCGGAGGCCGGGGCGACGCAACTCGCGGCCTCGGGACCGGGGAAGACCACCTCGTAGCGGACGGCGCCCGAGCCGTCGTCGTCCAGACGGCGCACCAGCACGCAGGCGTCGCCGCCGTTGAGCAGCAGCACCGCGGGCAGCAGCAGCTGGTTGATCTCCTCGATGCCCTTGCGCAGCAGGCCGGCGTTGTAGCCGGCTTCGCGCATCAGGCGGATGGCCTGATCCGGGCTGAGCGCCCCTTCGACGGGTGCGCCGGCGCGCAGCGACTCGACCGAGCGGGCGCGGCCGTGATGCTGCGTCAGCCAGGACAGGCACTGCAGCAGCGGATCGATCGCCGGCTGCTGCGCCAGGTCCGCGAGCGGGTCGTGCGGCGCGTCCGGAATGCCGGGCGCACGCTGGCCGTCTTCCGCCGCCAGGCGCAGGCCGGGGCCGCGGGCGCGCTGGTCACCGTCGAAGAAGGGGTCGTGAGGCCGGTTCATTGATCAAATCTTGTCAATTTCAGCTTCTATGTGCGAGTGCCAATTGCTCGAATTCGCGCTCGATGTCACGAACGATGCTCGGCATGTCGAAAAGTGCGCTGTTGCGCCCTTCGTCCCGCAGGTAGCGCTTGTAGGACTTGGCGCGGCCCGGGTTGAGGCCGATCTGGATGGCGCGCTGGACGTATTCCTCGACCGAGAAGGTGATCAGGTCCGGCAGGCCGACGGCCGTCAGCAGGCTGCCGCACATGCGGGAGATGTAGCTGCGGCCGGAGCGGGTCAGGATCGGGGTGCCCATCCAGAGGCAGTCGCTGGCGGTGGTGCCGGCGTTGTACGGGAAGGTGTCCAGCACCAGGTCCGGCAGCTGGAAGCGCGCCAGATAGTCCGGCGGCGCCACGCGCGGGGCGAAGATCAGCCGCGACGGATCGATGCCGGCGGCCTCGGCCTCGCGCCGCAGGTTGCCCTTGGCCCATTCGTTGTCCGCCAGCAGCCACAGGACCGAATTCGGCACGCCGTGCAGGATGCGCATCCAGGCACCGAACATCTCGGCGTTCATCTTGTGGTTGTTGTTGAACGAGCAGAAGACGAAAGCGTCCTCGGGCAGGTCGTACTGGGCGCGGGTGGGATCGGCGCCGATGTCGCGCTTGCGATCGCTGACCTGGTAGCAATGCGGCAGGTAAATGGGATTTTCGCTGCAGTACGGCAGGTATTCAGGCGGCATCGTGAAGCGATCCGCCAGGATCCAGTCGACGCCGGGCAGCAGCGAGGTCGCCGGCAGGCCCAGGTAGCTGACCTGCACCGGCGCCGGACGATGCGCCAGGATATTCGGCCGGGCGCCGCTGGTCAGGCCCTGCAGGTCGACCAGCACGTCGATGCCCGCCTGCGCGATCAGCTTGGCGGCGGTGGCGTCGTCCATGGCGTTCAGGCGCCACACCTTGTCCATCGACATCAGGATCCGCTTGCGCAGCGCGGTGCCGTCCTCGCGGCTCCAGTCGAAGGCGTGGATCTCGAATTTCTCGCGATCGTGCAACTCGTAGAGCTCGGCGGTCAGCAGACCGACGGCGTGCATGCAGAGGTCGCCGGAGAGGTAGCCGATCTTGATCTTGCCGCCCTGCTCGCGGGCCGCCACGGACACCGGATGGCGCCAGAGCACGTCTTTCTGCTTCGTCACCTTCTCATGGACGAAGCGCTGGGCGGCGCCCATCTGCAGCGCGGGGTCGTCCGTGGCGCTCAGCGTCGCCAGCAACGAGGTCGCAATCAGCAGCTTGTTGTGCGTGACTTCGCCGAAGGCCTCGTACACCGGCCACTTGCACTGCTTCTGACGGATGTGCACGTAGTGCTGCATCACGTCCGTCTGCTCCGGATTGAGCGTGAGGCTGCGCACCATCAGCGCTTCCGACTCGTCATAACGGCGCTGCAGTTCCAGCAGCCGGGCCGCGTTGTTGAAGGCATGGGTGCGCAGCCCCGTCTGGTCGGCACCGAGCGCCTCCATCGGACCGGCGCCCTCATAGACCTCGCGCCAGGCGCCGAGCGCCTCGTCGACGCGCCCCAGATGCTCCAGCTGGTGACCGAGATTCAGGCGGGCCTGGGCGAAGGTCGGGCTGATCGCCAGCGCCTGGCGGTAGACCTGCTCCGCGCGCTCGTGCTGCTGGATGTTGCCCAGCACGGTGCCCCAGTTGTAGAGGGCGACCAGGCGCGCCGCCGGCGCCTGGCCCTCATGCGCGAGCCAGGTCTCGTACAGATGGGCGGCGGCATCGCCGAGGTTCTGGCCCTGGAAGAAGTTGCCGCGGTCCATCAGCTCCGGCAGGGGGAGCGCGCCCTCGCGGGCACGGGTCAGCAACTGCTCCCATTCCTGGGCCAACGGGGCGGGAACGCTCAAGTTCGGCATGCTGGGGCGGGCGATGTCCATGTGATCGGGCTTCCTAAGCGCGGTGGCGCGGTCCGGCGGGCGCGACCGGACATGCCGGCTCGGGCCCTCTGGCCGCCTGTACGGGATTGTGTCCGTGCGTCCCCGCGAGGCATCCGGGCAAATGGACGGTGCCGACCGCCTATTTCCCCGCCTGGGAGCCCCCCTCTGGACATGCCGCGGACACCGGCGACCCGCCCATTCAGTCCCTTATCGGCCGCCGGAGTGAGAACTTGAGCACGATCTGAGGCCCCCGTCACGGCCTTTTCGGAGCTTCTTGTTACAGGTCCGACTTCCACAATCGTCTCGCGATCCCAGCCTCCAAGAGCCGGGACGCCGCGCGATAGAGCAAGCCCGCCAAGGGACGTCGAGGGACGCGCGTCCGATCAACCAGGACAAGAAGAACGCAGCCCATGAAAGCGATGCCTAGTCTGTCTCGTTGGGATGAGATCGTCGAAGCGGCGGAGGCGGTGGAAGCCCTCGAGCCGGACGATTTCGAGACGCGCGCGGTGGACACCCAGACCGGGGTGGAACCGGCGGTCCGCCTCGGCGGCGGTGCCGGCGGCGCGGCGATGAACGATGCGCCGACGCGGCGGCGCAACGGGGATTCCATCTTCCAGAGCCTGATGCGGCTGTGGCCCGGCGAAGGGCGCCGTCCCCAGGCCAGCGCCCGCACGATGGCCAGGCTGCGCATGGCGTTCCGCGCCAGCGTCAACGATCTGGCCGTCGACGCCGACACGGACGCGCAGGAGCGCGTCACCGCCCTGCTCCGCCATATCGTCCATGCACGGCATCCACAGGACCTGTGGCACCTGCGGACGGCGATCTACACGGAAGTGGCCCGACGCTTCGACCAGGCGGAGGCCGAGGCGCGCCTGATCGCGCTCAACCGCCAGCTCGAGCAGGGGAAAAGCCTGCTCCGCCGCCTGCTCGGCTGATCACTTCGGCTGACCCAGGAAGTCCATCTTGCCCAGCGGCACGCCCGCGTTGCGCAGCAGGGCGTACAGCGTGGTGGCGTGGAAGAAGAAGTTGGGCAGGTTGTAGAACCGGGCGAAGTCCTGGCCCTCGAACTTCAGCGGCTCCTTGTCGCGACGCGGCACGCTGACCGCACGGGTCTCGGAGCCGTTGATCTGCTCGGGCGTGATCGTCTTGATGAAGTCGCGGGTCTTCTGGATGCGCTGGATCAGCTCTTCCATCGACGCTTCGCTGTCGGGCCAGCTCGGCACCTCGATGCTGGCCAGGCGCGCGGCGCCGCTCTTGGCGGCGTCGCTGGCGATCTGGACCTGGCGCGGCAGCGGCAGCATGTCGGGCGCCAGGCGCAGCGTCAGGTAGACGGATTCGTCGAAGCCCTTGGCGATGGCGTGATCGCGCGCGGTGCGGATCCAGGTCTGCATGTTGCTCAGCATGCGGTCGAACACCGGCACGGTGGCGGCGTACATGTCCATGGGAGTCTCCTTGTCTGGAATGGGGGATGCGATGCGGGCGCGATGCTAGTGCCTGTTCCGATCTGTTGCACGACGCTCGCCCAATGGCCTTGGGGTGATCGATCCAGGCGAGTAGGATCGACGTCCGCACGCCTATGAACATCATCATCCTCGACGACTACCAGGACGCCGTGCGCAAGCTCCCTTGCGCCGCCAAACTGGACGCGCTGAACGCCAAGGTCTTCACCAACACCGTCAAGGGCATCGGACAGCTGTCGGTCCGGCTGCGGGACGCCGAAGTGCTGGTGACGATCCGCGAACGCACCCACTTCCCCCGCCAACTGCTGGAAAAGCTGCCCAAGCTCAAACTGATCTCGCAGACCGGCCGCGTCGGCAAGCACATCGATGTCGACGCCTGCACGCGGCTCGGGATCGCCGTGGCGGAAGGGGGCGGTTCGCCCATCGCCCCGGCGGAACTGACCTGGGCGCTGATCATGGCCGCGATGCGGCGGCTGCCGCAGTACATCTCGACGCTCAAGCACGGGGTGTGGCAGCAGTCGGGACTGAAGTCCGGCTCGATGCCGCCGAACTTCGGCCTGGGCATGGTGCTGCGCGGCAAGACGCTGGGCATCTGGGGCTACGGCAAGATCGGCCAGCTGATCGCCGGGTACGGCAAGGCCTTCGGCATGCAGGTGCTCGTCTGGGGCAGCGAGGCCTCGCGGCTGCGCGCGCAGGCTGACGGCCACCAGGCCGCGGACACCCGCGAGGCCTTCTTCGAACAGGCCGACGTGCTGACGCTGCACCTGCGGCTGTCGGACGAGACCACCGGCATCGTGAGCGCCGAGGACCTGGCGCGGATGAAGCCGACCTCGCTGTTCGTGAACACCTCGCGCGCGGAGCTGGTCGCGGACGGCGCGCTGGTCTCCGGCCTGAACCGCGGCCGGCCCGGCATGGCGGCGGTGGACGTGTTCGAGTCCGAACCCATCCTGCAGGGCCACCCGCTGCTGCGCCTGGAGAACGCCGTGTGCACGCCGCACATCGGCTACGTCGAGCAGGACAGCTACCAGATGTACTTCGACGCGGCCTTCGACAACGTCCTGAACTACATGGCCGGCAAGCCGTCCAACATCGTCAATCCGGATGTGCTGAAGGGGCACCGGTGAGCGCGGGGCCCTCCTCCGCGCCGCCCCCTTCCCCTGAAGGCGCCGAGCCCGGCGCCGCCCCCTTCACGCCCGAGCCCGCGCTCGCGCAACCCGGGTCCCTGTCCCAGCTGTTCTGGGCCTTCACCTGGCTGGCGCTGCAGGGCTTCGGCGGCGTACTGGCGGTGGCGCAGCGGGAGCTGGTCGAGCGCCTGAACTGGATGACGCGCGAGGAGTTCGTCGAGACGCTCGCCGTCGCGCAGGTGCTGCCGGGGCCGAACATCGTGAACATCTCGCTGATGATCGGCGACCGCTTCTTCGGCCTGCGCGGCGCGTTGGTCGCGCTGGCGGGAATGATGCTGTTCCCGGCGGTGATCGTGCTGATCCTCGCGGCCTTGTCGACGACCTGGCTGGCCTCGCCGCGCATGACCGGGGCGCTGCGCGGCATGGGCGCCGTATCGGCCGGACTGATCCTGGCCACGGGCTTCAAGCTGCTGCCCTCGCTGAAGAAGAACCCGATCGGCCTGGCCCCCGGGCTCGCGCTCGCGGCGCTGGTGTTCGGCGCGACGGTGTGGCTGAAGCTGCCGCTGTTCTGGATCGTGCTGAGCGTCGGCGGGCTGGGCATGACGCTGGCGCTGATCGCGCTCAAGCGCAGCCGCGCGGGAGTCCGCGCATGAGCGCCGTCGCCCAGGTCGGCGCGCAAGTCGGTGTGCAAGTCGGTGCTCATGCCGGCTGGACCCAGATGCTGGTCGGCAGCTTGAGCTGGCCCGAGCTCGGCGCGCTGATGCTGCACTTCCTGATGCTGTCGCTGCTGTCCATCGGCGGCGCGATCACGACGGCGCCGGACATGCACCGCTACCTGGTCGACGAACGCCATTGGCTGACCGACCAGAGCTTCACCAGCTCGATCGCGCTGGCGCAGGCCGCGCCGGGTCCGAACATCCTGTTCGTCGCGGTGCTGGGCTTCAACGTGTCGGGGTTGCTGGGCGCGGCCGCGGCGATGGCGGGCATCCTGCTGCCGTCGACGACGCTGGTCGTGGCGGCGACGCGCTGGGCGCGCAACAACCGCGAGCACCTCGGGGTGCGCGCTTTCACCGTCGGCATGGCGCCGCTGACGCTGGGGCTGATGATTGCAACGGGCTGGCTGCTTGCGGCGCCCTACCTGGTCGAGCCTGACCATCGCTGGGCGACGCTGGCGATGATCGTCGCGACCGTGGTCCTCACGATGCGGACCAAGATCGGGATCGTGTGGATGGTGCTGGCGGGTGGCGTGCTGGGCGCGCTCGGGGTCGTTTAGAGACCGGGCTGTCGACCTTTCATCATGGATAAATCCTTGCTGCAGCAGCAGGTGCTGGAACGGCTCGCCGAAGACCTGCTGCAAGTTGAACAGGCCGCGCGTGCGGCGCATGAAACGGCGACTCACGAAGAGAACATCGCCGAAAACAAGTACGACACCTTGGGTCTCGAAGCCGCCTACCTGGCCACCGGCCAGGCGCGTCGCGCCGAAGCCATCCGCCAGGCGATGGCCCATTGGCGCCAATTCCGCCCGCCCGCCTACGACGCCAGCAAAGGGATACAGCTCGGTGCGCTGGTCTGCCTGGTCGATGCCGACGACAAGCAGCAACTGCTCTTTCTCGGCCCCGATGGGGGCAGCATGCAGTTGGTGAGCGGCGCTCAGCTCGTTCAGGTCATCAGCAGCGAAGCCCCGTTGGGCAGGGCCGTGCTGGGTAAATGCGAGGGTGACGAAGTATCGATCCAGGTCGCTTCCGTCCGACAGCAGTTCGAAGTGCTGTGGGTGCGATGAGCCAGTTGCCGCTGCTCTACACCTTTCGTCGCTGCCCCTACGCGATGCGCGCACGGATGGCGCTGCTGCAGGCCGGGCGGGACTTCGAGGCCATGGAGGTCAGCTTGCGCGACAAGCCGGCGAGCCTGCTGGCCTTGTCTCCCAAGGCCACGGTGCCCGTGCTGCAGCTGCCTGATGGCCGCGTGATCGAGGAGAGCTGGGACATCATGCGCTGGGCACTGGCTGCGCCCGATGCGCAGGGTTGGTGGGCGCGCGCGCAGTCGCCTGAGAACCTTGACCTGGTCCAGCGCAACGACGGCGACTTCAAGCACCACCTGGACCGCTGGAAGTACCCGCAGCGCTACGCAAGCGAGACGCTCGCGCCAGACGCGCACCGCGACAGCGCGGTCGATGTGCTTCTGCGACCACTGGAAGCGCGGCTGAGCAGCGCGCCCTGCCTGGGCGGCGACACGCCATGTGCCACCGACCTGGCCGTGTTGCCCTTCGTGCGCCAGTTCGCCGCAGTGGAGCCGGAGTGGTTTTCAACGCTGGACTTGCCGTCGGTGCGGTCCTGGCTGAACGGCTGGCTCGTCAGTCCGCTCTTCGTTGCTTGCATGCACAAGTTGCCAGCGGAAGGTACGAATCGCTTTCCGCCGCTCTGACCCTTGTCAGCAGGACTTGGTGCCTCGCAGCCGGAAGACCTCAAACGTCCTTCGTCCCGAAGATCTTGTCCCCGGCGTCGCCGAGGCCCGGGATGATGTACCCGTTCTCGTTGAGGTGCGAGTCGATCGCCGCGGTCCAGCAGCGGATGTCCGGATGCGCCTTGTTCAGCGCTGCCACGCCTTCCGGCGCCGCCACCAGCACCAGCGCGCGGATGTCCTTGCAGCCGCGCTGCTTGAGCAGGTCGACCGTCGCGATCATCGAGCCCGCCGTCGCCAGCATCGGGTCGACGATCAGCGCGGTGCGCTCGTCCAGCTTGCCGACGAACTTCTCGAAGTAGTTCACCGGCTGCAAGGTCTCGTGGTCGCGCGCGAGGCCGACCACGCTCACCTTGGCGTTGGGCATCATGTCCAGCACGCCGTCCAGCATGCCCAGTCCCGCACGCAGGATAGGCACCACCGTGACCTTGCGGCCCGCGATCTGGTCGATCTCGACCTGGCCGCACCAGCCCTCGATCGTCGTCTTCTCCAGCGGGAAGTCCGCCGTCGCCTCGTACGCCAGCAGCCGCGCGACCTCGCCGGTCAGCTCGCGGAACTTCTTGGTGGACATGTCGCCCTCCCGCATCAGGCCGATCTTGTGCTTGACGAGGGGATGCGTGACTTCGATGACTGGCATGGCGCTACCGGATGGGAATGCGGAGTTTGGAACGGCGCCTCGTGGGCGCCGGAATGGTCGCGATTATCTCGCGTCGGTGTTCAGGCCTTCTCGGGCTTCTCGGCCTTCTTCTGACGCTGGCGCAGCGCCTCGTACAGGCACACGCCGGCCGCGACCGAGACGTTCAGGCTTTCCACCGCGCCCTGCATCGGGATGCGCACCAGCTCGTCGCAGGTCTTCGCGGTCAGCTGGCGCATGCCGTCGCCTTCGGCGCCCAGCACCAGCGCCACCGGTCCCGTCAGGTCCAGGTCGTACAAGGTCTTCTCCGCCTGGTCCGAGGTGCCGATCACCCAGATGTCGCGCTCCTTGAGCTCGTTGAGCGACCGCGCCAGGTTGGTCACCATCAGGTAGGGCACGGTCTCCGCGGCGCCGCTGGCCACCTTGGCCACCGTGGCGTTGAGCCCCACCGCATGGTCCTTGGGCGCGACCACCGCATGGGCGCCGGCCCCGTCGGCCACGCGCAGGCAGGCGCCGAGGTTGTGCGGATCGGTGACGCCGTCCAGCACCAGCACCAGCGGCGGGCCCTCGACCTGTTCCAGCACCTCGTCCAGCGAATGCGACTGCGCCACCGCCTTCACCCGCGCCACCACCCCCTGGTGGCGGTGCGTGCCGCACAGCGCCTTGAGGCGATCGTCGTCGCTCTCGACGAGTTTCGCGCCCGCCGCCTCGGCCTTCTCGAGGAAGCCCCGCATGCGCTGGTCCTTGCGGGTGGCGTCGAACAGGATCTCCTGCACCGAGGCCGGCGCGGTCTTCAGGCGGACGGTGACGGCGTGGAAGCCGAACAGGATCTGGGTCTTGGAGGGGGAGGAGCTCATGGGGCGCGATTGTCGCGCACCCGTGACGGCCCGCCGGTCGAGGCGGACGCATCCCTGGCGGCCCTGTCGACCCTGTCGACCCGTCAAAGGATGCCGAAGTGCCGCGCGGCCATCAACGCGCCGATCATCACCGGCTGGTGGACCATGTAATACGACAGCGACCACCGGCCCATCACCGACAGCGGGCGGATCGCCGGCAGCAGCGGGCGTTGCATCCACTGCCGCACCGCCTCGACGCGCATCAGCGCGCAGCCCCACAGCATCGGGCCGAGCCACGGCAGGATCGGGACGTAGTCCTCGGTCAGCGGCTTGCGCGTGACCAGGCCGACCCAGTTGGTGGTGCGGGTGTCGAAGAAGGGATCCGCGATGAGGAACGGCAGCGCGAGCGCGATGGCGCCCAGCACCCACAGCGCGGCCGTCGGCAGTCTGGAGAAGCCGAAGCGCACCAGGATCAGCATCAGCGCCATGCCGTGCAGCACGCCGAAACTGATGAAGGAGCGCGGGAACATCCACCACGAGCCGATCGACACCAGCAGCGCGCAGGCCATGACCTGACCCCAGCGGCGCCAAAAACGGTAGGCCGTCTGGCCCTGCGCCAGCGCCACCGCCTGGCCCATGCCGGCGCACAGCAGGAACAGGCTGACGATGCCGCTGCGCTGCCAGGTCCAGAACGGGTCGCGGTAGAAGTCCTGCACCACGACCTTGAAGAAGCTCAGGTCGAAGCAGAAGTGGAAGACGGTCATCCAGACCATCGCCAGCCCCCGCAGCGCATCGAGCCGGTCGAAACGCGGGGTCGTCGGGAAGTCGCGCGACGCGGCGTCGATGCCGGGGTCAGGCGTTGCGATCGGAAAGCGGGCCGGCGGATTCATCGGGGAAGCAGTCTACAGAAGCCGCCGGCCGGCTCGATGACGCCGGTCCGGCCCATCGACCGCCACCACCCCCGCATTTGAGTGGGCCACCCTGCTTCGACAGGCTGGTCCGACCCCTCCGCCCTACCCGTCTGCCGCATTGAGCCGAGGGGTCGGGCCATCGACGATGCCTTCCCCGCCTATCCCCGCCTTCTTCCATGCGCCGTCCCCTTCGCTCGACGTTCTCCGTGCTCTGCCTGTCCGCGCTGGTCGCCGCCTGCGGCGGCGGGTCGAAGCCGCCGGATCCCGCTCCGTCCAGCACCCTCATTCCCATCCCGGATCCGGCCGTCGCCTGCAACGTCCTGCGCGTCACACCGGGCGATGCGATCCAGCAGACCTTCGTCGAGTCCGAAGCGCCCTCCTCCGGCGCCACGACGATGGCGGTCCCCGGCCTGATCGCCGCGGGCAAGGGACACCTGTTCCCGGCGCCCGACCTGATCGGGGTCGGCGACACCAGCGCGCTGCCGCAGGCCTACCTCGTGGCCGCCGACACCGCCGGCCAGACGCAGGACCTGCTGCGGGCGGTCCGCACCCATGTCCAGCAGCGGCATCAGGCGCGCCTCGGCACGAACCTGCGCCTGGTCGGCGGCTCCCAAGGGGCGTATTCGACGATCGCCTCGCTGCGTCACCTGGCCCGCGAGGGCACGGTGCGCATCGTCTCCGCCGCACAGCAGGGTCCGTATGACGTCTACCGGACCTTCCAGGGCGCGCTGCTGGCCGCCGGCGGCGCCGCGCGGGACGCCTATGCAATGCGTGAGAACCTGGACTTCCTGTCCAGCCACGTCCGCAACGTCATGACCAGTTTCCTGGCCTATGGGAACTACGCCTTCGATCCGAAGCGGGGCAAGCTCACGACCCACACGCTGTGCGTCGCCTTCCAGATCGACGACTTCGTCGGTGAGCTCTGAACGGCCATGGACCGACTGACCTTGATCGCTGTCCTGGCCCTGCCCCTGGTGCTGTCGGCCTGCGCCGGCCAGCAGAACGGGACGGACACCCCCAGGATCTCCGACGTCTCCAACATCTCCGACTGCCAGGTCCTCAAGATCACGCCGGAGCGTCAGACCCGGCGTGCCGTCGTCAACCCGCTGATCTCCGTGGTCTACACCACGCCGGTCGCCGGCGGGTGCGACAGCCTGGTGCTGAAGGACGACGCGGGCGCGGTGGTCCCGACCCGCACGGTGAGCGCCACCGTGCAGGCCAAGCCCGGAGGCGGACTCGTGGGCTCGCTCACGATCGAGCCGCTGGCGGACCTCCGGCCGTCGACCGCCTACGCCGCCTTCCTCGATGGCCGGTCCGTGTCGACCTTCGCCACGGGCGTGGAACGGCGCGGTCATCTGCTGAAGGTGGACGACATGACGGTGAACTTCCCGTCGCTGCCCTCTGCCTCCCGCATCCCCCGGGACCGCATCAACGCCCTGGCCGACGCCTTCATCGCGGCGCAGTTGAAGGCCCACGACATCCCGGGGGCCGTCGAGCCCGTGCTCAGGATCCTGCTGCGCGCCGAACTGCCGCGGATCGCCCAGCCCGACGCGCGGTACGACGCGCAGGTGAAACGCGTCGTCTACCGCAGCACCGACGCCGCCGGCGCGCCGGTGTCGCTCAGCGGCCTGCTGGTGTTTCCCGTTGCGTCCGCCGGCGGTCCCGCGATCGACCTCGCCGGACTGCCGCTGGTGCTGGGCATGCACCCGACCGTCCTCGGCGGCGCGGCCGCGCCGTCGTCCGGTGCCGACGCCATGCTGTTGCCGGGCCTGTGGTCCGCAGGCAAGGGGCACGTCTACTTCGCGCCCGACCTGATCGGCCTCGGCGCCTCGGCCGCGCTGCCGCAGGCCTTCGTGATCGGCAAGGACACCTCGGCCCACACGGAGGACATGCTCACGGCGGTGCGCGAGTATTTCCTGCAAGTCCACCGCGCCCCGCTGGGCCGGGACCTGCGCGTGATCGGCCTGTCGCAGGGCGCCTTCTCGGCGATGGCCGCGCTGCCGGCGTTGTCGCGGCTGACGACGGTGCGCGCGGTCTACGGCGCCGCGGGGCCGTACGACATCCATCGCACGCTCGACGGCGCGCTCCGCGCGGCCGCCGGGCGGCCGCGCGATCCCTACGCCACGGATGCCAACCTGGCCCGTCTGCCGGACTACCTGCGCCCGACGCTGGACGCCCTGGTCGCCTATCAGGGCTTCAGCTACGACCCGAAGGCCGTGCTCGACGACCAGGGCGCGCCCCTGCCGTCCTTCCTGGCCGACTACGTCAACGGCAAGTACGGCCTGCTCGCCACGCATCTGACCGTGAACAGCTTGCCGGAAGCATCGCTGAGATACGACGTGCCGATGGCGAAGATGGCGCTCTACCGCTACAGCAAGGACACGCTGCTGGCCTCGCGCAACACCGACGACATGCTGGCCCTGCTCCAGGGGCAGCGCCCACGCGTTGCCAGTGCGACGCTGGGCGATTGCCGCGAGGAGTCATTGGTCGTGCGGGAGATCCTCAAGCACGCCCGGAGCGTGTCCACGCCGCACCTCCTCTGTTTCCCATTCGCGGTGGACGACTTCCTCGGCGAGTTGTGAGCGACCTGGCGCACGCTGCGGCGCGACCGGCCTCAGCCATCCGATCGGCTGTGCGGTGGACTCGTCGAATTCAGAACGTGGATCTTGGTCGCACCAGACTCGGCACGGCCAGCAGGACGATCAACACCGCTTCGAAGAGATCGAAGGCGTAGGGACCGTCCGAGGCGTAGAGCTCCATGACATGGCGCCAGCCGAAGAAGGCGATGCTGAGCGCATACAGCACCAGCAGCAGCACCGCACCAATGCGCCGCACCGGCTGCGGCACGGGCAGCATGATCAGCAGCCCCGCGAGCACACCCGCCGGCACGAGCGACCAGAACGGCGGCGACGCATAGGTGAACGAGTAAGCGAAGAGGCGGAAGCAGATGACGGCGATGACGGTCAGCGTCAGCAGCACCGTGAGCAGCACGCGAAGGGCCTTGAGGAGCGCCTCGAGCGACTGCGTTTCCTGATTCATGAACCCATCCTGATGCCGTTTGATCGAGGCCCGATTGTGACGCCACGGCCCCTGCCCTCGGCGCACAGGCATCCCACAAGCGGAACGGGCCGCGCCCCTTGTCGGAGCGCGGCCCGCGGTCAGCGGAAGTCGCGGTGGCGTTCGCGGTGGAGGTCGGTGCGGATATCGGTCCGGACCTCGCTCCGGACCTCGCCGCGAATCAGAACCGCTGCGACTGCATGTAGTCGTCGAAGCCCGCCTCCGCGAAGCGGAACCACAGGTTCTGGTCACGCCGGAAGTTGGCGTAATCCTCGTAGACCTTCTTCCAGTTCGGGTTCTTCGCCGACAGCTCCGCGTACAGCGCCATCGACTCCTTGAACGCCAGGTCCATCGTGTCCTTCGGGAAGCGCATCAGCTTGGTCTTGGCCGCCACCAGCTGCTTGAGTGCCTGCGGGTTCAGCACGTCGTACTTGGCCTGCATGTCCACGTGCACATACGCGGAGGCCGCCTCGACGATCGCCTTGTACTCGGGCGACAGCGCTTCATAAGCCTTGGTGTTGATGAAGAAGTCGACCTGCGGGCCGCCCTCCCACCAACCGGGGTAGTAGTAGAACGGCGCGACCTTGTTGAAGCCCAGCTTCAGGTCGTCGTACGGCCCGACCCATTCCGCCGCGTCGATCGTGCCCTTCTCCAGCGCCGAATACAGCTCGCCGCCCGGCAGGTTCTGCGGCACGCCGCCCATGCGCTCGATCACCCGGCCGGCGAAGCCGCCGATGCGGAACTTCAAGCCCTTGAAGTCCGCCGCCGACTTGATCTCCTTGCGGTACCAGCCCGCCATCTGCGCGCCGGTGTTGCCGCCGGGGAAGTTGATGATGTTGTAGTTCCGGTAGAACTCGCGCATCAGCTTCAGACCATTGCCGTGGAAGGTCCACGCCGTCATCTGCCGCGAGTTCAGCCCGAACGGGATCGACGCGCCGATCGCGAAGGTCTCGTCCTTGCCGAAGAAGTAGTACGGCACCGTGTGCGCGATCTCGACCGTCGCGTTCTGCACGCCGTCGACCACGCCGAACGCCGGCATCAACTCGCCGCCCGCGTGCACGCTGATCTGGAACTTGCCGCCGCTCAGGTCGCTGACCTTCTTGGCGAAGACCTCGCCGCCGCCGTAGATCGTGTCGAGCTGCTTGGGAAAGCTCGACGCCATCCGCCACCGGAGGTTGGCCTGCGCATGCACGATGGCCGGTGCCGCGCCTGCGGCCAGCACGCCGGCCAGGCCGGCATTCTTGACGAACGAACGACGCTCCATGAAGTCTCCTTTTTCGTTGGTATGGGCGCCGCGTCACGGGCGCCTCTGAGCGAAAACAGGATTAACCACTGAAGGGCTGGCGTCAACCTGACAACCACCACCCTCGGCATCCCCCGAAAGGCCCAGGAGGCCGGCAGGTCCGAGGAGGAATGCGGAGCCTGCGACGCGATTGACGACGCGGGCCTGCCGGCCTCCTGGGCCGGCGCTCGGTGCTTGCAGGAAGGGGGCCTGATCAGGCCCCGGCGAGCTTCATGTTCTCCAGCAGGATGGAGCCCACCGTCTTGCTGCCCAGCGTGTAGGTGTCGGCGCCGATGCCCACGATCTGCTTGAACATCTCCTTGACGTTGCCTGCGATCGTGATCTCGTTGACCGGGAAGGCGATGACGCCGTTCTCGACCCAATAGCCGCTCGCGCCGCGCGAGTAGTCGCCGGTCACGTAGTTGACGCCCTGCCCCATCAGCTCGGTCACGAACAGACCGGTGCCGAGGCGGCGCAGCATCGTCGGCAGATCGTCGCCGGGTGCCGTCGCCTTGCTGCGCATCGTCAGGTTGTGCGAGCCGCCCGCATGGCCCGTCGTGCGCAGGCCCAGCTTGCGCGCCGAGTAGGTCGACAGGAAGTAGCCCTTCAGCACGCCCGCGTCGACCACGGTGCGCGCCTTCGTGACCACGCCTTCGTCGTCGAAGGGCGAGCTGCCCTTGCCCTTGACGATGTGCGGATCCTCGACGACCTCGACGTGCGGCGACAGGATCTGCTGGTCCAGGCTGTCGAGCAGGAAGCTCGCGCGGCGGTAGAGCGCGCCGCCGCTGGTGGCCTGCACCAGCGCGCCCAGCAGGCCGGCCGCGACCGGGGCTTCGAACAGCACCGGCACGCTGGCCGTCTTGACCTTGCGGCCCTTGAGCCGCGCCAGCGCGCGTTCGGCGGCGTAGCGGCCGATCGATTCCGCGGAAGACAGGTCCGCCGCGTCGCGCATCGAGCTGTACCAGGCGTCGCGCTCCATGCCGGCGCCGCGCCCGGCGATCGGGGCCACCGACACCGAATGCCGCGAGCTCGCATACCCGCCGCGGAAACCGCGCGAGTTGCCCGAATAGAAGTGCGACTGCTGCGCCGACACCGCCGCGCCTTCCGAGTTGGTGATGCGCGCGTCCGTCTTCAGCGCCGCGTCCTCGCAGCGCAGCGCCAGTTCGGCGGCCTGCTCGGCGGTGATGGCCCACGGGTGGAAGAGGTCCAGCGACGGCCGTGCCGCCTCGTCGAGCGACAGGTCCTGCTCGTCGGGCAGGCCGGCGAACTCGTCCTCGGCCGTGAAGCGCGCGATGTCGTAAGCCGCCCTGACCGTGTCCTTCAGCGCCTGCGGCGAGAAGTCCGAGGTGCTCGCGTTGCCTCTGCGCTGGCCGAGGTAGACCGAGATGCCCAGCGACTTGTCGCGGTTGCGTTCTACGTTCTCGAGCTGGCCGCGCCGCACCGACACGGACATGCCGCTGCCCTCGGACACCTCCGCGCCGGCGTCGCTGGCGCCTTGGCGTTTGGCCTCGGCCAGGACGTCCTCGATCAACTGGCGGAAGTGGTCCTGGCTGTAGGCGAATCCTTGCTCGGCTTGACTCATGAATGCGGTCTCTTTGAAAGCAGCGCGGCCTGGGGGAATCCGAGGCCGCGACGGGGTGGCGACTATCATACGGGCGCTGTGCCCCGCCCTTCCGGTCGGGGCTTCTCGCTTTCTCCCTCTCATGACCCCCGATCACGACGACCACGACGACCGCGCGGACTTCGACGACTTCGAAGACGACCGCCCCAGCAAAAGCCAGCTCAAGCGCGACATGGATGCGCTGCAGGCGCTGGGCGAGGAACTGCTCACGCTGCCCGAGAAGCGCGTGGCCGCGCTCGACCTGCCCGAGTCGCTGCTCGACGCGATCAAGGAAGGCCGCCGCATCGTCGCGGGCACCGCCCGCAGCGGCAAGAAGCGCCACCTGCAGCTGATCGGCAAGCTGATGCGCCAGGTCGATCCGGCCCCGATCCGCGAAGCCGTGGCCGAGTTCAAGCTCGGCCGCGCCCAGGACTCGCTCGAGCTGCACCAGGCCGAGCGCTGGCGCCTGCGCCTGGTCGACGAAGACGGCGCGCTGCAGGGCTTCATCGACAGCTTCGACGAGGTCGACACGCAGCAGCTGCGCAGCCTGATCCGCGCCGCCCGCAAGGACCGCGCCCAGGCGCCCGAGCAGCGCAACGGCCGCGCCTGGCGCGAACTCTTCCAATTCGTGAAGGGCCACGTGCTTGCCGCCAAGGGTGAGTCGGCGGCCGGCGACGATGCGGACGCGTCCGACGAGGATGCCGATGAGTGAACAGGCGGCCCCGTCGGACAACGGCGCGGCGCTCGCACCGCCGGAACCGGTCCGCATCGGCATCGTGTCGATCAGCGACCGCGCCTCCAGCGGCGTCTACGAGGACAAGGGCCTGCCCGCGCTGCAGGACTGGCTGCGCTCGGCGCTGATCAATCCGATCGAGTTCCAGCCGCGCCTGATCCCCGATGAACGTGAGCTGATTGCGCGCACGCTGCGCGAGCTCGTCGACGAAGGCCAGTGCGACCTCGTGCTGACCACCGGCGGCACCGGTCCCGCGATCCGCGACGTCACGCCCGAGGCGACGATGGACGTCGCCGACCGCGTGATGCCCGGCTTCGGCGAGCAGATGCGGCAGATCTCGCTGCGCTTCGTGCCGACCGCGATCCTGTCGCGCCAGGTCGCGGTGATCCGCGGCCGCGCGCTGATCATCAACCTGCCGGGCCAGCCCAAGGCGATCGCCGAGACGCTCGCCGGCCACGACGCCGCCAGCGGCATCTTCGCCGCGGTGCCGTACTGCATCGACCTGATCGGCGGCCCCTACCTCGAAACACGCGACGCGGTCTGCGCCGCGTTCCGTCCCAAGACCGCCCAACGGCCCCGGCGCCCGGGCTGACCCCCAGCGGCCTCCATGCGGGGCCTTCTCAAGCAGCAACACCCGAAGCAACACCCATGAAGATCACCAAGGACACCATCGCCACCGTCGAACTGAAGGTCGCGAACAAGCTCGGCCAGATCATCGAGAAGACCGACGAGCCGATGGCGCTGCTGATCGGCGGCTACGGCAACACGCTGCCGGTCGTCGAAGCCGCGCTGGAAGGCCAGGAGAAGGGCTTCGCCACGACGATCGAGCTGACGCCCGAGACCGGCTTCGGCGAGCGCGACGAGAGCCTGCTGATCACGATCCCGAAGAAGGACTTCCCGCCTGGCGTGAAGGTCGGCGGCCAGATCCAGATCCGCCAGGCCAAGGACGGCGAGGACGAGCCGGCGGCGGACGACGGCTTCCACGTCTTCACCGTCGTGAAGGTCAAGGGCGACACCGTGCACCTGGACGGCAACCACCCGCTGGCCGGTCAGCATCTGAAGATCAGCGTCAAGGTCACGGACGTGCGGGCCGCGTCGCAGGAAGAGATCGAGCACGGTCACGCGCATGGCGCGCACGGGCACCATCACTGATCCACTGAAGCCCTGACGCTCTCCGCGCTCCGCTTTCCTCTTGCTCCCTCTCCCGCTTGCGGGAGAGGGTTGGGGTGAGGGCCAGCGGACTAGGCAGTCAGCAAGAAGACTTCAGCACTTCCACCGCCGCTGGCCCTCACCCCCGCCCTTGTAT